>JBNMQV010000004.1:0-269523 GCA_050205545.1 Mycolicibacterium celeriflavum
CCCGCGGTCCCACCCTGCACCGGCCCCCTCGGCGAACGCGCCGACTGGTGGTGGTACAACCCCTTCGAACCCCAACCACCACCCAGCGACAACTAGCGGTATCCGGTTGCAGCCCAAATGGGTTCGCGTAAGCCAACGCTATCCTGCCGTCCATCCGATGGGCAGTAGCGCGGTGTTCAGTGGAGTGTCACGGCTTCTTGAGGTGCCATTCGCGGATTGCCGCAGAGAATCGGTCCGCGGCGTCGGACTGGACGAAGTGGCCGGCACCATCGATGACGACGGTCTCGTGGTTGACGAAGGTCTGTTGCCAACGCCGTAATTCCTTGTCGCCGAAGGCGATGTCGGCGTCGCCCCAGACGATCAGCGTCGGTAGGGCCGCGATGTCGTCGAGGCCGGCTTCGACGTCAGCGAGAAACCTTCTGCTGGCGGTGATCTCGCGCGGGAATACCGCCGACGCCTCACGCCTGGCCGGTGTGTCGAGGGCCTTCTGATAGTGGCCCATCACGTCGGCGGTGGGTTTCGAAAGTCGATGCCCGGCGGGGATCATCACGTTGACGAAGAGGTTGAACTGCCGGATCAGCAGACGCCCGATCGGACTACCCATCACATGCGACATCACCTGCACGTGTGGAGCGCCGATCGGCCAGGCCCAGGTGTTGGCCAGCACCAATCGATCGAAGACGTCTGGGCGCTCCTGCACGGTCGCCAGGCCGATGGGGCCGCCCCAGTCGTGAGCCACCAGAGTGACGCCGCGTAGGTCGAGACTGTCAACGAACTCTGTGAGGACTTGCGCGTGTTCGACGGGCAGGTACCGATAGCCCGGTACCGGCGTGGACAATCCGAAGCCGGGAAAATCAATAGCGACGCAACGGAATTCGTCGCGCAGAAATTGGATCACCTCGCGGTACAAGAACGACCAAGTCGGGTTGCCGTGCAGAAACAACAGCGTCGGGCCCGATCCTTCGTCCACATAGTGAACGCTGTGGCCCCCGATGTCGACGAATCGACTCTCGAACGGAAACAACTTGTCGTCGACCCATGCCGGCCGTGTCGTCACAGCCATATCGACCCCTCCCGGGACTAGCTTGATATAATCAACTGCACTTTAGATTAACAAGTAGGTGACGATGAGTCGAGACTATGGGCAGTACTGCGGTCTAGCGCGCGCACTCGACGTCGTGGGCGATCGATGGAATCTGCTGATCGTCCGCCAGCTGCTGGTCGCCCCTGCCCGCTACCGCGATCTGCGCGACGGCCTACCCGGAATCGCCACGAACCTGCTCGCCGACCGTCTCCGCGACCTCGAATCCGCCGGTGTGGTCGAGCGGCGCTTGGCGGACGACGGTGCAATCATCTACGCCCTCACCGAATGGGGTGCTCAGCTCCGCGAGCCGATCGACGGGCTCATTCGGTGGTCGACACCGCTGATGATCCGCGGACCGGAGGGCGACGAGTTCCGTCCCGAATGGCTCATGCTCGCGCTACCCGCGTTCTTCGCCGGTCGCGCGCGGACGAAAAGGCGCGCGACGGTCGGAGTCGCGGTCGACGGGGGCATGGTCCGAGTGCGGACCACGCCGAAGGACATCGACGTCGGCATGCCCACCGACGGCGACGAGTTTGACGCCGTCCTCAGAGCCGACGCCTCGATCGTCCTCGGGCTCGCCGCGGGGCTGCTGAAACTCGAGGACGTCGGCGAGCTCATCGAGATAGACGGCGACGAGGCCGCTCTGCGAGCAGTTTTCGCTGCGCCGCGGACCTAACGCACGAACGCCGCCCCGCGTTCGCGGTCCAGGAACGTCTCGGACTTGTTCTTCAACGCGAAGATGTAGACGAGCAGCGAGATGGCGATGCACACCGTCACGTAGCCGATGAACAGCGGCACCTGGTCGCGTTCCTTGAGCGCCTGGTAGATCAGCGGCGCCGTCCCACCGAACATCGAGTTCGCCAGCGCGTATCCCACACCGACGCCGAGCGCGCGCACATGCACCGGGAACAACTCCGACTTGACCAGCGCGTTGATCGAGGTGTAGCCGGTGAGGATGATGTATCCGACCGCGACCAGTAGGAAAGACGTGATCGGAGAACGGGTCTCGGGCAGATACGTGATGAGGATGTAGGTGTAGACCAGCCCGCCGAAGCCGAACCACAGCAGCAGCGGCTTGCGGCCGACCTTGTCGCTGATCATGCCGCCTACCGGCTGCAGCAACATCAGGAAGATCAGACCGATCAGGTTGATCCAGGTGCCCGTCATCCCTTCGCCCTTGTACGCCGTCTTCACGATCGCCGGCGCGTTGACGCTGTAGGTGTAGAACGCGACGGTGCCGCCCATCGTGATCAGGAAGCAGATCAGCAGTGGCTTCCAGTAGCGGGTGACCAGCTCGCGTATCGATCCGGCGCCCCTGTCCTCGCCGGCCTTCGTCGCCTCGATGACGTCCTCGCTGAGCGACTCGTCCATCGTGCGGCGCAGCCAGAACACCACGACCGCCGCGACGCCGCCGATAGCGAAACCGATGCGCCAGCCGAATTCGTGCAGCTGATCCTCGTTGAGGATCGCGTCGAGCACCAGCAGCGTGAACTGCGCCAGCACGTGACCGCCGACCAGCGTGACGTACTGGAACGACGAGAAGAAGCCGCGGCGCTCACGGGTCGCGGCCTCCGACATGTACGTCGCCGACGTCCCGTACTCCCCGCCGGTCGCGAAGCCCTGCACGAGGCGGGCGACGACGAGGACGATCGGCGCGGCCACCCCGATCGTCGCCTGTGACGGCACCAGCGCGATCACCATGGAGCACAGCGCCATCAGCGAGACGCTGACCGTCAGCGCTGCCCGTCTGCCCCGCCGGTCGGCGAAGCGTCCGAAGAACCACGACCCGACCGGACGCATCACGAACGTCACCGCGAAGATCGCGTACACGTACACCGTCGAGTTCTTCTCCGACTCGTCGAAGAACTGCGCCTCGAAGTACGAGGCGAAGACCGTGTAAATGTAGACGTCGTACCACTCGACGAGGTTGCCCGACGAGCCGCGGATCGTGTTCCAGATCGCCCGCCGGGTCTCCGCGGCTGTCGACCGCGGCGGTTCCGCTTGGGTTGTCGTGGCCATCGTCAACCTCCCACCGAGCCGGATGCCCGGTCACCCTATCCGCGCGCAGGCGCAAACCTGCCCATTTTCACGCGTTTTCGGGCAGGTTTGCGTCTGCTCGGCGGGAGGAGGCGGGGGCGGAGGAGTTGAGGCGCTCGCGTTGCGGGACCACGACGTACTTCGGGTCGCGGGTGGACGCCACGCCGGCCTCGAACACGCCGAACCGCTGCAGCGCGCTGCCGACGAGCAGCGCCGCCCCCGACGCGACCATCGTCGCGCGGTTCCGCCCGAGCGCGGCGCCGACGGCTCCGCCGACGGTCAGGACCTCCGACAACTGGCGCAGACGATGCGGCCGTCCGGTCGTGTACGTCTCGCCCTCGACACCCAGCCGTCGCTCCATCACCCGCGACGCCGTCACTTCCATGCCCGCGCCCAGGACGGCCATCCGTCGCGCCGGGCCACTCTCGTCGAACGGAGCCAACATCATCCCGAGCCCGGCGCCGCTGGCCGCCGCCGAACCCGTGAACACGAACGGCAGATACGGGTGCGCCTCCCGCCAGGCCGGAACCGCCGTCTGCGACAACAGAACCGCCGTGTACGACGCCACCCCGGGCGCCGTCGCCGCCGCCCACAGCCCGGCCGGCCGCGCCACCCACGCCACCAGCCGACCCAGCGCCGTGCGGCGCAGCCGACGCGGCATCAGCTCGGCCACCGCGATCACGCCAGACCCCGGACCGTACGCCGAGAGGATCCAGGTGCCCATGCTCATCGGCGAGCTCGGCTTGGCCACCCGCAGCATGTGGTGGAACCGTTCGGGCCGCCCGAGGTCGGCGATCAGGAAGTACAGGCTCGCCAAAATGCTGACCAGCGAACCGATTCGGGTCACCTTGCGCAGCTGGGTGCGTCCCGTCAGGTCGGCTCCGGCCGCCAGCATCGCCGATCCCGCGGACAGCCCACCGCAGAACAGGTACGCCGCGATCATCCAGTTCCACACCGGGCTCTTGAGGATCTGCTTGCCGTAGTACGACCGGAACTCGGCCTTCGGCACGTTGAGCTGTTCGCGGGGCATCAGCGCCGCCTCCCGAAGAACGACGACACCGCGATGCCGACCATCGCCGACGCCGCCATACCCGCATACCGCCACATCGCCCCGGCGTCGCGGGTGGGCACCACCGGGTCCGGCGGCAGCCCGTACACCTCCGGTTCGTCGAGCAGCAGGAAGAACGCGCCGTCGCCGCCGACGCCGTCGTTGGGATCCTCGCCGTACAGCCGCGCCTCGGCCACGCCACGCTCGTGTAACTCGTTGACGCGCAGGGCGGCTCGCTCACGCAGCTCGTCGAGCACGCCGAACTGAATGGAGTCGGTCGGGCACGCCTTCGCGCACGCGGGTTCCAGTCCGTCGCGCAGCCGGTCGTAGCACAGCGTGCACTTCCACGCCCGACCGTCGCCCTCCCGCCGTTCGATCACGCCGTACGGACATCCCGACACGCAGTAGCCGCAGCCGTTGCAGATGTCCTGCTGCACAACGACGGTCGCGAACTCGGTGCGGAACAGCGCGCCGGTGGGGCACACGTCGAGGCAGCCGGCGTGGGTGCAGTGTTTGCAGACGTCGCTGCTCATCAGCCAGCGGAAATCCTGGCGGGTCTCCGGGCTCATCGTGTCGCCCGGGCGCTCGAATCCCGGCATGCCCAGGTCGACGCGTTCCCCCCGGTCTTCTCCCGCCCAGCTTCGCCCGCCCGACGGCTGCTCGATGAACGCGACGTGGCGCCACGAGTTCGCGCCCAGCTCGCCGGTGTTGTCGAACGACGTACCCAACAGGTTGAACCCGTCCCCATCGCCTGAGACGGGGACCTCGTTCCACTCCTTGCACGCGACCTCGCACGCCTTGCAGCCGATGCACACCGAGGTGTCGGTGAAAAAGCCCATCCGCGGCGGGTGTTCGCGGTATCCCGCTTGGCCCGCGACGTCGTCCACCGGACCGTAGAAGCTGTTGCCGCTCATGGCGTCTCCTCCGTGTGGTCGGCCGACGCCTCGGTGGTGTCGAGGTTGGTGCCGGTCTCGGGGGTGATGCGAGCCCGCTCGCGGTACATCGCGATGTACTCGATGAGCGCCGGGCCCCGCGGCCGCCGCCCCGGCTGGATGTCGCACGTCGCGACCTTGCTCTCCTGGATGAACACGTTCGGGTCGGCCACCACACCGAGCAGGTCGTTGACCACGTCGCCGTCGATCAACCCGACGTTGCCCCAGTGGTAGGGCATCCACACCTGGTGCACGATGCGGTCCTCGATCCGCAGCGGCCGCATCCGGTCGGTCACGAACACCCGCGCATCGACCGCCGACCGGCTGGTCACCACGTGCGCCCAATCCATGTGCGTCAGACCGCGTTCGGCGGCCAGCTCCGGCGACACCTCGACGAACAGCCCTGGCTGCAGCTCGCTGAGATACGGCAGCTGACGGCTCATCCCGCCCGCGGTGTGGTGTTCGGTCAACCGGGCCGCAGTGAAGATGAACGGGAACACCTCGCCGTGCAGCTCCGGCGGCGACGGGTTCGACGGGTTGTCCGCGCGCCCGTACACCTTGCGCGCCGGATTGCCCTGCTGCTTGTAGAACGCGTTGGCCATCGGCGACTCGTGCGGTTCGTAGTGCGTCGGCAGCGGCCCGTCGAGCACACCGTTCGGCGCGAACAGCCAGCCCTTGCCGTCGGCCTGCATGACGAACGCGTCGTCGCCGCGTAGCGCCTCGACACCGACCGCTTCCGAAGGAGGTTCGTAGTCAGGCGGTTTCGTCTTCTCGAAGTCCGGGACGTCGTAGCCCGTCCACTCCCCCTTGTCGGCGTCCCACCAGATGAGTTTCTTGCGCTCGCTCCAGGGCTTGCCCTGCGGGTCGGCCGAGGCGCGGTTGTAGAGCACGCGACGGTTCATCGGCCACACCCAACCCCACTGGGCGTCGTCGTGCGGCTCACGTCGCGCCGCCTGGTTGACCTCCTCGGCGTACACGCCGCTGTAGATCCAGCAGCCGCACATCGTGGACCCGTCGGCCTTCAGCGACAGGTAGTTGTCGACAGCGCGGCCCGTCGTCAGATCCACACCGCTGATGCGCCGCAGCACGTCGTCGGCCGACGGCTCATCACCGTCCATCCGGTAGTCCCACGCCAGCTCGAGCAGCGGCCGGTCGCGCTCATCCGTTGAGCCGGCGAGCTTTTCGCGCAGGATCCGGCCGAGGTGGTAGAAGAACCACAACTCCGAGCGGGCGTCGCCGGGCGGCTCGACCGCTTGTTCGCGCCACTGCAGCTTGCGCTGGGTCTGGGTGAACGTCCCCGACTTCTCGACATGCGAGGCGGCCGGGAACAGGAACACCTCGGTGCGACATGTTTCCGGGCTGATCTCCCCGGTCTCGATCTCGGGGGCCGACTTCCAGAACGTCGCGCTCTCGATCTCGACGAGGTCGCGCACCACCAGCCAGTCGAGGTTGGCCATGCCGAGCCGCTGCAGCCGGCCGTGCGCCGACCCGACCGCCGGGTTCTGCCCGAGCAGGAAATAGCCGAACACCTTGCCGTCGACCGTGTCCATCACCGAGCGGTACGTGCCGTGGTCACCGTTGATGCGCGGCAGGTAGTCGAAGCAGAAGTCGTTGTCGGCTCTGGCGTGCTCGCCCCAATACTCCTTGAGTAGCGACACCATGTAGGTATCGGCGTTGTGCCAGAAGCCTTTCTGGTTGCGGCTCTTGATGTCGTCGAGGTAGTCGGCCAGCGTCTCCTGGCCGGCGTGCGGCATCGCGAGGTAGCCGGGCAGCAGGTTGAACAGCGTCGGCACATCGGTCGAGCCCTGGATGCTGGCGTGCCCGCGCAGCGCGAACACGCCGCCACCGGGACGGCCGATGTTGCCGAGCAGCAGTTGGATGATCGCGCCGGCGCGGATGAACTGCGCGCCCATCGTGTGCTGCGTCCATCCGACGCTGTACACCAGCGCCGCGGTGCGTTCGCGGCCGGAGTTCTCGGTCCATGCGCGGGCGATGTCGAGGAAGTCCTCGGCGGCCACTCCGCAGACCCGTTCGACCATCTCCGGGGTGTAGCGGGCGTAGTGCCGCTTGAGGATCTGGAACACGCAACGCGGATGCTGCAGCGTCGGGTCGTTCGGAATTTCGTCCGCCGCGCCCTCGACAGGCGGTCCGCCGGAACCGCTTTCGTCGGCCGCCGCGTGCTCCTTGGCGCCCGAGCCGCCGTACTCGGGGTCGGTGCGTTCGTACTGCCACGTCGACGGGTCGTACGAGGCGGTCTCGTCGTCGTAGCCGGAGAACAACCCGTCGAGGTCTTCAGCGTCCTGGAAACGCTCGTCGACGATGAACGGGGCGTTGGTGTAGGCGGTGACGTACTCGCGGAAGTCGAGGTCGTTGCTCAGGATGTAGTTGATGACGCCGCCGAGGAACGCGATGTCACTGCCGGCCCGCAGCGTGAGGTGCCGGTCGGCCAGCGCGCTGGTGCGGGTGAACCGCGGATCGATGTGCACGACCTTGGCGCCGCGCGCCTTGGCCTCAACCACCCACTGGAAGCCGACCGGATGGGCCTCGGCCATGTTCGAACCCATGATCACGATGAAGTCCGAGTTGACGAGGTCTTGCTGGTAGTCCGTCGCCCCGCCGCGACCGAAGGAGGCTCCCAGACCGGGAACCGTGGCGCTGTGTCAAATACGCGCCTGGTTCTCGATCTGTAGCGCTCCCAGGGCGGTGAAAAGCTTCTTGATCAGGTAGTTCTCTTCGTTGTCCAGCGTCGCGCCGCCGAGGCTGGCGATGCCCATGGTGCGGCGCAGCGTGTTGCGGTCGGCGTCGAACTGCTGCCAACCCTTGGCGCGCGCATCGAGGACCCGGTCGGCGACCATGTCCATCGCGGTGTCGAGGTCGATCTCCTGCCACTCGGTGGCGTACGGCGGTCGGTAGCGCACCTTGGTCAGCCGCTGCGGGCCGGTGACGAGTTGCTTGCTGGCAGATCCCTTGGGACACAGGCGGCCTCGTGAGATCGGGCTGTCGGGATTGCCCTCGATCTGGATGACCTTCTCGTCCTTGACGTAGACCTTCTGCGCGCAGCCGACCGCGCAGTACGGGCACACCGAGTGCGCCACCCGGTCGGCCTCGGTGGTGCGCGGCGTCAGCGTCGACGAGCGTTTGGACTGGGCGGCCTCACCGCGCCCCAACCGGTCCTGACCCGTCAGCTGCCGGTACACCGGCCACGACTGGAACAACCCCTTGATGTCCACAGAGCCTCCTTCAGCCTCCTCGTGGCCTGCCTTACCCGACGCGCCTCCCATCAAACCGCGTACTCGTGTCCGTGGCCACGAAGCGGACTTATGTCGGCGTTGCGCCTCGTCAGGACGGGTTTGCCGCAACGATCCGTCGTCTCCGAATGACCGGCAAAGTCGCCACGGTGGTCGGAACCCGACCCGATCAAGGTTCGCACCCTCTATGGTGCTGCTGTGGCCGAAATCGACCGTCGCAAGCTGATGATGATGACCGGAGTCGCCGCGCTCGGCGCGGCCGCGATCCCTTCGCCCCTGGCAAACGCTTCACCGCGTCAGCCGGCACCGGCACAGCCCCCACCCGATGCGGCCTCCGGCGGATACCTCTTCGTGGACGAGTTCGACGGCCCGGCGGGCTCCGCCCCTGACCCCGCGAAGTGGATCATCCAGAGCTGGGACGATCCGGTGAACCCGCCGATCGTGGGCCACTACCGCGACGACCGCCGCAACGTGTTCGTCGACGGCAACTCGAATCTCGTGCTGTGCGCCACCCAGGAGGGCGACCAGTACTTCAGCGGCAAGGTGCTCAGCCACTTCCGGGGCCAGATCGGCACCACCTGGGAGGCGCGCATCAAGTTCGACTGCATGCACCCCGGCCTCTGGCCCGCCTACTGGTTGCTGAACCAGGATCCGCTGCCCGACGGCGAGGTCGACATCGTCGAGTACTACGGCAACGGCGCCTGGCCGCCCGGGACCACCGTCCACGCCGCCTCCAACGGCAAGACGTGGGAGGGCAAGTCGATCCCGCAGTTGGTCGATCCCGCGTGGCACACCTGGCGCACCGAGTGGAGCGAGGACGGATTCCGGTTCTGGCGCGACTACACCGATGGCGCCGACCCGTACTTCACCGTTCCGGCCAAGCCGATCCCCGTTCACGGCCGGCCGGGTGACCTGCGCTGGCCGTTCGGCATCCCCGGCTACTGGCTGCAGGCGATCTTCAACCTGGCGGTCGGCGGTTCGGGCGGCGGCGACCCGCGCCAGGCGCCCTATCCGTCGGCCATGCTCGTCGACTACATCCGCGTCTGGTAGACGTGTCCGGCCGCGGCCGGCTCACGCGGTTCGAACCGCTGCTCGTCGGGATTCTCGGCGCCGTGGTGAGCCTCGCGGGCGCCGGACGCCCGTCGTTCTGGTACGACGAGGCCGCGACGATCTCGGCGTCCTACAGTCGCCCGCTGCCGGCGCTGCGGCAGATGCTCGGCGACGTCGACGCCGTGCACGGTCTCTACTACGTGCTGATGCACGGCTGGTTCGCGATCGCTCCGCCGTCGGAGTTCTGGTCGCGCGTGCCCAGCGGGGTCGCCGTCGGCGTGGCGGCGGCGGGCCTGGTGGTGCTGGGGCGTCAGCTGTCGTCGCGCGGGGTCGGTCTCACGGCCGGCGTGATCTGCGCGATCCTGCCGCGCGCGACGTGGGCGGGCATCGAGGCTCGGCCGTATGCCCTGACGATGGTGCTCGCGGTCTGGCTGGCGGTGATGCTGGTGTGGGCGGCCGAGCGCGAATCACGTTGGGTATGGGCCGGATACGGCGCTCTGCTGGCGGTATCGATTCTGTTCGACGTCTACCTGGCGCTGCTGGTCCTCGCCCACGCGGTGTTCGTCCTGGTGTTCCGGCGACGACGGTCGGTCGTGCTCGGGTTCGCGATCGCGTCGGGCGTCGGAGTCGCGGTGACGGCGCCGTTCGTCGCGGTGGTCGCCGGGCAGGCCCAGCAGATCAGCTGGATCACGCCGATCGGTACGCGGACATTCGAAGACATTGCCGTACAACAGTATTTCGATCGCAACCCGTACTTCGCGCTGCTGACGGCGGTGGTGGTGCTGGCGGCCGCAGGGGTGTGGGTCTTCGCGCGGCAGCCGAGCGTCGGGGAACGCGAAGCGGTCGTGCTCGCGGTGGCCTGGTTGGTGATCCCGACGGTCTTGATCGTGTCGTATTCGACTGTGCGCGAACCGCTCTACACGCCGCGGTATCTCTGCTTCACCGCGCCCGCAATGGCGCTACTGCTGGGCGTGTGCATCATGGCGGTGGCGCGGTCGGCGTGGGTGGCGGCGGCCGTCGTGGTGGTGTTCACGGTCGTCGCGGCACCGACTTTCGTTGCCGTGCAACGCGGCCCGTACGCGAAGTACGACATGGACTACAGCCAGGTGGCCGACCTGATCAGCGCCGAGGCCGCTGCGGGTGACTGCCTGTTGGTCAACGACACCGTCACCTTCCATCCGGCCCCGATGCGGCCGCTGATGGCGGCGCGTCCGGACGCCTACCTCGGCCTGGTCGACGTCAGCCTGTGGCAGCGCGCCGCCGAGCACCGCGCCGTGTTCGACACGAACCTCATTCCGGAGGCCTCGGTCGGGCCGCTCGAACACTGCGCCGTCGTCTGGATCATCACCCAGGCCGACCCCGGCGCCCCGGAACATGAAGCGGGCGTGGCGATCCCCCCTGGGCCTTTGTTCGGCGGGACGCGGGCGCTCGCCGTCAGCCACGACATGGGTTTCCGGCTCGTCGAGCGGTGGCAGTTCAGCCTGGCGCAGGTGATCAAATCCGAACGCTGACCGCTTCGGAATTTCGTCGCCGCGCGTACGGTTCTGTACGTAAAGCCTCTGGAAAGGACTCGCGATGAGCTCGACACCGCTGGTGCCGCCGTTCACCCACGACACCGCTTTGGCGAAAGTTCGCGCCGCCGAGGACAACTGGAACACGCGCGACCCCGCAGGCGTCGCGCTGGGGTACACGCCGGACAGTTGGTGGCGTAACCGGTCGACGTTCGTCCAGGGCCGCGAGCAGATCATCGAGTTTCTGACCGGCAAGTGGCAGCAGGAACTCGACTATCGGCTGATCAAGGAACTGTGGGCCTACGGCGACGACCGCATCGCCGTGCGGTTCGCCTACGAATACCACGACGCCGAGGGCCGGTGGTTCCGCGCGTACGGCAACGAGAACTGGGAGTTCGCCGCCGACGGGCTGATGAAGACCCGTCACGCCAGCATCAACGACGTGGCGATCAGCGAGGATCAGCGGCTGTTCGGATGGGACCGGTCGGGCCCGCGACCGGCGGACCATCCGGGCCTGAGCGATTTGGGTTTGTGAGCCCCGGTTCCCCGTAGCGAGCGCTCGCGGGGCTTACAGCAGAGTGCGGGTGCCGCCGGCGCCGCGGCGGGTGACCTTTCGGGCGTCGAGGAGTTCGAGCAGCGGCACCGCGACACGGCGGGTGGTGTTCAGCGCGCGCTTGGCTTCGGCGACCGTGAACGGTTGCGCCAGCGTCGCAAGGACCTTCGCGGCGCGGTCGACGGCATCGGGTCCGAGCACCACGCCATCGGCGATCCGGGTGAGCCGCCCGGCGCGGATCGCCGCCGCGAGTTCGCGTGGGCCTAAATGCAACTCGGCGAGCTCATCGGACTCCGGAGCCCGGAACGGCTCGGCCGCCAACCACTCCTCGACCGTCCGAACGGCTTTGTCGACGCGCGCCGGCAGTTCGGCACCGGGCCGTCGCACCACCCCGTCGACCACCTGAAGCCCGGTGCCGTCCAACAGCGCGAGCAGGAGTTCCGCGGCGGGAACGCCCGCCTGTTGGCGTAATGCCTCCAGCGGCATGCCCGCCGCGATGTCGTGCCCCGCGGTCCACTCGTCGAGCGCCGCGGTCATCTGCCGACGGCGTTCGGTCCACCACTCGTCGCCGACCACCCAATCGCCGACGCGTGTGCCGTCGGCGTGGAAACCCATGGCGCGCAACTCGGTTACGCGCGCACACGGTGGTGGGCGGACACGCCCGGTGGCCAGTTCATCGCCTCGTTCGCGGGCCGCGCCGCGACGCCGCAACAATGGTGGCCGCACATCGAGCACCTCGACACCCGCGGCGATCCGGTGCTCGCCGGGATCACGCAGCAGTCCGACGTCGCCGACCCGCAGCGGCAGCGGGCGCGTCAACCGAAGCCGCGCACCGGCCGGGCCGAGCGGTCGCACGTGCACGGGCACCGCCGCCGAGCCGATGTGCAGCACCAGCTGCCGGTGCAGTTCACCGGGTTCCCTTAGCAGCACGTCGATTTCGTCGGTGTCCAGCCATGCGCCAGGTGTCCGGATGGTGTCGCCGCGACCGATCTGCTGGCGGTCGACGCCGCGCAGGTTCACCGCGACGCGCGCGATCGCACCGACCTCCTGACAGTCGCGGCCCAACGACTGCAGGCCGCGGATCGTCATCCGTCGACCGGCGTGCTCGAGTTCGTCGCCGACGCGCAGCGCTCCCGCCGCCAGCGTCCCCGTCACCACGGTGCCCGCGCCGCGGACGGTGAACGAGCGGTCCACCCACAACCGCACATCGGCACCCCGGTCGGGTGCGGGCAGCGCGTCGACAAGCGAGATCACGGCTCCGCGAACGGCTTCCAGGTCCGTGCCGAGCACCACGGGCGCCGAGGGCAGCCGCTCTCGCACCTGCGCCACAGCGGGCGCCGGGTCGGCGAGGTCCGCCTTGCTGATCACCACCAGCAGATGCCGTACCCCGAGCGCCCGCAGCGCGTCGAGGTGTTCGTCGGACTGCGGCATCCAGCCCTCGGTCGCCGCGACGACAAACACAACGGCGGGTACGGGGCCGACACCGGCGAGCATGTTCGCGACGAAGCGCTCGTGCCCCGGCACGTCGACGAACGCGACCTCACGCCCATCGAGCGTCGTCCACGCGAAGCCGAGATCGATGGTCAGGCCGCGGCGCCGTTCCTCGGCGAGCCGGTCGGGCCACATGCCGGTGAGGCGTTCGACGAGCGTGGACTTGCCGTGGTCGACATGGCCCGCGGTCGCTACGACGTACACGCCAGCACCGCCTGGGCGAGCAGGCCGTCGTCGTCGGGGGCCACCGTGCGCAGGTCCAGCAGGCACCGGCCGCCCTCCAGCCGCCCGACCACCGCGGGTATGCCGGTGCGCAGCGGAGCGGCATACGACTCCGGCAGGCTGATCGCGGCGCTGGGCAGCTGCACGTCCGGTGCGCCGCCGCCGCCGACCGCGGCCACACACTCGACGGCCTGGGCACCCGGGAGCTGCGCGGCCAGCTTCTGCGCGCGGTCCCGCAGGTCGGCGAGGTCGGCGTCGAGCGCCTGCATCACCGGTGGCGGCGGGCCGACCAGCGTGGCCTCCAGCGCCGCGAGCGTCAGCTTGTCGACCCGCAGCGCCCGCGCCGCGGGATGGCGCCGCAGCCGTTCGATGAGCTCGGCCGAACCGAACAGCAACCCGGCCTGGGGCCCGCCGAGCAGCTTGTCGCCGCTGGCGGTGACGACGTCGGCGCAGTCGCGCAGCATCGTGGTCGCGTCGGGTTCGTCGGGCAGCAGCGGGTGCGGGGTGAGCAGACCCGAGCCGATGTCGGCGACGAGCGGGACGTCCAGGGAGGCCAGCTCCGGCACCTCGACCGTCGAGGTGAAGCCGCTGACCGAGTAGTTCGACGGGTGCACCTTGAGGATGAAGCCGGTGTCGGGGCCCAGCGCGTCGGCGTAATCGCGCAGGTGGGTGCGGTTGGTGGTGCCGACCTCGCGGATGCGCGACCCGGTCGACGACATCAGTTCGGGCAGCCGGAAGCCGTCGCCGATCTCGATCAGCTCCCCGCGGCTGACGACAATCTCCTTGCCGGACGCCAGCGTCATCGCGGTGAGCAACAACGCGGCGGCGTTGTTGTTGACGACGTGCACGCCGCCCGCCGTCGGCACCGCGCGGGCCAGCGCGGCGAGCGCGCCGCGACCGCGGCGGGCCCGCCTGCCGGTCTCGAGGTCGAACTCGACGTCGGTGGCACCGCTCGCCGTGACGACCGCGTCGACCGCTGCCTTCGACAACGGCGCCCGGCCCAGGTTGGTGTGCACGACGACGCCGGTGGCGTTGATGACGGGCCGCAGCGTGGCCGCGCTCGTCGGCAGCGAGGCGACCGCGTCGTCGGCGACCTGCTCCGGCGCGATCTCTCCGGCCCGTGCACGCTGTTGCGACTGTCCCACAACGGTTTTCACGAGCGTGCGGCCCAATACCCGCGATGCCTCGGCCAGGCGCGGGTCGGCGAGCAGTGCGTCGGTGCGGGGCACCCGTCGTCGTGGATCGGTCACCGGCGCCCCCGTGATGTAGGTGCGCAGTGTCGCGGCCAGCGCAACAAGCCGCACCCGATCCGCATGGAGCCATCATGGCGCAATGCCCGCGATCGGGTACACCGGTGGTGTGTTGACGTCGGTGGGCCACGGTGCGCTCGACAGGTCGGAGCTCGTGCGACTGCTGCGCGAGGCCGACGTCGAGGCGCTCGTCGACATCCGCCGCTACCCGAACAGCAGGCACAATCCGGACGTCGCGACGGCCGCGATCACTGAATGGGCCGCGGACGCGGGACTGGCCTACCGGTGGGATCAGCGACTGGGCGGGCGGCGCAGCCTGCCCGCGGACGCCGAACCCGAGGACCCGTGGTGGCGGGTCAAACAGTTCGCGGCGTACGCCGCCTACACGCGCACCGACGAGTTCGAAGACGCATTGGGCGGGCTCATCGAGCAGTCGCAACGGCAACGCACCGCGATGATGTGCAGCGAGTCGGTGTGGTGGCGCTGCCATCGCCGCATCGTCGCCGACGTGGCGGTGCTGCGGTTCTCGGTGCCGGTCGCCCACCTCATGCACGACGGCCGGCTCACGCCGCACCCGCCGTCGGAGGGCGCGCGAATCCGCGACGACGGCCTGGTGGTGTGGGACGGCTGATCAGCCGGAAAGGTGGCGGAGGCGGACGGGAATCGAACCCGCCAGCGACAGGATCTGCCGCTCAGCGATTTTGAAGACCGCGCCGGTCACCAGACCGGATACGCCTCCCTGACCCACCGCCCGATCATGCCAGGCAGCATGGAGGCTGTGACGGAGCAGATGACCTACCGGTTGACCCAGTACGCGCACGGCGGCGGATGCGCATGCAAGATCCCGCCCGGCGAACTCGAGGACGCGGTGCGCGGCCTGACCGGCGCGACGCCGCGCGATCCGGTTGGCGAGCTGCTGGTGGGCCTCGACGACGGCGACGACGCGGCGGCGGTGCGCATCGACGGCGGCGTGGCGCTGATCGCCACGACGGACTTCTTCACGCCGGTAGTCGACGACCCGTACGACTGGGGCCGGATCGCGGCCACCAACGCGCTGTCGGATGTGTACGCGATGGGCGGGCGCCCGGTCGTCGCGGTGAACCTGCTGGGCTGGCCGCGCGATGCGCTGCCGTTCGAGTTGGTCACCGAGGTGCTGCGGGGCGGGCTGGACGTGTGCGGCGCCGCGGGCTGCCATCTGGCGGGCGGGCACAGCGTCGACGATCCGGAACCGAAGTACGGGCTGGCCGTCACCGCTATCGCCGACCCGAATCGGTTGCTGCGCAACGACGCAGGCAAACCCGGGGTGCCGTTGTCGCTGACGAAGCCGCTGGGCATCGGGGTGCTCAACAGCCGGCACAAGAACACCGGCGAGACGTTCCCGGAGGCGATCGCGGTGATGACCACGCTGAACGCCGACGCCGCACGGGCCGCCGTCGACTCCGGTGCCGAATGCGCTACGGATGTCACGGGTTTCGGGCTCCTCGGCCATCTGCACAAACTGGCGCGCGCCAGCGGTGTCACCGCGGTGATCGACAGCGCGGCGGTGCCTTATGTCGATGGTGCGCGAGATGCGTTGGCGCAGGGCTTCGTCAGCGGCGGGACCCGGCGCAACCTCGAGTGGGTGGCACCGCACGTCGACCTGAGTGCCGTCGGCGAGGACGAGGCGCTGCTGCTGGCCGATGCGCAGACGTCGGGCGGTCTGCTGGTCGCCGGTGAGATTCCGGGGGCGCCGGTCGTCGGTGAACTGGTGCCGCGCGGCGAGCACACGATCGTCGTGCGCTGAGACCTATACGCGGGCGGCCCACGCCGCGCTGTCGGACTGCGCGTCGCGGATGACGGCACCGGCGGCCTCGAGCCACTGGTGGCATTCCGGCGAACCGTCGCCCGGCCTGCCGACCGCGCACCGCATGACCATCGCGCCGAGGGCGGGCGTCGTCATGTGCGGTATCACAAGGAGTTTCGCCGACGCCGAGCGGCCGACGACCACCATCAGTCGATGCGCCCGGCGCGGGGCGGGATTCTTGGTCCGCGCACTCGACAGGATCGAGTTGAAGTCCAGGGTGCCCTCGGTGGCCGCCCAGTTCACGCGGATGTCGACGATCTCGCCGAGCGGCTTGTGCAGGGTTTCGATCAGTTCGGGTAGTTCACCGGCGACCGAGCCGGTGTGGGGCCACCAGGCACCGTCGATGTCCGAGCCGAGTTTCGGTGCGAGTACGAGACGAACGGGGCGGGCCAGCCGACGCGTACCCGTCAGGCCGTTCATGCCGACGGCGTGGACGCACCCCGATCGGGGCGGTCGGAGAACACCGGATTGGTAACGGGTTCGGTGGAGTTGTCGTCGTTCGAGACGAATTCGGGCTTCTGGGGGTGTGAGAACAGGTCGTTCGACTGCATAGAGCAAGTCCTTCGTTACGTTCCGCAGCGGCCGATGTCGACTGGCGCGCGGTATCAAGACGCAGTTCCATCGCGTTGAAAAGATGGCTGCTGACCGGAGACGGCTACCTCTAGGCTACACGCCGGGCTGCGAAGGCCAACGGTCAGCGTGTCGCACCGTTGATCTGCGGGGTGGAGATCATGCCCTTCTCCACACCCCACATCAGCGCGATCGTGCGGTATTCGCCGGTGGAGATCAGATGCGCCAGCGCTTGGCGCAGCGACTCTGCCAGCCCCGAGCCCTTGGCCACCGGCCAGCCGTACGGCGCGGAGTTGAAGACGTCGCCTGCGGCCTCCAACGCGCCGCCCGAGGTCTTGATCGCGAAACCGGCCACCGGTGAATCCGTGGCCATGGCGTCGACCTCGCCGTTGATCAGGGCTTTTGTCAGGTCGTCCTGGGTCACGTAGACGACCTTGTCGACGGGCGGCTGTCCGGCGGCGACGCAGTCCTTGCTCTTGTCGGGAATCTCCTCGGTCTCCTGAAGCGTCGCGTACGCCACGCCGATACGCAGCCCGCATGCCTCTGCCGGCGTGATCCCGGACCCGGTGCGCTGCGCCCACAGCGTGCCGGCCTGGAAGTAGGTGACGAAGTCGACCGACTCCTCGCGCTCCTTGGTGTCGGTGACCGATGACATGCCGACGTTGAAGTCGCCGGCGCGGACCGACGGCAGGATCGCCTCGAACGCGGTCTCGCGATATTCGGGCACCAGGCCCAGCGTGCGGGCGACCGCGTTCATCAGGTCGACGTCGAAGCCGACGATCTGACCGGTGGCGTCTTTGAATTCGTTTGGCGCATAAGGGGTGTTGACGCCGATGACGAGCTTGCCCGTCGACCGGATGTCCTCTGGAACCGTCGCGGCGATCGATTCCACCGCGCCGTCGGCGGCGATAGGCGGCGACGTCGTCTCCTCGACGCTGGCCGGTTTGGTACCCGCGCCGTCATTGCCGCCGCGCCACTGCAATACGCCAAAGGTGCCCAGCGCCGCGACCAGCACGACCGACGCCGCCACCGCCAGCGCCCTGCGCGGCACCCGCCGCACGCGCGCCGGCGACCGTCGCGCCTGATGCCTACCGCTGCCGGCGGTGCGCACCGGAGCGTTGAGCGCCCGGCGTGCGGCGTCGGCCAGGTCGCCGGCCTTCTGGTAGCGCTTCGACGGCGTCTTGGCCATGCCCTTGGCGATGACCTCGTCGAAGGCCGCCAACCGCGGATCGACCGCCGAGGGCTTCGGCACGTCCTTGTTCATGTGGCCGGCGATCTGCTGTTCGAGGCTGTCGGCGGGATAGGGGCGCACGCCGGTCAGGCATTCGTAGAGCACGCAGGCGAGCGCGTAGATGTCGGCGGTCTGGTCGACCGGTTTGCCCTCGAAGCGCTCGGGGGCCATGTACGCCATCGTGCCGAGCGTGCTGCCCGCGGTGGTCAGACCCTTGTCACCCGCGCTGCGTGCCAGACCGAAGTCGATCAGGTACACGAATTGGTGTTCGGTGACCAGGACGTTCGACGGTTTGATGTCGCGGTGGATGAGGCCGGTGGCGTGCGCGGCGTCGAGGGCCATCGCGACCTGTTCGACGATCTTGACCGCGAGCGTCGTGTCGAGCGGCTTCTTTCCGGCTTCGGTGAGGATCGTGCCGAGGTTGCGGCCCTCGATGAGCCGCATGTCGAGATAGAGGCGGCCGTCGATCTCGCCGAAACTGTGGATCGGCACGACGTGTGGGTCGTTGAGTCCGGCGGCGGCCTGCGATTCGCGCCGGAACCGCTGCTGGAAGGTCTCGTCGGTGGCCATGCTCGGCGGCAACACCTTCAGCGCGACGATGCGGTCGGTTTTGGTGTCGTAAGCGCGATAGACCTCGCCCATACCGCCGCGGCCGATCAACTCCTGCAGCTGGTAGTGCCCGAATGGTGTCGCGTCCACCGTCCCTATAAACCCCTCGACAGCGGCCAACCCCGCATCGGTGTGTCGATTGAAGTTACATCATGTTTGCCAGAATCTCTTAATAATCTCAGGCGCTGTTGGCCGACGGCCCCGTGCCAGCTACGCATGCGGTCGCGTCTGGGTGCGCGCTGTGGGCCGGAGATGTTGCTGTCGTGGCCGACATATGACGGACTTACGCGCCGCGCGAGCGACCGCGAATTGTTGCTTGTGAGCGGCGTGTTGCGTACAGACACGGTCGCTCGCCGAAGATCGGCGAACAGGTTTGGATGGGCCCGCTCGGTCAATTCCTCGGGCGTCCGAGGAGGCATCATGCAGACGGTCCCATGCGGGTGGTGGCACTGGCGGATGATCCAGGCGCTCGGTCGAAATCCGCTGGTCCGGATGACCGATCGCGTCGAGACCCTCGTGATCGCGATGGCGGTGACGGCCTCGCTGATCGCCATCCCGGTGGCCGGGGCGATGGCCACGGCGATCCACGAGGAACGCGGGCGTGCGTACGTCGCCGAAGCGCAGCACCGGCAATCGGCCGACGCCACCGTCACCGCGACGAGTCCGACGCTTCGAGGCACGGATGTGTCCGTCGTGCAAGCGAATTGGCAGTACGCCGGGGTTCACCGCACCGAGCGTTTCCGGTGGGAGAGCCCGGTCAAAGTCGGGCAGACCATCGAGATCTCGGTCTATCCGGACGGTCGACGGGCCCCGCCGCTCGATCCGTGGTGGCGCGCCGGGGTCGACGCCTCGATCGCGGCGGTGTCGTTCTGGCTCGCGGTGACGGCGGTGGCGGCGATGTTCGTCGGCGTCGCCCGGCCGTGTCTGCGACGGATGCGCTATGCGGCGTGGGACCGCGAGATCGCCAGCCTCGCCGACGGCGGGACGGCGAACCGGCGCTGACGGCTCGTCGCCGGGGCACCGCTGGCGGTCGGGGTCCGGGACCCGGGCGCTCGCGCAGGTGATTGGATGTTTGAGCTTTGCCTTCGGTGGTAAAAGCTCCGGCATGTTGACCAACCTGAGGAAGTTTTCACCGCTCTTGGTGGCCGGCGCGGCGGCAGCCGCGATCGCTGCCGCGCCTGCCGGCTTCGCTTCTCCGTCGTTCCTTCCGACCGGTGGCCCTTCGGGCTGCGTCGACCCCGCCGGCACGGGCTGTGCGGCTCCTGCTGCGCCCGCCCCGGCACCCGCTCCCGCCCCGGCGCCGGGTATGTGGACACCGCCGCCGCCTCCTGGCGCTCCCGCCGCCGCGGGCGCCGTTCCGGGTGGACCCGCCGGAGTGGCCGGACCCGAAGGGGCTGCGGGCGCGATCCCCGGCGGTCCCGCCGGCGCGGCCGGACCCGAGGGCGCGACGGGCACCATCCCCGGCGGCCCGGGCGGCACGGCAGGACCCGAGGGCGCCGCGGGTGCGATTCCCGGCGGACCGTCCGGCGTGGCCGGACCGCAGGGTGCCGCCGGCTGCATCCCCGGAGTCGGTTGCGGCAGCGTGCCCGCTACCGATATCCCCTGATCAACCCTGAGTCGCGGGTGACGTGTCGGCGGCGGCGGGTCTTGATGCAGCTTGACCCGCTGCCGTCGGCGCGGCGATCTTTCTCGCCGACACGGTGATTCGCGCGCCGCGATGCGGCGTCATGATCACATGCTTGAGCTTTGGCCGCTCGCCGGCCGACGTGGTGGTCGCCAGCTCCACCCGGCGCAGCACCTCGCCCAACACCACGCGCATCTCCACCATCGCGAATCCCGCACCGAGACAACGTCGATTACCGCCGCCGAATGGCAACCACGTAGTCGGGCTCAGCGTCGCGCCGACCATGCGATCGGGGTCGAAGCGGTCGGGGTCCGGGTAGATGTCGGCGTCGTCGTGCACCAGCGTGATGCTCGGAACCACCATCACTCCCGCGGGCAACCGGTGACCGGCGATCTCGACCGGCTCGGTGAGGATCCGGCCGACGTCGGGCACGACCGGGCGGATCCGCAGCGTCTCCTTGGCGATCGCGTCGAGATACTCGTCGTCGCCGGATTCGGCCGCCCGCACCGCTTTTGCGAGCACATCCGGGTGACGGGTCAACCGCTCCAACGCCCAGGACAGACCCGTCGCGGTGGTGTCGTGCCCCGCGACGAGCAGTGTCATCAACTGGTCGCGCAGCTCCCGGTCGGTCATGCCGGCGCCGTCGTCGACACCGGCCCGTACCAGCATCGCCAGCGCGTCGGTGCGCGAGGCCAGGTCGGGATCGGCGCGGCGGTCGGCGATCTCGGCATACAAGAGGCGGTCCGCCTCGATCATGTTGGACCGCAACCGTTGCCACAGGCGGTGTTTCAACAGCTTGGGTTTCATAAGGGCGATCGACGCCCACGGTCCGATGTTCAACAGCTTCGGCATCACCTCGCGCAGCGCCGCCAGCCGGTCCGGGTCGCTGGCGCCGATGACCGTCCGCAAAATCACCTCCAAGGTGATCTCCGACATCTTCGGCGCCACCGGAAACGGCTTGCCCACCGGCCATCCGGCAATGTTCTCCGCCGCGATCTCGGCCATCACCCCGGCCTGCCGCGCGACCGCGTCGCGGTGGAACGGCGCCATCATCAGCCGACGCCGTTCGCGGTGCAACTCGTCGTCGACGACCAGCACCGAACTTTCGCCGAGCAGGCTCAATAACATCGAATTCGCCTCGCCCGCATGGAAAATCCGCGGATCCCCGGCGAAGACGGTCTTGATGTCGGCCGGATCGGCGAGGTACACCATCGAACCCACCATGGAGTTCGTCAGCGTGAACACGTTGCCGTAGCGGCGCTGACACAGCGAGACCATCTGCGGCCACCACCGCATCATCAGCAGCAGGATCGCGAACGATGGGAGCCGAGGCCCCGGCGGCAGCGTCGGCGCCGTTGTTGTACTCATGCCTAATAGAGTACGAGCGGAAGACGCGATATGGAACAGCTGACGGGCATCGCTTTGTGACCAGGCCCCCGCATAACACCGTCCACACCGGGTAGCCCGCTCGGAGAACCCGACGGAAGGACACACATGCGCGCCGCCGTGCTGGAAGCGCCCGGAAAGACACCGACGGTCATGGACTTCGACGAACCCGACGGCGCCGACGTCGTCGACGTCCGCCTCGCCGGATGCAATCCGGTCGACCTCGCCCTGGCCTCCGGCGCGATGGGCGAACCCGTGACGCCGTCGGTCGTGGGCAAGGAAGGCATCGGCACCACCGCCGACGGCGAAAGGGTGTACTTCGACTCGCCGCCCGCACCGTTCGGCTCATGGGCGCAGCGGTGCCGTGTCGATCCCGCGCTGACGTTCCCGATTCCCGACGGTCTCGACGATGACCTGGCGGTGGCGCTCGGCATCGCGGGTCTCGCGGCGTGGCTGCCGCTGACCCGGCACGCCGACGTGTCCGACGGCAAGTCCGTCCTGGTGCTCGGCGCCACCGGAGTGGTGGGCCACATCGCCGTACAGTCCGCCAAGCTGCTGGGCGCCGGGCGGGTGGTCGGCGCGGGCCGCAACCCCGACGCACTCGAGAAGGCACGCGATCTCGGGGCCGACGCCGTGGTCCGGCTCGGAGAGGGCGACGACGCCGCGGCCCTGAAGGACGAGGCCGGCGACGGCTACGACGTCGTCATCGACATGGTCTATGGCGACCCGTTCCTCGCCGCGCTCGACGCGTCCGCCGTCGGCGCCACGCTCATCACCGTCGGGCAGGGCGCCGGCTCCACCGCGGCCATTCCCTTCGCACAACTACTGGGCCGCACCCACATCGGGCACATGAACAACTTCATGCCGCCCGAGGTGATGCGCGCCGGCTACGAAGAACTGACCAAGCACGCGGCCGACGGGCGCATCCGCGTCGACACCGAGCGCTATCCCCTCGACGAGGCTGCGCGCGCCTGGCAGGCCCAGGCCGACGGCCCGCACACCAAGATTGCGATCCAGATCTCATGAGCACCTATCCCGACTTCGACACGATGCCGATCGGCAAGCAGTGGCGCGGCGGCTCGTCCGGCAAGACCAAGCAGGACACCGACCCCTACACCGGCGACGTGCTGACCGAGATCCCGCAGGCCGACGCCGACGACCTCGACGAAGCGTACGCGACCGCCGTTGAGGCGCAACGAGATTGGGCGGCACAACCGCCGATGGCCCGCGCGGAGGTGATGCGCAACGCCGCCGACGTGATGGGCGCGCGCAAGGACGAGATCACCGACTGGCTGATCCGCGAGTCCGGCGGCACCGTCGCCAAGGCAGAACTCGAGTGGAGCCTCGTGCGCTCGGTGCTGTGGGAGGCCGCGTCGATGCCCCACCACGTCGAGGGCAAGATCATGCCGTCGGACATCCCCGGCAAGGAGAGCCGCATCTACCGCGAGCCCGTCGGCGTCGTCGCGGTGATCTCGCCGTGGAACTTCCCGATGCAGCTGTCCAACCGCTCGGTGGCGCCCGCGCTGGCGGTCGGCAACGCGGTGGTGCTCAAACCGGCGGGCGACACCCCGGTCACCGGCGGCCTGCTGCTCGCGCGCATCTTCGAGGAGGCGGGCCTGCCCCCGGGCCTGGTGTCGGTGGTCGTCGGCTCCGGCTCGGACATCGGCGACGCGATCGTGGCGCACCCGACACCGCGCGTCGTCTCGTTCACCGGGTCCACGCCCGTCGGCGAGGGCATCGCGGCCAAGGCCGGCATCAAGCGCACCGCGCTCGAACTGGGCGGCAACGGTCCAATCGTCGTGCTCGAGGACGCCGACCTCGACCTCGCGGTGCGCGCGGCCGTGTTCGGTTCGTTCTTCCATCAGGGCCAGATCTGCATGATCGGCAACCGCACGATCGTCGACACCCGCGTCTTCGACGAGTTCCTCGACCGCTTCGTCGAGCGGACCAAACAACTCAAGGTCGGCGATCCGCGCGATCCGGACACCCAGCTGGGTCCGATCATCAACTCCTCGCAGGTGGAGTCGATCCAGGACAAGCTCGAACGCGCCCGCGGCGACGGCGCGTCCCTGCTCATCGGCGGAGACCCGTTCGGCCCGACCGGCCAGTGTCTGCCCCCTCACATCCTCACCGGCTCCAACGACGTGGCGACGGCTCGCGAGGAGGTGTTCGGGCCGGTCATGACCGTCATCCGCGCCGACGGCGACGAGGACGCGCTGCGGCTGGCCAACGCCACCGAGTACGGGCTGTCGTCGGCGGTGTTCAGCCGCGACGTCGAACGCGCGGTGCGCTTCGCCCGCCGCATCGACACCGGCATGACCCACGTCAACGACGCGCCGGTCAACGACGACGCCAACACCGCGTTCGGCGGGGAGAAGGCGTCCGGTATCGGCCGCTTTGGCGGGCAGTGGGCCGTCGACGAGTTCACCACCGAGCACTGGGTCTCCGTCCAGCACGAACCCCGGCAGTACGCGATCTGACTTCCGGGACCTCGATCGGCCAATGAGCCGCTTTCCACCGGTCAACGGCTAAGTTGTCGGCGGGTCGCTACCGACGTGGCCCCGTAGCGGAGAAGATCGTTGATACATGCGCGTTGACGGACGGGATATCACCGTCTCCGGCAGCCTGCTGCAGCCGTTGACGCGGCGCACCAACGACATCGTCCGCGTCGTGCTGGCGGCGCTGTTCCTGGCGGTCGTCATCACCGGCTCGCTGATCACCCGCAACGAGTGGGTGGCGCTGGAACGCTCGATTTCCGAGATCGTCGCGGTGCTGACGCCGACGCAGGCCAACCTGGTCTACCTCGTCTACGGCATCGCGATCGTCGCCCTGCCGTTCGTGATCCTGGTCAGCCTGATCCTGTCGCGGCAGTGGAAGCTGCTCGGCGCCTACGCCGCGGCGGCCGTCATCGCCGGGTCCGCACTGTCGATCAGCGGCCTGGGCCTGACCGCGCCACGGTGGCACTTCGACCTGTCCGGCCGCCTCGACACGTTCGCGTCGCAGTTCGTCGATGACCCGCGCTGGATCGCGATGCTCGCCGCGGTGCTCACCGTCTCGGGTCCGTGGCTACCGGCCCGCTGGCGGCGCTGGTGGTGGACGCTGCTGTTGGCGTTCGTGCCGATCCACCTGGTGGTCAGCGCCGTCGTACCGGCCCGCTCGCTGGTGGGGCTGGCAGCCGGCTGGTTCGTCGGCGCGCTGGTCGTCCTCGTCGTCGGCACCCCAGGGCTGGAGGTGCCGCTCGACGGCGCCGTGCGGGCGATGGAACGGCGTGGCTGCGTCGTCACCGGACTGCGGGTGTTGCGGCCCGCGGGCGCCGGACCGCTGGTGCTCAACGCCACCTGCGAGGACCAGCAGGCCACGGCGGCGATGGAACTGTACGGCCCGCATCAGCGCGGCGGCGGCGTGCTGCTGCAGCTGTGGCGCAAGGTGCGGTTCCGCGACCGGGAGACCGCGCCGCTGCACGCGTCGATGCGCCGCCTCGTCGAACACCGCGCGCTGATGGCCATCGCGATCGGCGAACTCAAGATCGCCAACACGTCGACGATCGCCGTCGCCGCCCTGGACCGCGGCTGGACGCTGTACGCGCACACGCCGCCGCGCGGGATCCCGATCAGCGAATGCGTGGATTCGATACCCGTCAGCCGCGTCTGGGAGTCGCTGCGCGAACTGCACGACTGTCAGATCTCCCACGGCGACCTGCGCAGCAGCGAGATCACCGTCGACGACGACGCGGTGCTGTTCGGCGGGTTCGACAACGCCGAGTACGGCGCCACCGACGCCCAGTTGCGCAGCGACATCGCCCAGCTGCTGGTGACGACGACGCATCTCTACGACGCGCAGTCGGCGGTGCGCGCCGCGATCGACGCGTTCGGCAAGGACACGGTGTTGAGCGCGTCGCGGCGGCTGACGATGGCCGCGGTGCCGTTGCGCATCCGCCACTCGGTGACCGAAGCCAAGGCCGTCATCTCCGCCGCCCGCGACGAGGTGAAGCGTCAGACCCGCGTCGACGAGATCCGCACCGAGACGGTCACGCGGTTCACCCGCAGCCAGGTGGTCCAGCTGGTGCTGCTGGCCGCGCTGGTCTACGTCGCGTACCCGTTCCTGTCTTCGGTGCCGACGTTCATCACCGAACTGCGCACCGCGAACTGGTGGTGGGCGCTGGTGGGCCTCGCCGCGTCGAGTTTGACGTATCTCGGTGCGGCAGCAGCACTTTGGGCGTGCGCCGACGGACTGGTCACCCTGTGGGGGTTGGTCGTCATGCAGGTGGCCAACAAGTTCGCAGCGACGACGACGCCCGCGGGTGTGGGCGGGCTGGCGCTGTCGGCGCGGTATCTGCAGAAGGGCGGCGTGAGCCCGATGCGCGCGACCACCGCCGTCGCGCTGCAGCAGTCCGTCCAGGTGATCACCCATCTGGGTCTGCTCATCTTCTTCTCCACCGCGGCCGGCGTATCGGCAGATCTGTCGCGCTTCGTGCCCAACGTGACGCTGCTGTACCTGATCGGCGGGTTGCTGCTCGGGCTGATCGGCACGTTCCTGTTGGTGCCGAAGCTGCGGAGATGGTTGGCGACGTCGGTCCGGCCGCGGCTGCAGGAGGTCATCGGCCACCTCATCGCGCTGGCGCGCGAACCCAAACGGCTCGCGGTGATCATGGCCGGTTGTGCTGCGACGACGCTGGGCAACGCGTTCGCCTTGTGGGCGGCGATCGAGGCGTTCGGCGGCGACACGTCGTTCATCACCGTCACCGTGGTGACGATGGTCGGCGGCACGCTGGCCTCGGCCGCGCCGACGCCCGGCGGCATCGGGGCGGTGGAGGCGGCGCTGATCGGCGGATTGGCCGCGTTCGGGATGCCCACGGCCGTCGCCGTACCGTCGGTTCTGCTCTATCGGGTGCTCACGATTTGGCTGCCGGTGTTCGTCGGGTGGCAGGTGATGCGCTGGATGACCAGGAATTCGAAAATCTAGGCCGAATGTCGTGGTGCCACCCCACGACACCGTCGTCCTCGGAGGTACTGTTTCTCACATCGTGTCGAACACACCTGCGCGATAAGTCGAATATTCGTCCCTCGATCAGTTCTAAGGGTGGACCGTGGCCGGAACCTCAGATACACAGCAGAGCTCGACATCGCAGGCACAGTCCAAGTGGTTGTCGAAGTCCGCATCGCAGACTCGCGGGTCGGACAAGAAGGAAGTCCAGTTCCATTACGACATCTCCAACGAGTTCTTCAAGCTGTGGCAGGACCCGTCGCAGACCTACAGCTGCGCCTACTTCGAGAAGGACGACTACACCCTCGAGCAGGCGCAGCTCGCGAAGGTCGACCTCTCACTGGGCAAGCTGGGCCTCAAGCCGGGCATGACACTGCTCGACATCGGCTGCGGCTGGGGTTCGACGATCCAGCGGGCCGTGGAGAAGTACGACGTCAACGTCATCGGCCTGACGCTCTCGGAGAACCAGAAGCGTCACATCGAAGAGAACCGGTTCGCCAATATCAAGAGCGACCGGAAGATGGAAGTCCGGCTGCAGCCGTGGGAGGAGTTCGAGGGCCAGGTCGACCGGATCGTGTCGATCGGCGCGTTCGAGCACTTCGGCTTCAACAAGTACGACGACTACTTCAAGAAGACCTTCAACTGGATGCCCGACGACGGCGTGATGATGCTACACACGATCATCATTCCCGAGGACGAGGAGATCAAGGCAAAAGGTCTGCCGCTGACCATGTCTCGGGTGAGATTCATCAAGTTCATCATGGACGAGATCTACCCCGGCGGACGTTTGCCACTGGCCTCGATGGTGCGCGAGCACGCAAACAAAGCCGGCTACACGGTCACCCGCGAACAACACCTGCAGCCGCACTACGTCAAGACGCTCGATACCTGGGCAGCCAACCTCGAAGCCAAAAAGGACGAGGCGATCGCGATTACCTCCGAGGAGATCTACGAGCGCTTCCGCAAATACTTAACTGGCTGCGCCGATCTTTTCCGCGACGGCTACACCGACGTCGCTCAGTTCACGTGCGAGAAGGCGGCTGCTTAGCCGGTTTAGGAAAAGTGCGATATAACACTTGGTCGTTACGGGGTCGTCGGGGTCGCGTAGCTGCATAGGAGGCCAAAGAGATGTCGGATAGTTCGGGGACGACGATGAAGGTGGCGTACGAGGACGTACAAGCCCACTACGACCTCTCGAACGACTTCTTCGGTCTCTTCCAGGATCCGACGCGGACCTACAGCTGTGCGTTCTACGAACGCGACGACATGTCGCTCGAAGAGGCGCAGTACGCCAAGATCGACCGCGCGCTGCGCAAGCTCGACCTGAAACCGGGCATGACGCTGCTCGACGTCGGCTGCGGCTGGGGCTCGGTGATGAAGCGGGCCATCGAGACCTACGACGTCAATGTCGTCGGCCTGACGCTGAGCCGCAACCAGCACGCGCTCGGGCAGCAGATCCTCGACGCGGTCGACACGGACCGCTCCCGGCGGGTGCTGCTCAAGGGCTGGGAGGAGTTCGACGAGCCCGTCGACCGCATCGTGTCCATCGAGGCGTTCGAGGCGTGGCCCAAGACGAAGTACAAGGCGTTCTTCGACACCTGCTACCGGGTGATGCCCGATGACGGCCGGATGGTGCTGCAGACGATCATGGGGCATCCGCTCAAGCGCTGGCCGGAGCTGGGCATCCCGATCGTGATGTCGGACTTGAAGTTCATGCGGTTCATCGCCAAGGAGATCTTCCCCGGCGGCGCCGTGCCGTGCGACGAGGACGTCTACGAGTACGGGGGGAACGCGGGCTTCACCGTCGCGGACTTCGACGACATGACCACGCATTACGTGCGCACCCTCGACACCTGGGCCGACAGCCTGGAGGCCGCCAAGGACAAGGCGATCGCGGCCACGTCGCAGGAGGTCTACGACCGCTACATGAAGTACCTGCGCGGCTGCTCGGACTTCTTCTCGCGCAACGTCAGCTACGTCGGCCAGTTCACGCTGACCAAGTAGGGCTCAGTAGGCGCCGAACGTCAGCGAGACGTTGTAGCCGCCGAGCCCGAACGAGTTGGTGACCGCATAGCGGTAGCTGCTGCGGCGCGGGTTCTCCGCGACGACGTCGAGGTCGATCTGCGGGTCGAGATCCTTGAGGTTGAGCGTGGGCGGAACGACGCCGTCGCGCAGCGCCTGCACCGTCAGCACGGCCTCGATGGCGCCCGCGGCGCCCAGGGAGTGTCCCAGGGCCGCCTTGGGCGCGTACACCGCCGGTGAATGGTCACCGAAGGCCGTGCGGATGGCCCGGGCCTCCGCTAGGTCGCCGTGGACGGTCCCGGTGGCGTGGGCGTTGATGTGGTCGATGTCGGTGGGTGCGAGCCCCGCCAGTTCGATCGCTCGGGTGATCGCGTCGCCGGCGCGCTCGCCGTTGGGATCGGGCTCGGTGAAGTCGTAGGCGTCCGACGTCATGGCCGCGCCCATCAGCCGGGCCAGCGGCTTGGCGCCACGCGCCTTGGCGTGTTCCTCGGTCTCGACGATCATCAACGCCCCACCCTCGCCGAAGACCATGCCGTCACGGTCCTTGTCGAAGGGCCGGCAGGCACCGGCGGGGTCGCCGTTGTTCGTCGACAGCAGGTTCTGCACGTCGAACGCCGCGGTCGGCACGGCCTCGATGTGGGTCTCGACCCCGCCACAGATCACCATGTCGGCCTCGCCGAGGACGAGCTGTCGCCACGCCAGCGCGATGGCCGCGGCGCCCGAGGCATCGGCCATCACCGGTGATATGACGCCGGCTTTGGCCTTACGGTCCAATCCGACCGCCGCGGCCGCACCGTTGGGCATGTACATCTGAATCGTCAACGGGGATACCGCGCGCAGACCCTTCTGCCGCCAGAGGTCATGCTGGAGCGGAATCTCCTCCGTGCTGCCCAGCGCGAGCCCGACCGACACGGCCAGCCTGCGGGTGTCGATGTCGGGGTTGCCCGCCAGTTCCCACAGCCGCCGGCTCAGGACGGTGGACATCTTCTGCATGTACGACGTGCGGCGCCGTTCGACGCGGTCGAGGTGCTCGTCGAGATCCTCGAGGATCGCGCCCCCGATGCGCACCGGCGAGTCGAACTCGTCGACGAACCACTTGTCGAGGGCCCGGATACCACTGCGGCCCTTCTGCAGCAGCTGCCAGGTCTCTTCGGCGTCGGTGGCCAGCGATGTCGTCGAAGCAACCGCGGTCACCACGATGTCGGGGAATCCGTCGCCAGTCCTGAGCGCGGCCATGCCGGATGCTCCTCGTTCACTCGCCTGCTGTAACTATCGGGTAGTACTGAATACTAGGACCCCGCCAGACGATGGACGACTTGTGGCTGAACTGAATGTGCTCGGCGAGCCGCTGCAACCGTGCGGCACCGAACCCATGACCGGGTTCTATCGCGACGGGTGCTGCTCGACGGGTCCCGAGGATCTCGGCAGCCACACCATCTGCGCCGTAGTGACCGCGGAGTTCCTTTTGCATCAGCGTTCGATCGGCAACGACCTGTCTACGCCGCGCCCGGAGTACCGATTTCCGGGCCTGCAGCCGGGCGACCGGTGGTGCGTCACGGCGGTGAACTGGTTGAAGGCCTACCAGGACGGCTTCGCCGCGCCGGTGGTGCTGGCCTCGACGCATGAGCGCACGCTCGAGATCATCTCGCTCGAGGCGCTGCGCGAACACGCCGTGGACGTGCCCGACGACCTCGGGTCGCTGTAGCCCACTTTCGCCGAAACGCCATAGGCGGGACCGGCCTATCGATCACGCCCGTCGGTACGGCGCACGGTTTGTAGGGAACGTGATCTCTTCAGGTTCAGCCGGGTCCGGGATCGGCACGTTGACGGGTTCGTCACCGACTGTCAATGGCTGCCCATAGTGGGTGAGCTGCACCGGTTCGCCCGATTGGAGTCGATAAGTGACTTCCCGGGCGGTCACCTCCACCTCCAGGCAGCTGTCGCGCCAGAGGATGGTGAACCTCATGCGGTCGAGTGCCGTCGGAAGTGCGGGAGCGAAAGCCAGTTCAGTTCCCCGACAACGCATCCCACCGAACCCAGCCACGCAGACGAGCCACGTCCCGGCGAGCGCGGCGATGTGCAGACCGCTGGAGACATTCCCGTGCAGATTGTGCAGATCGATGAATGCGGTTTCGACCAGGTAGTCGTACGCGAGCTGCAGGCGGCCGACCTCGGCAGCCATCACTCCCTGAGCGGCAGCAGACAACGATGAATCGCGGACGGTCAACGCTTCGTAATACTCGAAGTTCCGGGCCTTCTGTTCCGCGGTGAAGGCGTCACCCCGCAGATACATCGCCAGGGTGAGGTCGGCCTGCTTGACCACCTGGGTGCGATACAGCTCGAAGTAGGGATAGTGCAGCAGGAGTGGATAGTCGGTGGCCGGCGTCGCGGCGAAGTCCCACAGGGCCATCCGGGTGAAGCTTTCCGACTGCTCGTGCACTCCCAGGTCGGGGTTGAACGGCACCACCATGTGCGAAGCAGCGACGCGCCATTCGGCGGTCTCTTCGGCACTGACCCCGAGACGGCGAGCGATCGCCGGGCGCCGCTCACACACATCGGCGGCTTCGGTCAGATTGCGCTGCGCCATGAGGTTGGTGAACAGATTGTTATCCACCAGCGCCGTGTATTCGTCGGGTCCGGTGACGCCGTCGATGCGGAACTGCCCGGTGGAGTCATGATGGCCGAGGCTCACCCACAGGCGTGCAGTTTCGACGAGAAGTTCGACACCGCAATCGTTTTCGAACTGTTCATCTCCAGTCGCTGCGATGTATTGTGCCGTCGCATAGGCGATGTCTGCCGTCACATGGACCGCTGCCGTGCCCGCCGGCCAATAGCCGGAACATTCTTCACCGTCGATCGTCCGCCAAGGGAACATCGCTCCGCTATGAGCGAGTTCACGAGCGCGCCGGTGCGCCTTTTCCAGTGTGGAATGCCGCCAACGCAGTGCGGCCGGAGCCGCCTCCGGCATGGTGTAGGTCAGCACAGGCAACACATAGATCTCGGTATCCCAGAATGCGTGCCCGCCGTAGCCGGTTCCCGTGAGGCCCTTCGCCGAGATGGGTCGACTCTCGCCCCGGGCGCCGGCCTGAAGCACTTGAAACAGCGCGAACCGGATCGCGTGTTGGAGTTCTGGATCCCCGTCGATCTCGATATCGGCGTGGGACCAGAACGCGTCGAGATATTCGCGTTGCCGTTTCAGGAGGTTGTCCCATCCCGTCTGCTTCGCGGCCGCAAGTGCGGCGTCCACCTGTGCGCGCAAGGCCGGCGTGGAGCGCCTGCTCGACCATCCGTAGGCGAGGAATTTCGTCATCCGCAGTACCTGCCCCTTGGGGAGATCGACGGCAACGGTCAATCGCGCGAGGTCCTCTTCGGCCGAGATATCGGACAGGCTTCCCGGTATGTCGTCGAGCTGATGGTCCATCCCCGCGGCCACACGCAGCCCCGAGCGCCTGGTGTGATGGACCAGCACTGCTGACTTATCCGCTGCCACAGCGAAATCCGCGGCCAAGGGCCGATCCAGCGCGGCCGCGAGCCGCGGGTCGTTACCGGGGGCGGCGACCGCCTCGTTGGCCAGCAGATCGGATTGCACCACGAGTTCCAACGTCGAATCCAGCGGCTCGACCTCGTAGCGGATCGCGGCCACGGCGCGTTGGGTGAATGAGACCAGCCGCTCCGACCTGATCCGTACGCATCGTCCCGTTTGTGACGCCCATACGGTGTTGCGGCGCAGTGTTCCCGCGCGGAGATCCAAACAGTATTCGTGTTCGATCACCCTGCCGTAGCGCAAATCCATCGGCGCATCCTGAACAAACAGCTGGATGATCTTCCCATCGGTCACATTCACGATGGTTTGACCGTCTTCGGGGTAACCGTATCCGCCTTCGGCGTAGGGCAATTCGTGATTCTCGAAGAACCCGTTCAGGTAGGTTCCGGGCGTACCCAGTGGCTCGCCCTCGTCGAGGGTTCCCCGCAAGCCGATGTGGCCGTTCGACAGGGCGAACAACGATTCGATGTCGGGCAACGAGTCGAGCTCAAAACCGGACCACCGCAATTCCCACGGGGAAGTCTGAAGGTCGGGAGGGGCTGCCATGACGCCATTATCGTCATCGCATGGCCGCGGTATGGCCTGTTCGGGTTTCGATGCAGTTCCGACCGTCGGCGGCTCGTGAAATCTCCGGCGAGTTGCGGTGATCGTCGCGATAATCGACCACATCGTGCATCACGTCGAACTGATCGACCTTGACACCACCGAAGCCGGACCCGAGACGGTTGCCGGTCAGTCGTGCGAGACGAGCACATGTCCGACGCAACACTGAGCCTGGTGATCGTCGGCGTCACCGTCGCGTTGTTCATCTGGAACCGACTTCCGGTCGAGGTGGTGGCGATCGGTGTCGCGTTGACTCTGTACTTCACCGGGCTGATCGACACGAGAACGCTCTTCAGCGGGTTCGGCGACGCGGTGATCGTCTTCATCGCGTCGCTCTTCGTCGTGAGCGAGGGCCTCGAGGCATCCGGGGTCACCGCCTGGGTCAGCGGGACGCTGGCCCGATTGGCCGGGCGGGCTTACCACCGATTGGTGACCACCGTGATGGCGCTGGGTGCAGTGGTCAGCGCGGTCATCACCGTCAACGGAGCGGCCGCGGCGCTGGTACCGGTCACCGCGGCGGTGGCGCGCCGCGCCCGCATTCCACCGTCAAAGGTATTGATTCCGTTGGCTTTCGGTTGCAGCGCGGGTGCGCTGCTGACGCTCGGCGGCAGTCCGGTGAATGTGCTCGTTTACGAGGCCTCGCGCGAGTATGGCGGGCCCGGGTTCGGCTATTTCGAGTTCGCGCTCGTCGGTGTCCCACTGGTGCTGGCGACGATGCTGGTGGCGGTGGTCTTCGGGCCCCGGCTCCTGCCCGACCGAGAGTCGACCTCCTTGCCGAGCGACTTCAGTAACTACCTGCCGCGCATCATCGAGCATTGGGGCTTGGACCGTCGCCTGTTCCGGCTGACCGTCGGCGAGCGGTCGGCGGCGGTCGGCGTGCCGGCGCGCGATCTCGTCGCCGCGTACGGCGCAGGATCCGGCTCTTCAGCCGGTGACCGGCTGACCTTGGTGGCCACCCAGACGCGCGGAGGGCGGATAGCCGACGACCGTCACCGGCTGGAGGCCGGGGACGTGCTCGTGGTCGAGGGCGATGACGAGGTCGTCGCCGCGTTCGCCGACGAAGCCGGCTGCTCGACCGAGCGCGTGGTCACCCGGCCCGACGACAACCTGTTGGGCCGCGACAGCGGACTCGCGGAGCTGGTTGTCCCCCCTCGGTCAAACTGGTTGGGCGTAAAGGCTTTCCCTGGTCTCTCCGTTGCCGGGGTCACCGTTTTGTCGGTGCATCGAATGAACGCGGACGTCGGCGCACGCGTCGTCGAGTTCTCGCAGGGCGACACCATCCTGGTGCGTGGCCAATGGTCCGCGATCGACCGGTTGACCGCCTCCGGCATGCTGGTCGTCGATTCGACCGAGGACGTACGGCGCCAGACCGTCGTGCTCGACCGCTCGGCGCCCCGAGCGCTTGCCGTGCTCGCGGCGATGGTCGGTTTGCTCGTGTCGGGGATCGTGCCGCCGGCGGTCGCGGCCTTGCTGGCTGCACTGGCGATGGTGGCGTTACGCGTGGTGCGGACGGACCTGGTTTATCGCGCGATCCCCTGGCAGACGATCATTCTCATCGGTGCCCTCATCCCGCTGTCCACGGCGATTCAGACCAGCGGGGCGGCAGAGCAGATCGCAACGCCGATCGTCGATGTGGTCCACAGCCCATACGTATTACTCGGCGTGCTGTTCGTGCTCACCGCGCTGCTCGGTCAGTTCATCTCGAATGTGGCCACCGTGCTGGTGGTGATACCGATCGCAGTGGCGGCCGCGGTCGACATCGGCGTCTCGACGCAGGCAACGCTGATGCTGGTAGCGCTGGCGGGGGCGGCATCGTTACTCACTCCGATTGCGACACCGGCCAACATGATCGTCATGCATCCTGGCGGCTATCGATTCAGCGACTACTGGCGGCTCGGCATCGTCACGATGGCGGCGTGGTTCGTGGTCGCGATGGTGGTGATCCCGTTCTGGTGGCCACTCGCGTGACGAATCCGTCCGATCCATCCCGCGCGACGCCGCATCGTCGAACTATGGAGGTATGACGGAGACATCGAGGGCACGATCCAGCAAGGTCAGCATCGTCGGTATGGGCAGTGTCGGTACCGCTATCGCCTATGCCTGCCTGATTCGCGGATCGGCGGGATCTCTCGGCCTCTATGACATCAACGCCAGGAAGCTACGCGCCGAAGTGCTCGATCTCAACCACGGCAGCCAATTCGTTCCGCACTGTCCGATCAGCGGTTCTGACGACGTCGGCGTCACCGCCGGTTCCAAGGTCGTCATCGTGACGGCCGGGGCCAAACAGCATGAGGGCCAGAGCCGACTGGACCTCGCGACCAGCAATGTGGCGATGGTCCAGTCGTTGACCCCGCAGCTGCTCGAGCACTCGCCCGACGCGACCATCGTCTTGGTCACCAATCCGGTCGACGTCGTCACCTATGCGGCGGTTCGTTCGGTCGACATCGGGCCGGGACGGATCTTCGGATCGGGGACGGTGTTGGACTCCAGCAGGTTTCGCTATCTCATTGCCGAGCGCGCCGATCTGGCCGTCGCCAATGTGCAGGGATTCATCGTCGGTGAGCACGGCGACTCGCAGATCTCGTTGTGGTCGACGGTGTCGATCGGCGGGGTGCCTGCCGAGCATTTCCGCATCGACGGCGCTGCGGTGTTCGACGAAACCACCCGCAACCAGATCTCGGCGGAGGTCGTCAACGCGGCCTACGAGATCATCGCCGGAAAGGGCGCGACCAGTCTGGCCATCGGGTTGTCGACGGCGCGGATCGTCGAGGCGATCCTCGGCGACCAGCACCGCGCGCTGCCGGTGTCGACCGTGCAGAACGGCGTGTACGGGATCAGCGATGTGTGCCTGTCGCTGCCGACGGTGGTGACCGCCACGGGCGCAGGTCAGGTACTGGAGCTGTCCCTCTCGGAGCCCGAACTCGCGGGCCTGCAGGCGTCTGCGGCAACCCTGAAGCAGGCGCAGTCGTCGTTGGGTCTGTAGTCACATCGGAATTGGAGGCGAGGATCGACAACCGACGGAGTGGTCTGCCCGATCTCGACGCGCTGGTCGACGCGACACCCGCCAGCCGCGATCGACTCGTCGACTTCTTACGGGCGGCGAGCATCTGCGTCGTCGTCCTGTGGCATTGGTCGCTGTCGATCACCCACTGGGGCGACGACTACGCGCTCGTCATGCCCAATCCGATCGGCTACGTACCGGGCAAGTGGATCGCGACATGGGTGCTGCAGGTGATGCCCGTGTTCTTCTTCGTCGGCGGCTACGCCAACCTCGCGGGTTGGGAGGCGGTGACCCGGGCAGGCGGCGGTGCGGCGAAGTTCCTCGGGGCGCGGATGCGACGGCTGCTCACACCGCTCGTACCGTTCCTGGCGGTCTGGCTGATCTTCGATCTCATCGTGCAGGCCACCGGTCGGCGCGGTGTTCTCGAGTGGGGCATCGTCGTGTTCGTCCCCTTGTGGTTCATCGGCGTTTACGCCGGAGTCGTCGCCGCCGTACCGCTGACGGCCCGCCTGCATCGGGCTTGGGGCTGGCGGGTATTGGCGGTCCTCGCCGCGCTGGTCCTCGTTTGCGACTTCCTGCGGCTCGGCCTGGACTGGGGTGGGCCGGTCCCGGAGCTGGTCGGTTCGGCCTGCGTGTGGCTGTTCTGCCACCAGCTCGGCTACTTCTGGCGGGACGGAACGCTGATTGCCGGCGGCCGGTGGCTCGCGGCCGCGGTGGCCGCGGCGGGGTTTACCGGGCTGGTCGTCCTGACCACGTTCGGGCCGTACTCGCGGTCGATGGTCGCCGTCCAGGGCGAGGACACCAGCAACATGTTCCCGACAACGGCGCCGATCGCGGCGCTCGCCACCTTTCAACTCGGGCTGGTGATGCTCGCCCGGCCTCGGCTCAACGCCTGGCTACAGCGCCGCGGACCGTGGCGGGCGGTGGTCGCCGCCAACGGCGTGACGATGCCCGTGTTCACCTGGCACATGACCGCGCTCGTGGTGTTCTTATGGCTATATGAGCGAGCGGGATTCACGTTGTCGAGCGAGCCGACCGCGGCGTGGTGGCTCACCCGACCCGTGTGGATCGTGGGCCCGGCCCTGGTGCTCGCCGTGATACTGGCCGTGCTGGCCGGGAGCCGGCTCACCGTGCGTCGATGGCTTCGTCGCGATCGGTAGGTGTGAGCGCGACCAGGGCCGAACCGGCGGCGAACAGGAGCGTGGCGAGCAGCGGGAAACGTCCGTCGGGTGCGAACCCGCCGATCGTGAACCCCAGGGTGGCGGCCGCCGCAACGAGTCCGCCGATGATCAGCGTCGCAAGACCCCACCCGCGGCGAAGCGGCACCCGAATGGCGGGCAGCGGCGCTGCCATCCGCCTCCCCTGCCACCACAAGAAGCTCATCAACGCCACGCCCACAACGAAAATCGCCACGATCCACACGAGTCGACCAAGCCACCAGTCAGCCGAACCCATCGGCGGTTGGGCCAACAACCCGGTGGGGTAGCCGACCAGCGCCACGATGACGACGGGCACCATATGCCACAGGTACAGACCCATCACGGCGTTGTTGGCGATCGCCAGCGAGCGCCGCGCACGGGCGGATTTGAGTGCACGGTTGACTCCGGGTGCGGCCGCCACCAGCAGCCCCGCTTGCGCCGTCGCGAAGGCGACCAGCGCAACCGACGGCGGAGCGGTGTTCTGAAGCTCCTCGCCCGGCACCCCGATCATGCTGACCGGGTACGGGCCCCACGTGAGGAGCACAGCCAGCACCACGGCTGATCCCAGCCCCAGCAGTATCGGCCGATGCCCACCCAGTCGGCCACTGCGCCAAGCGATTCCGAGCTGGTAGCTCACCGCCCAGCCAAGCACATAGTTGAGGTAGCCGACGTACGGCACATCTGCGCCGATGTAGGCGACGTCGATGACAGCGACCGCGACCGCCAGGGCGACCGGCACGGCGAGCCCCCACCGTCTGTCCAGCGCCACCGCCACGGGCGTCGCCAAGACCAACAGCACGAAGGTGACCAGGAACCACAGGTGATAGGCGACGGCCCAGCCACCGAACGCCAACATCGAACCGTCCACCCCGACAAGGAGCACCACCACGACCACGGCCAGCATCGTCGCGATGTATGCCGCGGTCGGCCCCAGCGTCCTGGACAGCCGAAAACGCAACCAGGTCTGCGCTGACTCGGATTCGGTGTCCTGCCGCCGCGTCCACGACACGGCGCTGGCGTATCCGGCCATCAGAAAGAACGCCGGAATCACCTGGAACACCAGTCAGCCACTGTGTCCACGGCATCTCCTCGAGCACGTTGAGCATGCCGAACTCGCCGTCGGAATAGGTGGCGTTGGCCACGAGCCAATGTCCCACCACGACAAGGCCTATCGCCGAGACGCGGTAGAAATCCACTGACAGGTCGCGCTCCCCCATACCCGCCTCCGGTGTGGTCATCACAGCATCGCCGATGACATGAACCTACGTCCCACCCATTTGGCGGTCTCGACGATCAAGAAGATCGCGATGGACAATGCGATCGCGACCGACCAGCCGCGGAAGGTGATTGGCGCCGAGTGGAACCAGGTGTGCATGAACGGCGCGTAGGTGAACACGAGCTGAAGCAGGATCATCACACCGGCCATCCGCCACACCCACGGGTTGCCCCGAAACACTTGGGGACGAAGGCTTGACGACGTGACGAACCGGCAGTTGAGCAGATATGCGAGCTGACCGAGCGCCAGCATGTTCACCGCGGCGGTCTGGGCGACGGCCAGTGGATACCCACCCGCACGCGCGACGAAGAACTCCGCCAGTGTGGCGCCCGCAACCAGCACCGACACCAGGGAGATCATGGCGAGGTCGGCTCGGTTCACCAGCGCCTGGTTCGGTGTGCGCGGTGGACGTTGCATGAGCCCGTCTTCGGCCTTCTCGAAGACCAGTGCGAGCGACAACGTCACGGACGTGACCAGGTTGACCCACAGGATTTGTACCGGCTGTAGCGGGAGGCTGAACCCGAGCAGGATCGCGACGAGGATGATCAGCGATTGTGCGCCGTTGGTGGGCAGCATGAACAACACCGATTTCCGGATGTTGTCGTAGATGCGCCGGCCCTCTTCGACCGCCCTCGCGATGGTGGCGAAGTTGTCGTCGGCCAGGACGATGCCGGCGGCCTCCTTGGTGGCCTCGGTGCCCTTGATGCCCATCGCAACCCCGATGTCGGCCCGGGTCAGCGCCGGTGCGTCGTTGACGCCGTCCCCGGTCATGGCGACGACCTTGCCCTGGGCCTGCAGGGCGCTGACGATGCGCAGCTTGTGCTCGGGGCTGGTGCGTGCGTAGACGTCGACTTGGTCGGCCACCTGCCGCAATCGGGTCTGGCTCATCGCCTCCAGCTCGGCTCCGGTGACGACGCGCGGCTCGTCTCCTGGTGTGACGATGCCCATCTCGCGAGCGATCGCGCGTGCGGTACCGGCATGGTCACCGGTGATCATCGTGACCTGGATGCCCGCGGCATGGCAGGTGTCGATCGCGGTGATGGCCTCGGGACGGGGCGGGTCGACGATGCCGACGACGCCGAGGAATTCCAGTCCGTGCTCGACGTCGTCGACGTCCAGGGTGTCCGCACCGCCCGCGGGCCGTCGTGCGGCGGCCAGCACCCGCAGTCCTCGGTCACTGAGTTCGTCGATGCGCGCCTCCCAGAGCGCGCGATCGACGGGCTCGGTGGACGCGCCGCCGGCTCCAGTGGCCGAGCGGTCGAGTAGTCGATCCGGTGCGCCCTTGACGTAGATGAAGCGCTCACCGCGCGGAGCGGCGTTCAGGGTCGCCATGAACTTGTTGGCCGACTCGAACGGCACCACAGCGAGCCGAGGCCAGTCCGCGTCGTCGAGACCGGCCTTTTGCGCCAACGTGCGCAGCGCACCCTCGGTCGGCTCACCGACCACCCGCCACTGCCCGTCGACCTCGTCGAGCCGTGCGTCGTTGCAGACGGCCATCGTCGTCAACACTGCCGCCAGGTCGGGATGGTCGGCGAGGGCGACCGCTGCGCCGTCGAGTTCGATTCCGCCTTCGGGGCGATACCCGGTGCCGGTGACGTCGAACCGGTGGTGTGCGGTGACGACGGTACGCGCGGTCATCTCGTTCTGGGTGAGCGTGCCCGTCTTGTCCGAGCAGATGACGTTGACGGCCCCGAGCGCCTCGACGGCCGGCAGTTTTCGGGTGATGGCTCGTCGGCGGGCCATCTGCTGCACGCCCAGGGCGAGGGTGATCGTGACGACGGCCGGCAGCCCCTCTGGGATGGCGGCCACGGCGAAACCTATTGCTGCGGTTATCAATTCACTTATCGAGAACTGGTGCAGCAGCTTGCCGATGACCAGCATCAACGCGGCCATGCCCAAGATGGCCACCGACAACTGACGGCCGAACCGAGCCAGCTTGCGCGTCAGTGGAGTGTCCATGGTTTGAACGTCGGCGATAAGCGACTGGATGCGCCCGATCTCGGTGCTGGTGCCGGTGGCCGTGACGACGCCGGTACCCGCGCCCGCCGCGACGATCGTTCCCGAGTACACCATCGACATGCGGTCGCCGAGCCCGGCGTCCGCGCCGACTTGCGTGACATCCTTCTTCGCGGGCAGGGATTCACCGGTGAGCGCAGACTCCTCCACGCGCAGGTTCGCGACGTCCAGTAGACGCATATCGGCCGGAATGCGATCGCCCGAGGCGATGCGCACGACATCGCCGGGAACCAGTGTCTGCGCGTCAACCTTCTGCCAGTGCCCGTCGCGGCGTACCTGAGCGGTGACCGACAGCATTTCCCGGATACTGTCGAGGGCCCGTTGGGCCCTGCCTTCCTGTAGGAAGCCGACGGATGCGTTGATCACCGCGACGGCAACGATCACCGCGCTGTCCACCCACTCGTTGAGGATGGCTTTGAGCACGCCTGCGGCGACCAAGATGTAGATCAGGACGTTGTTGAAGTGCGCGAAGAACCGGAGAACAGCGGGTCGCGGTTTCTTTTCCGCGAGTTTGTTCGCACCGTAGACGGCCAGCCGCTCGCGCGCGGTGTCGTTGTCAAGCCCGTCGCTCGAACTACCCAACACCGCAAGGACTTCGGCGACGCTACGGGAATGCGCCAGCGCCGTCCCCAACGCGTCTTCGGGCGGGGCGGTGGTTTCCGCCATATTCGGATAGTGCCCGGCTGCGGAACGGTGCGCAAATACCTATTCCCCGCCGCCTCGGCCGACTTCAGCCGCGCATGACGACGGCGAGGTTACGGTGCTCCATCCAATGCTGTTCGATGGGTCGCTGACGGTTCTGTTCGATGAGCGTCGGGTAACTCGCGAGGTCGGTGAATCGCAGTTCGCCGGATTGAAATCCGATCATGGCGCTGGCTCGGTCGCCGGATTCGAGCTGCTCCGAGAGGAACTCTATGCAGCGCGCAGACAGGATCGTCGCTTGCACACGGTCGAAGGGTGACGGATTGCCGCCCTCTTGGACATGCCCGAGCACCTCCTGCCGGGCGTCGAACAGCTCCCCGCCTTCCTTCTCGAACAGTGAGGTGATGAATTCGGTCGTGTAGACCCGATCGGAACCTTCGCTGCGGACGATCGACCCGACTCGTTTGCCCGTGCGGAATGCGTTCGTGAAGGCGTGCACGTCGGCGGTGAGGCCATCCAGCGTGATGCCCTCTTCTGGTAGATAGATGCGCTCAGCTCCGGTGGCCAGACCGCTGAGCAGTGCGAGATAGCCGCAGTCGTGGCCCATCACTTCGATGACGAAGACACGGCGGGTGGCGACGGCGGACCGCCGTATTTTGTCGACGTCGGCAACGACGCTGTTGAGAGCCGTGTCGCTGCCGACGCTCAATTCGGTTCCCGGGACGTCGTTGTTGATCGTCATCGGCATGCACACGATCGGGATGTCGAGGGCGGCGTACTCCTGTTTGTGCCGGTGTAGCTCGTGAGCGGCCCGGTAGCCGCTCCACCCGCCGGCCATCAGGAGACCATCGATGCGGTGAGCGGCAATCTGGTCGGCGATTTGGGCGATCGCTGCGGGCCCGGGCACGTAGCGGTTGGTGCCGATTTCGGCGCCGCCCTCGGAGACCCAGCCGCTGATGTCCATCCAGTCCATCTCTTGGACGTCACCGTCGCGGAGACCACGGAATCCATTCTTGGCAGCGACGACGCTGTAGCCCCAGTCCCGACCGAGTCGGATGGCGGCGCGCACCGCCGCGTTCATTCCCGGCGCAGGTCCGCCACCGTGCACAACCGCGATCCGGAAGCGTCGCTCCGTCGGGATGGGGCTGGGCGCGGCCTGTTGGACGGTCTGCAGGACCCGGTAGCTCTCCCGAAAACTCCCCCCGCGCGCCCGGGTCGCCCCCTCGTAATCCTGTAATTTCACGAGGTCGGCCACTTCCTGGGTGCGCGCCACGCATTCCATCAGCGGCGAAGCGACCACGCGGTTCCCGCGCAGTCCGATCAGTTGCGCGGGGGCGTCCGGCTCGTCGGCGAAGAGTCGTTCCACAGCGGAGTAGCCGAATTGCGTGGCCAGGTAGCGGTCGAAAGCGCTTGGCGCACCACCACGTTGCACATGCCCGAGAACGGTGATCCTGACATCCTCACCGAGCTCATCCTCCAACAGTGTTCTGACCTGCTCGGCGGTGATCGGGTCGCCGTCGCGGTCGCGGGCGCCTTCAGCGACCACGACCACGCTGTGCCTCCGGCCGATGGCCCGGCCGGCTTTGATGTCGGCACATATCTGCTTCCGCCAGTCCCGTTCTGGCGGCTGCTCAGGGATGAGGACCCAGCTCGCCGCGGTGGCCAGCGAAGACATCAGCGCGAGGTAGCCGCAGTTCCTTCCCATCACTTCCACGACGAAGGTGCGCTGGTGGCTGGCCGCGGTGCTGTGCAGCGCATCCAAGGCTTCGACGATGCGGTGCAACGCCGTGTCAGCGCCAACCGTCATGTCGGTGCCCGACATGTCGTTGTCGATCGATCCGACCAGACCGGCAAGCCTCAGGAAAGGGTGATCATCCGCGACAGCCTGCGAAATCTCGCCGCTGTCAACCAGTTCGGCAAGCAGGCCCGCCCATTCCTGGCGGAACAGGTTGGCTCCGGCGAGGCTGCCGTCGCCGCCGATCACCACGAGTGCATCGATGCCGTGTTCGACCATGTTGCGGGCGGCCGCTCGGCGGCCCTCGCGGGTTCTGAATTCCTTCGATCTGGCGGTGCCGATGACGGTGCCACCCTGGTGCAGGATTCCATCGGCATCAATCGGTTCCATGCGCCGGATGAAGTCACCGCCCGCGACGAGGCCCTTATAGCCCTCGTGGACCGCGTACACATCGATACCGCGGTGCGCGGCGGTGAGGACGACTGCACGCACGGCCGCGTTCATGCCGGCCGCGTCGCCGCCGCTGGTCAGCACAGCGATGCTCGATGGTGCGGACCGTGCCTCGGACATCTCGTCGGCCTCCGTGCCGTTCGCGAATGGTCTCCCCCAATCTTGCACGGCCGGAGCCGACAAGCTGTAAAAGCGGCCCACCTCATGCCCGCTGCCGTTCCGGTAAGACAACTCGCGTCACATCAGCACCGTGGGACCAGATGCCTTCAGGAAAACCGTCTCCGCGGGGCCGACTCGGCATACCGTCTCACTCATGGTTGAACAAACCCATGCCGTCGTACCGTCGCACCCGCCGGACAAGGTGCTGCGGATCATGAACCCTCTGTTCGGCAGATTGTTGCGCACACCCCTGGCCGGACCGCTGCGCAGTCGCATGATGGTGATCGACGTCGTCGGACGAAAGAGCGGGCGCCAGTACTCGATTCCGGTGAGCGCACACAGGATTGACGGCGAATTGTATGCGCTGACCTCGGCACCGTGGAAGAACAACTTCCGCGACGGGGCCACCGCGGACGTGGTGCTCGACGGCCGGACTACGAAGATGCGCGGTGAGCTGCTGACCGACACCGCGCTGGTCGCGGAGTTGTCGCACCGCTGCGCGAAGGCGTGGGGTCCCAAGCGGGCGCCGACGATGATGGGGTTGAAGTTCCGCGACGGCGGCATCCCGTCGGTCGAGGACTTCGCCGATGTGGTGCGACGGGAACGGCTCGCTGCGGTGCGGCTCACCCCCGTGTAACGAAATGCGTTGCGGTCAGGGCTCTTCGAGCAACCGCAGCGGATGCAGCCCGTCGACCGCACCGACGAACGGCGGGTGGATGCTGTATCCGATCATGCGGCGGATGTCGTCGGAGACCTCCCGCGCGGTGTCGCGGGATATCGAGAGGGTGAAGGCCTCCATCGGCCGCAGCCACGGCTGGCAGTACTGGGCGGTGACGGCGAGGCGGGCGTTCTGGCTCGTGTTCGCGCCGCCGCCGTGCCAGAGGGTGCCGACGAAGAAGACGCAGGAGCCGGCGGGCATGACGACGGGCATCGCGGGATCGTCGGGTTCGGGTCGGCGCCTGCCCCAGCGGTGGCTGCCGGGATAGAGCACCGTGGCGCCGTTGTCGGCGGTGAAGTCGTCGATCGCCCAGATCGTCGCGGCGGCAAGGGGTTCGCGTGGCCGCGGGATCGGATAGAAGCCGTCGTCGTGGTGGGCCATCTGCGCGGACTCGCCGGGTTGGATGTTGATGGCCTGCAGCGCGGACAACAGGTAATTGTCCATGAGCAACCGGTCGAGAACGGCCAGCACCCGCGGATGGTCGACCAGCCCGTCGCACACCCGCGTCCTGCTCAGCAGGCTGTAGACGCGCTGGGTGTGCCGACCCTCGAAGGTGTTGCGCCCGGTGTGCGAGAGCCACGGCGCGACCGTCTCTTTGATCTGCCGGCACTCGTCGGCGCTGAGCAGGTTCTCCCAGATGAGGTAGCCGTCGCGGTCGAGAGCCGCCATGTCGGCGTCGACGATCGCCGGGTCGACCTCGGCGCCGCCGGTCGGTGTCCACTTGTACCGGCGCGCAAGGTCGCCTCTGAGGTCGTCCAGTGTGGTGACGGGCTCGTCGTCGATGCTCATCAGCAGCCCTCCCTGCGTTCGGTCGGCCTATGCAACACTGAACCTCGCAGGGGCACGGGTCAAGGACCTCGGGGTCTTAGCGGGGACGCGGCGCGAAGTTGCCGTGGAACCCCTGCGGGATGTGGTGGCGCAGGTTGGCGGAGGCGATCGGGCCGGCCGCGATGTCGGCGGCGTCGAGGATCACCAGTCGCGACGTGTGGGTCCGCGCTTGGTACTCGACGGAAAGCACCCATCCGTCGTCCTCCGCGGTGGCGTTGGGCTTGGCGACGAATACCGGCTCGCAGAAGCTGTTTCCCGTCTCGCGAGTGGTGTACGTCGCCGCGGAGGAGTTGCTCAGGTCGAGTCGGGTGATCGAGTCGTAGAACGAGACAAGACGGTGACGCGTGTTGACGTAGGCGTAGCGATGTTTGCGACCTTCGACGGCGTCGTTGTGGCGGGGGAACTCGCACGGGAGGTCGGAGAGCGCTTCGGCGAGGACGCGTCCCGACCGCGTGATGCGGTAGCGCATGAATGTCGAGGGTGCGTCGTCGAGGGGTGCGACGTGGAACCGGTTGAGCCGCTGCAGGAGTCGACCATCGTCGTAAGTGATCGCGTCGACGACGGTGTCGCGGCCGTCTTCGTGGGCGTTGCTGAGGTGGAACATCAGAACCGCGTCGTATTCGATGGTGCGAATCTTCCCGCCGTCGCGCGGCACCAAGATGAACATGCTGCCCCGCTCGGGTCGATACCGCATGGCGTCGCCCATCGGCTTGAGTCCCAACACGATCGGCAGAGCGGCCGGGATGATCGGTGACACCACGAACACCAGGTGGGTTTCCGTCAGCGCGAAGTCGTGCACCATCGCGACGTAGGGCAGTCGTGCCGAGCGGAAGCGCTTCAGCCGCCCCGTCGGATCGGTGCGATAGATCCGCAGGTGCGGCCGCGGGATGAACTCGACGCCGAAGTTGAACATCTCGCCGGTGCGCGGGCAGAAACTCGGGTGCGCCGAATACGAACCGATCCAGCGCAATTCACCGCCGAACCGACGGACGCCGATGGTTTCCAACGATTCGGGGTCGATTTCGTGCGGCGGCCCGCCTTCCCACAGCGCGTACAGCCGGCCGGCGTGCTCGACGACGTTGGTGTTGGCCAGATTCGGTGGAAGACGCCCGATGTTGGCTCTGATGCCGCCGGGCGCGGCGGTCCCCATGTGGTTCAACCCGGTCTTGCCGAGGTAGTGGTTGGTCCGCACGTACCGGTTCTTGTAGTGGACCGACCCGTTCGCGATGGTGAACGCGGAAAGCATGCCGTCGCCGTCGAACAAATGGTGAAGAGGCCGACCGCTGTGGTCCTGCCAGCGGCCGGGCCCGTTGCGGTACAGCGTCCCCTCGAGGTCCGGCGGGATGGTGCCGTCGATGTCGTCGACCCGGTAGTCGTATTCGACAAGCTGCGGCTCGCTGACCCCGAGGCTGCGGAGGTCGGCATCGGTGAGCGTCGTGAGCTGCGCCGTCAGCTGGTCCCGTTCGCTGACCGGGAGGGTGCCGAGGTAGCGATGAAGTTCGGGGAGGTCGGGTCCGCCGGTCGACGCGCTGGCCTGCATCGGGGATTGGGTCACCGAACGCTCCTCGTCTACTGAGACTAATTGGCAATCTAGTCTCAGTTTGGATCGAAACGCAATGGCGCTGGGGTACAAAGAGTCGGTGGCCAGGACTCGTTCGTCGTCACAGCTGGTGCAGGCCGCACTCGAATTGATCAGCGAAAGTGGCCTGGATCGGCTGACCCTGAGCCAGGTCGCGGAACGGGCCGGGGTCTCGCGGGCGACCGCCTACCGCGAGTTCGGAGACAAGGACGGGCTGCTGGGGGCGATCGCGGAGCAGGAGATCGGCGCGATGATCGCGGCGACGCTCGCGGCCTTCGATCCCGAGGCCGATCCCCCTGCGCAGACGGCCGCTGTCGTCACCACCACGCTGCGGTATCTCCGCAATCACCGGGCATTCGTCTACATCCGCGATCACGAACCACACTGGCTGCTCGATGCCGGGCTGCCTGTCGGCAACGATCGATTGAACCTAGTGCGGACGGTGGCGGCGATGGTCGCGCAGGCGATACCGGAGTCCGACCAGCTCGCGCTGACTCCGCTCGCCGCCGCCGAGGTCGTCGTCCGGACAGTTCTGTCACACACGCTGATCGAGGACAGTGCATTGACCGATGAGGAGGTCGCCGAGGTGGTGAGCCGCGCCATCACACGGCGGTCGGGCTTACCCGGCGGATAGGAAAAGCTGACCCCGGGTGCGCGAAGTCTGGCCTCGCGGCGATTCCGCCGACGCCGAGGGGTGGCGACGATCGATGCATGACCACAACCGTCACGACCAACGTCTCGACCGTCGACGAGAGGACCGAGGCGGACAGCATCGATTGGCTCGCGCTGGCCGACGAGGTCTTTCCCGCCGACGCCCTGCATACTGCTAAGTCGCGGTGACCGCGAATCGCGTTTCGCGACCGGGCTTTTCGTCACCACACCCCCGGCAGGGCGACCTGGGTGCAGTCGTTCTGCCGAGTTGTTAACTCAGCACGATTCGCGGGCGAGTTGAATCTGGTTCTTGACATCGCGGTAGGCCTGGACTCGTGCCATCACCGCATCTGCCGCCGAACTCGCGGGTGAGGTGTCCGGTGCAGCCTCAATCCCGTAGAGCAACCCGCTCAACTTGGCGTGGAGTTCGGCGCGTTGTTCTGCCGTCCGCGCATCCTTACGTTCCTCGCGAAGTGACCTGTCGACGAGGCGCGCCTCCGTTGCGCACTTCTCTATCAGCTCAACGCTTTCGACAGCGGCCCGGTCAAGCGTGGCAATCGTCGTCCTCGCCTCTGCGAGGATCCTGCGGTCGTCGGCTGTCGGCTTGTCCAAAGCGGAGAGTTTCTCTGCGACTTTGCGAAGCGCATGGGCCTTTTGGAAGTTGTCCGTTATCTGTTGGATGTCCGCGGTGAAGTCGAGATCACCGAGCCATCCGGTGCGAGCGGCTTCCGATGCATGGACCTGTTTCACAGCCGTCAAGGCAGATTCGACGAGCGCGGCATTCTCCGCGCCCATGGTCTTGATGCGTTGTTCCTTTTCCCTGCGGCGCTGCTCTTCTCGTTCACGCTTGGCGGCAGCCTCCCGGGCGGCCCGCTCCTCGCGTTCCCTCTTCTCTTTCGCTGCAACGCGTTTGTCATTGGCGGCTACCGCCCAACAGATCAACCAGATGAAAGCCCCGCCCCCGACCATGACGCCGAGCGCGATCCAGACCTCCTTCGGGATCAACGCGATGAGCAAGAAGACGAAAAAGATCAGAGCGCCGACGCCCTTGGTGACGTCATCCGAACTCTTGTTACTCATGGCCTTCGCGTGGACTTTCCGATTCGCCCGGACAATGCTTTACGGGCAGTTCTCGATGTCGATGCGGACCACACCGAAGTCGATCATGGTGTCTTTGGTGATGGTGGCGCCGGGCGGAGGCGTCGATGTGCACACCTGCCAGTTCGCATCCATGATCTGGTTGCGGCCCTGACCGGTCAGATCGGTGGACCCCGAGAAGAAGACCTCGTTGTTGGTGAGCGCCTGAATCGCGTCCTGGGCGTCTTGCAGATTGCTGCCGATCAGGTTCGGCATGGTCCACGATTGACTCACGGAGTTAGCTGGTGGGCCAGAAGGCTCGGGGGCGATCGCGCTAGGCGTGGTGATCGCCGGCGTCGGTGCGGCGACAACGGGCCGCTCCGTCGTGACGGTCACGGTCTCCGCCGGCGGAGCCGGTTGGCTTGAACATCCTGACAGCGCCGCACCTAAAACGGTCGCCGCAATCCACCCCTTGCGCGCCATGCGCTTCCTCTCGCAATCCCCCCCAGCAAGGCCGAAGCCCGCTTCCGCGAATGATTAGAAAGTGAGGCTCAGCCCCCGCCTGCGCCTCACTCCCCACGAAATTAGCTGAAAGAGACGGCTCAGGAATCAGGGGTTTCCCTATGATTGTCGACTCTCATTTGCTGGAACGCATTCGGCCGTGGTCCCACAAACGCAATCAGGCCCGCTCGATGGCGGGCCTGACATGCATGGTGGCAGGTGCAGGATTCGAACCTGCGTAGGCGTAAGCCGACGGATTTACAGTCCGCTCCCATTGGCCGCTCGGGCAACCTGCCTGGGTGCTGCACCGGCCGGGTGACCCGGTTTGGTGCGACTTGCAGGGTACAACGAGGATGGGCCTAAGACGAAAACGGCATCAGACCACCAAGGAGGAGCGGATCCAATGGCGGATTCATCGTTCGACGTCGTGAGCAAGGTCGATCGCCAGGAGGTGGACAACGCTCTGAACCAGGCCGCCAAGGAGCTGGCCACCCGCTTCGACTTCCGCGGCACCGATACGTCCATCGAGTGGCAGGGCGAGGAGACGGTCGTCATCACCAGTTCGACCGAGGAGCGCGTCAAGGCCGCGATCGACGTCTTCAAGGAAAAGCTCATCCGCCGCGACATCTCCATGAAGGCGTTCGACGCCGGGGATCCGCAGGCGTCGGGCAAGACCTACAAGGTCAGCGGCCAGATCAAGCAGGGCATCAGCAGCGAGCAGGCCAAGAAGATCACCAAGCTCATCCGCGACGAGGGCCCCAAGGGCGTCAAGGCGCAGATCCAGGGCGACGAGATCCGGGTCAGCTCCAAGAAGCGCGACGACCTCCAGGCCGTGATTCAGCTGCTCAAGGGCGCCGATCTCGACGTGGCGCTGCAGTTCGTCAACTACCGCTGAGCGGCCCTAGCGGGCGCGCCGAGATTGCGTTCAGGGTTGTGATCCAGCCGCGATCACGACCCTGACCGCAAAAACGAGCCGCCTGAGGCGACTCGAGCCGTTCCCATTCGTTCAAGACCAGCTCCGCAGCGGCTTGCGACGATCGCCGCATGGTCACCATCGAAACTTCCGACAAACCCCAGAACCTGCTCGAAACCCCGCTCCACCTCGGCCCCGGATCTCGCGTCAGGACCGTTCGCGGCTTCGCCTGGCGCCCTGAGGCACTCGCCGCCTACAGCACGGCCACGGCGGACGACGGCACCGACGGCCGCTTGATGGTGGTCATCGAGGACGAGGGTCGCGGCGACCACTGGGAACGCCACCTCGCCGACGAGGTGATCGTCTGCCTGACCGGGCAGGTCTCGGTGCTGCGCAGTGCCGACGCGAGCGACGACGACGCCCAAGAGGTGATCCTCGGCCCGGGGGATGCGGTCGTGAACCCCGCCGGCACGTGGCACGCCGTGGACATGCACGGGAAGGCCCGGGTGCTGACGCTCACGCCCGGCCCCGGCAGCGAGCACCGGCCGAGGACCTAGGCGTGCGAACGGCCGTCGACCAGCACGTCGCCGTTGAACCAAGAGGTCGGCGCCTGCCCGGTGAAGCTGCGCCAGTCGCGCACGAGGTGGGCCTGGTCGGCGTATCCCGCGGCTGCGGACAGCTCCGCCCATGCGGGAGCGCCCCCGGCCGACACCAGCCGGACGGCGTGTTCGAAGCGCAGGATGCGCGCCAGGGTCTTGGGCGTCAGACCGAACTCCAGCCGAAAGCGGGCGGAGAGGTGGCGGCGGCTCCACCCGAGTTCGTGCGCGAGGTCGCTCACGCGCACTTGCCCGCGCGCGGCGACGAGCCGGTTCCACGTCTCGGCAACCTCCGGTCGGACATCGAGCGCGCGCATGCGGCTGCGCAGCGTCCGGGCGGCGGCACGCGCGAGCACGTCGTCGAGAACCTTGAATCGGCGCGGCCACGTGGCCGCTTCGCCGATCCGGTTTTCGAGTTCGGGGTACACGTCCGCGAGCACATCGCTCAACGGCACCACCGTGTCGGCGAGTGTGCCCGCGGGGACGCCGTAAACCGCCCGCGCGCCGAGCGGAGTGAACGACACCTTTACCCCGAGCTGAGATCCGTTGTGCCGGATGGAGATCGAGCGTGTCATCAGACCGCTCGCCATCGATGGGTAGCGCCCGCCCGGACCGCTCAGCTCGGAGGGAATTTCGATCTCGAGCGGCTCTCCGAACGTCATCACTGCCGTCAACGTGTGCGTCGGCGTACCGAGATGCACACCGGGTGCAAAGCCGCACAGGTCGAACCCCGTGTAGCCAATGACGAACGGACGCAGCGGCGCTGCTGGCCGGCCACCGATCTCGATCCGCACCGGATCCCTCACCCGCCCCAGCGTACGCAGGACTGCAAGCCGTTCACTGAAAGGAACCGATGATGTCCAGCCGTCATCCGCCCGAGACGACCGGAGCGTCACCGCAATCCGCACCCGCGCCGACCATCCGATTGTCGTGCATCGGGGACAGCCTCACCCGCGCCCAACTGAGCGCCGACTACATCGCGCCGCTCGTACAGCGGCACCGTCCGCGCACACTCGCGGTCGAGCGCTTCGGCGCCAACGGCGATTTCGCCTATAACCTGCTGCACCGGCTCGACCCGGTCGTCGCTACGCCGGCCGACGCGATCACCGTGTTGATCGGCACGAACGACGCTCGCGCCAGCGTTCCCGGGTACCCGACCGCGAAAGCGGTGAAGCGCAAGGGGCTTCCGCACCCGCCGAGCAAGAGCTGGTTCGCGGAGTGTCTCGAAGCGATCGTCGAGCGGTTGCGCCGCGATACGGACGCTGAGATCGCGTTGCTGTCGCTGCCCGCACTCGGCCAGATCTTGGACGCCGCGCCGATGCGCGCCGCGGCCGAGTACAGCGAGACTATCGCTGAGGTAGCCAAGGCGACCGGTGTCACCTACCTCCCGCTGCACGAGCGCCAGGTCGCCGCGCTGCGATCGCGTCGGGTCGCCCCGGTGCCCTACCGCGAACTGACGCCCGTCGGCTATATCGCAACGGTGCTCCGGCGGCGCCTCGGGCGCGACCTCGACGCGATTGCTCACCGACGTCGGCTCGAGCTGACGACCGACCACATCCACCAGAACAGTCGCGGCGCAACGTTGATCGCCGAACAGATCGATGAGTGGCTCCGTCGCGGGATATTGCGCTCAGGGTCGTGATCCAGCCGGGGTCACAACCCTGGACGCAGAAACGAGCCGACCGCGGGTGGCCGCCCGCAAATCAACCGGCGGCTTCAAATGCCCCCTCGCGACGACCCGTCCGACCTACCCTGATCGGCATGGCACCACAGCAACGTGTACCCCAAGTCGTCGTTCTCGGTGGAGGCTCCTGGGGCACCACCGTGGCGTCCATCTGCGCCCGCCGCGGACCGACGCTGCAGTGGGTGCGCTCCCAGGAGACCGCCGACGACATCAACGTCAACCACCGCAATTCGAAGTACCTGGGCAACGAGGTCGAGCTTCCGGAGAGCCTGAAGGCGACGACTGACTTCACCGAGGCGGCGTCGTGCGCCGACGTCATCGTCATGGGCGTCCCGTCGCACGGCTTCCGCGGCGTGCTGACCGAGCTGGCCAAGGAGTTGCGGCCGTGGGTCCCGGTGGTGTCCCTGGTCAAGGGCCTCGAACAGGGCACGAACTTCCGCATGAGCCAGGTCGTCGCCGAGGTGCTGCCCGGGCATCCGGCCGGAATCCTGGCCGGGCCGAACATCGCGCGCGAGGTGGCCGAGGGGTACGCCGCCGCAGCGGTGCTCGCCATGCCCGACCAGCAACTCGCGGCGGACCTGGCACGGCTGTTCCGCACCAAGCGATTTCGCACCTACACCACCGACGACGTGGTCGGCGTGGAGATGGCCGGCGCACTGAAGAACGTGTACGCGATCGCCGTCGGCATGGGCTACTCGCTGGGAATCGGCGAGAACACCCGCGCGATGGTGATGGCCCGCGCCATCCGCGAGATGTCCAAGCTCGGTGAGGCGACCGGCGGGCACCGCGACACGTTCGCGGGTCTCGCGGGCATCGGCGACCTCATCGTCACGTGCACCAGCCAGCGCAGCCGCAACCGCCACGTTGGCGAGCAGCTCGGCGCGGGCAAGCCGATCGACGAGATCATCTCATCGATGAACCAGGTCGCCGAGGGCGTCAAGGCCGCCAGCGTCATCATGGAATTCGCCGACCAGTACGGGATTTCGATGCCGATCGCCCGCGAGGTCGACGCCGTGGTCAACCACGGCTCCACCGTCGAGGAGGCCTACCGCGGCCTGATGGTCGAGAAGCCCGGCCACGAGGTGCACGGCGCCGGATTCTGACGGCTCGGCGTGGGTCAGTTGAAGAAGGGGTTCGTGCCCTCGGGCCGTTCCAGCAGCGGATCCCGGCCGCCGTTGATGATGTAGCTGCCACCGGGGCTCAGCACGAAGCCCGACTGGTTGCGGCTGTCCGAGCACGTGGTCACGCCGCCATCGCTGCCGCAGCTGACGGTCTGGAAGCTGATCCGCGAGCCGGCCGGAAGCGGGTTGGCGTCTCCGACGACGGCGAACACGTCGCCCGTCGTCGCGGAGAACTGCGGAACGCCCGGGCCGCCGCTGACGAAATTCGCACCGTTGGGCGCGCCGGGGAGCGCACCGCTGCACCCGTAGCCGCCGTTGCGCTGCAGCACGCACGTCAGCCCGTCCGGGGTCTTGAACGCATACCAGTTGCCGTCCATCTTCGCGAACTCCGACAGCTTCACCGGCGCGAGCGCGTTGACGTTTGGCGCAGGTGGTGCCGGCGGCTCCGACGGCTGGGCCGCGGCGATTCCTTGTGCGCCGATCAGGGCCGCCCCCGCAGACCCGACGACGCCGATCAACACCCTGTTCAGCACGGTCCACACCCTAAGGGGTGGCGGCAAGAATCGCAGCACACAGATGGCATCGGCGCAGGTGGACGGGTTGTTACCGCTGACTCGCCCGCGAACTCGAAATGAATCGCAATACCCCCCATCTGCGGGGTGGTGTCCTCCGCGAATCCGGCCGACGCTGAGTCATAGGACGCAAAGCGAGGAGGAGTCGTGGCAGGCCACCACACCGTGCTCGTCATCGGCAGCGGTCCGGCCGGACTGTCCTGCGCAGCGGAACTACTAGCTCGCGGGATCGACGCGATGGTTCTCGAGCGGGGAACACGAGCAGGGGCGGCGTGGTCCCAGCGCTACGACGCGCTGCGGTTCAACACTTCCCGTCGCAACTCGGCCCTCCCCGGGGCACAGTTTCCGCGCGAGTACGGCCGATTTCCGACGCGTGACCAGTACGTCGACTACCTGAACGCGTATGCCGCGCGGCGACACGTTCACATTCGGTTCGGGGTCGAGGTGAATCGAATCGACCGCGGCCCCGAGGGAGCCTGGGAAGTAGTCACCGATCGGTGCACATTCCGGGGGCGACACGTCGTGGTCGCCACCGGGATCTTCAACCGACCCACGCTCCCGGCGTGGGCGGAAGACCACGACTTTCCCGGCCTGGTCATCCATGCAGCGCAGTACCGCAACGCAGCACCGTTCGTCGGACAACGAGTTCTGGTCGTGGGAGCCGGCTCCACCGGTTTGGAGATCGCCCATGAGCTCTCCCGGGCGGGGTGCCCCGATGTGTTGTTGGCGGTGCGTACGCCGCCGAACCTGCTTCTGCGAGAGGTCGGCGGTCTGCCGGGCGACCTGCCTCTGCCGCTGCTTTTGCATCTCCCGACATCCGTCGTGGATGTGCTGCTGCGCGCGATGCAGCGGCGGGTGATCGGAGACCTCAGTGGTTTCGGGCTCGCCGCTCCCCGAGAGGGTCCGATCGCCGGCCTCAAGCGCCGCGGTGCCGGCACGGCTGTCGTCGACCGGGAGGTGATCGACGCGATTCGCAACCGCTCGCTGCGCATAGTGGCCGCCGTCGAGCGCCTGGAATCCGACGGCGCGGTGCTCGAGGACGGCACCCCGGTGCAAGTCGACAGTGTCATCGCCGCTACCGGCTACCGGACCGGCTTAGGTGCAATGGTGGGTCACCTCGAAGTGCTCGACGACCGCGAAATGCCGCTCGACGGGCGCGGTGCCGAGGTTCTACCCGGCCTACGCTTCGTCGGCTACGTGTACCGGCCAGGTTTGACCAAGTTCGTCGGAGGGCTTGGCCGACGTGTCGCCGACGACATCGCGAAGGCTGAACGCGGTTCAAGCTCTTGGCTGCGGACCTCGAACGACCAACTCCTGCGACAGTAAGGCGGCTAGCGCCGGCCGGCTGTTGACGCCCAGTTTCGCAAAGATCGCCTTGATGTGGCCTCGCAGTGTCTCGGATGTGATCCAGAGCCGACTGGCGATCTCCCTGGTGGACATTCCGGTCACCAGCAGCTGAGTGATCTCCTTCTCGCGATGCGTCAGTTGGCGCAGCTGCACGAGAAGCGGGGCGACGTCGGCTCGCCGAGCCTGTTCCAAAACGACTGCGGTACAACCTGTTCCCGGTCCATCTCTTTCGAGACGAATGGCTCGCACCACCAGCCAGTCGCCGGAGCGGGCCCTGGTTCGCGCCAGCGCGGGCTCGCCGACTCCGCGTTCGGCGAGGACACGGGCTTGGTGAGCCACCTCATGCAGCACGATGGCGGAATCCATTCGTTCGCCCTCGACGGGGCCGAGCCACTCGGTGACCTGCGGTGTCATTGATTCGATGCTGCCGTCGTCGGCCAGTATCACCAATGCGGGAGCGCCTGGAGCGCCGTGTCCAGGTTGTCCGCCGAGTTGCAAGCAGAGGCGAATCGCATTGCCGACGTGAGGGCAGACCTTGGCCATGACCGCGACTTCGTCGTCGGTGAAGAACGGATCCTCGGCGAGACGGGTCAGACAGAAATGGCCCCACGTGGCTCCCCCGCTGCTGAACACACCGCGCATTTCGTCGCCGTATCCGTCGGGTTGGTACACCCTCGACCACCGCGTGCTGCGGCTGAGGTCCCCGTTTGTGGCTGCGCTCAAGGACGCCGCCAGGGACTCGCGACGGGCCAGGTCCACGAACTTGTTGACGTCGGCCTCGGCGAGCTCACATTCGATCAGCGCAAGGTGCTGCGCTCGCGTGACGTTTTCGGCGTATACGCCGGTGAGGAGCAGGGTGTCGGGGTCGGTGAGCAGCCAGCCCGCAGCCTGATAGGCGATGTCGTTTCGCACCTCGGCGGCAACCTCTGCGAGGAGATCGAGCGGGTCTTGGTCATGCGCACAGATGCGGATGACCCTTTCCTCTAGCCGGCGGAGCCGGCGTCCGGACATCGTCCGGCCTACCGCCCTTCTGCGTGTTCGACGCCACGCCTTGCACTGATCGGACCCGCCTTCCGTTCTACCCCGATCGGGCGATCCCGGTACATCTAAGGCGTGCTCGCCGGCAGTCAGTAGTAGCCCGGGCCGCGGCCGGCCATCGCCTCGAGGCGGGCGATGCGGTCGCCGATCGGCGGGTGCGTCGAGAACAGCTTGCCGATCTTCTCGCCCGCGCGGAACGGGTTGGCGATCATCAGGTGCGCCTGGTCGGCCAACTTCGGGTCGGGCGGCAACGGCGCCTGCTCGACGCCGGCGCTGATCTTGCGCAGCGCGCTGGCCAACGCCAGCGGATCGCCCGTCAGCTCCGCACCCGACTGGTCGGCCTGATACTCCCGCGATCGCGACACCGCCATCCGGATCACCATCGCGGCGATCGGGCCCAGCAGCGAAACCAGCAGGATCGCAAACGGATTCGCACCGCCTTCACGGTTACCGCCGAACAGCGTCGCGAAGTAGGCGATGTTGGCCAGCGCGGTGATGACCGCGGCCATCGCGCCGGCGACGCTCGAGATCAGGATGTCGCGGTTGTAGACGTGCGACAGTTCGTGGCCCAGCACCGCCCGCAGTTCACGTTCGTTCAGGATCTGCAATATGCCCGTCGTACAGCACACCGCGGCGTTGCGCGGGTTGCGGCCGGTGGCGAACGCGTTCGGCGCGTCGGTGTCGCTGATGTACAGCCGCGGCATCGGCTGGCGGGCCGTCGTCGCCAGCTCGCGCACGATCCGGTACATGACTGGGGCCTGCATCTCGGTGACCGGCTGGGCATGCATCGCCCGAAGCGAGAGCTTGTCGCTGTTGAAGTACATGTAGGCGTTCATGCCGACGGCGAACAGCACCGCCAGCCCGATCAGCGCGGTGTTGCGGAACAGCGAGGCGACGAACACGATCAGCGCCGAGAACCCCACCAGCAGAGCGAACGTCTTGGCGGTGTTCGCGTGCGGATGCCAAGTCATCGCTTCCTCCTTCAGACCCAGAGACTCTGATGAGTCAACGCTTAGTCAGGCTCCGCAAGTTCCGGCTGCTCAGCCGTGCCGGTTCACGGTGTAATCGACCAGGGTCGCCAGGGCCTGGCGGCCCGGTCCCTCGGGCAGCTGGGCGAGCTCCTCGCGGGCCTGCACCGCGTACTGGGCGACGGTCTCCTTGGCCTTGGCCATACCGGGCGAGGCGCGCAGGAGTCGCAGCGCCTCGGCCACGTCGTCGTCGTTCTCCACCGGCCCGGCCAGCAGCTCGCGCAGCCGGTCGGCCCCCGGGCCGTCGTCGCGCAGCGCGTACAGCACCGGCAGGGTGTGCACGCCTTCACGCAGGTCGGTGCCCGGCACCTTGCCGGACTCCTCGGGGTCGCTGTCGATGTCGATGATGTCGTCGCTGATCTGGAAGGCCGTGCCGACGATGCCGCCCAGGCGGCTCAACCGCTCGATCTGCTCCTCGTCCGCACCCGAGAACGTGGCACCGAACCGCCCGGACGCCGCGATCAGGCACGCCGTCTTCTCGTAGACGACCTTGAGGTAGTGCTCGATCGAATCGACGTGTTCGGCCGCGCCGCGGGTCTCGCGCATCTGACCGGTGACCAGCTGGGCGAACGTGTCGGCGATGATGCGCACCGCCTCCGGCCCGAGCCGGCTGACGAGGCGCGACGCCGTCGCGAACAGGTAGTCACCCGCCAGGATCGCGATGTTGTTACCCCAGCGCGCGTTGGCGCTGTCGGCGCCGCGTCGGACCTGCGCCTCGTCCATCACGTCGTCGTGATAGAGCGTCGCCAGGTGGACCAGCTCGATGACCGCGCCCGCAACCGTGACCTGCCAGGCATCGGGGTCCGGGCCCAGCCGGGCTGAGAGCACCGTGAACAGCGGGCGGAACCGTTTGCCACCGGCCTGGAACAGGTGCTGCACCGCCTCGGCCATCAGCTCGTCGGCTTTGCCGAGCTCAGTGGCCATCAGGTCCTCGATCCGGGCGACCCCGTCGCGCACTTCCTGCGCGAATTCGGGATCTCCGAAGTCGACCCCGGCTACCACCGTCGCTGGCGTCCTCACCCTGCCAACATACTGGGAACCATGGATTTACCGGCGGGTTGGGCCCACGGCCGAAGGCCAGGGGAGAGCGATGGGCCCACGCCCGGAGGGCAGGGGACGACCGGGGGATCGATGAAGGCGGACGTGGTCGTCGTCGGGGCCGGGCCCGCCGGGTCGGCCGCCGCCGCGTGGGCAGCGCGCGACGGCCGCGATGTGCTCGTCATCGACAAGGCCCAGTTCCCCCGCGACAAGGCCTGCGGCGACGGGCTCACCCCGCGCGCGGTGCTGGAGATGCGGCGGCTCGGCCTCGGGCCGTGGCTGGACGGACGGGTGCGCCACCGGGGTCTGCGCATGTCCGGGTTCGGCGCGGACGTCGAGATCGAGTGGCCGGGCCCGTCGTTCCCGTCGACCTCGAGCGCCGTCCCGCGCACCGAGCTCGACGACCGTATCCGGATGGTCGCCGTCGACGACGGTGCCAAGATGATGCTCGGCGTGAAAGCCGTTGACGTGCGCCATGATTCGTCCGGCCGCGTGGAAGCGGTGGTGCTCGACTCGGGCGCCGAGATCGGCTGTGAAAACCTGATCGTCGCCGACGGCGCCCGCTCGACGCTGGGCCGCGTGCTGGGCCGCGAGTGGCATCAGGAGACGGTGTACGGCGTCGCGATCCGCGGATACATCGCCACGCCGCGGGCCGCCGAACCGTGGATCACGTCGCATCTGGAGTTGCGCTCGCCCGAGGGCAAGGTGCTTCCCGGCTACGGCTGGATCTTCCCGCTGGGCAACGGCGAGGTGAACATTGGCGTCGGCGCGCTGGCCACGGCCAAGCGACCCGCCGACGCCGCGCTGCGGCCGCTGATGTCGTACTACACCGCGTTGCGTCGCGAGGAGTGGGGCTTCGTCGGCGAGCCGCGCGCCGGGCTGTCGGCGCTGTTGCCGATGGGCGGGGCGGTCTCGGGTGTCGCCGGGCCGAACTGGATGCTGATCGGCGATGCGGCGGCATGCGTCAACCCGCTCAACGGCGAGGGCATCGACTACGGGCTCGAGACCGGCCGGCTGGCCGCCGAACTGCTGGGCACCGGCGATCTGTCGCAGGCGTGGCCCTCGGTGCTCTCGGCGCACTATGCGCGCGGATTCTCGGTGGCGCGGCGGCTCGCGCTGCTGCTGACCTTTCCGCGGTTCCTGCCGTCGACGGGTCCGCTCGCGATGCGCTCGTCGACGCTGATGAACATCGCGGTGCGGGTGATGGGCAACTTCGTCACCGACGAGGACGAGGACTGGACCGCCAGGGTGTGGCGCGGCGCCGGCCGGCTGTCGCGGCGTATCGACGAGCGCGCTCCGTTCGCCTAGTCGTCCTTGGGCAAAGCCTTAGAAGCCTTAGACGGCGTAGAAGCCGTAGAAGCCGTGAGCCCCAACGCAATCAGGATGTCGGCCGTGGTGATGAACAGCCCGATCCAATAGGCCCAACGCACCGAGGGGTCCGGCTGGGAGGCGAAGTACATGATGAGGAAGATCGGCCCGACGATGCCGAAGACGAACATCATGCCCTGAAACATCAGATAGCGCTTGAACGTCTCCATGTCGCAGGCAGAATATCGCGGATGACCGCGGTGTACCGGGCCCCGATGCGATCCCGCCGTGACGACATCGACCCGCAGGCGTCGCTCGACCGGGCATTGGCTCTGGGCGTGGTGGGTTTCGGCGACGCGGGTTTCGGTGAGCGGCTGGCTCGCCGCATCGGACGGTTCGCCGACGCCGAGGACGGCTCCTTCGTGTGGACCCGCGATGCGGACGGGCTCTATTGGCTGGGCCGCATCGACGGGCCGTACCGCCGCGACGACGACGCCGACGCCGTCGCGGTCGACCTGGTCCATGTGCGTCCGTGCCGCTGGCTCGACGAACCGGTACTCGAATCCGGCGTTCCCGCAGCCGTTCTCGCGACGTTCGGCCGCGGCGGCCGCAACTTTCAACAGACGCACGACCCCGATGTCGGACCGCAGACCGAACGGATCTGGGAGGCCCGTCGCGACCGTGAAGCATAAGCAGACTAACTGTAAGCCCAGCTAGACGAACTGTTTTCGGCGACGTGCAGGGATTACCCTGGAGCACAGCGGCGTTCATGTATGCATCGGCGGAAGGACCCCACGATGCTCGGTATGACAGTTCGATCGGTGATCGCCGCATTCGCGGTCGCCGGTGCCGCGCTGGTTTCTGCTCCCGTTGCGCCTGCGCTGCCGCAGGGGCCGTGCCAGGACGTGCCTTACGCCGGGGTGTGCACACCGTATCGGGGGGCCAACGGCAAGCCGTCGCCGAATGCCAAATCCGAACCGCCTCTGCCGATCGTCAACAGCGCCCCGCCGGGAGGCGGCAGCCAGCAGGCCGCGATCGAGATCGAGGACTAAGCCAACGACTTGGCGAATCCGCTGACGTCGCGGATGGATGCGTCGAACACCTCGGGCATGTAGGCGCCGCAGAGCAGATCGCCGCCGTGGCAGGTGCCCGCGACCACGCGACCGACCGCGGGTACGCCCGCACGGACCAGACGTCGGTAGTAGATCAGGCCCTCGTCGCGCAGCGGATCGAGTTCGTTGACCGAAATGACGTGTGGCGGTAGCCCGTTGAGGTCCTCGTCGGTGGCCGCGGCCGCCCAGCAGGTCGGGTCGTCGGCGTGGGAGCCGTCGGGGTTGTAGATCGAACCGAGCAGCGCGAGTTGGTGACGACTGACGAAGTATTCGTCGTTCTCCGCCAGCGACGGCAGGTCCTCGCACTCATCGAGCCAGCGGTTCGAGATGTACGGGCATTGCGCGTAGCACCCGGCGATCTCGTCGAGCCAGCCCTCCCGTTTGGCCTTGTGCGCGAGGGTCAGTGTGAGATTGCCACCACCCGACTCGCCGGACACGATCAGATGGCTGACGCCGAGTTCCGTCCGGTTGGCCGCGGTCCAGCGCACCGCGGCGGCGCAGTCGTTGAGCCCGGCCGGAAAGGGGTGTGGGCCGAGCTTGCCGCCGGAATTGCGGAACTCCACACCGACCACGACGAGCCCTGTCGCGGCGAGGCATTCGCGGATCCTGATGTAGCCGATGTCGGCGGCGCTGCCGAGCGCCATTCCGCCGCCGTGCAGATGGATGACCGCGGGTAGCGGACCGCTCGCATCATCGGGGCGGCTGACGAACAGCGTGATGTCGTTGCCGTCGGGGCCGGGGAACGTGGTCGTCGACGTCGTCACACCGGGAGTGGCGGGCAGGTCCTTGGCCAACGCCTCGAGGATCACGCCCATCCCCTCCTCGCTCATCGTCGCGAACGCGATGCGCTCCTCAAGCGGGGAGTCGACGCTCAACGGCGCTGCCGGCAGCCGGCCGTCGAGGCCGAACTGCGCGAACGCCTTGACCATTCGAGGGTCTGAGCGGGGATCGGTTCCGAGGGTGCAGTCGGGGTCGGCCAGGCGTCCGTGCATGCCCAGACCGTAGCGTGCCGTCGCGTCGCCCGATCGGCAATCAGCGCAAGGGCTTGGTGGCGGCGTGCAGCGCGACGATGCCGCCGGTGAGGTTGCGCCAGCGCACCGACGTCCAGCCGGCGTCGGCGATCTGACGGGCCAGCTGCGTCTGGTCGGGCCACGCGCGGATCGACTCGGCCAGGTAGACGTAGGCCTCCGGGTTGGAGGACACCGCTCGGGCCATCCTCGGCAGCGCCTGCATCAGGTACTCCTTGTACACCGTCGCGAACAACTGATTCGTCGGCGTGGAGAACTCGCACACCACCAACCGCCCGCCCGGGCGCGTGACGCGGGCCATCTCGCGCAGGCCCGCGACGTGGTCGACGACGTTGCGCAGCCCGAAGCTGATCGTCACGGCGTCGAACGCGCCGTCCGCGAACGGCAGCCGCGTGGCGTCGCCGGCGACCTTGGGGACGTCGCGGTCGGCTCCGGCGGCGAGCATGCCGACAGAGAAGTCCGCGGCCACGCACCACGCCCCCGAGGTCGCGAGCTCGACGGTCGAGACCGCGGTGCCTGCGGCGAGGTCAAGCACCTTGTCCTGCGGGCCGATCCGCAGCGCCGCCCGCGTCGCCCGCCGCCAGAACCGGTCCTGACCCAGCGACATGACGGTGTTGGTCAAGTCGTAGCGCCGGGCCACCGCGTCGAACATCGACGCCACATCGCGTGGGTTCTTTTCCAGCGTCGCGCGGCTCATGAGGCCACCGTAGCTGTGAAGATGCTTGAAGCGGGAATGCGCCGGGCGCAGACAGGGGATATACGGACCATGAGTGAAAAGGTTTGGTTCATCACGGGCACGTCGCGCGGCTTCGGGCGCGAGTGGGCGATCGCGGCGCTCGAGCGGGGCGACAAGGTCGCGGCAACCGCCCGCAACGTCTCGACGCTCGACGATCTCGTCGAGAAGTACGGCGACGCGCTGCTGCCCATCGCGCTGGACGTCACCGACCGCGATGCGGACTTCTCCGCGGTCAAACAGGCCCACGACCACTTCGGCCGCCTGGACATCGTCGTCAACAACGCCGGTTACGGGCACTTCGGCTTCATCGAGGAGGTGACCGAGCAGGAGGCCCGCGATCAAATCGAGACGAACGTCTTCGGCGCGCTGTGGGTCACGCAGGCCGCGCTGCCGTATCTGCGGGCGCAGCGCAGCGGGCACATCATCCAGGTGTCGTCGATCGGCGGCATCGTCGCGTTCCAGAACCTCGGGATCTATCACGCGTCGAAGTGGGCGCTGGAGGGCTTCTCGCAGTCGCTGGCTCAGGAAGTGGCACCGTTCGGGGTGCACGTGACGCTGATCGAGCCGGGCGGCTTCTCGACGGACTGGGCGGGCTCGTCGTCTCGCCGGTCGACGCCGCTGCCCGATTACCAAGAGGTGCACGAGGAAGCCGATCGGATCCGCAGCCAGCGGGTGATCAAGCCCGGCGATCCGCAGGCCTCGGCGCGGGCTCTGCTCAAGGTCGTCGACGCCGAAAACCCGCCGTTGCGCGCGTTTTTCGGCGAGTTGCCGCTGCAGCTGGCCAAGGCCGACTATGAGAACCGGCTCAAGACGTGGGACGAATGGCAGCCGGTCGCCGTCGAAGCGCAGGGCTGAGTTCCCTCGCGGTGAGGTGACGCCTCACGGGGCGCGACGTCACGCCGCGCGGAGGCCGCGCTGGCCGATGACGTCCTCGTAGTGGCCGAGGAGTTCGTCGCAGACGGCGGGCCAGGTCCGGGTCAGCACGCTGCGGCGTGCGGCGGTCGAATAGCGTTGCCGCTCGGCGATGAGGTGCTCGACGGATTCGGCAAGCCGGGCCTCGAATTCGTCGACCCCCAGCAGGAGTCCAGTTCGGTAGGGCGCGACGAGATCTCGCGGGCCGCCGGCGTTCGGCGCGATGACCGGCAGGCCCGACGCCATCGCCTCTTGCACGGCCTGGCAGAAGGTTTCGTGCTCACCGGGATGCACGAACACGTCCATGCTGGCATACGCGGCGGCCAGTTCCCGACCGTACAGCGCGCCCCTGAAAACCGCTGAGGGCAGCAGGGTTTCGAGCTTGGACCGGTCGATGCCGTCACCGACGATGACCAACTGCAGGTCGTCTCGGTGTGCGAGCACCGCCAGCCGCTCGACATGCTTCTCCGGTGCGAGCCGGCCGACGAATCCGACGATCGGCTTACCCTCCGGCGACCATCGACGTCGCAGACCGTCGTCGCGCGCCGACGGTACGAAGCCGGTGATGTCGACACCGCGACCCCACTTGTGCACACGCGGAACACCGTGCGCCGTCAGGTCTTCCATCGCCGCGCTGGACGGCGCGAGGGTCCGGTCGGCCCGGCTGTGCAGGTGCCGAGTCCACGCCCACGCGGTGCGGGCGGTGAAGCCGACCCCGTAACTCTCGGCGAATCCGGCGACGTCGGTCTGGAAGACGGCCACCGTCGGGACCCCAAGGCGGCGCGCGGCGTGCAGGCCGCCGTAGCCAAGCAACGCCGGTGACGCCAGATGCACGATGTCGGGGTCGAATCCCCGTAGCACGCCGACCATCCGGGGCCGCGGCACACCGAGCGGCAGCGAGGTGACCTTCGGGAACATCCGCGACGGCACGCGATGCACACGAACGCCGTCGTGCACGCGGTCGGCGGGTGGTTCACCGCGCGGGGTGTCAGGAGCGATCACGAGGACTTCGTGACCGCTGCGGCGCAGATGTTCGATCACCCGCAGCACCGAGTTGGTGACGCCGTTGACATTCGGGAGGAAGGACTCTGCGACGATTGCCACGCGCACGCCGAAATCGTCTCAGCGCAGCCTGTCGTGGAGGTTGCGGCGAGGAAGACGGCACACGAAAAGCTGGTGCGCCAACGGACGCTGCGAAGTGTCCGCGTCGAGTATCGTGCGCACCAGAGAAAGGGCGGTTGACATGCGAATCTCGCGGGTGCTGGCGGCGACGGCGGTCACCGTGCTGCTCGCCGTCGGCTGCACCAACCACGTCGCAGGCACCGCGCAGCGCGACCCGGCCCAGCCGCCGCTGACGGTCAGCGAGGACGGATACGGTGTGGTCGCCGGATTCGAGGACGCCCCGCACCGCATCGAGATCTTCACCGAACCCCAGTGCAGCCATTGCGCCGACCTGCAAGCCGATTTCGGCGATCAGCTCGCGTACTACATCGGCGTCGGGCAACTCAACGTCACCTACCGGCCGTTGATATTCCTCGACGAGGTGAGCAACGGGCATTCGGCGCGGGTGAGCAACGCGCTGTTTTTGGCCACCGGAAGCGGCGCGACGGGCACACAGTTCCAACGGTTCGTCGAAGAGCTCTGGGCCAACCAGGATCCCGGCGGAGCCGGTCCCAGCGACGACGAGATGGCCGACATGGCGCGCGCGGTGGGCATGCCCGACAAGGCGGTCAAGCGGATCGCGAGCGGCGGGTCGGCGGTGAACGTTCCGGAGATGGACGAGAACAACTTCGGGTTCCTGTTCGACGTCGATCCCGGAGCCGCGGGCACGCCGACCGTCTACGACCTGGTCTCCGGCGAGAAGGTCGACATCTACGACAACGACTGGCTCGGCATGCTCATCCAGTCCTGACCTCGGGGGCCGCGGCCCGCCGGGAGGTTCGGTGTTCGATCAGCGTCACGCCGGCCAGTGCGGCGCTCGCGATCAACCAGCCGACGACCGCGATGGAACTGGCGGGGATGATCGCCAGCGCGGCGTTGCGGTGCTGCACGCGAACGAGATCCGGGTTGTTCCTGTCGTATTCGACGTAGATGTTCATCCCCGTCTCGAGCTCCGACGGATACAGCACACCCAGCTCGGGCCGGTAGGTCACGCGGTCGGGGGTGACGAACTCGATCGTCGACCGGCGCGGTCCGGCGTCGAGCACCTCGGCGGCCGCGACACCCAGGTGCCGCTCGATCTGCCGGTCATTGCGCCAGGCGCCCAACACCATCAGCACTGACTGCAAAGTCACCAGGCAGGCCACGATCACGATGCCCACGCGGATGCGGCGGAACACCCGCTGGCGGTGCGACTCGTTCGGGTCGGCCGTGAGCCGCGGCAGGAACCGGCGCGCCCACCGGATGGGCTGGGCCAGGCGATCCATCACGGCCAACCTCACAGAAGCTCGGTCGTTCGCACCGCTCACAGGGCCGCCTTGATCGATGCGTGCAGCGCTCGCAGCGACGACCGGTCGGCCTTCACCTCCAGCACCCGCATCCCGTCGTGCGGCTCATTGAGCGCCCCGACCAGGTCGTCGGCTTCGAGCTGGCGACTCTCCACGTGATGCGCCCGGCACAACGCGCCCACGTCCACATCGTGCGGGGTACCAAAGATGCGCGACGACACATCCGAGAACCTCGGATCGCCCTGCTCGAGCAGTTCGAAGATGCCGCCGCCGTTGTCGTTGGACACCACGATGGTCAGGTTGCGCGGCGTCGGCTCCGTCGGCCCGATCAACAACCCCGAACTGTCGTGGACGAACGTCAGATCACCGAGCAGCGCGATCGTCCGGCCGTCGTGCGCGAGCGCGGCCCCGATGGCCGTCGACACCGTCCCGTCGATGCCCGCGACGCCGCGGTTCGAGCGCACCTTCACCCCGTGGGTGTCCAGGCCCACCAACGCGGCGTCGCGCACCGGGTTCGACGCGCCCAGCACCAACTGATCGCCGGGCCGGACGGCGTCGGCCACCGCGGCGGCCACGTGCAGGCCGGTCTTGAGCGGATGGGCCTTCAGCTGGGAACGGACCGCCTCCATCGCGTGGCGGTTCACCTCGGCGCACCGGGCGAGCCAGGCCGGGTCCGGCGTGCCCGTGGTGACGGCGCGGGTGCCGGTGGCCTGCGAGTTGCCCGACACGTCGGGCCAGCGAGGACCCGTCGTCAGCGCGTACACCGGCACCGACGGGTCGGCCAGCAGCGCCGAGACCGGCCGGTGCAGCGTCGGGCGGCCGAGCATGATGACCTGCTTCGGCCGCACCAACGGCAGCGCGAACGGGTGCAGCGGGTTGTCGGCGGGCGGCGCCGTCGGCTCGGCGACGGTCGGCAGTGCGGCCAGGTTCGGATGCTCGCCTGCGCCGTGCCCGGCGATGACGACGGTGTCCGGGGTCAGGTCGATGTCGAGCGGCTGATCGAAGCTGACCGGCGGGGTGTACGTCCACGGTTTGCCGCCGGGCCTGCCCTCGGGCACGTACGTCCCCGACTCGTCCGCATCGGGCACGAGCGGCTCGCGTAACGGGATGTCGAACTGCACCGGGCCGGCATTGGCGGACCGAGAACCCCTGGCCGCCACCAGGATTCGACACACCGCCGAACGCCACTGGGCGTTGAGCACGTCGAGGTGTTCCGGTGATTCCTCGGCCAGGCCCAGGCTGATCGACGCGCGCACCTGCGTGCCGAAGTACCCCAGCTGTTCGAACGTCTGGTTCGCGCCCGTGCCCAGCAATTCGTAGGGGCGGTTCGCGCTCAGGACGACCAGCGGCACCCGCGCGTAGTTCGCCTCGACCACGGCCGGCCCGAGGTTGGCCACCGCCGTTCCCGACGTCATCGCGATGCAGACTGGGGCGCGTTCGGCGATCGCCAGCCCGATGGCCAGAAACCCCGCCGTGCGCTCGTCGATGCGCACATGCAGCCGGAGCCTGCCCCCACGGTCGGCGTCCTGCAGCGCGAAGGCCAGCGGGGCGTTGCGCGATCCGGGGCACAACACGACGTCCCGTACGCCGCCGCGAATCAGTTCGTCGACGACCACGCGGGCCTGCGCGGTCGAGGGGTTCACCACTACAGCCTATCGGCGAAGAAATCGAGCGCTGCCTTGTTGACCGCCTCCGGGTGCTCCAGGAAGCCGAGGTGACCGGCGTCGCGAATCTCCAGGTAGCGGCCGTTGGGGATGGCGTCGGCGACCTCCCGGCTCAGGTGCGGCGGCAGCACCAGGTCGTCGGCGAACCCGATCACGAGCGTCGCCGCCGTAATGCTTCGGTAAGCGGGCAGCCGGTTGCCCTGCGGACGAACCTCGATCTGCGCGCGTCCGCCCGGCGTGACTTTGGTGGGCCACATGGTGAACATGTCGATCCAGTCCCGGACTTTGGCGTCATCGTTGAGCGTCTTGGGTGAAAAGTTCTCCAGCAGACGGATTTTCGCGTCGTACGCCGGAGGCAGTTGGATTCCGGAGTCGAGGAACTCGCGTTCGGCATTGCGGAAGAACTCGCGGGTTCGATCCTCGCGGCCGCGAGTGGCCATCAGAACCGCCCGGTCCACCAGATCCGGCCGGGACACCATCAGCTCCTGGGCGATGAACGAACCCATCGACACCGCCACGATGCGCACCGGCGCCGCGTCGAGCTTCTCGATCAGCGCCGCCGTGTCGGACACCATCGTCTCGGTGGTGAAGCCGGTCGCGTTCTCGGTGGCGCCCACCCCGCGGTTGTCGAACGTGATGCAGCGGTAGCCGGCGCGCTGGAACTCCGGCACCTGGTTGAGGTGCCAGGTCCGGCCCGCACCGCCGTGACCGGCGATGAACAGGACCGATGGGCCATTACCGCGATCGTCGTAGTCCAAATTCACTCGAACGACGGTACTCAAGTGCCCGTGGTTCGGTCATTTCGGTGCCCTCCGGCGTGACGAATTACGCAGATTCCGTCACTTCGGTGAACGCGATGACCGGGATGCGTCGCTTGCCTGCCCGCTTCTCGTAGTCGGCGTAGTTCGGGACGAATTGCTTGGCCAGCTCGAACAGCCGGTCGCGTTCGGCGCCAGTGACCTCCTCGCCGACGAAGGCGCCCCGGTAGCCGCGCGCGGACAGCGTTACGCGCGGGTTGGCCTTGACGTTGTGGAACCAGGCGGGATGGCGGTCGCCGCCGTAGTTGGACGCGATGACGATCACGCGGCCGGCGTCGGTGAAGTAGGTCAGCGGCGTGCTGCGCTGCTCGCCGGACTTGGCACCGGTGTGCGTCAGCAGCACCTCGGGCATCACCAGCGACATCGATACGCGGCCGTCGGTCATGTTGATCACCGCGCGGTCGATCCGCCATCCGACGCGGCGTAGGAACCACCGTGCGGGTGCGGTGCCCATGAGGCGGGCGCCGGCGCGGACCAGCGGCGTCGGCGGGTCGGGTCGAACTTCGGGTATCCCCATGCTCGCGACGCTATCTCAGGGGCGCCGGGTGTCAGCGCGTCGAGACGGCTTTCTTGCGCAACCGCTGCAGCGCGGCGGTCCACAGCAGCGCCATCGTCGGCGCCAGCTGCCCCTGCTTGACGGTGTCGCGGCTCAACAGCGTCGACGCGGCCGCCTTGGTGGCGGCCGACGCCTTCGACATGTGCCCGGAGTCGTAGGGCGGTTGCGGGTCGTATTCGATGACGAGCTGCACCGCCTTGGCCTTGGCGTCGCCGTCGATCTGTCCGTAGAGCCACAGGCCGAGGTCGATGCCGGCGGAGACCCCGGCGGCGGTGACGATCTTGCCCTCGTGTACCACGCGTTGGTCGGAGACGGTGTCGACGCCGAACGGTTTGAGCATCGGCAGCGCCATCCAGTGCGACGTCGCGCGGCGGCCGTCGAGCACGCCCGCCGCGGCGAGGATCACCGACCCTGAGCACACCGACGTCGTCCAGGTCGACGTCTCGTGGGCCGTGCGCACCCAGTCGAGGACCTTCTCGTCGCGGGCGTGCTGGAAGCTCGTCAGCCCGCCGGGGATCAGGATGATGTCGGGCGAGGGGGTCTCGTCGAACGAATGGGTGGCGCCGACGAGCAGCACGCCGGAGTCCGCCTCGATCGGACCCGGTTCGTGCCAGACGAACCGCACCTCGGCGTCGGGCAGGTTGCGCAGCACCTCGTAAGGGCCGATGAAGTCGAGCGCGGTGAATCCGGGGTACACCATGATCGCGATCTGGGTCATTGTCATCTCCTGTCAGGCGAATGTCTTGCGGTACTGGTCGGGCGAGATGCCAAGGCGGCGAACGAAATTGCGCCGTAGCGATTCCGCGCTCCCGAAGCCGCAACGTGCGGCGATCACCGTGACGGTGTCGTCGGTCTCCTCGAGTTGGCGTCGGGCGGCCTCGGTGCGGATCCGCTCGACGTAGGCGCCCGGCGCCTCGCCGACCTCCTCGGTGAACAGTCGGGTGAAGTGCCGCGGGCTCATCGCCGCGCGGCGCGCCAGTTCCGTGATGCTGTGCGCCCCACCGGGTTCGGCCTCGATCGCCTCCTGCACCTCGCGGATGGGCGCCCTCTTGGCGCGCGGCATCCACACCGGCGCGGCGAACTGCGTCTGGCCACCCGGCCTGCGCAGGTACATGACCAGCCAACGCGCGACCGTCTGCGCGACGTCGGTGCCGTGGTCGTCCTCGACCAGCGACAGCGCGAGGTCGATGCCCGCGGTGACACCGGCCGCGGTCCAGGTGCGCTCGTTGCTGCGCACGAAGATCGGTTCGGGATCGACCGTCACCCTGGGGAATTCGCGCGCGAACCGTTCGGTGTATGCCCAGTGCGTGGTGGCGGTGCAGCCGTCGAGCAGACCGGCCTCGGCGGCGAGGAAGGCGCCGGTGCACACGCTGACGATCCGGCGGCAGTTCTGCGCGACGGTCTGGATCCAGTTCACCAGGTCGAGGTTGGTCCGCGCGTCGTGAACGCCGACGCCGCCGGGCAGGACGAGCGTGTCGATCGGTTCGCGCGGATCCGGCAGCGGTTCGGCGACGAGCGCGAGCCCGGTGCCCGTGGTCGCGGGTTGACCGTCGAGGGTCACCACCCTGGCCTCGTATCCCTGCCGTCCCATCTCCTGCAGGTACCGCGACGCACCCGTGAACACCTCGAACGGTCCGACCAGGTCGAGCGCCTGAACGCCGGCAAAACCGAGAATCACCACCGATCGCATGGAATCAGTGTTGGCCACCGGCGCCGTGGCGTCTAGGCCACGTACCCCACAAATCAGGACATCGTCAGAGGCGTCTCAGGCGGCCCAGCAGCCGTTGGAAGACGATCGACGAGCCGATGGCTTTGCCGAGCCGGCGTTGGCTCGGGCTCTGGTTGGCCACGACGAGGTAGCGAACGCCGTGGTCGCGCCACTCCGCTGCCCGGTCGACGATCTCGTCCGGTGTACCGCAGAGGAACACGTCGCGCATTACCGCGTCCGGAACGCGCTCGACCGCGGCGAGGGCCGCCCGCTCGTCGAGCGTGAACGGCAGGTTGTCCAGCGCGCCGGTGAAACCCGCGCCCAGCGGGTGCTCGGCGCCGTGACGACGGTAGAAGTCGTCGGAGGCGTTCAGCGCAAACGACTTCACCAGCGGCGACGCCATCGCCTCGTCGACGTCATCGGCCGTGCGGCCGGTGATCACCGGCATCCACAGCGCGGGCGTGACGGCGAGCGGGTCGCGGCCCGCGTCCGACGCCGCCGCGCGCACGGCGTCCAATCGCCGCGCATAGTCGACCGGCCGCTGAGTGAAAGCGGGAAACCAGCCGTCCCCGTACCGCCCCGCCGCCCGCAGCATCCGCGGACCGTGTGCGGCCACCCACACGTCCGGCCACGTGCCTTGATACGCGGGCAGGTCGAAGACCGCGTCGCGCAGCGGGAAATACGGCGAATCACGGTTCACCAGAGCGCCTTTGGACTCCCACAGCGCCCGGATCGTGGCGAGCGCCTCTTCGAACCGGGCGACGGGTGTGGAGAAGTCGATGCCGTACGGCTCGTTGGCCTCGCGCTCCCCCGCGCCGATGCCGAGAATCATCCGGCCGCGGGTGAGCAAGTTGAGCGTGGCCGCCGCTTGTGCGGTGACCGCCGGATGGCGCCGCGACGGATCGGTCACCCCGATGCCGAGCCGCAGCCCGGCGAGCCGGTTGCGTGCCGAGATCCGGCCGAGCATCGTCCACGGTTCGAAGACCGCGTCGATTCGGGGTGCCAATCGGCTTGCCGCGCTGTGTTGCCGCGTCCACAGTGCGCGGGGCATCAACGAGTTGAGATGGTCCGGAACCCAGAACGAGTCGACTCGGGCCGCGGCGGCACCGACATAATCCAGCCGCGTCAGCATCTCGGGGGCGGCGACCGTCGGTACGAGCGGGTCCATGACGCCGAGCCGAAAGCCTCTCTCCCCCATCGCGTCAGCTCACCAGACGAGCGGGGCGAGGTGTTTGAGCGCGTACGCGCGGACCGCGTTGCCGTCGTTGACGTCGAGCACCGGTGTGCGCACCTGCGCCAGCGAGCAGGCCAGCCGGATGTGCAGTTCGCTGACCGCCAGCAGGTCCGCGTCGGGCATCGTCGCGCCAGCGGCCCGCAGCGCCCTTGCCATCGCCGCCGACGCGCTTTCGAGGAAGTCCTCGGCCTCGTCGAACATGCCGGACATCGCCGACAGGTCGCCGTCGAGGCGCAGGAACCGGCGCATCACCGGTTCGGTGCTCAGCAGGCGCAGGCCTTCGCAGAACGCGGCGACCGCGGCCTCTTTCGCGCCCGCGTCGATGCCGACGGTCTGCAGCCGTGCCATCGCGAAATCGAATGTCTGCCTGCCGAGTTCGGTGATCAGCACGTCACGGCTGGGAAACCGGCGATACAGCGTGCTGCGGCTGACGCCCGCCTGGCGTGCGATGACGTCCATGCTGGCCCTGCCGACGCCGACGAGCGCCACCTCCTCGGCGGCCGCCTTGAGGATCGCGGCCTCCTGTTCGGGGCGGCTGTCGGTGTTGCGAAGCCGTCGCATCGGTCTAGGTTATGCCTGCCGGCCGGCCGGACACCCCGCGGGCGGCCCGAACGAGTCCAGGGCGACCGAACGGTGGAACCGCACGAGCTTCTCGTACTCCAACCGGTTGCGCGCCAACGGAATCAACGTGACCTTCTCGGGCAATACCCGCCACGCCAACTGCAGCACGCGCGTGTACATCTCGAATTCGCGTTCGTGGCGCTCCTGCCACCGGAACCCCGTCAACTCGCGGACGCCGGGATGCATGATGCCGAACGAGCAGATCTTGACGACCCGGCCGACCACCGGACGCACCAGCAGCCACGGTGGGGTCAGCACGCGGCGCATCGCCGGCGGGATCAACAGCGTCGGCAGCGGCAGCTTGGTCAGCCCGTCGGTGACCCGCGTCAGAAACTCGTTGTCCGCCAACGTCGTGTCGACCATGGTGTCGTAATACCGCACGGCCTCGTCGTAGGTCGCGGGCAGTTTGGCGTTGTTGCCGGGAAGCTCGAGGGACCGGAAGGCCTCGAGCAACTGCGCGTAGGCGGCCTCGCGCTCGGCCGAAGTCATCGTGATGCCGGTGCAGGGGGTGAACGAGTTCAGCACCAGGAACAGACCACTGACGGCGATCCAGTTCCACAGCCGCGGGTCGAGCGCGCTGTACCGCACATCAGTGAAGGCGCCGTCACCTCGGCCGCGGACCTCACGGTGCATCCGCTTGAGCCGCTCCCCCTCCTCCGCGCGGTCGTGCGGGTCGCCCCAGATCGCCAGGAACGCCGAGAACCCACTTCGCACCCCTCGATCCGCGAAGTTGGCCTCGAAGCGGCCGGTCTTGTCCACGGCGGCGGCCACCGGCACCAGCGCCACCTCGTCGAAGGCGGCGGCGCCGAAGAACCCACCGAAGGCGCTGCCGCTGTGTTTGCGGAACTCCCGCATGACTTTCGGACGCACCCCGTCGGCCGTCTTCTGTACAGGTAGTAGCTCGGCCGTCTGGGTCATGTCGCCTCCGATGCGCGTTGACACAGAGACTAGTGATTTGTGTCAACGTGTCAATGGATAGCAGGCGCGCACCCGGTCGATCCACCATCGGCGGCGCTCGGGCGTCGCGGCCAGCCCCGAGAGCCGCGCCGGATCGGGGGTCACTGGAGCGACAAGCAGGTGTCCGTCCTCGGCGGGCCGGATTTCTGCGACGTCGTCGACGAACAACCCTCCCGTGCCCAGGCCGCACGCATGGCTTAGCTCCGGCAGCGCCGCGGCGGCCAGCAGACCGCGGCCGATCCCGACCGCGGAATCGAGCGCACTGGAGACGACGACGGGAATGTCGATCTGGGCGGCGATCGCGAGCAGCGCCCGCACCCCACCCAACGGCGCGACCTTGAGCACCGCGACGTCCGCGGCCTTTTCGCGCACCACCCGCAGGGGGTCGTCGGCCTTGCGGATGCTCTCGTCGGCGGCGATCGGGACGTCGACGCGGCGCCGCAGCTCGGCCAGTTCCGCGACCGTGGCGCACGGCTGTTCCATGTACTCCAACGGTCCGTCGGCGGTCAGCGCCGTCGCCGCGGCGACCGCTTCGTCGACGCTCCAGCCCGCGTTGGCGTCCACTCGCACGGTTGGCACCACGGCCCGCACCGCGTTGACGCGCGCCACGTCGTCGGCCAGCGACTGCCCCGGCTCGGCGACCTTGACCTTCGCCGTGCGCGCCCCGGGGAAGCGGGCCAGCACCTCGGGCACCCGCGCGGCGTCCACGGCAGGCACGGTCGCGTTGATCGGAATGCGGTCGCGGCGCACCTCGGGGGGCGGTTCGTACGCGGCTTCGAGCGCGGACGCCAGCCAGAGCGCAGCCTCGGGCGGTTCGTATTCGAGGAACGCCCCGAACTCGCCCCAGCCGGCCGGACCGTCGATCAGCGCCACCTCGCGGACCGTGATCCCGCGGAACCGGACCCGCATCGGGAGCGCGACCACATGCATCCGATCGAGGATGTCGTCGAGCTGCGGCATGCGGACCATCCTGCCGGTTCGGGATCGGGAGGTTTACCGATCGCGGTTCGCGGCTACCTTTCAGTTGCTTAACTAATTGTGATTCGTTCCTAGGAGCACATCGTGCAACTGAAGACATTGGCCCCGACGGCGCTGGCGGTGACGGCGACGGCGGTCGTGGGCGGGTTGGCCAGCAAGGATTCGCAGTCCTTCTGGTACGCGAAACTGCGCAAGCCCCCGTATCAGCCACCGGCGCAGGCCTTTCCGATCGTCTGGCCGATCCTGTACGCCGACATCGCCGCAACGTCGGCGGCAACCCTCGACGATCTCGAGCGCCGCGGTCAGACACGCGAGCGGCGCCGCTACATCGCAGCGCTCGGGGTGAACCTGGTGCTCAACGGCAGCTGGTCGTGGTTGTTCTTCAACCAGGGCAAGCTCGCCACGTCGGCCGTGGCGGCGGGTGCGCTCGCCGCCAGCAGCGCCGACCTCACGCGCCGTGCGGTGAAGGTCAAAGGCGCCCAGGCGGCGCCGCTGGCGTTGTATCCGCTGTGGTGTGCGTTCGCGACCGTGCTGTCGTCGCACATCTGGTTCCTGAACCGACGCCGATGAAGCTGCTGGAGATCCCCGTCCAGGTCGCGGAGTCGGTGTTCTCGCTCGTCGGCATCCGGGTGGGCACCGAGGAGCCACACCACCTGACCACGAAACTGTCCGACCGGGTGGAGATCCGCCGGTACGGTCCGCGCATCGCCGCCGAGACCACCGTCGACGCCGACGAGGACCGCGCCAGGAACATCGGGTTCCGCCGCCTGGCCGGCTACATCTTCGGCGGCAACCACCGCGAGGAAACGATCGCGATGACCGCCCCGGTCAGCCAGCAGTCCCGCGAGAAGATCGCAATGACGGCGCCAGTCGCGCAAGCCCACGAGGACGGCAACTCGACGATCCGCTTCTACATGCCGTCGAAATGGACGCTGGACACGCTGCCCACGCCGGATGACGACAAGGTGCGGCTGGTCGAGGTGCCCGGTGAGACCGTCGCGGTGCTGCGCTTCACCGGCGACCGGAGCCCGCGCGCCGTCGCCGACCGCACGCGCGAACTCTCGGAGACTCTGCGCGCCAATGGAATCGAGTCCGTCGGGCCACCGCAGTCCTGGTTCTACGACCCACCGTGGACGCTGCCGTTCCGCCGCCGCAACGAGATCGCGATCCCGGTACGGCCGCCCGACTAGACCGTCGCGCGGTCGCGGTTCTCCCAGTACGGTTTACGCAGTTCCTTCTTGAGGATCTTGCCGGTCGGGTTACGCGGCAACTCGTCGGCGATGTCGACGGACTTCGGGCATTTGTACGCGGCGAGCCGCTCCCGGCACCACGAGATGATCTCCTCGGGGTTCACCGAATCCTCGACCGAGACAACGGCCTTGACCACCTCGCCCCATTTCTCGTCGGGCACGCCGATCACCGCGACGTCGGTGACCGCAGGATGTTCGGCGATGACGCGCTCGACCTCGATGGAGTAGATGTTCTCGCCGCCGGAGATGATCATGTCCTTGAGGCGGTCCTCCACGAAGATGTATCCGTCCTCGTCGATGCGGCCGATGTCGCCGGTGCGGAACCATCCGTCTTCGGTGATGGCTTCGGCCGTCGCCTCAGGCTTGTTGTGGTAGCCCTTCATCAGTTGCGGTGTGCGGAACCACAATTCGCCCTGCTGGCCGGCAGCAACGTCTTGTAACGTGTCGGGGTCCACCACTCGGACCTCGGCGCCCGGAATCACCCGGCCCGCGCTGACCAGCCGCTCTTCGGTGCCGGAGCGGTGGTCGTCGGGCAGCAGTTGGCTGATCACGCCGCACACCTCGGTCAACCCGTACACCTGGATGAAATCGGTATTGGGCCAGGCCTCCAGCGCCGCCCGCAACAGCGGTAGTGGCATCGGCGAGGCGCCGTAGACGTACGTTTTGAGGGCGCCGAACAACTTGACGGCATCCTCGCCGGACTCCAGCACCTTGGCCAGCACCGCAGGCACCAGGAAGGTTCGGTTGGCGCCCTTGAGGATTGCACCCGCCAGCGAGGCGCCGTCGACCTCGCGGGTCATCACGGTCGGTACGCCGTCGTGAATGCCGAACTGGACGTAGGACGATCCGCCGACGTGGAACAGGGGCATCGACACCATGCTCTTGTCGCCCTCGTCGAAGGCCCAACCGTTGTGCGCGTGGATCGTGTGCGCGATCAGGTTGGCCTGGGTGATCTGCACGCCCTTGGGGCGTCCCGTCGTGCCCGAGGAGTACATGATGATCGCGACGTCGTCGGGTCGGGCATCTTCGGCCCGCACGACCGGTGTCGCGTCGGCGAGCAGCGCTTCGTATTCGTCGTCGTCGCCGCCCTCCGGGGTGACCTCGATGATCTGCTCGACTTTGGTGAGCTTGTCGCGGATCTTGTCGATCGTCGGCTTCAGCTCTTTACCCACGATCAGCAGCTTGGCGCCGGAGTCGTTGAGCACGTAGTCGAGTTCGTCGGCGGCCAAGCGGAAGTTGATGATCGCGTTCGCCGCGCCCAGCGATGCCGCGGCGATCGTCAGCTCGACGCAGGAGGGGTGGTTCTTGTCGAGGAACGCCACCACGTCACCGCGTTTGATGCCGCGCTGCTGCAGCGCGCCCGCCAGCCGGCGGACCCGGTCGTTCCACTGCGACCACGTCCAGGTGCGGTCGAGATAGGTCATCGCCTCGGCGTCGGGCTTGGTCTCGGCCCAGTGCGCCAGCCGTTCGTCGAGAAATTGCGGGTCTTGCAGGTCAGACATGCCGCAAGCGTGCCATGACCGCCGTCGGCTCAGACGGTTTTCGGGTAAACCTGCCGTCCCGCAAGGAAGGTCGCGTTCACCACGAGGTCGGCGATCTGATCGGGAGGGACGGTCCGCGGGTCGGCCGACAGCACGACCATGTCGGCGTACTTCCCGACTTCCAGCGAGCCGACCACGTCGTCGGCGAACAACTGGTAGGCCGCGTCCAGCGTCTGCGCCCGGATGGCCTGGTCGACGGAGATCCGCTGTTCGGGTCCGATCACCCGTCCGCTCGGCGCCGTGCGGGTGGCCGCGACGCTGATGTTGCGCAGCGGTTCCTCCGGGGTGACCGGCGGATCGTTGTGCAGTGAGATCCGCATACCCGTGGCGACCGCGGAACCGCAAGGCATCCAACGGCTTCCGTGCTCGGCGCCGAACAACCCGTCGACGATGATGTCGCCCCAGTAGTGGATCTGGTCGACGAAGATGCTGCAGACGACGCCGAGATCGTGCGCGCGTTGCAGCTGATCGTCGCGGATGGCGCCGACGTGTTCGAGCCGCAGCCGGTGGTCGTCGCGGGGCCAGCGCCGCAACGCCTCTTCGTAGACGTCGAGGATCGTGTCGACGCCGGAGTCGCCCTGCACATGGCAGGCCATCGCCCAACCCTTCGGAAAGTAGGCGTGCACGATCTCGGTGAGCTGTTCGCGGGTGTAGTTGGCGCATCCGCACGAGCCGGGCGCGACGCCGATGGTGCGGGTGGCATCGGTGTCCAGGTACGGAAACGACAGGTCGATGTTGCCGATCCATGGGGAGCCGTCGACCCAGATCTTGATGCCGACTTGCCGGAGCAGATCGTCGCCGTTGCCGGGTGTCGCATCGGTGTACATCTGGGCGTTGGAGATCTCGTAGAGGCGCAGCCGCACGCTCAGGTCGCTTCGCAGCGCGTCGATCACGGGGCGGAACACCGGGTCGAAGGCCATCTCGGAACAGGTGGTCAGCCCGGCCGCGTTGAGCCGCCGCAGTTCGGCGTGCAGCATCGCCGGGTAGTCGGCGGGGTCGATCACGCCGGCCAGCAGGCTGAACACCGCGGCGGTCTCCTCAGCGGTGCCGTCGAGGTCACCGTGGGCGTCACGGCCGTAACGCGCGCCCTTGGGGTCGGGGGTGTCGCGGCTGAGCCCGAACTTTCGGGCGGAGGCGCTGTTGAAGTAGGCCTTGTGCCCCGAGTTGTGCACGATCACCAGGGGGTCGTCGGGCGCGATCTCGTCGAGCCAGTCCAGCGTCGGCTCCGGTAATCCGTTCTGTAGCAGCGGATCCCACCCGTTGAGGTATGCCCCCTCGGGGCCGCGTTTGGCGACCTCGGCGCGGATCGCGGCGACCACGTCGTCGGCGACGGGCAGCGTGACCGGTCGGATGTCGACCATCCGCTCGGAGAGCACGATGGCCTCCATCAGCAGGTGGCCGTGGGCCTCGACGAAACCCGGCATCACGCAGCCGTCGACGTCGCGGGTCTCGGTGCCGGGACCGATCCAGCCGTCGATCTCGCTGCGGCTGCCCACCGCGACGATGCGGCCGTCGCTGACCGCGAGCGCCTCCGCGTCGGGCCGGTCGTCGTCGACGGTGAGGATGGTTCCGCGGATGACCAGGTCAGCGGGCATCGGTGCTCCTCGCGTCGGCTCTGGTACGGCCCCAGAAGTCGGTCAGCCCGATGTCGGTCGACACGACCCGGCCGTCGGGTCGCAGGACGATCAGGCGGTTATCGCTGGCGGCATCGAAGGCGGGCGTCGCGATGACGAGGATGTGCCCGTCGGGTGTGGCAGTCGCCCGCTTGATGTCGTTGAGGTCAGCCACCACCGCCACCGTCTCCCCCGACCCGACGTCGATCAGCCGGAGCGACTCTCGCCCAGCGGCGTTCGGGTCGTCGCCGCGCACGAGCACGACGCCGCTCACGGTACCCAGTGGCGCCGCCGCCGAGTGGTGCTTCGTGAACATGCCGGTGCCCTCGGCGAGTTGTTCGGCGGTGGCGAGCGCCGCGGGGGTGCGCACGATTTCGTAGATGAGTTCGGGCCCGGTCATGTCGTGGATGTGGGTGAGCACATCGGAATGTCCGTCGGGCCGTTCGCGGATCAAGACGCCGGTCTCCCGGGACAACCGGATCGCGCCGCCGTCGGGGAGGGCCATGCGCTTCGGCGTGGCGGCCGGGTCGACGTCGATCAAGTTGAAGGTCGCATCGCGCATGGGCGCCGAGTCGGCGATCAGCGTGGCCCGCCAGGCGTCGGCCACCGCGGCGGGCGCAGGTGCGGCTTCGGTTGTGCCGAGCGGGATTTCGACGATGTCACCCGTCTGGGTGAGCGCGATGACCGCTCGTCTCCGCGGATCGACATGGTAGGCGGTGTAGGCCTGCGCGTAGTCGTTGTCGAGCCCGCGAATGTGGTCGTTCTGCGCGACGATTCGCCCGTCCTCGACGGCGACGATCGACAGCCCGTAGTCGGTGGCGACGTACGCGAGGCCATCGGCGACGACGAGTACGGCGCGGTCCCAGCCGGATTTGCCGTGCAACTGGACGTCCCAGAGCAGGTCGCCCGTGCGCAGCGACACCGCGGCCAACCGCTCCTGCCAGTGATCGCCGCCACCGAACGGCGCCGAGCCCGCACCGCCGATGCGACCGTAGGCGGCCAGCACGGCGGGGTGACCGCCGACGGTCGCGTAGCCGACAACGGCACCGATGCTGCACAGCGGTCCTGCGAGCACCCGCGGCACGGCGTACATCGCGACCAGGGCGCCGCTGATCACCACGGCGACAGCGATCGAGCGCGCGATCCTCATGACCGATTGTCAGCGGGGGTGTCTAAGCCCGCTCTGGCCCGGCGATAAAGATTCTCCGAAAACTCCGATGAAAAAGGTTCGCGGCGCGTGTCGAATCCAGTGGGATCCCGTTCGACGTAGTTGTGAGGGCGCGAAAGACCGGCCCCGACCGAACCGACAACACGAGGAGATGGACTGATGGCGCGATACATGATGATCATGCGGGTCACCCCCGAGGGTGCGGCGGCGTTCGCCGACGCCGAGATCGACTTCAACGAGGTCATCGAGTCGATGGGCCGCTACAACGAGGAACTGATCAAGGCCGGGGTGATGCTCGCCGGCGAGGGCCTGACCGGACCGGAGGACGGTTTCGTCGTCGACTTCGACTCCGACCCGCCGGTGGTGACCGACGGGCCCTACACGGAGGCCAAGGAGCTGTTCAACGGCTTCTGGATCATCGACGTCTCCTCGCCGGAGGAGGCCAAGCAGTGGGCCCAGAAGTGTCCGCTGGGGCCGGGAGTGCGGCTCGAGGTCCGGCTGGTCGGCGAGACCGACCAGTTCCCGCAGGACAATCCGTGGATCAAGAAGGAGATCCAGTGGAAGGCCGACCTCGCCGAGAAGATCGCGGCGCAGGCACGGGCCGAGGCCGACAAATTGGGGTGACAGCGGTGGCGGCCGCGAAACTGTGATTACGCAGCGAAAGTGCGAGTAGGCGCCTGCTGGAATACAGATTCGCAATCGCTAGGTGGCGCGGATCCGGATGGGTCCGCGCCACGTCGCGTTCGGGTCGAGCACCGCGCCCTTCTGCGTGATCTCGACATCGCCGTTGCGGGCGAGCTCGCGCGCGGTTTCCCGGGCCTCATCCATCAGGTCGCGCCAGTTGTCGCCGCTTATCGCGCGGGCGGCGTCGGACGGGCAGATCGTCTTGTCCGGGCCGCGTTCGCGCGCCAACTTCAATATCGTCTGGCGCAGCCGCTGCCGGTCACTCACTTCACCGAACCTACGCTCCCGCGCACACCCCCGAGTCGCGGATCACGGTGCCGACGGCGTTCGCGGTAAGGGACTTGACGTTGCCATTGCGACCTCGCTCTCAAGCCGAGATCGTTCGTACACCAGCCGCACGCGGCGGCCGATTCCCAGGGACCTGCTGACTGGAATTGGAACACGTTCTAGTCTGAGGTGCATGAGTGCTGACCTCCTGCGTCATCCCATCCATTCCGGCCACCTCACCGTCGGGGCACTGAAGCGGAACAAGGACCGGCCGGTGCTGTTCCTCGGCGACACCACGCTCACCGGCGGGCAGCTCGCCGAGCGCATCAGCCAGTACATTCAGGCGTTCGAGGCGCTCGGCGCGGGTTCGGGCACGGCCACCGGCCTGCTGTCGCTGAACCGCCCGGAGGTGCTGATGATCATCGGCGCCGGGCAGACCCAGGGCTACCGCCGCACCGCACTACACCCTCTCGGGTCCCTGGACGACCACGCCTATGTGCTGAACGACGCCGGGGTCACCTCGCTGATCATCGACCCGAACCCGATGTTCGTGGAGCGAGCGCGAGGACTGCTGGACAAGGTGCCGGGACTCAAGCAGATCCTGACGATCGGGCCGGTGCCCGACGAGTTGGAAGGTGTCGCCGTCGACCTGACCGCCGAGGCCGCGAAGTACTCGCCGCAGCCTCTGGCGGCCGCCGACCTGCCGCCCGACCACATCGGCGGCATGGCCTACACCGGCGGCACCACCGGTAAGCCGAAGGGCGTGATCGGCACCGTGCAGTCGATCACCACGATGACGACGATCCAGCTCGCCGAATGGGAGTGGCCCGAGAATCCGAAGTTCTTGATGTGCACCCCGTTGTCGCACGCCGGCGCGGCGTTCTTCGTGCCGACGATCATCAAGGGCGGCCAGCTGTTCGTGCTGACCAAGTTCGACCCCGCCGAGGTGCTGCGGGTGATCGAGGAGCAGAAGATCACCGCGACGATGTTGGTGCCGTCGATGATCTACGCGCTGATGGACCATCCCGATTCGCGCACCCGCGACCTGTCGTCGCTCGAGACGGTGTACTACGGCGCATCGGCGATGAACCCGGTGCGGCTGCGGGAGGCGATCGACCGCTTCGGCCCGATCTTCGCGCAGTACTACGGCCAGTCCGAGGCGCCGATGGTGATCACCTACCTCGCGAAGAGGGATCACGACGAGAAGCGGTTGACGTCGTGTGGGCGACCGACGGTGTTCGCGCGGGTGGCGCTGCTCGACGCCGACGACAATCCGGTGCCGCAGGGTGAGGTCGGCGAGATCTGCGTGTCCGGTCCGCTGGTGTCCGGCGGCTACTGGAACAAGCCCGAGGCGACGGCTGAAACGTTCCGTAACGGTTGGATGCACACCGGCGACCTGGCCCGCGAGGACGAGGACGGCTTCTATTACATCGTCGACCGGACCAAGGACATGATCGTCACCGGCGGGTTCAACGTGTTCCCCCGCGAGGTGGAAGACGTTGTCGCCGAACATCCTTCGGTCGCCCAGGTCTGCGTGATCGGCACCCCCGACGAGAAGTGGGGCGAGGCGGTGACGGCGGTGGTCGTGCTGCGGCCCGACGCCGACCGTTCCGAGGACGCCGTCGCTCAGATGACCTCGGAGATCCAGGCGGCGGTCAAGGAGCGCAAGGGGTCGGTGCAGTCGCCCAAACAGGTCATCGTCGTGGACTCGGTGCCGGTGACCGCGCTGGGCAAGCCGGACAAGAAGGCCGTGCGCGCGCAGTTCTGGGAGGGTTCGGAGCGCGCCGTCGGCTGACGTTCCTTCTCGCGCTAGGAAGTGAGCACCCAGTCCGCCCGCGGTTTGACGCGTTCGATGCGCGCGGCGTTGACGTCGTCGACGGCGCGCACCCATGTCTCCGCCCGCTCCGGCGCCTTGCCGAACGCGATGTGGCGGGCGACGAGGCGGCGACGGCGTTCGTCGGGAGCGGCGTCGACGAACCAGACCTCGTCGAGCAGCGCGCGGATCAACGGCCACGGGTCGTCGTCGTCGAGGAGGTAGTTGCCTTCCGTGACGACCAACCGGTGGCTCGGCAGGACGGCGATGCTGCCGGCGACGGGCTGCTCGAGATCGCGATCGAACGCCGGCGCGTAAACGGTCTCGTCGCCCTGGGCCCTGATGCGTTGCAACAGAGCGAGATACCCGTATGCGTCGAACGTGTCGATGGCGCCCTTGCGGTCGAGGCGGCCGAGCCGCTCGAGTTCGACGTCGGCGAGATGGAAGCCGTCCATCGGGACGTACACCGCGTCGTCGGTCGCGGTCGCGATCGCCTCGGCCAGTGTCGACTTGCCCGCACCGGGCGGGCCGGTGACACCGAGTATCGCGCGAGGGTGACGGCGCCGGAGCGCGTCGAGGCGACTAGTCCAGGAGGGCATCGATTTCCGCGGCGAAGCGAGCGAGTCGCTCCTCTTCGCTCGGGATGCCCCTCTGCTCGTCGGCGGCGCGCTGCCAGCCCAACCGCCACATCCTCGCGATCGCCCGGTCCCCCAACCCCGCGTACGGGTTGACGAGCGTGTGCGGGAACGCCTTGCGGCCTTCCCAATACGCCGTGACCAACCTGTGGGTCATACCTTCCAACTTTCCGTCGCGACCTGTTGGAAAGCATCGCGACACGCCGCAAGGAAACGGCGGTTTGCATCGGCTCGGCACAATGAAGGCGTGAGCGACGTGCAGGCGACCGTCGACGCGGTGTGGCGCATGGAGGCGGCGAAAATCGTCGCGACACTGACGCGTTCGGTCGGCGACGTCGGGCTCGCCGAGGACCTGGCCGCCGACGCGCTCGTGGACGCGCTCGAGCAGTGGCCGGCGTCCGGTGTTCCGCGCAACCCCGGCGCGTGGTTGACCACCGTGGCCAAACGCAAGGCCATCGACTTGTGGCGCCGGCAGGAGAATCTCGACAGCAAATATGCCGCGATGGCGCGTGAGCTCGAAAGCCATGTCGACCAACCGTGGGACCCCGACCGCATCGACGACGACGTGCTGCGGCTGATATTCATCTCGGCCCATCCGGTGCTGTCGCGGGAAGGCCGGATCGCGCTGACCCTACGGGTGGTCGGTGGCCTCACGACCGAGGAGATCGCCCGCGCCTTCCTGACGTCCACCCCGACCGTCGCCGCGCGCATCACCCGCGCCAAGAAGACGCTGTCGGCGGCGAACGTGCCGTTCGAGGTGCCGGACCGCTCCGAGTATCCGAAGCGGCTCTCGGCGGTGCTCAGCGTGATCTATCTGATCTACAACGAGGGGTATTCGGCGTCGTTCGGTCAGCGCTGGATTCGCGATGAGCTATGCGCCGAGGCGCTGCGCCTGGGCCGGGTGCTCGCCGCGCTGGTGCCCGACGAGCCCGAGGTTCACGGCTTGGTGGCGCTGATGGAGCTGCAGTCGTCACGCTTTGCCGCGCGCACCGACGACGACGGCAGGCCGGTCCTGCTGGAGGATCAGAACCGCGCCAAATGGGATCGGGCGCAGATCCAGCGTGGGGTGGCCGCGCTCGAACGCGCCGCGAACGCGTTGCAGCGCAAGGGTATCGGCTGGGGACCCTATGCGCTGCAGGCCGCGATCGCCGAATGCCATGCCACCGCGCCGACCGCCACCGACACCGACTGGCACCGCATCGTCGCGCTGTACGACGGACTGGTCCAAGTGGCGGCGTCGCCCGTGGTCCACCTCAACCGGGCGGTGGCGGTGGCGATGGCCAGCGGTCCGGCCGCGGGTCTGGAGATCGTCGACTCGTTGTCCGGCCTGGACGATTCGTATCTGCTGCCGAGTGTGCGCGGCGAACTGCTGGCCCGACTGGGCCGCGACGCGGAAGCCGTGGCGGAGTTCGAGCGGGCCGCCGCCATGACCGACAACGAGCGCGAGCGAGAAGTACTGCGCGACAAAGTGACTCGGATTCGGCGGTAGCATCGGCGCAATGGGTGACATCAAGGCCGTCCTGTTCGACTACTCGGGCACGCTGTTCCGCCTCGAGGAGGACGACAGCTGGTTTCACGGGATGGAGGTCGACGACCGCGAGGTCGACGGCCACGTGCAGGCCGAGTTGATGCGGCGCATGACCGCGCCGACGGGCCACCACGTCGAGATGAGCCCGGAAGCCCACGACGTATGGGTGAACCGCGATCTGGCGCCGCATCTGCACCGCGAGGCGTACCTGCACGTGCTACGCGAATCCGGGCTGGCCGACGAGCACGCCGAGTCGCTGTACGGGCTGTTGATCGACCCGTTGAACTGGACGCCGTATCCCGACACCGCCGAGGTGCTGCGCGGCCTGCGCCGGCAGAACATCAAGACCGCGGTGGTCTCGAACATCGCCTTCGACGTGCGGCCGGCGTTCGCGTCCATCGGTGCGGCCGAGTTCGTCGACGAGTTCGTGCTGTCCTTCGAAGTCGGCGCGGTCAAACCCGACCCCGCGATCTTCGAGACCGCGCTGTCCCGGCTGGGTGTGACCGCCGCGTCCGCGCTGATGATCGGAGACAGCGACGAGGCCGATGGCGGCGCCCGCGCGGTGGGCTGTCGATTCGCCCTTGTCGATCCGCTGCCGACCACCGAGCGGCCCGATGGTCTGCGGACCGCGCTGTCCGACCACGGCGTCACGGTCTGAGCGCTAGCCTCCTGGGTATGGGCGACCGGGTCGCTCCCCCGCGTTGGCTCAAGCACGCCAACAAGGTGGTGATGGCGCTGTTGCGGCTCGGGCTGCCGATCTCGCGGCACGAGTCCCCCGTTGTGTTGACGGTGCCGGGCCGCAACACCGGCAAGCCGCGGTCGACGCCGGTGACACCCATGTCCGTCGACGGCACGCGCTACCTCATCAACGGCTATCCGGGCGCGGACTGGGTGCGCAACGTCCGCGCGGCGAACCAGGTCACGCTTCGTCAGGGCAGGCGATCGGAGCGGGTGCGGCTCGTCGAGCTGAGCCCGGCCGAGGCGCGGCCGGTCTTGCGGGAGTTCCCGGCGCAGGTTCCCGTCGGCGTCGACATGATGAAGCGCGCGGGCATCCTGGCCACAGGGACACCCGACGAAGCCGAGGCCATGGCCGGCCGCCTGCCGGTGTTCCGCGTCGAGGCGATCACGTAGCGTTTCGACCATGTCCGAGATCCGCTTGCCGTGGTGGCTGAAGTACGTGAACAAGGTGATGATCGGGCTGCAGACGCTGGGCATTCTCGGTGAGAAGGGCCCGGTCGTGCTCGAGGCCCCCGGCCGTAAGACCGGTAAACCGCGCAAGACCCCGGTCACGCCGATGGACGTCGACGGGCAGCGCTACGTGGTCGGCGGGGTGCCGGGTTCCGACTGGGCCGCGAACGTCCGGGCCGCCGGCGAGGCCACACTGCACATCGGCCGCCGCAGCGAACGGGTGCACATGGTGGAGATGCCCGTCGAAGAGGCGCGACCACTGCTGCGGCAGTTTCCGACCAAGGTGCCCACGGGCGTCGACTTCATCAAGAACGCCGGACTGGTCACCGGGCCCGATCCCGACGAGTTCGAGGCGCTCGCGGGGCGCTGCCCGGTTTTCCGCATCGATAAGGTATCCCCGTGAGTGACAACCCCTTTGACCCGTCGCAGTGGCGTTCCATCGACGGCTTCGACCTGACCGACATCACCTATCACCGCCACGTCGTCGACGGCGTGCCGCAGCCCACGGTGCGCGTGGCGTTCGATCGGCCCGAGGTGCGCAACGCTTTTCGCCCGCACACCGTCGACGAGCTCTACCGCGTCCTCGACCACGCCCGGATGTCGTCGGATGTCGGAGTCGTGCTGCTGACCGGTAACGGGCCGTCGCCGAAGGACGGCGGGTGGGCGTTCTGCTCCGGCGGGGATCAGCGGATCCGCGGCCGCAGCGGCTATCAGTACGCGTCGGGCGAGACCGCCGAGACCGTCGACCCCGCACGTGCCGGGCGCCTGCACATCCTCGAGGTGCAACGGCTGATCCGGTTCATGCCCAAGCCGGTCATCTGTCTGGTCAACGGGTGGGCGGCCGGCGGCGGGCACAGCCTGCACGCCGTGTGCGACCTGACGTTGGCCAGCCGCGAGCACGCGCGGTTCAAGCAGACCGACGCCGACGTCGGCAGCTTCGACGGGGGTTACGGCAGCGCGTATCTGGCCAAGCAGGTCGGTCAGAAGTTCGCCCGCGAAATCTTTTTCCTCGGCCGGCCGTACACCGCCGAGCAGATGCACGCGATGGGTGCGGTCAACGCGGTCATCGATCACGCCGAACTGGAGACCGTCGCGCTGCAGTGGGCGTCGGAGATCAACGGCAAGTCCCCGCAAGCGATTCGGATGCTCAAGTACGCGTTCAACCTGACCGACGACGGGCTGGTGGGCCAGCAGTTGTTCGCCGGTGAGGCAACGCGTTTGGCGTACATGACCGACGAGGCGGTCGAGGGCCGCGACGCGTTTCTGGAGAAGCGCGACCCCGACTGGAGCGCTTTCCCGCGCTACTTCTGAGAAGCGGTTTCGGTGCACTAGCAATCGCTGAGCGACGGGTAGCGCACCCGAATCGCTAGGACGGCGTAACGGCGCCCGGGACGCGGTAGGCGAACGACTTCTTCTGCCGCTCCTTCATCTTCTCCAGGCACTGATGGTGCTTGCGCGCGTGATACGCCAGCGGAAAGTACGTCAGCCGATCGGGCAGCACGCGGTAGGCGATGCGAATCGCCTTATAGATGCGGTTGAGTTGGCGTTCCTCCTCGGGGCTCCAGCTCACGCCGAGCTTGGCGCGCAGCCGAGGGTCGAGCAATCCGACGATCGACAGGTAGTTCAGGCGGAGCACCGGCCGCAGCATCGCCTTGATCACCGGATAGAACATCTTCGGTAGCGACGGGGGCATCTCCATCGTTCCGGTGATCAGGTCGTCCATCAGCTTCTGGGCCTGCGGTGTGGCCTCGAGTTTGTCGACCATCGACTCGAAGTAGTCGGTCATCTCCTGATCGGTCTCGGGATAGTCGCGCATCGGCACGTGCAGCAGGCGCGCGAGCCGGCGGTTGTCGCGCAACACCTGCGCCTTCTCGTCGTCGGTGAAGTCGCGGCCGATCAACAGGCGGGCGCCGTGCACGTTGACGATGTAGCCGGTGCAGATGACCCATTGGTACGCCTCGGGATTCAGCGCGCTGATCTGCCTGCCGGTCGTGTCGCTCTTCATCGTCATCGGCCGGTGCATGGCCCGGACGCGATTGCCCTCGGCCGCGGCCTCCGTGCCGCCGTACGTCCACCGCAGCACCGAGTCGATGGAGCGGATCGCCCGTCCACCCGGATCACCGTGGAACGCCGCGGAATAGCGGCCGGTGACCTCGGCGATGACGGGATGCATCGCCTGCATCATGAACGCCGCGCCCTCGAAGATCAGGAACGTCCACCGGCCCGTGTGCTCGGCGGTCAGCGAATCCGGCGGGACCAGTTCGATCGGTCCGTCGTCGATCGGCGAGGAGAGATCGGTATCCGAAGTGGCGGTCATGGGCGGTGCCCACCTCCTATCCAGGTAGTGCGGGCGAGGTTAATATGACCGCCAGGTCGCATTCAAGTCGCATGAGGGGCGCTTGTGGTCACGAATAACAGCAGCTCAGGCCGCCGGAAGCTGCCACAACAGCACCGTTCTCGTGCGATGGTCGCAAAAATCGTCGAGTCGACCGCCGACCTGCTCCTCACCACAGACCCAACGCAGATCACCACGAACCTGATCGCCGACCGCGCAGGCGTCAGCAAAGGCTCGATCTACCAATACTTTTCCGACAAAGAGGAGATCCTCGGCGCCGCCATCGAACACCTCGCCCGGTCGCAGGCGCCGGCGCTGGAGGAACGGCTGCGGACGGTGACGCTCGCCGAACCCGCCGAGGCGATGGCGGCCTCGATCGACATTCTCATCGATGTGACGATCGCCAACCGCGGTCTGCTTCGCTACCTCGCCGAACGCCCCGATCACGTGCGCACCTTCGAGAGCATCTCGGGCCTGAACGCGACGCTGGTGGCGATGTCGACGCTGCACATGAACCATTACCACGACCAGTACCGCAACGAGCTGAGCCCAAAGGCGTTGGCGTGGTTGTTCTTCAACATGGCGGTGGCCACGACGCTGCGCTACATCGAGTCCGACGACCCGATCCGCCTCGACGAGCTGCGAGCCGGGCTGAAGTTCGCCTCGTCGGGCCTGCTCGCCGGCGGCCAGAACTGAGCGATTTGTGCACGAATTGGAGCGGTGAGCGCTCGTATTTGTGCACAGATCGCTCGCCTAGACTCCGGGGCGTGAGCAAGAGCCCGTTGCGGCGGTTGGCCGACCAACTCGTCCTGACCACCATGCGTCCCCCGGTCGTCCCCGAGTTGTTGCAGTACCAGCCCGGCCGCGACGTCATCGACCTGCGGGGTAAGCGGATCCTGCTCACCGGCGCGTCCTCGGGGATCGGCGAGGCGGCCGCGGAGAAGTTCGCCCGGCGCGGGGCCACCGTCGTGGTGGCCGCACGCCGCCAGGAACTGCTCGACGCGCTGGTCGACCGGATCACCGACGCCGGCGGGGACGCCTGGGCGCACGCCTGCGACCTGTCGGACCTCGACGCGGTCGACGGCCTCGCCGAACGGGTCACCGAGGAGCTCGGCGGCATCGACATCCTGATCAACAACGCCGGCCGGTCGATCCGACGACCGCTGGCCGAGTCGCTGGAACGCTGGCACGACGTCGAACGCACGATGGCGCTCAACTACTACGGGCCGCTGCGGCTGATCCGCGGTCTGGCGCCGGGCATGCGCGAGCGGCGCGACGGCCACATCATCAACGTGTCGACCTGGGGTGTGCTCAGCGAGTCGTCGCCGTTGTTCTCTGTGTACAACGCGTCGAAGGCCGCGCTGACCGCCGTGAGCCGCGTCATCGAAACCGAATGGAGCTCCGACGGAGTGCATTCGACGACGCTGTTCTACCCGCTGGTGCGCACACCGATGATCGCACCCACCCGCGCCTACGACGGACTGCCCGGGTTGTCCGCCGACGAGGCCGCCGACTGGATGGTCACCGCCGCCAAGACCCGGCCGGTGCGGATCGCGCCGCGGATGGCGGTCAGCGCGCAGGTGCTCAATAGCTTCGCACCCGCGGTGGTCGATGCGGTGATGAAACGTCAACGCGTACAACCGAACAAATAATATGCCGCATCCCGACATCGCGACTGTCGCCGACATCGCACGCGTCTTCGGTGCCGAGCGTCCGGATGCGGTCGCGTTCATCGCCGGTGAGCGCACCACGACGTTCGCCGAGTTCGACGCCCGATCCAACCAGGTGGCCCAGGCGCTGCGCGCCGCCGGTGTCGGATTCGGCGATCGGGTCGCGCTCATCGAGAAGAACGGCATCGAGTTCTTCGAAGTCGCTTGTGCGCTGTCCAAACTCGGTGCGGTCGTGGTGCCGGTCAACTGGCGGCTGGCGGCACCGGAGATGGCGCACATCATCGACGACTCCGGCGCAAAGGTGGTGTTCGTCGGCGAAGAATTCTTCGGCCATGTCGAGGCGATCGAGGATCGGCTGACGGCCACCGTCATCGCGATCGGTGTGCACCCGCGCTGGCCGGCGTTCGACCCGTGGGTCGCCGACCATCCCGCCGAAGACCCCTGCGTCACAACGCAACCCGATGACGTCGCGTTCCTGATGTACACCTCGGGCACCACCGGCTCGCCCAAGGGCGTCATGCTGACCAACGACAACTACTTCTGCAAGGCCACCGGGATCGCCGACAAGTGGCGCTTCGACACCGACAGCGTCAGCCTCGCGGTGATGCCGATGTTCCACATGGCGGGCTCGGGCTGGGCGCTGGTGGGACTCTGTGAAGGGGCGCGTACGGTCGTGCTGCGTGACGTCGACCCCGCGGCGATCCTCGAGGCCGTTGCGCGGCACGGCATTACGAACATCCTGCTGGTTCCGGTGGTGATCCAGCGCCTGCTGGAGACTCCGGGTGTCGAGGCAACGGACTTCTCCGCCCTGCGCGCCATCGTCTACGGCGCGTCGCCGATCACCGACGACGTGTTGGTCCGTGCCCTCGAGCGATTCAACTGTGACCTGCTTCAGGTGTACGGGCAGACCGAGACCACGGGCTCCATCACGCAACTCGACCGCCACGACCCCGAGCTGCTGCGCTCCTGCGGTAAGCCGTTTCCCTGGGTCGAGGTGCGCATCGTCGACGACGCGGGACGCGATGTTCCCGCCGGCACGGTCGGTGAGCTGTGGACCCGTTCGCGCCAGAACATGCGCGGCTACTGGAACAACCCCGCCGCGACTGCCGCGACCATCACCCCGGACGGCTGGCTGAAGACCGGCGACGCCGGCTACCTCGACGGCGAGGGTTATGTGTACCTGCACGACCGCGTCAAGGACATGATCGTGTCCGGCGGCGAGAACGTGTATCCCACCGAGGTGGAGAACGTGCTGATGACGCATCCCGACGTCGCCGACGTCGCGGTGATCGGCGTACCGGACCCGACGTGGGGTGAGGCGGTCAAGGCGATCGTCGTACCCGCCGCAGACGCCTCCCCCGGCGAGGCGGATCTGATCGCCTACGCCCGCGACCGACTCGCCGGGTACAAGCTGCCCAAATCGGTGTCGTTCGCCGACGACCTGCCCCGCACTCCCAGCGGCAAGATACTCAAGCGCGCGCTGCGCGAACCGTACTGGGAAGGTGTCGGGCGGCGGATCGGCTGAACCAGCGTGATAGACACGATGGCATGGAGATTCTGGCCAGCCGGATGCTCATTCGGCCGGCGGATTACCAGCGGTCGCTGACGTTCTACCGCGACGAGCTGGGGTTGGCGATCGCCCGCGACTACCGTGCGGGCACGGTGTTCTACGCCGGGCAGTCGCTGATCGAACTCGCCGGTCACGGCGGCCCGCGTGCGGGCGGCACGATGTGGCTGCAGGTGCGCGACGTCTACGCCACCGAGAAGGAACTGTCGCAGCGGGGCGTGCCGATCGCGCGCGAGGCCCGCGAAGAACCCTGGGGCCTGCACGAGATGCACGTCAACGACCCCGACGGCGTCTTGCTGATCTTCGTTCAGGTGCCCGAGACCCACCCGTTGCGGCGTGACACCCGGCAGTGACCGATCAGCGTGCGGGACTCGCCAGCGGCCAGCCGACCGACGCCAGCCGCGACGCAACCTGGTGCATCTCTTCGGGATTCGGTTCCTGAGCAGTGACCCGATGGATCGCCGCGCGAATGTCGTCTTCGGTGACGGTGTCGGCGGTCGCGCCCTTCAGCACCGTCTGTGCGGCCCTGACCACCTCGTCCTCGGCGAGCGAGCGCTTCAGCAGCGCGAGCAGCGGGAAGTAATCCTTCGGCGGCACGCCCTCCGGATATCCGCGGCGCAGCCAGTTGAGCACGCTGTCCAATACGTTGCGATTCTCGGTCATGATGTCGCGCAACTCATTTCCGGGGCATGAAGGGGAACAGGTCGATTCCCGTGTGGTGAATGATCGTTGCCCTGGTGATCCACAGCACCGCGGTGATGATCACCCACCCGACGAACACGAACAGCGCAATGCCGAGGTATTTGCGGGCCGGGTTCGGCGCGGTCACGGTGCCGTCGGCGGATTCCTCCCCCGCGCCGCTGGAGAAGGCCATCAGCCCGGCCGCGAACAACGCGGGCAGGCCGGCCCCGAGCAGCAGCCCGATCACCAGCACTCGGAAGATGCTCTCCAGATGACCCATCGATGTTCCTTCTCGGCCTCAGACCGTCGCGGCCGGCTTGGGTTCGGGCATGGCTTCTTCGATGGCCGCGCGCAGCTCGGCGGGGACCACCGAATTGGTGGCGTCGTCCCAGTCGGCGTTGACGTTGTTGTGGTCGACCTTCTGCTGCTGAGCGCGCCGCCACATGTAGAACGACAGGGCGACCAGCACGAGGAAGATGAACCCGTCGCCTGCGAGGTTGGAGCCGGTGAGCACCTCGACACCGTGCGACAGCCAGAACGACAGCGCGCCAACTAGTCCCGCGGCGGGCAACGTGATCAGCCACGCGACGGCCATCCGGCCCGCGACCGCCCAGCGGACCTCCGCGCCGGGTTTGCCGACGCCGCTGCCGAGAATCGAGCCGGTCGCCACATGGGTGGTCGACAGCGCCATACCCGCGGCGCTGGAACTGAGAATGATTGCGGCCGAGGACGCTTCGGCGGCGAAACCCTGCGGCGACTGGATCTCGACCAGCCCCTTGCCCAGCGTGCGGATCACCCGCCAGCCGCCGAGGTACGTGCCCAGGCCGATCGCCACCGCACAGCTGAACACCACCCAGAACGGCAGACCGTTCTCCTTGACGTCCCCGGTCAGGTGGCCGGTGGTGATGAGCGCGAGCGCGATGACGCCCATCGTCTTCTGCGCGTCGTTGGTGCCGTGTGACAGCGCGACCAGAGATGCGGTCGCGACCTGGCCCCAGCGGAAGCCCTCGCGGCGGCGCTTCTCCGCCACGTTGCGGGTGATCCGGTAGACCAGCCAGGTGCCGCACCCGGCGACGAGTCCGGCGATCACCGGCGCGGCGACGGCGGGGATGAGCACCTTCTGGCTGATGCCGCCCCAGTTCACGCCCGCGGTGCCCATCGCGGCCAGGCCCGCGCCGATCAGCCCGCCGAACAGCGCGTGCGACGAACTCGACGGGATGCCGAACAGCCAGGTCAGCAGGTTCCACAGGATGCCGCCGATGAGCCCGGCGAAGATGATGGTCAGGCCGGTGGACGCGTCGATCGACGGCAGCAGCGCTCCCGTCGAGCCGTCCTGGAGCTTGAGCACCGAGGTGGTCACCGTGACCGCGACCTCGACGGAGAGGAACGCGCCGACGAGGTTGAGCACGCCGGCCAGCAGGACCGCGGTCTTGGGTTTGAGGGCGCCGGTGGCGATCGAAGTGGCCATCGCATTGCCGGTGTCGTGGAAGCCGTTGGTGAAGTCGAATGCCAGTGCGGTTGTGATCAACAGCACGAGGACGATCAACTCAGCGCTCACGGCGCTAATTCTGGAGCCATGGAGGTCGTTTCACCTAATCTGCAACGCTCTTCGACCGGCGTGTCATCTGGCATTTCGCCTTCTCGCGCAATGTGTTCATCCATTGTTCACCCGCCGGCGGTCGAGCGTTTGCCGGCGGCGCCAAGCTCGTCTTATTCGGTCGCGCACTAGCATCATCCAATCGGGAGTGGGTAGACCCGATGCGACACGCGGGAGGGCACAGTGACGAACTTTCTGGCCAAAATTGTCGCGTGGATCACAGCGGGTTACCCCGAGGGAGTGCCCGGTCCGGATCGGGTTCCGCTGTTCTCACTCCTGCGCCGTCGCCTCACCGAGGACGAGGTGCGCACCGTGGCGCTCGAGCTGAAGCGCAACGGTGAATTCGACGATGCCGACATCGGCGTCCTGATCACCCAGATCACCGATGCGCTGCCCACCGCCGATGACGTGGAGCGGGTGCGCACGCGGCTGGCGGTGCGCGGATGGCCGCTCGACGATCCGCGCGACGCGGAGGGGGACTCATAGCCGTCCTGCGCCCGGTGGCGGTCGGGTCCGGCGCCGCGGCGTTGTCGATCCTGCCGGTGGTGCACGACATGCTGGCCGGGGGTTCGGCCGTGCTGCCGGTGCCCGCCGGCGACGAGCGTGAATCGTCGCTGTTGACAACGTCTTTGCGGGCCGGGTCGGAGATCGACGATGACGTGGCGGTGGTGGTGTCGACATCCGGCACCACCGGAACCCCGAAGGGTGCGTTGTTGACGGCTGCCTCGCTGACCGCCAGCGCGGAGGCGACCCACCACCGGCTCGGCGGGCCGGGGAGCTGGCTGCTGGCGTTGGCGGCGCATCACATCGCGGGCCTCCAGGTGCTGGTTCGCAGCGTCGTCGCGGGCACCACCCCGGTGGCGCTGGCGCCGACATTCGATCCGTCCGAATTGCCCTCTGCTGTCGATGCTTTGGGCTCGGGGCGGCGCTACGCGTCGCTGGTGGCCGTGCAACTCGACAAGGCACTGCGAGACGAGCGGGCCGCGGCCGCGCTGGCCACCCTGGATGCGGTTCTCATCGGCGGTGGGCCATTGCCGGCCGGGCTCGCCGGACGCGCCACCGCGGCGGGCATCTCGGTGGTGCGGACCTACGGGATGAGCGAGACCGCAGGCGGCTGTGTCTATGACGGAGTGCCGTTGGACGGGGCGCGGGTACGCGTCGTCGACGGGGGCCGAATCGCGTTGGGTGGGCGGACGATCGCCAAGGGGTACCGCAACCCGGCCGACCCCGATCCGTTCGCCGAGCCGGGCTGGTTCCGCACCGACGACGTGGGGACGCTCGACGCCGCGGGGCGCCTGACGGTGCTCGGCCGGGTCGACGACGCGATCAGCACCGGCGGGTTGACGGTGATGCCGCAGGTCGTGGAGTCCGTGCTGGCCACTCACGGGGCGGTGGCCGAGTGCGCGGTGTTCGGTGTGCCCGACGAGCGGCTGGGCCAGCGGGTGGTCGCGGCCGTCGTGCTCGCGGCCGGTCACGGCCCGCCCACGCCCGCCGAGCTACGCGAGCACGTCGCCGCGACTCTCGACGCCACCGCGGCGCCACGCGAGTATCACGTCGTCGACGAACTGCCGCGGCGCGGCATCGGCAAGATCGACCGTCGGGCGTTGACGGCTCGGTTCACGACCTAGCCGGCTTCAGCGGGTCATGGCCGATCGTCATGAGCCTGTGCCGCCAGTTCTCCTGACCCGCGGTGGGCTCGAGATCGTCACTGCGTTCGGCGTGGATGCGGTCGACGACCTTGCGCATCACGCGTTCGTCCTCGTCGGTCAGATCGACGGAGCGCTTCTGCAGGATCTCGAGCACAGCGCGGCCGGTCTTCGTGCCCGACTGGTCGGGCATCTCCTCGGAGTCCTCGGCAGCCGACCGGGTGCGCAGCCAATCCATGAGTTCGCGCGACGTCATGTTCACGACGCGGTGGAATTCGTCCCAGAGCGCGGCGTCGACCTCGACATGGTGTGCCATTGCACTCACCTCCGCCCGGTCGGCTACCCGGCGCTCCGGCGGATTAACAAAACGAGGCGGGCATGATGGACCCATGCGTTGCGAAGTCAGCACCGTCGACGAGCTGCGAAAAATCGTCGGGCGACCCGACCACTATGTCGCGAACAAGGTCAAGGACCGCCTGTCATCGGTACAGCGCGACTGGCTCGCCCACTCACCGCTGTGTTTCCTCGCCACGACGGACACGCGCGGTCGCGTCGACGTGTCGCCGAAGGGCGATCCGCCCGGTTTCGTCCACGTCATCGACGACACCACGATCGCGATCCCCGAGCGGCCCGGCAACAAGCGGGTAGACGGCTACCTCAACGTCCTGCAGAACCCGCATGTCGGCACGCTGTTCCTGATCCCGGGTCGCGGCGACACGCTGCGTATCAACGGAACGGCCAAGATCCTTTCGGACGCCGAGTATTTCGACGCCCTCGCCGTGAAGGGCAAGCGGCCGATCCTCGCGCTGGAGATCGCTGTCGAAGAGGTGTTCTTCCACTGCGCCAAGGCTTTTCTACGCTCGGACACCTGGGATCTGTCGACGTGGAATCCGACGGCGTTGCCGAACGTCGCGCAACTGCTCAAGGCGATCCGGCATGACTGGAGCGAGGCCGAACTCGAGGAGTACTACAGCGAGGCCAAGACCCGCGAGCGCTTGTATTGATCACGCGAAACTGTATTCCGGCAGACAATTGTCGAGAGCGGGCCTGCCGGAATACGGTTTCGCGGTTCAGATCTGGTTGACACCGTCGTCGACGGGAATGCCGGCGCCGGAGGTCACCTGACCAGGACGGCGCGGGTGTAGAGCAGGTGGAAACCGCGCCGCTGCACGTTGTGTTGCGACTTGGAGCCCGGCTGCGTCGTGACCACCGCGATGTCACAGCCCGCTTGTGCGGCGTCGATCAGGCGCGCCGTCAACAGCGCGGTCTGCACACCGCGGCGTCGATGCGCGGGCGCCGTCGCCGCGCCGACGAGCTGGGCGACGCCCTCGGACAGGCGCATCCCCGCACCGCCGGCGACGGCGCCGTCGCGGTACGCGAGATATGTTGTGGCCCCGGCCTGCACCATGTCGCGTTCGGCGTTCTCGACGATGTCGCGAGGGAACTCCTCGTGCGAGGGAACACCTTCGGTGTCCGGGTGAGCGAACCCCTCGACCACGACGTCGATCCACGTCGCGAGATCATCGGAACACCCGACCTCGACACCGTCCGGCATGTCGGGTCGCGGCGCCTCGGTCAGCGCCCGTCCCAACACGTTCTCGAATGAGACCAAGCGGTAGCCGCGCCCGGTCAGTGCGGCCGCGATCTGCGGGTCGCCGAGGTTGGAGAGCTCGACCTGTACCGGGGTGTCGAGCGCGGCGAACGCGTGCTCGATCTCGGTCAACTCCGCGTCACCGGGCATTCCGCCGAACCCCAGGCCGACCACCTTGTTCATCGGCGACCCCGCGCCGGCGAAACAGGCCGCTCCACCGGCCGCCGGGATGACGAACGTGTGACCGCCGGTGCGGCGGCCCGCCGCCTCGGTGGCGGCGCTGATCAGGTGTGTCTCGGCGCGTTCGATGCGCTCGGCCAGCGAAGTGCTGGCGAACAGCGGCTGATCTTGAACGCTCATCGGGGCCACCTTACGGTCGGCGCGGCGAATAGGGTGACGGAATGCGGACCAGTCGCAGGGAGATCGTGGCGGTCGCCGTCGGTGTGCTGCTGGTGGGCGCCGCGTTCGTCGTGCCGCACATGAACCTGGGCATCGTCACACCGCTCATCAACGCGACGCCCGCGCGGATTCACCAGTTCGCCGACACCGCGCCGATCTTCGGGTGGTGGAACGCGCACGTGGGGTGGGGCACGGTGCCCGCGATCCTCATCGGCGGGGCGGCGGTGTTGTGGGGGCCGACGATCGCACAGCGGCTGGCGTGGCGTGCGCTGCCCTGGGCGACGTGGGCGACGGCGTGCGCGTGGGCGTTCTCGCTGGCGATGATCGACGGCTGGCAGCGCGGTTTCGCCGGGAGGCTGACCGCCCGCCACGAATACCTGCGGCAGGTTCCCTCCGTCACCGACATTCCGCACGCTCTGCGGACATTCTCCGACAGAATCCTTGACTACCAACCGGATTCGTGGATCACCCACGTGTCCGGACATCCGCCGGGGGCCCTGCTGACCTTCGTCTGGCTCGACCGCATCGGGCTCGGCGGCGGCGCGTGGGCGGGGCTGTTGTGCCTGCTGGTTGGCTCCGGCGCCGCGGCGGCCATCGTGGTCGCGGTGCGCGCACTGGCGGGAGAGGCGACCGCGCGGTTGGCGGCGCCGTTCGTCGCGGTGGCGCCGACCGCGATCTGGATCGCGGTGTCGGCCGACGGCTACTTCGCGGGGGTGGCGGCGTGGGGTATCGCGTTGCTGGCGATGGCCGTTGGCGGCACGGCGCGGTGGCCGTACCTCGCCGCGGCAGGTGCCGGCCTGTTGTTGGGATGGGGCCTGTTCCTCAACTACGGCCTGGGGCTGATGGCGTTGCCCGCCCTGACGGTGTTGCTGTGCGCGGCGGACTGGCGGGCCGCGATCCGCGCGGCGCTGCCGGCGGTCGTCGTCGTGATCGCAGTGGTGGCGCTTTTCGCGGTGCTCGGGTTCTGGTGGTTCGACGGCTACCACCTGGTGCAGGAACGCTATTGGCAGGGCATCGCCAACGATCGGCCGTTCCAGTACTGGGGTTGGGCGAACCTCGCATCGGTGGTGTGTGCGATCGGTCTCGGCAGTGTCGCCGGCCTCGGCCGGGTCTTCGACACCGGGGCCATCCGGCGGCGGCCCGGCCTGCCCATGCTCCTCGTAGGCGCGCTGCTGGCGATCGTGTTCGCCGACCTGTCGATGCTGAGCAAGGCCGAGACGGAACGCATCTGGCTGGCCTTCACGGTCTGGCTGACCGCAGCGGGTGCGCTGTTACCGGCGCGGTCACACCGCTGGTGGCTGGGCGCCAACGTGGTGGGCGCCCTGCTGCTCAACCACCTGATTCTGACGAATTGGTAACGGTCGCGGGTCGAACCCACACCCATAGGTGTGGAACTGGACCCTGAACATATGGAACCCGGCGACCGGCCGCGGCGGCAGCTCATCCGGTGGCGCAGTCCGCTGCGCGGGCTGTGGCTGACGTCGGTGTTCGGCTCGGTGCTGCTGATCGGACTGCCGGTGGTGATCCTCACCGGCCTGCTGTCCTACATCGCCTACGGCCCGCAGTTCGGCCAGGCCATCCCTGGCGACGTGGGCTGGCTGAAACTGCCGACCTTCGACTGGCCCACCGACCCGTCGTGGCTGTACCGGCTGACGCAGGGCGTACACGTCGGGTTGGGCCTGGTACTCATACCGGTGGTGCTCGCGAAGCTCTGGTCGGTGGTCCCCCGGCTCTTCGCATGGCCGCCGTCGCGCTCGGTTGCCCAACTGCTCGAACGGATCTCGTTGCTGATGCTGGTCGGCGGGGTGCTGTTCGAAATCATCACCGGTGTGCTGAACATCCAGTACGACTACATCTTCGGCTTCAGCTTCTACACCGCGCACTACTTCGGTGCGTGGGTTTTCATCGCCGGGTTCGTCGTGCACGTCGCGATCAAACTTCCGCGATTGCGGGAGGGTTTGCGGTCGCGCTCGATGCGTGCGGTGCTCCGCACGTCCCGCGAGGACACGGAAGCCGACCCGTACGAGCCTGACGGATTGGCGCCCGCGGACCCCGATCCGGCGACGATGAGCCGCCGCGGTGCGCTCGCGCTGATCGGCGGTGGCGCGGCGTTGGTGGCCGTGCTCACCGCCGGGCAGACGATCGGCGGATGGACCAGGCACGCCGCGCTGTTGCTGCCCCGCGGACGAACTCGTGGGGACGGCCCGAACGACTTCCAGGTCAACAGGACCGCCGCCGCGGCCCGCATCACGCCGGACCTCACCGGCGAGCGCTGGCGACTCACCCTGACCGGCGGGCCGTCGCCGGTGGTGCTCGACCGTGCCGCGCTGACCGCGATGCCCCAGCGCACCGCCCGCCTGCCGATCGCGTGCGTCGAAGGCTGGTCGACGACCGAGTCGTGGACCGGTGTGCCGTTGCGGGATCTGGCGCGGTTGGCCGGCGTGGCGTCGCCGGCGTCGGCGTTCGTCCGGTCGGTGGAACGGCGGGGCGCCTTCAATCGCGCGACGCTGCAACGCAATCAGGTCCTGCACCCGGATGCGCTCCTGGCGCTGAAGGTCAACGGCGTCGACCTGTCCCCCGATCACGGCTTCCCGGCGCGGATCATCGTGCCCGCGCTGCCGGGTGTGCACAACACGAAATGGGTGGGCGCGATCGACTTCCGGGCGGGGGCCTGACATGCGCCGGTTCCGTGCCGTCTACGGGTCGCATCCGCTGCATCTGCTCACGCTGGTGGCCGGATTCGCGCTGTTCGGTTACGTGGTGGCCACGCTGACGCCTGCCGCGCTGTGGAACACCCGGACCTGGTGGCAGTCGATCCTGGTGTGGTTCGCCGCGGCGATCGTCGCCCATGATCTCGTGCTGTTCCCGCTCTACGCGCTGGCCGACCGGATCCTGGTGCGGGGCACCCGGATTCCCCGGCTCCGTGTGCCCCTGGTGAACTACGTGCGGGTGCCCGCGCTCGGCTCGGCGCTGACGCTGCTGTTGTTCCTTCCCGGCATCGTCAAACAGGGCGCGCCGACCGTGCTGGTCGCGACCGGGCAGACGCAGGATCCGTTCGTCGGCCGGTGGCTGCTGTTGACTGCCGCGATGTTCGGCGTCAGCGCGGCCCTGTACGCCGCACGGCTGGCGACAACCAGACGCTAGGCCAACGTCAGGCTGGCGACCACGCGGTCGCCGATCGGATGGACGCGGCTCACGGCCAGCCCGGCGTGCTCGGCGACCTCGGCGGCGCAGTCGATGCCCACCGATGCCCAGGGAAACCACGGGCCCACCGTGCGCGACGACTCGAGCCGCACCCAGCGGTTGCGGATACCCTGTGTGAGAGCTTCGAATTCGGCGATGCACCGGCCGCCGCGGCACAACAGCTCGGCCGCCCGGCGCAGCATCCGGAGCGGGTCGCCGCCGAGCCCCACGTTGCCGTCGGCCAACAACACGGTCTGCCAGCGTCCGGTGGCGGGCAGCTGACCGAACACATCGCGGCGCAACACCGGTGCCCCGTTGCTGCGCGCGAGCCCGACCGCGGTCGCCGACTGGTCGATACCGAGCGCGGGCACGCCGCGGCGGATCAACTCGATCACCAGACGTCCAGGGCCGCAACCCAAATCGATCGTCGGCCCCTCGCACATCTCGACGACGGCCCGGTCGAACCGGCAATCGGCATGTGGACCGCCCATCCAACGGTGCACGGGCAGAGCCTGCACATCGCCGTCATCGCTGCGCAGCCAACACCGTTCGCCGTCGAGCGCGCAGTCGTACAGGTTGCCCAGCATCAGGCGAGCACCGCCTCGGCCGCCAGCGCGAACCGGCTGGCCGGTGCGCACCTGCGGCGGACCCCTTCGAGGTCGTCGATGGTGTCGAAGTCGGCGAGCTCATCGAGCAGGTCGACGTGAATTCCGTTGTTGCGCAAAGCGCTCAGGGTCAACGCGCCGGTGTCGGGTTGCGACATCGGCACGGTCCGCAGGCATTCGGCCATCGCCGGCCGCGAAACGCCCAACACCCACCACCCGCCGTCGGCGGCGAGTCCGAGCACCGCGTCGGTTCCCAACAGCGTGCGTCCGCATGAGATGAGCAGGTCGGCGGTCACCTGCGGGGTGTCCATGCCGATCTGGAGCACGGGCGCGCCGCTGAAGGCGTCGGCGTGCGCATTGGCCAAGCGCTCGGCGAAGTCGGCACCGCGCTGCGGGACGACGCTGAATCCTTCCAGGCAGCGGGCGATTTCGTCGCCGCGGCTCGCGTGTTGCAGCTCACCGGTCATCGCGACCACCCTGTGCTGCACCGGCGCGGCGGCCACCGCGCCGAGGGTGTCGAGTAGCGCGGCGGCGGCGAGATCGGCCGCGGCGTCCTCGCCGATCGACGCGGCCAGCCGCGTTTTCGCCAGCCCCCGCACCGGCGCCTTGGCGACCACCAGCACCGTCACCCCGAGCGCCGTCACGAGATCACCCGCCAGAAGTCGTAGGCGGCCACCACGCTGCCGCGCACCGACCCGCTGACCTTCGACTTACCGCCGGTGCGCGCGCGGTAGTCGACATCGCGCTCGACCACGCGCCACCCGGCGTCCGCCGCCCGCACCAGAAGCTCGAGCGGATACCCGGATCGGCGGTCGGTGACGCCGAGGTCGAGCAGGGCGTCGCGGCGGGTGACCCGCATCGGGGCGATGTCGTGCACCGCCAGACCGTGGCGCCGCCGCAGCCGCCAGCACACCGCCGCGGTGCCGAGGCGGGCATGCCACGGCCACTTCAACCCCGCGACGGCCCTGCGCCGGCCGATCACCATGTCGGCCCCTCGGTGGAGTTCGTCGACCATGGCCGGCAGGTCACCCGGATCCAGCGAACCGTCGGCGTCGAGAACCGCCACGACGGGCGTCGTCGCCGCCACCACCCCGGCGTGGACCGCGGAGCCGTAGCCGGGCCGCTTCTCGGTGACCACCTGCGCGCCGTGCTCGCTGGCCACCTGGGCGGTGCCGTCGGTGCTGTTGTTGTCGACCACCAGCGGCCGGTACCCGTCTGGGATGGCCGCGAGCACGCCGGGCAGTGACTGCGCCTCGTTGAGACACGGCAGCACCACGGTCACCGGACAGTCGGGCATGGGTTCGAGGCTAACCAGCCCGTGACCGCGCGGACCAGCCGATCGGTGACGAATCCGTGACATCGGCGCAGGTCGTGGCCGCACGGGTCTACTCTCGGAAACTGTGACGCGCGTATTGATCGCCGACGACGACAGCGTCGTGCGCGACGTGGTGCGTCGTTATCTCGAGCGCGACGGGCTCGACGTGGCGATCGCGCACGACGGGGCGGAAGCGCTGCGGCTGCTCGGCTCCCAGCACATCGACGTCGCGGTGCTCGACGTGATGATGCCGGGCCCCGACGGGCTGACGCTGTGCCGCAACCTGCGCCAGCGCGGCGGCTACACGATGCCGGTGATCCTGTTGACCGCGCTGGGCGAGGAGGACGACCGGATCGCGGGCCTGGAGGCCGGTGCCGACGACTACCTGACGAAACCGTTCAGCCCGCGCGAACTGGCGCTGCGGGTGCGCTCGGTGCTGCGGCGCGCACCCGCACCGGCGGGCCGGCGGCCGTTGGACATCAGCGTGGGCGGCCTAAGCGTGTCGACGGCGGCGCGCACGGTGACCGTCGACGGAGCACCGGTGTCGTTGACCAACCGCGAGTTCGACCTGCTGCTGTTCTTCCTCACCCACACCGACGTCGTCTACAGCCGCGAAGAACTGCTGAAACAGGTGTGGCACTGGGATTTCGGCGATCTGTCGACCGTGACCGTGCACGTCAAGCGGTTGCGGTCCAAACTCGGTGAGCACCACCGCGTGCAGACGGTGTGGGGCCGCGGCTATCTGTGGAGCAGCGAGGCGCGCTCGCCGGAAGGTCAGAGCGCCTAGTGCCGTCCGACCTGTGGGAGATCATCGGGTTGGCGCTGGCGTGTTCGGTGCCGGTGGTGCTCGCGGGCGCACTCGTCATCCGCCTCGCCCGGTCGTGGTCGCTGGCGGTGAGCATGGTTGCGCTGGTGTTGATCCCGGTGCTGGCGACGTTCACCGGAGTGCTCGGCGCCAGCCGGTTCATGATCACCGAGACGTTCGAGAAGACCGCGATCGTGCTGGTGATCGTGTCGGTGGTGACGATCCCGGCGGCGGTGATGCTGGCGCGTTACCAGGCCCGTCGCACGGTGTGGGAGCAGGAGATTCGCGAGTCCGAACGCGCCGCCGAGCAGTCACGCCGACGGCTCGTCGCGTTCGTCAGCCACGATCTGCGGACCCCGCTGGCCGGGATACGGGCGGTGTCCGAAGCCATCGCTGACGGCGTGGTGCCCGACGCCGAGGTCCGCGTGCACGCCAAAACGATTGAGCAGGAATCGGTTCGGCTTTCCGATATGGTCGACGACCTGTTCGAGATGTCGAAGATCAACGCCGGCGCCGTGCAACCCGTGTTCGACAAGGTGGCGCTCGACGAGGTCGTCGACGACGTGCTGACCGCGCACCGGATCGCGGCGGAGCGCGCGGGAGTGGCGTTGACCGCCGAACTCCCCGAGGCTCCGGTTCGGGTGCTGGGCAGCGACCGCGCCCTGGTGCGGGTGCTGTCCAATTTGGTGGCCAACGCGATCGCGCACACCCCGCAGGGCGGCCGGGTGTCGCTGTCGCTGGGGTCGGACGAGAACGGCGCATGGGCGCGCGTCGACGACACCGGCGTCGGCATCGACGAGGCCGATCTGCCGCGGGTGTTCGACGTCGCCTACCGCGGGTCCAACGATCGGGTGCCGCGCGAGGACTCGTCGCTGCCCAGCGGATCGGGGCTCGGACTGGCGATCGCCGCGGGTCTGGTGCAGGCCCATCGCGGGACGTTGTCGGCGCGCAACCTGGGCAGCGGGGCGCGGTTCGAGGTGCGCCTGCCGCTGGCGACCGACTGATCCGCGTCGTCGCCGAAATAGCATTCCTGGTCGTTGACCAGCGCTTTTAACTGCCATGGCCTCTGATTACTTGCCGGGGGGGTTGTTTTTGAGTGATCACTCAATTAACGTCGTTAACCTGATTCCCGACGAGGAGGTTGCGATGGCGACGAGAAGCGCCGACAAGGCGGTGCGCAAGTTCAAGTTCGAGCGGCAACTGGGCCGCGTCCTGATGAACCCGGCGGTGGCCGCGCTCGAACGCGTCGGCATCCGGACGGCCATGGTGGTCGAGCTCGAAACCATCGGCCGCAAGAGCGGCGAACCGCGGCGAGTACCGCTGCTGGGCCGTGCCGACAAGACGGGCGTGTGGGTGATCTCGCAGCACGGGCGCCGCGCCGGGTGGGCCATCAACATCGCGGCGAACCCTCATGTGCGGGTCCGCGTCAACGACGAATGGCGCACGGGCACCGCGACATTCGAACCCGACGACGATGTGCGCGCCCGCGCCCGCAGTTTCGGCGACAGCCGGCTCGGTCAGTCGGCGACCGCGTTGACGATGCGGGCCATGGAGAGCGACCCGATCTCGGTGCGGATCACCTACGACGCTCAGTGATTTCGGTGCACTACCGATCGCCCAGCGACGGTTAGTGCACCGAAATCACCACTAGTCGGGCAGCGAGTTGCTCAGGCGTTCGGTGGCGGCGACGTAGTCCTCGATGAACTCGCGCACCACCTCGCGCGCGGGCTTCACCTTGTTCATCAGCCCGACACCCTGGCCGACGAAGTAGGTCGCCAGCGCCTGCGCACCGGGATGCCCCTGGGCGGCGAGCACGTCGATGCGGCGCACGACGGGTTCGGCGAGCATCGACTGCAGCGGAAGGGGTAGCGGCTTCTGACCGCCTTCATTCGGCAGCCATGCCTGCGTCCAGTCCGAAACCAGTTGCCGCGCAGGCTTTCCTGTTCTACCCGCCGAGCGGACGGTGTCGCGCGACGAGGCGGCGAGAAACTTCTCCTTGGTGTACGGCGCGGTCTCGGCCTCCTCCGTGGTCAGCCACACCGAGCCGGTCCAGGCGCCTGCCGCGCCCATCGCCACCGTCGCCGCCATCTGCCTGCCCGTGACGATCCCACCCGCGGCCAGCACCGGGATGTCGCTGCCGATGGCCGCCAGCGCCTCGAGCACCTCGGGCACCAGCACGAGCGTCGTCACCTCACCGCAGTGCCCGCCGGCCTCGGTGCCCTGCGCGACGATCAGGTCGACGCCCGCCTGCGCCTGTTTGACCGCGTGCTCCTTGGCGCCGACCAGCGCGGCGACGGGCACACCGTTCTCCTTGCCCGCCTTGATCATGTAGTCCGGCGGGACGCCCAGCGCGTTGGCGATCAACCGGATGGGGTGGTTCATCGCCACGTCCAGCAGGTCCTTGCCGGTGTTGCCGGACAGGGCGGCGTTGCCGAAGCGCGGCGCCTCCTCGGTTTCGATGTCGTGGGCGGCGAGCAGTTCGGCCACGAAGCCGCGGTACTCGTCGGGGATGCGGCCAGCGAGGTCGCTCATCGTCAGGTCCTCGCCCTTGCCCTCGTAGCGGGCGGGAACGATGAGGTCGACGCCGTACGGCCTGCCCCCGACGTGGTCGTCGATCCAGGACAGCTCCTGGTCGAGCTGCTCGGGTGTGTACGCCGTCCCGCCCAGCACGCCGAAGCCACCGGCGCTCGACACCGCCGCCACCACGTCGCGGCAGTGGCTGAACGCGAACAACGGGAAGTCGATGCCGAACTGCTCACAAATCGCTGGTTTCACCCGGCCAGTATGGCTAGGCGGATTCACACCTGGGACAGGAGTCGCCGGATCGCGTCGAGCATCTGCTTGCCGACGAGCAACTCGAGGTCGTTGTGTCCGGCGCCGGGCACCAGCTCGTAATGCTTCGGCTCGTTGGCCGCGTCGAACAGCCGCCGGCTCATCGGCTCGGGCACGACCTCGTCGCGGTCCCCGGCGATCACCAGCAGCGGCACCCGCACCGACGGGATGCGCTCCAGCGACGGAAAGCGGTCCAGCAGCAGCCGACGCACCGGCAGCCACGGATAGTGCACCGCGCCGACGTCGGACAGCGAGGTGAACGGCGAGCGCAACACCAGCGCGCGCGGCGGCCGCTCGACCGCAAGCCCGATAGCGACTGCGGCGCCGAGGGATTCGCCGAAGTAGACGATCTCCTGTTCCCGTGCGGCCAGCCACGCCTGGGCGGCGCGCGCGTCGGCGGTCAGGCCGTCCTCCGACGGTCGGCCCGGGTTGCCGCCGAATCCGCGGTAGTCCACCAGCAGCGCCGAGGAGCCCATCCGGTTCAGCGCCACGGCCAGCGGCGCGCGCATCGACCGGTCTCCCCCGTTGCCCGGCAGCACCAGCACGGCGGGCCCGTCGCCGTCGACCGGGAAATACCAGGCGTTCAACCGGATTCCGTCGTCGGTGTCGATCACCACGTCCTGCCCGTTGCGCGCCACCGTGGCGGCGGACGGCACCGGACCCGGCGACGGGAAGTAGACCAGCCGCCGCTGCTGCGACCACAGAAGACCCATCAGACCGGACGCCACGAGCGTGACGATAACGAGGACGCGGACGGTCCGGTGCATCAGGCCCGCAACGGTGCGAACGCGAACTCGCGCAACCCGTCGAGGGGGTCCACGGCCGCGTGGAATCCGAGCACCTCGGCGGCGCGCGCGGGATCCGCGACGATGTGGCGGACGTCGCCGCTGCGGTACTGGCCGGTGACCACCGGCGGTGCGTCCCCGCGCGTCTCGCAGAGCGCGGTGGCCACCTCGAGGATCGAGATCGGCCGCCCCGAACACACGTTGAAGGCCTCGAATCCCCCGCGATCGGATTCCACGGCCGCCACGTTGGCCGCCGCGACGTCGTCGACGTGCACAAAATCGCGCATCTGCCCGCCGTCCTCGAAAACGCGTGGCACATCACCGGATTCGAGCTCGGACCGGAAGATGGCGGCCACCCCCGAGTACGGGGTGTCGCGCGGCATGTAGGGGCCGTAGACGTTGTGGTAGCGCAGCGCGGTGACCGCGCCTCCGACGGCCTCCGCCCACGCCAGCGCATAGTGCTCCTGTGCCGTTTTGCTCGCGGCGTACAGGCTGCGGGGCCGCAGTGGCGCGTCCTCGGAGACCAGTCGCCACGCGATGATCTCGTCGCACAGCGGGCACCGGTGGTCGAACACGCCGGCGTCGAGGTCCGCACGGGTGCGGGGATGCGGGTCCACCTGTCCGTGTTCGGCGCAGTCGTAACGGCCCTGGCCGTAGACCACCATCGACGACGCCAGCACCAGCCGCGCACAACCCGCCGCGAACATCTCGGCCAACACCACCGTGGTCCCGTAGTCGTTGTGCGAGCCGTACGACGGCGCATCGGCGGCGTTGACGCCCGCGCCCACCACCGCGGCCTGGTGGCATACCACGTCGACGCCCTTCATCAGCGGCGCGAGCGCCGAGGTGTCGCGGATGTCGACCACCTCGCAACCAAGAGGCGGTTCGGCGCCCGGGCCGTGCGCGGCGGCCAGCATCGCGTCGACGGCGATCACGTCGTGGCCGGCGTCGCGCAGCGCCTCGTGGATGCGGGCCCCGATGAAACCGGCCGCGCCGGTCAGCAGGACTCTCACGGGAGTTCGAACGGCAGTCGGACGCCGTCGTGTGCCAGGCAGTGCCTGCAGACCCGCTCGACCGTCACCTGATCGATCGCCTCGTGCACGAGTTTCTTGAACGGCACCAGGTTGCGTTCGAACTCGGCGAACACGTCGACGGCCCGCACGGCGGTGCCGCTGTCGATTCCGGCGTCCAGATCGGTCACCAATGCGATTGCGGCGTAACACATCTCGAGTTCACGCGCCAGTACCGCCTCGGGGTAGCCGGTCATGTTGACCAGGGTGAAGCCCTGATTCGCGAACCACTGACTCTCCGCGCGAGTGGAGAACCGCGGTCCCTGCACCACCACCATGGTGCCGCCGTCGACGACGCCGGGAAGGTCCGCCGCCGCCGCGCGCAGGGTCGGGCAGTACGGGTCGGCGAACGCGACGTGGATGCCGCCCGAGTCGAAGTACGTGTCGGCACGTCCGCTGGTGCGGTCGACGAGCTGGTCGGGCACCACCATCGACCCCGGCCCGAGCTCAGGAGTGAGGCTGCCGACCGCGCACGGTCCGAACACGCGCCGCACGCCGAGTGACCGCAGCGCCCACATGTTGGCCCGGTACGGCACGGTGTGCGGGGAGAACTCGTGGTTGACCCCGTGGCGCGGCAGGAACGCGACCTCGTGCGCGCCGACGGTGCCGACGGTGATCGGGGCGGCGGGCGGACCGTACGGGGTGTCGACGGCGACACTGCGGGCGTCGGACCCGAAGAAGCTGTAGAACCCGCTTCCGCCGATGACTCCGAGCACGTTCAGGCGGGTGGTTCGTCGTCGGTTTCGTCGAGCCGCTGCGATGCGCGCCGCACGGTGTCGCGGATCTCGAACGCGTCGGTCGCGAAGCCGCCGATCGCGTTGGCGACGTCCTTGACCGCGGTGGTGATGATCGACGCCACCTCGCCGACGGTCGATACGCCGGAGTCGAAGATCTCCTGCACGGCGTCCTTGCGAATCTCCGCCTTGCTGAGCCGGTCCTCCATGCCGCTCAGTCTGCCACGATCTGCAGCCGTGCGAGACTGACGCTCGTGGCGACATTCGCGCAGTGGGTCGAGGGCGCGCGACCGCGCACGTTGCCCAACGCGATCGCGCCGGTGATCGCGGGCACGGGTGCGGCGGCGTGGCTGCAGGGCGCCTGCTGGTGGAAGGCGTTGCTGGCGCTGGTGGTGGCCGTCGCCATGATCATCGGGGTCAACTACGCCAACGACTACTCCGACGGGATTCGCGGCACCGACGATGTGCGGGCGGGCCCGCTGCGGCTGGTCGGGTCGAAGGTCGCCAGCCCGCGCGCCGTGTTGACCGCCGCGGTGGTGAGCCTTCTGGTGGCCGCCGTCGCGGGCCTGGTTCTGGCCGTCGTGAGTGCGCCGTGGCTGATCGCGGTCGGCGCGGTGTGCATCGCCGGGGCGTGGCTGTACACCGGCGGGTCGAAGCCGTACGGCTACCTCGGGTTGGGCGAGATCGCGGTGTTCGTGTTCTTCGGGTTGGTCGCGGTGTTGGGCACGCAGTACGTCCAGGCGCTGCGGATCGACTGGGTGGGCGCCGCGGTCGCGGTGGCGATGGGCTGCATGTCGTCGGCGGTGTTGGTGGCCAACAATCTGCGCGACATCCCGACGGACAGGGAGTCGGGGAAGACCACGCTGGCCGTGCGCCTCGGCGACGCCCGCACCCGGCTGCTGTACCAGGCGCTGCTGGTGATGGCGTTCGCGTTGACGTTGGTGCTGATGCTCGCGACGCCGTGGGCGGCGGTCGGACTGGTGGCGCTGCCGCTCGCGGTGCGCGCGGCCGCGCCGGTGCGTAAACGCCTCGGCGGCAAGGACTTGATCCCGGTGCTGCGCGACACGGGGTTGACGATGCTGGTGTGGGCGGTCGCCGTGGCGCTGGCCCTCGCGTTCGCCGCTAGGTGACGTCGGTCGGCGCGTCGGCGGCCTTGACCAGCGCCACCTCCGGCTTGGCGGGCACCGCATCGGCGAGGAACCAGCGGAACGCCAGGTTGCCGCGTGGATAGTCCACGGTGCTAATGGAATTCGGGTGTGCGGTCATACCGCGGGAGATGACGGCGGTGACGGACCCGTCGGAATTGGGCACCGCGCTGTAGCCGTTGATCGACGTCTTCTCGTCGGTCACGCCCGCCATGAACTGGTTCCACACGACGAGGTTCCAGAACCGGCATGCGGGCGGGCGATGCGTGACGACCAGCGCCTCGTCCTCCTCGAGCACGAAGCTGCCGTAGGCGTAGCACGCGTCGCGCGCCGACCAGCCGAAATTCGCGTCCGGAACCTGGTACGGATCGGCGAATTGGTTTGCCACCTGTGAGATTTCGTGACCGAGCGTGTGGGCGTCGTCGACCCGCGCCCCGACCGCCAACGGCACGATCGCGAACATCGTGCGCAGCCACGCCGCGCTGGCCCGCAACGCCGCGGCGGTCTCGGCGTCGCCGTGCCGGATCGGGTCGGGCTCGTCGAGCGCCTCGATGTGCCACGACACCGGGCGTCCGGCCAGCGGGTCGGCCTGGTAGTCGCGCGTCACGAGCACCACGCCGCCGTCGGTGGGGCCGTACTCGAACGAGAAGTTGCCGTCGGCATCCAAGGCGCCCGAGCTGTCGAGGTCGTCGTCGCGCACCAGCGCCACGATCCGATCCGACCACGCACCCGGGGACGGCTCGTTGTATGCCGTCACCGAGAAGTACACGCTGTCACCCTTGTTGCCGCTGATACGGTAGCGGCGCTTCGGGTCGACCGGGCACATGAAGTAGTAGGCGTCGGTGTTGTCGCCGCCCCACCGCCGGTCCCGACGGAACGGCGTGTTCAGCTCGACCCAGACCGGCCGGCTCGGCTCGGCGAACAGGTAGGTGTCGAACGCGACGCCGAGCGTCGTGGCGAGCATCCGGTAGCCGTCGGCGACGTGACGGTCGTCGGAGACCGCGCGATCCCCCTCGAGGAACGAGCGGTCCAGCCCGCCCAGGGTGTCGAGCAGTTCACGCCACGCGGCTGCGGATTCGTGCGTCATGCGCTGATTCCTCTCGTGATGAAGGCGGCGGTGCGATCCACCCACCTGTCGTCGATGGTGTCCCCGCGGGTGATCAGGGCGAGAAAGGTCATACCGGCCATGGCCTCGACGACGTCGGCGGCCGACACCTCCGGCCGCACCTCGCCCCGGGCCACCGCCGCCTCGAGCCGTTCGGTCAGCCCGCGCGAGAGCACATCAGAGAACCGCTCGAGCAGCGCGGCGTGCAACGTCGGATCCGCGGCCATCTCCGCGACCAGGCCCGGCAGGGCGGCCCGGGCCGGGGGCGTGGTCAGCACCCCGACCGTGCGGCTGACCATCTCGCGGATATCGCCCGCCAGCGATCCGGTGTCGGGGAGGGCGGTCGCGCTGCCGAGCGGAAACACCGCCTCGTGCACGAGGTGCGCCTTGCCTGGCCAACGCCGGTAGATGGCGGGCTTGCTGGTGCCCGCGCGCCGGGCGATCGCGTCGACGGTGAGGTCGGCGTACCCGCCCGCCCCGAGCAGGTCGACCGTCGCCCTCAAAACCGCGTCGTCGATGCGTTTGTCGCGAGGCCGGCCAATTTCCGTCGTCATTACGAAACTGACAGTAACATAACCGGCTGTGACCGACATCTCATCCGCGTCGCCGGTCGTTCTCGACGATCTCGTCGAGCCGCGCTTTCCGGAGGCGATCCAACCGATTCGCGACATGATGGCCGCGATGGCGCCCGAGTGCCCCCTCGACGCCGACGCGATGCACGCCAAGGCCAGCGCCGAGACCGGGCTCGACGACTTCGGCCCCGACGACTACCGCGAGCGTCTCGACGTGTATCTCGCTGCGCTGCGCGAGATTCCGGGACTCAGCGACGCCGGGGTGGTCAACTTCCACGCCCAGCTCACCCAGTTCCTGAAGAACCGTCTGCTGATGACCGATCTGCTGGCCAGGCATCCCGAGATCCACGACATCGAACTCGAACCGCCGGTCGTCATCGCCGGCCTTCCGCGCACCGGCACCACCCACCTGCACAACCTGCTCGCCGCGGGACCGACCTTCCGCACGCTTCCCTACTGGGAGAGCAACGAACCGTTCCCGCTGCCGTCGGAGGCCGGTATCGAACCCGACCCCCGGCGCACGCGGATGGACGCCGCCGTGGACTTCATGAACGCGGTGATGCCGCATTTCGCGCTGATGCACGAGATGACCACCGACCACGTCCACGAAGAGATCCAGCTGTTGGCCAACGACTTCTCCTCGATGCTGTTCGAGACGCTGGCGCACGTGCCGCGGTGGCGCGACTACTACCTGACCCACGACCAGACGCCGCACTACGAGCACCTGGCCCTGCAGTTGAAGGCGCTGCAATTCCTGCGTGGCGGGCGCCGGTGGCTGCTGAAGTCGCCACAGCACCTCGAGCAATTACCGGTGCTCAACAGGGTCTTCCCCGGTGTCGTGGTGATCGCGACCCACCGCGATCCCGTCCCGGTGGTGCTGTCGATGCTCGCGATGCTCACCTACTCCGCGCGCATGCATTGCGCACCCGTGCCGGTCGAGGACATCGCGGCATGCTGGATCGACCGGCTCGAGCTCATGCTGGCCGCGCTGATCCGAGACCGCGACGTCATTCCCGCCGAGCGCTCGATCGACGTCAGGTTCGACGACTTCATGGCCGACGAAATGGGCACTGCCGCCGCCATATTCGCGCTCGCCGGGGAATCGATGGCCGACGATGCCCGCTCGGCCATGACCGATTACCTCACTGGCCACCAGCGGGGCCGGCTCGGGCGGGTGGCGACGTCGCCGGAGATGTTCGGCCTCGACCCGCAGGCGCTGTCGGCCCGCTTCGCGCCGTACGTCGAACGGTTCCTGGCCTGAGGGGTTAGGCCGCCCGCTCGAGCGAGCCGATGATCTCGGTGCGCAGTTGCGCGGGATCCACGTTCTCGGTGAGCAACCCGACGGCCACAAGATCGCCGCCACGCAGTATGCCGAGCACGATGTGTTCGCAGAGGATCGTCGAGTCCTTGTGCGCCAGCGCTTCTCGCAGTGCGAGTTCGAGCACCTTCTTCGACGCCTTGGTGAACGGTATGTGCCGGTACCGGCGTCGGCGCCGACCGGACTTCTGCAGCGCGTTGTCCCACGCGTCCCGGCCGAAGGCTTTGGTCATCTTCTCGCGGATGGCATGCAGGTCGATTCCGATGCGGCGTAAGGCTTCAGCGTCGTCTTCGAACTGGGCGTCCGCCGAGTCGTCGGCCGGTTCGAGTCGCCCGCGGACGGCGTCCGCGGTCACCCCGTGCGCGCCGAGCAGGGCTGCAAGGCCCCGTCCGGCGCTCTGCAGAACCCCGACCAGGAGGTGCTCCGGCCGGATCTCTTCGGCCTCGAGTTCGCGGGCCTCCTCCTGCGCGAGCACGACCGCGACGCGGGCGCTGCGACCGAACCGCTCGAACATCGTCACTTCCTCCGGTTGTACATCTTGTGCACGGCCTGCCTGCTGACGCCCAGCGCCGCCGCGATGTCCTGCCAACTCCAGCCGTTGTCGCGCGCATTGGTGACGTGGATCGCTTCCAGTCGTTCCTGCAGCCGCTGCAGCGCCCGCATCGCCCGCAGGCCCTCCGCCGGGTCGGTGCTGGTCGCGCGGTCGAGCAGCGCACCGAGGTCGTCCGTCACGGCCGTCAACTCTAGTTGACAGCATCCCGGTGTGACAAGCGTGTGCGCATACCCTGGCCCGGGTATCCGCATCCGGCAGTCGGAGACGAGAGGCATTCATGACCGCAGCACGACCCTGGGCCCACGCCGAAGGCAGGGGACTCGACCAGCGTGATCTCGCCGAGGCGCGGCACGTCGTCGCGGCGGTCTCCGACGCGTTCTCCGCCAAGGTGGTGGGCCAGGAGAACCTCCGCGAGTCGTTGCTGATCGGCCTGCTCGCGGGCGGTCACATCCTCATCGAGAGCGTGCCGGGGCTGGCCAAGACGACCGCGGCGCGCGTGATCGCCGAGTCCATCGACGGCGGCTTCCGGCGCATCCAGTGCACGCCCGACCTGTTGCCGAGCGACATCATCGGCACCCAGGTCTACGAGTCCGCGACCAACTCGTTCGTCACCCAGCTCGGGCCGGTGCACACCAACATCGTGCTGCTCGACGAGATCAACCGGTCCAGCGCCAAGACGCAGAGCGCGATGCTCGAGGCGATGGAGGAGCGTCAAACGACGATCGCGGGCACGGAGTACCCGATCCCCGAACCGTTCCTGGTGATCGCGACGCAGAACCCGGTCGATCAGGAGGGCACCTATCCGCTGTCGGAGGCGCAGACCGACCGCTTCATGCTCAAGGACGTCGTGCACTACCCCACCCCCGAGCAAGAGGTGGAGATGATGTTCCGGATGGACGCCGGCCTCTACGACAAGGACCACCGCAGCAGGCCGGTCGTCGGGCTCGAGGACATCCGGCGGTTGCGCGGCGTCGTGCGTCACGTCCACATGGACCGCGCGCTGATGCATTACGCCAGCCAACTGGTCACCGTCACCCGCGAACCCGACCGCCATCTGCCAGGCCAGCTCGCGCGGTTGATCGAGTACGGCGCCAGCCCCCGCGCCACCATCGCGTTCTGCAACGCCGCGCGGGCGCTGGCCCTGCTGTCCGGCCGCGGGCATGTCATCCCCGGCGACATCGCCAAGCTCGCCCATCGGGTGCTGCGGCACCGGCTCATCCTCGGCTTCGAGGCCGCCAGCGCGAACGTCACCGCCGAAACGATCATCGACGCTGTCCTGCAATCGGTTCGAGTGCCGTAGGGCCGGTATGGGCAAACACCTCACCTCGGCGAGGACGCACTTCGGCACCGATACCCGCGGCATGCTCGAGGGCGGCCGCTACGCGCTGTTGCACACCCGCAGCCTGGAATTCGACGATCTGCGGCCCTACGTTCCCGGCGACGACGTGCGCGACATCGACTGGAAGGCCTCGGCGCGGTCCGGCCATGTGCTGATCAAACGGTTCGTCTCCGAGAAGCACCACAAACTGCTGCTGGTCGCCGACGCCGGCCGCAACATGGCCGCCCTGACGCCGAGCGGTGAGCTCAAACGCGATGTGGCCGTGAACATCCTGGGCGCGTTCGGGCTCATCACGCTCGGACGGTCCGATCAGATCGGAATGGTGTTCGGCGACACCCGCGGATGCGTCAACGTACGGCAGCGCCGCGGCGAGACGCACATCGAAAGCCTGCTGCACCGCTACTACGGACACGCTTGCACCGCGTCGGGGCGTAGCGACATCGTCTGCCAATTGGATTACGTGGCAACCCATTACCGCCACCCGATGCTGGTCGTCGTGGTGTCCGACGAGCCGGACCTCGACGACCGGCTGACCGACGCCGTGACCCGGCTGACCGCCCGCCACGACGTGCTGTGGGCGACGGTCTCCGACATGCCCGCCATCGGCGATCGGGCCGGATTCGACGTCTCGACGGGCCGGTACGTCCTCGACACCGCCACGCTGGGGCCGCGGGTCGTCGCCGCGTACCGCAAGGCAGAGCAGGCGCGGGCGCAGCGGCTCGACGAGTTCATGACGGCCCGCGCGGTCCCGCACACCAGGATCGCGGGCAGCGGTGAGATCCGCACCCGGCTCGTCGCTCTGACCGAGGTGTTCGCCCGTGCCGGATGACCTGTTGCGGTTCGTCGGCGGGCCTTCGCCGTACTCGACCGGGTGGTTGTGGCTCGGGCTGGTGCTCATTGTCATGGTGATCGCTTGGTACGTGGGCGTTTTCGTGTGGACGATGCCGTCGCAGCGGCTGCGCCGCCTTCCCGTCGTGCGGTCCGTGCACGCCCGGCTGCTGCGACGGCGCTTCTCGCGCACCGTCCGGCGCATCACCGCGCGACACCGCGACGGCGAGCTGACCGATGCCGAGGCGGGCGCAGCGATGAGCCGCACCCTGCGCAGTTTTCTTCACCAGGCGACCGGGACACGGGCGCAATACATGCAGCTCGACGACATCGCGTCCGGCGAGCTCGCGCCCGCGGGGCCGACCTTCGCGGCCCTCGAGGATGCGCAGTTCAACGCGGACTCGCCGGTGCACGTCGGAGAGGTCGGCGGCGCGACGGAGGAGCTGATCCGCTCGTGGCCCTGACCTGGTGGCCGATCGCGGCGGTCGGATTGTTTTGTCTCGCAGGCGCTGTCGCGTTGGCGCTGCTGGTGCCGATCAGGCAGGCGCAACGACAGTTGCGCCCGTTGGCGAACACCACCCGGCTGACCAGCCTGCCCGAGTACGCGCGGGTGGCGCGGGCGCGCACGGTGTCGATGGTCGTGACGATCGGGTTGCTCGTGCTGTTGTTCGGCGCGGCCGTGCTGGCCAGTGCCCGCCCCAGCGGACTGTGGTGGTCGCTGCAGGCGTCCGAGGTGCCCGAGGACGTCATGCTCTGTGTCGCCGAACCGGTCGACGATCCGAGCACCGGGGCGTTCCTGTCCTATTTCGCCCAGCGGGCGGGAACATTCGGCAACCACCGGATCGGCCTGACGTCCCCGAACCGCCGGGTGATCCCGCTGACCCGCGACCACCAGTTCGCGGTCGAAAAGCTCGGTGAGGCAGCCGCTCTGGCGAACCTTCCGGACGACGACGCGCTCTCACCCACCCAGCTGTCGGCGAAGCGCAACAGCGTCGCCGCCTTCGCCGCGCCGGTGACCTATGTGGACTACGCACCCAACGCCGCCGACGTCCTCGCGCTGTGCGCCGCCGGCTTCCTCGCCGACGAACCACCCGGTGAGCACCGGCGGTCGATCGTCTATCTCGGGCCGGGTGAACTCCGCTCACCCGACGAGACCCGTCCCTCGTTGTTCACCGAACAGCAGGTCGCCGACATCGCGCGCGAGCGCGCGATCCAGGTCAACGCGCTGGTGTCGTCGCCGGGCGAGGTGCGGTCCGTCGTGTCCGCCACCAACGGCCGATACGCGCCGATCGGCGCCGACCTGGAGTCTCAACTCGATGGCATCCGCGCACATCCGCCGGAGGCCGAAAAGTCCGCCACCGTCGCGGGATTCCGCGGCGACACACCGACCGTGCCACTGGCGATCGCGGTGGCCCTCTCGGCGCTGCTGTGCCTGTCGCTGGTGGTGCTGCGACGATGACCTTCTCACCTGTCGTCCCGCCGGTGCTGCTGATCGCGGTGGCGGTCGCCGTACTCGTTCTGCGGCTCATCACCATGCGCCTGCTGGCCCGCAGCCCCGGTCAGCGGTGGACCACCGTATGGCGTTGGTCGGCGCTGACGCTGGCGGTGATGCTCATGTTGATCGCCGCCGCCAGACCCGCGATCGGAAGCGGCACCCAGGAATCCGCGACGAGCGCCGCCGGCGACACGACGGCCAACGTGTTCCTGATCGTCGACCGCTCCGTCGACTCACCGATCGCCGACATCCGCGACGACATCGCCGCGCTCATCGACCGCTATCCGCAGGCCCAGTTCGCGATGATCACCTTCGCCGGCCGTTCGTCGGTGGAATGGCCGCTGTCCGAGGACAACTGGAGCCTCAAGCCGGTGGTGGCGGCGATTCGCGCCTACCCCGATACCGCCGGGGGCGAGGCGAACGCGGCGGCGGCCTCGAACGTGCTGCGCTACCAGCTGATCGCGGCGGGCCAACGCAGCCCGGACGCCCAGAACCTGGTGTTCTACTTCGGGACCGGCGCACCCGGCTCACGGGCCCCGCAGGGGGAGTTCGATCCCGTGCCCGGATCGGTCGACGGTGGCGCGGTGTTCGGTTACGGCGCAACACGTGACGAGCCGCGGCTCCGGGCGATCGCCGACCAACTGGGCGTGCCGTTCGCGCCGCGGGACGCCACGCGGTCGATCACCGACGACGTGCCCGAGGTCACCGACGGTCCGTCGGCGCGGGCGTCCGCGCAGGCACCCGATCGCACCGACCTGTACTGGGTCTTCACCATGGTCGCCGCGGTGCTGTTGCTGTTCGAGATCTACCTCACGCTGCGCGAGTTCCGCACCAGCCGCGCGGCGCGCCGGGACGAGGTGGTCCGATGAACCCCCGTCCCTCCCGGCTGCGGCTGCGTCGCCGGTTGCTGCTGTTCTCGGCTCCGGTGGTGCTCGCCGTGCTCGCGATCGCGCTGAAGCTCGTCTCCACGGTGGTGGCCGGCGACTCGGCGGTGTCGAACTTCGCGCAGCGCGACGCCGACGCCCTGCGCGGCGATGTCGCGGTGATGAACCTGCTCAACATCGTCGAACCGGCGAAGGCGCCGTTCGCGGCCGGGACGCTGGCGGTGCTCGACGACCGCCTCACCGACGCCGAAGCGCACTTCTCCGAGTCGCTGAGCCGCACCGCCGCCGAGCAGTCGTGCCCCGTCCTGGTCAACCTGGAACTCGTGCGGGAGCGCCGAGGTGATGTCGACGCCTGGGAGAACCGGCCCGACGCGGCGCGGGAGCGCTACCTCAGCGCGCTGGACCTCGTCGAGAACGCCCCCGACGGCTGTTTTGGCGGCAACACCGATCCCGATCCCGAGCGGCGTGCCGTGCGCAACGACGCGGCGCCGCGGCTGCAGGCAAAGCTGGCCGGGCTGACCGCTCCTCCTCCACCGCCGCCCGCGCCGCCGATGGCCCCGCCGCCGCAGGCCCCGGCCCCCGCGCCGGCGGTTCCCGACCCCGACACGCCGCGGGACGCGCTGCGGCTGGACCCCGGCGCCGGAGACCCCCTGGACAAGCTGCAGCAGGTGCTGCGCGACGCCGCCGCCGGCTAACCCGTGCTGGTGCCGGTCCAGTACTCGGCGAACCGCCCGTCCTGGATGCGCAGGATGTCGTTACCGGTGAACCGCTTCGGTCCGTCCTCGGCCGCGCCGGTGCCGATCCACCTCGCCGCCAGCATGTCGCCGCCGACGAACGGCTCGACCTCGATCACGAACTTCAGGTCGCTGAGCATGCGATGGGTCTCCTCGACCACTTCCTGCAGTTCCGACGGGCCTCGAACCACCCGATCCGGCCAATGGCCCACGAAATCGTCGGTGACCAGCTCGGCCGCCACCGAGTCTCCCGCCCACAATTCGTCTAGCCAGCGTCCGTACAGCTCTTTAGGCGAACTCATGTGTCGTGTCTTACCCGGCTCGGCGCGGGCTACGCACTCCGCCCCGGACGAAGCGGGGTCCGCCGCGTCATCCCAGCGTGTCGAGCAGACGATCCAGGTCGTTGTCGTCGTTGTAGAGGTGGAACCCCACCCGAACGGCCCCGGCGCGCACCGACGCGCGGATGCCGGCCGCGGCCAACCGGTCGGCCGCGCCGTCGATGGGCAGCGACACGATCGGCGACGCCTGCGGCGGCAGCTGCAGCGCCGAGCGCAGCCGGCCGGCCAACCCCACCGTGTGACGTTCGACCGCGACCCGGTCCAGCGAGGCCAGCCAGGGCAGTGCGAGCCCCGCGACACCGACGCATTGCGCCGCAGCGTCGCCGGCAGCGACACCATCACCGTCATCGAGCACGGCGCCGTTCGCCGACTGGACCAGGCTGACGACCACCACGTCGAAGTCCGCGGCCGCCGAGACCAGCTGATCTGCGGGCAGTTCGGTGACCGTGACGCCGCGTGCGGCCTGCGCGGCGAACGGGAACGTCGTGCTGGTGAATTCCCCGGGCACGGTGACGACGCGGCTGCCGTCCGGGATCGCGGCGGCGACCAGGCCCAGCGCGCCGGAGACCGTGCTGCCCATGGCCACCGACTCCACGGGCACCCCCGCCAGCGCGGCGTAGCCGGCGCGCCCGGCGGCGACGTCGTCGTCGAACGACGGGACGTCCATCGTCCCCGCCTGCCATCTACCGATGCAGTCGTGCAACGCATCGACGAGGAAACCCGGCGGCAGACCGTATGTGGGACTGTTGAGATATCCTGCCGCACCGACGAATTGGGCCCCGAACGCCTCCCGCGTGGCGATGGCGGTCATTGTTGCGACGGTGGCTCTTCGCCGCGCAACCGGGCCTGTAGTTGTTCACGGTCGCGGCGCCTGCGTTCGTCGAAGGCGGCGATGCTTTCGGTCGCGCGGCGACGCAGCGGCGCAAACAGCCAGATGCCGAGTGGCAGCGCGATCACCAGCGCGAAAAGCAGTGCGACGACGAGCGGAAACTCGCGCAGGCCGAGCAGATGTCCAACGCCGAGGATCGCCGCCGCTACCACCGCGACCAGCAGCAGCCGTGCCAGCACGTAGGCCAGCACGTCGAGCACGAGCCGAGTTCCTTGGCGACCGTCGGACACGGTCCGAGCCTACCGACGGCGCGTATATTCGTACCAAGGAGGTTTTGTTCTCGTGGCGTATCTGCTCCTGATTCTCGTGTTAGGCACGCTGGCGTATGTCGGCTGGCGGCTGATGCGAGTCTCGTCGAGCCGTCCGCGCACCCGGGTGATCGGGCCGGACGATGATCCAGAGTTCCTGCGTCGGCTCGGCCAGGAGGACAATCCGCGGCCGTGACCGCGCGGTCCTAACGCCGCGCGCCGGGAAAGCCCGCCGCGACGGCGGCGGCGAGTTCGAGTAACGCCTCCCTGGTCTCCGGTTTCAGCCGATCGAGGCTGACTTCCGCGCCTTCTTCGAGATGCGGGTCGAATGGGACCTCGTGGACCGCCCGGCATCGCCGGCTGAAGTGGTCGACGACCTTCTTCATGTCCACTTTCCCTGACCGCGGCCGCACCGCGTTGATCACCGCGATCGAGTTGCGCACCATGTCCTGGTGTCCGTGGGCATCGAGCCAGTCCAACGTGGCCGACGCGCTGCGCGCCCCGTCCACCGAGCCGGAACTGATCACGACCAGCGTGTCGGCGTTGGCCAGCACGGCGGTCATCGCCGAATGCATCAGACCCGTGCCGCAGTCGGTGAGCACCAGGCTGTAGAAGCGCTCGAGGACCTCGAGGGTGCGGCTGTAGTCCTCGGAACTGAATGCCTCCGACACCGCCGGGTCGCTCTCGGACGCCAGCACCTCCAGCCGGCTCGGTCCCTGCGAAGTGTAGGCGCGCACGTCGCTGTAGGCCTGGATGCCTTCGGCGTCGCGCAGCAGGTGCCGCACGGTGGAAGGCGTTTCGAGCGGAACCTTCTGGCTCAGCGTGCCGCGGTCGGGGTTCGCGTCGACGGCGATCACGCGGTCGCCGCGCAGCGACGCCAGGGTCGCGCCCAGCGTCGCGGTGATCGTCGTCTTGCCGACCCCGCCTTTCAGCGACAGCACCGCGATGCGGTGGCAACCGCGCAACGGCCGCTGGATCTGGGCCGTGAGCCGCTGCCGTCGTTGGGCCTTGGGCCCGTCGCCGAGGTTGATCGACGTGAACGACGCGTAGTACAGCCACTTGCGCCAGCCCTCGGACGGTGCGCGCTTCGGCCGTCCGAGCAGCGCGACCGTCGACAGGTCGAGATAGGGCGGCGGGTCGGCTTCGGCGCCGTCCTGCGATGGGGCGACGACGGGCAGGCCCTTGGGCGGTGTGGGCGCCGTCCATTCCGGCGGCGGGTCGGCCGAGGGGTCGCTGAACCGGCTCTGCGCGCGGAAACCGCCTGGCGCGTAAGCGTTTTCGGGGATAATCGCCGCTGAAGCCACGTCCTCGCCGGAACGATGTTCGGACACGCTGACGGACCCCCATGGCTTCGCAGGCTTTTCGCGCCCGATCTTAGCCACACACGGTGTCGGGTCTCAGCCGACTCCGGCGTAGGAGTGCAGGCCCACGGTGACCAGGTTGATGAAGAACAGGTTGAACACCATCGCGATGAAGCCGACGACGTTGATCCATGCGGCCTTCTTGTCGCGCCACCCAGCGGTCGAGCGGGCGTGCAGGTAGGCGGCGTAGACGACCCACGCGATGAACGACACCGTCTCCTTGGGGTCCCAGCCCCAGTAGCGGCCCCATGCCTCCTCCGCCCAGATCGCCCCGAAGATGACGCCGAACCCGAACACCGGGAACGCGAAGATCGTGGTGCGGTAAGCGATTCGGTCCAGCGTCTGCGGATCGGGGATCCTGTCCAGGGTGCGGGCGAGCACGCCGTCGGCCTGGCCCCGCCGCTGCGGGTCGCCGAATCGGGACATCTTCAGCAGGAACAGGATGCTGGCCACCCCGGCGACCAGGAACACCCCCGAGCCGAGGCTGACCACCGAGACGTGGATGGGCAGCCAATAGGACTGCAGCGCTGGCATCACGGGCGCGGCGTTGGTGTAGAGCCAGCGACCGGAGACCGTCAGCAGGATCAGCACCGGAACGAGCACGAACACCCACAGCGCCCGGTACTGGCGGCGGCGCAACACCACCGCCGCGGCGACCAGCCCGCAGAAGCAGGTCAGGTTGATGAACTCATACATGTTGCCCCACGGCACCCGTGAGGTGGCGGCGCCGCGCAGCACGATGCAGACCAGCAGCAGGCCGATGCCGAGATAGGTCAGCGCGAGGCCGGCGCCGCCGATCCGCTCGTCGATCCGGCGCTTCGGCGCATCGGAGACGACGCCCGGGGCCGCGCTGTCGGCGCGCACTCCGCCCGCCGCCGCTCCGACCAACTCGCGGGCCTCGGCCTTGCGGCTGCGGTTGTAGGCCAACTCGATCGCGAGCAACAGCAGCGCGCCCACCAGCACCAAGACCGACGACGTGAACGCCCAGTCGGAGTACCGGGCCAAACCGATATCGATCTGCTCGGGATTCATCTGACCTTCTCTCCTGCACGATTCGCCTGCGCCGCATCCGGAAGGAGGCGCTGCGTCAGCCGCTCGAACTCGTCGCCCCACCCGGAGTTGTCGGTGCGCGCCAGCCCGCCGAGCTCGACGGTTACGGTACCCGGACCTGCGGGGTTGATCCGAATCCAGACGCGGCGCCGACGGATGACGAGCGACACCAGCAGGCCGGCCATCATGGTCATCGCGAACACCAGCACCCACACCTGCGCGGGGTCGTGAGAGACCTGCACGTTGATGAACGGCACCGCGCCGTCGAACCGCACCACGGTCCCGTCGTCGAGCCGCGTCGACTCACCCGCACCGAGGTTGACCCGCGCCTTCTTGGTGAGCCTGCCCTGCTCGATCAGGCGCGGATCGAGGTTGAACAGCGACTGCGGCCGCCCGGTGTCCAGCCCGGTGTCGCCGCGGTAGACATCGATCGCGACGGCGGGGTCGTTGAGCGCCGGGAAGCTCGACGACAGCAGCGTGCCGTGCAGCTGTTCGGTTGGCGCGAACAGGCCCTGGATCGCGAGTTGGTTCTTGCGGCGGTCGTCGGGATCCGGGTAGGTGCCCGCGGGTGGGTCGAACCGCATGGCCCCCGACGACAGGAACGTGATCTGGTCCTCGGGCCGCCACTGCAACGTCTGCGTGCGCGTCTGCCCGTCGGGGAAGGTCACGGTGAAGGTCGGTGCGTAGCCGTGGCCCTGGAGGTACACGCGGTCGCCACCGACGCGCAGCGGATGGTTGACCTTCAGGTGGTACGGCCGCCAGGTGCCCGACTCCAGGTCGTCGCCCGCCTGGTACTCGATGTCGGCGGCGAACGACGTCGCCTGACCGCTCGGCAGATAGTCGGCCTGGAAGTCGTTGACCCGCAGGCAGATCGGATACAGCTCGGTGCCGTCGACGGTGTTGCCGGCCCGGAAGGAGTCGAACGCCGCGGGCGAGGCCGAGCAGAATCCCGGTCCGCCGTCGGCGATGACGATGACGTTGCCCTCGTATCCGAACAGCTTGCCGGCCGCGACCGCGACGAGCAGGCCGAGCAGCGAGAAGTGGAAAACGATGTTGCCGAACTCGCGCAGATAGCCCTTCTCCGCGGAGATTTCGATCGTCCCGTCCACTTCGCGGGTGACCTTGCGCCAGCCCCGCAGTCGCTCGTTGACCGTCGCCGCCAGATCGTCGGCGTCCGCGGACACCTCCGCGCTGTGGTGTTTGGGCAGCCTGCCCAGGTTGCGCGGCGCGGGCACGGGGTTGGCCCGCATGCTGCGGAAGTGCTCGAGCAGTCGCGGGGTCAGGCAGCCCACCAGCGAGATGAACAGCAGCACGTAGATCGCGGTGAACCAGAAGCTGGAGAACACGTCGAACGCCTGCAGCCGGTCGAGCCAGGGCCCGACGGTCGGGTGCTCGGCGATGTACTGGTCGACCTTGGACTCGTTGAGGCTGCGCTGGGGCAGCAGGGCGCCGGGGATCGCCGCGAGTGCGAGCAGGAACAGCAGCACCAGCGCGGTACCCATCGACGTCAGGGTCCGCCAGGTGTTCCGTACCAGCGCGAGCAGACGCGAAACTGCCCCATTTCTGGGATTTTCGGGCGGTTTTCCGTCTGTTCCCTGCTTACGCGTAAGCCCACGCGAGGAAGAGGTGCTCATATCGGTAGCGTCACGTCGCTGACGAAGGCGTCGCGCACCCAGGACACGAAGTCGTTCCAGACCCCCGTCACCAGTGCGACTCCGACGAGAATCAACAGCACACCGCCGAAGATCTGGATCCCGCGCGTGTGCCTGCGCAGCCATGCCAGACCCTGCACCGCGCGCGCCGACCCGAACGCCAACAGCACGAACGGGATTCCCAGTCCGAGGCAGTAGGCGACGACGAGTGCGACACCGCGGGCCACGTTGGCGCCGTCGGTGGCCGAGGCGACGGCGATCACGCCGGTGAGGGTGGGCCCGAGGCACGGCGTCCATCCCAGCGCGAAGACCGCGCCGAGCAGCGGGGCGCCGCCAAGCGTCGACATCTGCCGCGGGGTGAACCGGGCCTCCCGCTGCAGCGCGGGGATGAACCCGACGAACGCCAGCCCCATCACGATCGTGACGACGCCGCCGATGCGTTGCAGCAGAAGTTGATTGGTGATCAGCGACGTCGTCATACCGAGCACCGCGACGGTGCCGAGGACGAAGACGACGGTGAACCCCGCGACGAACAACGCCGCCGCGCCGGCGACTCGAAGCCGGGTGGTTCTCGCCGAGACCGACGTTTTGGCGGATTCTTCCCGCGTTTCTCCGCCAGAACGTCGGTCTCGGCGAACCAATCCAGGGGTATCCCCCGTGGCGGCGCCGTCGTCGACGCCGACGACCGCGGCGAGGTACGACAGATAACCGGGCACCAGCGGCACCACGCACGGCGACGCGAACGACACCAGCCCGGCGAGCGCGCTGACCAGAAGGGCCAGCAGGACCGGACCGCCGGAGATCAACTGGTCCACCTGGTCGAGGCTCATGTGCCGGCCTTCTCCCCAGGCGCTCCATCCTGTTCGCGTGCAAGGCGTTCCACCACGGGTTGGAGATCCTCGGCGAGCAGTTCGCGCAGGAACACCGCCGCGACGCGGTGCTCACGATCCAAGACGACGGTCGACGGGATGACCGTCGTCGGATACCGGCCCCCGAACGCGATCATGGTGCGCATCGGCGGGTCGTAGATCGAGGGGAAGGTGATCTTGCGATCGACGATGAAGTCACGTGCGGCGTCGCGGTTGTTGTCCCGGACGTCGATGCCGAGGAATTGCACGCCGAGGTCCTTGGTGGCGTCGTAAACCTCTTGCAGCTGGGTGATCTCGGTTCGGCAGGGCCCACACCACTGGCCCCACACGTTGAGGACCACCACCTTGCCCGCGAAGTCGTCGAGGGAGATGGTCTTGTCCGGGTCCATCAGGTCGGGACCGCGCAGCGGCCCCGGGCGCCCGCGGTCCTGCGGCGGGTCGTAGAAGATGTCGGTCTGGCCGCCGGGTGCGACGAATTCGAAGGTGCCGCCCTGCGCGACGGCGTCGTCGCCGGTGGAGCAGCCGGTCAGCGCGACGATCGCCGCGCTGACCAGCACCACCCACCGTCTCACTGCCCGGCCAACTCCGCGTAACCCCAGCCGACGTAGGTGTCCCCGTGGAAGTAGAACGACGTCACCGACGCCAGGTTGCACAGCCGCCGGGTCGGAAAGTGGTGCAGCGGTTGACCGGTCATCGCCCGGCGCAGCGTTTCCACGGGCAGCTGATGGCTGACACACACCGCCTCGTGGCCTGCGGCCTTGGCCCTTGCCCGGTGCACGGCGACGGTCATCCGCTCGGCGATCTCGCGGTACGGCTCTCCCCACGACGGTGTGCGCGGATTACGCAGATGCCACCAGTTGCGGGGATCGCGCAGCGCGCCGTCGCCCGGCGAAACCCGTTGCCCCTGGAAAATGTTGAGCGATTCGATGAGTTCGTCATCGGTGTCGACCGACAGGCCGAGCGCGGCCGCGATCGGGGCCGCGGTTTCCTGCGCGCGCTCCAACGGCGAGGCGACCACGTAGACGACGTCGCGCAGCGCCAGCCAGTCCGCCACGGCCTGAGCCTGGGCCCTGCCCCGCTCGGAGAGGTGGTAGTCGGGCAGGCGACCGTAGAGGATCTTGTCGGGGTTGTGCACTTCGCCGTGGCGCATGACGTGCACCACTGTCTTCGCGGCCTCCGCGGCCTCGGACGCCCTGTCGGTCATGCCGGTTTGACCGCCTCGGCCGCGGCACGGGCCGCGCCGGGCAGCGCGGCGGCGATGCGGTCGAACGCCTTGTCGTCCAAAGCCGTTGACACGAACCATGTCTCGAAGGCGCTCGGCGGCGGGTAGACGCCGGCGTCGAGCAATGCATGGAAGAAGGCCGGGAACCGCCAGGTCTCCGAGGCGCGCGCCGACGCGAAGTCGGTGACGGGCTGGTCGGTGAAGAAAACGCTGAACATGTTTCCTGCCCGCGAAACCGTGTGCGCCACACCGGCTTCGGTCAACGTCTGACCGATCAGGCCGGTGAGCCGGTCGGCGTTGGCGTCCAGCGTGGCGTATGCGGCATCGTCGGCCGCGCGCAGCGTCGCCAGCCCGGCCGCCATCGCGACCGGGTTTCCGGACAACGTGCCTGCCTGATACACCGGCCCCAGCGGGGCCAGCCGCTCCATCACCTCGGCGCGACCGCCGAACGCCGCAGCGGGCAGCCCGCCGCTCATCACCTTGCCGAAGGTGAAGAGGTCGGCATCGACGGGATCGATTCCGTACCAACCGGATCGGCTGACACGGAACCCGGTCATCACCTCGTCGACGATCAGCAGCGCGCCGTGGTCGGCCGTGATGCGGCGCAGCGCGGCGTTGAATCCGGGCAGCGGCGCAACGGTGCCCATGTTGCCGGGGCTGGCCTCGGTGATCACGCAGGCGATCTCGTCGCCGAACCGGGCGAAGACCTCCTCGACCGCGGCGACGTTGTTGTAGGGCAGCACGATCGTGTCGGCGGCCGCGGCGCCCGTCACACCCGGCGACGACGGCAGCCCGAGGGTGGCCACGCCCGAACCCGCGTCGGCCAGCAGCGCGTCGCTGTGGCCGTGGTAACAGCCGGAGAACTTCACGATCTTGGCCCGGCCGGTGTAGCCGCGGGCCAGCCGGATCGCGCTCATCGTGGACTCGGTGCCGGAGTTCACCAGCCGCAGCCGCTCGACCGGTGCGACCCGGGCGATGATCTCGGCGGCCAGTTCCGACTCCGACGGGGTGGGGGCGCCGAACGACAGCCCGTCAGTGACCACCCGCTGCACCGCGGCCACCACGTCGGGGTGGGCGTGACCCAGGATCATCGGCCCCCACGAGCAGACCAGGTCGACATAGCGGTTGCCGTCCGCATCGGTCAGCCAGTAACCGTTGGCCGAAGTGATGAACCGCGGGGTGCCGCCGACCGAGGCGAACGCCCGCACGGGCGAGTTCACCCCGCCCGGGATCACGGCCGACGCCTCGGCGAACAACCGCGCCGACACCTCGGTGGTGATCTGGTCAGCACGCATGGCCACCAGTGTCCCAGCCCGGTCCAAACCGTCAACTACAGGGTGTAGTGGTCATCCCCTCGGCGTCAGGACGAAGACGGGGTGGTCGGCCTCGTGCGGCAACTTGCGGAAGTAACCCTCGACCGATCGGCCGGCCTTCTCGCGGTACGCGGTGATGATCGGCTGCCGGTCCTGTGCCGGGATCTCGGTCGCGACGAAGCGCGTCGCGCCCAGGGTCAGGTGCGGGTCGACCCGCAGGTTCTTCACCCATTCGGACTCGCCCCGCGTCGAGACCAGATAGCGCGACCCCCCGACGTCGACCGGTATCACCGGGATCCGCTGCGGCCGTTTGGTGCGGCGGGTGGTGACAGTCAGCGGCTCACCCATCCGGACCGTCATGGCGATCGGGTTGAAGATCCTCGCGGTGAACCACGGGGGCTTGAGGTACGCCATGACAGTTGAGTTTGATAGCCCGTATGCAGCTACCGCAATGGCTCGCGCGGTTCAACCGCCACGTCACCAACCCGATCCAGCGGCTGACGGCGGGCTGGGCCCCGGGGATGGGCATCCTCGAGCATTTCGGCAGGAAGTCTGGCAGGCGCTACCGGACGCCGTTGACGGTCTTCCCGACCCGCGACGGGGTGGCCGTCTTGCTGACCTACGGCCCGGACCGCGACTGGCTGAAGAACATCATTGCGGCAGGCGGTGGGCGGATCACGAGATGGGGCCGGACATTCGACGTCGGCAATCCGCGCGTGGTCGCCAAAGGTGAAGCCGCGCCGTGGATCACGGGTTGGATGCGCCCGATGTACGCGGTGATGCCGGTCGAGTACGCGGTCCTGCTGACGCGGGTCTGACTCAGCGCCGAACCCGCGCCGTGGCGCCGTCGAACCCGTTACTCCCGGCTCTTTTTCGGGTGCGGCAGCGCGTTTAGCTGCAGGACTGGATTTTGTTTTTTTCTCGGGTATGGTCGCGCATTGGAAGCGGGTGCTAGCGAAAGGAATGTAAATGGCTAGTAAGTCGCAGGGTCGCGAACGAAAAAAGCCGGCGATGACGCTGAAGGAACGCCGCGCCGCCAAGCGCGAGAAGGCGGTGGAGGAATTCCTGCCACGCCGTAAACGCGCTGGCTGATCGGTACTAGAGGCGCACACGTAACAGTTCGCCGGTTACTGCCGGCGAATTGTTGCGTCGCCGTTTTAGACCGACAAATGTCTTCTCGATCCTAAACAAACCGCATATCGCATACCTCGCATCGCAGAAAGCGATGCGCCATTTTTTTGTGCATTTTTTGGAAGGACAGTTTTTTTATGTGTGAGGGACGGTGGATGTCGGCATGCGTGCGGGCGTGATGAATGAACACGACGCGAACACCGCGGGGGTGGACCGAACCCTGGTGGGGTTCCTCGACGCCCTCAAGCAAGCCTCGCCACCCTCGGACCGCAGCGATGCCTACCGCCGGGGGTTCGCCATGGGCCTCCGGTTCGCGCGCATCTGCGTTCTCGATGAGATCGCGGCGAACTCGGGCAGCTTCATTCAAGCGTCGCTCAACGGTGGGCCCCGGCCACAGCGCGAGTGCGCACGCACCCGTGCGGCACTTCGGCGCATCGCGGAGCGACTCACCGACGAGTTCGTCCTCGGTGCGGACGATCATGCTGCCGGCTACCGGGACGCGACTGCGGTGGTGCTGGAAAGGATCGCCGACACACAGGAACAAATCGCAGGCTGAATAGTGAGGGTGGTGTGGAGCTTCGAGGACCCGGTGACTCACCGGTACTGGTTGTCGGACGCGCATCAAGCCTGTCCGAGGCGATCGTCGCGGCTTGCCGGAGCCGGGATATCGCGGTGGTCCGACACCGGCTCGATGCGGCTACGACACCGGATCTGCCCCCGGAGGCAAACGCGCTCGAGTCCGCCGTCGTGATCGTGGATGCCGACTGCGTCGACTCCCTGTTCGGCGGACACCCTGCGTCGCGCCGACGGCTGCGCCAGTGCGGTGACGCCATCTGCGAGACGGCGAGCACTGCGGCCCGCGAGTTGGGCGCACGGCGTGTCCTCGTCGTCTGCGACCTGCGCGGTCTGTCGTTCGGACGCGGAGCCCGCGCCGAACGATGGTTGCGCGATCTCGCGCACCGGATCGGCTACGAAGGCTCGATCAACGGGCTCACCGGACTCCTGACGTTGTATGCGGTGGTCGAAACCGACCGGCAGGTGCATCCGATCGCCGAGGCGGTCGTCGATGGGAGCAAGGGTGAGATGCCCGGCGGCACTGCGCGTTTGGGTGCTGCCGCGATGCGGTAGGCGTCAGTGGCGCGGCCGCAGGCGTGCCCGGATCGGCCCCTTGGCGACGGTGGTGAACGGCACGTCGCATTCGAAAGTGCCGTCGAGCGAGTCGATCCGGGCGCCGCGCACGATCGTCGCCAGCGCGAGCGTTGTCTCCAGTCGCGCGAAATGCTCGCCGATGCACGGCCGCCCACCGGCCAGCCACGGCAGGAACTGCCAGCGGTCGCGATTCTGGGTGTTCTCCGGGCTGAAGCGGTCGGGGTCGAAGACCTTCGGGTTCGGCCACAGGGCCGGATCGTGGTGCAGCCCGTAGAGACCGATGGCCACCAGGGTGCCGGCCTCGACGCGGTAGCCGTCGACCGCGATGTCGCGGGTCGCCAGCCGGGCCACGCCGGCCGCGGGCGGGCACAACCGCAACGCCTCGTGCAGCACCTGCACCGTGTATTCGAGTCGCGGCACGTCGTCGGGGGTCAGCTCCCGTTGACCGATGGCCGCTGCCTCGGCGGCGACGCGGTCCTGGATGTCGGGGTGACGCCCGAGCGCCCAGAGCGCGAAGGTGAGGGCGGTCGAGGTGGTGTCGTGCCCGGCGAGCATGAAGATCAGCAGGTCGTTCGAGATGTCGTCGTCCGACAGCGGCAACCCGGTGTCCGGGTCCTCGGCGGCCATCAACGCCCGCACCAGGGGCGCGTCGCGGGACGGGTCGGTGCGACATTCGCGCACCATCTCGTCGGTGACTTCTTTCATGTCGGCGACCGCGCGGCGCGCCCGGCGGCGGGCGGGGGTGGGTAGCCAGCGCGGCGCCCGCACCGGCCGCAGGGCGCGGTCGGCGGTGTACGACGAGGCGACGTGCATGCAGCGGGCGATGACGTCGGCGCGCTCGTTGAGGTCGACGCCGAGCACGGAGTGTCCCAGCGACTGCATGGCCACCCGGCGGCATTCGACGTCGAGATCGACCTCACCGCCGCGGGGCCAGCGGTCCACGAACGCCTGGGCGGCCTCGGACATGTACCCGCCGAAGTTGCGGACGTTCTGCTTGGTGAACACCGGCTGCAACGCCCGCTTGCGGGGGCGCCAGAGGTCGTTGGGCAGCACGAACAGGCTGTCGCCCGCCATGTTGCGGACCTCGTCGTGGTAGATGCACCGCTCCGAGGAGCCGTCGGAGCGCGCGAGCACGTCGCGCATGCCGTTGGGCGACATCACGGCGACGATCGGTGGATACACCCATCTCGGTGCGACCTGGATACGGGTGACGGGTCCGCCGGCGTCGCGGATGACGTCCTGCCCGGTGTCGAGTCGGCGGAGGAGTCGGGCCAACCGCCAGATCGGCAGTGGGTTCTTCGGCACCAGCGGCAACGCCGAGACGTCGAGCGTGGTGGTCATGAGCAAATCATCACCCCTGGCGTGTGCGCTCTACGGCGGTACGGGATTTTCACGCCGACCAGGTGAGCGGCGCGCCTTCACCCTGAGTCATTACGACGCCAGGCATGACGCGGATGCGATAAGGAGTCAGCCGTAAGACAGCGAACTGCTCGGCGGTCGGCCCGTCCTGCCACATCGGGATGATCCGCGGGTCGTACCCCACCGGTGCGGGCGCGGTGGCGAACTTGTCCCACACCGCCGTCCTGGTCTCGTCGTCGACGTACCACTCGACCAGACACTCCGTGCTGCAGGTGTCGTGGTTGGGGGCCCAGTAGCTCACCGAAACCTCCGGATGCACGGCGAGGTGCCTCTTCTTGGTCGGCGACGGCACCGTGGCGATCCACCCGAAGAGATCGGTGCCATCCCATTCCCAGATCGGATGCAGGATCCGGGTGCGCGGACGTCCGTTGGCGTCGACGGTCGCCACCGACGCCCACACGATGGAGTGGGCCATCTCCACGAACGCGGGTGCGATCTGCTCCAGGGTGCTCACGGTTGCCTAGCGTAGGCACCCGTCGGCGCAGACCGTCAGTTGCCGCCGGCCTCGGAACTCTCGCTGCCCGCAGATTCCTTGCCGAACTTCGGATTTCCCTCGTCGTCGAGCCAGTCGTTGACCGCGGTGCCCGCGACGGCACCGCCGGTGCCGGGCATCTTGGTCGTCGGCCGGTCCTCCTCGTAGGCCTTGTGCATCTCCTTGGCCTTTTCCCGATGTTCGTCGGTCACTTCGGGTTTCTCGGTGGGCGGCGCCGTCTCCTGCTCGCTGGTGACCTGGTGATGCTCGTCGGTCTCCGGTTCGGCGTTGCGCTGCTCCTCGATGAACCCTGCGTCGTCCTGCCCTTGTTCGCTGGTCATGGACTACGACTGCCCGGAGAGCCGAATTACGAAACGCAGTTCGGCTAACCGGCAGGCACGGATCGCATTGCGGCGGGCAGGCTGGGAAGAAAGTGTTTGCGAGCGAAAGCGCGGATGTCGTCGGCGGACTCGAGAGGCTGGGAACTGGGCAACAGCAAAACCATCACCGCATACCGCAGGATGGTGTCGGCCAACTCCCCGACGGCCTCCTCGCCGATCCGCTCGGCGAACCCCGCGGGGAAGATGATCCGCAACGCCGCGGCCATCCGGTCGATCGCCGCGTCGTAGTGCTTGCGGGCGAGTTCGAGCAGCAGCGCGGGTTCGTCGGTCAGGATCCGGTACAGCACCCGGTGCCTGCGAAACTTCAAGATCGACAGGGTGAACGCCTCGACGTAGTAGTTCGATTGCGGCCCAACGCGTTTGACCTCTTCGGCGATGTCGGCGAACAACGCGATGTTCTCACGCTCGATCACCGCGGCCACGAGCTCGTCGCGGTTGGCGAAGCGCCGGTAGATCGTGGTCCGGCTGACGCCTGCGCGACGCGCGACGTCGTCGAGGGCGACCCGGCGGAAACCGTGCCGCTCGAACTCGATGACCGCGGCGTCGAGGATGGCTTCCATCGCCGGGTCCGCCGCCGGTGCCGGGCCGGGCCCGGTGGCCGGGTCAGACCCGGGCATAACCCTTTTGGGCGTAGCCGTTGTAGCGCCACTTCATGGGCAGACGATCCCACACCCAGTTCACCGGGCGCGAGCGCCACAGAGACGCGAACCGTTGATAGCGGCGCTCCTGGCGCTCACTCCACGGCAGCTGCAGCAGTTCGCGGGCGCGCGGCGGCAGCCCGCCGGTGGTCAGGAACGCCGCCAGCGGATTGAACGCCGGCGCGATCAGCCACCAGGCCCACGCGGGAACGCCCTTGGGACACGGGAACCCCTTCGTCACGTAACCGACGCCGTACACCGCGGTCTTGTGCGCGACGACGATCTCGTCGAGCATGCGATCCCAGTACCGCTCGAACTCGTCGTAGGTGGCCGGCATGGGCCGCTCGCTCACGCCGTAGCGGCGATACCACGTCTTCGACTCGAGGTAGATCTGCTCCTTCTCTTCGCGGCTGAGCCGCTTGACGAAGGTGTCGGCGAAGTACAGCACCTGTTCGACGAACGTCGCGTGTGCCCAGAAGTAGGTCTCCGGGTCCAGTGCGTGGTAGCGCTTGCCTGCCCCAAACTCACTGGGCATCTCGCCCTTGATGTCGGTGTGGAAGTCGCGGACCTGGGTGCCCGGGTTGTCGTCGTCGGAGCCGTAGACGGTGTTGAAGATCGGCGGCAGGGAGCGCTTCACCCGGGCGGCGGTGTCGTCGAAGAACACCGAGTGGTCGAGCACGCCCTGGCCGAGCTCGGCCAGCATGTTCTGCAGCACCGCGGGCCGCGGCCCGATCAGGTACATCCGGTTGTCCCCGAAATAGCGCCACACCAGCGACTGCGGGCCCAGCGGCAGCGCGTCGTCGACAGGCCTGTTCGTCTCGATCAACTCGGTCATGTGGAACAGTGTTACAAATTCTGCACTTTGTACCCAAGCGGCTGTGAGCGGACTCACGGGCCGTATCGGCCCGAAAGAGAAGCAGTGGTCGTTCCGGGCGCAGCTTCAGCGACCGGGAACGCTATTTCGCGTGTGCTCGCCGCTGTGCGGCACGACGCCAGTGCGCGACGGCCAGCACGCACAGCACGCCCGCGACGGTGGCGAGCAGCAGCGCCAGGCCCAGCATCGGCGCGCTGTACTCGATCGAGGTCGTCTCGGGTTCGCCTTCCAGCACCGGCGCCACCGCGACCGTCGTCGCCGCCGCCGACCAGCTCAACACGCTGCCCACCGCCGCGGCCACGGCCAGCACCAGCTCGAGCGATGCCCGGACCCTCATGCCGGTGGGATGCGCTCTTCGACCAGCTGGGTCAGCGTCTCGCGAAGCCTCTGATGCTTGCGGGCCCACGCCTGCGCGGTCCGGTCGTTGGTCATCTTCAGCCCGATGCCCGTGCGGCCGCGCGGGACGCCCGTCAGCTCGCCGAGCGCGCGCGCCGACTGCCATTTCGGCGGCTCGGCACCGGAGGCCTCGGGATAGATGCGCACGATCTCGTCGGTGCGGATGCGTTCGGTGCCCTGCCGCAGCGTCTCCGGCGTCAACTCGACCGAGGTGTGGATGCGGGCTGCCTTGACCTGGATGCCGAGGAAGCCGGTGACGAGGACCAGGAACATGGCCGGCACCATCCACTGAAACCCGTAGCCGGCCGACGCCTGGATCAGCCCCATGGCGATCGCCGATGCGGGTCCGGCGGCCAACCACCACCAGCTGGCGCCGTTCTCGTAGAACAGCACCTGCGGCGCTTCTTCGGTCATGTCGCTTCCCCCCGGTCGGCCGCGCCGGCCCGCGTGATCAGCACCGCCCCCGCGATCAGCGGAAGCACCGCGAGCACCGTCACGAGGTGGACGACCCCGAGCAGCGAGAGCAGCACGACGAAGACCACCGTCGCCAACGCCAAGGCCACACCGGCCCGGCGGAACCGGACGTCGCCGGTGCGGCTGCGGCCCGCGAGAAACGCCATCCCGACGCCCGCGGCAACGGTGAGCACCCCCGCGCCGCGGAACAGCGCAGGCAGGTTCACCGAGGCGGCGATCAGCCCGCCGAGCATCAGCAGCACCGCAGCGACGACCCAGCACCAGAAGGCGGCGGTGACGACGCGGCTTCGCGGCGCGGGAGCGGTCATGGTCGGGTCAGCCTATCGGGTCACCGGGTGAAGAAGTCGTTGGCGTCTTTGCGGTGCAGCAGGTACACGCCGCCGACGATCAGCACCGAGCCGAGGATCGCGGTGGCGGCGTAGCAGACCGCGGCGGCGGGTGGCCGTTCGCCGCTGAAGAGGCTGCTCGCGACGTACACCACCGCGGCGACACCGGTGCCGGTCAGCACGGTGCGGGCCCACCGGTAGCCCTGCCGCATGAGGATCTGAAACGTCAGCACGATGGCGCCGAGAATCAGGATGAACACCACCGAGAGCGCCAGCACCGGAGCGGGCAGCTTGTCGGCGCGGTCGCTGACCAGAAGGTCGACGATGTGACCCACGATCAGCAGGGGCAGCGATACGACCCAGAGCCAGAAGCCGGTGTCGACGTCGTCCGGTCGGGCGCCCGGTGCGGGCTGCGGCTGACCGGCCGGATCGGGCCGGCCCTGATGCTCGGGGCTCACGCCAGCCAGCCGGCGACGTCGGCCGCCCAGTACGTCAGGACGATGTCCGCCCCAGCCCGCCGGATGCTGGTCAGCGTCTCCAGTGCGACCGTCTGCAGGTCGATCCATCCGTTGGCGGCGGCGGCGCTGATCATCGAATACTCACCGGAGACCTGGTAGGCGGCCACCGGTACGGGCGAGAGGTCGGCCGCCGCGCGCACGACGTCGAGATAACCCATCGCGGGTTTGACCATCACGATGTCGGCGCCTTCGTCGATGTCGAGCTCGATCTCGTGCAACGCCTCCCGCGCGTTGCCCGGATTCTGTTGGTAGGTGCGACGATCGCCGCGCAGGCTGGACCTCACCGCATCGCGGAACGGGCCGTAGAAACCCGACGCGAACTTCGCGGCGTAGGCCAGGATCACCGTGTCGGTGTGCCCCGCGGCGTCCAGACCGTCGCGGATCGCGGCGACCTGACCGTCCATCATCCCGCTTGGCCCGACGACGTGGGCACCCGAATCCGCCTGTGCCACCGCGAGTTCCACGTAGCGCTTGTTGGTCAGGTCATTGTCGACCCTGCCCGACCCGTCCACGATTCCGCAGTGGCCGTGGTCGGTGAACTCGTCGAGGCAGGTGTCGGCCATCAGCGCGGTGTCGTCGCCCAGGTCGCGCGAAAGGTCGCGCAGCGCGACGTTGAGGATGCCGTCCTCGGCCACGCCGATCGAGCCGGTGGGATCCTTGTCCTCGTCACGCGGCACGCCGAACAGCATCAGGCCACCGACACCCGCTGCCACCGCGTCGGCCGCGGCACGGCGCAGCGAGTCGCGGGTGTGCTGGACGACGCCGGGCATCGAGGCGATCTCGCGGGGTTCGTCGATGCCGTCGGCGACGAACATCGGCAGCACCAATTGCCGTGGCTCCAGGGCGGTTTCGGCGACGAGTCGCCGCAACGCCGGAGTCGACCGCAGCCTGCGGGGGCGATGCCTAGGAAAGCCCATGCAAACCCACCTCCGGTCTCGCGGTCAGCGGCGGCGGCTCTTCTTGCGCGGCGGGGGCAGCGCGCCTTCGGCACGCAGCCGGGCGGCGTGCTCGGCGAGCGCCTCCACCAACGGCCCGACCGCGGCGACCTCGGGCTGCACGTCGACGCGCAGACCGAATTCCGCTGCGGTCTCGGCGGTCTTGGGCCCGATGCACGCCACGATGGTGCGGGCGTGCGGCTTGCCCGCGATGCCGACGAGGTTGCGCACCGTGGAGCTCGAGGTGAAGCAGACCGCGTCGAAGCCGCCGGTCTTGATCATCTCGCGGGTGTGCGCTGGCGGCGGTGCGGCACGCACCGTGCGGTACGCCGTGACATCCTCGATCTCCCAGCCGCGTTCGCGCAGGCCCTCGGCCAGCGTCTCGGTGGCGATGTCGGCGCGCGGCAGCAGCACGCGGTTCACCGGGTCGAAAACGTCGTCGTACGGCGGGAATTCGTCGAGCAGGCCCAGCGAGGACTGCTCACCGGCGGGCACCAGCTCGGGGTTGATACCGAACGCCCGCACCCGGTCCGCGGTGGCCTGGCCGACGCAGGCGATCTTCACACCCGAGAACGCCCGCGCGTCCAGACCGAACTCATTGAACTTCTCCCACACCGCGCGAACCGCGTTGGTGGAGGTGAACACCACCCACTGGAACCGGCCGTCGACCAAACCTTTGACCGCGCGCTCCATCTGGGCGGGGCTGCGCGGCGGTTCGACCGCGATGGTGGGGACCTCGATCGGCAGCGCGCCGTGGCCCACCAGCTTCTCGCTCATCTCGCCGGCCTGGTCCTTGGTGCGGGGCACCAACACGGTCCAGCCGTACAGCGCGCGGCTCTCCCACCAGTTCAGCTTGGTGCGGTTGGCCACCGTCTTGCCGATGGTCACGACAAGCGGACCGGCCAGAGGACCGGCCGGCTCGGTGCCCGCCAGGGTGGCCTTGTCGAGCAGTCCGGCCAGTGTGGTCTCGACCGAACGCTGCTGGCACGTCGTGCCGTTCGCGGTGACCACCAACGGCGTGGTGTCGGTCAGCCCGTACTCGATCAGCGTGCGCGCCGCGTCGGGCAGATGGGACGCGGTCGCGTGCAGGATCAGCGGGCCGGGCGCCGCGGCCAGCGCGGCCCAGTCGACGTCGGGATCGCGGACGTCGGCGACGGTGTGCGCCGATCCCAGCGGCAGGCCCGCGTACGTGGGCACCGCGGTGGTGTCGGGCAGCCCCGGGACGATCTCGAAATTCAGGTGCGACTTCGCCAGCGCCGACACCTCGGTGATGACCGCGTCCACCGACAGCGGATCGCCGGCCACCAGCCGAACCACGTCGACGCCGGTGCGGGCCTCCGCGATCAGCGTTTTGGCCACCTCGGCGGGATCGCCGACGGCCGATCGGATGTCGGGTCCACCGGGAATCGTCGGCGCTTCGGTGTCCGACGCCTCGCCGTCCTTGGGGGCCTCAGCAGGTTCTGGCCCCGACGGGGGCGGCAGCTCGCAACCCACCAGGGCCAGCACCGCTTCCGGCACGTCGGGATCGGTGAACACCAGGGCGGCGTTGGCGAGCACGGTGTGGGCCCGCGCCGTCAGCAGCCCGGGGTCGCCGGGACCCGAACCGACGAACGTGATGCGGCCCGGCTTCGGCTTGCGCCCCCGCCCGCTGGTCTGGCCTGTCATCTCACTCACTCATCTCTCTGCAGCTCATCTGGCATCCGCCATGAGTTCGCGCGCCCCGAGGTCGAACAACTCCTCGGCCACCGAGAGCCCCAGCTCCCTGGCCCGGTCGGGAGTGCCGACGCCGGACGCGCGGATCACGTCGGATCCGTCCAGCGCCGCTACGCAGCCGCGCAGCGACACCTCTTCGAAGACGTTGCCGTCCTCATCGATGGACTCGACCACCTCGGCGATCGCGCCCACCGGTGCGGAACAACCCGCCTCCAGTCGGGCGAGCAGGGCCCGTTCTGCGGTGACTGCGGCGCGCGTGTCGGCGTCGTCCAACTCCGCCAGCAGCGCGGCGAGCTCGGTGTCGTCTGCGCGGCACTCGACCGCGAGCGCACCTTGAGCCGGCGCTGGCAACATCTGCACCGGCTCGAGAGTCTCGGTGACATCGGCCAGCCGCCCGATGCGGGCCAGTCCCGCCCGTGCGACTACGATGCCGTCGAGATCACCGTTGCTAACCCTGTTCAACCTGGTATCCAGGTTGCCTCTTAGGGGGCGGATTTCCAAACCGAGACCCAGTGCTCTAAGCTGTGCGGCCCGTCGCGGGCTCGATGTGCCGATGACCGACCCCGCCGGCAACTCCCCGAGCACCAGGCCGTCGCGTGCCACCAGGGCGTCCCGCGGGTCTTCGCGCGGGGGGCTCGCGGCGATGACGAAGCGCGGGTCGACCGCCGTCGGCAAATCCTTGAAGGAGTGCACCGCGGCGTCCACCCGGCCGTCGTGGATGGCCTCCCGCAGGGCCGCGGTGAACACGCCGACGCCGATGTCGGCGATCGGGCCCTGGTTGCGGTCCCCCTCGGTGGAGACGGGAACGAGCTCGGCGGCGTGTCCGTTCGCGATGAGCGCGTCGCGAACCGTGCCTGCCTGAGTGGTCGCCAAGAGACTGGCGCGAGTGCCTATCCGAATTGCAGTCAAGCGTTACTCGGCCTTATCGAGATCCGGTGCGAGCAAAGGTAATTCAGGTCCGGCGACGGCATCGACGGCCTGCTGGTCGAGCTCGAAGAGCTCGCGCAGCGCCTCGGCGTAGCTGTCCCCGCCGGGCGCGCTCGCCAGTTGCTTGACGCGCACCGTCGGCGCGTGCAGGAGCTTGTCGACCACCCGGCGTACCGTCCTGGCGACCTCGTCGCGCTGCGCGGAGTCCAGGTCCGGCAGACGGTTGTCGAGCCGCAGCAACTCCGCCTCCACCACGTCGGCGGCGCGCTGACGCAGCGCGGTGACGGTCGGGGTGACCTCGGCCATCCGCTGGCCGGCCAGGTACTTCGCGACCTCCGCGGCGACGATCGCCCGCGCGGCTTCGGCGTCGGACGCGGCGGCGCGGGCGGCGGGTTCGCGCTGGATGCGCTCCATGTCGACGACGTAGACGCCGGGCAGGCCCGCCACGGCGGGGTCGACGTCACGAGGCATGCCCAAATCGCAGATCACCAGCTGCTTCGGCTCCTGGCCGTGCGCCAGGCCGCGGTGCACGTCGGCGAGCGAGACCACCGGCCGAACCGCGCCGGTGCAGCAGACGACCACGTCGGCGTCGGTGAGCAGCGGCGGCAGGTGGTCGAACGGGAAGGCGTGCGACTCGATGCCCAGCTCACGGATGGTGGCCGCGAGCCGTTTGGCCCGGGGCTGGCTGCGGTTCACGACGTGGATGCGGTCGACGCCCGCCCGCGTCAGGTGCTTGGCGGCCAGCGAGCCCATCGAACCCGCGCCGATGACCACCGCGGTGCGGCCGGCCAGCGAGCCGAGCTTGGTTTCCGCGGTGTCCAGCGCGACCGACACCACCGAGGCGCCCGCGGCGTCGATCCCGGTCTCGGTGTGCACCCGCTTGCCGACGGCCAGCGCACGCTGCGACAGTTCGTGCAGGGTGCGGCCGACGGTGTGATTGGCCTCGGCGGCGGCGTAGGCGCGGCGGACCTGGCCGAGCACCTGCTGTTCGCCCACTACCGCGGAGTCCAGGCCGGACGCCACCGCGAACAGGTGCTCGACGGCCGCTTCGGCGTACCGGACATAGGCGTATTTGGTCAGGTCGTTGAGGCTCATCCCGGAATGTTCGGAGAGCACCTGGCCGATCACCGACAAGCCGCCGTGGAACGCGTCGACGACGGCGTAGACCTCGACGCGGTTGCACGTGGACAGCACCATGGCCTCGGTGACGAGGGAGGATTGCAGCACCTGGTCGACGATCTTTGCCTGATCGGACTCGTCGGTGCTCAGCTGCTCGAGAACCGACACCGGCGCGCTGCGGTGCGAAACCCCGAAAAGCAACACGCTCACGGCTTCATCACCACGTCATCCAAGGTAGTCGGTGAACAGTTAGCTCACCAAATTCCGCGCTGTTTTCGCCGCAGCCGCATTGCGGTGGCGAAACGGCGTGCGCACACCCGTTCGCGACGTCACCCGTCACGTGGCCAGATCGGCCCGCAGACGTGGTTCGTCGATCTCCCAGTAGCTGTGCTCGCGGCCGTCGAGCAGAACCACCGGGAGCCGGTCGCCGAACTCCGCCCGCAGCGAGGCATCGCCCTCCTTCGCGGCGGCGTCGACGTCGGTGACGGCCAGCGTGAACCCCAGCTCGTCGGCCAGTTCGGCCAGCCGCGCCGCCGCGCGCGTGCAGATCGTGCAGCCGTCCCGCGTCAGCAAGGTCACCAGGTGCTCCACCTCGCCAGTATCTCCGCACCGGTGACTTAGGGTTGTTTCGTGTCTGGATTCGGCGACCGCGAAGCTGCTGAACAGCAACTTGCCGGCGAGGCGAGCGCCGAGGCGGCGGTCACCGACCTCGCGGCCGAGGCCGCCGCGGCCCCGCCCGCACCGCCACCGGATTTGACCGCAGCGGCGTTCTTCGACGTCGACAACACCCTGGTGCAGGGGTCCTCGCTATTGCACTTCGCCCGCGGCCTGGCCGCACGCAAATACTTCACCTACGGCGACATCGCGAAATTCGTCTACGCGCAGGCGAAGTTCCAGCTGACCGGCCGCGAGAACAGCGAGGACGTGGCCGCGGGCCGTCGTAAGGCGCTGGCGTTCATCGAGGGTCGCTCGACGGCCGAGCTGATGGCGGTCGGCGAGGAGATCTACGACGAGATCATCGCGGACAAGATCTGGCCGGGTACGCGAGCGCTCGCGCAGATGCACCTCGACGCCGGACAGCAGGTGTGGCTGGTCACCGCGACCCCGTACGAGCTGGCCGCAACGATCGCCAAGCGGCTGGGCCTCACCGGCGCGCTGGGCACCGTCGCCGAATCGATCGACGGGATCTTCACCGGGCGCCTGGTCGGCGACATCCTGCACGGCACCGGCAAGGCGCACGCGGTGCGGTCCCTGGCCATCCGCGAAGGCCTCAACCTACGCCGCTGCACGGCCTACTCGGACAGCTTCAACGACGTGCCGATGCTCTCGCTGGTGGGCACGGCGGTGGCCATCAACCCCGACGCCGACCTGCGCGACCTCGCCCGCGAGCGAGGCTGGGAGATCCGCGACTTCCGCACCGCGCGCAAGGCCGCGCGCATCGGTGTGCCGTCGGCGCTGGCGCTCGGCGCGGCCGGCGGGGCGCTTGCGGCGGTGGTCTCACGCCGTCAGGAAGGCCGCTGAGGGGCCGCGCTGGTCGCGCTGGTGATCCGGACCCGCTGATAAGCTCGCGCCGCTGACTCCGCCAGGGAGGGACGGCAGCCCGCGTACGCGAGGAGCAGGTCAACGGATGGCAATCGCAGAGAACATCATCGGAACGCATTACCGGTACCCCGATTACTTCGAGGTGGACCGGGAGAAGATCCGTGAGTTCGCGCGCGCGGTCAAAGACGAGCACCCGGCGCACTTCACCGAGGAGGCGGCCGCCGAGTACGGCTACGACGCGTTGATCGCACCGCTGACCTTCCTCGCCGTAGCAGGCCGCCGGGTGCAGCTGGAGATTTTCAACCAGTTCGACGTGCCGATCAACATGGAACGCGTCCTGCACCGCGACCAGAAGATCACCTTCCACCGCCCGATCCTGGCCGGGGACAAGCTGTTCTTCGACTCCTACCTCGACTCGGTCACCGAATCGCACGGCGCCATCGTCACCGAGGTCCGCGGCGAGGTGACCGACGCCGAGGGTAAGCCGGTCCTCACGAGCGTCGTGACCGTCATGGGTGAGGCGCAGTCGGACACCGAGGCCGACGAGGTGAGCCAGCGCATCGCCGCCGCACGCGACGAGGCGATCGCGAAAATGATTGCCAAGCAAAGTAGTTCGGAGAGCTAGCCACTCCCCGCACGCTCAGCCGAGGAAGGTGTTCCTGCGCTGGGTCAGCAGTTGGTACAGCGTCTGCTGGATGGTCTCGCGCACCTGGTCGGTGAGTTCGAAGGTGACCATCGGGTCGTCGGCGGCCGACTCGTCGTAGTCCGCGGTCTCGATCGGCTCACCGAACTGGATGTGCCACTTCGACGGCAGCGGGATCATCCCCGCCGGACCCGCCAGCGGGAAGAACGGCGTGATCGGGAAGTACGGCAGCCCGAGCAGCCGGGCCAACAGCTTGACGTCGGCGATCATCGGATAGATCTCCTCGGACCCGACGATCGAGCACGGCACGATGGGCGCCTTGGTGCGCAGCGCCGCCGAGACGAACCCGCCGCGGCCGAATCGCTGCAGCTTGTAGCGGTCCTTGAAGTGTTTGCCCAGGCCCTTGTAGCCCTCCGGGAACACCGCGGTCAGCTCGCCCGCGGCCAACAGCCGGTGCGCGTCGGCGGTGCAGGCCATGGTGTGGCCGGCCTTGCGGGCGGCCTGACCCACCACCGGGAGGTCGAACACCATATCGGCGGCCAGCAGGCGCAGATCGCGTTGGGTGGGGTGGTGGTCGTGCACGGCCACCGACGCCATCAACCCGTCGAACGGCAGCACCCCGGCGTGGTTGGCGACCACCAGCGCGGCACCGGTCTCGGGCAAATGCTCGATCCCGCTGACCTCGACCCGGAACCACGACTTGAAGAACACCCTCAGCAAAGGCAAAAAGATTGCGTTATTGAGGTGGGCGTCGAAGCCGAACTCATCGACGGTGTAATCGCCGGTCATCCTCTTGCGGATGAATTCGGCGACCGCGGCGATGTTCTTGGCGAGTTCGTTCGGCGTCTCGTCGACGGCCGGTGCCCCGCCCGCTGCGCCGCCGCGGTGCTCGTCGATCTCGCGGACGACGGCGGCGATCTCCTCGGCGGAGGCGCCGGTCACCGGGTCGGACAGCTGCGAGGGATGTCGGCGTGAGCCCTGCGCTCGAGCGGCATTCCGCCGCTGAGCCGCTGCACGACCCGAATTGCCATGCAGCGGAATGACTTTCGCCTTGGACTCGCCCGCCACGGTCGTTTCCTTCTCCCCACCCGTTTAGTTAATGCGCCTAGCGTCCCCACCTTTGCGCCGCAGCAACGGCGCGACTCTCCATTGAGCGTACCCATCGCGGGTCGACGATCGGAGTCAAACCACGACCTCTGACGTAATCGTCGAAGGCCTCCACGGTGGTCCACTTCGGGTTATAGCCGAGCTCGTTTCGCATCCGCGATGTGTCCATCACTCTGCCATAACTGAGGTAGTTCAGCTGCTCGCGATCGAGTTCAGTGTAGCGAGTCGCGCGCCTCAGCGAATCCACAGCGGCCAGCGCCGATCGCGGCACGGGCAACGCGATCCGCCCAGCCCGCCGGATCGCCTGGCTCATCATCACGATCCCGGGCGCCCCGACGTTGAACGTGCCCGCCTTGCCCGCCATCGTCGCGCGCTCGAGCGCGCCCAGCGCGTCCTGCTCGTGCAGCAGCTGTAGCCGGGCGTCGTGTCCGATGACCGTCGGCACCACCGGGCCGGCCAGGTAGCGCGACAGCGCCGTGTCCATGCCGGGCCCGATCATGTTGGCCAGGCGCAGGATGGTGACCGCGATGTCCGGCCTGCGGCGGCCCAGCCCGCGCGCATAGCCCTCGATGTCGATGCTGTCGCGGGCGAAGCCCTCCCCCGGCGGCCGTCGCGCGCTGGTGTCCTCGGTGAACATCACCGGATCGCGCGCGCTCGAGCCGTACACCTCCGAGGTGGACTTGAGCACGACGCGCTTCACCGACGGCGCCTTCTGGCAGGCCGCGAACAACTGGATCGCGCCCATGACGTTGAGTTCCTTGAGCGTCGCGCGTCCTCCGGAGCGGGGCGCATAGGACGCCGCGGCGGCGTGCACCACGGTGTCGACGTCGCCGTTGCGGATGACCTTCGCGATGAAGGGGTTCCGGATGTCGGCGCGGACGAACTCCGCGCGGCCCATTCGGCGCAGCAGATCCTTGCTCGGCGTGATCGCGTCGACGGCGATCACGTGGTTGATCAACGGGTTCTGCGCCAGCCTGGCCGTCAGGTAGCCACCGAGAAACCGGCACGCCCCGGTGACCAGGACAACCTTCGGATACTGCACGGCATCGCGGGGGTCAGTCCCGTTGATGTGTCCATTGGAACGGCCCTCGGAATCCATTTCCGGTCAGCCTAGCGACCGCGGGCGGCGATTACTTGCCGAGTTTTCTGCGCTGGACCCGGGTGCGACGAAGCAGCTTGCGGTGCTTCTTCTTCGACATGCGCTTGCGCCGCTTCTTGATGACTGAACCCATGAACTCCGCTACCTACGCCTTACCTGCCCGATGAGCATCGTTGACTGACCCGGCCACTTTACCGGGCTGCGCAGGTAACCGCGAAACGCGCCCATTGGCTGGTGGGCGTCGCGCCGAGCACGCGGGAGCGATCAGCCTGCGTCGAAGTACGAGCTCTCCAACATGTCGTGAACTGCCTTCGCGTGCACCCGGAACGAGCGGCCGACCCGGACGGCAGGCAGCTCTCCGTTATGCACCAGCCGGTACACCGTCATCTTGCTGACCCGCATCAGGCTCGCCACCTCGGCGACGGTGAGGAATTGCGCCCGTGGCTGTTGACCGTCGGATCCGGAGTCCCGAGCCGACTTCCCACTGGCCGAATCCCGCGCGGATGGCCCGTTCATAGACGTCATCGCAACCCAATCATTCAGGCACGGGCAGTTCCAGCGGCTTCCCCACCGCTGGCACCGACCCGTGCTTACACGAGGAGAATAGCGTGGCAGATGGTGTTACTGCGACGGGTGTGGGCAAATCAATGAATTACTCAGATGTAATTCCGAGCTGCTCAGAGCGCTTTTTCGCCGCCTCGACCGCCCTGGCTACCGCCGCCCGCAAACCGCCCCGCTCCAGTTCGCGCAGACCGGCCGCGGTGGTGCCGCCCGGCGACGTGACGGTGGCGCGCAGCTGAGCGGGTGTGGTGTCCATTCCGGCGCCGGACGGGCCGCCCGCGGCTCCCCCGTCGGGGGCGGCGCGGTCGAGACGATCCAGCAACATCGCGGCCGATCCGGCCATGGTCTGGGCGATCAGATCGGTGGCCGCCGACCGCGACAGCCCCGCGTCGACTCCGGCGTCCACGAGCGCCTCGACCATCAGGAAGAAATACGCCGGACCCGACCCCGAGAGCGCGGTGACCGCGTCGAGTTGGCTCTCCGGCACCGTCAGCACTCCGCCGACCGCGTCGAAGATCGCCGAGACCTCCTTCATCTGCTCGGCGGTGGCGAAGCGTCCCGGCGACAGCGCGCTGACTCCGCCGCCGACGACCATCGGCGCGTTGGGCATGACGCGGATCACCGGCGCGCCGGCGGGCAGCTTGTTCTCGTAGTACTCGGTGGTGACCCCGGCGGCGACGGTCACGAAAACCTGTTCGGCCGTGTCGCTTTCGGCGTTGGCGGCGGCGTCGACGATCTCGTCGACGAGCCCTGACACGTCGGCGGGCTTGACGGCGACGATGACGTAGCTGGCGTGGTCCACCGCGTTGGCCACCGTCGTCACCAGCACGGAGTAGGTGTCGGCGAGATACTGCGCCCGGTTCGAGTCCTTTTCCGCCACCACCAGGTCCTTGACCTGCCGCCCGGCCCTCAGCAGCCCGGACAGCAGCGCCTCACCGATACTTCCACCGCCGACGATCGCGATTCTGGCCATGCCGGAAAGCATTGCAGACGGGCGGCGCGGGCGGGTGCGGCCACCCCACGGGGGCTAGGCCTGCGGCACCAACGCGAGCTGGCGCGTCTGCACGACGATGTGGCCCTCGCAGTCGACGACGATGTGGTCCTCGTCGAACCAGTCCTGGCCGATCTGCACCGTCGTGCAGAGGACGCGCAGCCACCCGTCGGCCGGCAGGGTGCGCAGATAGGCCGTCAGCTGGACGGTGGGCGCCCAGCCGAACCGGTTGACGCCGAAGGTCACCGGGGCCGACACGTCGCCGCACAGCAGCGCGAAAAGCACGTCAGGGGCAACGCCTTTGGGGCGCACCCAGTACTCGATCACCGGCGGCCCGCCGTCGGAGCGCGGCTCCATGGTGGTCAGCGACGGCCGGATGTCGCAGCCGTGCGCGAGGTGCACGATGTCGGCCATCGGATGGCCCTCGCCGATCGGCTCCAGACCGGGCGGCGGTTCCGGTTGCATCAGAGGGATCACCGGGTTGACCGAGAGCAGCGGCGCCACATGGTGTTCCGGGTCGCCGAGGGTGACCGCCGCCCGCACCGCGGTGCGGTCGCCCTGCCTGAGTTCGACGTCGATCAGGCTGACGCGACGGCCCCGCTTGCGCACCGTGGTGACCAACTGCATCGGGCCGGGATCGGGCGCCCACAGGAAGTTTCCCGACACCGCGATCGGTTGGACGTCCCCGTCCTCTGCGCTGCGCGCGTGGGCCCAGTGCTCGGTGCGCGCGGCGTTCGCGCACAGCGTCAGCATGGCGCCGCCGTGCACCTTAGGCCCGATCGTCCAATGTTCGTTCAGCTCACCGTGATACACGCCGTCGTCGGCTTTCGTGAGCGCCATGGCGTCGGTGAACAGGGTGGAGCCGGGCATGTGGTGGAGTCCTTCGGGAGCGAGGTGTGAGGCGGTCAGCGCAGCAGGTGCCTGCGCGCGAACTGTAGCGACTCGACCAACAGCGCCTCACGTTCGGCGGCGGTGCGCGCGCCCGACGTGGTCACCTCGAGGATCACGTGGCCGTTGAAATCGCTGGCGGCCAGCATCTCGCAGACCTCGACCGTGGGCTGGGTGCCGCGGCCCGGCACCAGATGCTCGTCGGTGGAGGCGCCGCTGCCGTCGCACAGGTGCAGGTGCACCAGCCCCTCGCCCATGCGGCGGGCCATCTCGAGGGCGTCGGAGCCCGCGGTCGCGGTGTGCGACAGGTCAAGCGTGTAGTGGGCGTGATCCCCGTCGAGCGGATCGTAGGACGGCGCGAACGCCGAGATACCGGGTCCCGGGCGGCCGCCGCGTTTGCGCATGCGCTCGATGGAGGTCTGGCCCGCGCCGAAGAACCGGTCGGCCCGGAACGGGAACATGTTCTCGACGGCGACCATGACGTCGCTGGAGGCCTCGAGCTCGGCGACCTGATCGGAGAAGCCCTCGGCGTAGCGGCGCTGCCATCGGAACGGGGGATGCACGACGACGGTCTGGGCGCCCAACTGCTCGGCGGCGCGCACGCTGCGTTCGAGTTTCGGGATCGGGTTGGCGCCCCACACACGCTGCGAGATCAGCAGGCACGGCGCGTGCACCGAGAGCACCGGCATCTCGTAACGCTTCGACAGCTCCTCGATGGCGTCGACGTCCTGGCTGACCGTCTCGGCCCACACCATGAGCTCGACCCCGTCATAGCCGAGCTTCGCCGCGTATTCGAAGGCCGCCTCGGTTCTCAGCGGGTAGACCGAGGCCGTCGACAGACCGACCTTGATGGCTGGGCGCACGAGTTATTGGGGCGCCTCAAGCCGCCTGCATCAGCGCGAGCGGCCCGAATGTCACCATCGCGCCGACCGCGACGGCGATCAGAGTGCTGCCGATGTCCTCGGTCTTGCGGACCACCCGCACGCCGACGACCAGGCCCAGGATGACCAGCACGCCGAGCACGAGCGCGACGATACTGTTCCACTTCCACAGCTGGTCGAAGGCGATGAACAGGCCCGCGCCGAACGCCACCGCGACCACGCACTGCGCGACGACCAGGGCCCCGCGCAGGAACCTCGACATCGCACCCGACGGCGCGGCGTCCTCCTCCTCGTCGAGGTCGATGTCGGCCGGACTCAGGCCGTTGCCGCGGCGGGCGACGTCGTCGGAGGCGTCGGGCCCACCGAACAGGTCATTGTCGGGGGAACGCAGGTATGACGGCAGGTCGTCACGCTCGTCGGCATCCGGCTCGGCCAGGGCGACGGCCGCGTCGTCGGCCTCCTCCTCGTCGACCTCCGGATCGGCCCAGTCCAGCGGGTCGGGGCTCATCTCCTCGGCACCCACGCCGGTGGCCGCGGTCCCGCTGTCCGCCGTCTCGTCAGCGGTTTCGGGCTCGGCGACCTCGGGCTCGACAGCCTCCGGTACGGCGGCTTCGGGCTGGATGGCTTCGGTCTCGACGGTCGGGGACTCGCTGCGCTCGGCTGCCGCGCTACGCCGCAGGCCGAAGCGCCGCGCGAAACTGGAGCGCCGCGGTGGGGCGAAGAAGTCCAGGTCCTCGTCGGCGTCGCGCTGCTCGATGTGGCTCTGGTAGTCGGCGACGGCATCGGCGTAGCCGTCGTCCTCGTCCGCCGGCACCTCCGGGGCTTCGGGGGCCTCCTGTGCCTCGAGGGCCTCGGGTTCGGCCTCCTCGACGTCGGGGGTCTGCTCCTCGACGTCGGGGGTCGGCTCCTCGACGTCGGGTTCGGCCTCGTCGACGTGGTCGACGGCGCCGTTGGTGGGCGCGGTCTCCGCGGGGTCGGCGGGGGCGGCGGCATCGGTGGCCGCGGGTGCGGTGTCCTCGGCTTCTGCGGCCTCGGCGGGCTCGGCTTCAGCGGGAGCGGCAGGCTCGGCGTCGGCGGGGGCGTCGACCACCGCGGCGGCCGAGCGGCCCGTCGCGGGCGCGTCGTCGTGATCACGGATGACCGGGATCTCGCCGGTCAGTTCGGCAACGGTGATCGAATCCGCGCCGCGGCGACGACGGCGCCTCCCGCCGACCGGCGGGGCACCGATCGTGCCGTTGCGCGCCAGCAACTCCGCGACCGAGATGGGTCGCGTGTTGCTGTGGTCGTCTTCTGTCCCTGTCATCGTGTGTTGCCTTCGGGCCTCGTCACCTATCGTCCAGCATTGCGCACAAACGTCTGTACTGAGGCCGGATTGTCGGCACCGCCGACCAAACCGCTGCCCTCGGCTTCGCTGTCGAGTCTCCGCAGAATCAGCCCCTCCCGCAACGCCCAGGGGCAGATGTCGACGGTCTCGACACCGAGGGCTTTCATGCTCGCCTCAGCAACCAATGCTCCGGCCACGATCTGTGGCGCCCGTTCGGCACTCACTCCTTCCAATTCCGCTCGGTCGGCCGCGGTCATCCTAGAGATGAAAGCTATGAGCTGCCTTAACCCGGTCGCGGTCAGCGTCCGTTTGACGCGCGGACCGGCCCCGGAGGGGGCCGCGCCGGTCAGCCGGGCCAGCGAGCGGAACGTCTTCGAAGTCGCCACGGCGAGGTCCGGAGCACCGGGTTTGAGCATCTCGGCACCGGCGTCGGCCAGTTCGGTGGTCAGCCAGTCGCGCAGCATCGCCACCCGCCGCCTGCCCGGCGGATCGTCGGGCAGCCACTCGCGGGTGAGCCGGCCCGCGCCGAGCGGAAGCGACAGCGCGACCTCCGGCTCCTCGTCGACGCCGTTGGACAGCTCGAGCGAACCGCCGCCGATGTCGATGTTGATGATGCGACCGGCGCTCCAGCCGTACCACCGCCGCACCGCCAGGAACGTCAGCCGCGACTCGTCGACGCCGGCGAGCACGCGCAGCGACACTCCGGTCTCGGCGAGCACCCGGGCGAGCAGCTCCTCGGAGTTCTTGGCGTCGCGCACCGCGGAGGTGGCGAACGCCATCAGCTCCGCACAGCCGGAACTCGTGGCGATCTTGGCGAATTCGTCGATGGTCCCGATCAGCTTGTCGGCGCCCTTGCGGGTGATCTTGCCGTCGCTGTCGATGGCCTCGGCGAGCCGTAGCGAGGCCTTGGTCGAACTCATCGGCGTCGGGTGGCCACCACGTCGCGCGTCCACCACCAGAAGGTGAACGGTATTGCTGCCCACGTCGAGCACGCCTAATCGCACTCATCCAACTTAATGGGTCTACCGTTGGGAATTGTGACTGCACCGCACCGTGGAGAGGTCGAACTCGATTTCGCTCGCGAGTGGGTCGAGTTCTACGACCCCGACAATCCCGAGCATCTGATCGCCGCCGATCTGACGTGGCTGCTCTCCCGGTGGACGTGCGTTTTCGGCACGCCCGCGTGCAAGGGGACGGTGGAGGGGCGCCCGGACGACGGCTGCTGTTCGCACGGGGCGTTCATGTCCGACGACGACGACATCGCCCGCCTCGACGACGCGGTCAAGACGCTGACCGACGAGGACTGGCAGTTCCGCGAGAAGGGGCTCGGCAAAAAGGGCTACCTCGAGATGGACGAGTACGACGACAAGCCCAACCTGCGAACGCGGAAGTACAAGGGCGCGTGCATCTTCCTCAACCGGCCCGGCTTCCCCGGCGGCATCGGCTGCGCACTGCACAGCAAGGCGCTCAAGCTGGGCGTCGAACCCCTGACCATGAAACCCGACGTGTGCTGGCAGCTGCCGATCCGTCGCACGCAGGAATGGGTGGAGCGGCCCGACGGGACCGAGATCCTCAAGACGTGGATCACCGAGTACGACCGTCGCGGCTGGGGTGAGGGCGGCGCCGATCTGCACTGGTACTGCACCGGTGACCCGAACGCACACGTCGGCGCCAAGCAGGTCTGGGAGTCCTACGGCCCCGAGCTGACCGAACTGCTCGGCGAGAAGGCGTACGCGGAGCTCGCCGCAATGTGCAAGCGGCGCAGCGGGTTAGGACTCATCGCCGTCCATCCCGCGACCCGTCTCGCCGGATGAACCTCTTCCTGTTCCGGCTGATCCCGCCGCGAGCGGATTTCGCGCAGACCATGACGCTCGCCGAACAACAGGCGATGGCGGCGCACCAGGAGTACTGGCAGCAGCTGCTGGCCGACGGTCGCGTCGTCGTCTACGGGCCGGTAGCCGACCCGGAAGGCGTGTGGGGGTTGGGCGTACTGCGCGCCGCCGATCGCGCGGAGGTGCTCGCGATCGCCGAGCGCGACCCGTCGGTCACCGCGGGCGTCAACACCTTCGACGTCCTCGAGATCATGGGCGGCGCCACGGGTTGATCGCCCCGCGAAGGAGTCTCAGCCCTCGAGCTTGTAGCCGAGACCGCGGACCGTGACCAGGTGCACGGGGTTGGCCGGATCGGCCTCGATCTTCGATCGCAACCGCTTCACGTGCACGTCAAGGGTTTTGGTGTCGCCGACGTAATCGGCACCCCAGACGCGGTCGATGAGCTGGCCGCGGGTCAACACCCGGCCGCTGTTGCGCATCAGGTACTCGAGCAGATCGAACTCCTTGAGCGGCAACGTGACCGGCTCGCCGTTCACCGAAACGACGTGGCGCTCGACGTCCATCCGGACGGGACCGGCCTCCAGCACGCCGTCGCCCAGACCGGGGTCGTCGTTGTCGGCGCCGCGCCGCAGCACCGCGCGGATGCGCGCGATCAGTTCGCGTGCGGAGTACGGCTTGGTGACGTAGTCGTCGGCGCCGAGTTCGAGTCCGACCACCTTGTCGATCTCGCTGTCGCGGGCGGTCACCATGATCACCGGAACGCTTGAGCGCGAACGCAATTGGCGGCACACATCGGTACCGCTCATACCGGGCAGCATCAGGTCGAGCAGCACGATGTCGGCGCCCGAGCGCTCGAACTCGGCGAGGGCCGCGGGTCCATCGGTGACGACGGTGGCCTCGAAGCCCTCTTTGCGAAGAAGAAAGGCCAGGGGATCGGCCAAGGACTCCTCGTCCTCCACGATCAGCACACTGGTCATTGGTCTCGCTGGTCCTCTCGTTCGTCCGATTCGTGATCGGGATAGGCCGGAATCGACAGTGTGAACGTCGATCCCGTTCCCGGCTGACTCCACAGCCGGATGCTTCCGTTGTGGTTGGCCGCCACGTGTTTGACGATGGCCAACCCGAGCCCGGTGCCGCCGGTGGCCCGGGACCGCGCCTTGTCGACGCGGAAGAATCGCTCGAACACCCGCTCCTGATCCTCGCGGGCGATGCCGATACCGCGGTCGGTGACGGCGATCTCGATGTTGTTGCCGCGGCGCCTGCGGCTGATCGACACCGACGACCCGTGCGGCGAGTACGCGATCGCGTTGGAGACCAGGTTCGCGATCGCGGTGACCAACAGCGGCTGGTCGCCGAGGGCGCGGAAACCGGTCGGCGCGTCGGTGGTGATCTTGATGTCGGCGTTGTCGGCGGGCACCTTGTGCCGCGACAGCGCCTCGGACACCACGGTGTCGACGTCGACGGCCGCCAGGTCGGGCAGCCGCTCGGCGCCCTGGAGCCGGGACAGCTCGATCAGCTCGCCGATCATGTTGGCCAGCCGGTTGGACTCGGCGACCATCTTCTCGGCGAACCGGCGCACGGTTTCGGGGTCGTCGGCCGACGCCAGCAGCGCCTCGGCCAGCAGCCCCATCGCGCCGACCGGCGTCTTGAGCTCATGGCTGACGTTGGCAACGAAATCCCTGCGAGTCGCTTCCATCCTCGCGTACTCGGAATGGTCGTCGACGTAGACGACCGCGAAGCGGCGGTCCTGTTCGGTCAGCAGCTGGACGTGTCCCCGCACCGACAGGCCGGACCGCCCGGGGTTGGCCCGCTTGTCGGCCGCGAGGTCGACATCGCCGGGCTCGCCGGTGGCCAGGGTGCGTTCGGCGGCGCGCCAGGCCCGCTCGTCAAGCAGCCGGTCGCGCACCAGCCCCAGCTCACGGGCCCGGTCGTTGGCGTAGACGACGTCACGGAAGTGGTCGACCACCACGATCCCCGTCGGCGCCCGCGAGGCGATGTGGGAGAGCATCTGCGAGACGGTGATCCCGGTCTGCGCGGCGGCGCGGCGCTGCCTGCGGTCTGTGAGACGGGGCCTCAACTGCGCTCCGAGCGCGACTCCGGCCCCCAGAGCGAGCAGTGCGACCACCGCTGCCAGCAGCAGTGCCGAGACGACGCTCACGCGAAAATCGTACGCATCCGGTGAACGTCATCCCAGCAGCGTGCGGCCAAACCGGGACAAGTCACATACGGAAAGATGGAAATTCGGGCTCTCGTCCCTCGCCGTTAACCGTCTGTTCGCCGTGGCACCGGGTCGGGCCTACTTGGCGCCCTGCGACGCGACCGCCGCGGCACCGGCCGCCGCGGCCTCCGGATCGAGGTAGGTGCCGCCGATGATCCTCGGCCGCAAATCCGAATCCAGGTCGTAGCGCAGCGGGATCCCGGTCGGGATGTTGAGCCCCACGACGTCCTCGTCGGACATGTTGTCGAGGTGCTTGACCAGCGCGCGCAGCGAGTTGCCGTGCGCCGCGATCAGCACGGTCTTGCCCGCGCGCAGATCCGGTTCGATCGTCGACGTGTAGTAGGGCACGAAGCGCTCGACGACGTCCTTGAGGCATTCGGTGCGCGGCGGGCCGCCCGGCACGTCGGCGTAACGCGGGTCGTCGTCCTGGCTGTAGGTGCTGCCCGGCTCGATCGGCGGCGGCGGGGTGTCGTAGCTGCGCCGCCACGCCATGAACTGCTCCTCGCCGTACTTCTCCTTGGTCTCGGCCTTGTTCAGCCCCTGCAGCGCGCCGTAGTGCCGCTCGTTGAGCCGCCAGTCGCGGTGGACGGGGATCCAGTGCCGGTCGGCCTTGTCCAGTGCCAGGTTCGCGGTCGTGATCGCGCGGCGCAGCAGCGAGGTGTAGAGCACGTCGGGCTGGCGGTCGAGCTCTTTGATCAGTTCGCCGGCGCGCACCGCTTCGGCCCGGCCCTTCTCGGTGAGGTCGACGTCGACCCAGCCGGTGAACAGGTTCTTCTCGTTCCAGTCGCTCTCGCCGTGACGGAGCAGGATCAGCGTGCAGTCACCCCGGGAATCAGACATGGTGGAATCCTCTCACGGCAGACGGATCGCCTCCGCCCCGTACCGAGACCGACGTAATGGCGGTATCCAGACCGAAAAACCCGCCAAAACGTCGGTTTGGGCGAACGGGTCAGTCGTCCTCGTCGTCGATCAGGTGCGCGAACGCCTGCAGGTTCTTCAGCGACTCGCCGCGTGAGACGCGCCACTCCCACTCTTTCTGGATCGACGAGCGAAAACCCAACTCCAGCAACGTGTTGAAGTCGCTGTCGACGGCTTCGAGCACCTGGCCGAGCACCCGGTCGACCTCGTCCGAGGTCACCGACTCCAACGACATCCGGCCGACGAGATAGATGTCGCCGACGTTGTCGAGCGTGTACGCGACGCCGTAAAGGCGCCGGTTGCGCTTGAGCAGGAACCGGTACACGCCCTCGTGGTTCTCGTCGGGATTACGGCAGACGAACGCCTCGATGCGCACCGAGTGCTCGCCGATCGACAGGATCGTGTTGGTCTTGAGGCGCCGCTCGCCGGGCAGTTCGACGACGATGCCGGGCAACCCGCCGTGCGCACCCTCGTGGTACGAGCACGTCAGGCCGTTCTCCTTGCACGCCTGCTCGATGACGTCGCGGGGATTCATGCCTCGACTCCCGCTCGCTCCGGTCCTTGCTTCGCTGCGATCCTCACTCGCGCTCGTCTTCGGGCGCTCACGCGCGCACCCCCCGTCGCCGCGCGAACCGTCGACCCGTGCGGCGTGCGCCGTCGCGCATGCGGTGGCGCGAACGGTAGTCGGCGATCGCGCGCCCGTAGCTGGCCAGCAGCGCGTCGACGGTGCGGTCCCACGAGAACGTCGCGGCGTGGGCCACGGCGGCGGGACGAAGGGAATCGGCGCGCTGCAGCAGATCCCCGATCGCATGCGCCCAGTCGCCATCGTCGTGCCCGTCGACCAGCGTCCCGGTGACGCCGTCGCGCACCGCAACCGGCAACCCGCCGACCGCCGCCGCCACCACCGGCGTTCCGCACGCCTGGGCCTCGATCGCGACCAGGCCGAACGACTCCGAATAGCTGGGAACGGCCACCAGATCGGCGGCCCGGTACACGTTGACCAGGTGTTCGCGCGATTGCGGCGGCAGGAACGTCACGCGGTCCGAGATACCCAGATCGGCGGCCAGCCGAACCAGCCCGTCGGGGGCCTGCAGCCCGCTGCCCGACGGTCCGCCCGCCACCAACACGCGCACGCCGGGCAGCTTGGCCGCGGCGCGCAGCGCCACGTCGGGCGCCTTCAGCGGCTGGATGCGTCCGACGAACGCGACAACCTGCTCGGTGGGGTCGAGTCCCAACGCGGCGCGCGCGGCGGTTCGGTCGCCGGGGGTGAACGTCTCGAGATCGACGCCCGGATGTACGACGTCGATCCTCGACGGATCGGCTTTGTGCACCGAAACCAGTTGCCGTGCTTCGTGTTCGGTATTGACGATCAGGCGGTCCGCTTCGTCGACGACCTGCTGCTCCCCCACCGCGCGCAGCGGCGGTTCCGGTGAGTCGCCCTCGGCGAGCGCGGCGTTCTTGACCGCCGCGAGCGTGTGCGCGGTGTGCACCAGGGGCACCGCCCAGCGGTCGCGGGCCAGCCAGCCGACCTGACCGGACAGCCAGTAGTGCGAATGAACGATGTCGTAGTAGCCCGGTTCGTAGGTGGCCTCGGCGCGCAGCACCCCCGCGGTGAACGCGCACAGCTGGGTGGGCAGGTCGTACTTGTCGAGGCCCTCGAACGGCCCGGCGACCACGTTGCGCACCAGTACACCGGGCGCCACCCGCACGGTCGGCTGGTCGGCCGACGAGGTCGCCCTGGTGAAGATCTCCACCTCGACCCCGCGGCGCGCCATTTGCAGCGCGCTCTGCAGGACGTAGACGTTCATCCCGCCCGCGTCGCCGGTGCCGGGCTGGGCCAGCGGCGACGTGTGCACCGACAGCACGGCCACGCGCCTGGGGACCGGCGGTCCGGCGGCATCAGAACGGGACGGATCCGTTGCTAGGCGCACACAGACATGTCTACACCGTCACCGGAAAGGCCCCGTCACGCCGGGACCTCGGGCCTGGCTTCGGGCACGCGCGGCTGGGCGCGCCGCATGGCGCCGATGGGGTCGGCGTACAGCCCGCCGAGCGACACGACACCCGCACCGGCCTCCTGCACGCGGTTGCCGAACGCGGTGAGCCGGATCTCGCGGGCGGGCATCACCGAACGCTGCGCGAACGCGGCCTCCACGGCGGCCATGCCCTCGGGGTACTCGGTGAACGCCTGACCGCCGACCACCAGGTCGTCGGGGTTGAGCATGTCGCGCAGCAGCGCGACGGCCTCCCCCAGCACGCGGGCGCGCTCGGCAAGCAGTTCCTGCGCCGGCTCGTTGCCCTGCCGCGCCGTCTTGAGCAGCGCCTGCATCGTCGACCCGGGTCCCTCGTGCGCAATGATGCGCGACTTGCGGGCGGCGACGAGCACCGCCTCATCGCTGACCGTGGACTCCAATTGCCCTGAACCCCCGAGCAATTCGGAGTGGGCGGGCAGCCCGGCGATGGTGCCGGGCCCGCTGGCCGGCGAATGCACCCGGCCGCCGATGGACAGCGCGTAGCCGACGGTTTCGCGGGCGTAGACGTACAGGCTCGTCCCTGCCGGGGCCAGCAGTTTGTCCGGCCACGACGGCGGACGGCGCACGCCCAGCAGGAGTTCGGCGCCCGCCATCGCGTCGACGTGCGAGGCGACCGACACCGGCAGCCCGAGCGCCTCGGCGAGCACGGGGCCGACCGGCGCGTCGGTCCATCCGAGGCGCGGGTGGTTCAGGTATCCGGTCGCGCTGTCGACGACGCCGCCTGCCGCGACGCCGACCCACAGCGGCCGCCGGCGGTGCCAGCGACTCAGGTAGCGACGGGCGCTGCCGGCCAACGACGACAGCGCCGCGGCCTGCGGGCCTCGCGGGGTCGGCGTCTCGACCACGTCGAGGGTGCGGCCGAACAGATCGGTGGCGACGATGCTGGTGGTCTTCGCGCCGATGTGGATCCCGAGCGTGAGGAACGGCTCGTGGTTGACCTCGACGGGGACCCGGGGCCTGCCGATCGCGCCGGAGACCGCGAGGTCGGCGCGTTCCCTCAGCACACCGGCCTCGAGCAGCGCGGTGACCTGGCGGTTCACGGTCGCGATGCTCAGACCGGTGACCTGGGCGATCACGTCACGGGCGATGGGTCCGCGCAGGCGGGCCGCACTGAACACCGAGGCGGCGGCCGCGTCGGCGACCTTCAGCGACGGCGCGACGATCCGCGTGCGGGCCTGGGGATACCGCGCCGGCGACAGCGTGCGCTTGGCGTGCTGGGCGCTGCGCACGGAGCTCTTGGCGGGGAGGGTGGCGGTGACGGAAGTGCGCATCTGCTTGTCCTTCGGGGGAAATCGGCCGGCGGGGGTCTTCGAGCCACACCCGGCGATTCAGCAGGACAGCGATGTCGTCCGGAAACAGTCAGGCGCGGCGAGGCGTGCGACAACAACAACACGCACGCCGCATACAGGCCTGACTGGACAACACGAGGTGAACTTAGCACGCCAACTAAGGTTGGGTAGATGACGACTTTCCAGGCCGACGGTCGTGTCGCGGTGGTCACCGGCGCCAGCGCTGGGATCGGTGAAGCGACCGCGAGAACCCTTGCTGCACAAGGCTTTCACGTCGTCTGCGTGGCCCGCCGCGAGGAGCCCATCGAGGCGCTCGCGGCGGAGATCGGCGGTACCGCGATTGTGGCGGACGTCACATCCGAAGAGGCGGTGTCGAGGCTGGCGACGGCCGTGGACCGGGTCGACGTGCTGGTCAACAACGCGGGCGGGGCGCGCGGACTCGACCCGGTCGTCGAGGCCGACATCGAGCACTGGCGCTGGATGTGGGAGGCCAACGTGCTCGGTACGCTGCTGGTGACCCGGGCGCTGCTGCCGAAGCTGATCGCATCCGGCGACGGACTGATCGTGACCGTCACGTCGATCGCGGCGGTGGAGATCTACGACAACGGCGGCGGATACACCTCCGCCAAGCACGCGCAGGGCGTGCTGCACCGCACGCTGCGCAGCGAGTTGCTCGGAAAACCGGTGCGCCTCACCGAAGTTGCGCCCGGCATGGTGAAGACGGACTTCTCGCTGAACCGATTCGAGGGCGACGAGGAACGCGCCGCCAAGGTGTACGAGGGCGTCTCCCCGCTGGTGGCCGAGGACATCGCCGAGATCATCGGGTTCGTGGCCACCCGGCCGTCGCACGTCGACCTCGATCTGATCGTGGTCCGTCCGCGCGATCAGGTCAGCGGGGCCAGCGGGTCACGGTTCAACCGCCGCACCTGAGCTTCGTCGTCTGGTGTGCATCCAGATCGCGATTCGGTGGCCTCTGGGCCGGTTTCCCGATCTGAGCGCACACTAGCGACCGGGGCCCGCGGGGCGGCCGTTCACTGGCTCCGGTGCCCCCGACGGCGTGGCCGGCGCGGTGCTCGGGATCCCCGAGGCGTTCTCGTCGGTCAGCGCCGACATCGCCTTCCACTCGTCCCACGGCACGGCCCAGTCCCAGATGTCGCCGTCGGCGTAGGAGAGCTGGATGCGCGTGCCGGTGACCTCGACGGGGTCGCCGTACATCGCGCTGTTGAAGTACTGCTGCGCGTCGGACTCCGAGAGGTTGATGCACCCGTTGGTGACGTTGCTGTTGCCCTGAGCGCCGGAGCTGGCGGGGTTGGCGTGGATGAACTCGCCGTTGTTGGAGATCCGCACGGCGAAGCGCTCGCGGATGTTGGCGTAGCCCGCCGCGGGGTTGGTCATGTAGAAGTCTTCGTACTTCTCGGTCACGACGTGGATGCCGCTGCGGGTGACGTTGCGGTCCAGGTCACCCTCGCCGTAGCTGCAGGGGAAGTCCATGATCACCGCGCCGCCGCCGTCGAGCACCTGGATGCGGTGCGACGACGCCTCGGCCCTGACGACCTGACGGCGGCCGATCTCGAAGTGCAGCGAGATGTCCTGCGCGCCGTACGCGTCGTCACCGAACGGCACGCCGTAGAGCTTCGCGTCGACGTTCACCTTGGTGCCCGCCGGGTAGTACTCGCGGGTGCGGTAGTGCACGCGTGAACCGGCGGCCTCGTCGGGCAGCCACGCCCAGCTCCCCTCCACCTGCGGATCGGTGGTGACCTTCAGCGCCCTCTCGACCGAGGCCTTGTCGCTGATCGGGGCGTCGAACTGGATGATGATCGGCGCCGCAACTCCGACGACCTGCCCGTCGGCGATCTGGAAGCTGCCGCTGACCTGGGTGCTCGGGTCGATCGTGGAGAACGAGCCCTCGACGGACACCGCCTTGCCGTCGCGGCCGACGGCCGAGCCCTTCCACGTGTACTCCGCGCCGTAGCCGAGCGGTTCGGTGATCGTGAACTCGGTCCGGTCGCGGTTGAGCGAACCGGCGACGACCTTTCCGTTCGAGTTGGTCAGCGAAACCCGCTGGAACCAGCCGTCGACGACCTCGACGCCGACCCGCTCGGTCGGGGAGATGTCGGTGGCGTCCTTCTCGGGCGTGAACTTCAGCGACGGGGCTTCGGGGGCTTCATCGCCCTGCGCGGCCGGCGAACCGTTGTCTCGGTTCGCGCACGCGGCCAGCGCGCCAGGCGCGACGACACCGACCGCCAGTGCGGCCAGGGCGCGCCGCCGATTGAACCCCGGCGGGAGGGGTCCGGGAGTACTCACGTAGATCGAGCGTACCTACAGCGAGCACCCGACCAGGACAGGCTCGGGTGTGAGGTCGATCCCGAATGTCGTTCGGACGCCGTCACGTACCGCCCTGGCCAGTGTGATCACGTCGGCGGTGCTGGCCGCGCCGCGGTTGGTCAGCGCCAGCGCGTGCTTGGTCGACAAACGAGCCGCAGCCCCGTCGCCCGGATAGCCCTTGCCGAAGCCGGCGTTCTCGACCAGCCATCCTGCGGCCAGTTTGACCCCGTCGGGCGCCGGATAGTTGGGCACCGGGCCGTCGACCGCCGCCCGCAGCCGGTCGAACTCCGCCGCGCTGACGACGGGGTTGGTGAAGAACGAGCCCACGCTCCACGTGTCGTGGTCGTCCGCGTCGAGCACCATGCCCTTGGTCGACCGCAGCGCCAGCACCGCGTCGCGGACCTCGAGCGGATCGGCGCGCGTGCCCTGCTCGGCGCCGAGCGCGGTGGCCAGTTCGCGGTAGCGCAGCGGCGCGCTGCGTCCAGAGGGGTCCAGTGCGAACTCCACCTCGAGCACGATCGCGTCGGTGGCGTGCTTGAGCACACTGGTGCGGTAGCCGAACCGCAGTGCGTCCGGCGAAACCCAGCGGTCTTCACCGGTGCGACGGTCCAGCAGCCGCACCCGGCGGATGGTGTCGGCGACCTCGGCGCCGTACGCACCGACGTTCTGCACCGGTGTGGCCCCGGCCGAGCCCGGGATTCCCGACAGGCACTCGAGTCCGCCGAGACCGTGCGCCAGCGAGGTCACCACGACGTCATCCCAGACCGCGCCGGCCTCGGCGCGCAGCACGTTGCCGTCGACGGTGATCTCGGTGTTGGCGAGGTAGATCACCGACAGGTCTGTCAGCGCGTCGGACAGCACCACGTTCGAGCCGCCAGCGAGCACCAGTGCGTCGTCGCCCGGTCCCAGGGCGCGCACCACGTCGACGACCTTCTGCGTGGTGTCGCAGGTGATCAGCCGTCGTGCGACGGGTCCGATCCGCAGCGTCGTCAGCGGCGCAAGCGGCACCCGCTCCTCGACGGAGGCACCCCCTAGTTGCGAACCGACCACGGGCGGTAACGGTAGCCTGACCAGCTATGCCGCGCTCATTCGACATGGCCGCCGAATACGGGGGATCGGTCGAGCAGGTCCACCGGGCTTTCGGCGACGAGCGCTACTGGCTCGCGCGGCTGACGGATTCCGGCGCAGACAGCTACTCGTTGGACTCGATGGTCGTAGACGAGCAGGGCGGCATCGACGTCGTCACGACGCAGACGTTGCGGGCCGACCGGCTGCCCGGTGTGGTGACCCAGTTCCACCGCGGGGACCTGAGCTTCGTACGCGAGGAGACGTGGAGCCCGGTGCTCGACGGCAAGGCGACGGCGACGGTCAAGGGGTCGATCCCCGGCGCACCGGCGACTCTGACGGGCACCGCGGCGCTGGCGTCCGCGGACAGCGGTTCGCGGCTGCAGTTCACCGTCGAGGTCGAGGTGCGGGTTCCCTTGGTGGGCGGCAAGATCGAGAACTTCATCGGCGGTCAGCTCGTCGATCTGCTGATCGCCGAACAGCGTTTCACGACGTTGTGGATCACCGAAAACGCCTGAGCCGCAACGTCAGGTGGTGGTGCCGCCGAGCGCGGTGATGCAGAACCGCCACAGCTGTTCCTTGACGACGTCGAGTTCGCCCTCGGCGTGGTCGGCGAACGCGTAATAGTGGTAGACGGATCGGACCAGCTCGGTCATCAGCCATGAATCCCATTCGGGATCACCGGGATTGAGCAGTCCGGCCTCTCTTGCGGCGGTGACCTCCGCGCGCACGAGGTCGACGAACGGCTTCTCCGCCTCGGCGAGCTCCTTGGGGAATTGGCGATGCAGGCGCCACCGGGTGGACACGACGAATCGCGACATCGCCGCATCGTGGGTGTCGCCGTCGAGGCGCTCCAGCGTCGAGGTGATGAAGAACCGCAGCCGCGACAAGGCATCGGGAAGCTCCTCGGCGGCCGCCCGCCAGCGCTCGACCGCTTCGGCCATCGCGTCGCCGATCACCGCGAGAATCAACTCGTCCTTGCTGGCGAAGTAGCGGTAGAACGTCTGCAGTGCGACGCCGGCCTCGGCCGCGAGTTCCTGGGTGGTGAAGTCGTCGCCCTTCGCGCCGATCAACGTCCTGGCGGCGTCGAGCATCTGGCGAACCTGCTGGGCGATGCGCTCCCGCGAGCGCTGCACCGCCGCCGACCGCTCGACGGCACGCTCCACCCAGGACACCGGGAAATGCTATCGCCTCGGCAACCCGGGGCAGCGTGCGCGGCGTCAGGCGCTCGATTCGACGTGGCGCCGCGCGACCGACTCGACGTGGTCCATCAGCGTCTGCAGCGCGGCGGCCGGGTTGAGTTCGAGGGCATCGGTGTCCTCTTCGTAGATCAGGACGTGGCCGGCGGGAAAGAAGTACGCCTCTCCGGTGGCGGCGACCTCGTCGGGTCGGTCGCTTCCCGGAAACCGGCACCGGATGCGGCCCTTGAAGACGTAGCCGTAGTGCGGGCACGGGCACACCCCTCCGGGCAGGCCTTGGTACAGCGCCGTGTGGTCTCCGGGGCCGGTGGTCGTGTAGCCGACCTCCATGTCACCCCACTGGGCTGAGCGGAATCCGCTGCCGCACAAGGGCCATCGGCCATCGCCGCCGACCGGTAGATCGGCGAGCCTGCTCACCGGCATGGGTATTCTCCTTCGTCCGGGACGTCAGTCCAGTTTGTCGAGCCGGAACGGCATTTCGATCTCGGTCATTTCGTTGAGGCTGCAGGCGCCGCTCTCTCCCCCGGTCTTGTCGAACCCGGCGAAGACGCGCGAGCCCGGCAGCAGGAAGCCGTCGTCGCCGACGGGAAAGAACCGATAGCTCTGGTGCCCGGTCACCGTGCGTCCGGTGCCGTCGGCGCAGTGCTGCCAGGCGGGCAGGTCCCGCTTGACGATGTACTCGCCATTGGTGGTGACGATGTCGGCGCTCCAACCGGCATCGCTGGTCACCGTTCCCGTGCAGTTGACGGCGTCGGTGCACGTCATCGCGATCGTCCAGGTGCTCCGCACGCTCGGCAGGTCGCGGTAGACGTCGGTGGTCATCGCCCAGTCCCCGTTCGACGTCGCCAGGTAGCGGCCGTTGAGCGCGGCGTCGTCGGCGTTCGCGTGCGGGGCGGTCGCTTGCATGGCCACCGCGACGATCGCGGTCACCGCCAACGCTGCACCCGTTCGCATCAGCCGGCAGGGGTGAACCGTAGGTGCAGTTCGGTCAGGCCGCGCAGGATGTACGTCGGCTCGTAGGTGAACTGGGGGTTGGCCGCCGAACCGTGGAACCGCTCATCGATGCGAATGTCTCTCATGCGAGCGAGAATTCGCTCCAACGACACCCGACCCTCGACCCGAGCCAGCGGTGCGCCCGGACAGGAGTGCGCGCCTCGCGCGAAGGCGATCTGTTCGCGGACGTTCTTGCGGTCGAGCCGGAACTCGTGCGGGCATTCGAACCGATCCGGATCGCGGTTGGCCGCGGCCGCCGAGATCATCACCGTCGTGCCCGCCGGAATCGTCACCCCCGCCAGCTCGGTGGTCCGGACGGCGAGGCGGAACTCGGTTTTGACCGGGCTTTCCATGCGCAGCGTCTCTTCGATGAACGCCGGCACCAAACTCGGGTCGTCGCGCAACGCCTGCTGCAGTTCCGGCCGCTCGCACAGGATCTTGAGCGCGGCGCCGAGCAGTTTGGCCGTGGTCTCCTGCCCCGCCCCGAACAGGAAGCTCGCGGTGCGCACGACATCGGTGACCGCCGGTTGCGACCCGTCGGGATACCTGGCGTTCGCGAGCTCGCTGAGAACGTCGTCGCGCGGCTGCGCGCGCCGCTCTTCGATGTAGGCGCTGAATTTCTCGTCCAGGAACTCCAGCGGGTTGATCGCGGCGCCTTCGCCCTCGATGTTGCCCATCAGGTGCGGATTGGCGAGGGCGTCGCGGAACTCCTTGTGATCCTCGCGCGGGACCCCGAGTAGGTCCGCTATCGCCAACAGCGAGAACGGTTTCGAGTACGCGGTCAGGAATTCGCACTCGCCTTCCAGTCGATCAGGGTCGACGAACTCGTCGAGCTGGTCGTCGGCGAGCTCCCAGAGGAAGTCCTGGTTGGCCTTGAGCCGGCTGGGCGTGAGCAGCCGGCTCAGAAGCGACCGCGCCCGGGTGTGGTCGGGCGGATCCATCGCCACCATGTGTTCGTAAAGCGGCATCTGGGTGCGGTGCGCGTCGATCTGCTCGCGAATGTCGTCACCCTCGGGCGTAAACGGCAACGGGGGGAACGGTCCGCCGACGGCAACGCAGTTCGACCACAGCGTCGCGTCCTTGAACACCTCGAGGGTGTCGAGGTATCCGGTGACCGCGATGACGCCGTGGTGCGGCTCCCTGACCACCGGGCCCTTGCTGCGCAGGTGGTCGAAATACGGGTGCGGGTCCGGCACGAACGCCGGGCTGGTGAAGAAGTCGATCGCGTCGAAATCGGTCCCGGTGTCTGTCACTGCTCACCTTTCTCTGCGCTGACGGCCCCGCCGAGCGCCGCCAAGCCGAAACCCCACAGCCGTTGTTTGGCGAGTTCGAGTTCGGCACCGCTGTGCTCGACGAACGCGTAATAGTGGTAGACCGATCGGACCAGCTCGGCGAGGAACCACGGATCCCATTCGGGGTCGGGCGATTTGAGCTGACCCGCCGCGACGGCGTCGGAAACCGCGCCGCGAAGCAGGTCGACGAACGGTTGTTCCACCTCGGCGAGCTCTTCGGAGAACTGGCGATGCAACCGCCACCGCGTCGAGACCACGAACCGGGACATCGCGGCGTTGCGGCTGTCACCGTTCAGCCGTTCCAGCGTGGCGGTGAGATAGAACCGCAATCGGGACAACGGGTCCGGAAGCTCGTCGGCCGTTCGCGCCCACCGCTCGCAGGCCTCGGTCATGGCATCGCCGATCACCGCGAGGAGCAGTTCGTCCTTGCTGCCGAAGTAGCGGTAGAACGTCTGCAGTGCGACGCCGGCCTCGGCCACCAGTTCCTGGGTGGTGAACTCGTCGCCCTTGGTGGCAATCAGCCTGCGGGCCGCGTCGAGCATCTGCCGGACCTGCTTGGCGATGCGCAAACGCGAGCGTTGCACCGCGGCCGAGCGCTCGACGGCGCGTTCGACCCATGTCACCGCGGGAACGTCTGGTGAACTCATGTCGGAGTCAGCACCACGACGGGAATTTCGCGCTCGGTACGGGACTGGTAGACATCGTAATTCGGCCACACCTCGGTCATGATCCGCCAGAGCCGGGGCTTCTCCTCTGGCGTGGCCGTGCGTGCCGTGACGCGCATCCTGCGATCGCGTACCTGGATCTCGGCGTCGGGATTGGCCTGCAGGTTGCGATACCACTGCGGATGCATGGGCGCTCCGCCCATGGACGCAACCACGAGATAGTCGTCGCCGCATTGTCCGAAGATCAGCGCTGACGTCCGCGGCCGGCCGCTGCGCCTGCCCCTCACGGTCAGCAGAAGCGTCGGAACATCGTTCCACAAATAGCCGACCTCGCCGCCCGTCTCGCGGTAGGCCTTCACGTGGTCGGCGCCGACCAAGGTCAGATCGGGTGCGGTGTAGTCGGTTTCGCTCATGGTGTCCTCATGACGGATCGAAGAGCACGGGTATCGCGGTGGCTCCCCGTTCGTACAGTCCGACGAAGCGGGGAGGTTCTGCATCGGGGTCGAGGCGCAGGTTCGGCAACCGGTCGAGCAGCGCCGAAATGGCGACCGCCATCTCGGCCCGCGCGAGGTGCATGCCGAGGCAGATGTGGGAGCCTTGCCCGAATCCGAGGTTGGGCCGTATCGGCCGGTGGATGTCGTATTCGTCCGGGCGGTCCCATCGTTGCGGATCACGGTTGGCCGCACCGATGTTGATGTGGACCACGGACCCGGCCGGAATCTCGACGCCCCCGAGTTCGGTGTCGCGAGTGACCCAGCGGGAGAACATCGGATCGGTGGGCATCCAGCGCACCGACTCCTCGATCGCCGACCGCAGCAGCGCCCGGTCCTGACGCACGGCATCGAGCATCTCGGGGCGCTGAAGCAGTGCGGTCAGTGTCGTGCCCATCTGCTTCCACGTGGTGCCCGAGCCCGCGCCGAGCAGAAGCAAGACGAACGAGTCGATCTCGCGCTCGGTGAGCCGGGTGGTGTTGCCGTCCTCGTCGGTGATCTGCGCATCGACCAGGACGCTGATGAGGTCGTCCTCGGGGTGCTCGCGCCTGGCTTCGATCACCGGCCGGATCAGGTCGACCACCCGTTGCGGATCCTGCGTGAGCGCGGCACGGACCTCCAGTGCCTGCTCGACGGGGAGCCCGAAGCTGCCGGTGATGGTGAGGATCGGGATCGCCGCGCAGAAGTCCACATTGAGCTCTGCGCGCCCGTCGGCGGCGAATCCGTCGATCAGCATGTCGACCGTCTCGGCGATCCAATTGTCGATCCACCACTTGCCGTTGGACGACAGGAATGATGGCTGGACCAGGGCGCGGTAGCGCCGGTGCTGGGCGCCGTCCATGGACAGCATGCTGTTGGTGATCGCGAGCGGTCCGTTGTCGAGGTCGACCGGATCCGGTGACGACGCGAACACCTCCGGGTCGCGATGGGCCACGAAACCGTTCTCGTAGTCGAACACCGTGAAGTGCGGTCGGTCGGGATACGGCAGGCCGTGGAAGAACATCGGCCCGCTGCATCCGGTCAGCTCATGGAGGACACCGGGCAGCACCGGACCATGTTCGCGCAGTCGGTGCCAAATGGGATACGGATCGTCCTGATATGCGCCGCCGGTGAATTCGTTGTATGAGCTGCGCAGGTCGAACAGCTCCCGCAACCGATCCCGGTCGAGCGTGGGCCCAGCCCCTCCCCGTCGCTTCGATCGCCCCAGGACCGTCATCGCGCCACGTACCCTCCGTCGACGGGCAGCGCCACCCCGGTGATGTTGCGTGAGGCGTCCGACACGAGGTAGAGCGCGGCCTCGGCGCAGTCCTCGGCGGTGATCGCGCGGCCCAATGGGTGCTGTGCGCCAACCTTTTCCGCTATCTGCGCCTGCTGCTGCTCATCGACCTGCAGCCCGCCCGCGGCCATGAAACCGGTGAGCGGCATGGCCGCGGGGCAGATGGCGTTGACGCGGATCCCGAACGGTGCGGTCTCGACGGCCACCGCGCGGGTCAGCTGTAGCACACCGCCTTTCGTCGCCCCGTAGACCGTGCCGCCCCAGGCGACGAGGCCGGCCACCGATGCCGTGTTGAGGATCACCCCGCCGTCGCCCTGCTTCTTGAACTGCACCACAGCGTGTTTGCACCCGAGGAACACACCGCCCAGGTTCACCGCGACCAACCTGTTGAAGTCCTCGAGCGTGTGGTCCTCGAACGACATGCCCAGCCGTGGGGTGGGGATTCCGACGTTGTTGAACAGGATGTCGAGGCGGCCGAACCAGTCGACGGCCGTAGTGATCATCTGGCGCACCTGGTCTTCGTCGGCCACGTCGACGCCGATCGGGACGGCGGTACCGCCGGCGGCCTCGATCTCGTTCACCGTCTCCTTGGCGCGTTCGAGGTCGATGTCGGCGACGACGGTCCGCGCCCCCTCCCGCGCGAACAGCACCGCCGACGCGCGCCCCACCCCGGAGCCGGCACCGGTGACGATGGTGCTCTTGCCGTCCAGTTTCACGGCGTCACACGCCCGCAAGGACCGGCGGCTCGGCCGGGGTGAAGCGGTACAGACGCTCGGCATTGCCGCGGAGCAGTTTGTACTGGACCTCCTCGGGCAGGTCTTTCATCGTGTCGCGGGCGACGTCAATGCAGTTCGGCCACGTCGAGTCGGAGTGCGGGTAGTCGGTCTCGCACATGATGTTGTCCTCGCCGAGCTCGTCGAGGCTCTTGATCGCGTGGCGGTCCTCGATGATGCAGCCGAAAATGTGGTTGCGGAACGTCTCCCGGATGTCGAGCGTGTCGAGATCGGCGTCGTTGCCCGCGTGACCCATGAACTTCGTGCCGCGTTTGACCCAGTACCGCTGTTTGTCGAGCACCTGTTCCGCGCGTTCGAGGAAGTAAGGCATCCATCCCATTTCACCTTCGGAAAGCGCGATCTTGAGGTTGGGATACCGCTGGAACAGGCCGCTGAACAACCAGGAGAGCATGGTTCCCGACGTGCGGGAAGCGCCCCATGTGAGGTTGGCCATGAACGGCGCGTCCTTGCAGATCTTCGGCAGTTGAGACGAGGAGCCGACGTGCATGCTGGCGACCATCCCGGTCTCGTTGGCCGCCGCCATGACCGGTTCCCAGTAGCCGCTGGGGTCGTGAATCGTCGGCAGTCCCAACGGTTCCGGATTCTCCGAGAAGGCGAAGGACGTCACGCCCCTGGCCGCCATGCGTTCCATCTCCTTGGCCGCCAGCTTCGGATCCCACATCGGGATCAGCATCAGCGGGATGTACCGGCCGGGTGCTGCCGCACACCATTCCTCGACCAGCCAGTCGTTGTAGTGCTGGAGGCATTCGAATCCGAACTCGCGGTCGCTGGCCTCCATGAACAGCTGCCCGCAGAACCGGGTGATGGTCGGAAAGCACAGCGACGCAAGCACACCCGAACGGTCCATGTCCTCGACGCGGGCCTTCGCGTCGTAGCATCCCGGCCGCATCTCCGAGTACGACAAGGGTTCCGGGCTGAACTCCTCCTTGGACTTGCCGACCACCGCTGACAGACCCGAGTTCGGATAGCGCTTGCCGTCGTAAACCCACATGTCCACGCCGTTGTCGTCGGGTTCCATGTGGGGTGCCCTGTCGCGATCCTTGGCCGCCACGCGGTCCACCCAGAGATTCGGCGGTTCGAGGATGTGGTCGTCGACCGAGATCAGCCAGTTGAGATCGTAGGTGCCAATTCCGTTCCCGTTCGTGCTCATCGTGAAAGTTCCCCTATCGACATGTGTTTGACTTCTTGGAATTCGCGGATGCCGTCGGGGCCCCGTTCTCGGCCCAGTCCGCTCTGCTTGTAACCGCCGCTGGGCGCGTACGCGGAGAACACCGTGGTGTTGACGTTGACCGCGCCGGTGCGCAGCCTGCGCGCCACGCCGACGGCGGCGCTCACATCCGCGCCGTACACCTGACCGGACAGGCCGTAGATGGTGTCGTTGGCGATCTCGACCGCGTGGTCGAGATCGCGGTAACCCAAGACCGCGATGACCGGACCGAAGATCTCCTCCTGGGCGGCGGGGTTGGCGTTGTCGGGCAGGTCGAGGACCGTGGGTTCGAAGTAGTAGCCGCGGTCCAGGCCCGCCGGGCGGCCTCCGCCGCAGACCACCTTGCCGCCGTTCTCCTCGGCCGCGCGCACCAGACGTTCGCACCGATCCCGTTGCGCCCCACTGATGACCGGCCCCATCGTGGCGTCCGCCGAATCGGGCGGCCCGACCTTGATGTTCCGGTATGCGGCGCTGACCGCGTCGAGCACCTGGGCGCGCTGCTCTTCGGGGACGAGCATGCGCGTTGCGGCGACGCAGGCCTGCCCGGCGGTGCTCATCACGACCATGGCCGCCCCGACCGCGGCCCGGTCGACGGCGTCGGGCAGGTAGATCTGGGCGGATTTGCCGCCGAGTTCCAGAGACACCCGCTTCACCGTCGGCGCCGCCTGGGCCAGGATCTTGCGGCCCGCCAGCGTCGAACCCGTGAAGGACACCATGTCGACGGCGGGATGGCTGGTGAGCAGTTCTGCTGCAGCCGTGCCTGTTTCGGCAACCACACTGAGCACCCCGTCGGGCAGCCCCGCGGCCTCGGCGGCCTTGCCGAAGATCAACGACGAGACCGGGGTGAGCGGGCTCGGCCGCAGGATGACCGAATTGCCGGCCATCAGCGCCGGAATGAGCTTCTGGAATCCCATGATGAGCGCCGCGTTGTAGGGCGTGATCGCGGTGACCACGCCGACGGGCTCGTGCCGGCGGATGCTCAGCGCCACGCGTCCGCGGACCAGGTCGTCGACCGGGACGGGACTGGGCTTCTCATGCCGCATCGACGAATACAGCTCGATGGTCTGGCGGGCGATCCCGACGCCGGCCCGCATCTGGGTCATGTCGGCGAACCGGGTCGGCTGGCCCGCCTCGGCCACGAGGGTCGGGATCACCGTCGCGGCGTTGGCCTCGACGTGATCGATGAACTCAAGCAGTTTGCGGGCTCGCTCGGTGACGGGCCGGTTCGCCCAGACTCCGGCGTCGAAGCTGCGTCGAGCCTCGGCGATGGCCTGCTCCACCTCGTCCAGCGGAGTGGCGGTGAGGTCGTGAACGTGGGTCTCGTCGGCGGGGTTCTCCACACTGATGACGTCCTGCCCGGTCACCCAGCGACCCGCGACGAAGGTGCGGTGCTCATCGAGAATCGGCACGTCGCTCTCCCTCAGCCGCTGCGGTCAGACCTGCACGTCGCAGTAGAACGTAACTCTCGTCTCGGCAATAGTAAAGAGCTTGTCCAAAGCATGTTGATGTTCTGATTTCTGCTGTGTACTCTTCTCGTCACTGCGAGTGTGAGATTTCGGTCACATCTTAGGGGGTCAGCGTTGATCGCCGCCGGCACTTTGCTCGGATGCGCTCGAATCTGAAGCGCGCACCGTGGAGTGCGGCGACCGACTCACGGCCGGTGGCCGCGGCTCCCGGCCGCGATTTCGGCGCTCGAAGCTACCGGCGTCCGGCCGCCGGGCTGATCGCCGTCCTCGGCGTCATCGCCGTCGTGGCCGTCGCCGTGGCGATGTTCAACGGCGCGTTCACACCCTCGGCGCCGGTCACGGTCATGACTGATCGCGCCGGCCTGCTCATGAATCGCGGCGCCAAGGTCAAGCTGAACGGCGCGCAGATCGGCACCGTGGCGGCCGTCGATGAAACACGCGACGGCCGAGCGCAACTCACGCTCGCGATCGAACCGGCACGCCTCGGCCTCATTCCGGACAATGTGCGCGTCGAAATCGGCGCCAACACCGTGTTCGGTGCGAAGTCGGTAGAGTTCTTCCCGCCCGCGCGCCCGTCCGGCGTAACGCTTCGGGCCGGGCAGATACTCGATTCCGAGCACGTCACCGTGGAGACGAACACCATCTTCACGGAGTTGAATTCGGTTCTGTCTCAGATTGATCCAGTACAGCTGAACGAGACGCTGGGGGCGATATCGACGGCGTTCAGTGGACGCGGCGAAACCTTCGGCAAGTCGCTGAGCGATTTCAACGAGTTCCTGGCCCAGATCGAACCGAGCCTGCCTGCGCTGGATCGGGAGCTTCTGATGTTCCCTCAAGTCGCGGCGGGATACGCCGACGCGGCTCCGGACCTGATGACGGTCTTCGCGAATGCCAGCGCGATCAGCCGCACCCTCGTCGATGAACAGTCGAACCTGGACCGCTTCCTGGTGTCGGCGATCGGGTTGGCCGACACCGGTAACGACGTCATCGGCGGCAACCAGGAATCGTTGGCCAATTTGCTGCATCTCATGGTCCCGACCACCGACCTCACCAACGAGTACCACGAAGCGCTCAACTGCTCGCTTACCGGAATCCTGACGAACTTCGTGGCCAAGCCTCCGGCGCCGGTGCCGGGCGTCAACGACATCGGGGCACTGGTGCTGGGTATCGAGCGCTACCGCTACCCCCAGGACCTCCCGAAGGTCGCCGCTACCGGCGGTCCGCAGTGCCGCGGCCAATTGCCTCTGCGCTACAACGAGTTCCCCGCAAAGGTGGTTGCCGATGTGGGTACCAACCCCGCCCGCTACGGCAACCAGGGCCTGTTGCTCAACTCCGACGGACTCAAGCAGTGGCTGTTCGGTCCCATCGACGGACCGCCGCGCAACACCGCGCAGTACGGACAGCCGGGATGAGCACGGCCCGCACCGCGGCCAAGTTCGGCGTTTTCGTGGCCGTCATGTCGGCGTTGACGGCGAGCCTCTTCCTCGTCTTCGGTGAGTTCCGCGGCGGGTCGACGCGGGGCTACTCCGCCGTCTTCGCCGACGCGTCGAGCGTGGAACCCGGTGACTCCGTGCGAGTAGCGGGCGTTCGGGTCGGCACCGTGCGCGACGTGGTGTTGCGTCACGACAACACCGTCGTCGTCGCCTTCGACGCCGACGACGACGTGGTCCTGACGACCGGCACCCGGGCCGCAGTGCGGTATCTCAACCTCGTCGGGGACCGGTACCTCGAACTCGTCGACGGCCCCGGATCCACCCGCGTGATGCCCGCAGGTGCGCAGATTCCCGTCGACCGCACCCAACCCGCCCTCGATCTCGACCTCCTGCTCGGCGGCCTCAAACCCGTTATCCGAGGCCTGAACCCGACCGACGTCAACCAGCTCACCGGCGCGTTGCTCCAGATCTTCCAGGGCCAGGAGAACACCCTCGATTCGCTGTTGAGCAGGACGTCATCGTTCTCGAACACGTTGGCGGACAACAACGCCGCCCTGGAACGGCTGATCGACAATCTCGACTCGGTGTTGGCCACGCTGGGCGAGGAAGGCGAGCGGTTCTCCGGCGCCCTCGACCGCTTCGAGCGCCTGGCGACGGAACTGGCGGCGGACCGCGACACCATCGGCACCGCGATCGACTCCCTCAGCACCGGAACGGCATCCGTCGCTCAGCTGCTGTCCAATGCCCGTTCCCCGCTCGCCGCGACCGTCGATCAGCTCAATCGCCTCGCACCGCAACTCGACGAGGGCAAGGGCCAGATCGACGTCGCCCTGCAGCGAGCGCCGGAGAACTACCGCAAGCTGGCGCGGGTCGGTTCGTACGGCAGCTTCGTCAACTACTACCTATGCGGCATCACGATCCGCGTCACCGACCTACAGGGACGGACCGCGGTCTTCCCCTGGGTGAAACAACGGTATGGAAGGTGCGCGGAGCCCGATGCTTAAATACCGCGCCGCCAACCTGACCCGGGCAGGATTCCTCGGAGTCGTACTCGTCATGCTCGTCATCGCCGTCGGGCTCCAGCCCGAGCGGCTCATCGCGTGGGCCACCGCCATCACCTATCGGGCCGAGTTCGCCGAAGCGGGCGGGCTGAGCGCGGGCAACGAGGTCAAGGTCTCCGGAGTCAGGGTGGGCAGTGTGACCGACGTCGCGTTGGGTGAGCGCGGCGCGGTGGTCACGTTCACCGTCAAAGACACGGTCCGCCTGGGGGATCGGACCACCGCGCACATCCGGACGGGTTCACTGCTCGGTGAACGCGTCCTCACCGTGGAACCGGCGGGCACCGGCGCGATGGGGATCGGCGACGTCATCCCCCAGACCAGAACCGGATCGCCCTACTCGCTCAACGAGGCCGTCAACGACCTGACCACCAACGTGGCCGCAACCGATATGGGCGCGCTCAATCAGTCACTCGACTTGCTGTCGGCGACGCTCGACCAGGTCGCCCCTCGACTGGGCCCGACGTTCGACGGACTGTCTCGACTGTCGAGGTCGCTCAACAGCCGCAGCGAACGGCTCAACACGCTGTTGGAGAACGCCGCGACGGTGACGCATGTGCTCGCGCAACGAAGCCAGCAGGTCAACACCCTGATCCTCAACGCCAACGACCTGCTCGCGGTCCTCGTCGAGCGCAGGCACGCCATCAGCGAACTGCTGGCCAACGTCTCGGCGGTGGCCCGTCACCTCACCGGCCTGGTCGCGGACAACGAGGCCGAACTGGCACCGACGCTGGACCGGCTGAACTCCGTGACGGCGATGCTCGAGAAGAACCGCGACAACCTGTCGAAGGCCCTGCCCGGGCTGAAGAAGTTCGAGATCACCACCAGTGAAGCCGTCGCGAGCGGGGCGTATTACAGCGCCTTCGTACCGAATCTGATTCCACCGCAGTTCCTCCAGCCGTTCTTCGATTACGCGTTCGGCTTCCGCGCGAACGACCCGAACATGCCTCGCGCCCTGTTTCCGTGGCCGCGCAACGGAATACCGGGGGGTTAGCGATGAAGCGCAACGCGAAGCGGTTGCTGTTGATTGTGCTCGTCGCCGTCCTGGCGGCGGGCACGGTGGTGTTGATCCGCCAGATGTATTTTCCCGCCCAGCGGATCACCGCGTACTTCTCCTCGGCGACGGGCCTCTACCCCGGCGACGACGTGCGTATCGCCGGGGTCAAGGTCGGCACCATCCGGTCCATCACACCGCACGCCGAGGACGTCGAAGTGGTCATGGCGGTCGATCACGGCATCCGCATGCCCGCCGATGCCAAGGCCGTCATCGTCGCGCAGAACCTGGTGGCGGCCCGTTACGTGCAGCTGGCCCCGCTGTACCGGCCGGGCGAAGCGCGCATGAGCGATGGCGGTGTGATCCCGCAGTCCCGGACCGCGGTGCCGGTGGAGTGGGACGAGGTGAAGGACCAGTTATCGCGCCTGGCAACCGAACTCGGACCCGACAGTGCCATGTCGGCGACATCGATGGGCCGCTTCATCGAGTCCACCGCCGACGCCATGGACGGCAAAGGCGAGAAGCTGCGGCAGACGTTCGCGCAGCTGTCGCAGCTGGCGCGCATCCTGTCCGACGGCAGCGGCGACATCGTCGCCACCATCGAGAACCTGCAAGTCTTCGTCACCGCCCTTCGGGACAGCGGTGACGACCTCGTGTTGTTTCAGGACCGCCTGGCGACCTTCTCGACCGTATTGGACGACAGCAGAAGCGATCTCGACGCCGCCCTGTCCGAACTCGCGGTCGCGGTCGGCGAGGTGCAGCGGTTTGTGGCGGGCACCCGGGACAAGACCTCCGAACAGGTCCAGCGGCTGGCCAACGTGACCCAGGTGTTGGTGGACCATCGCCTGGACGTGGAGAACATTCTGCACGTCGCCCCGACCGCATTCGCCAACTCGTACAACATCCTCAACCCGAACGTGCCGGGTGCGCTCGGCACCTTCGTGTTCAACAACTTCTCCAATCCCGTCGCGTTCATCTGCGGAGCGATCGGGGGCATCGCCAACATCACCGCCCCGGAGACGGCCGAGGTGTGCGCCAAGTATCTCGGGCCCGCGCTGCGGCTTCTCAACTTCAATTCGCTGCCCCAACCGCCGCTGAACCCGTTCCTGATGCCCGCGGTCACCCCCGACAAGCTGGCATACACCGATCCCGCGCTGGCGCCCGGCGGATCCGGTGGCGCGCCCGTCCCACCGGAACAGCCGCCGGCGGTCTCGGCGTACGCGGGGCTACCGGGGCCGGCCCCGGGGCACTCCCCTCTCCCGGGCCCCGCCCCGACGCTCCCCGATTTTCTGCTGCCCGCCGAAGCGCCACCGACGCTCCATGGGAGTCAACCGTGAGCGGCCGGATCGGGCGCATCGCGGCGGCGGCCGTCTGCGTCGTGATGACGGCCGCGTCGTGCGGATTCGAGGGCGTGAACTCGCTACCGTTGCCCGGCGCCGTCGCCAGCGGGCCCGACAGTGCGGTTTACCATGTTCGGTTCGCGAACATCGGTACGCTGGAATCGAATTCGCCGGTCATGATCGATGATGTCGCGGTCGGCAGTGTCGGCAGGCTCGATGTGCACGACTGGGTCGCCGACGTCGAGGTGCGGGTCCGGCCGGACGTCGTCGTCCCCGAGAACGCGGTGGCCACGATCGGTCAGACGAGCCTGCTCGGCTCGATGCACGTCGCGCTCGACCCGCCGCCGGGCCAATCCCCGACCGGCCGGTTGGCGCCCGGATCGACCCTCGGTTTGAACCGGTCCTCGACGTATCCGTCGACCGAGCAGACGCTGTCGTCGTTGTCGGTGGTGGTCAATGGCGGCGGGCTGGGGCAACTCGGCGATTTCGTCCACAGCGCCGCGACCGCGCTGTCCGGTCGCGGCAACGACGTCCACGACCTCATCACCCGCCTGGACACCTTCGTCGGGACCGTCGACGGGCAGCGGGACCGGTTCAACACATCGATCAACGAACTCGACCGGTTCACCACCACGCTCGCCGCGCAGGAGCACGACATCACCGAGGCGTTGCGCACGGTCCCGCCCGCCATGGACGTGCTGCTTCAAGACCGCGAACAGCTCGTCACCGCCATGCGCAAGCTCGGCGAATTCAGCGACACCGCAACCCATGTCGTCAACACCGCGGGCGACGACCTGGTGCACAACCTGTCCAATCTCGACCCCACGTTGAAGGCGCTGGCCGACGTCGGTCAGATCGGGCCGGTCATCGCCTATCTGCCTACCTATCCGTTCTCGCAGAACTTCATCGACCGCGCCATTCGCGGGGATTACATCAACATCTTCGCCACGATGGATCTGACCGTTCCCCGACTCAAGCGGTCGCTGTTCATGGGGACCCGTTGGGGAGACCCGAACATCGCGCTGGTTCCCGCACCGGGCGACCCGGTGCACCTGAACTACACCTACGACCCCCTGATCTCGGTGCTGAACCCGCCCGCACCGACCGACGGCGCCTCCCCCGCGACGGTGCCCATGCGCGCCGAAGCACCGCCTCCCCTGCTCCCGGTCACACCGCCTCCGTTCGACGACGCGCCGGCCCCCGGGTCGTCCATCTTCGCCGGCCCGTTCCCGGGTGGTGGCGGCTGATGCTCACCAGGGCCGTGCGGACACAGCTCATCGTGTTCACGACCGCGTCTGTGGTCGCCATGACCGCAATGGTTTTCGGCTACCTCCGGGTGCCGACGTGGTTCGGCATCGGCCACATCACCGTCACGGTGGAACTGCCGGGCACCGGTGGGCTGTACCGCTTCGGCAACGTCACCTACCGCGGGGTGCAGGTCGGCAAGGTCACCGGCGTCGCGCCCACCGCGAGCGGCGCCACCGCGACGCTGTCGTTGCGGTCATCCCCCAAGATTCCCGCCGACGTCGAGGCGAACGTGCGCAGCGTCTCCGCCGTCGGCGAGCAGTACGTCGACCTGGTGCCGCGTGCCGAGGGGCCGCCGTTCCTTCGCGACGGCGCGGTGATCGCCGAGTCGAACACCACGATCCCGCTGCGAGTGGGCCCCGTGCTCGACGAATTGAGCGCGCTGGTGAAGAGCGTGCCGAAGCAGGCGCTGTCCGATCTGCTCGACGAGTCGTACCGGGCGTTCAACGGCGCGGGTTACGACCTCGGCTCGCTGATGGATTCCGGTTCGCGGATCGCGGCCGACGCCAACGCCACGGCGGACCGCACTCGGGCGTTGATCGACGACAGCGAACCGCTGATCGACTCGCAGGCGCAAAGCGTTGACGCGCTTCGGATCTGGACCCACAGCCTGGCCGCCGTCACCGGACAGATGGTCGACAACGACGCCGACTTCCGGACCGTCCTCGGCACCGGACCCGCCACCGCTGAGGAGATCTCTCGACTGCTCGAGCAGGTCAAGCCGACGCTGCCGGTGTTGTTGGCGAACCTCACCACGGTCGGCGAAGTCGGCGTGACCTACAACCCGTCGCTGCGGCAACTGCTGGTGCTGCTGCCGCCCTACGTCGCCGGTTTCGGTTCACTGTCACAACTCAACAATCCCCTCGGGTTGTCCTACGGCGGCTTCTCGCTGATGAACGGTGACCCGCCGCCCTGCACGGTCGGCTTCCTTCCGCCGTCGGAGTGGCGGTCGCCCGACGACGAGACCGTGATCGACACCCCGGACAACCTCTACTGCAAGCTGCCTCAGGACTCCCCGATCGCGGTGCGCGGCGTCCGGAACAATCCGTGCATGTCGAACCCCGGCAAGCGGGCCCCCACCGTCGAGATCTGCAACAGCGACCGGCCGTTCGAGCCGACCGCGATGCGCCAGCACGTGCTGGGGCCAAGCCCCTTCGACCCCAACCTGATCGCTCAGGGTGTCGCGCCGGACTCCCGCGTCGACGCCGACGAGCGGATCTTCGCTCCCCTCGAGGGAACACCGCTGCCGCCGCCGGCCGCACCGCCACCGCCCGCGGCGACGCCCGCTGCGCCGCCGGAGGCCGCACCCCACGGTGCCGCGGCAGCGACGGCCAATTACGACCCGAGGACCGGCCGCTATATCGGCGCCGACGGCCAGGTCTATCAGCAGAGCGACCTGAGCGCCGACGGCGCACCGTCGTCGTGGCAGGACCTGCTTCCGCGATGAGCTAGTGCGCGGAGTAGGCCACCACGCCACCGAAATGCGGTGAGGCCTGACAGGCCAGGCCGACCGACGCGTCGCGTTGCCGCTCCCCCGCCCGGCCGGCCAGCTGCAGATAGCACTCGAGCATCTGCGGTACCCCGTGCATCCGGCCGTTGCCCAGCGCGCCGCCGCCCGAGAGGGCAGGTACGGCTCCCGGCCGGTCGGCGTCGATGCCGCCGCTCTCGACGAACCGGTGCGCCTCGCCGACCGGGCAGAGGCCCAGCACCTCCAGCCAGAACCACACGAACGGCGAGAAACCGTCGTAGACCTGTGGCAGGTCGACGTCGTCGATCGTCAAACCCGTTTGCCGCCAGAGCCGTTCGACGGTGTCGAAACCACCCGCGAGGATGTCGTCGAGCGGCCAGTGCAACGGCAGCCGCCGCGGGCCGCCGACGCTGCTCGCGTAGCCGGCCACATACACGGGCCGGTGCGGCGAATCGAGCGCGCGGTCGCCCGTCGTCAACACGAACGCGGCGACACCGTCGACCGGGATGTCGCAGTCGAGCCGGCACACGGGGTCCACCAGCGTGGGCTCGGCGAGGTACTGCTCGGCCGTGAGCGGCCGGCCGTGCCAGTACGACCACGGCAGCCGGGCGCCGTTCTTCCTGGCCTCGGTGACCACGGCGGCCATCGACTCGCGGCGCGCGCCGAAGCGCTGAAGATATTCGTTGTACGGCAGCGCGATCATGGCCAACGGCCCGAAGAACCCCTGCGGCGCCGTCCACTGCTGCGCACCTGCGGCCTCCCGCATCGCGCTGCCGTGGTAGCTGCCCGCCGGGTTGTGCAGGGCGCGGTGCACGACCACATAGTCGGCCGCTCCGCTGACCAACGCGTTGACGGCCATGCCCACCGATCCGGAGACCTGGCCGATGCCGTCGAATCCCGCAACATAACGGGGTGCGCCACCGAGGCTGCGCGCCAACCACATCGGTGAAACGATGCTGACGCCGTCCACGGGTCGATGCCCACCCGCGCTCGGCAGCATGCTCGAGCCCACGTACCCGTCGACCATGTCCGCCGTCACGCCCGCGTCGGCGATCGCCGCGCGCACGGTGTCCACGGCCAACGCACCGAGGGGGCGCGCCGCGCGGCGCTCGATCACGCTCTGCGCATAACCGACGATCGCGACGCGAGCGCGACTCATCGCACCAACTCGAATGCGGGTACGGCGATTTCGGCGTTCACATCTTCGAACGTGACGGACACGGCCGCGCCGATGCACAGCTCGGTCTCGTCGGCGCCCAGCAATCGGCCGATCAACCGCAGGTCGTCCTGTTCGTCGAGTTCGATGTCGACGAGGACGAACGGCACTGCGAAACCCGGCAGGAACGATTGGCGCACAACGGTCCACGACCGCACCACACCCCGGCCGCTCACCGGCGTGAACACGTACTGCGGGTCGGTGCTTCCGCACGCCGCACAGATCACGTCCGGAGGCAGCGTCAGCGTTGTGCACTGCGAACAGCGCGCGACCGTGAGGACATGCCTGGCCGTCGCCGCCCAGAACGGAGCGGAGACGTCGTCGGGCACCGGCACCGGGCGGGTCACGGGATGACGCCCGCCTCCGCAAGCGCACCGATGCGCTCCCAGTCGTACCCCAACTCCTCCAGCACCGCCTCGGTGTGCTCACCGTGTTCGGGCGCGCGGCGCAGCGTCGGCGGTTGTTCGTCGAATTGCACTGGGACGGTGGGTAAGCGGTACGCGACCGCGTCGTCGACGACCACGTCGTCGATGTAGGAGTTGGCCGACACCTGGGGGTCGTCGATCACCTCGTGGATGGTCTGCATCGGCGACCACGGCGCATCCAGGGACCGCAGCACCGCCTTCCACTCCTCGAGCGTCCGTTCGGCGAACAGCGCATCGAGTTCGGCGATGCACGCAGAGGCATTGTTGCGCCGGGCCGCGAGGTCGACGAACCGGGGGTCGTCCGCCAGTTCGGGCCGGCCGACGATGCGGCAGAAATCGCCCCAGTACCGGTCACCCTGCAGGAACATCAGCTGGATGTGCCGGTCGTCCTTGGTCCGGTAGGTGCCCGTCAACGGATTCACCTGCGGTCCGCGTCCGCTGACCGGTTGCGCTTCACCGCCGTTGAGCGCCGCCAGCAGATCCGAGGACAGCATCCACATGGCGGTGGCCAGCAGCGAGACGTCGACCACGGATCCGGCTCCGGTACGGGTCCGCTTCAGCAGCGCGGCCGCGATGCCGAACGCGAGCGCCATCGCGCCGTTTCGATCGCCCATCGCCCCGCGCTGGCTGATCGGATAATCGCGCTCGGCGGGGGTGAGCATGTGACCGACGCCGCCGCGCGCCCAGAACGCCGAACTGTCGTAGCCCGGTTGGTCTGCGTCGGGCCCGCGGACCCCGAAGCCGTGGCCGCGCGCGTACACCAGGTGGGGGTGGCGTTCGCGGACGGCATCGGCGCCGAGGCCCAGCCTTTCCAGCGCACCGGGCCGCAGGCTGGTCAGCAGCACATCCGCCGACGCGAGCAGATCGTCGAGCACTTCGAGGCCCTGAGGGTGACGAAGGTCCAGCGCGATGGAGCGCTTTCCCCGATTCGCAAGAGCCATCGACAGATTGACACCGCCACGATCCGTTCCGATACCTTGCGTGGCCAGCCCGCGGTAGGGATCGCCGTCGAGCCGTTCCACCCGCACGACGTCGGCGCCCCAGTCGGCCAGCAGCGCACCGACGACCGGAACGAACACCCACTGTGCGAGCTCGACGACACGGATTCCGTCGAAGGCACCCGTGTCCGTCACTTCAGACACCTGCCCGCGTCGATGGGCAGCGGGACACCGATGACCAATGCCGCCTTGCCCGCGACGCGTCCAGTCATCGAAGCCTCCTCACAATTCGTGGAACCGTCGAACCTTGTTGCGTACCAGATACTTCTGCACCTTGCCGCTCGCCGTCCGCGGGAAGTCGTCGACCTGGTGCAACTCCTCGGGCCACTTCTGGCGCGCCATCCCGGAGGAGGCGAAGTGCGCGCGCACGACGTCGCGGGTCGGCATCGCATGGCCGGGCCTCAGCCGCAGCACCGCCGCGACCCGTTCACCGAATGCGGTATCGGGCGCGGCCACCACGACGGCCTCCGCGACGCCGGGCATGGCGAGCAGGGCCTCTTCGACTTCGATCGCGCTGATGTTCTCGCCGCCGCGGATGATCACGTCGGCCTTGCGGTCGGTGATGGTGAGATACCCGTCGTCGTCGAGAACCCCGACGTCGCCCGTGTGGTACCACCCGTCGGCGTCGAATGCCGCGTCCGAAAGCTGCGGGTCGAGGTAGCCGAGGCACAGATCCGGTCCGCGCGAGAGGATTTCGCCATCGGGTGCGATGCGGACCTCGACGCCGGGACGCGCTTCGCCGTCGGTGTGTAACCGCTTGTCCACGGGCGCGTCGGGCCGGGAACCAGTGATCGACGGGTGTTCGGTGCTGCCGTAGGACCGCGTTACGACCAGGCCGAGATCGGTGATTCGCCGGGTCACGGCCACCGGCACCGCCGAGCCGCCGAGGCCCAAGTAGGGCATGTACTGGAGATGCTCGGCCGTGAACTCGGGATGGTCGAGCAGGCTGGTGATGAAATACGTTGGGCCACCGCCGAACCCGACGCCTTCGCGCTTCATGAGGTCCAGCACCAGGCCGGGATCCCACGCGTCGCACAGGTGCACCGGCGCACCCTCGAGCACCGGGCACAGCAACCCGCCGAGCATCCCGATGAAGTGCCCCACCGGCAGCGCCATCACCGAACCCGCCGGGTTCGGCGGGTGGTTGGCCGCCAGTTGGCGGATCTCGAAGCCCAGCGACTGATGGCTGTGAACAACGCCCTTGGGGTCGCGGGTCGTCCCCGAGGTGAAGGCGATCAGCGCCGGGCTACCGGGGTCGGTGTCGACCACGCCTCTCAGGGGGGTCGGCGCCAGCAGATCGTCGAAGTCACGGCCGACCACCCCGACGATCGGGACGTCCGCGGACAGATCCGGCTCATACGTCATCCGGCCGAACTCCGTCGCGGTGATGAACACCTTCGGGCGTGCGGTCGTCAGGATGTGGGCGAGCTCCTTGCGCCCGTAGAAGTGCACGATCGGTACGACGACCGCGCCGAGCACGGTGGCCGCCCAGAAGGTCGCAGCGGCCTCCATCCAGTTCGGCAGCTGGAACGCCACGACGTCGCCCGGCTCCACACCGCGGGCGCGCAGGCCGGCCGCCAGCCGCCGCGCCACCGTCTCGACCTCACCGAACGTCCCGACGTACGGGCGCGCGGACGAGTAGACCCGAAATGGCAACTCCGGGTGCGCTTCCAGCGCTTCGGCCAGCGAGGCTCCGAGCGTGTCGGGCGTCCACCAGCCCTCGTTTTCGTATCGCTTCCGGAGCTCGGCGGGTATCACCCGGGTCGCTTCGTTGAATACGCTCGTCACGGCAGAGCTCGTTTCCCGGTGCGCGCGGCTGGTGATATCGCAGGAGCATGCCACGGCCCGGCCGCGATCGGTCGCGAAATCCGCGGACCCGGCGGACCGTGAACCAACGTCGGCACCCCCTTGACTGGGCAGCGTCGTTGCTGCCGATGGTGGCCAGTGGACGGGTGCGATCATAACAACGGTATTGCCTGACGAGAGTCATATTCTACTTTTACGTGGTTCTAATGCGCCGTTCTGCCCGGCCTCGTGCGGCGTGGGTCCGAGCTGACCCGCTGACGAGCCCTACACTCGGGCCATGAGCGGGCCCATCGGTCAGCTGACCCGGGGCACCACCGGCTACAACCGGTTGCGCCGCAGTGACCGCTGGCTCGTGCACGCACCGCGGGTGCGCGCGACGCTGGTCGCCGCGGAGGATCCGTTGGTCGTCGACCTCGGATACGGTGCGCTGCCCGTGACAACGCTCGAGCTCGCCGCTCGGCTGCGGGTGGTGCGCAACGACATTCGTGTCGTCGGGCTCGAGATCGATCCGGCCCGGGTGCAGGCGGCGCAGGCCGCAGGCAGCGACGCGATCCGGTTCGGCCTCGGCGGCTTCGAGCTCGCGGGCATGCGGCCGGTCCTGGTGCGGGCGTTCAACGTGCTGCGCCAGTACCCCGTCGAAGCCGTCCACGAGGCGTGGTCGACGATGCAGCGCCAACTCGCACCGGGCGGTCTCATCGTCGACGGCACGTGCGACGAGGTGGGCAGGCGATGCTGCTGGATCCTGCTGGACGCCGACGGCCCGGTGAGCCTGACCCTGGCGTGCGACCCGTTCGCGATCGACCGTCCGTCCGATCTGGCCGAGCGGTTACCCAAGGCGCTGATCCACCACAACGTCGACGGCCAACCCGTCCACGGGCTGCTGACGGCCGCCGACCGCGCCTGGGCCAGTGTCGCGGGCCACGGCGTCTTCGGTCCGCGGGTGCGCTGGCGTGCGATGCTGGAGTTGTTGCGCGACAGCGGGTTTCCGGTCACACCGGCGCGGCGGCGGATGCGCGACGGGGTGCTGACCGTGCCGTGGTCGGCCGTCGCGCCAGTCTGAAGGCGGCTACCCCGTTTCGGCCTTGCCCACCAACACCGGAGCGCCGTGCTCGATCTCTTCGGCGGCCGCGTCGAGCGCGTCGTCGACATCCTTGGGCAGCTGGATGTCCAGTCCACGCAGGTGCGCGGGCCGGGTCGCCAGCGACACCGCGACGTAGGTGACGATCGAGGCGGCGAACGCGATGAACGTCGGCCAGCCGTCGAAGCTCGCAGGGACGAGGTCGTTCTGGAGATAGAGGATGGTGTTGTCGACGCCGTAGATCGTCGGCGTCAGCACGAACAGCACCAACCGGACGACCAGGCCGACACCCATGGCCGCGATCGCCGCGATGGTGGTGCCCCGCCGCCACACCAACCCGAGGATGAACGGCACGACCAGGCACGCCAACAGCAGGTCGAACGCGAGGGTGAGCAGAATTCCGGTCTGCTTGACGTAGATCGCCAGCGCGATCGAGAACACGGTCATCGGAACCATCGCGACGCGCGTGGCCCGCAGTAGCGGATCGCGCTGCCCCGGCACGTGCACGCGCCGGATGCCGCCGAGGTTGCGCACGCAGACGTTCGAGATCGCGAGGATCGCCCCGTTGGCGGTGCTCATCGACGCGCCGACGAGCCCGCACAGCACGATCACGGTCAGCACCGTCGGTGCGTATTCGCCGAGGAGCACGAAAAGCACTGGGCCGTCGAGGTCTTCGGGCAGGAAACTCTTGGCGGCCAACACCACCAGGCCGAACGGCACGCAGATCGCGACCGTGCCGGTGGCCGCGACGAAACAGGCGCGGCGCGCGCTCGTCGGTGACTTGGCGGCGAACACCCGCTGCATGAAGTCGATCGCGACGATGTCGCCGATGCCGAGCGCGATCAGCGTCGCCCAGTTGATCACCGCGCCCTGCGCCGGGTCCGACAGCTGGCCGAGCGCCAACGGGCCTGAGCCGTCCGCGATCTCGAAGGTGTGCGTCGAGGCCATCCACACCAGCATGCCGATGGCGCCGATCAGGATCAGCGACATCTGGATGATCGCGGTGTAGGCGTCGGCGATCAGTCCACCGGTACCGGTGTAGGCCACCGCGATTCCGGCGATCAGCACGACGCCCAGCCAGTACGGCATGCCGAGGAAGTAGTTGAACAGGAACCCGCCCGCGACCAGGTTGCCCGCCACCAGCATGCAGAACCCCACGGCGAGCAACGCGGACGCGCCGACCTCGACCGACCGGCCGAATCTCAGGCGGTAGTAGTCCGGAAACGACGTCAGCCCCATGCGGTTCATCGGCTTGGCGAAGAACACACCCGTGATGGTCAGGCACAGCGCCAGGCCCAGCGGCAGGCTCGCGCCGGCCCAGAAACCGAACTCGTAGGCCAGATCGGTGTTGCCCAGTGTCGCGTTGGTGTCGACGGCCGACCCCATCAACGCGCCGCCGATCAGCCAGTAGGGCAACATGCGGCCGCCGACAAGGAAATTCGAGCTGTCGCCCTCGATCCGTTTGGACACGTAGAAGCCGACGGCAACCACCAAGGCGATGCTGACGGCCACACCGAGAAGAATCATGTGGAGCTCCTATGCGCGATGGAGTCTCCCGGGCTTTTGTCCCGCCGTGGAACGTCCGCTGCGCCGCGGCCGCCTGCGTCTCTCGGACCAGCCCGCACACCGTGTGCGCGGCGGAACCCTAGACGCGCCTCACAGGTCAACGTGAGTCGCCGACTAGCGAATCCCCGCGCTGTTACGAGCGACCGCTCGGTTCGTTACGGCTTTGTTGCGATTCGGGTGGCGCATCGTGGCGGGTCGGAAAAGAATGAGCGGCAGGGGCCCGCGACGGCTCCCCGGACGAGGTGCGTCGTACCCGGTCAGCGACAAGACGGCGCGTGAGGAGCACCTTATGACCGACGACAATCAGCCCCTCAACGCCGAAGGCGCCTGGGCGCAACAGGCCGAGGCCCGGCTCTCCGATCGCCGCGAACGCGAGGAGATCGAGCGCAGCCTGACCTTCGGCCTCGAGGCCGCGCCGACGATCAACGACCGTCGCATCTCGACGTTCGTCCGCGGCGAGCTGCCGCACTTCGCGGGCGAGCGCGGCACCTTTCTCAAGTGTCCGTACATCGAGGACGTGAACCAGGTCGACGACGCCGAAGTCGCGATCTTCGGCGTACCGCTCGACGCCGGCGCCACCTACCGTCCCGGCACCCGCTTCGGCCCGCAGGGAATTCGCCGCTCCACCAACCTGTTCGGCACCTACAACTACGAGTCGGGCGTCGACCTGCGCGAGCAGCTCAACATGGTCGACATCGGCGATGTGTTCACGATCCCCGGCAATCTCGAGAAGTCCTTCGACCAGATCAGCCAGGCGATGGCGCATGTGGTGAGCAAGGGCGTCATGCCCGTCGTGCTGGGCGGCGACCATTCGATCGGCTTCCCGACCATCCGCGGGATGGCGCCGTACCTGGACGGCAACGTCGGCATCATCCACTTCGACCGGCACGTCGACACCCAGGAGACCGACCTCGACGAGCGCATGCACACCACGCCGTGGTTCCACGCGACCAACATCAAGAACGCGCCCGCGACCAACCTGGTGCAGATCGGCATCGGCGGATGGCAGGCGCCGCGGGCGGGCGTCAAGGTCGGGCGCGAACGCCAGTCGACCGTGATCACGGTCGGCGACGTCGAGCGGGTCGGCATCGAGAAGATCGCCGAGATGGCGCTCGAGGTCGCGTGGAAGGACGCCAAGGCGGTGTATCTGTCCTTCGACATCGACGTGATCGACGCCGGCTTCGTCCCTGGCACGGGCTGGCCGGAGCCCGGCGGGCTGTTGCCGCGCGAGGCGCTGAACCTGGTCAAGATGGTCTCCGAACCGGGCCTGGCCGGTATCGAGGTCGTCGAGTGCTCACCGCCCTACGACTGGGCCGAACAGACCGCGCTGATGAGCTCGCGGGTGATCCTCGACAGCCTGGCCGCGCAGGTGCGCTCCGGGAAGCTCGGCAACAAGGCGGCGTCGCTGCCCCGGCCCGCTTGGGGGCCGTGACCGGCCGGGCTCGGGCCCGGCTCGCCGAGACTGCGCTTTCTGACGGAATTCGCCCGATCTACGTCAGAAAGCGTCGTCTCGGCGCAGCGCCGTAGGCTGGGCCCCATGCGGATTGCCCTTGCGCAGATCCTCAGCGGCACCGACCCGACGGCGAACCTCGCGGTGGTCGAGGACTACACCCGTCGCGCCGCCGACGCCGGTGCGCGGATGGTGCTGTTCCCCGAGGCGACGATGTGCCGGTTCGGGGTGCCGCTCGCCCCGGTTGCCGAACCGCTCGACGGGCCGTGGGCGTCGGGGGTGCGGGCCATCGCCGAACGGGCGGGCATAGTCGTCGTCGCCGGCATGTTCGTGCCGTCCGGCGACGGACGCGTCCTCAACACGCTGATCGCCGCCGGCCGCGGCGTCGACGCGCACTACGAGAAGATCCACCTTTACGACGCGTTCGGGTTCCAGGAGTCGAAGACCGTGGCGCCGGGCCGCGAACCCGTGCTGATCGACGTCGACGGCGTGGATGTCGGGCTGACGCTGTGCTACGACGTCCGCTTCCCCGAGCTGTACGTCGAGCTGGCCGAACGCGGCGCCGAGTTGATCACCGTGCACGCCTCGTGGGGCAGCGGGCCCGGAAAACTCGACCAGTGGACGTTGCTGGCGCGGGCCCGCGCAATCGACACCACGGCCTTCGTCGCCGCGGTCGACCAGGGGGCGCCCGATCCGGAGATCGCGGCGCTCGGCCCGACGGGTGTGGGAGGCAGCCTGGTCGCATCCCCGACCGGCGACGTGCTGGCCAGCGCGGGCGATGACCCGCAGCTGCTCGTGGCCGACGTCGACCTTGACGCCGGGCGCAAGGTACGCGAGACGATCGCGGTGTTGCGCAACCGCGCGGACTTTGCTCGTCGCGGTAAGGCAGAATCGCGGTCGTGACCGACCCGTGGGCCCGCCCGAATCAGCCGTCTCCGCAACAGGGCCAGGTCCCGCCGTCCGAGGGTCTCCCTCCGCAGGGTCCGCCACCTGGGCAGACACCGCCGCCGGGATCGAACGTGCCCGGCCCGACAGGGCCCGGCGGACCTCAGGGGCCGAACGAACCGCCGCGCTCGGAATCGAAGCTCAAGGGCCTTCTCCGCGATCCGCTGTCGCTCGTGCTGGTGATCGTGATCGTGGTGGCCCTGGTGCTGGCCGGACTGTTGGGCGGTGAGCTGTACGCACGCAGCCGCGCGAACGACGTCGTCGCGGGTGTCACGTCGTGCGTCGTCGAGGACGAGGCGAGCGCATCGTTCGGGGTCATGCCGCCGTTCCTGATCCAACACATGTCCGGCCACTACACGAACATCCACGTCGAGACCGCAGGCAATCAAATCCGCGACGCCAAGGGCATGAAGGTCGAGTTGACCGTCGAAGACGTCCGCCTCGAGGACACGCCTACGTCGGGAGGGTCGGTCGGCTCACTTGTGGCGAACATCAGTTGGCCGTCGGAGGGCATCCGGCAAACCATCTCGAACTCGATTCCGATCATCGGTTCGTTCGTCACTGGCGTCACTACCAATCCGTCCGACGGCACCATCGAGTTGAAGGGGTCGCTCGGCTCCATCAAGGCCCGGCCTACTGTCGCCGACGGCGGGATCTCGCTGCAGGTGCTCGAATTGACCGGGCTCGGTTTCACGCTGCCGCGCGAGACCGTGCAACCGGCGCTGGACGCGTTCACCTCCCAGCTGACGAAGAACTACCCGATGGGCATCAAGGCCGACTCGGTGAAGGTCACCGACGACGGCGTGGTGAGCCGGTTTTCGACTCGCAACGCCGACATCCCGAAGGACCGAGACGATCCCTGCTTTGCGGCGCTGTGACCATCAGTCCCTGACGCCGCCCCAGCGGAAACTGTTGACGTACTTGCCCATATCGATCGCCAGCTGCAGGTTCGCACCGGAGGGATGGCCGGTGCCGACGTCCGGGCTGAACTCGCGGTACGGGCCGATCGCCGAGGCCACCAACGCGTAGTCGTTCTTGACGGCGACCATCACGATCAGCCGGAGCCGGATGAAGCTGCCGCTGGCGTCCTGCGGATAGTCATCGGCGACGACGCCGTAGCCGGGCTCGTAGCCGACCATCGCGTTGGGAATCTCGTATTCCGTTGTGGCGTCGGGGTAATACTCGTCGATCAGGTCTTCGGTGATCTGCTTGGGCGTCCGACCCTCGGCGGGCAACCCGAACAATTCGAGCGTGCCGGTGTCCCCGCCGGTGAATTCCAGCTCGACACCGTCGGGGTTGAGCGTGGCCTCGTAGGCGCTGCCCGGCCCCGGGTACTGCACGGAGAACAATCCGTCCTCGGCGTAGAAGCGTGGGTTCGATTCGATGGGTTCGCCGATGGGGGGCCGTCCGCAGTCTGGCGGGCACACGATCTTCGGCACGTCGGGTGTGGTGAGCACCGCCGCCACCACGCCCGCGGCCATCGCGACGACGGCGCCGAAACCGATGGTGGCCAGCACCCGGGCGCGTCCGTCGCGGCCGTCGCGCTTTTCTGACACTTCGCCCGCGGCGCGTTGCCCGGCACTCAGAGCAGCCAGCGCGACCATCGCGATGGCGGCGTGCACGAGGAGGTGCACCAGATGGGGCACCGGGGCGTACTCGGTGACACCGATGATCGCGTGCAGCATCACCGCCACAAGGACACTCGTCACGACCATCGTGCGTCGACCCACCCACAGCGCGATTCCGAAAAGCCCGCCGAGAGCCAGCGAGGTCAACGGCAGCATCAAGCCTTGGATCCCGGCCTGCACCAGAAGTGCTCCCGCCCACAGGTCTTCGGCCCTTACACCCGTCGCGAACTGCGGGACCAGCCGGAGCAAGGTGGCGGCGGACATGAACACGACAGCGCTCAACGCACCGATCGCATAGCCGTCCAGCGCAGCGTCGGAGGCCCGACGCCGGAAGCGCAGCAGCGCCGGCGGAACCAGCATGAGGAGCGCGCCGCCGACCGGTATCACGGTGCCTGTCAAGAACTTCTGATGATCGAACTCGCCACCGCTGAGCGCGACGTCGTGGGACTGGGCGACGATCTGGCCGGTGGCGAACGCCCATCCGATGCCGAGCACCGCGGCCAGCGCACCGGCCACCACCAATCGCCGTGCCGGCTGGACGCCTGCCTGACGGAGATAGACCGCGAACACCAGCGACACGCCGACAGCGGCGATCGCGATCAGCGGCGCCTGCCACCGCAACGCCGCGAAGCCGACAAGCAGCGCCACCAGCGTCGTCAGCGCGTATCCGAAGGTCCTCCGCGATGCGGCCGTCAGATGCGGAAACACTATGCCCGTCAGAGGGTCTCGCCACCGGAGCCGGCGACGCGGTGACGCTTCGGTCAACGCGAGGTCTTCTGCAGGTCGAGGAGGTTGCGGGCGAGATTGTCGACGTTCGGAGTGCCGAGACCGGTCACCAGGTCGTAACCGGGCATCGCCAGATCGACGGCGTTGCCGCCCTTGCCCACGTCACGGAAGCCGGGCAGTCGCGATCCCGAAGCCACCTGGTACAGCAGCGGGTTGAGGTTCCCGACCGGCCGTCCGCCGTTGGCCTCCAGGTATTGGTTCATCAGCACGGTGAGCGCCGCCCAGATCGGGGCCGACTGCGACGTGCCGCCGCCGACCACCTCGCGCTGGCCGAAGATGAACCGCACACCGGTGAACGGATCGGCGACCGCGGCGACGTCGGGAAGAAGGCGGCGGCGTTCGGTGTCGCGCTCGACGTCCAGCTCGTTCTGCCATGCCGGCCGGGCGAACAGCTTCGACACCCCGCCGCTACTGCCCTGCGACAGTGGGGAATCCACCCAGGCGTGTTCGGCCAGCCATTGTCCGCGTGTACCGGTCGACAGCGTCGTGCCGCCGACCGACGTCATCGTGGGAAGCGACGCGACCGCGTCGACGCCGATGTCGTCGTCGCTGGGCGGGGCCGACCAGCGGTCACCCCCTTTGCATTCCAGTCCGGCGGTGTCCCCGCTGGCGTCGAACGCCGTTGTGCCCCGTCGCTGGGCGGCCGTCAACGCCGCCTCGACCGGCGCGAGGTCGGCCGCGGTGACGAACGCCTCGCAACCCCACCCGATCGACAGGCTCCACACCGCGCCAGGATAGTTCCGGTCCACTTGCTCGAAGAGTTTCCCGAGCTTCTCGTAGGTGCCGTCGCCCTCCACGGTGGGCCTGGCGTTCACCACGACGAGCCGCGCATCGGGCGCAATCGCATGCGCCACTTGCAGATCCATCGCGGTCTCACCGTGCACCTCGGACGGCTTGCCCCCGACGATCTCCGGGTTGAACCGCGGCAGCCCGGACGTGTCGGCGAACAGGTCGAGGTCTTCCTGCTCGACGCTGTCGAAAGCGAATACGACGATCGTCGCGCCCTTGCCGGTGAAACCCGCGTCGGCCAAAGGTGTTGCGTTGTAGGCCGACATCAGGCCATCGGGCGTCAGCCCACCCTTGGGCACGTCTAGCGGAACGAAGTCGGGCCGTTTCATGCGGTACGGCGTGTAACTCATGATGCGGCCGACCTCGGTGACCTCGTCGCGCAGTTGCGACGGAATCGACGGCTGCTCCGGCGACGCGTAAAACTCCTCCCCCTTCGGGGATCGGTAGTCGCGCACCGGTACTCCGAACGCGCGCGCGACATCGCCGGCCGCGCCCTCGACGATCGCCCATCGGTCACCGGGCCGCCAGCGCACCCACAGGTGGCGCGCGTCGGCCCAGCCCATCAGGGCGGCCGGGCGTTCTGATCCGCCGAGCGCTACAGTGACTTGGGCGTCCGCCGATTGCGACGGCCCCAAGTCGGTCGAGCTCGCCAGCAGCGCCGCGTAGGGACCGGCGATCACCGCCGGGGTGCGCGAACCACACGCACCCGTCGCCGCGATCAGCAGCGAGGCGGTGACGAGGGCCGCGGCACGGCTCTTACTGGCCGTGCGGACCGCGATGCCGACCGGGGGTCGGGCCCGGTGCCGGCGGCGCATGAACCGTGGGCGAGAACGGATTCGGCTCATTGGGATCGATGCGCGGGGCCTTCTCCGTCGGTGTGGCCGGAGGCGGCGGCGCCGTCGTGGTTGTGGTGGTCGTCGTCGTGGTGGTCGACGTCTCGGGTGCCTTTTCCTCTTCCTTGGCGCAACCGGCGGTGAAGACGCCAGTTGCGAGCACCGCAGTCAGTCCTGCCCCCGCCAAAAATCGACGAAGCAAACCGGTTTGGGTCGTCATATTCAGATCCTATCCACGGTTTCCCGTGCGCAGATGCGTGTCGTTTTACCTGTCGGGGGCGCACGTCATAATACGGCAAATATCGGCAAACCGCGTAAATTACTGTCGGCGGTCGATTTTCGGCAGACCCTCCAGCACCGCCCTGGTTCCGGACAGCCCCAACCGGGTGGCACCCGCGTCGAGCATCGCGATCGCGTCGTCCGCGGTACGGATGCCGCCACTGGCCTTGACCTGCGGACCCACGGTCGCCATCAGTTCGACGGCACGCACCGAAGCGCCTCCGGCGGGGTGAAATCCCGTGGAGGTCTTGACGAAATCGGCACCGGCGTCGGCGGCCGCCCGGCACGTCGCCAGCAACGTCTGCTCGTCCCCGAGCAGGAGCAGCGCGGCCGATTCGACGATCACTTTCAGCGTCGCGCGGGCGCCGATCGCGGTGCGCACCGCCTCGACGTCGGCGCGCACCGCGGCGAAGTCGCGCTGCAACGCAGCACCCACGTCGATGACCATGTCGATCTCGCCTGCGCCGTCTTCGACTGCGAGACGGGCTTCTTCGGCCTTGATCGCCGAAAGATGTTTACCTGACGGAAATCCAACCACCGCACACACCAACTGCGATGGCGAGCCGGACCGCCTGGCGACCGCAACCATCAACGGCGACACGCAGACGGCGTACACGCCCAGCGACGCCGCCTCGTCCGCGAGCGCGGCGACATCGGCCTCGGTCGCTTCGGGTTTGAGCAGCGTGTGGTCGACGAGTTTGGCGACCTCTTCGCGTCTATATGGACGGGCCATCAGAACGGTTCTTCGGTACCGCCGGGATTGCAACCGGTTTCGGCCATCCGCTCATAGGAGACCTCTGGGCGCCACGGCTCCAGATTCCAACTCGTCTTGCCGGGCTGGTAGTGCTCGGCGAACTCCCAGTGGCAGAGGAACTGTGGCTTCATCCCGGGGATGTCCGCGTCGGGTGAGAGCGCCAGCACTTCGGCCCACGCCTGTTCGGCCTGGACCGGCGTGGCCAGCCCCGAGGCCTGACGACCGGCCGCCGTCGGATACACCCGCAGCGAGGACAGATCGCCCCATTTGGCCCACTCGACGTGATCGACGAACGGCGGAGCCGGCACCGTCGGGGTGGCCGGTGGCGCGGGGTCGGCCGACACCACGGGTGCCGTCGGCACAGACGCCACAAGGCCGGCCGCCATGACGGCGACCGCTAGGACTCGACGCACTACCGGGACTTTCCCTGGACCTCGAGCAGCTTCGGGCGGACGTCGACCAGATAGACACCGGACGCCACGGCGGCGATGGCCGGCCCCAGCACCGACCCGAGGACCAGCGCGAGCAACCCGGCGACGCCGAGGATGACCAGCCACACCGGCTTGGTCAGCTTGTCCGCGGCCGGGTAGGCGTCGGGCCGCTGCATCGCCGCGTGGACGAACGCGTACACCGTCGTGACGAGCACGGCGATCTGCAAAAAGAAGAGGACGTAACCCACCAAGCCTTGGAGCTGCACGCTTCAAGACTAAGCGGGTTACGTCCCCTCGGTCGACTTTGGGCCGTCAGACCCGCTGTCGAGTTCTACTTCTGGGTGACCTTCTTGGCCGCAGCCTTCTTCGCCGGGGCCTTCTTGGCCGGGGCCTTCTTGGCGGGAGCCTTGGCCGGAGCCTTCTTGGCGGTGTTCTTCGCCGGCGCCTTCTCCGCGGCCTTGTCCGCCTTCTTCGGCAGCTCGACGCCGACCAGCTTGGCGGCGCGCTCACCCACGGCGCGCGTCTGCGCGGCCACGTTGCCCAGCGCTTCCTGGGTCAGCTCGACGGCCTGGTCGGTGTACCCTTCGACGCGGCCGGCGGCCTCGCTGAAGCCCGGCTGGCTACGCAGCCGCTCGAGGGCGGCCTCGCCGCGCTCGACGAGCTTGTTGTAGGTGGTCTGCGCGGCCTCGGCGTAGGTCTCGGCGAACTTGCGCAGCTCCTCGGAGCTCAAGCGGTCGCGCAGCTCACCGAACTGCGACGGCAGCTCTTCCTGCAGCCGGTCGATCCGGGCGCGCGTCTCCTCGACACGGCTTCGCGAATCGGTGCGGGCGTCGTCGGCGCGCTCACGAAGGGCGGCGACGATCTCGTTGACCCGCTCGAGGGCGAGGTCGGCGGCACCGACGGCGGCGAGCAACGGCGCCTTCAGGTCGTCGGCGGTGGGCTGGTTCTTGGCGGGGGTGTTCTTGGCCATGGTGTTCCTTTCTCAGAAGATGTCGTTCGGTTGCATTGGCGATCAGAAGAAGGTGGAGTCTCTATTCAGTCGTCGACTCCTCTTCTGCATCGCTACCTGTCTCGCCAACTTCGGCCTCGTTCTGCTGACAGAACGACGTGTAGATGTCGAGCAGCACCTGCTTCTGCCGCTCGGTGATCGCCGTGTCGTTGACGATGGCGTCGCGCACCTCGCTCTTCTCGCTGGGCTCGAGGATTCCGGCCCGCACGTAGAGCACCTCCGCCGAGACGCGCAACGCCTTGGCGATCTGGTTGAGCACATCAGCGGAGGGTTTGCGCAATCCCCGTTCGATCTGGCTGAGGTAGGGATTGCTGACGCCGGCCTTCTCGGCCAGCTGTCGTACGGATACCTGAGCGGCCTCTCGCTGCGTTCGGATGAACGTGCCGATGTCCTGGGCGGCGGTCTGCGCAGCGTTGGACACGACGACGGCAAGATTCTCATCCTGCGACATGCGAAGACCTCCGTGCGTCGGGTATCCAATAAACGACGCCCCTACCGTACGACGGAGTGCTAACTTTTGCAAGCACCCGTTAGCGCAGGTCAGAATATAAGTTGGGCTACGGAATAGATCACGAGGCCCGCCAGCGCACCCACCACGGTGCCATTGATCCGGATGAATTGCAGATCGCGTCCGACGTGGAGTTCGATGCGGCGGCTGGCCTCGTCGGCGTCCCACCGCTCGATGGTCTCGGTGATGATCGCGGTGATCTCGACGCCGTACTCGGCGACCAGGTGCTGGGCCGCCCGGACGATCCAGTTGTCCACCTTGTCGCGCAGGTCGGCGTCGTCGCGTAGCGACTCGCCGATGAGCATGACCGAGTCGGCGATGCGGGTGCGCAGCGTCGACGACGGGTCGTCGACCGACTCGAACAGGATGCGTTTGGCCGCGGTCCAGGCGGTCTCGGCCGCGCGGGCGACCTCGTCGCGGGCCATGACCTGTTCCTTGACGTTCTCGGCGCGCTCGATGGTGGCCTCGTCGTGCTGCAGGTCGTCGGCGAACTCGAACAGGAACCGGGTGGCCGAGCGCCGTAGCTCGTGGTCCGGGTTGCGGCGCACCTTGTCGGTGAAGTCCATCAGCTCCCGGTGGATGCGGTCGCCGACGAGGTGGTCCACCCAGCGGGGCGACCAGGTGGGCGAATCGCGTTCGATCACCCGGTCGATGACGGGTCCGGCGTTGAGCGACCATTGGAACGCCCGGTCGGCGAGCAGCTGCAGCAGGGCCTCCTGGCGGTGTTCGGCCAGCAGAGTGGCCAGCACGCGACCCACCGGCGGGCCCCACTGCGGTTCGGCGATGCGCTTGACGATCATCCGGTCGAAAACGGCCTGAACGTCCTCGTCACGCAGCATTTCCACCAGGACTCGCAGCACGGTGGCGGTTTCGGCGGCGACCCTTTCGGCGTGCGCGCGGTCAGAGAGCCATTTGCCGAGCCGGCCGGCCACGTCGGCGTCGCGCAGCTTGGTCGACACCACCTCGGGAGACAAGAAGTTCTCGCGGACGAACGTGCCGAGGCCCTCGCCGAGCTGATCTTTCTTGCGCTTGATGATCGCGGTGTGGGGAATCGGGATGCCGAGCGGATGCTTGAACAGGGCTGTGACCGCGAACCAGTCCGCGAGCGCGCCGACCATGCCGGCTTCGGCGGCGGCGCGCACGAACCCGACCCAGCCCGGTGCGTCGCCGGTGGACTGCGCCCACGTGCAGATCAGGAAGACGACCGAGGCTCCGATCAGGAAGCTCAGCGCGACGACTTTCATGCGTCGAAGGCCGCGGCGGCGCTCCGCGTCGGCGGCGGAGTCCGCCCCGGCTAGGGACTCGGCGAAGCTTCTCCGCGGGGCGGGTGGAGCCGCCTGGGCGTGCCGCCCGGGGCTCGTTCTGTGTGCCACTCCTCCATCATCCGCTACGACGCGCGGGCGCCCCGGTCCGACAACCCGCGGTGTCAAGATCAGCCGTACTATCGAGGGGAACTAGGGAACGGATCACGGGGATAGTGGCACAACAGTCCGAAGCGATCGCGGTCAAGACAGACGGCCGCAAGCGGCGTTGGCACAAACACAAGGTCGAACGCCGCAACGAGCTGGTGGATGGCACCCTGGAGGCGATCCGGCGCCGCGGAAGCGGTGTGAGCATGGACGAGATCGCGGCCGAGATCGGTGTCTCGAAGACCGTGCTGTACCGCTATTTCGTCGACAAGAACGACCTCACGACCGCGGTGATGATGCGGTTCGCCCAGACCACGCTGATCCCGAACATGGCGCGGGCGCTGTCGTCGAACCTGGACGGTTACGCGCTGACCCGGGAAGTCATTCGGGTTTATGTCGAGACGGTGGCAGCCGAGCCGGAGCCCTATCAGTTCGTGATGGCGAACAACTCTGCGAGCAAGAGCCGCGCGATCGCGACGTCCGAGCAGATCATCGCCCGCATGCTGGCGGTGATGCTGCGCCGCCGGATGAACGAGGCCGGGATGGACACCGGCGGCGTCGAGCCGTGGGCTTATCACACCGTCGGTGGCGTTCAGCTGGCCACGCACTCGTGGATGTCGAACCGGCGGATGAGTTCCGACGAGCTGATCGACTACCTGACCATGCTGTCGTGGAATGCGTTGTGCGGCATCGTCGAAGTGGGCGGATCGCTGGAGGCCTTCCGCGCCCAGCCGCACCCGTCGCCGGTGCTGCCGCCGCGAGACGCTTCGTGAGTTCGTCGGCCGCCTCACGCATCGCCGACGCCGTGCGGTTTCGGGCCGGCTCCAAGGTGGCCGATCTGGACACGTCGTCGACGCCGGGATTCGACGGCTCCAAGGCCGATGCCGCGCCGGTGCAAGCGGACCGCAGCGACCGCCTCGCCGAGCTGCAGGAGATGCTGTATGCCGCCTCGAAGGGCGCCGACGACTCGCGTTCGGTGTTGCTGGTGCTGCAGGGCATGGACGCCGCGGGTAAGGGCGGAATCGTCAAACACGTTGTCGGATCGGTGAACCCGATGGGCGTGCGCTACACCGCGTTCGGCACGCCGACAGACGAGGAGCTGGCACACGATTTCTTGTGGCGCATCCGGCGCGCGTTGCCGCCGCCGGGACACATCGGCGTCTTCGACCGCTCCCACTACGAGGATGTGCTCATCGTCCGGGTGCACAACCTGGTGCCGCCGGAGGTGTGGGGTGCGCGGTACGACGAGATCAACGCGTTCGAGCGCGAACTCGTCGATGGCGGAACGACATTGGTGAAGGTCGCGATGTTCATCTCGCTCGAGGAGCAGAAGAAGCAGCTGCTCGAACGGCTCGACGACCCGACGAAATACTGGAAGTACAACCCGGGCGACATTGACGAGCGCCTCAAGTGGCCGGAGTATCAGGAGGCCTATCAGGCGGTGCTGGATCGGACGTCGACGGACTACGCGCCGTGGCATGTCGTGCCCTGCGACCGCCGGTGGTACAGCCGGCTCGCCGTCACCGAGCTGCTGATCGAGGCGCTCGAATGCCTCGACTTGTCGTACCCGCCTGCGGATTTCGACGTCGAAGCGGAACGCAAGCGCCTGCTTTCGTCTTAGCGCCGAGTGTACGCACCAGGTACGGAAAAGCACCCCAAAGCGTACGTGGACCGTGCACTCGGCAGCAGAAAATTTGGTGCGCCCGGGGTGCTGCGCGAGGCCCGACGATTGACGGGTGCGCTGCAACATCATCATCGGCTCAGAAGCGTTGGCGTCGGGTGCGGTGACGCGGCGCGGGCTTGCCCGCGGATACGTGAGGCTGCACCGTGACGTGTACGCGCCTACGGGCCTGACGCTCACCCCGCGCGATCGCGCTTACGCAGCCTGGCTGTGGTCGGGTCGGCGAGCGATACTCGTCGGGCATTCGGCCGCCGCGATACTCGGAAGCAAGTGGATTCCAGACGATGCACCGGTGGAGATCGCACACACGCGCCGGCCCGCGACCGATGGCATTGTCGTACGCAGCGACACCCTCGCCGACGACGAAGTCGAGTACCTTGACGGCTTTTGGTGCACCACTCCCGAGCGCACGGCCTACGATCTGGGCCGTCGACTCCCTTTGGACACCGCCATCATTCGCATCGACGCACTACTGAACATGACCTGGGCCAAACCCGCGAGAGTGGCGAACATCGCCGAGCGCTACCCTGGCGCACGCGGAATCCGCCACCTGCGCACCGCGCTGCATCTCGTTGACGGCGGCGCCGAATCACCTCAGGAGACCCGACTTCGGTTGCTACTCGTTCGGGCAGGCCTGCCGCGGCCCATTACTCAAATTCCGGTAGGACGCAGGCGTATCGACATGGGATGGCCGGATTGCCTGGTAGGCGTCGAATATGACGGGGAAAGGCATTTTGCGAACCCCGACGATTACGCCGCCGACATCGAACGCCTCGAATTCCTGGCGAGCCAGGGCTGGTCGATCGTACGGGTGAGCTCACGCCAATTGCGCTACCAGCAGGATCGCATCGTCGCACGGGTCAGCGCAGCGCGACGGCGAGCCGGTTGTAGCCAACTTTCGCCCATTGCACGCTCGGGGTACAGATAAGCGCCAAGAACGTACGTGGACCGTCCCCTCGGCGCTAGCCGATCAGTAGCTGTAGAAACCCTGGCCCGACTTCTTGCCGAGCTGGCCCGCCTCGACCATGCGCAGCAGCAGCGGCGGCGGCGCGTAGTGCGGGTCCTTGAGCTCGTCGAACATCGAGTCCGCGATCAGCATCATCGTGTCCAGGCCGATCAGATCCGAAAGCCGCAGCGGCCCCATCGGATGCGAGAGCCCGGCGACGATCGCCTTGTCGACGTCCTCGACAGTGGCGACGCCCGCCTCCACCATCCGGATCGCCGACAGCAGATACGGCACCAGCAGCGCGTTGACGACGAAACCCGAACGGTCGCTGCAGCGCACCACCTGCTTGCCGAGCACCTCGCCCGCGAATTGCTCCGTCCGCGCCAGCGCACCCTCGGACGTCACCAGCGTGTTGACCAGCTCGACGAGCGGCAGCACCGGCACCGGGTTGAAGAAGTGCAATCCGAGCACGCGGCTCGGATTCTTCGTCGCCGCAGCGATTTTCATGATCGGGATGCTCGACGTGTTCGACGCCAGCACGGCATCGGGGTCGGTGATGATCTCGTCGAGCTGCGCGAAGATCTTGCCCTTGACGGTCTCGTCCTCGACGACGGCCTCGATCACGAGCTGGCGGTCCGCCAGGTCGGTCAGGTCGGTCGTGTACGTCAGGCGCGCCAGCGTGGCGTCGCGATCGCTCTCGGAGAGCTTGCCCTTGCTCGCCGCCCGCTCGAGCGAGCCGGTGATCCGCTTGCGTCCGGCCTCGACGAGTTCCTCCGACGGCTCGTAGACGACGACGTTCGCGCCGGACTTCGCGGCCACCTCGGCGATACCGCTGCCCATCTGTCCGGCGCCAACGACGCCGACTCGTTCAATGCTCATTGCGTCCTCTCACAACATCAGGCCCCGCCCAATATAAGGACGGGGCCTGATGACAAGCCGTTGGGCCTCGTGAGCCTACTGGGCCTGGTCTAGGGGCCTGACTAAGTGGCTTAGTGGAACTGACCCTCTTCGGTCGAACCCTTCAGCGCGGTGGTCGAGCTGTTCGGGTCCACGGTGGTGGCGATCCGGTCGAAGTAGCCGGCGCCGACCTCGCGCTGGTGCTTGGTCGCGGTGTAACCGCGCTCCTCGGCGGCGAACTCGCGCTCCTGCAGCTCGACGTACGCGGTCATCTGGTTGCGGGCGTAGCCGTAGGCCAGATCGAACATCGAGTAGTTGAGGGCGTGGAAGCCGGCCAGCGTGATGAACTGGAACTTGAAGCCCATCGCGCCCAGCTCCTTCTGGAACTTCGCGATCGTCGCGTCGTCGAGGTGCTTGCGCCAGTTGAACGACGGCGAGCAGTTGTAGGCCAGCATCTGGTCCGGGAACTCGGCCTGCACGCCCTCGGCGAACTGCTTGGCCAGCTCGAGATCCGGGGTACCGGTCTCCATCCAGATCAGGTCGGCGTACGGCGCGTAGGCCTTCGCGCGCGCGATGCACGGCTCGATGCCGTTCTTCACGCGGTAGAAGCCTTCCTTGGTCCGCTCGCCGGTGATGAACGGCTGATCGCGCTCGTCGACGTCGGAGGTGATCAGCGTGGCCGCCTCGGCGTCGGTGCGGGCGATCACCACGGTCGGGACGTCGGCGACGTCGGCGGCCAGGCGCGCCGAGGTCAGCGTGCGGATGTGCTGCTGGGTCGGGATGAGCACCTTGCCACCGAGGTGACCGCACTTCTTCTCCGACGCCAGCTGGTCCTCCCAGTGCGAGCCCGCGACACCGGCGGCGATCATCGCCTTCTGCAGCTCGTAGACGTTCAGCGCGCCACCGAAGCCGGCCTCGCCGTCGGCGACGATCGGCACCAGCCAGTTCTCCACCGAGGTGTCACCCTCGACCTTGGCGATCTCGTCGGCGCGCAGCAGCGCGTTGTTGATACGGCGAACCACCTGCGGCACCGAGTTGGCCGGGTACAGGCTCTGGTCGGGGTAGGTGTGGCCGGACAGGTTGGCGTCGCCGGCGACCTGCCACCCGGACAGGTAGATGGCCTTCAGGCCGGCGCGGACCTGCTGGACGGCCATGTTGCCGGTCAGCGCGCCGAGGGCGTTGACGAACTCCATGTCGTGCAGCTGGTTCCACAGGATCTCGGCGCCGCGGCGGGCCAGGGTCGACTCCTCGACGACCGTGCCCTGCAGCGCGAGGACGTCCTCGGCGGAGTACTCACGGGTGACGTTCTTCCAGCGGGGGTTGGTGTCCCAGTCGCGCTGGATCTCTTCGGCGCTCTTCGGCTTGCCCACGGTTGACATGGCGCTCCTTCGATCTATTCACTATCGCTGCGACGCCGCCGGAGTACTCCGGCTTGTTAACGCCCGAACGGTTGAGCTGATTCGCTACTACGAGGATGCCTCACGCCATTAGCGCAGGTCCAGCCGTTTCGAGTGCCAACTTTCGCCAACCACACTCCCGAATTAGCTAAGTTTGCGAAGAACTGTGGGCGCTTGACCGGTTCAGAAGTTACCGACGAGTAACGCATTTGCGCAGGTCAGTACGCCCGTACTGTTAAAGCGGCGATGATCAGAGATTGAAGATCGATGCGACGGCCTTCACCTCGTCGCCGACCGCATATGTGAGCGTTGTAACAGTGCGGTCCATCAGTTCCGGGCCGAATTTGTCGGTGGAACCCGGCGGGAAGGTGTGGGCGAGGATCTCCAACTTGTCGCGCAGCGCGACCGCCGCGTCGTGCTCGATAGTCACCCGTAGCGGAAACCGCTCCAGATCCGGGTGGTGCAGGAGGTAGTCCTCGATCACCGACCAGTACACCGAATTGTTCATGTGATCGAAGATGTCGATGTCGCTGACTCGGATCGGGTAGTCCCGTATCTCGTCGGCGTCCTCGCGACTGCCCGGCGACAGGTACGCCTTCCACCGCAGCCGGTCGACGTTCGTCGTGCGCCGCAAGCCTTCGAGAAAGTCGTCGGAGATCCGCGCCGGCCCTTGGGTCTCCCGGTTGATGTTGATCCAGAAGGCCTCGGATTCGACGAGCCCGCCCTTGCGGCCGTCGATGCGCACCCGCATCTCGCACCACCGGTTCGACGTGCCCGAACACCAGCGGCGCAGCCGCAGCATGTCCTGGAACTCGATCGGGCGGATCATGTCGACCATCGTGCGTCGCACGATCCACAGCGGATGCGTCTCCTGGAAACCCAGCTCACGCAGCTGGTCCGATCCGATGTCCTGGATGTGGCGCGTCGCGGCGTCGAACTTCAGCCGGCCCTCGCGATCCACGTCGGCGACCCGCAGCGGCCACTCGATGTCGAAGACGTCGGGGTGCGGATCAGGGACGGGCATCATGGTCTTGGCCAGCCCCTGCGCGGGTGCTGCGCCCGTTCCCTGCTTGGTGCTCACGACCGCCGATCCTGCCACAACGGCCATTCTGCCAACAATGCGAAGTTTGTCTTCGCAGCGTTGCTACCCTGGTTGACGTGGCGAAAACGTTTGTCGGGTCACGGGTTCGACAACTTCGCAGTGAGCGCGGATTCAGCCAGGCGGCACTCGCGCAGATGCTCGACATCTCGCCGAGCTACCTCAACCAGATCGAGCACGACGTGCGCCCCCTCACCGTGGCCGTCCTGCTGCGCATCACCGAGGTGTTCGGCGTCGACGCGACGTTCTTCGCCTCAGAGGACGACACCCGCCTGGTCGCCGAACTGCGAGAGGTCACGCTCGACCGCGATCTCGACATCGACGTGGACCTCGCCGAGATCGCCGACATGGTGGCCGCGCACCCCAACCTCGCCCGCGCGATGGTCAACCTGCACCGCCGCTACCAACTGACCACCACCCAGTTGGCGGCCGCCACCGAGGACCGGTTCAACGCCGGCGGCGGCTTCAGTTCGGGATCCGGCGCGATCACCATGCCGCACGAGGAAGTCCGCGACTACTTCTACGAACGCCAGAACTACCTGCACGAACTCGACACGGCCGCCGAAGATCTCACCATCCGCATGCGGATGCACCGTTCGGAGCTGGCGCGCCAACTGTCGGACCGGTTGACGATGGTGCACGGCGTGCGCATCACCCAGCGCATGGACCTCGGCGAGTCGGTGCTGCACCGCTACGACCCCGAGACCAAGACGCTGGTGCTCAACAACCATCTCTCGTCGGGGCAGACCGTGTTCAGGATGGCCGCCGAACTGGCGTATCTCGAGTTCGGCGGCCTCATCGACAAGCTCGTCGACGAAGGCAAGTTCACCAGCGAAGAGTCGACCCGTCTGGCGCGGATGGGCCTCGCCAACTATTTCGCCGCCGCGATGGTGTTGCCCTACACCCAGTTTCACGATGTCGCGGAGAACTTTCGCTACGACGTCGAGCGGCTTTCGGCGTTCTATTCGATCAGCTACGAGACGATCGCGCACCGCCTCTCGACCCTGCAGCGGCCGTCGATGCGCGGCGTGCCACTGTCCTTCGTCCGCGTCGACCGCGCGGGCAACATGTCAAAGCGTCAGTCCGCCACCGGTTTCCACTTCTCGTCCAGCGGCGGCACCTGTCCGCTGTGGAACGTCTACGAGACGTTCGCCAACCCCGGCAAGATCCTGGTGCAGGTCGCTCAGATGCCGGACGGACGTAATTACCTGTGGGTCGCGCGAACCGTGGAGCGCCGCGCGCAGCGCTACGGGCAGCCGGGCAAGACCTTCGCGATCGGCCTGGGCTGCGAGCTACGGCATGCGCACCGGTTGGTGTATTCGGAGGGTCTCGACCTGTCCGGTGAGGTGGCAACGCCGATCGGCGCGGGTTGTCGGGTCTGCGAGCGCGACAACTGCCCGCAGCGGGCGTTCCCCGCACTGGGCCGCGCGCTCGACATCGACGAGCACCGCAGCACCGTCTCGCCCTACCTGGTGCGTCAGGCCTAGTTCGGCGGCCACAGATAGACTCGCTGTGATGAGCGCACCCGAGTCGGCACGTATCGCGCCCGGTGGATTCAAGGAACTCGGCCCCCTGAACTGGGCCATCGCCAAGCTCGGTGCGCGCGCGATCCGAGCGCCCCGCTTCAGCCTCTTCAATGTCCTTGGCCAACACCGGCTTCTGTTCCTGGCATGGCTGCCGTACAGCGGGGTGCTGCTCGGCATGCTCAGCAAGCTGTCGGTGCAGGATGCCGAGACCGTGATCCTGCGCGTCGGGCATCTGCGCGACTGTGAGTACGAACTGCAGCAGCACCGCCGCCTGGCCCGCAGCCGCGGGATCGGTCCGGACGTTCAGAAGAAGATCTTCGAGGGACCCGACGCCGAGGGGCTGAGCGATCGTCAGCGCGCGCTGATCACCGCCACCGATGAGTTCGTCGTGACCCGGGGCGTGTCATCCGAGACCTGGGCCGTGCTGGCGCGGCACCTGACCAAACCGCAGCTGATCGAGTTCTGCATGCTGGCCGCGCAGTACGACGGGCTGGCCGCCACCATCACCACTTTGAAAGTGCCGCTGGACTTTCCGGACTAGAGGTAGGTGATCCCCAGCACGATCAGCGAGAGCAGCACCGGGGAGATAGGCAGCGCCACCAGGAACGCCGCCCACACCTCGCTCTTGCGCTGATACGCACGCCACCCGAGCCAGGCCGCCGCTCCGCCGAGGAGGAACGACACCGCGGCCACCACGAGCACCCAGGTGCTGACGTTCGACGTCGAGGTGGCATAGGAGATCCCGGCCAGCCAGAGGATGTGGCCGATTACGAGCCCGCCGATAGCGGCGACCCAGAGCGCCCGCGCCGTACCGGATGTGTGAATCACGTTCGCTGTGTGGCGTCTCTGCAGCACGTCAGAAGTTGATCATGTGGCCGAGCAGGCCGTGGAAGCACTCCTGCAGGGCCTCGGACATGGTCGGGTGCGTGTGCACGTTGCGGGCCAGCTCGGTCGCGGTGAGATCCCACTTCTGCGCCAGCGTCAGCTCGGGGAGCAGCTCGGAGACGTCGTGGCCGATCAGGTGGCCGCCGAGCAGCTCGCCGTACTTGCCGTCCGCGATCAGCTTGACGAAGCCGCTGGGGTCGCCGGCGCCGTGCGCCTTCGCGTTGGCCGTGAACGGGAACTTGGCGATCTTGACGTCGTAACCCTCCTCGCGGGCCTGCTCCTCGGTGAGCCCAAAGCTGGCGACCTGCGGCTGGCAGAACGTCGCGCGTGGCAACATCCGGTAGTCACCGAGCGGCAAAGTCTCTGCACCCGCGATGGTTTCGGCGGCGATGACGCCTTGCGCCTCGGCCACGTGCGCAAGCTGCAGCTTGCCCGTCACGTCACCGATCGCATAGATGTGCGGAACGTTGGTGCGCATGTAGTCGTCGATGCCGATCGCCTTGCGCTCGGTGACGCCGACGCCGGCGTTCTCGAGCCCGTAACCCTCGAGGTTCGGTGCGAAACCGATTGCCTGCAATACCTTTTCGGCTTTGATGTCCTCGGACTTGCCGTCCTTGCTGACGGACACGGTGACCTCGCCGCCGTCGTCCTTGATCGACTCGACCTTGGTTCCGGTCAACACCTTGACGCCGAGCTTTTTGAACTGCTTCTCGATCTCCTTGGAGACCTCGGCGTCCTCGTTGGGCAGCGCGCGGGGCAGGAACTCGACGATCGTGACGTCGACGCCGTAGTTCTTCATCACGTAGCCGAACTCCATGCCGATGGCGCCCGCGCCCGCGATGACGATCGACGACGGCAACTCGCGCGTCATGATGAGTTCTTCGTAGGTGACCACGTTTTCCGACAGCGACGTGCCCGGCACCAGGCGGGTGCTGCTGCCGGTGGCGATGATGAGGTTGTCGAACTCGACGGTCTCGGTGCCGCCCTCGTTCAGGTCGACCTCGAGGGTGTGATCGTCCTTGAATTTGCCGTAGCCGTGGATCTCGGTGATCTTGTTCTTCTTCATCAGATAGTGCACACCGGCGACCCTGCCCTCGGCGACCTTGCGGCTGCGGTCGAACGCGGCGCCGTAGTCGAACGTCGCCTCCCCGCTGATGCCGAACTGCTTGGCCTCCTTGGTGAAGATGTGCGCGAGCTCCGCGTTGCGCAGTAACGCCTTCGACGGGATGCACCCGACATTGAGACAGACGCCGCCCCAGTACTTGGGTTCGACGATTGCGGTGTTCAGTCCAAGCTGGGCGGCACGGATGGCCGCGACGTACCCGCCGGGGCCTGCTCCGAGCACAACGACGTCATAGTGGGTCACCTTCATCACCCTAATGGGCGTCTGCAACCGCCAGTGGGCGTGTCGGACAGGTTCGGCGCATCACCCGCGCCGAGACCGGTCGACCGTGGGCGATCAGCCCAGCGCATCCTCGGGATAGCGCTGGATCGGCTGGGGCCAGGGCGCCGGGCGCGGGCGCTGACGCACCTGCAGCGGCCACCAGAACCACCGTCCCAGCAGGGTGGCGACCGACGGCGTCATCAATCCCCTGATGACGAAGGTGTCGAAGATCAAGCCCAACGCAATCGTGGTGCCGACCTGCCCGATGACGATCAGATCGCTGACCGCCATCGTGGCCATGGTGAAGGCGAAGACCAGGCCGGCGGCCGTGACCACGGGCCCGCTTCCGGCCATCGCCCGGATGGTGCCGGTGCGCAATCCGGCGCCGATCTCCTCTTTCATCCGCGATACCAACAGCAGGTTGTAGTCAGCGCCGACCGCCACCAGCACGATGATCGCCATCGGAAGCACCATCCAGTGCAACGGGATTCCGATGACGTGTTGCCACAGAACCACCGACATCCCGAACGCGGTGCCCAGGCTCAGCGCCACGGTTCCGACGATGACCAGCGCGGCGACCAGGGCGCGGGTGATGACCATCATGATGACGAGGATCAACAGCAGCGCCGCGGTGACCGCGATGAGCAGGTCGTAGTCGGCACCCTCCTGCATGTCGTCGAACATCGCCGCGGCGCCGCCGACGTACACCATGGACCCCTCCAGCGGTGTGCCCTTGATCGCCGCGGCGGCGGCTTTCTTGAGCGGTTCGATCCGGGCGGTGCCCTCCTCGGTCAGCGGATCGCCCTGGTGGATGACGGTGAACCGGACAGCATGCCCGTCGGGCGACATCATCAAGTCCATGCCGCGGATGAAGTCGGTGTTGGTGAAGGCTTCCGGCGGGACGTAGAACGAGTCGTCGTTGAGGGCTTCATCGAACGCCTCGCCCATCGCCGCACTGTCGGATTGCTGCTCCACGGTCTGGTCCTGCTGCGCCCGCTGAACCTGATACTGGTTGAGCATCATCTGGCGCTGGTTCTTCATCGACTGGATCATCCCCGGCATCACCGCGGTCATCTCCAGCGTCAGATCGGCCATCCGGTTGATGTCAGGAACCATCTCTTGGAAGTCGTCGGACATCGTCGATATGCCGTCGAGGCTGTCGAAGATCGAACGTAGCGACCAGCAGACCGGGATGTTGAAACAGTGTGGCTCCCAATAGAAGTAGTTCCGCATGGGGCGGAAGAAATCGTCGAAGTCGGCCATGTGATCGCGCACGTCCTGCAACGTCAGCGACGTGTCGGTCATCTTGTCGGCCATGCTGCGCGAGACGACGGACAACTCCCGGGTGATGGAGTTCATCTTCTCCATCGAGTCGATGGTGTGCTGCATCTCGTCGGCCTGGGCCAGGATGTTGTCGATGACGCCCTGCTGATAGTCGTTGGCCATGAGTTGGCCGACGCCCTGCTGGCCGATCATGTACGGGATCGTCGTGTGTTCGATCGGCTTGCCGTCGGGCCGAGTGATGGCCTGCACCTGGGCGATTCCCTCGACCCTCGACAGCGCTTTCGCGATCTTGTCGATCATCAGGAAGCCCGCGGGATTGCGCAGATCGCGGTCGGTCTCGACCATCAAGACGTCCGGGTTCATCCTCGCCTCGGAGAAATGCCGGGTTGCTGCGGCGTAGCCGACGTTCGCCGAGATGTCGTCGGGCAGGTACAGGCGGTCGTTGTAGGTCGTGTGGTAGCCGGGCAACGCGAGCAGCCCGACCAGGCAGGTCGCGAGCGCGACCACGATGAAGGCGCCCGGCCAGCGCACGGTCGAGGTGCCGATGCGACGCCATGCCCCAGCCGACGACTTGGCCTTGGGCTCCAGCAGGTTACCGAAGCGACTGACCACGGAGATCATGGCGGGACCGAAGGTCAAGGCCACCACGATGCCGAACACCATGGCCGCGGCCATGGGATATCCCATGCTCTGGAAGTAGGGCAGCCGGGTGAAGTGCAGGCAGAAGGTCGCGCCGGCGATGGTCAACCCGGACGCGGCAACAACGTGCGCGGTCCCGTGGAACATGGTGTAGTAGGCCGACTCTCGGTCCTCACCGGATCTGCGCGCCTCCTGGTACCTACCGATCAGGAAGATGCCGTAGTCGACCGCCGTGGCGATGGTCAACGTGACCACCAGGTTGGTGGCGAAGGTCGTGAGGCCAAAGACGTTGTTATAACCCAAGAATGCGATCAGCCCGCGGGCGCCGAGCAATCCCGTCGCAAGCATGCTGAGCACGACGAGCGTCGTGACGATGGATCGGTAGATCAGCAACAGCATCACGACGATGACGCCGAAGGTGAGCATTTCGATCGTCCGCATGCTCTTGTCACCGACGGCGTTCTGATCCGTCGTCGTGGCCGCCGCACCGGTCACATACACCTCGACGCCATCGGGCCTCGGATGCTTCACGACGATGTCGCGCACGGCCCGCACCGAATCGTTGGCCAACCTCGAGCCTTGATCGCCGGCGATGTACACCTGGGTGTAGGCGGCCTTACCGTCGACGCTTTGTGCTCCCGCGGCGGTGAACTTGTCGGACCACAGGTCTTGCACGTACTGCACGTGATCGGCGTCAGCGCGCAGATCGGCAACCATCTGCCGATAGAACTCGAGCGCTTCGCCGCCGAGTTTGTCCTCGCCCTCGAGCACGACCATGACCGAGCTGCTGGTGTCGTACTCCTCGAACGTGGTGCCGACGCGCTTCATCGCGATCATCGACGGCGCATCCTGGGGGCTCATCGAGACCGCGCGCTGCTTGCCCACCACTTCCAGCTGCGGCACCGTGGTGTTGAGCAAGCCGATGATCACGACCCAGCCCACGATGATCGGCAGTGCGAATATCCGGATCAGCCGCGGAAGCCATGCACGCTTCGGTCGGGCGACAGGAAGAGCGTCGGTCACCGCGTCGGTCCCGGCCCTCATGCGGACTTCACCAGACAGAAGGTCTGCGCGTTCGCGCCCGTCGCCGTCTTCTCATCCTTGAGTTCGTCGTCCACCGTGATCCGGCAGGTGATCGACCGGCCGTCGGTTTGGGCGATGATGTTCGGGGCCACCGATGGCGCCGTGGTCTGCAACGTGAGGGTCCACGGCAGACTCACGCTTCCGGCGCGCACCGGCTTGCCGTCGAGATCCAGATAGTTGACGACCGCGGTCCCCGAACCGAGGACCTCATAGGTCACGACCTTGGGGATGAACTTCTCCGCGGTGTCCGCACCGATCGGCGTCACGAGGACGGGCTCCGCACCGAAAATCCCCCGAAAGTGCGTCACCGCGAGATACCCCACGGATACGGCGACGACGATCATGACGGGAAGCCAGATGCGCGTGATCACCTTCATCGACGGCAGCCCCTCGGGTTGGCGGTCAAGTGATGGCCTTTCGGCGTTGTGACGACCCCGGTCTCGAGGGGACGCGATGCTAGTCAGCCAAGCTAACGAACGAAGTGGACAAGGTCAATCCGCTTTTGTGTTGGGCGCATTACACTCGGCCGGATGGTGGCGGGTTCGACGGAGCCGCAGGCGGGCGGCCGCCCCCTGCGTAAAGACGCCGAGCGCAACCGCAATCGCGTTCTGCAGGCCGCCCGTGAGTTGTTCGCGGCGAAGGGCCTGGAGCCCAATCTCAATGACGTTGCCCGGCACGCCGGGGTGGGCGTGGGAACGGTGTACCGGCGCTTCGCGACCAAAGGCGAATTGCTCGAAGCCATCTTCGTCGACGGCCTGGACCAACTGACGGCACTGGCCGAAGCGGGGCTGCGACACGAAGACCCCTGGGAGGGGTTCGCCTGGTTCGTCGAGCAGATGTGCGAACTCACCGCGACCGATCGGGGCCTGCGGGAAATCGCGTTCAGCAAGGCCTATGGCAGCGACCGGGTGACTGCGGCGCAAGAACGCCTTCAGCCCGTAGCCGCGAAACTCGTTGAGCGAGCGCAGATCGACGGTCGGCTACGTTCGGACATCTCCTCCACCGACATGCCGATCATCAGCCTGCTGGCGGGAATGGTCAGCGAGTTCGCCGGACACGTCGACAACGACCTGTGGCGTCGCTACGTCGGCATTCTGTTGAGCGGCATGCGTTCCCACGTCGCGAATGAGCCGCTGCCGGTGAAGGCGCTGGACCGGCAGGCCCTCGAAGCGGCGATGCAGACATGGGAGCCCGGTCGCTGAGCGCGGATCGAACCAGTGCTCAGTACTTGAATTGGCCTAGTAGGGAAGCACTCCCGCGAAACAACGGGTTGCCCATTCGCAGTAGTAGATGCCGTGCAGCACGGCTGCGCCCGCGACGGCGGCCAAGGGTGCGGACATCACGGCGATCGACAGCGCCGACACCAGGGGCCGGTCGGGCGCCATGGCGAGCAGCAGACCGGCCACCGCCGACGTGACGAGGAAGACCAACACGACGAACACCGGGGCCGTCTTGTCGATCGAGTGGTACCACCAGTGGTACAGGGCCCATCCGGCCACCGCGGACAACGTCCAGACCGCCGCGACGACGAGGACGAACTTCCACCGCTTCAGGTACTGGTAGTTGCCGGGAACCACCACGGGCTGGGCGGGGATGGCTACCGGTTCGGACGGATGCTCCGCGACCGCCGTCGCGCTCACCGCCTGGAACTCGCCGGTGGTGAACGTCGGCGTATAGGGCTCGGTCGGATCGCCGGGCAGCGTGTCTGTCTCAGGCACCGTGCACCGCCTGGATCGCCACCAGCACACCGAACCATCCGGGCGCCACCGCGAGCAGGAACGCGGCGGCCGTCGTCACCCAGCGCCGCGCCGACGTCAGGATCGCCAGCATGCCCAGGATGCCGGGTACGCCGACGACGAGGCCGACCACGACGTCGGGCCGGATCGGGGTGTCGATCACCAGTGTCGCGGCGATCCCGAGAACCAGGCCCACCGCAGTACCGACCAGCATTGCGCTGGTCAGCACCCATGCACGCGGAAGCGGTATCACAAATCGAAGGCTACGCGGGCCGCTGTCCGGTACTCGCTACCCGCGCGGCGCGTCAGGTATCGGACACGCATCGATTGCATTACCGACGATGTGCGTCCCCGACGCCGGCGGGCGAATACCGGCCGCGAAATCAGCGCCGGTCACCACGGGTGAGTCGGCCAACAACCGGTTCTCTTCCTCGGTGAACGCGCGCCCGCGGCTCAGGAACCGGACCCCTTCGGGCGCCTCGACGCTGAACCCGCCGCCTCTGCCCGGCACGACGTCGATCACCAGCTGCGTGTGTTTCCACGCGTCGAACTGCGGCCCCGAGATCCACACCGGCACACCGTCACCGACGTCGAGGACCGCGAGCAGCACGTCGCGGTCGCCGACCACGAACTCGCCGTCGGGGTAGCACATCGGCGACGAGCCGTCGCAGCAGCCGCCGGACTGATGAAACATCAACGCACCGTGCCTGCCCTGCAGGCGAGCCAGCAGCTCGGCGGCGGCCTGGGTGATCAACGCGCGTGGCGGATGGGGCGGAGGTTGCCCAGATGGCGACACCGTCAGAAGAATCCCTGGGCCTTGTTGCTGTAGCTCACCAGCAGGTTCTTGGTCTGCTGGTAGTGGTCGAGCATCATCCGGTGATTCTCCCGCCCGATGCCGGACTGCTTGTAGCCGCCGAACGCCGCGTGCGCGGGATAGGCGTGATAGCAGTTCGTCCACACCCGGCCCGCCTTGATATCGCGGCCGGCGCGGTAGGCGGTGTTGCCGTCGCGGCTCCACACGCCGGCGCCCAGGCCGTACAGGGTGTCGTTGGCGATGGCGATCGCGTCGTCGTAGTCGGTGAACGAGGTCACCGCGACGACGGGCCCGAAAATCTCTTCCTGGAAGATCCGCATCTTGTTGTTGCCCTCGAAGATCGTCGGCTGGACGTAGTAGCCGCCGGACAGGTCGCCACCGAGTTCGGCGCGCTCACCACCGGTGACGACGCGGGCGCCCTCGTCCTTGCCGATCTCGATGTAGGACAACACCTTTTCGAGCTGATCGTTGGAGGCCTGCGAGCCGATCATCGTTTCGGTGTCCAACGGATCGCCCTGGCGCACGGCCTTGGTGCGGATCGCGGCCAGTTCCAGGAACTCGTCGTAGATGTCGGCCTGGATCAGGCTGCGCGACGGGCATGTGCACACCTCGCCCTGGTTGAGCGCGAACATCGTGAAGCCTTCGAGCGCCTTGTCCTGATAGTCGTCACCCTCGGCCATCACGTCGGAGAAGAAAATGTTCGGGCTCTTGCCGCCGAGTTCGAGCGTGACGGGGATCAGGTTCTGCGATGCGTACTGCATGATCAGTCGGCCGGTGGTGGTCTCGCCCGTGAACGCGATCTTGGCGATGCGGTCCGACGACGCCAGCGGTTTACCCGCCTCGAACCCAAACCCGTTGACCACGTTGACCACGCCCGGCGGCAGCAGGTCCCCGATCAGGCTCATCAGGTAGAGGATCGACGCCGGCGTCTGCTCGGCGGGTTTGAGTACGACCGCGTTACCGGCGGCCAACGCGGGAGCCAGCTTCCACGTCGCCATCAGGATCGGGAAGTTCCACGGGATGATCTGCCCGACGACGCCGAGCGGTTCGTGGAAGTGGTAGGCGACGGTGTCGTCGTCGATCTGGGACAGCGAGCCTTCCTGGGCGCGGATCGCCCCGGCGAAGTAGCGGAAGTGGTCGACGGCCAGGGGCAGATCGGCGTTGAGCGTCTCGCGGATGGGCTTGCCGTTGTCCCACGACTCGGCCAGCGCCAGGGACTCGAGGTTCGCTTCGATGCGGTCGGCGATCTTGTTGAGGATGACGGCGCGCTCGGCGGCCGCCGTCTTACCCCATGCGGGGGCCGCGCCGTGCGCGGCGTCGAGCGCCGCCTCGATGTCGGTTTCGGTGGACCGCGGCACCTCGCAGAACGCCTGCCCCGTCACCGGCGTCGGGTTCTCGAAGTACTCCCCCGAGGCCGGCGGCACCCATTCCCCGCCGATGAAGTTGCCGTAGCGCGACTCGTACGACATCAGCGCGTCCGCCGAGCCTGGACGGGCGTAGACAGTCATCGTTGACCTCCCTCGAACGGTGTAACCGAGCTCACACTACGCCCAGCCGCCACAATGGTTCCCGTGAGTTCCGATGAGCGCGAGCGCGAAGTGCAGACCGACCCGGACCCCTTCCTGTGGCTCGAGGACGTCACCGGCGATGACGCGCTCGACTGGGTGCGCAAGCACAACGAGCCGACGATCGCCCGCTTCGGCGGGGTGGGGGCACCTCCCACGCGAAGCGTAGGGGGACGGTTCGAGCAGATGCGCACCGAGGCGCTGGAGGTGCTCGACACCGACGCCCGCATCCCCTATGTCCGCAGGCGCGGCGAGCACCTGTACAACTTCTGGCGCGACGCGGACCACCCGCGCGGCCTGTGGCGGCGCACGACCCTTAACAGCTACCGCACCGAGCAGCCGGAATGGGACGTGCTGATCGACGTCGACGCCATCGCCGAGGAAGACGACGAGAACTGGGTGTGGGCCGGCGCAGAGGTGCTCGAACCCGACTACTCCCTCGCTCTCGTCGAACTGTCCCGCGGCGGCGCCGACGCCACCGTCGTACGCGAATTCGACCTGACCACAAGGCGGTTCGTCGCCGACGGGTTCGCACTGCCAGAGGCCAAGTCGGCCGTAACCTGGCAGGACCGCGATACCGTGCTGGTCGGAACCGACTTCGGGCCGGGTTCGTTGACCGACTCCGGCTATCCCCGCATCGTGAAGCGCTGGCGACGCGGCAAGCCGCTCACCGATGCGGTGACCCTGTTCGAAGGCGAGGCCGGCGACGTCAGCGTGGGCTGCGGCTACGACCCGACACCGGGTTTCGAGCGGTTGCTGATCACTCGGTCGTTCGACTTCTTCAACCGGGAGCGCTACGAGTTGCGCGGCGACTCGCTGATCCGGATCGACGTGCCGACCGACGCCGGGATTTCGGTGCATCGTGAGTGGCTGTTGATCCGGCCGCGCACCGACTGGACGGTGGGCTCGACGACGTACCGCGCCGGCTCCCTGCTGGCGGCCGACTACGCCGAATTCCTCGACGGCGCACGGGATTTGTCCGTCGTGTTCGAGCCGGACGAACACTCCAGTCTCGAGGATTACGCGTGGACGCGCGACCGCCTGATCCTTGTCACGCTCATCGACGTGCTCAGCAATGTGGAGGTCGTGACACCGGGCACCTGGCAGCGCGCCGAGATTCCCGGCGTTCCACCCAACACCAACACCGTGTTGGTCGACGCCGACGAATACGGAGACGAAATCTTCCTCGACTCCAGCGGATTCGACACCCCGTCACGACTACTGTGGGGCGTTGCCGGCGACGAAGTCACCGAGGTCAAGCGCGCACCCTCGTTCTTCGATGCTGCGGACCTGCAGGTGGATCAACATTTCGTCGCCTCGGACGACGGCACCATGATCCCGTACTTCGTTGTCGCACACCGTCACAACCGGGCGCCGGGCCCCACGCTGTTGAGCGGTTACGGCGGCTTCGAGGTCGCCAACACGCCGGCCTACAGCGGAGTACTGGGCCGGCTGTGGCTGAGCCGGGGTGGCACTTACGTGTTGGCGAACATCCGCGGCGGCGGTGAGTACGGGCCGGCGTGGCATACGCAGGCGATGCGGGAGAACCGGCATCTCGTCTACGAGGACTTCGCCGCCGTCGCACGCGATCTCGTCGCCCGGGGCATCACCACCGTCGAGCAACTCGGAGCGCAGGGCGGCAGCAACGGCGGTCTGCTGATGGGCGTGATGCTGACGCGGTACCCCGAGCTGTTCGGCGCGTTGGTGTGCAGCGTTCCGCTGCTCGACATGCGCCGATACCATCTGTTGCTGGCCGGCGCCTCGTGGATGGCCGAGTACGGAGACCCCGACGATTCCGACGACTGGGAATTCATCTCGAAATACTCGCCCTATCAGAACATTTCGGCCGATCGGCGGTATCCGCCGGTGCTGGTCACCACGTCGACGCGCGATGACCGCGTGCATCCCGGCCATGCCCGCAAGATGACGGCGGCATTGGAGAGCGCGGGCCATCCGGTGCACTACTACGAGAACATCGAAGGCGGCCACGCCGGTGCGGCCGACAACGCGCAGACGGCCTTCCGTTCGGCGTTGATCTACGAGTTCCTGTGGTCGATGCTCAGCTGAGCAACTGGTCGCCGAGGAACCGGTCGGGTCCGGTGACACCCGGCAGCATGAAGAAGAAGCCACCGCCGACCGGGAGGATGTACTCCTCGAGCGGTTCGCCTTTGAGGCGGCGCTGCACGGTCAGAAAGCCCTTCTCCAGGCTGCGCTGATAAGCGATGAATGCCAGGCCCTGGTCCAGGCGACCCGCACCATCGAAGCCGCGCGAGTAGTTGAAGCCACGCCGCAGGATGAGATTCTCCTCCGTCTCGGGCGTTCGGGGATTCGCCAACCGGATGTGGGCGGTGAGCGGAATTCGCTTGCCGTCCGGGTCTTCTGGGTAGTCGGGGTCGGTGAACTCACCGGTCAGGCCAAGGGGTGCGCCGCTGACCTTGCTGCGACCGATCAACGCCTCTTGCTCGACGAGTTGGGTGCGGTCCCAGAACTCGACGAACATGCGGATGATGCGGATCGCCTGATACGAGCCGCCGACGGCCCACTCCGGCTCGCCGTCCTGCGGACCCACCCAGACATGGCGATCCATGACGCCACCGTCGGCGACATCGAGGTTGGCCGTGCCGTCCTTGAAGCCCAACAGGTTTCGCGGGGTCGCCGCTTCTGAGGCTTGACCGGCGCCGATACCGCGTGCGTAGCCGTCGACCATCCATCGCAACACCAGATCGCTACGGGTGCGCCGCATCAGCTGGCGCAGTGCGAACACGACGGTGTCGTTGTGCCCGGCTTCGATGACGATCGACAGATCGCCGTGCGACAGTTTGGGATCCAACCGGTCGTTGGCAAGGAACGGCATGGTGACCAGTTCCTTGGGCTTGCGGTCGGCGATCCCGAACCGGTTGTCGAACAGCGATGCTCCGACTCCGACCACGACCGACAGGTCGTCCGCCGGCGGTTGCTCACCGAGGATTCCGGAGTCGACCGGCGGGTACTCGGGATCGCGTACTTCTGGCGGCTTACCCGCCATCAGCCCGCGGATTTCCTCGGTGAGCTCCTGAAGGGTGCGCTTGAGGCCGTCGCGGTCCTTCGACAGCACGTTGAACGAAGCGATCAGGCCCTGTTCGGGAATGGGCAACGCGGTGATGCCCGTCTGATGCGGTCCCTCGAACGGAACGAAAGCCCCGGCCGACGCTTCCGGCTTGTCCGTCGAGCATCCGGCGAGGACCGCACCGGCACCCACCGCGGCGCCTGTGCCCAGCGCGCCGGTGATGAAGCCCCGGCGCGACAGACCCGAGCTGCCTTCCGTCACTTCAGTTTCAGCACTCCCGAGACCTGCGACAGGTTCTCCGACAGGCCGGCGAGCTCGGCCTTGAGCTTGTCGATGACGTCCGGAGTCACGGTGACCTCGGGGCAGCGCGGCGACGGGTAGGGGTCGTTCTCGGTGCAGAACAGGACCCAGCCGTCACCGCGGCGCAACGGGCGCATCGTGTCGAACACGGAGTTCAGACCCGCGTCGATCTTGCCCAGCAGGGCCGGATCGGCCTGCACCAGAGCGGGATCGAGCTTGCTGACGGCGTCGCGGGCACCCTGAAGGTTCGCATCGAAGTCCCACAGGTCGGTCTTGGAGTAGCGGTCCTCCTCGCCGGTGATCTTGCCTTCGGACACCTCTTCGATGAGCTCGGCGGCGCCGTTGGACACGTCGATCGGCTTGACGTCGACGGACGGGAACTGCGCCTTGAGGTCCGCGACGTCCTTGTCGAGCTGGTCGGCGAACGGCGCACCGCCCTCGGTGGTGTTTTTCTCGAACAGCAGGTATTCGAGGCGGTGCCAACCGGTGAACTTGGGGTCGTCGATGCCCTCGAAATCGTCCACGCGGGCGTCGATCTTGCCGTCGATCTCTTCGACCAGACCGGCGATCGGCTCGATGCGTTCCCACGGCTGGCGCGACGGCGCGTACGCGTCCTGCGCGGCCTTCAGGTCTCCGGCGCGGACGGCGTCGGTGAAGACCTTGACCACGCGCTGAAGCTCGTCGATGTTGCTCTGCGCGTAGGCCTTATAGTCGGCGGCCGCCTTGTCGAGAACCGCGGGATCGACTGCGGGAGCGGCGCTCGTGGTCTCGGCCGACGTCGCGCTGGTGGGCGTCGTCTCGCTGCCGGACGAGGAGTTCTCGCTCGAGCATCCGGACAGCAGCAGGCCGACGACGGCGATCGGGGTCGCCCAGGCAAGATAGCGGTTCATTCGCACCTCATCGTTAGGAGAGGCTGAACATAGCACTTCTAGCTGGTCAGAGGGTAGGCACGCCTAATTTTCGGCGTGGGGTTCGGAAGCGCCTCCGCCTCTCGCGGGAGACGACGCGGACTGACTCGCACGCCGTGCGCCGAACTCCAGCGTCATCTGGTTCAGCGTCATCGGCAACGGCCGCTCCGGTACCGGCTTCGGCTCCGATCGCAGTTCGAGTTCCAACGCGCTCAGCACATGGGCCAGCAGCGTGCTCGTCACCAGCAGAACGAGATTGCGGCCCGGGCACTCCGCCGGTCCCGCCGAGAACGGCACCAATTGCGGATAGTTCTTCACGGTTCCATCGAGCCAGATCTGCGGCGTGAACGAATGCGCAAACGGCAACAGTACGTCGTCGCGATGGAACGCCGGCGTGACGATCATCAGCCCCGCACCCTTCGCGATCGTCGACCCATCGGCCCACCGGGTGTCCTCCGTCGTGTCGCGCAGGATCGTCGGCGTCGTGGGCCACAGCCGCACCGACTCGAGCACACATGCCCGTAGATACGGCCGCACGGCGACCCGGTCGGGTTCGGCGGCGTCCTGCACGGCGAGCGCCCGCTCTTGCGGATGCGTGGCCAACAGCGCCATCGCCCTCAACGACGCCATCCCCGCGGCATCGAACGCAAAAATCCACTGCGGCATCTGCCCGACCGGATCCACCGCACCGCTCGACGGCGTCTGGGCCACGACACCGGCAAGGCTCCCCGGCTCGGGATCCTCGACATAGCCGTACAGCGCCTCAAGGAATTTCGCGCGGCCTCGGTAGTGCGGCAGCGACAGGAACGACCAGTTGCCCGCCTTGCGCAGCCGCATCAACGCATCGGTGATCAGCTCGTCGTCCCGCGCGCGATCACCCAGAACCAGTCGGCGCACAATGCGCCACCACGTGGTCATGAAACGCTCGGAATCCAGGCTCCCGCGGGCGGCGGCGTCCGCGACCAACTCTTGTGCCTCTTCGTCGACCACATGGGTGAACGCCTCGGCGAGGCGATGCACCTCGGCTCCGCTGTCGAGCGCCGCGTCATTGAACTCGCGGCGCTGTTGCCGGATCGTCCCCTGCGAGATCAGCACACCGTGCGGCTGAAACCACTGCAGCGCCTTGCGCTTCTCCGTGTTCGCTGGATGGAACGGCGTCGGCGCCTCCGCGAGCACCCTGCCCACGTCCTCGGGGTCCAGGATCACCACCATGCGACGTCCCGGTACGGCCACTTCCACTGGGCCGCGCCCGAATTCGCGTCTCAGCTGTTGCATTCGCTGTACCGCGCGCGCATCGGCCTGCATGGTTTCCAGGGCCCTGATGACGGGCTTTCGGCGGGAGATCACGCCGGCCGCGATGGACGCGGCACCGAGGTCGAGCAGTGTGGCCGCAGCACGAGCACCGGTAACTCGTTTCGTCACTGCCCTCGTTTACCCGGCGCTTCCTCTGCCAAACTTCACCCATGTCGCCGTCAGAATCGTCTCCGCAGTTCGAGACCCTGCTCTACGCCGCAGAAGCGCCCATCGCCACTATCACGCTCAACCGTCCCGACCACCTCAACACCATCGTCCCGCCGATGCCGGATGAGATCGAGAAGGCGATCGGCCTCGCCGAGCGCGATCCCACGATCAAGGTGATCGTGTTGCGCGGCGCCGGGCGCGCGTTCTCCGGCGGCTACGACTTCGGCGGCGGCTTCACGCACTGGGGGGAGGCGATGAACACCGACGGCCGCTGGGATCCGGGCAAGGATTTCGCCATGGTCAGCGCCCGCGAGACCGGGCCCACTCAGAAGTTCATGGCGATCTGGCGGGCGTCCAAGCCGGTGATTGCGCAGGTGCACGGTTGGTGCGTGGGCGGCGCAAGTGACTACGCGCTGTGCGCCGACATCGTGATCGCCAGCGACGACGCGGTGATCGGCACCCCCTACGCCCGGATGTGGGGCGCCTACCTCACCGGCATGTGGCTGTATCGGCTCAGCCTCGCGAAGGTCAAGTGGCACTCGTTGACCGGTGAGCCGTTGACCGGAAAGGAAGCCGCCGCAGTCGAACTCATCAACGAGTCGGTACCGTTCGAGAACCTCGAAGCGCGGGTCAAAGAGGTCGCACAGAAACTCGCCACCATCCCGTTGTCACAACTTCAGGCGCAGAAGCTGATCGTCAACCAGGCTTACGAGAACATGGGCCTGGCCTCCACCCAGACCCTCGGCGGCATCCTCGACGGCTTGATGCGCAACACCCCCGATGCCCTGTCCTTCATCGAAACCGCTGCGGCACAAGGCGTTCGAGCCGCTGTAGAGCAGCGCGACGGCCCGTGGGGCGACTACAGCCAGGCGCCGCCGGACAAGCGGCCCGACCCGTCACACGTCATCGAGCCCTGAGCGCAGGTCGAACAGCGCGTCGAGGTCGCCGATCGCGCGCAGCGTGTCGTTGAGGTGGGTGCAGGTGCTGGTGCCGACGAACTCGCGCCGGACGCGATCGCGGATCTCGGCGAGACTCATTCCGCGCACCCGTTGCGCGCTCCCGATCGCGCCGGGGCACTCCTGCCACGGCAGCACGCGGACGTCGGCCCTGATCGACGTGACGGTCCGCGTCCCCACATCCACCTCGCCGCCGAGCGTGTACTCGTGCACGATCGTCTCGGCCCCGTCGCCGTCGACGTGGGAGTCGCGGAAGTGCGCGTCGAAGCGCGCCACCCCCTCGTCGGCCGGCAGCAGGTCGAGCCTGCGCAGTCGCCGCATGCCGTGTGCGCGAAGGGGTTCGACGCCGTGCACACCGTCGACATCGATCGGCGGGGCGAACGGCCCGTGCACCGAGGGAATGATGTCGAGGCGCCGCGCGTATGCGACGAGCGAGGCGTCGGGTGCGAAGCCGGCGCAGATGCCCGCCATGCGATCGGCGGTTCCGGGCGGCAGTTTCTCCTCGCTACCCGCGACGATCGCCGCGTGCTGCAGCCCGTAACCGGACACCAGCGCGGCACCGACCCAGTCGTCGAGCAGCAGATGCAGCAGGCTGGACCGCCGGACCTCGTCGGCCAGCGACTCCCCGACCGTCGACCGGAAGCCGGGACCCACTCGCTTGCCGACGAGCCGATTTAGTCGCGAATCGTCCGGGACGGCCGCGATCTCCTCGATGACGCGCTCGACCAGGCGCGCACGCACGGCGATCTCGCCGACGACGTCGACCCCGCCCCGTCGCACGACGATGTCACGCGCCCTCAGGTCGACGTCGGATTGCGCGGCGCCGTCGGGATGGGTGTCGATGGTGCTGGTGCGCCGCAGTGCCCCCACCTCGAGGGGCGGCCACGACTCGACGGGCCGCTGCGGGCCCACGATCTCGGTGACGAACGGCATGGCTCGACGGTAGCAATACCGAGGTGAGCTAAACGTCGCGTCGCCGCAAACCGCCCAGCATCGCCACCACCACGCCGAACACCACGAGCACTCCGCCCGCTGCCAGCGTGAAGTTCAGCCAGTGGTGCAGGCTGTTCTCGGCCTGGGCCACCATGACGTCGGCGACCTCGCGGATGTCCCCCGATAGCCGGTTCAAGGCGTTGTTCACCGAGCGACGGGCCACCTCGACGCCGGCCCATCCGGCCGCGCCCACGAGGAGTGCGGAAACACCAAGGGCCGCAAGGGCTCTGCCGCGGCTACGGGCCGCCAGGAGCGTCAGCAGCGCGAAGACGCCGGTGAGAACGGTCGCGCCGATGCTGATCCACGGCCCCCACGTCGACACCCACTTGAGCTGACCGGGCCGCCAGTCCTCTGAGATCGAGATGGGCACCGGCAGGGATTCGGCGGGCGCGACGCCGAAGTTGCCCAGCGTGTTGCGGAACGACTCGTCGGCGAGCATCGGGCCGAGGTCGAGGATCCACTGGTCGGTGCCCTCGACGCGCTGCGCCGCGCCGGTGAACATCCAGCGGTGCCCGACCTTATTGGCCAGGGCGAACTGCCCGGGGAACGTCGGGTTGGCCGTGTAAGCCGAGGCGGTGCCGATGATCAGGTCGTATTCGACGTCGTACCCGGTGTCGTCCATCGACGAGGACACTTCCGTGGCGAGGATCCTGGCCATCGCATGCTGCAGTTGCGGCTCCTTCGCCGCCGATTCCGCCAACGCCGCGAATCCACCGGCGTCGACGACGTTGCGCTGCGCCCACATGGTCGGAACGGCGACGGCCAGCAACGCTGTGGTGATGAGCCACAAGAACACGGTTGTCACCAACCGCACGCGATCCTCCCCTCGCCGAAAGTACGGTTCCGGACACGTAACCCGAGTAGCCGCGTCAGAAACCGTACCCTCGCCGTGACCGGGTGGGGCGTCGCTACTTCTTGGCGGCCCGCTTCGGGGTGATCAGCGCCAGCTTCGTCATCATCGTGTTCATCCGCTTGAGCGCCTTGTGCGAATTGTTGTAGTAGTTGCCGCCGGCGCCGACGTTGGTGCGGGGTGCGACGACGGCCTCCTGGCGGCAGTACTTGCGCAGTCCCTCGGCCCCGCCGAACCGCGCGCCCATGCCCGACGTCTTCCAGCCGCCCATCGGCGCCGTCGTGCACATCAGGTTCGAGATCACGTCGTTGATGTTGACCGCACCGCAATCCAGCTCGACCGCAACGTCTTTGGCCCGCTCGATGTCCTTGGAGAACACCGCGGCGCTCAACCCGTACGGGCTGTCGTTGGCCAGCCGGATCGCCTCGTCGACGCTGGCGACCTTCATGATCGGCAGCGTCGGGCCGAACGTCTCCTCCGTCATGCAGAGCATCGAATGGTCGACGTCGACGAGCGCCGTCGGCGGATAGAAGCTGCCCTCGCCTTCGGGGCGCTTACCGCCGGTCAATGCCTTCGCGCCCTTGGCGAGCGCGTCGTCGACGTGGCGAGCGGCGACGGCGACTTGCGATTCGTCGATCATCGAACCGAAGTCGTGACCGTCGCCCGCGCCCATCTTCAGCTTCTCGACGTCGCGCACCACCGCGGCGACGAACTTGTCGTAGACCGGCTCGAGGACGTAGACGCGCTCGACCGACACGCATGTCTGCCCGGCGTTGAAGAACGCGCCCCACACCGCGGCGTGGGCGGCCAGGTCGATGTCGGCGTCCTCGAGCACGATCATCGGATCCTTGCCGCCGAGTTCGAGGCTGACCGGGGTGAGGCGGCGGGCGGCGCGCTCCATCACCTTCGCGCCCGTGCCACTCGAGCCGGTGAACTGGATGAAGTCGGCGTTGTCGATGACGGCCTCGGAGACCTCGCGGGCGCCCTGCGCCAGCGCCAGCACCTCCGGCGCCCCGGAATCCAGCCAGCCCCGCAGCAGCAGTTCGGCGGTCAGCGGGGTGCGTTCGGACGGTTTGAGCAACACCGCGCACCCGGCGGCCAGGGCACCGATGGCGTCCATCAGCGCGTTGGCGACGGGATAGTTCCACGGCGCGATGATGCCGACCACGGGCCGCGGCCGGTAGTGCACCTCGATCTTCTTGATCGACAGGAACGGCAGCGGCGCTGGCCGCTTCTCCGGCTTGAGCGCCTTCTCCATCGTCTTGATGTAGTACGACGCGATCATGATCAGCAGCGGCACTTCCTGCGCCGCGTCGACGGCGGACTTTCCGGTCTCCTTGATCAGCAGCGCCTCGATCTCGTCGCGATGCTCGCCGAGCCAGACGGCGTAGCGGGCCAGCACCCTCGCGCGGCCCGCGGCGCCGCGGGCCTCCCACTGCCGCTGAGCCTGGCGCAGGCCGGCCGCGATACGCGGCACGTCGGCGGGATCGGTCCAGCGCACGGTGCCCGCGACGGCTCCGGTCGCGGGATTGCGGATGGTGCTGGTGTCGGGTAGCTCAACGTCGGACGTCGCAGTCATGACCCCATGCTAACCATCGTGTGTGATCCAGATCGCACCGGGGTTGACACGTGTCAAGTTCATTGCCGGTTCAACATCCGATCGAGCACCTGCAGGCTGTCGGAGATGGGGTCGCCGGGCAGCGGCGTGCCGTGGGAGGCGCCGATCAGCACGCCCACGATCGCGCCGGCGAGCACGCGGCGCTCGAGCGGATCGGTCGGCGCCGCCGGCCGCTGCGCAAGCGCATCGGTGATCAGCCCGATCAGGCGGACGTATTCGCCGTAGAGCAGCCCGGCCGCCTCGGGGACGGAGTACATCAGCCGCTGCCCGATGATCGCCTCCTCGCGCTGCTCCTCGGTCAGCGAGGCGAACGTCGTCTCGACGGCGTGCCGGTACGCGTCGATGACCGACATGTCCGCGGGCGCCGCCACGAAGGCCTCGATGATCGGCGGGATGTGGTCGTCGGAGATCAGCACCGCTTCCTTGGTCGGGAAGTAGCGGGAGAAGGTCCGCGGTGAGATGTCGGCGGCGGCGGAGATCTGCTCGACGGTGGTGGCCTGGTAGCCCTGCTCCTGGATCAGACGGAACGCCTCACGGCGGATCGTCGCGCGCGTTCGAAGTTTCTTTCGCTCGCGCAAGCCAGGTGGCTTATTGGGCACCGTCATCCACCGATTGTCGCAGAGTGACGAGTTAGCTGGCTGTCACGACCGAACCGCGCCGGTCGCGCTGGGCGATGACCGCGGCGGCGCACACGACGGCCGAACCGAGCAGGACACCACCCACCACGTCGGTGAAGTAGTGGAATGTCACGCCCACGCCGAGCATCGCCAACGCGACGGCGATGACCGCACTCACGACGACCCACCACGCCGCGCCCGCGGCGAGAACGACCAGCCCCATGACGATGGTGGTCGCGGTGAGATGCCCGCTGGGATAAGCGAGCCCGCCGCCCTTCTCCCGGTCGAAGACCGGTTTGAGCACCCGAACGATCGTGATGCCGACGATGGGGGCGACGACCGTCATCGACGCCAGCCACCAACGCCGGTGCAGACAGGCCACCGCCAGCACCGCGACCGCCACGACGATCAGCACACGAGGGTCGGCGATCACCGTCAGCCGTCGCAGCGGGGTGTGTCTGAAGTGCTGGAACCAATCGTCAACGGGCGTCGACGATTTGCCGACTACCCAACCGAGCAGCAGCATCGCCGCCACCCCGAGCGCCGGCCACCACCGGATCACGTGATGCCGCGGATGTAGGCCGCCTGACCGAGGTGTTGGGCGCCGTCGTCGAAGATGCTCACCAGACGCATGGCGGCGGTCACCGGCGGATCCCAGTTCTCGTCGACGATGCGGCTCAGCTCATCGGGGGTGACCGACGCGATGTATGCCAGCGTTGCCTTGTGCACGGCGTGCGCGTAGCCGGCGAGCAGATCGGCCGGCGCGCGGACGCGGCCCACCTCCTCGGGGCTGTGGCCGTAACCCATGTCTTCGCGCGGCAGGTCGAGCCCGAATCGGTCGACCCATCCGTCGCGCAACCAGACCTGCTCGGTGCCGGCGATACCGGCGAGCTGCACGTCCTGCTGGCGGGCGCTGTGCCAGACCAGCCATGCGATGCTGTTGGCCGTCGGGGTGGGGCGGAAGATCGCGGCCTCGGGGGTCAGCCCGTCGGTGAGGTTCTCCACGTGCTCGATGAGCCGCGTGAACGCGTCGCGCAGGATGTCCCGGACCACTTCCGCCTCTGAATCAGCCATGGCCCCGACGGTATACGTCAGCCGGGTGGGCGCGCCCCGTGAAAGACGGCCTCGATGTTGTTGCCGTCCGGGTCGCGCACGAAGGCGCCGTAGTACCCGGGGTGGTACTCCGGCCACAGCCGCGGGGCGTGCAGCGATTCCGCGCCCGCCTCGATCGCGGCGTCGTAGAACGCCGTGACCGCGGCTTCGTCGGCGGCCTGGAACGCGAAGTGCACTTCGCGGTTGGGCCCCTTCGCGTCGCCGGCGTTCATGTCCGCGATCCAGAAGTCGGGTTTGCCGTCCCGGCCGTAGCCGATGGCGACCTGAAAGTCGAGTTGGCGGGTGTAACCGAGGACGCCCAGGACCTGGTCGTAGAACGCCTTCGATCTGTCCCAGTCCGCACAGTTGATTCCGAAGTGGTCGATCACGGGCACATCGTAGATTCGACGTATGACATATGAACTCGTCATCAGGGGCGGCACCATCGTCGACGGGCTCGGCGGTGAGCCGTATGTCGGTGATGTCGCGGTCGCCGACGGCGTCATCGCCGCGGTGAACCGCGCAGATGACCCGGCGGTGGGGACGGTCGAGCAGCCCGGTGCGCGGGAGATCGACGCGACGGGTCTGCTCGTCACACCGGGGTTCGTGGACCTGCACACCCACTACGACGGTCAGGCGATCTGGTCGGACCGGCTGACCCCGTCGTCGGCGCACGGCGTGACGACCGTCGTGATGGGCAACTGCGGGGTGGGGTTCGCGCCGTGCCGTCCGGAGGACCACGACGTGCTGGTCGACGTGATGGCGGGGGTGGAAGACATCCCAGGGGTGGTGATGGTCGACGGGCTGCCGTGGCACTGGGAGACGTTCCCGGAGTTCCTCGACGCGCTCGACGCGGGTCAGCGCGACATCGACGTGGCCGCGCTGCTGCCGCACTCGCCGCTGCGGGTGTACGTGATGGGCCAACGCGGCGTCGACCGCGAACCGGCCACCGCCGAAGACCTGGCGATGATGCGCAAATTGGCCGCGGAGGCGGTGCAGGCCGGCGCGCTCGGCTTCGCCTCGTCGCGGTTCACCCTGCACAAGACCGAGAGTGGCCGGCCGATCCCGAGTTACGACGCCGACCGCGCCGAGATCGAGGCGATCGCCCGCGGCGTCGACGATGCCGGCGGCGGCCTGATCCAGTTCGTACCCGACCTGGTGGCCGGCGACTACGAGCCCGTGCTGCGGACGGTGTTCGAGGTCGCGGCCGACGTGGGCCTGCCCGTGACGTTCACGTTGGCGATCGGCAACGCCGGCGACCCGTTCTTCCTCGATGCGCTGACGATGGTCGAGAAGGCCAACATCGACGGCGGCGACATCACCGCGCAGATCTTCCCCCGGCCCATCGGCCTGGTGCTCGGCCTCGAACTGTCGGGCAACCCGTTCGTCATGTATCCCAGCTATCAGGAACTGGCCTCGTTGCCGCTGGCCGAGCGCGTCGCCGAGATGCGCAAACCCGAAGTGCGCGAACGGATTCTGTCGGACCAGCCCGCGGGTGAAGGGCATCCGCTGATGTTCGCGGCCCAGGCGTTCGAGTGGATGTTCCCGCTCGGTGACCCGCCGAATTACGAACCGCCGCGCTCGGAGAGCATCGCGAGCCGGGCCAGGGCCCGCGGCGTCAGCCCGTTGGAGGAGGCCTACGACCGGCTCCTCGACGACGACGGCCACGCCATCCTGCTGGTCACGCTGGCCAACTTCCGCGACGGCACCCTCGACACGGTCGCGGATCTCATCCGCCGCGAGGATGTGGTGCTCGGGCTCGGCGACGGCGGCGCACATTACGGAATGATCTGCGACGCAAGCTTTCCCACGTACATGCTGACGCACTGGTCGCGTGACCGCGTGTCCGGTCGCCTGTCTGTGGCCGAGGCGGTGCGCGAACTGACCTCGGTGCCCGCCCGGGTGGCCGGCCTGGCCGACCGCGGACGGATCGCCGTGGGCTACAAGGCCGACCTCAACGTCATCGACCACGACGCCATGCGCCTGCACCGCCCGGTGATCACCTACGACCTCCCCGCGGGCGGTCGACGCCTGGATCAGAGCGCCGAGGGCTATGTCGCGACCGTCGTGTCCGGTCAGATCATCGCCGAGAACGGCACGCCGACCGCCGCGCGGCCGGGCAAGCTGATCCGCGGCCGTCGACCCGCGCCCACTGCATGACGCGGGTGACGCCGCGTGACCGCACCTAACGCGCGGCCTCGCCGACGTATTCTCGCCCTATGAGCGTGAAGGTGGACCTCGACCGGTTGGCCGACGTGCTGGCCGACTTCGGCTTCGCCTACCTGATCTCGGTCGGCGACGACTATCGCGCGCACACCGTCGCCGTCGACCCGATTTTCAGCGACGGCAGGCTCGACGTCGGCACCGTCGGCAGGCACACGCGGGAGAACACCGCCCGGCACGGCGACGTCACGATCGTCTGGCCGCCGAGCGAACCCGGTGGCTACTCGTTGATCGTGGACGGCCGCGCGCATCAGGCCGACGAGTCGTTGTCGATCGAACCGACCCGCGCGGTGTTGCACCGCAAGGCCACCGCGGAGTCGCCGTCGACGGGCCCGGACTGCCTGCACGACTGCGTGCCGCTGAAGGAGTAACCCCCCGCCGAGTGTGGGCTTGTGTCACGGTCTGCGCGAAAACGCATGCGGGTAACCCACGTTCGGCGATCAAAACGGAAACGGAAAAGCCCGGCCCCTCGAAAGGAGCCGGGCTTTCCGTGATGACCCAGGACTTAGAAGTCCATGCCGCCCATGCCGCCGGTCGGGTCGGCCGGACCAGCGGCCGCCTTCTCCGGCTTGTCGGCAACGACAGCCTCGGTGGTCAGGAACAGCGCCGCGATGGACGCCGCGTTCTGCAGCGCCGAACGCGTCACCTTGACCGGGTCGGCGACGCCCGCCTTGAGCAGATCCTCGTACTCGCCGGTCGCGGCGTTGAGGCCGACGCCCTTGTCCGAGTTGCGGACCTTCTCGGCCACCACGCCGGGCTCCAGCCCGCCGTTGAGGGCGATCTGCTTCAGCGGAGCCTCGAGCGCCACGCGGACGATGTTCGCGCCGGTGGCCTCGTCACCGTCGAGCTTCAGATCGTCCAGCGCCGGGGAGGCCTGCAGCAGGGCCACGCCACCGCCGGCGACGATGCCCTCCTCGACGGCCGCCTTGGCGTTGCGGACGGCGTCCTCGATGCGGTGCTTGCGCTCCTTGAGCTCGACCTCGGTGGCAGCGCCGGCCTTGATCACCGCAACACCGCCGGCCAGCTTGGCCAGGCGTTCCTGCAGCTTCTCGCGGTCGTAGTCGCTGTCGCTGTTCTCGATCTCGGCGCGGATCTGGGCCACGCGGCCGGCGATGGCGTCGGAGTCACCGGCGCCCTCGACGATGGTGGTCTCGTCCTTGGTGACGACGACCTTGCGCGCCTTGCCCAGCAGCGAGACGTCGGCGGTCTCGAGCGACAGGCCGACCTCTTCGCTGATGACCTGACCACCGGTGAGGATGGCCATGTCCTGCAGCATCGCCTTGCGGCGGTCACCGAAGCCCGGGGCCTTGACGGCGACGGACTTGAAGGTGCCGCGGATCTTGTTGACGACGAGCGTGGACAGCGCCTCGCCCTCGACGTCCTCGGCGATGATCAGCAGCGGCTTGCCGGACTGGATGACCTTCTCCAGCAGCGGCAGCAGATCCTTGACGGTCGACACCTTCGACGACACGAGCAGGATGTACGGATCCTCGAGGACCGCTTCCTGACGCTCGGCGTCGGTGACGAAGTAACCCGAGATGTAGCCCTTGTCGAAGCGCATACCCTCGGTGAGCTCGAGCTGCAGGCCGAAGGTCTGAGCCTCCTCGACGGTGATGACACCCTCGTTGCCGACCTTGTCCATGGCCTCGGCGATCAGCTCGCCGATCTGGGTGTCGCCGGCCGAGATCGCGGCGGTCGCGGCGATCTGGTCCTTGGTCTCGACCTCCTTGGCCGACTTCAGCAGCGTCTCGGTGACCTTCTCGACGGCCTTCTCGATGCCGCGCTTGAGGGCCATCGGGTTGGCGCCGGCGGCGACGTTGCGCAGACCCTCGCGCACGAGCGCCTGGGCCAGCACGGTGGCGGTGGTGGTGCCGTCACCCGCGACGTCGTCGGTCTTCTTGGCGACTTCCTTGACCAGCTCGGCGCCGATCTTCTCGTACGGGTCCTCCAGCTCGATCTCCTTGGCGATGGACACACCATCGTTGGTGATCGTGGGGGCGCCCCACTTCTTCTCCAGGACGACGTTGCGACCCTTGGGCCCCAACGTCACCTTTACCGCGTCGGCGAGGCTGTTCAGGCCCCGCTCGAGGCCGCGGCGGGCCTCTTCGTCATACGCAATTGTCTTGGCCATTGCGAAGTGTTCCTCCGGATTGGGGATGGCACGTCTGCGGTCGGGTGCAGTGCCCGCGACGGACGGCTCGGGTGTGCTCCGCGGATGCGGCCCGTTGCCTCACCGTCCCGACCTAGCACTCACCGGTCGCGAGTGCCAATTGCATTCTTAGCACTCGACCAGGGAGAGTGCAAGATCGCTTCGGGCCTAAACCGGGCTTCGACGCGCCGTCACTACCGCTCACGCCCAGCGGCAAGATCACTCGCCGCGACCTGCTGGACTCAGCGTGACGAGCGCAGGCCGTCCAGCACGACTTCGGTGAGTCGCTCGGCGTCGTCGGGGTTGGTGTCCTGGATGGCGAAGCAACCGGCGACGATCGCCTTAACGTCGCGCACGTTGACGTCGCGCCGGACGGCCCCCGCATCCTGGGCCGCCGTCAGCAGACCGCCGAGGAAGTCGAGGAAGGCCTCCTCGGTCTCGGGGATCACCGTCGTGACGTCGATGCCCTCCCCCGCCATCGCATCCTTCAGGCCGCGGTCGGTAGCCCCCCAGTGCAGAACCATTGAGCGCAGCAGGACGAACAGCGCTTCGCCGGGCGGCACGCCCTCGGTCAGTGCGCGTCCCTCGGCGACGAGACTCTCGATCCGGTTCTCGATGACGGCGCGGTAGAGGTCGGCCTTGGTCGGGAAGTGGCGGTACACCGTGCCCGCGCCGACGCCCGCGCGACGGGCGATCTCGTCAATAGGCACCGCGAGGCCGTCGGTCGCGAAGGCGTCGTAGGCGACCTCGAGGATGCGCGCGCGATTGCGCAGGGCATCGGCGCGCAGGGGTCGGTCCGCACTCACGTCATCACCTCGGGAATGGAAATAAACGGGGCGCGCGTTCCGTATATCTGTAAGGAACCGGAGCGCCCGCTCCGTTTAACACTCTACCGAGGAGAAATCATGTCCAACTGGTCAACGGCCGACATACCAAATCAGGCCGGGCGCACCGCCGTCGTCACCGGCGCCAACACCGGCCTGGGCTACGAGACCGCGGCGGCGCTCGCGGCCAAGGGCGCGCACGTCGTGCTCGCCGTCCGCAACACCGACAAGGGCGCCGACGCCGCGCGCCACATCGAACAGTCCACCCCCGGCGCGCGCGTCGATGTGCAGCAACTCGACCTCACGTCGCTGGACTCGATCCGTACCGCGGCCGAGCAGCTGAAGGACCGTCACGCCTCCATCGACCTGCTGATCAACAACGCGGGCGTGATGTTCACCCCCAAGTCGACAACCGAAGACGGCTTCGAGCTGCAGTTCGGCACCAACCATCTCGGACACTTCGCGCTGACCGGGCAGCTGCTCGATCGGGTGCTGGCCGCGCCGGGTTCGCGTGTCGTGACTGTCAGCAGCACGGGGCATCGCTTCGCGCGCAACGGGATTCGGTTCGACGACTTGCAGTCCGAACGCGGCTACAGCCGGGTGGATGCCTACGGGCAGGCGAAACTGGCCAATCTGATGTTCACCTACGAACTGCAACGCCGGCTGCAGGGCACCGACACCATCGCGGTCGCAGCGCATCCGGGCGGATCGCGATCGGAACTGGGTCGCAACTCCCCGCCGCTGCTGGCCGGCGTCTTCAAACTGCTGGAGCCCCTGCTGCAGGACACCGACATGGGTGCGCTGCCCTCCCTGCGCGCCGCGACCGACCCCGCCGTGATCGGCGGGCAGTACTACGGTCCCGACGGTTTCATGGAACAGCGGGGGCATCCGGTCGTGGTCGCCTCCAATCGGTTGTCGCACGACGTTGCGGCACAGAAGCGGCTGTGGACGGTTTCGGAGGAGCTGACCGGCGTCACGTATCCGGTGCCCGCGACGGTCTGACCGTGGCAGGGTGGGTAGGCATGTCGCTCGTCGATCCCCGGCAGGTGCCGCCCTACCCACCCCCGCGGTACACCGCGCCCGAGCCGCAGGCCAGCGCATGGATACGGCGCGGCACCCAACCGGCCGACTACGACTCGTTCGGCCTGGTGCAGTACCACTACCTCGCCGACGAGCGGGCCACCGACGGCGACTACGGCCTGTACCGCGTCGAGATCGCACCGAAGGGCGGCGGCCCGGGGCCGCACTTCCACCGCGCGATGTCCGAGGCGTTCTTCATCCTGGCGGGAACGGTCAAGCTCTACGACGGCAACGACTGGACCGACGGACAAGCCAACGACTTCTTGTACGTGCCGCCCGGCGGCGTCCACGGCTTCCGTAACGAGGCCGATGAGCCGGCGTCGATTCTGATGCTGTTCGCGCCCGGCGCACCGCGCGAGCACTACTTCGAGGGTATGGCCCAGCTCGGCGAGCTCACCGACGAGGAACGCGCCGAGTGGTTCGTCAGGAACGACAACTATTTCGTCGAATAGCCCAGCCGCGCGGCCAGATACGGCGCGGTCCGGCTGCCCTTGGCCCGACTCACCTGCCGCGGTGTGCCCGCCGCGACCACCCGCCCGCCGTCGTGGCCCGCGCCCGGGCCGAGGTCGATCACCCAGTCCGCCCCCGCGACCATCCGCATGTCGTGCTCGGCCACCACCACCGTGTTCCCCGAGTCGACGAGGCGGTGCAGCTGCGCGTCGAGCAGGTCCACGTCGGCCGGGTGCAATCCGGTCGTCGGTTCGTCGAGGACGTAGAGCGTGTGCCCGCGGCGCGGCCGTTGCAGCTCCGAGGCCAGCTTGATGCGCTGCGCCTCCCCGCCGGACAGTTCGGTGGCCGGCTGCCCGAGACGCAGGTAGCCCAACCCGACCTCGCGCAGTGTCGTCAGGCTGCGCGCGGCGCCCGCGATGTCGCCGAGAAACTCCGACGCCTCGTCCACGGTCATCGCCAGGACGTCGGCGATGGTGCGGCCGCGGTAACGCACCCGCAGCGTGGCCTCGTTGTATCGGGCGCCGCCGCACGTCGGGCAGGTCGCGTAAGTGCCTGGCAGGAACAGCAATTCGACCGATACGAACCCCTCTCCCTGACAGGTCTCGCATCGGCCCTCGGCGACGTTGAACGAGAACCGGCCCGCCGTCCACCCCCGCCGGCGGGCCGCGGGCGTCGCGGCGAACTCCCGGCGCACCGCATCGAACAGCCCCGTGTAGGTCGCCAGCGTCGACCGCGGGGTCCGTCCGATCGGCCGCTGGTCGACGGACGCCAGACGACCGATCGCCTCGACGCCCTCGGCCGTCACGCCGATGCTCGCGTCGTGATCGAGATCGACGATCTCGGCGTCGGCCTCGTCGGTGTCGGCGTCGTTCTCGGCCATACCCACGGCGCGGCCCAGATGGCGGTTCACCACATCGCCGAGCACCTTGACCACGAGCGTCGACTTACCCGAGCCGGAAACCCCGGTGACCGCGGTGTAGGCGCCGAGCGGCAATTCGACCTCCATATCGCGCAGGTTGTGAAAGCAGATGCCGCGCAGGTGCAGCCACGACGACGGCTCGCGCGGGGTCCGAGGCTCGGCGGCCTGCCCGTCGAAGAGGTAGCGCCGGGTGACCGACTCCTCGACGTCCCGCAGACCATTTACCGGCCCGCTGTAGAGGACCCGGCCGCCGAGCTCGCCCGCACCCGGACCGACATCGACGATCCAGTCCGCGCGTCGCACCACGTCCATGTCATGCTCGACGACGAACAGCGAATTGCCCGCTCTGCGAAGGCGATCCAGCACATCGAGCAACGGCTCCGCGTCGGCGGGGTGCAGACCCGCCGACGGCTCGTCCAAGACGTAGAGGACCCCGAACAGCCCCGCACGCAACTGCGTGGCCAGCCGCAGCCGCTGGAGCTCTCCCGGAGAGACGGTCGGCGTGCGACGGTTCAGCGTCAGGTAGCCCAGACCGAGATCGACGAGCACCTGAATGCGGGCGACGAGGTCGGCGGCGATCATCGTCGCGACCTCGGTGTGCTCACCGGAGGCGGTCGACTCGAAGGCCGCTGCGGCATCCTTGCGGGCCGCGGTCGGGCGCAGCACATCGGCGAGGCCGCTCAACGGCATCGCGACGTAGTCGGCGATCGTGCGACCGGCGAAGGTCACCTTCAGGGCTTCCGGCCGCAGGCCCGAGCCGTGACACAACCCGCAGTCGACGCTGTCGACGTACTGCAGGACCCGTCGGCGCATCATCGCGCTCTGGGAGTTGGCCAGCGTGTGCCGGACATGGCGTTCGGCGCTGGTGAAGGTCCCGTTGTAGTAGTAGTCGGCGGTGACCGGATGCTGGCTCGGGTCGATCTCGACGGTGGGCTGATCGTCGGTGAACAGGATCCAATCCCGTTGTCGCTTGGGCAGTTTGCGCCAGGGCTTGTCGATGTCGTAGCCGAGGGTGATGAGGATGTCGCGCAGGTTTTGCCCCTGCCAGGCACCCGGCCACGCGGCCACGGCCCCCTCGCGGATGGTCAGCGACGGGTCGGGTACCAGCGTCTGTTCGGTCACCTCGTGGATTCGGCCGACGCCGTGACAGCGCGGGCATGCGCCGACCGCGGTGTTCGGCGAGAACGCGTCGGAGTCGAGCCGTTCGGTGGCCCCGCGCGGGTAGGTCCCGGCCCGCGAGAACAACATCCGCAGCAGGTTCGACAGCGTCGTGATGGTGCCCACCGTCGACCGCGACGTCGCCGACCCTCGGCGCTGTTGCAGCGCGACGGCGGGCGGCAGCCCGGTGATGTCGTCGACCTTCGGCGCACCGGACGGCAACAGCAGGCGACGCGCGTACGGCGCGACCGATTCGAAGTACCGGCGCTGCGCCTCGGCGTAGATGGTGCCGAACGCCAGCGACGATTTGCCCGACCCGGAGATGCCGGTGAAGGCCACCAGCGCGTCGCGCGGCGCCTCGACGTCGACGCCCCGTAGGTTGTGTACGCGGGTACCGAAGACGCGGACGCACGGATCGATCTCGTCGCTGGGGGGAACAGGGATTGCCGACATGGTGGCGGGAGAGTACCCATGCCGCGCCGGCACAAGCATCTTGTTTGCTGGGCACCGCTCCCGCCGGGCGCGGACGTGTCGTCGTGCGACCGGCCGACCGGGCGGGGCCCGCAGGCCGTGCCCGACCCCGACACACCGCCCGCCCGGCGACACGCCATACAGAGATGCGGAGCCGTAATCCGTTGCGCTAGGCTGCTGTCCGATCAGTGAGGAGTCTTTGGGTGCGGGCAAACACAGCGCCCGACACCCAGGCTTTGCGAGGCTGGCAGCGTCGGGCATTGGTGCGGTATCTTGGCGCCAAACCGCGTGATTTCCTCGCCGTCGCTACACCGGGTGCGGGTAAGACGACGTTTGCCCTGCGCGTGGCCGGCGAGCTGCTGGCCGACGGCACCGTCGAGCGCGTCACCGTCGTCGTGCCCACCGAGCATCTCAAGATCCAGTGGGCGCTGGCCGCCGCGAGGCTGGGTCTGTCGCTGGATCCGAAGTTCTCCAACAGCGCCGCACACCACTCGTCGGAGTACCACGGCGTCGTCGTCACCTATGCCCAGGTGGCCAGCCACCCCGCCCGTCACCGCGTGCGCACCGAGAACCACCGCACCCTGGTGATCTTCGACGAGATCCACCACGGCGGCGACGCGAAGAGCTGGGGCGAAGCGATGCGCGAGGCGTTCGACGACGCCACCCGCCGGCTGGCGCTGACCGGCACGCCGTTCCGCAGCGACGACAGCCCCATCCCGTTCGTCAACTACGAACCCGATCGCGAGGGGGTGCTGCGTTCGCGCGCCGACCATGTCTACGGCTACGCCGACGCGCTCGCCGACGGCGTGGTGCGGCCGGTGGTGTTCATGGCCTATTCCGGGGAGGCGCGCTGGCGTACCAGCGCCGGCGAGGAGTACTCCGCGCGTCTCGGTGAGCCGCTCAACGCCGAGCAGACGGCGCGGGCGTGGCGCACGGTGCTCGACCCGAACGGCGAGTGGATTCCCGCGGTGCTGCAGGCCGCCGACACCCGGCTCAGCCAGCTGCGCAACGGCGGTGTGCCCGACGCGGGCGCGATGGTGATCGCGTCGGACCAGAAGGCCGCGCGCGCGTACGCCAACGTGCTCACGACGCTGACCGGTGAGCCACCGACGCTCGTCCTCTCCGACGATCCCGGTTCCTCGGACCGCATCGCCGAGTACGCGGCGGGCACGTCGCGGTGGCTGGTGGCGGTGCGCATGGTCTCCGAGGGTGTCGACGTGCCGCGCCTGACCGTCGGCGTCTATGCGACGTCCGCGTCCACCCCGCTGTTCTTCGCGCAGGCGATCGGCCGCTACGTCCGCTCCCGGCGGCCCGGTGAGACCGCGAGTATTTTCCTGCCGTCGGTCCCCGCGCTGCTCGACCTGGCCAGCGAGATGGAGGCGCAGCGCGACCACGTGCTCGGCAAACCGCACCGCGAGCCGCAGGGCGAGTGGGACGACGCGGCGCTCGAGGACGCCAACAAGCAGAAGGACGAGCCGGGCGATCCGGACAACGGTTTCGAGATGTTGGGCGCGGACGCCGAACTCGACCAGGTGATCTTCGACGGCTCGTCGTTCGGCACCGCGGCGGCCGTCGGCAGCGAGGACGAGGCCGACTACCTCGGCATCCCCGGCCTGCTCGCCCCCGACCAGATGCGGGACCTGTTGCGGCGCAGGCAGGAAGAGCAGATGACGCGTCAGACCGCATCGGGTGAGGTGCCGCGGGTCTCCACGCACGGCCAGCTGCGCGAACTACGCAAGGAACTCAACACGCTGGTGTCGATCGCACACCACCGCACCGGTAAGCCGCACGGCTGGATCCACAAGGAGCTGCGCCGGATCTGCGGCGGCCCGGCGGTCGCGGCGGCCACGACAGATCAGCTGCGCGCCCGCATCGAGGCCGTGCGCAAGCTGCAGGCCTGACTCAGCCCTTCGAGCCGCGCGCCTCGGCGAGGGTGGCGAGGTTCTTCAGCGAATTGTCGAGGTGCTGCGGTTCGAACGGCGGGAACTCGATGTCGCGCATGTGCGGCGCGACGTTCGACCAGTCGTAGGTCAATGTGACCGCGGTCTGCCCCGGCCCCGTCGCTTCGAGGTCGTACCGCCAGATCCATCCGCCCCACTGGAGTTCGGTGCCGTTCATCAGGTAGCCCCGCTGCTCGGGGCCCTGACCCGGCTGCCACGCGATGGCGCGCGGCGGGTCGAGCACCTCGACGCGGTTGGCCATCTCGTAGTACTTCTCGGGATGGTTGTCGTGATACATGCCCATCAGGAAGACCTGACCGACCTCGGTCAGGCGTTTACCGTCGAGCGGTTCACGCACCCATCCGGTGCCGTCGATCGACTGGTGCGTCGCCGGGTCGGCGAGCACCTCGAACACGGTCTCGATCGGGGCGTTGACGGTCGCGGTGGCGTGTATGCGTTGTTCGGTCATATCGATACAGACCCTCGTCGCGGCGAGAAGTCATCGCTAGAACAACCCGCAGCCCGCCACCCCGCACACCATCGAGCTGATCAGCAGCACCGGCCACAGCCCGACGGTGACGACCAGGGCCGCGATGTTGGCGAAGATCGTGAAGTCGCCGGACAGCGCCGCCTCCAGCTGGCCGATCAGCTCGATGTGGAACGCCGCGTACACGACGCCGATCACGGTGTAGACCAACGTGATCCACAGGACCAGCTCCAGATAGGTGTTGATCCCCCGCTGCAGCAACAGGTGCTGCAACCGCTCCCACATCGGTTCCCCTACAGTCCGAGAAGCTGCGGCAGGTCGGCCACAGAGTCGATCACATGGTTCGGCTGCATCGCGAATTCGTCTGCCGCCCAACGATCCAACGTATCCTGACGGAACTTGCCCGTGCGGACCAACACGCCCGTCATACCGACCACCTGCGCCGCGAGCACGTCGTTGTTGATGTCGTCGCCGACCATGTACATCTCATCGGGTTCGACGCCGAGGCGGCTAGCCGCGGCCAGGAAGCCCTCGGGTGCGGGCTTGCCGACCGCCGTGGCCTTGCGCCCTGACGTCTCCTCCATGCCGATCAGGTACATGCCGGTGTCCACGCGCAAGCCGTCGGTCGTCGTCCATGCGGTGCTGCGGTGCATCGCGACCACTGGCACACCCTGGGCCATCCAGTCGTAGACCCACGACAGCGCCAGGTGGCTGTACTCCGGGCCCGCACCGCCGAGCAGGACGACGTCGGGGGCCTCCGGTGCGCGCGGACCGCTGAAGTCGTGGGAGTAGACGATGTCGATGCCCGGCATGTCCTCGGCGATCTGCCCGCTGTTGACAAGGAAGCAGCGCGCGTCCGGATACCGGTCGCGGACGTACTGCGCGGTCAACACCGCCGCGGTGATGACCTCGTCGGGGCGGACCTGCATACCGGCCTCGGTGAGCAGTTCGGCGATCTGCACGCGGGTCTTGGTCGTCGTATTGGTCAGGTACGCACAGGCAATTTGGTTGTCGGTCAACGTCCTGACGGTTTGCGCCGCGCCCTTGATCGGCTGCCACGAGGTCACCAACACACCATCGATGTCGAACAGCACCCCACCGACTGCCATGGCCCGACAGTAAACGGCCCATGCGTCAGCGCAAATCGGGGAGGCACCGCGAATTCGAGTAGTCACCTACGCTAGTGCGCCTTCACCGGTCGCCGAAAACTGTCATTCACCAGGGTCGATACCGGCCACGAATTCGAGGTGAGGGGTGGGGCGATGCCAGTCACAGGCGAACGAGCGGTGGTTCTCGGCGCGAGCATGGCGGGACTGCTCGCCGCCAGGGTGCTCGCAGACAGCTACGAGACAGTGACCGTGGTTGAGCGTGACGCGCTGCCGACCGGACCGACGCCGAGGCGTGGCGTCCCACAGGGCAGGATGATCCACGCCCTGCTCGCGCGCGGGGCCCAGGTGCTGGACGAGCTGCTGCCCGGCATTCTCGAAGAACTCGTCGAAGACGGTGCCACGAGGTGGGACGGCGACTACGCCAAGCTCTGCTTCTCAGTCGGCGGCCACCGGCTCGTGCAGTCGGGCCGCTGCCCATCGCCCGACTCGATGCCCTTCTACTTTCAGAGCCGGCCGTTCCTCGAATGGCATGTGCTGCGGCGCGTACGCGACGTGCCCAACATCACGATCCTCGAACGCCATGACGTGGTGTCCCTGTCGGCGACGCCTGACCGCCGTCGGGTGACAGGCGTCGACGTGGTCGACCGCGACAGCCGCGAGGTCACCATGCTGAGCGGCGACCTCGTCGTCGACGCGACTGGACGGGGTTCCCGGACACCGCTTTTCCTCGAACAGCTGGGCTACCAACGCCCACCGGTGGACGAGGTGGTCGTGAAGTTGGCGTACGCCTGCCAGCCGATACGCATCAGGCCCGGTGCGATCGCGGAGAACTTCGTCGCGGTCATGCCCGAGCATGGAAGGCCCCGTGCGTTCGGGACCGTGACCTACGAGAACGACACGGCGGTGTTCGCGGTCGGGGCCATGGCGGGTCACGTGCCACCGGACACGCCCGCCGGCATGCGCGAGTTCGTGGCCGATTTCGTGCCCCCGAATGTGTTGGCCGCGATCGCGGACGCCGAACCGCTTGGCCCGGTGGTGAATTACCGTGTGCCGTCCAATCGCTGGCGCCGCTACGACAGGATGCGACGGCTACCCGGTGGGCTGCTGGTGCTCGGCGACGCGGTGTGCAGTTTCAACCCCGTCTACGGACAGGGCATGACCGTCGCGGCCGTCGAGGCGACCGTCCTGCGAGACTGCCTGCGGCACGGCGACGACGATCTGGCGCGGCGCTTCTTCCGGTCCAGCGCCAAGACGATCCGCATCGCCTGGCAGACCGCCGTCGGCTCGGATCTGGCGTTGCCCGAAGTGGAAGGGACCGTGCCGCTGTCGATGCGCCTGAGCAACGCCTACCTGGAGCGGGTGTTGACCGCGTCCGAAACGGATCCGACGGTCATGCTGCAGTTCCTGCGCGTTCTGGGGATGCTGGACCCGCCGACGAAACTCTTCTCACCCTCGATCATGGCGCGCGTGCTGCGAGGCAGGCGGTCCCACTACCGACGCGACCACGCGTTGTCGGCGACCCACGGCGAGGCCTCGGCCGCGATCGACCACGCCAGCTCGGTGGGCACGTCGATCACCTGATAGTGCTTGACCCCGGCGGCCGTCGCGGCGACCAGTGTGGCCACCCCGGCGCGGCGCTGCATCCACCTCTGGCGCACCGTCCAGCCGATGATGCCCGAGGCGTCGATGCAGTCGCGGCGGCGTTGCAGGCTGCCGGTGCGCGCGACCAGCCAGCCGTCCCCCACGCGGTGCCCCAGCGCCCGCGAGCGGTCATGCGCCAACAAGGCGCAACAGCCGGTGACGACGGCCCACAGCGCCCACGCCCACACGGGGACCTGCGCCACCGCGAGCGCGATCGCCCCCGCGGCCGGCGCCACCAGCGCTCTGGTCCAACGTCTGCGCGTCGCGACGGGCCCGTGGGCGACGAGCTCACCGGTGACCGCTTCGGGCCGCTCGATCAGATCGATCAACACCTCGTCGGCGGTGCGCTTCGGACACGGCGGCAACAACAGCGACGATTCGCCCCCGCCTCCGACACCGGTCATCACCGCGTCGAGGCGGGCGCCGCCGAACAGCCGCACCAGCAACGGTTCCCGCAGCGTGCCCCCGCGCAGGCGGCGCATGTCGAAGGTGTTCTCGCGAATTCGGAGCAACCCGTACCGCAGATGCAGCACCTCGAAATCGCGCCGCAACTCGAGATTCCCGTACGTCAACAACGACTGCAGCACCGACAACACGACGGACGCCACCAGGACTGCCGCCACGCCGACCGTGATGCTGGCCGCCGCCCCGAAACTCTTCGCGGTGTCGAGCCACGACCGGGCCAGATGCGAATCGTCCAGGCCGCTTTCGATACCCACCTGGTACGCCACGCCGACCGCGGCGGCGATCATCGCCAGGCCTGTGAAACTCAAGGGGCTGTAGCGCAACCACGACGGTGTCCAGCGGGCCAGCACCCGCCCGGGAAGCGGCGGCTGGTCCTCCTCGACGGTCAGCGACTCTGCCAACAACAGCGCCCGCAGCGGGCCGACCTGTTCGCTCGGCACGCCGTCGAGCGCGAACACCGCGTCATCCCTGGCCTCCTGGCCTGTGCTGACCCGCAGCACGGTCAATCCCAGTAATCGGTGCAGCAGCCGCGCTTCGGTGGACACGGAACGAATCCTGTTGCGCGGCACCGAAAGCTCTTTGCGCTGCAGGACGCCGGTGCGCAGTTGCACATCGCCGGGCCCGATTCGATAGGTCGTGGTGAACCAACGGGCGAGGCCGATCGCGACGGTGATCCACAGCGCCGCGAAGGCCAGCACCGGGTTGCCGGTCGCCGAGCCGAGCACCAGAGTGCCGACGATGACCGGGATCTGGCGGAGCACCTCGTGCACCGGATGCACCAACAGCATCCTGGGACTGAGGCGCTGCCACTGTTCGCCCGGCGGCGGGCCCCAGACGGGCGGCGCCGGGGTCGTCACGTCGCATCCTCGGCGCCGAGCGCGGCGATGTCGGTGAGCCGGGCGACGACCGCGTCGGCGACGTCGGCGTCCAGCGCGATGATGCGCACCGCGCCCGCCGACGACGCCGTCGTCACCGTGACATTGGCCAGGCCGAACAACCGGTCCAGCGGGCCGCGTTCGGTGTCGACGGTCTGCACGCGCGAGATCGGCGCGATGCGGCGCTCCTGCGTCAGCCACCCGGTGCGGGTGTACACCGCCCGCGGGTCGACGTCCCACCGGTGCACCCGGTACCGCCACCACGGCACGACCACGACGAACAGCACGATGCCGAACAGGGTGCCGAGCACCGCGAGCGCGTGCACCCACCACGGTCGCGGGTCCACCACGAACCACACCAGCTGCGCGAGCGCCAGCGCCGACCACGGAATCGCGGCACCGATCGCCCACACCAGCGGCGCCTTGCGGCTCGGTTTGTTCGCGGGGTCGACAAGATCGGTCATCAGGCGTCCAGCCTAGGTAACTCCGAGCGCATCGGCCGCTGAGTATGTTGATCGTCATGGGCAGCAAATGGACCGCGGCCGACATACCAGACCAGTCCGGCCGGACCGTGATCGTGACCGGTGCGAACAGCGGCCTCGGCTATGACACCGCGGCCGCTCTGGCGGACAAGGGCGCTCAGGTCGTGCTCGCGGTGCGCAACCTCGACAAGGGCAACGAGGCCGTCGACCGCATCAAGAAGTCGACCCCGAACGCGGTCGTCAACGTGACCCAACTCGACCTGTCGTCGCTCGACAGCGTGCGCCGGGCCGCCGACGAGTTGCGCGCGGCGCATCCGCGCATCGACCTACTGATCAACAACGCCGGCGTCATGTACCTGCCGAACCGCGAGACCACCAAAGACGGTTTCGAGATGCAGTTCGGCACCAACCATCTCGGCCACTTCGCGCTAACCGGCCTTCTGCTCGACAACCTGCTGACCGCCGAGGGGTCACGCGTCGTGACGGTCAGCAGCGTCGGCCACCGCATCCTGGCCCGAATCCGCTTCGAGGACCCGCATTTCGAGACCGGATACAACCGCGTGCGTGCGTACGGCCAGTCGAAGCTGGCCAACCTGATGTTCACCTACGAACTCCAGCGGCGGCTCTCGGCCAAGGGCGCCCCGACCATCGCGGCCGCCGCGCATCCCGGCTTCTCGGACACCGAACTGATGCGCTACATCCCCGTCTACGTGCCGGACATCGCGTGGAAGATCTTCACCCAGCCCGCGGACAAGGGTTCCTTGCCGACGCTGCGCGCGGCCACCGCTCCGGACGTACAGGGTGGGCAGTACTACGGACCCGACGGAATTGGCGAAGTCAGGGGAAATCCGAAACTCGTTGCCTCCAGCGCACAATCGCACGACGAAGACATTCAGCGCCGGTTGTGGACCATGTCCGAGGAGCTGACCGGCATCACGTTTCCCGTCTGATGCGGACCGTCGATGAGCATCAGCGCGTCGTCACCGCGTTGATCAAAGCCCGCCCACCGGTCCGCGTGGGCATCGCCGACGCATTGGGCCTCGTGCTCGCCGAGGATGTCGTCGCTCCGTTGTCGCTGCCGGGGTTCGACAACTCCGCGATGGACGGATACGCCGTCATGGCCGATGACGTCGCGTCCGCGTCCCCCGATAGCCCCGTGAAACTGCCTGTCGCAGAGGACATCCCGGCCGGGCGCACCGACGTGCTGACCCTGAAGGCCGGCACGGCCCACCGGATCATGACCGGGGCGATGCTGCCGTCCGGCGCGACAGCGGTGGTACCCGTGGAGGCGACGAACGCGGCGACCGACACCGTCGAGATCCGCGCGGCGGCGAAGCAAGCACAGCACATCCGGCGCGCCGGCGAGGACGTCACGGCCGGCACGGCGGTGCTGCGCGCCGGTCAGATTGTCACGCCGGCCGCGCTCGGACTGGCCGCCGCGCTCGGGCTCGCCGAGCTGACGGTGATTCCGCGGCAGCGCGTGCTGGTGATGTCGACCGGCACCGAGCTGGTCGCGCCGGGCACACCTCTGGCGCCTGGCCAGATCTACGAGTCGAACGCGGTGATGCTCGCCGCCGCGCTGCGCGACGCGGGCGCCGAGGTGGTGGCGTCGGTCATGACCGGTGACGACGTCGACTCGTTCCGCGCCGCGCTGGCGGCCCACACCGGGGACGCCGACCTGATCATCACGACCGGCGGAGTGAGCGCGGGCGCGTACGAGGTCGTCAAGGACGCGCTCGCCGGAGGCGTCGAGTTCGTCAAGGTGGCCATGCAACCGGGCATGCCGCAGGGTTGCGGCGTCGTCGACGGCGTTCCGATCGTGACGCTGCCGGGCAACCCGGTCAGCGCGCTGGTGTCCTTCGAGGTGTTCCTGCGCACGCCGTTGCGCGCCGCGATGGGCCTGCCCGACCCCGAGCGGCCGCGGCGCACCGCAGTGCTGACCGAGGACCTCACCTCCCCGCGCGGGAAACGCCAGTTCCGCCGCGGCGTGCTGGACGCCGACGCCGGGACCGTGACCAGTTACGGGCCACCCGCATCGCACCATCTGCGTTGGCTGGCCTCGGCGAACTGTCTGCTGGAGATTCCCGAGGACGTCGACGCCCTGTCCGCCGGGTCGCCGGTCCAGGTGTGGGACTTGGCCTGAAACGGCCCCGTAGAATCGCTGCACGATGGCCAGACGCCCCGACCTGAAATCCGGCCCCGCGCGGCTCCTGGCGCTGGCCCGTACCACGATCCCCCCGATGCATCCCGCCGGACTGCCGTTCGTCGGCGCGAGCCTGGCGGTGGCCGCACTCGGACACCGCAACCGGTGGGTGCGCGGCACCGCCCTGGCGTCGGCCGCGGCCAATGCCGCGTTCTTCCGCCACCCGCCGCGCGTGCCGCCCACCCGGCCGAACCTCGTCGTCGCCCCCGCCGACGGCCTGATCTGCCTGATCGAGGAGGCGTCACCGCCGGCCGAACTCGGTTTGCCCGCAACGCCTTTGCCCCGCATCAGCATCTTCTTGTCGATCTTCGACGCGCATGTGCAGCGTGCCCCGATCGGTGGTGAGGTGGTCGCGGTCGAGCACCGTCCCGGTTTGTTCGGCTCCGCGGAACTGGAAGCCGCCAGCGAGGACAACGAGCGCAACAGCGTGTTGATCCGCACCGCCGGCGGCGTCGAGGTGATCGCCGTGCAGATCGCGGGTCTGGTGGCGCGGCGCATCGTGTGCGAGGCGAAGGTCGGCGACAAGCTGGAGATCGGCCAGACCTACGGGTTGATCCGCTACGGCTCGCGCCTCGACACCTACCTGCCCGCGGGTTCGAACGTCCTGGTGACGACGGGCCAGCGGGCGATTGCGGGCGAGACGGTACTGGCCGAGTTCGGGCCCGATGTCGCCGGCCGGGCGGCTCCGGGGGCCGATGTCGCCGGTCGGGCGGCTGCGCGATGATCCGGCCCCGCATCAAACATTCCGTCGTCAGCCTGCGGATCCTGCCCAGCGCGATGACGGTCGCGGCGATCTGCCTCGGCCTGAGCGCGGTCAAGATGGCGCTGGACGACCGGCCGACCGAGGCGATGGCGTTCCTGGCGGTCGCCGCGATCCTCGACGCGCTCGACGGCCGCATCGCCCGCGCCCTCAAGGCCACCTCGCGCATGGGCGAGGAGATTGACTCGCTGGCCGACGCCGTGAACTTCGGCGTTGCACCGGCTTTCATCGTCTACGGCACGCTGCTGTCGCGGTCAGAGATCGGGTGGATCGTGGTGCTGGTGTACGCGGTGTGCATCGTGCTGCGGCTGGCCCGGTTCAACGCGATGCTCGACGTCGACAAACCCGACTACGAGAAGAAGTACTTCGTCGGCATGCCCGCCCCAGCAGGTGCGATCGGCGCGATCGGCCCGCTGGCCGCCAAGATGCAGTTCGGCGACGGCTGGTGGACCTCGGAGCCCGCGGTGGTGATCTGGATGCTCGGGGTCTCGGTGCTGGTGGTCAGCACGATCCCAATGCGCAAGATCCACACGTTCTCGGTGCCGCCCAACATGGTCGCCCCGCTGCTGGCCCTCGTGGCGATCGGCGTCGCGGCCGCCATCCTCTACGGCTACCTGGTGATCCTGATCATCATCGCCGCCTATGTCTTACACATTCCGTTCGCCATCCGCACCCGCCGATTCTTGGCCGCGCATCCGGAGGTCTGGGACGACAAACCACGCCAGCAGCGCGCCGCCCGGCGAGCCATCCGCAGGGGCCAACCTCACCGGCGCTCGGTGATGCGGCTCGGGTTGCGCCGGCCTGGTTCGCGGCATGACTGAACTGCAGTCCGATCGCCCCGCCCCCCGGCATCAGCTCACGCTGACCGCACGGCTGAACACCTCCGCCCTCGACTCGCGCAGAGGCGTGGTTCGCCTCCACCCGGAAGCCATTGCCGCGCTCGGCATTCGTGAATGGGATGCGGTGTCGCTGACCGGTTCACGCACCACCGCCGCCGTGGTCGGCGAGGCTCCGGCCGGTGTGCCCGCGGGCACGGCGTTGCTCGACGACGTCACGCTGTCGAACGCCGGGCTGCGCGAGGACACCACCGTGCTCGTGGCCCCCGTGACGGTCTACGGCGCGCGATCGGTGACGCTGTCCGGTTCCAGGCTGGCCAGCCAGTCGATCTCGCCGGCCACCCTGCGACAAGCGTTGCTGGGCAAGGTGATGACGGTCGGCGACACGGTGTCGCTGCTGCCCCGCGAACTGGGCCCCGACATGCCGACCTCACGCGCGACCGCGGCCCTGGCGTCGTCGGTCGGCATCACGTGGACGTCCGAACTGCTGACGGTGAGCGGCACCGACCCCGCGGGACCCGTGAGCGTGCAGCCGAATTCGGCAGTCTGCTGGAGTGACGGTACGCCGGGCGACTCCGTGGCGTCGGCCCCGGATTCGACGGCCGGTCAGGCGGTGGTGACCGCGCCGGAGAAATCGCAGCCGGCACTGCGTGTCGACGACCTCAAGGGCGCCCAGGCCGAGGCGCAACGCCTCACGGAGTGGCTCAAGCTCGCGCTCGACCGGCCCGAGTTGCTCGAGACCCTAGGCGCGACAGCCAATCTCGGTGTCCTGGTGTCCGGTCCCGCCGGTGTCGGCAAGGCTGCCCTGGTGCGTGCCGTGTGCGCCGACCGGCGACTCGTCGAACTCGACGGGCCCGAGGTGGGCTCGCTGCGCGCCGAGGACCGCCTGGCGAGCGTCGCGTCGGCGGTGGCCACCGTCCGCGACGGCGGCGGCGTGCTGCTGATCACCGACGTCGACGCGCTGCTGCCGTCCACTCCCGAACCGGTGGCCACGCTGATCCTCAACGAACTCCGCACTGCGGTCGGCACCCGCGGGGTGGCGTTCGTCGCGACCTCGCAGCAGCCGGACAACGTCGACGCGCGGCTGCGCGCACCCGATCTGTGCGACCGCGAGCTCGGGATCAGCCTGCCCGACGGCGCGATCCGCAAACAGCTGCTCGAAGTGCTGCTGCGCGACGTTCCGGCCAAGGATCTCGAGCTCGGCGAAATCGCTGACCGCACACCGGGATTCGTGGTCGCCGACCTCGCCGCGCTAGTTCGTGAGGCGGCGCTGCGGGCGGCGGCGCGGGCCAGCGTCGACGGCGAACCGCCCGCCCTCACCCAGGACGACCTGCTGGGCGCGACGACCGTCATCCGCCCGCTGTCGCGGTCGGCCACCGAGGAGGTCTCGGTCGGGTCGGTGACGCTCGAGGACGTCGGTGACATGGCCGAGACCAAACAGGCGCTCACCGAGGCGGTGTTGTGGCCGCTGCAGCACCCCGACACCTTCGCGCGGCTCGGAGTCGCCCCGCCCCGAGGCGTGCTGCTCTACGGCCCGCCGGGCTGCGGCAAGACTTTCGTGGTGCGGGCGCTGGCCAGTTCGGGACGCCTGTCGGTGCACGCGGTCAAGGGCGCCGAGCTGATGGACAAATGGGTCGGCTCGTCGGAGAAGGCCGTGCGCGAACTGTTCCGCCGCGCCCGCGATTCGGCCCCGTCGCTGGTGTTCCTCGACGAGATCGACGCGCTCGCCCCGCGACGCGGTCAGAGCTTCGACTCCGGGGTCACCGACCGGGTGGTCGCGTCGCTGCTGACCGAACTCGACGGCATCGAACCGCTGCGCGACGTCGTGGTCGTCGGCGCGACGAACCGCCCGGACCTGATCGACCCCGCCCTTCTGCGACCCGGCCGGCTGGAGAAGCTGGTGTTCGTCGAACCGCCCGACGCCGAAGCCCGCCGCGAGATCCTGCGCACGGCAGGCAAGTCGATACCGCTGGCCTCCGAGGGTGAGCAGGCCGTCGACCTCGATGCGCTGGCCGGCGAACTCGAGGGCTACAGCGCCGCCGACTGCGTCGCTCTGTTGCGCGAGGCCGCGCTGACCGCGATGCGGCGCTCGATCGACGCCGCGGACGTCACCGCCGCGGACCTCGCGGCGGCCCGCGAAGCGGTGCACCCGTCGCTGGATGCGGCGCAGGTGGAGTCGCTGCGGGCGTTCTCGGCCGCCCGCTGAAATGCATCTTGACAATGGCTAGTTGCCTAGGCATAGTCGAGATAACTTGTCATTGTCAAGATCGAGAGAGGTCGCCATGCCCGCCATCGCACCCGCCGTCCGCGCCGGAGATCCCGACCGGGAGAAGACAGCGGACATGCTCGGTCTGGCCCTGGCCCAGGGCTACCTTCAAATGTCGGAGTACGAGACCCGGCTGCAGGCCGCGTTCGCCGCGGCGACCCGCCCGGAACTGCACGAGCTCACCGCCGACCTGCCCGTCGAGCGCCTACGGCGCAACGACCCTCGCCGGCGGGAGGCCCGCAGGCGCATGGCGCGTCGCGGTGTCCGGATGCACCTGGCCGGCTACCTGGCGATGGTCGCCATCGTGCTGGCAGTGTGGCTGGCCGTCGGCCTCACCGCGGGTGCGTGGTACTTCTGGCCCATTTGGCCGATCCTCGGCGCCGGTATCGGGTTGTTGGGCCACGCGCTTCCGGTGCGCTACGGGTTGTCGTCAGCTCCGTGCGGCGCCGTCATGGCTCGATCAGCCCGGCCCGAATGGCGTAGCGGGTCAATGCAACCCGGTCCTGTAGGCCAAGTTTGGCCAGCAGGTTCGTTCGGTGCCGGTCGACGGTCTTGACGCTGATGCCCAACGTGTTGGCGATGTCGCGCGACGAGTAGCCCTCGGCGATCAGCTTGAGCACCTCCTCCTCGCGCGGCGTCAGGATGGTCTCGGGCAGCCCGTCGCCCTGCCGCGCGCGGTGCAGGTAGTCGCGGATCAGCGCCGTCACCGCACCCGCGTACAGGAACGGCTCCCCGCGCAGGGTGGCCCGGCACGCCTCGAGGAGGTCGCGGTCGGCGACCGACTTGAGCACGTAACCCGAGGCGCCGGCCTTGAGCGCCTCGAAGAAGTACTGCTCGTTGTCGTACATCGACAGGATCAGGATCCGGACGTGCGGGTGGAGCCGGTTCATCTCCCTGGCCGCCTGCAGACCCGTCATGCGCGGCATCGCGATGTCGAGGATGGCCAGGTCGGTCGGGGTGTCCTCCAGGACCGCCAGCGCCTCGTGGCCGTCGGCGGCCTCGGCCACCACCTGCAGGTCGGGCTCGGCGTCGAGGATCATGCGCAGCCCGCTGCGCACCAGCGCGTGGTCGTCGGCCAGCAGGATGCGCGCCGGTTGCGCGAGCATCACCAGCACCGCCGTGCCGGGACGGCCAGCATGACCTCCGTGCCCTCACCCGTCGGCGAGGCGATGGCGAGGTCGCCGTCGACGAGCAGTGCCCGCTCGCGCATGCCGTTGATCCCGGCTCCCTCACTGACCACGCCGCCGACGCCGTCGTCGGCGATGCGCATTGAGAGACGGTCTTCGGTGGTGTGCAGATCGAGCCACGCCTTGGTGGCCCCTGCGTGCCTTGCGATGTTGGTCAGGCTCTCCTGCGCGACGCGGTAGCACACCAGCTCGACATCGGGCTTGAGCCGATCCGACTGCAGCACAACGTGTTTGACCACGGGCAAGCCGGTAGCGTTGGTGAAGTCGGTGCAAAGGGAGTTGAGCGCACTGTGCAGGCCGAGGTCCTCGAGCGCCTCGGGACGCAGGCGCCGGGCGATGCTGCGGACCTCGTCGAGGCCGGCTCGGACGGCGTCCTGGGTGTCGGCGAGTTCACCGTGGATCTCGGCGGGGGCGCGGTCGACGGCGCGCTTGAGGATCAGCAGCGCGACGGTCAGCGTCTGGCCGATCTCGTCGTGCAGTTCACGCGCGATGCGCTGACGCTCGTTCTCCTGGGCCGCCAACGCCGACGCGCTCGCGGTGGTGCGTTCGGTCTCGAGGCGGTCCAGCATCGTGTTGAACGACGCGATGAGGTCGCGCAGGTCGCCGTTGCCGTCGTGGTCGACGCGGTCGCTGCGCCGCGGCGGGTCGACCCTGCGCATCGACGCGGCGAGCCGATCGAGCGGGGCCAGGCTCGAACGCAACAGCAGCGCGTTCGCGGTCAGGATCACCGCCAACCCGATGACGAGCACAGGGATCTCGGTGACCCGGATGCGCGAGGAGACGGTGGCGGGTGAGATCGCCAGGGCCAGCGTGCCCAGGGTGAAGATCAGGCCGTTGATCAGGAAAACCCGCCGAAACAGCGCGGTCGCCGGCGTGCGCGCCCGTTTCATTCTCCCAGCGTGGACCGTCCGATCGGGATTTGTCCATACACTTCGCCGCCCGGGCCGTTTGGGGGTCAGCCCCGATGGTGCGCTTGGCGCGGGGCGCCGAAACTGTCCTCACCATGCATAACTCTCGCAGCGCAGAGCCCGCCGAACGAGCGGTCGTACACCACATGACCACCCGCCACGGCGAGCGGCTGAGCCTCATCGTCGACGACGACGGCGCCCGCCACCTGCTCGTCGCCGACAGCTGCGGCTTCGACGCGCCCGGGTGGGAGGTCGTCCTCGACCCGGACGACGCCGAGAGGCTGGCCGAGATGCTCACGCTACGTCGAGGAGTCGACGAGCCGAACGGAGATCGAGGACGATGACACTTACCGCCGATACCCCCGGCACCGGATGGAACGAAGTCATGCAAGCACACGACATCGCCGTGACGCCTCCCACCGTCCGCATGGACGACCCGGTGTCCAAGGCCGTGCAGCTGATGGTGGTCAACCGGCTGCCCGGACTCTTCGTGGTCGACGACGACCGGCACCCGGTTGCGGTGCTGCCGGGCACCCAGGTGCTACGGCTCACCATCCCCGAGTCCTATCGGGACGATCCGGCCCTGGTGCGCACCGTCGACGAGATCCACGCCGACCTGTTCTGGCACAGGCCCGGCAAGTTGACGGTCGGCGACTGCCTGCCGACACCGGTGGCCAAGCCGGTGACCGTGGCGCCCGATGCCACCCTGCTCGAGATCGCCACGGTGATGGCGACCAAGCGTAGCCCGCTCATCGCGGTCGTCGACCGCGACGGCAAGCTCGTCGGTGCGGTGACCCTGGAGCGGTTGCTCACCAGCTTGGCCGTGGCCGGTCCCAACGACTGATCCCTCGGTTCCGTGCTGGCTCCGCTTCTGGCGCTAGCGATTTTCGTTGTCGCATTCTGGTTCCTGGCCACGGAACGCGCCAACAAGGTCACGACGGTCCTGGTCGCCGGCGGGTTGATGACCCTTCTGGGTCTGGCCCCCGGCGAGGAGGTTTTCTACTCCGAACACGAGGGCATCGACTGGAACGTCATCTTCCTGCTGCTCGGCATGATGGTGATCGTCGGCGTGGTGAAGCAGACCGGCATATTCGACTTCCTCGCCATCTGGGCCGCGAAACGCGCCAGGGGCAATCCTTTTCGGCTCATGGTGATGCTGATGTTGATCACCGCAGTGGCCTCGCCGGTGTTGGACAACGTCACGATCATCATGTTGGTGGCACCGGTGACGCTCGTCATCTGCGACCGGTTGGAGATCGCCGCGCAACCCTTCATCATCGCCGAGGTGCTGGCCTCCAACATCGGCGGTGCGGCCACTTTGATCGGCGATCCACCCAACATCATCATCGGCAGCCGCGCGGGTCTGTCGTTCAACGATTTCCTGATCCACATGGCGCCGATCGTCGTGCTCATCTTCATTCTGTTCGTGTTCTTCACCAAGGTGCTGTTCCGAAAGGATCTGCGCGCCAGCCAGATGCGCGTCGACAAAGTGATGGCACTGCAGGAACGACGGGCCATCAGGGACTTTCGCCTCCTGGTGCGATCGATGACCGTGCTCGCACTGGTGATCGTCGGCTTCACCCTTCACTCGGTGCTGCACGTCGCGCCGTCGATCGTGGCGCTGCTCGGCGCGGGCACGATGTTGTTGGTCACCAAGGTCGACGTCAACGAGGTTCTGCCCGAGGTGGAGTGGCCGACACTGGTCTTCTTCATGGGGCTTTTCGTCATGGTCGCAGGCCTGGTGCACACCGGCGTGATCGGCTGGATCGGCGATCGCGCGGTGCATTTCTTCGGCGACAACTTCTTCCTGGCGGCCACCGGTCTGCTGTTCGGCTCCGCCGTGCTGGGCGCGTTCGTCGACAACATTCCGTACACGGCGACGATGGCGCCGGTGGTCGAGAACATGGCGGCGCAGGCGCCGGATGTGGGTGTCGGACGGGCCCTGTGGTGGGCCTTCGCACTGGGCGCCTGCTTCTCCGGCAACGGCACCGCGATCGCGGCGAGCGCGAACGTGGTGGCGATCGGCATCGCCCAGCGTGCGGGGCACCGGATCAGCTTCTGGCAGTTCACCCGCTACGGCATCGTCGTCACACTGCTCAGCACCCTGTTGGCCTGGGTGTACGTCTGGCTGCGATACTTCTGAGCTTGGTTTCCCCTGGCGCGAAGCACCTTTCGATGCCCGGGATGGCGGCTCAGCCGCCCAGCCAGCGTCCAGCCGCGCCGGCCATCTCGGAGGCCGCCGAGATCCGGTCGGCGGCCCACGCCAGGTAGCCGTCCGGGCGCACCAGAACCGCCTCGGGGAGGCCCGCTTTCGCGCCCACGGCGCAGACGATGTCCGCCCGGTCCACGTCGACCGGGGCCGACGTCACCAGGACGAACTTCTGATCGCGCAGGAGTTCGTAAACGCGTGTGCCGGCGCAGTCGACGTCCGGCATCCGCCTGCCCACCATCCGATGTTCCCCGGCGGCATGGGGATAGGCGATGCCGATGCCGCTGAGCCGCTCGGCCATATAGCGCTTCGTGCGGGGGATGCGGGTCAGCGCCCCGACGACGACCCGTTGCGCGGAGCGTTGCACGAGCGAGCGTCCGAGCACGAGTTCGTTGAACGCGTCGGTGAGTTGGAGCACGGACTCCCCCACCGGATGTCGCTCGCCGCCGTAACTGTCGAGCAACCACGGCGGTGCCGAACCTCTCACCGCCGCCGCGAGCTTCCATCCGAGGTTCATCGCGTCGCCGATGCCGGTGTTCATGCCCTGACCGCCCAGCGGCGAGTGGACATGCGCGGCGTCGCCGGCAAGAAACACCCGGCCCTCGCGGTACCGGTCGGCCTGTTTGCGCTCGCTGAGAAACCGTGAGCTCCACCGCATATCGGTCATTCCGTAGTGGTCGCCGGCGATGCGCCCGAACGAACCTCGGATCTCGTCGAACGTCACCGGCTCGGACAGCGGTGCCTGCTCACGCGTGCGGTCCCACGCGATCGCGCGGAACCAACCGTCGCCGAAGGGGATCATCAGCACCGCACCGCGCACGTTGAACACACCTGTGAGGGTGTCGTGCGGGGCCCTCGCGAGCTGCACGTCGGCCAACAGGATGTGGGTCTCGTACTGTTTGCCGGCGAAGTCGATGCCGACCGCGGTGCGCACAGTGCTGTGCGCGCCGTCGCAGCCGGCGACGTACTGCGTCCGCACCGACGAACCGTCGGCGCACTCCACCGTCACCCCGCCGTCGTCCTGAGCGACTCCAGTCACCTCGGCGCCCCGCACGACCGGCACGCCGAGTTCGTCGGCCCGGCTCTGCAGCACCTGCTCGGTGCCGCTCTGCGGAACGATCAACAGCATCCCGAACCGACTGGCGAGCGCGCCGAGGTTCATCGTCGCGCCGCCCGGCGGCGAGAACTCGCGAACCGGCACTCCCCGCGGCAGCAGATCCTCGGCCAGCCCGCGCGCGTCCAGCAGTTCCAGGGTGCGCGCGTGCACCGCGAACGCCCTGGTGATGTTCGGAGTCGAGACCCGTTCCTCGAGCAATTGCACGCCGACCCCGCCGAGCGCGAGCTCGCACGCCAGCATCAGCCCGGTCGGGCCGGCGCCGACCACCACGACGTCGGTGGTGCCCACGACGCGGCATCGTAGCCCCGATCGGCCCACGTAGAATGAAGATCACCGAAAGCCTTACTCGGCTGACACCCCGACCATCAGTTCTCCGGTTGGCGGCCGCGTGCTGACCAACCCAACCGATCGGAGTGCCCTGCTCGCCGTACTGCTCGCCCACGCGGTCGCCACCGCGGTGGCACCCCTGCTCGTCCACAGGTGGGGGCGCAACGCGTTCTACCCGCTGGCGCTGGTGCCGCTGGCCTCCCTGGTCTGGGTGGCACTGAACTGGCCCGCGACCGGGCAGGCCAGCACCGTCGACGTGCCGTGGGTGCCCGAGCTGTCGATGAACATCACCCTGCGCTTCGACACGCTCGCGGCGATCATGAGCGTGCTGGTGCTCGGCATCGGCGCGCTGGTGCTGTTCTACTGCGCCGACTACTTCCGCCACCACGACGGCACCAGAGAGAACCGGCTCCCGAGCTTCGCCGCCGAGCTGGTCGCGTTCTCCGGGGCGATGTTCGGCCTGGTCACCAGCGACAACCTGCTCGTGCTCTACGTGTTCTGGGAAATCACCTCGGTGCTGTCGTTCCTTCTGGTCGGCCACTACGCCGAACGCCTGACCAGCCGGCGGGCGGCGACCCAGGCGCTGTTGGTCACGACGTTCGGTGGCCTGGCGATGCTCGTCGGGATCATCGTGCTCGGAAACATGGCGGGCAGCTACCTGCTGTCCGACCTGCTCGCGGCCCCGCCGTCCGGGGTGGCCGCCTCGGTCGGGCTGGTGCTGATCCTGGTCGGTGCCCTGTCCAAGTCGGCGATCGTGCCGCTGCACTTCTGGCTGCCGGGCGCGATGGCCGCACCCACCCCGGTAAGCGCGTACCTGCACGCCGCGGCGATGGTCAAGGCGGGCGTCTACCTGATCGCGCGGATGAGCCCCGGCTTCGCGGACTCTCCGGTGTGGAAGCCGATGGTGGTCTCGCTCGGCCTGCTGACCATGCTGCTGGCGGGCTGGCGTGCGGTGCGCGAATACGACCTGAAGCTGATCCTGGCCTTCGGCACTGTGAGCCAGCTTGGGCTGATCACGGTGATGGTCGGCACGGGCGGCGCCGACATGATGCTCGCCGGGCTCGCGATGCTCGTGGCGCACGCCATGTTCAAGGCGTCGCTGTTCATGGTCGTCGGCATCATCGACCACGCCACCGGCACGCGCGACATCCGCAGGCTGGCGTGGCTCGGCGACCGGGCGCGGCCGCTGTTACTGATCGCCATCGGCGCCTCCGCCAGCATGGCGGCCCTTCCCCCGTTCTTCGGATTCGTGGCCAAGGAAGCCGACCTCGAAACCGTGCTGCACAGCCCGACCCTCGGCGCGTTCGCCCCGCTGGTGCTGGCAGGCATCGTGATCGGTTCGGTGTTCACGACGATCTACAGCCTGCGTTTCCTCTTCGGGGCGTTCGGCCGCAAAGGTCAGCCGGAGCCGAGCAGGCGTGTCGCCGAGATGCACCGCCCCGAACGCGCGTTCATGGTCGCGCCGGGCATCCTCGCGGCGGCGGGATTGGTCTTCGGGATCTGGCCGATCGGGATCGGTGACGTGCTCGAGGGTTACGCCGACACGGTGCCGGGCGGCAACAACGAGTACTACCTCGCGCTCTGGCACGGCGTGAACCTGCCGCTGCTGTTGTCGGTGCTGGTGATCGCCACCGGCGTGGTCGCCTTCGTCGGACGCGAGCGGTTGCGCCGGTTCCGCACGATGCGCGAACCGCTGGGCAACGCCGACCACGTCTACGACGCCGTCGTGCGCAGGCTCGACCTGTTCTCGGTCGAGCTCACCGCGGTCACGCAGCGCGGTTCGATCCCCGCCACGCAGACGGCGATCCTGTCGACGCTGGTGCTGGTGCCGACGGTCGTGCTGGCGCTGGGCGCCCGCGACCGCCCGGAGTTCAGGCTGTGGGGTTCGCCGCTGCAAGTGGTGATCGGCCTGATCATCCTGGCCGCCGCGCTGGGCGCGCTCGTGATGCGCAACCGTCTCGCGGCGGTGCTGCTCGTCGGTGTGACGGGGTATGGGTGCGGGGCGATCTTCGCGCTGCACGGCGCACCCGATCTGGCCCTCACGCAGTTCTTGGTCGAGACCTTGACGCTCGTGGTGTTCGTGCTCGTGCTGCGCACGCTGCCCGCCGAGGCCGACCGTGTGCACATCCGGCGATACCGGTGGCCGCGGGCCATGCTGGCGCTCGCGGTCGGTGCGGTCGTGACCACCACGGCGGTGTACGCGATGGCCGCGCGCACCGGGGTGCCGATCGCCTCGCTGATTCCCGATGCGGCCTACTACCGCGGCCACGGCGGCAACGCCGTCAACGTGTTGCTGGTCGACATCCGTGCCTGGGACACCATGGGCGAGGTCATGGTGCTGCTGGTCGCGGCGACCGGTGTCGCGTCGATGGTGTTCCGGCACAGGCGGTTCGGGGCCCCGCCGCGAGTGTCCGACGCCGGCCAGCCCGACATTGGCCGACTGCCCGCGATCGTGAACACCAGCCCGGCCGCCGGTGAGATCACCTGGCTGCGGGGCAGCGAACTACGCGACCCGCGGCACCGGTCGTTGATTCTGGAGGTCGCGACCCGGGTCATCTTCCCGCTGATCATGGTGCTCTCGGCCTACTTCTTCTTCGCCGGGCACAACACCCCGGGTGGCGGGTTCGCCGGCGGGCTGACCGCCGGGTTGGCGTTGGTGCTGCGGTATCTCGCCGGCGGACGCTACGAACTCGGCGAGACGCTGCCGTTGGACGCGGGCAAGATCCTGGGCGCGGGCCTGACGCTGGCCGCGGGCACCGCGGTCGCGTCGCTCCTGGTGGGCGCGCCCGCGCTGTCGTCGGCGCTGATCGAGATCGACGTGCCGATGTTGGGCACTGTCAAGTTCGTCACCGCGTTGTTCTTCGACCTCGGGGTGTATCTGATCGTCGTGGGCCTGGTGCTCGACGTGTTGCGCAGCCTCGGCGCCCGCATCGACGTCGAGTTGGGTCAGGAGCAGAAAGTGACGGTGAGTTCGCGATGACGACCTCGCTCGTGCCCCTCATCCTGCTCGGCGGACTCACCAGCGCGGGCGTGTACCTGCTGCTCGAGCGCAACCTGACCCGAATGCTGTTGGGCCTGTTGCTGATCGGCAACGCGATCAACCTACTCATCCTCATCGCGGGCGGCCCGTCCGGCAGCCCGCCGATCCGCGGCCGCACCAGCGACGGTCGAAGCACCATCGCGGATCCGTTGGCGCAGGGCATGATCCTGACGGCGATCGTCATCACCATGGGCATCGCGTCGTTCGTGCTTGCGATGGCCTACCGGACCTATCGGCTGACCACGGAAGAGGAAGTGGGCGACGACCCCGAGGACGCCAAGGTCTCCGAGCTCGCCGCCAAGGACACCGCCGCCGTCGAGGAGGACCGCCCCAAACCCGACGTCGCACGCGACACCGACGAACCCGACGAGTTGGACGCGCTGCCCGGATACGAGGGGTCGAAGTGATCGGTGCGCACTCGATGAAGGTGGACGCGAAGGCGGTTCGCGCATGACGTTGGCCGCCACCCTGATCCCCCTGCCAGTGCTGCTCCCGACGCTGGGCGCGGCGAGCACGCTGATCGCCGGCCGGCGACCGCGGCTGCAACGGCTGGTCACCCTCGCCGTGTTGTGTGCGGTCGTCGCGGTCTGCGCGGCACTGCTGTACCTCGCCGACCGGGACGGCACGCTCGTGCTCAACGTCGGTGGCTGGGGACAGTCGGTGCCCGGGATGGGACCGCTGGGCATCACGCTCGTGGTGGACCGGTTGTCGGCGCTGATGCTCGTCGTCTCGTCGATCGTGTTGTTGGCCGTCGTGTTCTACGCCATCGGGCAGGGTGTCCGCGACGGCGACGAACGCCAACCCGTGTCGATCTTCATGCCCACCTATCTGGTGTTGTCGGCCGGCGTGTGCATGGCGTTCCTCGCCGGCGACCTGTTCAACCTCTTCGTCGGCTTCGAGGTGTTGCTGGCCGCGAGCTTCGTGCTGCTGACGATCGGAGCGAGCAAAGACCGTGTCCGCGCGGGCATCTCGTATGTGATGGTGTCGATGGTCGGCTCGCTGATCTTCCTGTTCGGGATCGCGCTGGTCTACGGGGCCACCGGGACGCTGAACCTGGCCGAACTCGCGGTGCGCCTCGACGACGTGTCGGGGGGCATCCGTTCGGCGATGTTCGCGGTGCTGCTGGTGGCATTCGGTATCAAGGCCGCGGTGTTTCCGCTGTCGGCCTGGCTGCCCGACTCGTATCCCACCGCGCCCGCTCCGGTCACCGCCGTGTTCGCCGGCCTGCTCACCAAGGTCGGTGTCTACTCGATCATTCGTGCGCACTCGCTGCTGTTCCCCAACGGTGGACTCGACCCGATCCTGTTGGTGGCCGCGTTGTTGACGATGCTGATCGGCATTTTGGGCGCGATCGCCCAGAGCGACATCAAGCGACTGCTGTCGTTCACGCTGGTGAGCCACATCGGGTACATGGTGTTCGGCATCGCGCTGTCCAACCAGCTCGGCATGTCCGGCGCGATTTACTATGTGGCGCACCATATTCTGGTGCAGACCACGCTGTTCTTGGTCGTCGGGCTGATCGAACGTCAGGCGGGGGCGTCGACGTTGGACCGTCTCGGCGGCCTCGCCGCCGCCAGCCCGCTGCTGGCGTTCGTGTTCGTCGTTCCCGCGCTCAATCTCGGTGGCATACCGCCGTTCTCCGGTTTCATCGGCAAGGTGGCGTTGCTCGAGGCCGGCGCGCAGGACGGTTCGGTACTGGCGTGGACACTGGTCGGCGGTGGCGTGGTGACCAGCCTGCTGACGCTGTATGTGGTGGTCCGGGTGTGGACCAAGGCGTTCTGGCGGTCGCGTGAGGACGCGCCCGAAGGGCATCTGTCCGCGGCGTTACCGTCCGCGTTGCTCGACGAACCCGAGGACATCCAGTTCGTCGACCGCGACCACGTCGGCCGCATGCCGGCCGGGATGGTCGGACCCACGGGCGCGCTGATCGCGGTGGGGCTCGCGCTGACCGTGCTGGCCGGGCCGATCTTCGCTTACAGCGAGCGGGCGTCCCACGAGGTGCTCGACCGGGGCGAGTACATCACGGCCGTGGTAGGTAACCGATGAGGACATCGAAGACGGCACCGATGAGAAGCGTCGCGCTGCGAATCTGGATCCTCTGCTGGCTGGTGCTCGTCTGGATCCTGTTGTGGGGCACGTTCTCAGCGGCCAACGTCCTCTCGGGCCTGGCCGTCGCGACGTTGATCACCTGGCTGCTTCCGCTGCCCGCCGTCCCGGTCGAGGGCAAATTGCATGTGCTGTCGCTGATCCGGCTCATCCTCACCGTCATTTACCGGCTGGTGTTGTCGTCGGTACAGGTCGCATGGCTGTCCTTGAAACCCCGCCCACCATTGTCGGCGGTGCTGCGCGCGCAGCTTTCGGTGAAGTCGGACCTCGTGCTGTCGCTGGCGGTCGTCATCTTCAACCTGATTCCGGGATCGATCGTCCTCGAGATCGACCAGACCCGCCGTCTGCTCTACATGCATGTCATCGACGTCGGCTCCGACCGCGCGCTGAGCGCGTTCTACCACCAGGTGGCCGTGATCGAGCGACTGCTGGTCCGGACGTTCGAACGTCCCGAGGACTGGCGCCCGGCGTATGAGGAGAACGAAGCATGAATACCGTGTGGATCATCGCCGCGGTGATGATCACCGCCGCCGCGGCGATCACGATGTTCCGGCTGCTGGCGGGGCCGAGCACCCTCGACCGGCTGGTCGCCGTCGACACGCTCATCGCCGTGGCGATGTGCGGAATCGGCATCTGGGGGGCCTACAGCCTGGACAGCACCGTGACCTACGGAATGGCGGCCCTGGCGTTGATCAGCTTCGTCGGCACGGTGAGCGTCGCTCGGTTCCGCGTCCCCGACGTCGACAAGCCGCGCGTCATCCGGGGGCGGCGATGACGGGCCTCGACATCGTCACGAGCGTGCTCGTGCTGGGCGGCTCGGCGCTCGCGCTCACCGCGGCCATCGGCGTGGTCCGCTTCCCCGACACCTTGACGAGGATGCACGCCGCGTCCAAGCCGCAGGTGCTCGGGCTCCTGCTGGTGCTCATCGGCGCCGGGATCCGGCTGCGCGGCAACGCCGACGTCGGCATGCTCGTACTCACCGGCTTGTTCACGGTGATCACCGCTCCCGTGGTGGCGAACCGGGTTGGTCAGCTCGCGTATCGGGAACAGAACGTCCGAGACGATCTGTTGACCGCGGACGAGATTGACGAGTTCGCCGACCACCCGGGAAGCGGTGCCAATGGCCAGGACTGACGACGACAGCTGGGACATCACCGAGAGTGTCGGCGCGACCGCGCTCGGGGTGGCCTGGTCGCGTGCGCAGGAGCAGAACACCGAATGCCCGTTGTTCACCGACCCGTACGCGCAGATGTTTGTCGACGCCGCGGTGGAGCGGGGCTGGCAACTGCCTCCGGCTCATGTGGTCGAGCGGATCCGCGCCATCGGCGGCTATGCGGCGTCGCGCACCAAATGGTTCGACGAGTTCTTCATCGCCGCGGGCGCCAACGGCATCGACCAGGCGGTGATCCTCGCGGCCGGTCTCGACGCGCGGGCATGGCGGTTGCCGTGGATCGACGGCACCGTCGTCTACGAGATCGACCAGCCCCGGGTGCTGACGTTCAAGGTCGACACGCTGCGTCGGTCCGAAGCCCAGCCGACCGCCAAGTACGTTCCCGTCCCGATCGACCTTCGCGACGACTGGCCGCGGGCACTGCGCGATGCGGGGTTCGACCCGAGCGAGCCGACCGCCTGGGCGGCCGAGGGGCTGCTGCCGTATCTGCCTGCGAGCGGACAGGATTTGTTGTTCGAACGGATCCACGAACTGAGTGCGCGGGGCAGCCGGGTCGGTGTCGAGTCGTTCGGCGCGGGGTTCTTCGATCCGGAGTACCTGGCGAGTGGACGCGAGAAGATGCGCGAGTACCGCAGGCAGGCTGGTCTCGAGGGTGACGACGACGCGTTCGACGTCCAGGACCTCTGGTACGTGGAGGAGCGCACCGAGGTGACCGACTGGCTCGCAGACCACGGCTGGGATGTGACCTCCGTCAGCGCCGCGGATCTGATGGACCGTTACGGCCGGTGCGCCGCGGGCGAACCCGACGAAACCACGCCGCGCACGGTCTTCGTCGAAGGGCAGCGGACCTGCTGATCCGCTAGTCCCCCGACGACAACTGGAACTCGACCATCGCGGTGACGGTCTCGACCGCGTCGCTCAACGCCGCCAACCGCTCGGCGACCGTCGGCGCGGCCAGCACCGCGTAGCGGTCTGCCTGTCCCATCGGCAGCCGGGACGTCAACGCGTACAACCACTTACCGGCGTCGCCCGAGGCATCGGCTCCTGCGACCAACTCGCGGGCGTTGACCTCGGCGCCGCGGGCGGCGGCGATCCGTTCGAACAACGCGACCATGCGGTCCTCGACGTCACGGATCGCGTCCACCTCGACCGGCGCACCCGGCTGGTCGGGCCACGGTTCGACCGCGGCGCGCGGATACGGATCGTCAGGCTGCCACTCGACCACCCGGATGCGTTCACCCATCGCACATTTGAGGCGATAGCGGCCGTCACCGAAATCCGCCACCTCGACGATGTGCGCCAGCGCACCGACGTCGCTGCGGGTGTCCCCGCCGCCCACTTCCCGGCCGGCGGTGATCAGCACGACCCCGAACGCCGGATCGTCCGTGGCCAGACAGTCCGAAACCAGTGCGCCGTAACGCGGTTCGAAGATACGCAGCGGCAGTTCCTCGCCCGGCAGCATCGCCACCTGCAACGGGAACATCGGGATGGCCGCCACGGCTACAAGTCCAGTTCGGCGACCAGGGCGTCGACGACGGCGCGCAGATCACCGTCGTGCTCCTCGGCGACCCGGCGTTGGCGTTGATACGACGCCCCCGAGTTGTAGATGTCAGCGACGCGCCGCAATTCGTCGGCACAGTGCAGTGACGCAGCCACCGGTTCGAGCCGGTTGAGCAGTTCGTCGAGATCCTCGGTCACCAGCCGCTCGTTGCTGTCGGCGTCCTGGATGATGATCGCGTCGAGGCCGTAACGCGCTGCGCGCCACTTGTTCTCCTGCACGTGCCAGGGCGGCATGGTCGGCAGCGATTCACCGGCGTCGAGCCGCCGATCCAGGTCGACGACCAGGCAGTGCGTCAACGCGACCAGCGCGCTCAACTCGCGCAGATTCGAGACACCGTCGAAGATCCGTACCTCCACGGTGCCGATGTGCGGCGAAGGCCGGATGTCCCAACGGATCTCGTTCATGTGGTCGATGATGCCGGTCTTCTTCTGGTCGTAGACGAAGCGTTCCCACTGCGCCCACGTCTGGAAGTGGAACGGCAGCCCGGCCGTCGGGAGCTGTTGGAACATCATCGCCCGGTTGGACGCGTAGCCGGTGTCCTCGCCGTCCCAGAACGGAGAGGACGCGGACAGGGCCAACAGATGCGGATAGTGGTTGAGCAGCGAGGTGTTGATCGCCATCACCTTGTGCGCGGACCGGACCCCCACGTGCACGTGCACACCCCAGATCAGCATCTGCCTGCCCCACCACTGGGTGCGCTTGATCAACTCGGCGTAGCGGGGGGCGTCGGTCAGGCTGCCGGGCGACCACTGCGCGAACGGGTGGGTGCCTGCGCAGAACAGGTCCATGCCGCGGGCCCGCACGATCTCGCGCGCTGTCACCAGGGTCGAGCGCAGGTCGTCCATCGCCTCCGGCACCGAATCGCAGATGCCCGTGACGATCTCGACCGTGTTGCGCAGCAGCTCCTTGTGCACGCGCGGGTTGTTCTCGCCGAGCTCCTCGATGACCGCGGTGGCCTCGTTGCTCAGATCCCGCGTCGTCGCGTCGACGAGCGCGAACTCCCACTCGACCCCGACCGTCGGTCGCGGCGAGCCGACGAAGTCGATATGGCTGTTAGCCGGTACGGATAACACCGCATGCCACCCGCGATCCGGCGTCACCGGTCGCGAGGGTGGTCGCATCCGGCGGCGGGTCACCGTTGATCTGCTGGTAGCGCTCCGGCGGGATGTTGGCGAAGTTGTCCGCCTTCTCGTGGATGATGATCGCCGTCCCCGCGCCCGAGGTGAGCTCCTCGGCGGTGAACGCGTCGGTCGTCGTCACCACCTTCGCCGAACCGTCCTCGCGGACCTGCAGCGACGACAGGTCGCCGCTCGCCGGGTGGCCGCTGTGGCCGGGCACCTGGAAGTGCCCACCCGCGGAGTTGAAGTTCCCCGGCGCACCGCCGGTGGGTGCGACCGAGTTGGCCTCGCACTTGCCGACCTGATGAATGTGCATGCCGTGAAAGCCGGGAGTCAGCTTGCCCGCCGTGCTGGTCTCGACGGTGACGGTCGCGTAACCGCCGGTGAACTGAATCTGCGCGGTGGCGACCGGGGTGCCGTCGGCCAGTTTCAGCTCGGCGGTGAGGGTCTCGCCCGCGGCCTGACCTTCGCCCTGGCCTTGGCCTTGCTCTTGGCCATGCCCGCCGCCATGGCCGCCACCGCCCTCACCAGGCGGGGCCGCCGGAGACGGAGATCCGGTCCAGACGGGCGGCGGGGTGCCGGGCGCGTTGCTGGGCTCCTCGGGCGCCGCACAGGCGCTCAAGGCGAGAGCGAGAACAGCGAACAAGGCGGCAGCGGCGACGGTCTTGAACATGTGCAAGAGCCTAACCGGTGACCACCACGATGACGCCCGGCGGCTGTTCGGCGAGTGCGGGTAGGCGTGGTTCGACGGGTGCTTCGAGCAGGCGCCCCACTTCCTCGGCGGCCTTCTGCTCACCGGGCGCGTCGCTGAAGTACACGGTCGTGGCCGTCACGTCCGGCAGCTCGAGGTTGCCGGTCTCGGTGACGTTCCAGCCGGCCTCGCGCAGTCGTCCGGCGGCACCTTCGGCCGCACCCTGCACCTCGGAGATGTTGAAGACCCGCACCTCGGCTTCTGGCGGCTTGGGTGACGCCGACGTCGTCGGCGTCGTGGTCGTGGTGGTCGTGGCCAGCGGTGGCGCGTCGTCGTCGTCGCTGTCGGAGCCCATCGCCTGGAACGCGACCAACAGGAACACGACGCCCAGGAAGAGCAGCACCATCACCATGGCGCGCAGAGGCAACCCCGACGAATCTCGCTGGTTCATTGCGCCCACCTTATCGAGCGGGCCACGCGGCCCGGTTAACTCAGGTGACGTCGAAGCCGAGACGGCGTGCCGCCCGCGCCTTCTGCCTGCTGGCCCGCAACCGTCGCAACCGTTTGACCAGCATCGGATCGGCGGCGAGCGCCTCCGGCCGGTCGACGAGCGCGTTGAGGACCTGGTAGTAGCGGGTGGCCGACATGGAGAACAACTCCTTGATGGCGTCTTCCTTGGAGCCGGCGTACTTCCACCACTGCCGCTCGAACGCGAGAATGTCGTGCTCGCGCCGGGTCAGCCCGTCGGAGAGTTCAGAGTTGTCCCCGGATTGTTCAGTCCGCGCGATCGCGCCGTCCATCTGGCTCTTGGACCCTTCCGACAACTTGAATGACATCGCTGTGGTTCGGCGCTCATTCAACCACGTAATGGGCTGATGAGCTGTTCGACATGCCCGCGAGTCGGCCAGCAAGGATTGCCAACCTAAGATTTTCCGCATGGCAGTCGTTCCGATCCGCATCGTAGGAGATCCCGTCCTGCACACGGCCACCGAGCCGGTGCCGGTCGGAGACGACGGTTCGCTGCCGCCCGACCTCGCGGATCTGATCGCCGACCTGTTCGACACGATGGACGCGGCCAACGGGGTTGGCTTGGCGGCAAATCAAATCGGGGTCTCCAAGCGGGTGTTCGTGTACGACTGCGCGGAGGTGCGCGGTCGTCTCACCCGCCGCCGCGGCGTGGTCGTCAACCCCGTGCTGGAGACTTCCGAAGTTCCCGAGACCATGCCGGATCCGGACGACGACGACGAGGGTTGCCTTTCGGTGCCCGGCGAGTCGTTTCCGACGGGGCGGGCGGACTGGGCGCGGGTGACGGGTCTGGACGCCGAGGGCAATCCGATCACGATCGAAGGAACCGACCTGTTCGCGCGGATGCTGCAGCACGAGACCGGCCACCTCGACGGCTTCCTCTACCTGGACCGGTTGGTCGGCAGGCACGCGCGCAGCGCCAAGCGCGCGGTGAAGTCGCACGGCTGGGGCGTGCCGGGATTGTCATGGATGCCCGGTAAGGATCCCGATCCGTTCGGTCACTGACCGTGACCGGGGTGCCCGCCGTCGGTACGCGCGTGATGGTGCGGTACCGGCTGCCGGCCGGCTCGACGCCGCCGCTGACGGACGTGATCGGGCTCGTCGTCGAAGTCGGTGCGGCACTTCGTATTCGCACGAAGGCGGGCGACGTGGTGCAGGTCGCGGGAGACGATGTCGTGGCCATCAAGACGCTCACCGCCGCGCCGGTGCGCACCGCCGACATCCGCAACGCCGAACACGCGGCGGGCCTGGCATGGCCGGGTCTTGAGCAGAGATGGCTCGGCGGCTGGTTGCTGCGCGCCGCCGACGGCCACACCCACCGCGCCAATTCCGCTGTGCCCCTTGGCTTCGATGCCGATGCGACCGCCATTCCCGCGATCACCGAGTGGTACGGCGAACGGGGGCTGACGCCGTGGCTCTCGGTACCCGATCGGCTGTTCCGTGCAACACCGGTATCTCCTCACCTCGAAACCGAGGTCATGACAAACGATTTGACCGACACTGCCGTCGACGAACGGGTGAGGCTGGACCGGACCCCGGACGCGGAATGGATGCGGCTGTACCGGCGCGACGTACCGGTCGACATTTTGACCGCTGTCATCGACGGCGAGGTCGCGTTCGCAACGGTCCCCGGCGCGGCGGTCGGCAGGGCCGCGTTGACGTCGGGACCGGATGGTCGTCGCTGGGTCGGCTTGTCGGCGGTGCGGGTGGACGAGCAGGCCCGCGGCCAAGGCCTGGCGCGCGCGATGTGTTCGACCCTCCTGCGCTGGGGAGCGCAGCAGGGCGCCACCCGCGGATACGTGCAGGTGCTCGTGGACAACGAAGTCGCCCTCGGCCTGTATCGCTCCATGGGGTTTGCGACGCAGCACCGCAGCCGCTATGTCGACGCTCGTAGCCTGTAGGCCATGCGGATCGCCACCTGGAACGTCAACTCGATTCGGGCCCGGGTCGAGCGGGTCACCGACTGGCTCGAGCGCGCCGACGTCGATGTGCTGGCGATGCAGGAGACCAAGTGCAACGACGAACAGTTTCCGGTCATGCCGTTCCTGGCCGCCGGCTACGAGGTGGCCCACTGCGGGTTCAACCAGTGGAACGGCGTGGCGATCGCGTCCCGGGTCGGCATCGACGACGTGCAGATCGGATTCGACGACCAACCGACGTGGAGCGACAAGCCGGACGTGGAGGCGGCGGCGGAGGCCCGGGCGCTCGGCGCCACCTGCAACGGTGTCCGGGTCTGGAGCCTGTACGTACCCAACGGCCGGTACGTCGGCTCGCCGCACTACGAGTACAAACTGGAATGGCTTGACGCGCTCCGCGATACGGCGCAGAAGTGGTTGTCCGACGATCCCGGCGCGCAGATCGCGTTGGTCGGCGACTGGAACATCGCGCCGACCGACGAGGATGTCTGGAGCGTCGAGTTCTACCAGGGCAGCACCCACGTCACCGCGCCGGAACGCGCGGCGTTCAACGCGGTGGTCGAAACGGGTTTCGCCGATGTGGTGCGGCCGTTCACTCCCGGCCCTGCGGTCTACACCTATTGGGATTACACGCAGCTGCGGTTCCCGAAGAACCGTGGCATGCGGATCGATTTCATCCTCGGTTCGCCGGCGCTCGCCGCGCGCGTCACGCACGCCGAGATCGTCCGGGACGAACGCAAGAGCGGGAAGGACCGGATCGGAGCGCCCAGCGACCACGCCCCGGTTCTGATCGAACTCGCGTGAACGCGACTTGTCAGAGGGCAGGCGCAGCGCTACCAACCGACACCGTTCAACCGCGCCGACCCGACCGCGGGCGGTTGACCGTCCCGTCGGACCTGGCCAATTACTGCCAGAACATCGCCGCCTGAACCCTTTTCAGGGAGGTCCCGACAGGATGCGCGCACAATTGGCGGCTCAGCGACCGAATCAACGCCTCCCCCGCCGCCGGGTCCGGACGATCCGCCGTTTCGACGATCCTCCGGATCTCTCTGTATCGCCCCCTCCCGCTTCGTCGCCGCCTGCGCTAGCGTGGCAGGCGTCCACACACGGGAGCGCACACGAGTGCGCTGAGAGGACGGGTGGGCCCGTCGACCGTACGAACCTGACCGGGTAATGCCGGCGTAGGGAGATAGATCAGATGACGCACGTCGCGAACGCTTCTGTCACCGTGACCACCGGCCCCATCGAGGGCAGCACGAAGATCTACCGCGAACTCGACGCGGTACCCGGCGCGAGGGTGCCGTTCCGCCGGGTGCGGTTGTCCAACGGCGAACACCTCGACCTGTACGACACCTCCGGTCCGTACACCGACCCGACGGCCACCCTCAACCTCCAGGCGGGGCTTCTGCCGCGGCCCGGCGTCGTGCGTGACCGCGGCACCCAGCTGCAACGGGCCCGCGCCGGCGAGATCACCGCCGAGATGGCCTTCATCGCCGCACGCGAAGGCGTCCCCGCCGAGCTGGTGTGTGACGAGGTCGCCGCGGGCAGGGCCGTCATCCCGGCGAACCACAACCATCCCGAGACCGAACCGATGATCATCGGCAAGGCGTTCGCGGTGAAAGTCAATGCCAATATCGGCAATTCGGCGGTGACCAGTTCGATCGCCGAAGAGGTCGACAAGATGGTGTGGGCCACCCGCTGGGGCGCCGACACGATCATGGACCTCTCCACCGGTCGCGACATCCACACCACCCGGGAGTGGATCCTGCGCAATTCGCCGGTGCCCGTCGGCACCGTGCCGATCTACCAAGCCCTCGAGAAGGTCAACGGCGATCCCGCCGCGTTGACGTGGGAGCTCTACCGCGACACCGTGATCGAACAGTGCGAGCAGGGCGTCGACTACATGACCGTGCACGCCGGCGTGCTGCTGCGTTACGTCCCGCTGACGGTCAAGCGCGTCACCGGCATCGTCAGCCGCGGTGGTTCGATCATGGCCGCCTGGTGCCTGGCACACCATCGAGAATCGTTCCTCTACACGCACTTCGACGAACTGTGCGAGATCCTGCAGCGTTACGACGTGACGTTCTCTCTCGGCGACGGCCTGCGGCCCGGCTCGATCGCCGACGCCAACGACGCGGCCCAGTTCGCCGAGCTGCGCACGCTCGGCGAACTCACGAAGATCGCGAAATCGCATGGCGTGCAGGTGATGATCGAGGGTCCGGGCCACGTGCCGATGCACAAGATCGTCGAGAACGTCCGGCTCGAGGAGGAGTGGTGCGAGGAGGCGCCGTTCTACACCCTGGGTCCGCTGGCGACCGACATCGCACCCGCCTACGACCACATCACCAGCGCGATCGGCGCGGCGATCATCGCCCAGGCCGGCACCGCGATGCTGTGCTACGTCACGCCGAAGGAGCACCTCGGCCTGCCCGACCGCAAGGACGTCAAGGACGGCGTCATCGCCTACAAGATCGCCGCGCACGCCGCCGATCTCGCCAAGGGGCACCCGCACGCCCAGGAGCGCGACGACGCGTTGTCACGCGCGCGCTTCGAGTTCCGCTGGAAGGACCAGTTCGCGCTATCGCTGGATCCTGACACCGCGCGCGAGTACCACGACGAGACGCTGCCCGCCGAGCCCGCGAAGACCGCGCACTTCTGCTCGATGTGCGGGCCGAAGTTCTGTTCCATGCGGATCACTCAAGACGTGCGCGACTACGCCGCCGCGCACGGACTCGACAGCGAGGAGGCGATCGAGGCCGCCATGCAGATGGGAATGGACGAGAAGTCACGCGAATTCGCCGAACACGGCAACCGCGTATACCTTCCGCTGACATGAGCTATCTGCCGCTGCCCCCGCCGGGCGCCACCCCGGCGCGGGTGCTGACGATCGCCGGATCCGACTCCGGCGGAGGCGCGGGCATCCAGGCCGACATGCGCACGTTCGCGCTTCTCGGCGTGCACAGCCTGGTCGCGGTCACCGCCGTCACCATCCAGAACTCGCTCGGCGTCAAGGGTTTTCACGAGATCCCACTCGACGTCATCGCCGGACAGATCGAAGCGGTGGCATCCGACATCGGCGTACAGGCCGCCAAGACGGGAATGCTGGCGTCCTCCGACATCATCGACATGGTCGCCCAAACCTGGCGGGCGCAGGGCCTGGCCGGTTCGGTTCCGCTGGTCCTCGACCCGGTGTGCGCCTCGATGCACGGCGATCCACTGTTACATCCCAGTGCACTGGATTCGCTGCGGACCCAATTGTTCCCGCTCGCCACGCTGGTGACGCCGAACCTCGACGAGGTGCGTCTGCTCGTCGGTATCGACGTCGTCGACGACACCACCCAGCGTGAGGCCGCCCGCGCGCTGCACGCCCTCGGACCGCAGTGGGCGCTGGTCAAGGGCGGCCACCTGCGGACCTCGGCGCAGAGTTCGGATCTGCTGTTCGACGGCACCGAGTTCCACGAGTTCGACGCCACGCGAATCGACACCGGTCACGATCACGGCGCCGGCGACACGTTGGCCGCCGCCATCGCCAGCGCGCTGGCACACGGTTACTCCGTTCCCGACGCCGTCGCGTTCGGGAAACGTTGGGTCACCGAATGTCTGCGCGCCGCTTACCCTCTGGGACACGGCCACGGCCCGGTGTCGGCGCTGTTCAGGCTGGCCGAGTGAGCCTCGAGGCGATCGCGGGAATCGCGCACGAGCCCGAAGGGGATCCGGCGGGTGTCGTGGTGCTCACCCACGGCGCGGGCGGCAGCAGGGACGCGCCGCTGCTGACGCGGGTCTGCGGCGAGTGGGCCGCACGTGGCTGGCTCGCGGTGCGCTACAACCTTCCGTACCGGCGCCGACGGCCCAAGGGTCCGCCGTCCGGATCGGCGAAGGCCGACCAGGCCGGTGTCGTGGAGGCCATCGAGGTCGCGCGCACGCTCGCCGAGGGTCCGGTCATCGCCGGCGGTCACTCCTACGGCGGCCGGATGACGTCGATGGCGGTCGCCGACGGGCTGGCGCACATCGATGTGCTGACGCTGTTCTCCTACCCGCTGCATCCGCCCGGTAAGCCGGAACGTGCCCGCACCGAACACCTTCCGCGCATCGCGGCGCCGACGGTGTTCACGCACGGCACCGCCGATCCGTTCGGCTCGATCGACGAACTCCGTCCCGCCGCCGCGTTGATCGGTGCGCGCACCGAGGTCGTCGAGATCACCGGGGCCCGGCACGATCTGGGGTCCAAGACGCTCGATGTGCCCGCGCTGGCGGTCGATGCGGCATTACGGTTGGTGAGTGCGTCCTAGCCACTGGGTGATCGTCGCGGTCGTCGTCGTCGGCGTCGTCGCCCTGGCGACGATCGGCTGGTTCTACATCGTCCAGCCGCGCATGACGACTCCGGTGCGCGCCGACCTCTTGCGACTCGGCGACTGTGTGCGCACCTCCGAGTCCGATGTGCTGCCGCAGGAGGTGAAGCGGGTGACCTGCGAGGGGCCGCACTACGGCGAGGTTTTCGCGATCGTCCGCGCACCCGATGAGCACGAGTATCCCGGTGAGGACGCCCTGCGACGGCTCGGCGACCAGTGCAGCGGCAAGCTGTTCGACTACGCGCCGAATATCCCCGAGGGACCGACATTTCGGCTCGCGCTCGGCCTTCCCGGCGCGCAGGCCTGGTCGGAGGGCTCGCGGTCGGTGGTCTGTGTCGCGATGGCCAAGCACGAGCGCTGGGGATCGATACGCAGCTAGATGGCGATCGCCGCGCTACGGTTGCTCGCGTGACCACGCCGCCGGGCCCTCCCCCGCCGTACGGGCCGCCGCCCTACGGCGGGCAGCCGCCTTACGGTGAGCAGCCGCCTTACGGTGAGCAGCCGCCCTACGGCGGGCCGCCGCCCAATCCGTACCCGCCGCCCGCGCAGGCCTACCCGCCGCCCTCGGCGGGCTACCC
>JBNMQV010000005.1:0-261630 GCA_050205545.1 Mycolicibacterium celeriflavum
GTCCAATCGTCCGCTCAACCGCAACGCCGCGGGCATGTTGTACACCGGCGAAGGCCCCTGCAACTGACCAAGGAACCACAACCGCTGCTGGGCAAACGACAACGGCACCACCTCAGGGCGCACGGCAGGCGTCAACGGTTGAAGACAGCGCGAGCCCACACCGATACGGTCGACCAGTTGCGTGACCGTGGGAGCGTCGAATACGGCTGGTACCGAAAGATCGGCATCCAACGCGGTGTTGATCGCCGCGGATAGGCGCATCGCCAAGAGTGAATCCCCGCCGAGATCGAAGAACGAATCGTCGACTCCGACATGATCTACACCCAGCACATCCGTGAAGATGCCGACCAGGATCTCCTCGACTGCGTTGGCCGGCCCCCGCTTTCGGTCGGCGTCACGAGCCTCCGGCGCAGGTAAGGCGCGGGCGTCGAGTTTGCCGTTGGGCGTCAACGGCAAACTGTTCAACACCACTATTGCAGCCGGCACCATGTACGGAGGCAGGCTCTCGGCGAGTTGACCACGAATTTCGGTCGGGTCTGCCGAGCCGGTGATGTAACCGACCAGCCGTTTATCGCCCGGACGATCCTCTCGCGCGATCACCGCGGCCTGCTCAACCTCATCAAGACCACACAAAGCGGCCTGGATCTCCCCTAACTCGATCCGATACCCACGAATCTTGACCTGCTCATCAACTCGACCCAGATAGTGAAGCTGCCCATCCACACGCCACCGCACCAGGTCTCCGGTGCGATACATGCGCGCCCCCTCACCACCGAACGGACACGCCACGAACCGCGACCCGGTCAAGCCCGCCCGACGCACGTATCCATACGCCAGCCCGCCGCCGGCCACGTACAACTCCCCCACCACACCAACCGGCACGGGGCGCAACCACTTATCCAGCACGAACAACGCCGCACCCACCACCGGCGACCCAATCGGCGGAGGTCCCAACCCCGGCGCCAGCGGGGCGCTGATCGCCACACACATCGTGGTTTCCGTCGGCCCATAGGCATTGACCATCACCCGCCCCGGCGCCCACCGATCCACCACCTCAGCCGGACACGCCTCACCGACCACCACCAACGACAGCGCCTCCAACCCCTCAGCGGGCAGCATCGCCACCGCCGACGGCGTCTGCGTCAATACACTGATCTGTTCGACAAGCAGCAATTCGCGTAGGTCATCTGGAGAGCTGGCCACCGCCTCGGGCACCACCACAAGACGCCCGCCGCTCAGCAGTGCACCAAAGATCTCCCACACCGACACGTCGAAAGCCAGCGAATGGCACAGCGGCCACACCCCGCCCGCCGGAAGCACCGCCTCCAACGACCCCAACAACTTGGTGACACTGCGATGGGCGATAGCCACGCCCTTGGGCACGCCAGTCGTCCCTGAGGTGTAGATGACATACGCGATGGCATCACCGTCGGGTAGCGGCAACACGGTGCAGGGGTGATCGTCGACTCGCGTATCGGCGACATCAACGACCGCACAGCCACTTTCGTTGAATCGAGCGGCCAAGTCTTCCGTGGTGACCGCCGCGATCGGCGCAGCATCGGTCACCATGAACTCGATTCGATCCGTCGGCAGCACCGGGTCGATCGGCAGGTACGCCGCCCCGCTCTTGAGGACCCCCAGCATCCCCACGACCGCCTCAATCGAACGCGGAACTAACAGTGCTACACATCGTCCCGGACCTGCGCCATGAGCCGCGAGCACATGCGCCAACCGATTCGCGGCCTCGTCCAACTCGCGGTAGGTGAGCGAACGACCGTCCGAAGTCACCGCGACGGCATCGGGATTCTGGGCCACCCGTGCCGCAAACGCACCCGGTATGGAGGGCGCTTCGCCTCGTGGCAGCATCAGCGTCGCGCGGTTACCGAGCCTATCGAAGTGATCCTGCTCTATATCTTCGAGAACCCTGACCGAAGACAACGGCCGCCCAGGGTCAGCAGCCATCGCCGACAACACACGCTCCAACCGTCCTGCCAGATTGCGGACATCACAGTTCGGAAAGAATTGGCCCGTCCCTACCGTGCTGAGGAAAAGTTGGTCATCGTCCTTGAAGAACACCAGCCCGAACTCGATGGGACCGGCATGGGTCAAAGTTCCCGTGGTCGCGGCGCCGGCAAAATGCCCGGTGTGCTTCGCCGGGATGTAATTAACGACGACTCGATCGGAGGCCTGCCCCGACCCGCGAAGTCGCGCCCGATAATCAATCGAATGCACGGGGAAGCGTTGATGTTGCAGAGCTTCCTTCATTCGCGCTTGCACGACGGCGCAGAAATCAGCGACCGTCAATTCCGGCGAAGCATTCACCACCAGCGGGACGAACCCGGAGATCATCCCGGCCACCAACTGTGTTTCTGGCCGCACACGCCTGCTGACCGGGAAGTCGAGTACCACCTCCGACCCTTCAGTCTCGAACGCGCGCACCAGAAGAGCGCAAGCTGCAGTGATCACTGACGAACGACGCAAACCCAAGTTTTGGGCCAGGGCCTGGAGCCCCGCTACGACGGACGGGTCCAACGGAATTGGGGCAGAAGTTTCTTCTCCGCGCTCGGCAGGTTCGCCTTGTGTTGTTCGATGAGTCGGCGCAGCGTCCTGCGGCAGATTTCTCTCCCAGTAAGCCTGATCCTCTAAATACTCAGTTGACGCTTCGTATTCTGATTCACATTCGATCAAATCACTCAGCGACCCGAAGAATGCAGGCGAGATCGGTATGCCCGACGCCATTGCTGAGTAGACGTCCGCGATTCTATGACAAATCAGGGTGAGACCAATTCCATCCACCACAATGTGATGGCAGCATGCGAACAAATAAGATTCGTCGTTACCGGTCTGCAGCAAGGCGAATGTGAAGAGGGGGCCGTCAAGCGGCATCTGCGTGCGCTGGATAGATGACGCCAATCGCAGGGCATCATGAGCGGGATCCTCCGAGCCGTTGAGTTCGTAGCGAGCAAGCTCGACGTCCGGATAATCAACAAGGCGTTGGCGGACTTGTCCATCGATCTCAAAAAATGCAGCTCTGAGCGGTTCGGCCTCCCGGACCACGTGAGTGATGGCTTGCGTAAGAAGATCCGGGTCTAACGCCCCGTCGATCCGCAAGAGCTCGCCCAGCTGCCATTTTGTTCCGAAGCTGCCCGACTTTTGTGCTAGCCAGATGTCGAGCTGCCCACGAGTAAGCGGAAAAACTCGGTTCTCGAGTTCCATCCCACACCCCCGCTTGAGATGCGTCGAGTATTCAGTGGCCAGCCGTGTGCCAGGGGCTGGCCTGGGCTATGGGCCGATCGAGGTCGCAACTCTGTGCGCGGCCCGGACGCGCGGTGCCATCCACACACGGTCGCTGCCCAGCCAGCTGCGGAGCGTGTCGGCGAACCACATCGTCATACTGCGGTGCCCCTCTTCATTAACCGCGACATAGAAGTTGCCTTCGTTGTCGTCAATTAAGTTCGCGCTCATCGGGGCTCCACACATGTCGCAGGCTGCAATCGAAATCAGCCATTCCGGACTTTACTGGCCTACACCAAGATCGGTCTGCCGTTTTGGCAAAGTCTCGACACGAGCCACAAATGCGGCTTAGCGACACACCCGGGCCGATAACGCCGACAGTTACGCTAATCGCCCTCATGTTACTAGAGTGAAGAATGTGCTTGTCATGTGTATAACAACCCGCTGCCGTAGTTCGCTAGACCGCTTCTCCAGCCAGGCTCTGTTAGTTGGTCTAGCGAACAGACCGAAAGCGGTAATAGCCGAGATCAGCAAACTGCAATTTTAGTTTCCGCACATTCCCGGATCGTTCCCAAGGCGTCTACACAGAGTGCGGGCGGTTGTTCTGCCATCGCTATTCCAGCAAACGTCTAAAACTCTCTCTGCAACCGCTGAACGCTGACCGACCGCGAGCCGAGCCACCGCGATACGAACAACGGTGGAGCAGGCGACATCTCAGATGTGCAGGCAAATGCACTGAACGTTGCGCAAGAAAGGACCGGCCGACCAGTCGCCCCCGCCCGCGCGCTGTGAACAAAGCGCGGAATCGCTATTGGGTCTGTCTTACCCTTCAGGGTGTGGGATCGCTCGAACAGTCCGTGCCTACCCCTGCAATCAATGTCGACGGTCTGACCAAGCGATTCGGACATGTCACGGCCGTCGATAATCTGCAATTCACCGTGGCCGCCGGCGAAGTGTTTGGGTTCTTGGGCCCAAACGGTGCGGGGAAGTCGACAACTATCCGCCTGTTGCTCGGTCTGATCCACCCCAACGCAGGCAGTGCAAAGATCTTCGATTGCCCTGCCGGTGACGTTCGTCGGGCCCACGGTTACCTCGCATACGTGCCCGCGGATGTTGCGTTATGGCCGAGACTGACGGGCGCGGAGATTCTCGAGTTGCTCGGATCCCTGGGTCCTGGTGTCGACCCGTCCTACCGCGACCAGTTGGTAGAACGTTTCGATCTGGAACTCGACCGACCGGCGAAAACCTATTCAACCGGTAACCGGCAGAAGGTCGTCCTTGTCGCTGCCTTCGCGACACGAGCTCCGCTTCTGGTCCTCGACGAGCCTACGAGCGGCTTGGATCCCCTGATGGAGAGAGAGTTTCGTCGTTGTGTCGCAGAAGCTCGGCAGCGGGGGCAGACGGTTTTCCTCAGCTCTCATCAACTGGCCGAAGTAGAAGCCGTCTGCGATCGGGTGGCGATTCTTCGCGCTGGGCGACTCGTGGAAGTCGACAGCATCGCCGACCTGCGGCAGTTACATCGAACTGTCGTCGAGTTTTCCTATCGCGGTGTACCGCCGTCCTTCGAGGATGTCGCAGGAGTGTCGAACATTGAAAAACTGCACGGACAACGGATGCGCTTCAATCTGACGGGACCCCCTGCGGCCGCGCTTCGCGCACTCGCGGATGTTGACGTCACCGTACTCGCGATGCGTGAACCGACTCTCGAAGAGATTTTTCTTGCTTACTACGGGAAGGCTCCGCGGTGACGGCCTGCACGCGACCGATGCCGACGGTCGACGCCCGGCCGGAATTCGGGCAGGTGAGCGACCTTGCCAGACGTCAGGTCCACCGCGGTGCCATAGTGGTTGCCTTGTTCTGCGGAGGCATGTCGGCGTTGGTCGCCAGCCAGTACCAGCCGATCGGCGACCTACTGAATGAATCGAATTTGCGCGCCCTTGCCGAAAATCCCGCGACGAGAATCTTGTCGGGCCCACCAGTCGCCCTGGACGACCCCGGAGGCTTCACCGTGTGGCGCACCGGAACAGCGGCAGCGGTGCTCGCGAGCATATGGATTCTGCTGGCCGCCACGCGGATAACTCGTGGCGAGGAGGATACCGGGAGGTGGAATCTGCTCCTCGCGGGGCGACTGCGGCTGGTCGACGTGGCTGCCAGCTGCCTGGTTGTCTTGGTTGGGTCCGCAGCGCTGATTGGCGTCGCTGTCGCGGCGGGTCTCTTGGCGGCAGGTACCGAAGTGACGGGGGCGCTCATTTATGCAGCGGGAATCGCCGGCACTGCTTTGACTTTCGCAATGGCAGGCACGCTCGCCGCACAAGTCATGCCGGGACGATCTGGTGCGACAGGACTTGCAGCCGCGGCTCTGGGCGTCGCCCTGACGCTGCGGATGGTCGCCGATGGGTCGCATCAACTCGCATGGTTGGCGTGGACGACACCGTTCGGGCTGACGGCCCGCGCGTCGCCCTACGCCGATAACAGCATTCTTCCGCTGATCGTGTTGAGCGCATTCCCTGTCACGCTGGCTGGTGCGGCTTTCGTCGCAGCATCCCACCGCGATCTAGGTGCCGGGGTTGTGACGGTGCCCAGTCACCGTCCTCTGCGAGGACACTTCTTGCGGTCTGTCGAAGGATTCGCCCTTCGCCGCACAGCATGGATCACGTCCGGGTGGGCGTTAGGCATCGCGGCATATTTCCTTCTGGTAGGCGCGATGCTCGCCTCGCTGCTCGAGCTCTTCGACACCAACCCTCGTTTCGCTGAAATCGCTGCATCGGCGGGAACCGGTCGCGATGACTTGGTGGGTGCCGTCACGGCCGCTCTGTTTGGCGTGCTGGCAGTTCCTTCGGGGCTCTACGCCACGTTACGTCTCGCCTCTATGGTCTCCGACGAAAAGGCCGGGCGGACCGCCCTGCTGCTGGCCCAACCAGTTTCGCGAGTGCGCTTGATCTTCGCCGAGTTCGTAGTGACAGCCGGTGGTGTCATTTCACTCCATTGCTCGGCCGCCGTCGCGATCTGGGTGGGCGCAAAGACGACCGGCGCTCCACTGCAACTCGACGATGCAATAGTAGATGCGTTGACCTTCCTTCCGATTGCCCTGCTCGCGGCCGGCGCCGCCGCTCTGGCCGTCGGCTGGTTCCCAGCCTCGGTGGGTGCGATTGGCTCACTTCCGCTCGTCGGTGGATACCTTGTGAACGTGATCGCGCAGACGACACAAGCGCCGCGGTGGATCGTCAACCTGTCGCCGTGGACGCATGTCACCGCAGGATCGGGGGCAGCGGCGGATTGGGCGGCCACCGCGGTTCTCCTGCTTGCCGGTATGTGTCTGACCGCGCTGGGCGTGCTGGGCTTTGTCCGGCGCGACTCGGTGGTATGAGATGCAAAAGTGCAGAAGGCACGCAAACGCGTGCAACATCGAAAATGCGACTAATTCGTGAAAGGCGCCACTTCCGCGGACGTCATTCTTCGATGTCGACGGCCGCACATGAAGCACGATTCAGCAAATTCAGGTCCGCCTTTGACCCGAGCCCTTCCGTGGGATTCTTCGCGCGCACACACCTCTGCGGGTGGGTCTGTGCACCCGGCGCGCTGTGATAAGTCGGCCAAGCATCTGGCCGGGGTGTCGAACGTGAGTTTGCCTGACGCCGTCCGTCGTCAGAGTGACGAAGTAGGCGTTCCCCGTGAGCGAGTTGTTTTCGCCCGCAAGTGTCGGTTTGCGTCTGCGGCACCGATGCTGTGGGTCTCTCGACCGGCGCAGAGCGCGGCCATGTGCAACTCTCGTTTGACACTGGACGCCACTCGGTGACCGTCCTCGGTCGGTACTGCCATCATTGCGATATCCGATGGCCACGAGCGTCGCGAACTGCTGCCCTAGACGCATCCGGCTGGCTACCATAGTCCGAGGCAGCAAACGGCATCGAGAAGAGTGTCCCGGAGTCGTGGCTGGCGCAGGAGGGATTCCACATGGGATTGATACCGGTTTTCGGTGAAATGAAGGAGTCCGTCGAGGATGCCTTCGAACTTCTCAAACGTGCGGTCACGGCACTGGAAAGGCTCGCGGCAGAACAGGCGCGGGCCAATGATCTCTATGCCGAAGTGAATCAGGGAACATTGCCGACAGCTCGAAACGCTAGACCCGTATCCTTGGGCAAGCGAAGATGAGCCTGTAAACCCGGTACCGCACCGCCGATCTCGAGTCCGCCATCTTCGGCGGAGGCGTCGGGATCGGGAGGCGATCTAGTCGCGAAAGCGAGCGGCCAGCAACGTGTGCACCCTTCCGCCGCGTCGCCATCAGGTATGCCCCCATTCCCAGCGCTCGAAGTTCTATCCGTTGTAGGAGGCGTCGTGACTGACTTTCAGAACCTCGACTTCTTCACAGACAAGGCGCTCGTCGACGATCCATATGACTACTACGACGCGATTCGTCGGTGCCCGGTATGGCGTGAGCCGTCCCACGGTGTGGTGATGATATCCGGGTACGACGAGGCAGTCGCCGTGCAGCGCGACCCCGGCCAGGACTTGTCGGTGTGCAACATAGTGAGCGGTCCGTGGTCGGGGATTCCGGTCAACACCGACAGCGATGACATCTCGGAGGTGATCGAGCGGCACCGTCACAGGGTGACCTTCGGCGACTACTTCATAACTTTCGACCCGCCCAGACACACCGCCCACCGCTCCTTGCTAAGCAAGTTGTTCACTCCGAAACAGTTGAAGAACAACGCAGACTTCTTGTGGCGACTTGCTGACGAGCAACTCGACACCTTCATCGAGAGGGGCGAGTGCGAGTTCGTTCTCGACTACAGCTTCCCTTTCACAGTTGTCGCGATCGCTCACCTGCTCGGTGTACCCGAAGCCGACCTCGAGCGGTTCCGGCGCGCTGCCGACGCCAGCCGACTCAAGGGTGAACGCCGCGATTTCGTTGGCGCGAGAGAGGAATGGTTTGTCGAGTACATCGAGGAACGGCGTCGGGAACCGCGTGACGACGTCCTGACCGAGCTCGCCACGGCGAAATTCCCTGATGGCACAACGCCCAGCGCGATGGACGTTGCTCGTGTCGCCACGTTCATGTTCGCGGCGGGCCATGGCACGTCGGTCGACTTCATGAGCAGCGCAATGCTGATGCTTGCGGAGCGACCGGACTTGCAGGATCAACTGCGTGCGGACCGATCAAAGATCCCCGCGTTCATCGAGGAGTTGCTTCGGTTCGAAAGCCCGATCAAGTCGAACTTCCGCATGGCGCGGCGGACCACGAAGATCGGCGATCTCGACGTGCAGGCCGGCGCGAGCATACTCGTGATGAACGGTGCGGCGAATCGTGATCCGCGACGGTTCGACCAGCCCGATGAGTTCCGCCTTGACCGCCCAAACGTTCTGCACCACATCGCGTTCGGCCGAGGAATTCATACGTGTCCAGGCGCCCCCATCGCACGCGCAGAAGCGCGAATGAGTCTGGAGCGAATTCTTGATCGGATGGCCGACATACGGTTGTCAGAGCGCGAGCACGGTCCGGTCGGCGGTCGCCGCCTCAAATGGGACCGCACCTTTCTGTTCAGACGTCTGAAAGAACTGCATCTCGAGTTCACCCCCGCCCGGAGCGACGAACCTCGGCACATCGAGGAGTGCCGAGGCCCAGCCGAAGCTGATGTCAACCATCGGCGTACGACACAGCGTGCCGGTGGGACGCCTGTACGCGACCCCTGACGTTGATCAGCTGCATCACGCTAACCTTCTCGGGTGCGTCGCTGCGCGATCCTGATCGCTGTCTTGGCGACGGTCTTTACCGGATGCGGGACGAAGTTGCCGGACCCGTCGACCTGGCCGTCCTTGTTGGCCGGAGACGACCCCCGAACGCTCGAAGCGGCGACCGCGGCCGCGCAAGAGTGGGCGGATCGTCAAGCAGCGGGCGACTTCGACGGCGCCTGGCTGATGATGAGCGGTCAGGTCCAGGGAGGGATCAGCCAGGCCGATTACGTCATCCTCAGCCGAGAATGCGGCACGGGCGTCGGTGATGTCCCGCTGACGATGACCGGCGTGAGGATGGATGGCGACGTTCGGGCGGTCGTCCGGGCCAAACCGCGCGGAGAACCTGTCCAGTTCACGGTGGTGTACGAGAGCGGGAAATGGTTGATGGCGCCGGATGGCTACTTCGCGTACGACTTGACCAAACCGGTCAACGAGATCGTCGCCTACCGGCGGGCGACCGGCAGATGCACAAACCAGATGCCTGCACCCACGTCCGGTCCTACGGCGGGACCCTCTCCCGCAAGGGGGTGGTCTGACGTGAAGGAGGAAAGGCCCGGCGCCATCGCGCATCTCAGCGGGGTGAGGGTTGCGCGTCGCGAGTTTTCGGACCGACTGATCTTCGAGTTCACGGATAGGGTGCCCGGCTACGCGGTCGGGTATCGGTCGCTGCCCGCGTACGCGGATGCTTCGGGCGAGGAGATCCCGCTGCCGGGCGCGACCACGATGTTGCAGATCAGCCTCAGGCCCGCGACGGCCACCGGGTGGGTCGGCGGTGAACGAACATACTTCGGTCCGGACACTGTCTCCGGTGACACCGCAACGGTCACAGAACTGAAGGCCGCAGGTGACTTCGAAGCCGTGCTGACGTGGGTTGCGGGCATGCGGGGAGAAGCGCCATTCGACGTCGATGTCCTCGCTGACCCACCCCGCCTGGTGATCGACGTCGAGCACTGACACCCCCGCATCCGCTGCGAAGTGTTCGACTGATTCCATTAGGGCGCCAGGCGTAAGACGCCCGAGCGGACAAGCGGTTGGATCAGACCGACCCTCTCTTCCGCGGTGAGCCCGCCCAGGAGTTCGCGCACGTAGAAGTCGTGGGTGTGGACGATGAAATCCACTGCTCCGATGGCGAATTCGTTAACCGACAGGACGGTGTCTCCCGTGTCGTCGATCAGATGAATGGTGTGGTCGTCCATGTCGGCGGTCAACATTCCGGCCTTGTCATTGATGACCCGGCTTGACGGTACGACGCTTTCGGCGTCGTACCAGACGGCGGGCAGTGGGTGGCCGAACAGACCCTCGTATCGTCGGCGGAAATCGTCGAATGACGCTGGCTCTGGCGGTCGGCCACCCGCTCCCACCGTTTCAGGGCGTTTCCGTTCGCCGCGGGCGCATGGTGGATGTAGTCGCCGAAATAGCGATGACCGAACTCCGTGTATTCGATCGTGAAGAGGACGAAAGCGTGCTAAGCCTGTCCACCATCGCCAAGAACATGCCGAACGACTTGTCCGGAGTCGCCGCGCACAGCACGAGGTACTTTTTCGCCTCGGTGAAAAGCTGCTCGGCGACCATCGGGGTCACCGCCACCCGATCCCGGACGAGTCGATCGATCACGTAGGGCGCGTCGAACGCCAGCGCCTCCTCGAGACGACCTTCGAGCGCCGACGTAGTCACCGGACTACGCAGAAATTGCATGCGGCGCGCGCAACGGGCATGCAGAGGGCGCCGGCGGTTCGCACGGCAGGGCTCTCGATGGTGAGCCTGCCGATGTTGATCGTTTCTGTGGTCTTCTTCGCCTCTTTCATGGTGCGGACCTTTCTGGTTGTGCGGCTCCCGTCTGGAGCCAATCGGTCGTCAAATATCGCGCGCGAACGGAGCTTGGACTGTCGGCACATCGGGGGATGTACCAGGGGAACCGGGGGTCCACCGGTCGGCGGAACATGGTGGTGACGTCGTGCGTCCGGCTCGGGCGACCTGCGAAACGACAAGTGCACGCGCAGGGAGCGACACGGGTCAGCGGAAGTAACTGTCAACCATCAGCCGAAACACCGTCAGGTGTCACTCTCAGTCGATCGGTTGCGCGTTCCGTCACGCAGGGGTCAACTGGATCGGAAGATGAGTCGGTCCGCGCAGAGAGGAGCTGGTCGACCAGGTTGTCTCGCCGACTGCCGATATGCGGGACACCCGGTTCACCAACTCGCGCAGAACCGCTTGCGCTTCCATCCTCGCCAGCGGTGCACCGAGACACATGTGCGCGCCGTATCCAAATGCCACATGCATCTTCGGGTTTCGGTCAGCGTGATATTCGTCGGGCTGCTCGAATGCGAGAGGGTCGTGATTTGCCGCTCCGAATGAGAGCAGCAGCCGCGACCCGGTGGGTATGGTCACGCCTCCAACGACGTAGTCGGCGCGGGTGTAGCGGTACAGATTCTGGATGGGTGTGGTGATCCGCAACATCTCCTCAACGGCCATCGGTATGAGGTCGGGATTTGCACGGACCATGTCGTACTGGTCGGGGTTGCGCGCGAACGTGTCGAACATTCCCCCCAACAGGTTGGTGGTCGTTTCATTGCCTGCGATCAAGAGGTGTATCGCGATCAAGAACAGCTGTTCGTCGGTGAGGCTGCCGTCGGTGTTGTGTGCGAGTAACCGACCCAACACCGTGCCGGAACCTTTGAGGCCGCCCGCGGCGAACTGTTGTAGAAAATAGCGACGTAACGCCGCCATCGAGGTAATGGATTTCACCGCACCGAGAATCCCCTGCGGGGTCGGGGAGAAATCCATGATGCGTACGCCGTCCTCGGACCACCGACGGAAGTCGGCGGCGTCGCATTCGGGTATACCGAGAATCTGCGCGATCAATCGGATCGGCATCGGTATTGCCAACTGCTGCACCACATCACAACCTGGCTCGGCGAGAACTTCTGAGACCAGTTCGGTGGCCAGCTTGTCGACCATGCCCTGCCAGCTGTCCATGGCGCCCCTGCTGAAGCCGGGCTGCACCTGCCTGCGCAGCCGAGCGTGCTCTTCACCATCGGTCAGCACGGCTAGCGGAGCGGTGAACCTGAGACGGGTCACCCCCTCTGAACTGGTGACCTTGTCCGTGTCGCGCAACGCGGCACGCACGTCCTCGAGTCGACTCAAGATCCACGTAGATCGCTTCGGGTTGTAGTGCACGCGACCGCTCCGGTGCAGCGCCCGGTAGGCCTCGTGAGGGTGCGCCGCAGTTGCGCGGTCGAGGGGGTCATAGTCGGTATTGACCGCGCCCGTCCAGCCCCGGTATCCGCGACGACTCGTCCGCACCGCACCGGTCAGATTCAGATGCGCCGCCCTTGCAAACGGTTTGACCGTTTCGGCCACGCCCTGAACAGTTCCCCGCACGTCCATCGGCATGCACTCCCGTGGTTTACGTCTGACTCACCATGCGGAACGCTACTCCTCGTGCGGAGCAATCGGGATTATTCGATCGTGCAATCGTGAAACACTGGCCCGCACACATGCCACTGCGTGCAAAGGGATTCGAAACCACGATGACAGCCGTGCAGCACGACTGTTCCCGCCTGTGGCTGTACCGCGGCGGGCTGGTCACCACGATCGGTGTCGCTCATTTTGTGAAGCCATCGCTATTTGAACCGCTGAACGAAATACTGGGCTTCCAACACGAGACTCGGCGCCACGTCCTCATCAACGGTGCGGTCGAAACCGCTATCGGTCTCACCATGATGATCCGCCCACTACGGAAGCTTCTGCCGCTGTTGTCCATCGGCTACCCGACGTATTTGACAGTCGCATTCATCCGTTCCCGAAAGCCGCGACGTACCGACATGTTCTGCGCATGACCCACACACGCGGGGAGGACAGCTGGTCAACCCTTATCTGAGCGCCAGGTGGTTGCCCTCGTATTGGCCAGGGCGTACGCGGAGCATATCTGGAGGATTGCATCGAATCAATTGGCATCCCTGGTCTTTGACCCGTCGTCAGTCAGCGCGGCCCGCAACTGATCACATTGGCTGGCGAATAACGCCAACGACACCGGCGCGTTCGGCACGATGGAATCGAATGCGTGGAACGCGCCGTGCGCAAGCTCGACGTGGCAGGGCGTGCCTGCTTCATTCAGGCGCCTGCCGTACTCGACAGCCTCGTCGTGCAGCAAGTCCAACGAGCCGGTGCCGATCCAGGCCGGTGCCAGTCCGGCGAGGTCGGTGCGCCGCGCCGGCACCGCGACAGCTGGGTCTGCTCCACCCAGATACCACCGCCAAGCTTGGCGGTTGTCGCCCTCCGACCAGACCAAACGACGACGACCCGTCGCGTGACTACCGGTGCGGTCGTCGAGATTCGGTTGGGATAGCAATTGAAGGGCCGGCTGTATCTCGCCGCGATCGCGGGCCAGGAACGCCAACGCCGCGGCCAGCCCACCGCCGGAGCTCAGACCGCCGATTGCGATCCGTGACGGAACAACCCACGGCTGCCGAGCCAACCACAGCAGAGCCGTGTAGCAGTCTTCTAGCGGAGCGGGATAGGGATGTTCGGGCGGCAACCTGAAGTCGACGGCCGCGACCGCGACATTGGTGAGATGAGACAGCCTGCGGCAGAAGCTATCTTCCTGTCGCGCGCTGCCCATCACGAACCCACCACCATGAATCCACAGCAGTGCCGGCGTCGGATCAGCGAGGCGCGCGGGACGATGCAGGCGCACGCTCACATCGGCATCGACGGCCACGACCGGAACGTCACGTCCGGCGAGCAGGCGTCCCAGCAGCGTCATCGCCGCACGTGGCACCCTAAGCCCACGGCTGAGGCCATAGCCCCTCGGCAGAATCCTGGCCGCGGTCCGCAAGGCCGGGTCCATATCGGATCCCGACGTGAACGAGGCTCTGGCTGGTCTCATCGAGACGGTGCGGATCGTCTTCGCTGCCGTGGATGAAGGAGCATGCCTGCGATGATGGCAGCTACCACTAGTCCGACGCGGACCTTCCGCGTGATCGGCGATCCCATGCGGGTTGCCAGCCGTTCTGACGGCCGAGTCCACTCTGAAGTGGGGGCGGGCGGGGCTCGGACCCGCGACCAACGGATTATGAGTCCGTAGCCAGCGTCAGCGCGACGAGGCCAACGGGTTAGCTATTCGCAGCGGATCGCCTGCAGGACAGCGTTTTTCGAGCGTTGCCAGTACGGTCGCGGTGCGCCGGTACGGCTACAAATCGCCCTCGGTCGCCGGTATCTCGCCGGTACGGGCGTTTTAGCTACGCGCCTGGGCGCTAGCTCGGGCCAATGAGCTCTTGCCTTGCGCGAAGGAGCGAACCAATCGAAGTCGAGCCGTTGAACGGTTTCGCGCGCCACACCTGCCGCTCATGAGATCGTGTCGAACATGACTGTCGTGCTGGTTCATGGTAATCCGGAGAATGACGCGATCTGGGGCCCACTGATCGATGCTCTACGGCGTGACGATGTCGTGAGGTTGTCCCCACCGGGCTTCGGCGCACCTCTGCCCGACGACTTCCCGGCCACCTACCTCGCGTACCGCGATTGGCTCGAAGACGAGCTTGAGAAGATCGATGACCCGATCGACCTCGTCGGGCACGACGCAGGCGGAACCCATGTCGTCAACGCGATGATGCATCGACCCGAACTGGTACGCACTTGGGCAACCGACGCCATCGGCATATTTGACGCTGACTATGTCTGGCACGACCTTGCCCAGGTTTGGCAGACGCCGGATGTGGGCGAGCAGGCGGTCGAGGCCATGATGAGCACAGCGGTCGAAGATTGGGTCGCCGGGATTGGCACGGTCGGAATGACCGCTGACATCGCGACCGCAGTCGCGCGTGCGCATGGCCCGGAGATGGGCCGGGCGATCTTGGCGCTATACCGCTCGTCAGGGCAGCCGGGTGCGATGGCCGAGGCGGCCGGGGGCTTGGAGCGGGCCAGTGCGCGACCAGGCTTGTCGTTGTTGTGCACCGCTGACACCTACGTCGGTTCGGAAGAGATCCGTCGCCGCGCGGCAGACCGGGCGGGAGCGCGCACCGAAGTGCTCGAGGGACTGGATCACTACTGGATGATTCAGGATCCGGCGCGCAGCGCTGCCGTGCTCACGCAATTTTGGGAATCGGTTAGCTAATTGTGGCCCTGGCGGTGCGGCGCGCGCGCTGGGTCGGAAGGGGTTGCGCCATTCGATGGTTGTTCTAGCTCAACCGAATAGCGGCACGCCATTGCGAAGCAATGCCGACTTCGGGCGATCCCGTGTTGTATACGCACGGTCGGCTACCGGGATAGCGGAGTTAGCTCGCGCCGCACGTACTGCGCCACACGCCGGTACGACGCCGGTAAATCGCACCCGATCTAGCTGACATGATTGCGACAAACAATGCCTGACCAGGCGAAATACAGTGGGGCGGGCGGGGCTCGAACCCGCGACCAACGGATTATGAGTCCGCGGCTCTAACCAACTGAGCTACCGCCCCCGGCGCGATGCGCGGCATCATGTTCCCACATCACTCGAAACCGGTGGTCAGGCGATATCGGCGTACACCGGTTGCCCGTCGTCGCCGATCGAGTACCGCTCGGTGCCCGACGCCACCCGCGGAGCGTCGGCAGCCAGCGACACCGCGACCTTGTTGCAGGCATTGCGCATGACGTCCAGCGTCAGCTCGAAGGCCTGCTTCTGCGAGAAATGCCGCCGCACGCCCGCCACCACATCCGCGTCGATGCTCGCCGGCGACCAGATCAGCGCGTCGACGTACCGCAGTGCCGCCTTGTGCGCGTCGGTAAGGCCCTCCGCAGATTCGTACCGCTCGATCTGGGTGTATATGTCCTCGGACCCGCCCGAGTCCAGCGCGTCCCCGTCCCGCAGCGACTTGCACAGTCGGCAGTTGTGCTGCGTCGCGCCCCGCAACCGCACGATCTCCGTCGTCACCGGATCGAGCGTCCGCAACCGCGCCACCGCCGGCGCGAACCCGTTGAGCAGCGCGTCGACGGGGTCGGACTCGTGATCCCACTCCACGACCTTGGCGTAGCCCGGCCTGCCCAGGCCCAGCGCCTCACACCCTGCCCACACCCGCGGCACGAAGTCCGCGATGAAGATCGCCACCACCGTCCGAAACGCATTGTCGCCCTGTGTCTCCAACAACCGCTTGCGCTGGTTGTCGCCGATTGCCGACACGTCGGTCGCGAACTGTTCGGCGAACGCCGCCACCACCCGATCCGATTCGGTGGACTCGTCGACCAGGTCGACCTCCACCGCCAGCGGCGGCAGCGACAGCGCCCTGCCGCACGTCAGCCGGATCAGCGTGTCTCGTTGGCTCTCACCCGACGACATCGCCACCAAGCCGGCGATCCGATCGGCAAGCTCATCAGCGCCCACCCGTCGATTATTGCGCCTGACTGACCGACGACATGTGGAAGTCCGGAATCCGCAGCGACGGCATCGCCGCGCGGGTCGCCCAATCACCCCACTCGCGGGGCAGCGTGACCTCGCTGACGCCCGCCTCCGTGGTGCGTCGCAGCAGATCCAGCGGGCTTTCGTTGAACCGGAAATTGTTGACGGCGGCCGTCACCTCGCCGTCCTCGATCAGATACACGCCGTCGCGCGTGAGCCCGGTCAACAACAGCACCGTCGGATCGACCGCCCGGATGTACCACAGCGTGCTCAGCAACAGCCCCCGCTCGGTGCCCGCGATCATGTCCGCCAGATCGGACTCCCCGCCCGTCATCATCAGGTTGTCCGCCGGCACCGCCGGGGTCGTGTCGAATTCCGCTGCCGCCGCACGCGAATACGCCAGCGACTTGATCGCGCCGTCGTGGATCCAGTCCACCCGGTCGATGTCCATTCCGTTGTCGAACACCGAAATCCGTTCCGACGACGTCGATGTCGCGACGAACGGCGTGCACGCCAACCCCTCGGCGAACGGATCGGAATACAGCGTCAACGGCAGCTCGGTCAGCCGCTCCCCCACGCGCGTGCCGCCGCCCGGCGCCGAGAACGCCGTGCGTCCTTCCTGTGCGCCCCGGCCGTCCATCGCCCACGTCAGGAAGATCATCAGGTCTGCCACCGCGGACGGCGGCAGGATCGTCTCGTAGCGTCCGGCGGGCAACTCCACCGTGCGCGCGGACCATCCGAGCCGCGTCGGCAACTCGTCGAGCATGGAGTCGATTGGCACATCGACGAAATCGGCGGTGCTCACACCCACCCACGCGCTGGCGCCGTCACGTTTGGCGTTGATTTCGACCGATCCCGTCGGCTGTGTGTACCGCCGCCGCAGCCCGCCCGTGGTCGCCACGAACGTCGTCTCCAGGATGTGCCGCGCATACCCGTACAACCGGTCGCCGCCGCGGAACCCGCGAGCGAGGCCATCAGTCATCGGCAGGAACACGTCCGCCCCGGTGCTCGGTACTGGGGCATCCCAATCGGCTGGCGTGTCGCCACCGGCCAGCAGCGGCGCACCGTCGCGGGCTTCGGGCGCCGAACGCGCCGCCTCCTGGGAGGCCGCCACCAGACCCGGGATCGTCGACGGGTCCACCTCGCTGGACCGCACCGAGCCGACGTGGGACTCGCTGCCCTTGCGCACCACCGAGATCACCGTCGTGTAGCGCGTTCTCGACTCGCCGTTGGTGGTCATCGAGTTGCCCGCCCACCGCAACGCCGCGTCGGCACGGTCGGTCACCAACACGATCGTCTCGTCGGCCCCGCCCAACCGGGCCGCCTCCGCCAGCGCCATCTCCACCACCAGCTGGGCGCCGATCATGACCGCCCCGCCTCGTCGCGGGTGTTGAGCACGTTCACCCCGCGGAACAACGCCGACGGGCACCCGTGGCTCACCGCGGCCACCTGGCCCGGCTGCGCCTTCCCACAGTTGAACGCCCCACCGAGCCGCCACGTCGACGGCCCGCCGACGGCCTCGAGCGACCCCCAGAAGTCCGTCGTCGTCGCCTGGTACGCCACGTCACGCACCTGGCCGTCGAGCCGGCCGTTGCGGATCCGGAAGAACCGTTGTCCGGTGAACTGAAAGTTGTAGCGCTGCATGTCGATCGACCAACTCTTGTCGCCGACGATGTAGAGGCCGTCGTCCACCCGGGCGATCAGATCCTCGGTGCTCACATCGTCGGCGCTGGGTTCCAGCGAGACGTTGGCCATCCGCTGGATCGGCACGTGGTGCGGCGAATCGGCATAGGCGCAGCCGTTGGACCGCTGCACCCCGAGCCGCGGTGCGAACACCCGGTCCAGCTGGTAGCCGACGAAGATCCCGTCGCGCACCAGGTCCCACTTCTGCGCCTGCACACCCTCGTCGTCGAAACCCACCGTCGCCAAGCCGTATTCGACGGTCCGGTCCGCGGTCACGTTCATCACCGGCGAGCCGTAGCGCATGGTGCCGAGCTTGTCGGGCGTGGCGAACGACGTACCCGCGTACGCCGCCTCGTAGCCGATCGCTCGGTCGTATTCGGTGGCGTGGCCGATCGACTCGTGGATGGTCAGCCACAGGTTCGACGGGTCGATGACGAGGTCCGTCGGTCCAGCGGCGACGCTGGGGGCCTTGACCTTCTCGGCCAGCCACGTCGGCAGCGTCGCGAGTTCCTCGGTCCAGTTCCACACCTCGTCGCCGGCGACGTACTCCCAGCCCCGTGCTGTCGGCGGCGCCAGCGTGCGCATCGTCTCGAAAGTCCCGGCCGCGGCGTCGACGGCGACCGCATCGAACGACGGCTGCACCCGGACCCGCTGCTGGGTGATCGTCGAACCGAAGGTGTCGGCGTAGAACGTCTGCTCCTTGGCGGTCTGCAGTCCCGCCGAGACGTGGTCAACGCCGTCGGCGGCCAACAGCCGACCCGAGTACTCGCCGAGCACAGCGAGCTTGTCGGGCGTGCCGACCGTGAAGGGGTCGATCGCGTATTCCGAAACCCAAGTGGCGTCGGTGTACACCGGTTCGGGCGCCAGTTCGATGCGCTCGGCGTTCAGCGCCGCCAACGTCCGGGCCACCCGCACGGCGCGACGCGCGGTCTCGGCGGCGACCTCGGTGCTGAGCTCGGCGTGGGAGGCGAAGCCCCACGTACCGTCCACAATCACACGGACGGCCAGGCCGATCTCGCGGTCGACGACCGCGGTCTGCAGTTGGCCGTCGCGTAGCTGTACGAATTCCGAGGTGACCGCGTGGATGCGAAGGTCGGCGTAGCTGGCGCCCGCGGACACCGCCGCCGACGTCGCCGCATCGGCCAGCTCGAACCGCGGCAGGTCGAGGAAGTCGGCGTCGGCTCGTCGGGTAGCTGTCACGTCACCACCGTAGTGGGAGGCGCCCCCGGCCCGCTTTAATGACTCGGATGGCACAGCGCCGCCGCACCACCGCGACCGCGTACGCACTCCTGGCCCCGAGCCTGTTCGGAGTCGTCGCGTTCATGCTGCTGCCGATGCTCGTGGTGGTCTGGCTGTCGCTGCACCGGTGGGATTTGCTGAGCCCGATGCAGTTTGTGGGTCTGCGCAATTGGCAGTCGGTGCTGACCGACCCGACGTTCGGCACCTCGCTGGTCGTCACCCTGCTGTTCGTCGCGTTGGTGGTGCCCGCACAGACGCTGCTCGGGCTGTCCGCGGCCGCGCTGCTAGCCCGCGGGCTGCCCGGCAGCGACTTCTTCCGGACGCTCTACGTACTGCCGTGGATCTGCGCCCCGTTGGCGATCGCGGTGCTGTGGCGCTGGATCCTGGCCCCCACCGACGGGGCGGTCAGCGCGATACTCGGTCGCCAGATCGAATGGCTCACCGACCCGACGCTCGCGCTGCCCGTGGTGTCGGCGGTGGTGGTGTGGACCAACGTCGGATACGTGACGCTGTTCTTCCTCGCCGGCATCCTGAACATCCCCACCGACATCCACAACGCCGCCCGCACCGACGGCGCGACGACATGGCAGCGGTTCCGCCACATCACCTTGCCCATGCTGCGGCCGACGCTGTTCTTCGTGCTCGTCACCGGAATCATCAGCGCCGCCCAGGTTTTCGACACCGTGTACGCGCTCACCGGCGGCGGCCCTCAGAATCGCACCGACCTGGTGGCGCACCGCATCTACGCCGAGGCGTTCGGCGCCGCGGCGGTGGGGCGGGCCGCGGTGATGGCGGTGGTGTTGTTCGTCCTGCTGGTCGGCGTGACGATCGTCCAGCAGCTCTACTTCCGACGACGGATCAGCTATGAGCTCACCTAGGCGCGGCACGTCGGCCGCCGTCATCTACCCCGTCCTGGCGGTGGGTGCGTTGATCACGTTGGCGCCGTTCGTCCTCGGCCTGCTGACCTCGCTGCGGGACCCCCGCGCATTCGACACCGAATCGCCGCTGTCACTTCCCCTGCCGCCGACGCTGCAGAACTACTCAAACCTCGCCGACGCCGGCTTCGGCCGGGCCGCCGTGGTGACCGCGCTGATGACCGCGGTGATCCTGCTCGGCCAGCTGACCTTCTCGGTGCTGGCGGCCTATGCGTTCGCGCGGCTGCAGTTTCCCGGCCGCGACGCGCTGTTCTGGGTCTACATTGCGACGCTCATGGTGCCCGCGACCGTAACCGTCGTCCCGCTGTACCTGATGATGGCCGAGGCGGGCCTGCGCAACACCTTCTGGGCGTTGGTGCTGCCGTTTATGTTCGGTTCGCCGTACGCGATCTTCCTGCTGCGCGAGTACTTCCGTGGCATCCCGGGTGACTTGATCAACGCCGCCCGCATCGACGGCGCCAACACGCTGGACGTGATCGTGCATGTGGTGCTGCCGGCGAGCAGGCCGATCCTGGTGACGCTGGCGCTGATCACCGTTGTCTCGCAGTGGAACAGCTTCATGTGGCCGCTGGTGATCACCAGCGGGAGTCAATGGCAGGTGTTGACGGTCGCGACGGCGGGTCTGCAGTCGCGTTACAACGCGCAATGGCCGTTGGTGATGGCGGCGACGACGGTGGCGATCGTGCCCCTGCTGGTGTTGTTCGTCGCGTTGGGCCGTCACATCGTGCGCTCGATCGTGGTGACGGGGCTGAAATGAGTCTGCGGCCTAGGTTTTCGACTTTGTTCGCGGCGGGTGTGGCGGCGACGGGCGCGCTGCTGCTCGTCGCCGCCATGCTGCTCGGAGCGCCCGGCGATTCGGGTGGGCGCACCGTCGTGACCGTTCGGCTGTGGGACGAGCAGGTCGCCCAGGCCTACCGCGAGTCGTTCGCCGAGTTCGGCCGCCAGCATCCCAGTATCGAGGTGCGCGTCAACGTCGTCGCGTACGCCACGTATTTCGACACCCTGCGCACCGACGTCGCGGGCGGCGGCGCCGACGACATCTTCTGGATCAGCAACGCCTATTTCGCCGAATACGCCGACAACGACCGCCTGATGGACATCGACCGGCTGTTGGGCGCGGACGCGTCACGGGCGTGGGAGTCGTCGGTGGTCGACCAGTTCACCCGCGACGGGACGCTGTGGGGGGTACCGCAATTGACCGACGCCGGCATCGCGCTGTACTACAACGCCGACCTGCTCGACGCGGCCGGAGTCGACCCGCGCGAATTGGGCACGCTCCGTTGGTCGATCGATCCGGTCGTCGACACGCTGCGGCCGCTGCTGGCGCGTCTCACGCTCGACCACCAGGGCCGCGCCGCCGACGCCGCGGGCTTCGACGCGCAACGGATCCGGCAGTGGGGCTACAACGCCGCCAACGATCTTCAGGGCATCTACCTCAACTACATCGGTTCGGCCGGTGGCGTGTTCACCGACGGCGACCGGTTCGCGTTCGACAATCCGCAGGCCGCCCAGGCGTTCGGCTATCTGGTGGGGCTGATCAACATCGACCACGTCGCCCCGCCCGCGTCGGCCACCAACGACAACGGCGACTTCTCCCGCAACCAGTTCCTGCAGGGCAGGATCGCGCTGTTCCAGTCGGGCACATACAACCTGGCGGCGGTCGCTGGCGCCGCGCCGTTCCGCTGGGGTGTCGCGATGCTTCCCGAGGGGCCCGCCGGCCGCGTCAGCGTCACCAACGGGATTGCCGCCGCGAGCAACTCGGCCACCACACACCCGGAGGCGGTGCGCGAGGTGTTGGAGTGGATGGGCAGTGCCCGCGGCAATGCGTATCTCGGCGCCGGCGGCGCGGCGATCCCCGCGGTGCTCGACGCGCAGCGCGTCTACCACGACTACTGGCGTTCCCGCGGCGTGGACGTGAGCCCGTTCTTCGACGTGCTCGACGGCCCGGGCATCGAGGCGCCCGGCGGAGCGGGTTTCGCTGCGGGATTCGATGCGCTCAAGCCGTACTTCGACGAGATGTTCCTCGGCAGGCGTGACGTGCCGTCCACGCTCGCGGAGGCTCAGCAGGCCGCGAACGCCGCGGCACAGCGGTGAGTCAACGAGTTACGGCGCTGGTGCCCGCGACCGTCAACTCCAGCGCCAGCGCCGCGCCGCACAGCGTGGCGACGATGAGGAACGCCCACCAGTCAATGGCTTTGGGACCCGACGGCGCGGCGGAGATCTGTCCGGCGCCGCCGCGCGCGGTGATCGCGTCGCCCATCTCGTCGGCGCGCCGCAGCGCGACGGTGATGGCCGCGGCCAACAGGTCGATCGCCTCGAGCCACCAGCGGCGCCACCGTCCCCGGCGGCGCGTGTGGACCTGTTTGGGCCGCAGGCTGCGCGCGGCGTAGAGCACACGGAACTCGTCGATCAGCATCGGGAACGCGCGCAGCGCCAACGCCAGCGCGACGGCCCACTCGTCGACCGGTATCCGGAACACCCGCAGCGGACGGCCCAGTTTCGCGACGGCAGGGGCGATTTCGGCGACGTTCGTCGTCCACGAGACCATCGCCCCGAGCCCGAGCAGCACGATCGACAACGCGGTGATCCGCAGGAAGTTCAGCAGACCGCCGAGGCCCACGTCGACCGAGCCGACGGAGATGATCGGGCTGCCGCCGGCGAACGTGGCCGTCAGCCCGCCGAGGAACAACAGCACCCACAGCCACGGCGGGACCGACGGGAGCACACCGCGCGGAATGTTGGCCAACCGCGCCGAGATCAGCACCAGCACCGCGACCGCGCCGATCGGCACCCATCCCGGGTAGAACGTCATCAACACGCCGATGGCCGCGACCAGAAGCAGTTTCGTGCCTGCCCAGAGTTGGTGAACGACGCTGTTGCCGGGCACCGGCCGCAGCAGGACGACACCGCGGCGCTGCCGCCTCTTCGTCGGCGCCGTCATGGCAGGCCTCCCGCCGCCGTCGGAGCGGGCACCAGCACGCCGCCTTCCAGATGCAGTGTGCGCGGGCACAATTCCTCGAGGCCGGCGAAGTCGTGTGAGATCACCACGACGGTGAGCCCGCCGCGACGGCGCAGGTCCACCAGTAGCCGCAGCAGGCCGCGCTGGCTGGCGGCGTCCAGCCCGGCCAGCGGCTCGTCGAGGATGAGCGCGCGTGGCGAGCGGGCGAGCAGGCCGGCGAGCACGATCCGCCGCATCTGGCCACCACTGAGCTGGTCGATCCGCCGCGTCGCCAAGGTGGCATCGAGGCCGACGGTCGAGAGCGCCTCGTTGACCCGGGCGCGGTCACGCGGCGAGAACCCTGCCGCCGATGCGATCTCGAGGTCGACACGGCTGCGCATCAGCTGCAACCGGGCCGCCTGGAAGGAGATCGCCACGGCGCCAACCTGTTCCGAGGCCGGTTTACCGTCGAGCAGACAGGCGCCCGTGGTCGGCTCGGTGAGCCCCGCCATGATCCAGGCCAGCGTCGACTTCCCCGATCCGTTCACGCCGTGGATCAACAGGCCGTCGCCCTCGTGCACGGTGAACGTGATGTCCCGCAGCGCCGTCGCGGCCCATGGCGTGCCGCTGCCGTACTCGTGGCTGACGTCGATGAGCTCCAGCACGGGGGCGGCGTCGGTGCCCGCTGCGACGGTCGCGACGGGCGCATCGGCGGACTCCACCATGTCGGTGTTGTCGGCGGCTCCCCCGTTTCCGTTCAGGTCGACGGTGCGGTCGGCGGCGTCGGCCTCGTCGTTGTAGTGCGTGATGTGCACCAGCGACATCTGGTGGCGCCGGGTGAGTCCGGAAAGCACCGACATCAGGCCGTCGCGGCCCTGCTGGTCGACCATGCTGGTGACCTCGTCGGCGATCAGCAGCGACGGTTCGCGCGCCAGCGCCGCCGCGACCGCGAGCCGCTGCAGTTCGCCACCGGAGAGCCCGCCGGTGTTGCGTTCGGCCAGGCCGTCGAGGCCGACCTCGGCGAGCAACTGGTCCACGTCGGTGGCCTTGCCCGGAGGCAGGCCCCAGACCACGTCGTCGGCGACGCGGGTCCCGAGCACCTGGCTCTCGGGGTGTTGCATGACGACCGCGGTGCCGCCGATGCGGCCCAGTCCGACCGCGCCGGGCCGTTCGATGGTGCCCGCCGTCGGCTCGCGACCGGCCAGCATCAGCATCAGCGTCGTCTTGCCCGATCCGTTGGCGCCCGTCACCGCGAGGTGTTCGCCGGGCTCCACGCGGAGCGACACCGGGCCCAGCGCGTCGTGGTCGGTGTTCGGATAGCGGAACCGCACGTCGCGCAACCGTGCGGGCACCGGGGCGATGGCGCCGACATCCTTGGACGCCTCCAGCTTGTGGACGTCGGGGATGCCGGCTAGGCGCTCCATCACCCGCGACAGAGCCCACCATCCGAGGAGGCTGACGAAGGTGATCGACATCACCCCGGAGCCGAAGAACAGCAGTGGCCAGTAGTCGAGCGCCGTGGCGAAGTCGCGCTTGAGCCGATCGGCCGCGCCCTCCATGTCCGGGATGCGGGCGATCACCGCGGCGAGGCCGTTGATGTTGGCGGTGACGGATTCGAAGATCAGGTGGCGCAGCCGCGCCAGGATGGACAGCGCCACCACAACCGCCGCACCGAAGACCGCCCCGGCGATCAGCGCGGCGAACAGCACCGTCGGGGTGCCGCGTCCGCGGCGTTTGACGATACCGGTCAACCCGCCGATGTAAGCGCAGTTGACGACGGTCATGAAGCCACCCATGCCGGCGATCAGGAAGGCGATGATGCCGCCCGCGACGGTGGCCGTGAGCAGCACCCGGACCCGGTAGCGGTAGGCCAGCAGACCCATCGGCACCGTGCCGAGCAGCGAGAGTCCGGCCGCGAACGGAACGACCACGGCGATGATCGCGGTGGCCGCACACAGCGCCGCCATGACGGAGGCCTGCGCCAGTTCGACGGGACGCAAACGACCGGTGTGGCGAGCTTTGCCCCCGGTCGCGGTCATTGCACGATTCTGCCAGTCGCGATCGGCCAGGTGCCGCGGCGCTGGCGCCGGCATGTTTGAAACGCATAGCAAAACTATGTAATCTGGACGCCATGTCCCAGACGCTCGGAGCCGATCTACTGTCCGTAGTCGCCAGGATCAACCGATTGGCCACACAGCGGGTCCGCCTGCCGCTCGGCTATGCCCAGGCACGGCTGCTGTCCACGATCGAGGATCAGGGCGAGGCCCGCATCTCCGATCTCGCCGCGCTCGATCACTGCTCGCAGCCGACGATGACGACCCAGGTCCGTCGCCTCGAGGCGGCGGGCATGGTGTCGCGAACCGTCGATCCCGAGGACGCGCGCGCCGTACTGATCCGGATCACCCCGAAGGGGGTGGACACGCTTCGGCAGGTGCGGCTGGACCGCGGTGCGGCGATCGACCCGTACCTCGAACGGCTCGACGCCGCCGACCGGGAGACGCTGACCGAGGCGGTGCGCGTGCTGCGCCGGCTGCTCGATGACGCGTCGGCCCCCAACACGATCACCAAGTAACCATTCAAGGAGAGTTCGCCCGTATGTGGCGTCAACCCAAAGCTGTCTGGGCCGTTGCCTTCGCGTGCGTCGTCGCGTTCATGGGCATCGGCCTCGTCGACCCGATCCTCAAACCGATCGCCGAAACCCTCGACGCGTCACCGTCCCAGGTATCGCTGCTGTTCACCAGCTATATGGCGGTCATGGGTGTGGCCATGCTCATCACCGGCGTGGTCTCGAGCCGCATCGGCCCCAAGCGCACCCTGCTGTTGGGTCTGGTCGTCATCATCGTCGGCGCCGGCCTGGCCGGCATGTCGGCCGACGTGATGGAAATCGTTGGGTGGCGCGCACTTTGGGGTCTCGGCAACGCCTTGTTCATCGCCACGGCGCTGGCCACCATCGTGAGCTCGGCGCGCGGGTCGGTGGCGCAGGCGATCATCCTCTACGAGGCGGCGCTGGGCCTGGGCATCGCGGTGGGTCCGCTCGTCGGCGGTCTGCTCGGGTCGATCTCGTGGCGCGGACCGTTCTTCGGGGTGTCGGCGCTGATGGCCTTCGCTTTGGTGGTCACCGCCTTCCTGTTGCCGTCCACACCACGCGCCGAGCGCGCAACCACGCTGGCCGATCCCTTCCGCGCGCTGCGGCACCGCGGCCTTCTTGGTGTGGCGATCACCGCGCTGCTCTACAACTTCGGGTTCTTCACCCTGCTCGCGTTCACGCCGTTCCCGCTCGACATGAGCGCGTACCAGATCGGGCTGATCTTCTTCGGCTGGGGCGTCGCGCTGGCGTTCACGTCGGTGGTGGTGGCGCCGCGGCTGCAGCACCGGTTCGGCACCGTGCCCGTGCTTCTGGTGAACCTGCTGGCGATGACCGCCACGCTGCTCGTGATGGCCGTCGAGACGAACAACAAGGCCGTGCTCGCGGCGTGTGTGGTGGTCGCCGGGTTGTTCATCGGCATCAACAACACGCTGATCACCGAGACCGTGATGAAGGCCGCGCCCGTCGAGCGCGGTGTCGCCTCCGCGGCCTACAGCTTCGTGCGGTTCTCCGGCGCCGCGCTGGCACCCTGGCTGGCAGGCGTTCTCGGCGAGCGGGTCAACGTCCACATGCCTTATTGGGTCGGCGCGGCCGCAGTGCTTCTGGCGGCGGGCGTCCTCGCGGCCACCCGTCCGCACCTCGCCGGCATCGACGTCGAGGAGGCCGAACTCGACAAGGTGGGCGAGGCGACGGCGGTGACCGTCGGCGACAGCTGACCGCTCGGCGAACTGGTTGATACTGTCTGCGGCTATGAGTCCCACGCGGGCGACGGGCAACATCATCGCCGAAGCGCTCTCGGTGGCGCCCGTCGAACGCGACGCGAAGGACATCGCCATCCTGAAGGCAACCCTGCGGTGCCTGACCCGGTTCGGCATGGAGCGCATGACGGTCGAGGATGTCGCGAAGGCGGCCGGGGTGGGGCGGGCAACGGTTTTTCGCCGCTTTGAGACCAAGGACGATCTGATCCGCCAGGCGTTCGCGCTGGAACTCCAGCGGCTGGCCGTCGAATTCGAGGAGAAGGCGGGCGCCATCGACGACCCTTACGAGCGGCTCGTCGAGTTCTGCCTCGACTCGGTTCGGATCGTTCGCACCCATCCGGTGGCCCGCAGGCTCATCGAGGATGACGACGCCTTGGCGCTGCACCGCGATCCGCGCATAGCCGAGTTCCAATTGGCGGGCCTACGGCGCTATCTCGACGCTGCCGCAGCGGAGTTGGGGGTCGACACCGACACCGAGATGCTGGCCGAGTTGTTGATGCGCTTCTTCGGAAGCGTATGGCTCGCACCGGAAATCGGGACCGCCGTGGCGGACGAGGGCACGCTCCGCCGGATGGTCACGATGCTGCTGGCTCCGCTGACACCCGAATCGCAGGGCGCATAGCGGTCAGCCGACCGCCGCCGGTTGTTTCGTCTCCACTCGCGGGAACCTGAGCATGCGGCGGGCATTCTCCTCCACGATCAGCGCGCACTCGTCGTCGGGCACGTCGGCCAGCACCTCCGACGCACGCTTGCGCGAGTTCGGCCAGTTGGAATCCGAATGCGGGAAGTCGATCTCGAGCGTGATGCGATCGACGCCGATGGTGTACCGGTTCTCCAGGCCGTGCTCGTCGTCGATGAAGCACCCGTAGAAGTGCGAACGGAACAGATCCGAAGGGCGCGTGTCGAAGTCGATCGGCTGGTAGTACCGGTGCCGCTCCCACACGTAGTCCGCGCGCTCCAGAATGTAAGGAACCCAACCGATACCGCCCTCGGACAACGAGAATTGCAGGTCTGGAAACTTCTGCAGCTTGCCGGAGAACAGGAGATCCACGGTGGTCCACATCAGGTTGGTCGAGAACAGCGTGATCGCCACCGCGAAGGGCGCGTCCGGCAGGGCCGGCGTCGGCGAGTTGGCCAACGCCGAATATGAGAAGCCCGGTACGAACGAACCCGACCCGAAGTGCAGCGACACCGGCATCTTTGCGTCGGCGCACACCTGCCACAGCCCGTCCCAGTGATCGGAGTGGAACGAGGGCAGGCCCATCGGAACCGGGCTGTCGGGGAACGACACCGTGCGCGCCCCTTTGTCGGCGACGCGTTCGGCCTCGGCGACCGTCTCGTCGATGTCCCACACCGGGAGGATCGCAAGCGGGATGTAGCGCTCCGGCGCAGTGGCGCACCACTCGTCGATGTAGAAGTCATTCCACGCTTTCACGCACAGCAACGCCAATTCCTTGTCCTGGCCCCGAAAGAACGTGCTGCCCCCGAAACCGGGGAACGACGGGAAGCACAGCGCGGCCTGCACACCGTCGAGGTCCATGTCGGCGATGCGGGCCACCGGGTCGTAGCAGCCCGGGATCATGTCCTCGTAGCGAACCGGATCCATACCCCACTCCTCGGGCGGCTTGCCCGCCACGGCGTTGAGGCCGATCGTCGGCAGGATCTGCCCGTCGTAGCTCCACAGATGCCTGCCCTCGATCTCCACGATCCGCGGGCCGTTCTCGTGGTGCTTGGCCGGCAGCCGGTCCTGCCAGACGCGCGGATGTTCGATCAGGTGGTCGTCGACGGAAACGATCTGATGATTGTCCTGCAATGGCATGGTGCCTCCTGGGAATCTGCCGGTAACGTGGACCGCATGAGCGATGCGGGATCGTCTGATGGTTCGGACACGACGCGCAAGCGGGTCGATGAGGACGACCACGATCTGCTGACGTTCGGCGAGGTCGGTGAACGGCTGCGCATCGAAATCGCCTCCGCCCGTGCGGCTGTCGAGGAATTGGAGTCCGGCGGCGACGCCGCCGCTCTCGAGCAGGCCCGCGCCCGCCTCTCGGCGTTGGAGTCCGCTGTCAAGCGCAACAGCGCGGGACGCATCAACGACGCGAACTTCGAGAAGTTCTTCGGGTACTCGGGCACCGCGAAGCGCAACCTGCCCGAGTAGTCGTTCGTTCCGCGCACCGCCGTCACCTGTTTCACGGCCGCGGCGGGCACGGGGGATTCGGGCCCACCCCACACATTCCGTGATGTATGTAGCTGGGCACGTCGTGGGCGGGTGGCTGCACATCGGCGTGCTGGTTGACCAGATTGAAGCCGAGGTTGAACACCAACATGATCAGGTTGAACACCGCCGTGAGCGCCAGGATGCGTATCGGCGTGATGGTGCGTTTGTTCTTCAGCTGATCGATGCCGATGTCGGAGAGCATCCGGCCGTTGCGGTCACGCAGGCAGTAGATGGCGATGGACGAGACGCTGACCAGGCCGCCGAAGACGATGCCCTCGTACAGCGGGAACTGGTACATGGTGCCTCCGAAGATCGACCACGTCTCGTTCACACGCAGATAGGTCCACAGCCCGATGCGGTGGAAGTACTGCTCCAGCACGATGTCGAGCACAATGAACAGCACGAGCATCGCCGCCAGTACACCCGCGGTGTTGATGCGCGGCCACGCCTTTCGCATGCGGGCGATCACCTGATCGATACCCATGATCGCCAACGGCGTCAGCAGGATGTAGCTGGCCAGGAAGTAGATGATCGGCTGCGGGTTCTCGGCGCCCTTGACCACCCAGCCCGGAATGAACTCGCCCCAGGTGCCCATGTTGAAGAAGCCCGCGTTGTACCCGAACACCGGCCGGACGGCGTTCACGCCGGGGTCCTGCCAGGCCGCGAGCAGCCACGCCACCACGAAGATGCCGACGGGCGGAAGTTGCTTGTCCCGCCGCGTCTTCCGGATCATCCAGATGAGGAAGACGACTCCGCCGATCATGCAGCCGATCTCCCAGAACCGGATCCACGCCATGCTCGACCCCGGGATCGGGTCGGGTCCCGCCGGGGCGGGCGCGAACTTGTCCGAGAAGATCCAGCGACCGTAGACGTAGAGCTGGAAGATGACGAAGACCGCACCCAACCGGGCCAGCCAGACGATCGGGGGGGAATCCCGGTACGTCTTTTCCGCCTCGGGGAGAAACTCCGGAATCTCCGTGTGTTGATGCGTGGTCACGTGACTGCTCCTGTCCGCGTGAAGGCCTCGATGAGCTTCGTGCCGTACTGTTTGCGCCGCCGGGCGCTGACGAGAAATCCCGGCGGGGAATGGAATCCGATCTGCGGGAGCGCGGTGCGGGCCGCGAGCATCTCCCGGGCCTGCGCAGAGTCGCCGCACGCCGCCATCGCCCACAGCATCTCGTCGGTGACGTGCCTGCCGATCGAGCGAGGGTCTCCCCCGCCGAAGTCCGCCCGGATCGCGGCCACCTGGTCCTGCCAGCCGTGTAGGGCGACCAGCGAGTCATAGGTCTTGACGGTCAGGTAGAACGCGATCTGGAGCTTGGCGTCGCCGATCGCGCGCGCAGGATCGTCGTCGTCGATCGCGGTGATCACCCAGCCCCAGCGCATGAGTTCTGCGGGGTCGCGGCCGGCACGGCGGGCGCCGAGCGCCAGATTCGGCTCGACGATTTCGGTCCACCATCGGTCGGTGAAGAGCCCGTGCCCGAGAACACCGTCGGCCACGTTCCCGGCGGTGCGCAGCATGTGGACGTTGAACGCTCCCAACAGGATCGGCACGTCTATCGGGCCCAGCACCGGGGCCTGGATTCGGGCGTCGATGTGATAGTAATCGCCGTCGAAGGTGATGCGATCACCGTTGTCTGCCTTCAGGAACGCCCGGATACAGTGCACCAGTTCCTTCATCCGGGGCGCCGGATGTGAGGAGTCCACCCCGAACCAGTCGCGGTTCATCCGGCTCGTCCCCGCGCCGAGCCCGAGGAACACCCGGCGGGGGGCGATCCGGTTCAGGTGACGAGCCGCCGCAGCGTGGACAAACGGCGACCGTGCGAATGCGTAGGCGATCCCCGGTCCGATGCGGGCGGTGCCGGTCTGATGAGCCATCTCCGACGCCGTGACGTAGGCGCCGGTGTCGGCGAACTCGCCAGCGCAGAATGCCGCTGCCCCAGCGGATTCGGCCCGCTTCGCGAGTTCACCGCCCGGCCACGGCATCGCCCACTGCGTCATCGATGAACCGTCCGGTCAGAACTTCAGGGTGGCGCCGGCGTCGACCTTGAGTTGCAGCCCCGTCACATAACGGGATTCGTCGGAGGCCAGGTAGCAGATGCCGTGCGAGATGTCCTCGGGTTCGACGTACGGAATGGGCATGCCCTGCATCATCGGGAAAGTCAGCAGCGCGTCGTCGAGGGACGGGTGCTCGAGGTCCGGCCGGAACATCTTGTACATCGACTCGTTGTGCAGCATCGGGGTGTTGACGTTGGTCGGATGCACCACGTTGACCCGGATGGACTTCGGCGCCAACTGGTTGGCCAGCGCCATCGTGTACTTGTCGATGAACTGCTTGGCCAGGTTGTAGCCGGCGCCCCCGGAGCCGTTGGGGCCCATGCTGGCGGCCGGTCCGGCCTTCTCGGCCAGCAGCCCCGCCACCGACCCGACCGTGATGATCGACGCGCCGGCCGAAAGGTAGGGCAGGGCAGCGTGAATGGTGTTGATCACGCCGACGAAGTCGACGTCGAAGGCATTGGCGAAAGCGTCGATCGGCTGGTCCGCGCCCAGCGGGCAGATGCCCGCGTTGGCGACCACCACGTCGAGCTTGCCGAGTTCGCCCACCGCGAATTTCAGCGCCTCGGCGAGCGCGGCGCGGTCACGCACGTCGACGACGGCGGTGACCACTCGGCGCCCGGTCTTCTCGACCTCCCGGCCCGCCTCCTCGAGGTCGTGCTCGGTGGACAGCGAGTAGTCGTTGTGTTCGACATCGCCGCAGATGTCGAACAGGATGATGTCGGCGCCCTCCTCGGCCAATCGCACCGCGTGCGACCGGCCCTGGCCTCGGGCTCCACCGGTGATGAGGACGACCTTGTCCTGCACTCTGCCCACGTTCGTTTCCTTCCGTCGGATACCTATTGGCCGGTCGTGTCGAGTTGTTCTCTGAGACGGTGTTTTTGCACCTTGCCGCTGATGGTGCGCGGCAGTTCCGGGACCACCACGATGCGTTCGGGGGTCTTCTGTCTGGCCAGCCCGCGCGACGCGAAGTGTGCTGCGGCCGCGGCGGTGTCGAAGGATCCGCCCTGGTTGAGGACGACGAACACGCAGACCCTTTCGCCGTACTTCTCATCGGGAGCTCCGATGGCGGCGGCCTCTGCCACCGCGGGGTGGCTGCTCACCACGTCTTCGACTTCCTTGGACGAGATGTTCTCTCCGCCCCGCACGATGATGTCCTTCTTGCGGTCGGTGATGGTGAGGAAACCGTCGGCGTCCAGCCGCCCCACATCGCCGGTGCGAAACCATCCGTCGACGAATCCGGCCTCGGTGAAGCGCGGATCGGTGTAGCCGCGGAACAATTCGGGGCCCTGCGTGAGGATCTCACCGTCGGCACCGGGCGCGACGTCGTGGCCGTGCTCGTCGACCAGGCGGACTCGCGTGCCGGGTGCGATCCGGCCGTCGGTGTCGGCCCTCTTGTCCAGCGGATCCTCCGGGCGGCCCACGCTGATGGTGGGGTGCTCGCTGGATCCGTAGCAACGGTAGGCGCCGATGCCGAAACGGTCGGCGCGCCGGATCAGCTCGCCCGCAACGCCGGCCGCGCCGGTGGTGTACTCGCGCAGGCTCGACACGTCGAGGCCGTCGCGTTCGGCGATGTCGAGGATGCCGCCGAGGTGGATCGGCGCGCCGGCGGAGACGCTGACCCCGTGCTCGGCGATGAGCCGGGCGGCCGCTTCGGGATCCCATGCGTCCATGGCGATGGTGTCCCCGGACCGGCACATCATCCGCAGGATGCCGAGCGTCCCGGCGATGTGTCCGGACGGGAACACCGCCAGCGTGGTCTCGCCGGCACCGGTGTGCCGCAGCGCGTCCATGGCGCGCAGTTCACCGAGCAGTGAGCCGTGGCTGTGCTGGACGCCCTTGGGTTCGGCCGTCGTCCCCGACGTGTACACCAGCACCGCACGGCTGTCGGCGTAGGGATGAAACGGCGTGAAATCGGTTGCCGGAGTTGCCCTCAGCTCCTCGAACGGGATGGTGCCCGGGTGCGCGCCACCCAACACGATGCGGTGGTGCAGCCCAGGCAGATCGGCCAGCGCTTCCAGCGTCGCACCGGTGTCGCGGTTGCGGAGCCGGCGGGGCAGGATGATGGCGCGCGCCCCGGATTGCCGTGCGATGAAGGCGACCTCGGCGGGCCCGTAGATCGGCACGATCGGCAGCACCACCGCACCGCAGAGCCAGGCCGCGGCGTGGGCGGCGAAACACTCCCGCCAGTTCGGCAGCTGAACGGCGACGATGTCGCCCGGCGCGACTCCCAGCCCGGTGAGCCCGGCGGCCAACCGCATGCTCTCGTCGAAGAGTTCGGCGGCGGTGAACCGATCGGGATGATCGTCACTGTGCACCATGACCGCGGTGTCGGGGTGCTCGCGGATGAACCCGGCGATCTCGTCGGGAATGTTGTCCGCGGCTGCCACCACGGGGCGGTCGGATTCGGTCAGCACGACAGAAGCACACATCCGGCGATCGGGCCTCCTCCTGCGGAGGCGACGGCGACTTCGGGGCGCCTGGGTGTCGCGGTGTCGGCGGCCAGGCCGCGCAACTGCTGGCACGCCTCGTGCAGCACCCAGTACCCGTGCATGCGTCCGGCCGACAGCTGACCGCCATAGGTGTTCAACGGCAGCTCACCATCGCGCGCGATGCGTGTGCCACCCTCGACGAACGGCCCGCCCTCGCCGTCGGCGCAGAAACCCAGGGCCTCCAGCCAAGCCAGCGTGAGATAGCTGAAGCCGTCGTACAACTCGACCAGATCGACGTCGGCGGGTTTGAGGTCGGTCTGGGACCACATGTCGGCGGCGGCGTCGTGCATCGCCATCTTCGGGTAGTCGGGCCGCCCGGTCCATCCCCCCGCGCCCGACGCACCACCGGCGGCTTCGATGGTGACCGCCCCGTTGGGCGCGGCGGTGCGGTGCTCGGGATGCGACAGCACCAGCGCGATCGACCCGTCGACCGGCACGTCGCAGTCGAGGAGGCCGAGTGGTGAGGAGATGGGCCTGGCGTTCAGGTACTGGTCCATGGTCATCGGATCGCGGTACACCGCCAGCGGATTGCGTGCGGCGTTGCGTCGGGCGTTCAGCGCGATCCAGCCGAGGTGCTCCTTGGTGGTGCCGTAGCGGTCCATGTGGGCACGGCAGTGCATGGCGAGCCAGTTGGCAGCCGAATACGCGTGCGCGGCAAGCAAATAACCGACCTCGGTCATGTCCATACCACCCTCGGCGCGCATGCCGCCCGACCGAGGAGACCGTTCGGCGGCGCGGCGGTCCACGGTGCCGCCGATCATCTGCACGGTTCGGTACACCAGCACATGGCGCGCCCGCCCCTCGGCGATCAGATCACGCGCCGCGACGACCGGGGTCAGGAGCCCGTAGCGACCCAGCATCGGGCCGTCGTCTGCGCCGCCCTCGCGAACACCGAGAGCGCGGGCCGCCTCGTCGGCAGGGGTGTCGCCGAGGGTGAGCACGGCGTCGATGTCACCCGGGGTCAACCCGGCGTCGGCGATGGCGGCAGTGGAGGCCTGCACCGTGAGATCCAGCGCCGGGATGCCGGTGCGGCGGCCGATCTCGGAGATTCCGGCGCCCGAGATGACCGGTGCGCTCGGCGAGGCGGGCATGCGACCTCCTTCAACGAATGAACTTAATCAGTGTACTTTTATAGTGTGGCTGATACTTCGGTTACTCCGGTTTCCTCACAAGCCCCGCGCATCCTGCCGCCGATCGACGACACATCGCGCCCGTACTGGACCGGCGGTGCCGAGGGCCGCTTGCTCATCGCCCATTGCGCGTCGTGCGGGCGGTTCTTCCATCCGCCGCGGCCGGCGTGCCCGGGGTGCGACGCGGCTCCCGAGTTCGTCGCGGTGTCCGGCCGCGGCACCGTGTTCACCTACACCGTGTGTCATCAGCAGTTCAATCCCAACGTCCCCACGCCGTTCGTGGTGGCCCTGATCGAGCTGTGCGAACAGACCGGATTGCGGCTGACGGCCAACGTCGTCGACTGCGACCCCGAGGCGGTGTACTCGGGGATGCCGGTCGAGGTCCGGTTCGAACAACAAGACGACGCATGGGTTCCGGTGTTCGCGCCGGTCACTTGATCAACGGGTCGCGAGGTAATCCCAGGATGCGCTCGGCGATCTGATTGCGCGTGATCTCCGAGGTGCCGCCCGCGATGGTCATACCGCGGGAGGCCAGCACCATGAAGCCCGGATACTTCCCGGGACCGCTCACCAGCGCGACGTCCGGTCCCACCAGTTCCGCCGCGAGGCTGCCCCTGGCCACCACGTGTTCGGCGATCAAGAGCTTGGTCACGTTGCCCTCTGGTCCGGGTTCGGCGCCGACCACGCTGCGCGCCGCCCGGCGCAGGTTGAGCAGTCGCAGCGCGTGATCGTCGGCGAGGAACTTGCCCGCCCGCTCGGGCGCCCCAGGCACGCGGTCGCCGTACCGCTGCGTCAGGTCGACCACCATGGAAGCGGCCCCCTGACTGCCCGGTAGTCCACCGCCGATGCTCACCCGTTCGTTGCCGAGCGTCGCGCGGGCCACCCGCCATCCGTCGTTGGGTTCGCCGACCACATCGCGGTCGGGAACGAAGACGTCGTTGAAGAAGACCTCGTTGAACTCCGACCCGCCGGTGATCTGGCGCAGCGGCCGCACTTCGACACCGGATGCGTTCATGTCGATGATGACCGTGGTGATGCCCGCGTGCTTGGCCGCGGCGGGGTCGGTGCGCACGGTCGCCAACCCGTAGCGGCAGTACTGTGCACCGCTGGTCCACACCTTCTGCCCGTTGATGATCCAGCCACCGTCGGTGCGTGTGGCCTTGGTGCTCACCGCCGCCGCGTCCGAACCGGCACCGGGTTCGGAGAACAGCTGGCACCACACGTGCTCGCCGGTGAGCGCCGGGCGCACCAGACGCTCGATCTGATCGGCGGTGCCGTGCTGGATCATGGTCAACACCACCCAGCTGGTGATGCCGAACTCCGGCCGCTTGATGCCGGCCTCGGCCATCTCCTGCTCGATGACCAATTGTTCGACGGCTCCGGCCGCCCGGCCCCACGGCCGCGGCCAGTGCGGCATCACGTAGCCGGTCTCGATCATCTTCTCCCGCAGCTGTTTCGGGTCCAGCCCCGACCATGACGTGAACTCCGCGCGGACCTCTGCGCGCAGCTGTTCGGCCTCCGGCGGCAGGTCGATCGAGTTCTCACGGACGACGCCCTTGGCGGTGAGTTGGTAGACGTCGAGGGGGGCGTCGCGTCCCCCCAACAATCCGCGCAGCGTCAGGGCGCGACGCAGGTGCAGATGCGCGTCGTGTTCCCACGTGTACCCGATGCCGCCGTGCACCTGGATGTTCAGTTCCGAGTTGTGGACGTAGGCCGGGAAGGCCAGCGTCGCCGCGCAGGCCGCCATCAGGGCGAACTCCTGCTCCCCCGCATCGGCCGCCCGCGCCGCGTCCCATACGGTGGCGCCGGCGGGCTCGGCCGCCACCAGCATGTTGGCCAGATGGTGCTTGATCGCCTGAAAGGTGCCGATGGTGCGGCCGAACTGCTCGCGCACCTTGGCGTACTCGACCGCCGCCTCGACGCAGTCCTGCGCTCCCCCAACGGCTTCGGCGGCAGTGATCGTCCTGGCCATCGCGCGCGCGATCCCGGCCGCACCCGGCAACACCTCGGCAGCGCCGACCTCGACGTCGGCCAGCGTCACGCGGGCCGCGCGTAGCGTGGGATCGAGGTTGGTCTTCACGTCGACGGTGACGCCGTCGGTTGCGGCCGGTAGCACCAGCACGTCCTCCCCGACGGCCAACACAAGCAGGTCGGCCAGCCCGGCCCCGAGCACCACACCCGCGTCACCGATGCAGCGCGAGCCGTCCAGGGACAACGCGGTGTTGAACCCGACGCCCGCAGTCGAGCTGCCGTCGACCAGGCCCGGCAGCCAGCGGGCACGTTGCTCGTCGGTGCCCGCCGCGGAGATGGTCGCCGAGGCGATCACCGTCGGGACGAACGGCCCCGGCGCGACCGCACGACCGAATTCCTCTGTCACCACGACCAGTTCGGGCAATCCCCACCCCGACCCGCCGTACTGTTCCGGTAGGTGCAGGCCGAGCCACCCCAGTCCGGCGAGCTCGGACCAGAAGTCGGGCCGTGCCTCGGTGTCGGCATCCAACAGCGCCCGGGCCGCCGCACGGGCACCACGCGCGGCGAGAAAGGACCGTGCGACCTCGGCTAGCTCCCGGTGGTCGTCGGTGATGGCGATGCCCATCGCTGCACTCCTGTATCGCTCGAATCGTGAAGTTCCGGCCAGGTCCGCTGCCGCAACGCGCCGGAAGCCGTTCTGGTGAGGTAGTCGTCACGCTTGATGCCGCGCCACAGCTGGGTGACGTAGTCGCGCTCGCCGAGTTCGCCGCGCGCGACGCGCTCCGCAAGGGCGGCGCGACCCACCGGAACCGAAGCCGTTGTCTCGCCGAGCAATTCGGTGAGCTCGGCGAGTTCGGCCGCGTCGACCTGCGCGCCGACCCGGTCCACCTCCGCGAGGTATTTGACCAGCCGGGCGGCGCCCTTGACGTATCGGACGGCCAGCGCGTCGGTGGAGCGTCCCGCCGCGTCGGACAGCGCGGCGGCCGTGGCGGCGTACACGGAGGCACGCTCGGATTCCTGCTCCTCGTCGGGGAATTCGACCTCGACGTCGGGTATGCCGACCACCCGGGCCAGCGCCTCGACCAGCAAGCGGCGGTGCAGCATGCCGTAAATCAGGCTGTTGCCGGCGTCCGGCGAGTGGGCGGGCACCGACGCGCGCGCATCGACGCCACCCGGGTTCATCGACGCCAGCCGCGTCTCGGCGAACAGCCGGTAGTACCAGACCCGGTCCTCGTCGACCGGGTGCCCGGACAGCCGTTCGTACTCGGCAATGCGATCGGGGAAATGGGTGAAGGTGTCCTGCACGGTGCGCAGGGACAGCCAGGCGATGTCGTCCATCGGGTCACCGAAATGTGCCAGCTCCCAGTCCACGATCGCGGTCACCGCACCGTCGGCGTACATGAAGTTGCCCGGCCCGGTGTCGCCCTGGACCAGCACCGTCGGTCCGTCGTAGTCGGGGATGTTGCGCTCGAGCCAGTCGATGCAGAACGACACCAGCGGGGCCGGTTTCCCGTAGGTCGCAACGCGTCCCCGCATCCTGGCCAGTTCGGCCCGCACGTGTCCGGGCACCGGGCCCGCCGGTCCCAGGCTCGGGATGTCCAGCGCGCCTGCGTCGATGCGGTGCAGGTAGGCCAGTTTGGCGATGAAGTCCTGCGCGGTGCGCACCTGATCGTCGGGATCCTTGATCAGCCGGAACCAGGTGTCGCCGCCGACGCGCTCGAGCAGGACCGCCTGTTCGTCCGGATGTGCGGCGAGCACGCGCGGCACCGTCACCCCGTGGCGCCACAACTCGGCCATGATCTCGGCCTCGACCTGCAGCGGGTGAAAAGCGCTGCCAGGCTTGGGCGGATGCGGGTCATAGCGCAGGAACAACTGCTCGTGGCCCGATCCGGTGTATGCGTCGACGAACCAGGCCTGCCTGCTGGCGCCACCGGGCACCTGCTTGACCTCGACGCGTTCGGCGCCTGCGGTCTGCCGGATCCACTGCAACAGCCCGTCGGAAATCGCATCGCTCATGAGCGTGCACCTGACCTCGCTGCGGCGGCGGCCAACCACGCCTTGACCGCCGCACGGTGCTCGGCGGTCATGCCGCTGCGCACCATGCGCTCACTCTCGGACAACAACGCCTGCTCCAGCGGAAGGCAGTGCGCATCAAGGACGTTGGCCTTGGTCCCGGCGAACGCGGATGTCGGCCCCGCCGCGATCTGCGCGGCCCAGCGGATCGCCGAGTCCCGCAGGTCGGCGTCGTCGACGACCCGGTTGAACAGCCCGAGGCGTTGTCCGGTCTCCGCGTCGACGGGCTCGTCGGCGATCAGCAGTTCGAGCGCCTTGGACGGTCCGAGCAACCGGGTGAGGAACCAGGCCCCGCCGAAATCACCGGAGAACGCGAGCTTCGACCACCCGGGGATGAGCCGCGCCGATCGTGCCGCGATGCGCAGATCCGCGGCGAGCGCGATGCTCATGCCCGCGCCGACGGCCGCACCGGGCAGCGCCGCGATCGTGACCTTGGGCATGCGATGCAGCAAGGTCACCATTCTGGCGTTGTCGGCCAGCTGCGCGGACTGCGCGCGCACCTTGTCTTCGACATCGACGGCGTCGCCCTGATCTGGAGACGATTGCTTGGCCGAGTTCCCGTCCCGCACATCGCCGCCCGCGCAGAACGCGTTGCCCGAGCCTGTGATCAGCACGCTGCCGATCGCGTCGTCCGAGCCGAACCGTTCCAGCAGCCGGGGCACCGCGACGTACATCTCGGCGTGCAGGGCGTTGCGCCGCTCCGGCCGGTTGAGGGTGATGACCCCGACCCCCTCGACGACCTCGGCCAGCACGGTGTCGGTGCCGGTTTCGATCGGGTGAGGCGAAGTCACCGGCGCGATTTTCCGATCAGTTCGTTGTGCCGGTCGAGCATCGCGGCGGCCTTGCGGCGCAACTCCTCGTCCGGGGTGGGGAGAACCACCGGGCCGTGTTCGCGGCTGGGCAACGCGACGGTGGCGGTGGCCGGAGCGGTGACCTCACCGCGCTGGCTGGTGCAGCGGAAGTCCAAGTCCACCACGGTGTTTCCGTCTTCCATGCGCTTGCCGACCACCTCGCCGGTGATGAACTGGGTATCCCCGATGAAGTTGAACTTGCGCATCTCGTCGTGCTGGCGCACCAACCAACCGTCGTCGCCCATCCAGTCGGTGACGAAGTGGGTGAGCCAGCATTCGCGCATCACCCCGTAGTCGTAGGCCATCGGGTTGCCGATGGACTGGGACCACTCGTTCTCCCAGTGCAGCCGCTGGGCGACGTCAGGGATGCCCGCGGCGTTCTTGATGTAGAACTTGGGCACCCGCTGGCGGTTCTTGTATCCGATGCGCGCCGCACCGATTCCGTAGGGCCCGAAGCCGTAGCCACCCGAGTGGAAGCTAATGACGTCGGTGAGTGTCAGCGGACCCTTGACCATCTTCGGGAGCGGCTCACCGACCTCGACGTCCTCCCAGTACCGCGGCTCGGCGCCGCGCGGGCCCTCGGCGGCGTAGATCTCGTCGATCTCGGCGATCTGCTCGTCGGTGTAGGTCGCCGGTTTGATGTCCATGTACTTACCGCGCTCACGCGAGCGTTGGCGTTCGGTCGCGATCAGAATGATGCGGGCGACCGCGACGACCTCGGCGCGCTGATTCACCTTGACCTGGCGCAGGATGCGGATGATGGAGCGGCCCGCGTACTCGCTGTGCTTCTCCTCGATCGACTCCAGGCCGCCGAAACCGTAAAGCGAATCCCCCGGCCGCACCGGCTGATACCACTCGGTGGTCTGCCCGGAGACGAAGACGTGGATGCCGGAGAACAGCCCCCTGGTGGCCTTGCGGATGTCTTCGGGAATCGGATCGCCGAGCATCTTCTTCGACATCGCCGAGAAGATCATCGGCGGTGCGATCACCCCGCCCCACCGGGTGTCGGCGGCGTAGTCCGGATCGCAGAACAGCGGGTTGTCGTCACCGGCCCCGCGAGCGAAATTGCGGATCCCGTCGACGCTGGCCTCGCGGTAGAACTCGTCGATGCTCGTCGGGGCGTCGATGCCGATCAGCAGCTTGGCCCGCTCGATGTCCTCGTCCTTGATGGCGTGGTCGAATTCCTGCTGTTGCGTCTGTGTCATGTCAGTACATCCGTATCGGTAGGTTGGTCAGGCCACGCAGCGACACCGTCGGCCGGTAATGCAGCTGTTCCGGTGCCGCCTTGAGTTCCCAGTGGGGAAAACGTCGCAACAATGTGCTCAACGCCGCGCGACCTTCAAGCCGCGCGAGTTGATGGCCCAGGCAGTAGTGGATGCCGAAGGCGAACCCGTAGTGCCGGTTGGGCTTTCGGGTCAGGTCCAACGCTTCGGGGTTGTCGAACACCGTCTCGTCCCGGTTGGCGGAGATGATCGCGCCCAGCAGCTGTGACCCGCGCGGGATGTACACCCCGCGAATCTCCATGTCCTCCTTGGCCAGCCGGGCCGCGCCGTAGGCGACCGGGGCGGTATAGCGCAACAACTCCTCGATGGCGGTGGTGTCGAGGAGTTCGGGCTGACTGCGCAGCAGGTCCAGCTGCTCGGGGTGCTGGGTCAGCGCCAGCACGCTGCTGCCGATCAGGCTCGAGGTGGTGTCGTGGCCGGCCAGCAGCAACAGGAACACCATGGCGACGGCTTCCTTGTGACTGAGCTTGTCGCCACCTTCGTTGGCCCGCACCAGTTCTGAGATCAACCCGTCATCGGGGTTGACCCGGCGGTCGGAGATCATCTCCTCGAAGAGCCGAGAAAGCTGGACCGAGTGATACGCACTGCGAAGCTGTCCGGCGCGACGCCCCGCGTCGTCGCCCAGCTTTTCCACCAGGTCGTGGAAGGTGTCGCGGTCCTTGTCGGCGATGCCGAGCATGGTGGCGATGACCGCCAGCGGCAGCCTGACGGCGAAAGCCTGAACCAGGTCGACGTCGCGTTCGGCCGCCACCTCGTCGGCGAGCTGTTCGGCGATCTTGTTGATGTCGGGCACCAGCGTGGTGACGAACTTCGGGGTGAAGGCCTTGTGCACCAACGTCCGTAGCCGCTTGTGGTCGGGATCGTCGCGGAAGACCATCGTCTGGGTCAGCATCCGGATCGACGACGGCAGCATCCAGGCGAACCGGCGCGCCGAGGTGTACTTGATGATGTCGTTGGAGAAGCGGTCGTCGCCGAAAACCAGGCCGACGTCCTCGTGCAGGGTCACCAGGTAGCCGCCCTTGCCCCGCAGCAGCAGTGGGGCCGTTGCCCACGAGATGGGTGCCTCCGCGCGCAGTTCGGCCATCCGCGCGAACGGATCGTCGAGCATCTGCCGGGTGCCGAGGTCGGTGTACGGCAAACCGGCCGGGCCCGGACTGGCTTTGGCGGACCGGGGCGCCCTGGACGTCTTCGTCATGGTCACTCCCATCGGGGCCGACTCGCACCCCGGGCGCATGTCACCCGTGCACCCAAACTGCCCATCTCATTTCCCCGTGTGTCAGTTGCGAATCCAATTTATTAGTACACTGAATACTATGATTTACGCTAGCCCCCACTCGGACATCGACCCGGGCACCTCTGATGGTGCGCTTCAGACCGTCGATTTCGCCGTCGGTTCGGACCATGTGGCCACGGTGACGCTGAATCGGCCGGACACGATGAACGCCATCTCCGAGCGAATGGCGCGCGAGCTGGCCTGGGTCTGGCAGACGGTGCGCGATACCGACGACATCCACGTCGTGGTTCTGCGGGCGGCCGGCGATCGGGCCTTTTGCACCGGTGTCGACGTCAAGGGCGACGGGAGTTGGTTCCTGAAGTCCAACGTGTGGAACAGCTTCGACCCCGGGGTGTGGGTGTCGCCGAAGATCGCGCACCGCTGTTGGAAGCCGGTGATCACCGCGGTGCACGGGTTGGTGGCGGGCGGCGGGCAGTACCTGCTCAACGAGGCCGACATCATCATCTGCTCCGAGGACGCCGCGTTCTTCGACCCCCATGCGAACGCGTCGATCGTCTCGGCGCTGGAACCGATCGGCATGCTGCAGCGCGGCGTACCGCTCGGCGACGTGCTGCGCTGGGCGCTGATGGGCACCGAGGAGCGCATATCCGCCCACACCGCACTGCGGCTGGGGCTGGTGACCGAGGTCGTCGACCGCGAACAGCTGTGGGAGCGCGCTCACCAGATCGCGACGACCATCGCCGAGCGAAACCCCAAGGCAATCCAGGGAACCATCCGCGCGATATGGGAATCTCTAGACATGACCAGGTCGGCCGCGCTGCAGAACGGGATGGCCTACACGCACATCGGCAACCCGCCGGTGGCCGAAAGACGCGCGGCGCCACGGCGCAACGGACCACCCAGCTATCGGTGACACAGTGGATCAAGACCTGATCGCGCCGCGAATCGATTCGCGGCAGGCCAAGCTCGCGGGCCGAGCGGCGGAACAGATCGTCGCCGACGTCATCGAGCTGGGCTGGCCGGTGGGCCACGTGCTGGGTTCAGAGGCCGAGCTGCTCGAGCGCTACGGGGTGAGCCGCGCCGTGCTGCGGGAAGCGGTGCGCCTCGTCGAACATCAGCGGGTGGCCCGGATGCGACGCGGCACGGGCGGCGGCCTGGTGATCGACGAACCCGATGTCGACGCGGTGATCGGTCCCACGGTGATCTACCTACTGCGCGCGAAGGCCACGCTCGACGAGCTCTTCGACACCCGGATCATCCTGGAGGAGCTCGTCGCCGAGCTGGCGTCGCAGCGCGCAGGCGAGGCCGACATCAGCACCGTGCGCGAGACGCTGGCCGAGGAGTCGGCGGGCAACTTCACGGAGTACCGGCGGCTGCACAACCAGCTCGCCGCGCTGACCGGTAATCCGGTGTTGCAGCTGTTCGTCGAAACCTTCAGCCACGTCATCGATTTCCACTTCGCGGACGAGGCGGCGCTGCCCGCCAACATGACCAGGGAAGTGCAGCACGCGCATGCGAGCATTGCGCGGGCGATCCTGACCAACAACCCTGGCGTGGCCCGCGAGCGGATGAGCCGGCATCTGCGCGCCGAGGCGCAATTCATCCACCGCCAACCGGACACCGTGCAACACCTGGACCCCACCACCGCCCTGGCGGGAACCGAAGGTGACAAGCGCGGCGAGGCGCTGGCCAGACAGATCTTCGCGTGGGTGCTCGACACCGAGGCCACACCGGGGACGTTCATCGGCTCGGAGGCCACGCTGATGGCCAAATACAAGGCCAGCCGCGCGGTCCTGCGCGAGGCCATCCGGATCCTGGAGTACCAACAGATCGCCCTCACCCGGCGGGGTCCCGGCGGAGGGCTCTTCGTCACGGAGCCCGACATCTCCGCCCTGACCGAGATCATCTCGATCTACCTGCGCCGCCACGGTGTCACCGCACAACACATCCAGGAGTTGCGCACCGGACTCGAACTGGCGGTGGCCGAGCGGGCGGCAGCCACCGTGCGCTCCGGCACCGTCGACGCCTCGATGATCGAGAAGGCGCTGGCGACCGAGTCCGAACAGGGCGTCACCGCCGCATACGCCAAACGCGAAGACTTCCACTCCGTGCTCGCCAAGCTCTCGGGCAACCGGGCGCTGGAACTCGTGCACCGGGTGACCATGCGACTGGGCTGGAACTTCTTCGCCCAGTACGCCGATGACGACCCCCAGGCGCTGGAGCGGGCCTCCAAGGCCATCGATCCGGCACACCGCAGCATCGCCGATGCGCTGCTGGCCGGAGACAGCGAACTCGCCGTGATGCGGATGCGCGCACACGTCACGGCCACCACACCGCAAGAGCGGTGACTTCTCGGTGACTCGATACGGGGCCTGTTCAGAGCCTGCTGTTGAGTATACTGTTTAAGCTAATTCCAGATGGGAGCGCACGTGAAGCATCCGTGGGACCAGCGGCTCGGAGTGTGGTGGATCGCCGAGGATCACCCCCACGCACCGGCGATCGCCGAGTCGCCCAGCGGGCGCGTCATGAGCTTCGGCGACCTCGCCGCGGCGGCCCATCGGGTGGCCAACGCGCTGCGCGCCCACGGTCTACGCGACGGTGAGGTGGTCGCCTACGCGCTGCCCAACGATGTCGACGCCGTCGTGTGGCAATTGGCGACCACAGAGATCGGCCTGCGTTATCTGACGCTGAACCCGACGCTGTCGGCGGACGAATTCGCGTCGATCCTCGAGCACTCCGAAGCAGCCGCCCTGGTATCGCACGTCGACTACCTCGGCCGGTGCGCCGCTGCGGCGGGTGGCGCGAGCCTGCGGGTCGTCGTCGGTAGCGGGTCCGGCGTCGGTGTGCCGTCGGGGTTTGTCACCGACGCCGAATTCGTCGCCGACCAGCCATCTACCCCGCCTGACAACCGCAGACAGGGCGATTCGATCCGATACTCGTCGGGTACCACCGGCAAGCCCAAGGGCATCGTGCGGGCACTCGACAACCGCGATCCGTCCGAGGCCGCCAACGCCATGGCGGTTTTCGGGCGGGCCTTCGACTTCCGGCCGTTCGACGGGGCGCATCTGGTTTCGACGGGCATGCACCACGCGGGTTGCCAGAGCTTCTACCTCGGCGCACTGAACGTCGGTCAGGCACTGGTGATCCTCGGCAAGTTCGACGCCGAGCAGACCCTGGCCGCCATCGACCGGCATCCGGTCACGTCGGCCTACATGGTGCCCACCCAGTTCGTGCGGATGTTGAAGTTGCCGCGCGAGGTTCGCGGCAAGTACGACGTGTCGAGCCTGCGTTCGGTGGTGCACTCGGCGGCGCCGTGCCCGCTGCAGGTCAAGAAGGACATGATGGATTGGTGGGGCCCGGTGATCTGGGAGACCTACGGCGGCACGGAGGGTGCGGCCACCATCGCCAAACCGTATCGCTGGCTGGAGAAGCCGGGCACCGTCGGCCGGCCCGTGCGTGGTATGAGCGTCAAAATTCTCGACGACGAGGGAAAACCGCTGCCCGCCAACGAAATCGGTCACGTCTACATCGAATCCCTGAGCGGGCGCAGTTTCGAGTACCGCAACGACGCCGAACTGACCGCGTCGGTGCACCGCGGCAACGCCTTCACGTTGGGCGACATGGGTTATCTCGACGACGACGGCTACCTGTTCATCTGCGACCGCGCCAAGGACATGATCATCAGCGGCGGCGTCAACATCTATCCGGCCGAAGTCGAGGGTGTGCTGTCCAGCCATCCGGCCGTCGCCGACGTGGCGGTGATCGGGATACCCGATCCGGAGTGGGGCGAACAGGTCAAGGCGGTGGTCGAACTCGTCGACGGCACGGAACCGTCCGACGCCCTGGCCGAGGATCTGATCGCGTTCACCCGGTCACGATTGGCCGGGTTCAAGTGTCCGCGTTCGGTGGAGTTCGACGGCCAACTGCCGCGCACCGAGACGGGAAAGCTGATGAAACGTCGAATCCGCGACGCCCATTGGGCCGAAGCTGGCAGGCGGGTGTGAGGTGAGGGCGATCGCAACCTGGGGATGCCAATGAGCTTGACGCGCGAGGTGTTCGACGGCGAGCAGCTCACCCCGACCACCGTCGCCGAGGTGCTCGACATCCAAGCGCTGCCGCACGACCGCTTTCGCGCCGATCCGGTCAGCGTCACCGGCAGGCGCACGATCTACGGCGGGCAGGTGGCCGCCCAAGCGTTACGTGCGGCCAGCCTCACCGTGCCCGAGGATCGTGTCGCGCACTCCATTCACGGCTATTTCCTGTTGGCCGGCGATGCGAGCGCCCCGATCGAGTTGAGGGTGCAGCGGGACCGCGACGGCGGTCGTTACTCGGGTCGCCGCGTCACCGCCGTGCAGAACGACGGGGTGATCTTCTCGATGTCCTGCTCGTTCAGCCGCCCGAAGCCCGACGCGCCCGAGTATCAGGCCGCCGAGCTACCGCGGGTACAGCCGCCCGACGACTTGGACACGCACCAACTCAACGCGTCGCGCACCTTCGACGTGGAGGCCCGCGTCCCCGAGGACACCCGGCCGTGGTACCGCTGGCCTGCGCGGATGTGGCTCCGAATCCGGGAGCCGTTGGCCGACGACCCCAATGTGCGGGCCTGCGGTGTGGTGTTCCTCTCCGACCTCTGCACCGGGCTGTCCCGGGCGCCCCAGATCGAGCAGGTCGGCCTGCTGCCGAGCGTGGATCACGCGGTGTGGCTGCACCGGGGCGCGGATCCGAACGGCTGGCTGCTGATCGATCTCGATCCCGTCGCGACCGCGGGCGGTCGCGGGATGTACTCGGGCCATCTGTACGACACCAGGGGCACGCTCGTGGCCACCCTGACTCAGGAGTCCCTGTTCGACATACCGCGGCCCCGCGGTGAGAAGCGTTCGGCCACATGAGAATTGGCGCGCACACAGACGGTCGTCCATTCGCGGGCAACGATCTCGGAAGTATCGCCTAAATTAGTATCCTTTACGTTAGGATGAGGCCATGCCACGGGCCAGCAGTCCGGATCGGACGACGGTGATCACCGCCGAGACGCCCATGCTCCCCGCCGACGACAACTTCCACCCGGCCCCCGAAGGCGACCCGTACTGGGCGGAGACCACCTGGTGGTCGTTCAACATCCCGGAGCGCAAGATCGGGTGCTGGCTGCATGCCACCTTCCACACCACCCGGCGCACCGTCACCTGGCGCGTGTACGTGTGGGACCCGCGAGGCGCCTACCCGGACCAACTGCGCTACTTCCGGATGCAGACCGAGGTGCCGATGACGGATCCCGACCCGGACCTGCGCGACATCGCCATCCCCGGCGGCGGCTTCTCGGTGCGGATGGTGCGCCCACTGCGCGACTACGACGTCGAGTTCGCCGATCCGGCAGTCGATTTCGCCATCCGCATCCACTTCGAGGGTCTGCACGATCCGCGGCGCTTCACCCCCGGCGAGCCACCCTTCATGAACCACACCCACTTCGACCAGGTCGGTCGTGTGACCGGCGTGCTGACCTTGGACGGCGAGCACATACCCATCGACTGCTATTCGGTGCGCGATCGCTCCTGGGCACCGCGCGGAGCGCCACGACCACCTCGGAAACCGGGCAGCGACAAGCCGGCACACGACAACGGACGGGTCCGGCATCCGGGCGGCCCGCTGTGGCGGCAGATCGAACGCGAACGCGGCCGCGGCCGCATTCAGTACGTCTTCGCCCACACCGGCCCGGAGGCCGGGTTTCTCGCGTTCGCCCGCGTGGCCGACGGCGGTCCCGATGGTTGGTCGCCGTTGAACCACGGCTGGCTGCTGCGCGACGGCGAATTCGCCTCGTTGGACAAGTCGGCCAGCGTCATGAAGAACTACCGCGACCCGGTCACCGGATGGAGTTCACACATGGAGTTCCGGCTGACCGACGCGCTGGGCAGGCAGATGGCCACAGAGGGTTTCACCGTCAGCCATATCAGCGAATACGGCGGCGGCAGTACGGCATTGATGCGGTTCGACATGGACGGGCGCATCGGCTGGGGCGAGGACCAGGACATCTGGGATCCCAAGCACTTCGCTCGAATGCGTGACGCGCTCCAGGCGGTGCGGTGAACTTCGATCCGAAATTCGACCCTTCGCGAGCAGCAGGAGAATGAGCATGGCTGGACCGTTCGAAGGCGTTCGTGTCGTCGAGGTCGCGGCATGGACCTTCGTCCCGGGGGCCGGCGCCATCATGGCCGACCTCGGCGCCGACGTGATCAAGGTGGAGCCGCCGACCGGTGACCCCCAGCGTGCCCTGCGCAACGCGCTTAACGCCGACGACTCCGCGCCGAACCCCTTTCTGCACGTACCGAATCGCGGCAAGCGCAGCATCACCCTCGACCTGACCACTCCGGCCGGCCTCGACGCGCTGCGCCAACTGGTCAAGTCCGCCGACGTCTTCCTCACCAGCTACCTGCCGAAGGTCCGGGCCAAGCTCGGCATCGACCCCGAGGACCTGCGCGCGGACCATCCACGGCTGATCTACGTGCGGGGATCCGGCTGGGGCAGCACGGGGCCGAACGCGTCCACCGGCGGGTTCGATTCCGCGGCGGCGTGGTCCGCGGCCGGCGTGCAGAACAAGCTGACCGCCCCGGGGGCCGCCGAACCCGCCGCTCAACCGGCCGCGTTCTTCGACCTGCAGGGTTCGAGTGCCATCGCCGGCGCGGTGGCGATGGCGTTGTTCCGGCGCGAACGTTCGGGTGAGGGTGCGCTGATCGACGTCTCGCTGCTGAACACCGGGATGTGGACCATGGGCCCCGATATCGCGGCGGCGGCGGCCGGAACCGGAGAACTGCCGCGCATGGAACGCAAGGCGGCACCGAACCCGATCGTCAACTACTACCGCACCTCCGACGACCGTTGGCTGAATCTGGTGTGCCTGCAGGCCGACCGGTTCTGGGGCGAACTCTGCACGCTGATCGGGCGCGACGACCTGATCGACGACGAGCGGTTCCGCGATGCCTTCTCACGCTTCGTGAACAGCGCCGAGTGCGTCGCGGAACTGGACGCGACTTTCGGTAGCCGCACACTCGACGAGTGGCGCAGCGCGCTGGCCGGATTCTCCGGCGTCTGGTCGGCGGCCGCGACGTTCGACGAGGTCTGCGCGAGCCCACAGGTCGCCGAGAACGGTTATCTTCCCGAGGTCGTCGGCACCGACGGCCGGCCCTTCCGGCTGGTGGCCCCGCCATACCAATTCGACGGTGTGCCAACCACTCCGGTGGGTCCCGCACCCGAGCTCGGCCAGCACACCGAGGAGATCCTGCTGGACTGCGGCATGGACTGGGACACGATCGCGGGCCTGCGCGAGCAGGGAGTGCTGGGCTGACGTGTCAGGAGTAGAGGTCGAGGACCGTTTCGTTGGCGAGCTCGCCCCAGAGCATCTGGCGGCCCGCGCGATTCATGTGGGCGGTCCAGAGTTCCCGGACTCCCACGGCGTCGCCGTCTTCGACCAGTGCGATGAATTTCTCGAAGGTGCGCAGCGTCTGCCTGAACTGCTTCTCGATCGCAGCGGGACTGGCCGCGGTGGTGACCGCGCGATCCATGTGCTTGGTGACGACGTCGCGCAACACCGCACCGACCAGGGCCATGGTGTTGTTTCCCGACCGCTCGAGGATGACGTCGTGAAACCGGAAGACGGCGGCCGTCCACTCGCCGAAGTCGGCGTGTTCGGTGCCCTCGGCGAGCAGCGCTTCCAACGCCGAGCAGGTGGACCGCAATTCGGCGATGTCGTCGGGTTTGGCCCGCTTGGCCAGCAGTTCGGCGGCAGCGGGCTCGAAAACCTTGCGCGTCTCGTACACATCGGCCAGCGTCGTCTTCGACATCTGCAGCAAGAGGCCGAAATCGCGTGCCGCCACGGCGGTTTCGGGCGAAGACACCAACACGCCGCCGCGCGACCCGCGACGCACCACGATCAAGGACTCGCTCTCCAGGATCCGGAACGCCTCGCGCAGGGTCGGCCGGGACACCCCGAATTGCCGGACCAGTTCGACCTCGGTGGGCAACGCGTCGCCCTTCTTCAGCACGCCACGGACGATGCTGCTGCGCAGGTGGTCGGCGATCAGCTCGGCGGTCTTCGGGGCGCGAACGAGCTTGGAGGAGCGGTCGCCGCGGCCGTTCAGTTCCATCGCCCTCCTGCCCTATCCGCCGAATGCATCGACCAAATATCTAATTCAGCTTACTCAATGACGCCCACCTAGGAGGAATCAGTGACAGCGACGACCGTTTCCACGCACAGGGGCTTGTTCATCAACGGCGCGTGGACGTCGGGCGCCGGCGATGACACCGTCACCGTGGTGAACCCGGCGACCGAAGAGACCATCGCCGAGGTGCCACAGGCCACCGTGGCCGACGTCGACGCCGCTGTCACCGCGGCCCGCACCGCCTTCGACGAAGGCCCGTGGCCGACGATGCGCCCGGCCGAGCGTGGTCGCATCCTGGCGGCGATGGCCGACGAACTCACCCGTCGCCGAGACGAACTCATCGAACTGAACATCGCCGAGGCCGGCTCGACCCGCATGCTCTCCGAGATGCTTCAGGTCGGCACCCCGATCGACCACTTCTGGGATCTGGTCAACCGGGTGCTGCCGCAGTTCGACTTCGAGCCGCCGGTGCGTCCGGTGATGGGCCACGGCATCGGTCAGGGCATGATGTTGCGCGAACCCTACGGCGTGGCCGCGCTCATCACGCCGTTCAACTTCCCGTTCCTGCTCAACCTGGCCAAGATCGGACCCGCACTGGCGGCGGGCTGCACGGCCGTGCTCAAGCCGTCTCCGTACACGCCGCTGGAGGCGCTGGTGCTCGGCGAGGTCGCCGAGGCCGCCGGCCTGCCACCGGGCGTGCTCAACGTGGTCACCGGCGACATCGCGGAGGGCGAAGCGCTGACCACCCATCCGGGTGTCGACCTCGTCAGCTTCACCGGCTCGGATGCGGTGGGCCGCAGGGTTTATACGCAGGCGGCGGACTCGCTGAAGAAGGTCGTGCTCGAGCTCGGCGGCAAGTCGGCGAACATCATCCTCGACGACGCCGACCTCGACAAGGTGATGGAAAGCGTGCTGGCGGGCATCGTCACGCATGCCGGACAGGGCTGCGCGCTGCTGACCCGAATCCTGGTGCACCAGTCGCTGCACGACGAGCTCGTCGCCCGCATCACCGGCGTGCTGGGCTTCATCAGCGTGGGTGACCCGTCCGACCCGGCGACGATGATGGGGCCGCTGATCCGCGAGGTGCAGCGCCAGCGGGTCGAGTCGCTGATCGCCACCGGTGTGGACGAGGGTGCGCAGATCGCCTTCGGGGGAAAGCGTCCCGCGCAGATAGAGCGCGGCTACTTCGTGGAACCGACGCTGTTCGTCGGGGTCGACAACAAGATGCGCATCGCCCAGGACGAGTTCTTCGGTCCGGTCGGTGTGGTCATCCCCTTCGGCGACGACGACGAGGCGGTGCAGCTGGCCAACGACAGCCGCTACGGCCTGGCGGGCGGCGTCTGGTCGGCCGACCCGCTGCGGGCCGTGGCGGTGGGACGACGGTTGCGCGCCGGCACCGTCATCATCAATGGTGGTGGCGGCGGACTGAACCCGAGCGCGCCGTTCGGTGGGTACAAGCACAGCGGTATCGGTCGGGAGTTCGGTGAGTACGGGCTGGCGGAGTACCTGCAGCACAAGGCACTTCAATGGCCGGTGGGCTGATGTGAGGTGAGGCCGTGAGATTTGGTCGAATGATCGCCGTTGCGGCGGCTGTCACCGCGTTGTTGCCCGGTGCGGTGGTGGCGCACGCGCAACCACCGCCGCCGCGGCCGCCCGGCTCCCCCGACTACATCGACCACACCGTCTGGGAGTACCACGGCGATCGCGCCACGCTTCGGATCTACCCGACGCCATGGGGGTGGGCGGGGTCGGGCCCCTTCAGCAACGGCGCGCAGAGCTACGACGCGTGGGCGGAGTTGCTCGAGCACGCGCCCGATGCCAACACGCTGTCGATGCAGAACCAGTTCATGTGTTACTGGCAGCTGTCCACGTTCACCAACCCGGGCAAGGTCGGCACATGGAATCTCGAACCGTGGCGACCGGTCGTGTCCAACCGCATTCTGCAGAACTCGGGGTGCAACCCCGGCGGACCGGACGACGTCCTCAACTGGTGATCGGCGCGAACACCGGGTCGATCAGATCGGCCACCGCGTCCCACGGGATGGTGATCGAACGCACCTCCCGACCGAATTGCCCTTCAGGGAAGTACAACTGGATGCCCGCATCGGTCGGCAGCCAGAACCGGAAGTTGCGCTCTACCGGCGCCCATCCCGCGTAGTACTCCCCCCATCCGCCCAGTGGCGGCTCCGGATAGGTGGCAGGCAGTATCCGCTTGGTCAGTTCGCCCAATCGGGTCAGCCCGGCCCGTTCGTCGACGAACAGGTTCGACCATACGATCTGGATTCCGCTGCGCGCGTCGAAGACTCGGGTGGCGACGGTGTCGACGGGCATGTTCGGCAGTTCGACGGCGTGATACTGGCCCTGCCACAGTTCCGAGATGGTCATCGGCCGGAACTGCAGCCGGCCCTGGGTGGTGAAGGTCCAGGGCGAACTCTTGCTGGCGCTGGCGGCGAACAGCCACACCTGACCGTCGGCTTCGTCGTCGAGGATGCGGTTGATCGCATCGGTGACCGCGGGGTCACCGCCGGCGAGCTTCTCGTAGTGCACCGTCCACTCGCCGGGACCCTGCGGGCTGGTGCCGGAGCGCACGTCGGGTACGGCGGCGTAGGTGACGCCGTTGGATGTGGTGTCGGCGGCGGCGGTCGGCGTCGTGCCGACGAGCGCCGCGACGAGCAGGATTCCGAGCAGCCCGCGGGTCCATCGCACGCGAAGCCCGGTCACGGCAGCACTACATCACTGGCCAGCCAGCGGCCGTCGACCTTCTCCATGGTGATGACGATGCGGTTGCGATCAAGGCGCGGTTCGGGATTCAGCGCGTTGGTGACCGACTGATCGAGGAAGAGCATCACCTCGACCTTGTCCGTGGTCGCCGATTTGATGCCGGCCGCGATCACCTTGCCGTCGGCTCTGGCCTTGTTGTCGATGAGCGCCTGTTTGAGCTGGTTGCTGGACTCGCTGTACATCTGCTTGAACCCGCCGGTCGCCCCATCCAGCACCGCGGCGAAGTTCTCGTCGAGCTTGGCCGCGTCGACGCTAGTCAGCACGACCGCATACTGCTGCGCCGCGACAAGTGCCTGCTGGCCGGCGTCGGCCACCGCCCGCTCCCTCTGCAGGTTGACGGCCAGCACGGCGCTGGTGGCCAGCGACCCGACCACGAGCAGCGCACCCAGGCCCAGCGCGACGGTCTTACGGGTGGGCCGACGCAGCCGCCGGCGGCGCGGGGATTCCGACTCGGGCTCAGCCGCTTTCGCGCCGGACACCGAATCGGCCTCGTCCGTGGCGGTCTCCTCTGAGGCGTCCTTCGGCCGGGTCTCCTCGGCGTCGTTGTCGTCGGTGGCGTCCGGTGTCAGCACCTGTTCCCGGGTAGTCATCGTCTGCTCCTTTCGCACGTATTCGTCGTCGTTTCGTTACGGACCACTCGGCGGTGGGGGAAGCGGCAGGAAGGGGCCACCGAACGGGGTCGGAATGGTGAGCGGTCCGGTGGGAACCGGATCGGCGCGCTGCAACGGATGCGCACCCGGCGGCGGGCCCGCGGTGTCGTCACCGGGCGGCCGCGGCGCGTTGCGCGCTCCGCGCACAAGGTATTTCGGGTCGGGGTTGGGGCAGTACGTGTACAAGAAGGGCTCCGGGAAATCGGTCAACGTCGGCGGCGCCTTGGGCAGGTTGTAGTCACATCCGTACCGCGAGTACAGGCTCACCGCGCCCCACACCCCGCCGTCGCGAAAGGTGCTACCGACGGCCTCGAGCGCGGAACCGGTGCGGTACTGCGGGAAGAAGAACTCTTCGAGGGCGGGCACCCGCAGATACGCCAGCTGGGACACGGTGGTCAGGTTCCCGAGCAACTGGACCATCGTCGGCGAGTTGTCGGCGATGACGGCATCGATGCCCGAGAACGCCTCGGGTGCCCGATCCAGCAGGGTCCGGTATCCGCCGTCCATACGCTCGACGCCACCGAGGATCGTCGACAAATCCGATGACGTCGCGGCCATACCCGGGCTGACGTCCCGCACCGTCGACAACACCACCTTGCTGTTGCGGATCAGGCTGACCGTCTGGGGCAGAACCGAATCGAGCGTCGAGACCAGGAACGCGCCGCCGTCGAGGATGGCGGCCAGCTTGTCGGCCCCCTCCGGCCCGACCCGCAATTCGTCGAGAACGGCCGACAGCCGCGCGCTGTCGATCTGCTCCAGGGTGCCGTCCAGGTCGCCGAGCAACTTGGCCAGCGTCACCGGGGTTCGCGTTCGGTCACTGGCGATCTCGGCGCCGTCGGCGAGATAGGGCCCGTCGTTGCGATCGGCGCGGAAATCGAGGTACTGCTCACCGGCCGGGGACAGCGCCGAAACCCGGACCTCGGTGTCGGTGGGAATCCGGGTGCCCGGGTGGAGCGCCGCCACGGCGACGGCTCCCGTGTCGGACAGCTCGATCGAGCGCACTCGCCCCACCGGCACACCGCGCAGCGTCACGTCCTGACCCGGCAGCAGACCGCCGGTCTGATCGAGGTGCACGCGGACCAACGACTCCGTGCTCACCGGATCGAGCCGCAACGTCCCGAACATCAGGTACGTCACCCCGACGACGAACATCATCGCCAGCGCGAACGCCGACAGCCCCAGGCGGCGAAGCTTGGCCCACCGCAACGCATTCAGCACCAGCCTCATCGCGGACCCTCGAGCGAGGCGCCGGGCGGAGCGGTCGGCGGGGGCGGCGGCAGAGGCGGCGGCGGCGGAGCGGGTGTGAGGTTGGCCGGGTTGGGCCCGACCAGGTTCGGCGGCGGTGTCACACCCGGCGGCGCCGTGGGCTTACCCCAGAACTTGTTGCGGATCATCAACAACTCGTAGGAGATGCTGCCGACCAGGTTGCGGAAGTCCTCGCGGCCCGGTCCCCGGCTGCCCGGGTCGGCGGGGTGATATGGGTCCGCGAAAGCCCCGACCGCGAGGTCGGCGAGATCGATCTCGACGTTGGACGCGGTCGAGTTGGTGGTCTTGAGGATCGGGCCGAACATCAGGTTGAAGTTGGCCAGCGACGCGCCGGGAGCCGTCGACGCCTCGTTCAGCCCCTCGGAGAGGCGGTTCAGGTCGGCCATCATGCTGCGCGACTCCTCCCCGCGCACCGACGGAAACTTGGCCAGCTGCAGGGTGATCCGGTTGACCTGAGCGATGAGATCGACGATCCGGTCGGTGTTCTCCGCGACGGCGCCCAGCGCGGGACCGGCGGCCTCGACCGCCGCATCGATGGACTGCTGCCGGGCCGCCATGGTCGCGGACAGGTCATCGGTCTGGGCCAGTGCGCGTTTGATCGAATCCGATCGCGCGGAGAGGCTCTGGATCAGTCGGGTGGACTCGTCGACGAACTTGTTGAGGTCCTCACCCTTGCCGCCGACCGCGCGGCCCATTCCGTTGATCACGCGGGTCAGGTTGCGTATCGCTCCCCCGTTGACGAGCATGGCCGCGGTGCTCAGCACGTCCTCGACCGAGGCGGCCGACGCGGTGTTGTCCAGCGGCAGCACGGCGCCCGGCGGTAGCGGTTTCGTCGCCGACGTCGCTCCGGGAGGAGGCGTCAGAGCGACGAAGATGTCGCCGAGCGGAGTGGCCGAACGCAGTTCGGCCTTGGTGCCGGACGGGATCTGGACATCGGAGGCGATCCGCATCGTCACCACCGCCGTGTAGTCGCGGGCGGTCATCGACTCGACCTCGCCGACATCGGCACCCGAGAGCCGGACCTTCGCCTTGGCGGGTAGGTTCAGCGCATTCGCGAAGGTCGCACTGATCTCATACGAGTCATCGCCGACATTCGGCGCCGGCAACGGAATCCGGTCCAGGCCCATCGAACAGCCTCCGACCGTGCCCACCAGGATCGCCGATGCGGCCAGAGCGCCGAGTGCGCGGGCGGTCCAGCGCACCGGTGTCATGGGTCGCGTCATGGGCTTCATCACGGGCTTCCTCATGGGCTTCATCACGGGCTTCCTCATGGGCTTCATCACGGTCCCAGGCCTGCCAATCCCTCGAGCATGCTGGTGACTCCGAAATCGGGACCGAAATCCTGAATGGTTCCCGTGGTGCATCCCAGCTGCTTCATGCCCAGCAGGTTGCACACCTCCTTGGTGAACTGACCATTGAGTTCGACCTTGTCGAGTACGGGATGCGCACGGATCGCGTCCTTCTCGTGGTCGATCATGTTGTAGACGTTGTCGAGCAACATCGGCGCCACGTCCAGCGTCTCGGCCAGCTCGCGCCGGTACTCGGCGATGGCCTTGGTGGTCGTCTCCATTCCGCCGGCGGTCGTCTTCAGCGCGTCCCGGTTGTCCTCGATCAGATCGGCTGTCTCGGTGAGGATCTGGTTGATCTGCGCGCCGGTGGACCCGCTGCCGAGCTGTTCGGCCGCCAGCACATCGCTGAGTTGACGCATCGAGGAGCCGAAATCGCGGATGGTCTGGTCGTTCTCGGCGGCCGCGGTCGTCAGGCTCTCCAGGTTGGTGACGATCTTCGTGATCGCGTCACCGGTCGGTGCGCCCCGCTCCTTGCTCATCCTCAGCGCGGTCGACAGCTCACCGAGCGCCGACCGGATCCTCGAGCCGTTGCCCTCGGTCATCGCCGCACTCACCGAGAGCAGATCGGCGACCGGGCCGGATCCGTGGCCGTCGCCCTGCAACTGCACCGCCAACTTGTCGATCATCGCCAGCACCCGGTCGAACTCGACAGGCGTGCGGGTGCGATCCAAGCCGAGCGTCTGACCGTCGGTGAGCGTCGGGCCGCCCTGGTAAACGGGCGTGAACTCGACGTGCCTGTCGGTGAGGATCGATGTCGAAACCGTGACCGCCTGCGCATCGGCCGGGATCTTGACGCCGGGCTCGACACGCATCGTCACCTCGACGTAGGCGCCCTTGGGTTCGATCCTCTCGACGGTGCCGACCGGCATTCCGAGGATGGACACCGAATTGCCCTCGTAAAGCCCGCTCGCGCTGTCGAACAAGCCCACGATCGTCATCGGCCGCTCGCTGAAGGGTCCGCTTGAGCAGCCGCATGCGCCGCACACCATCGCGACGATGGCGATCAGCTTCAGCAGTGCCCGTGAGGTCATTTGCAGTCCCCGAAGTAGGGCGGCAGGTTGAACTGCTTGGCGCGCCCGCTGATCGCGCACATGAAGGTGTCGATCATGGTGCCGCCGGTCGAGGTGAAGTCGAATTCGTTGCCGTTGCCGGTGGCGTTGGCGAAGTTGCGGACCGTGACAGGGATCAGCTGAAGCGTGCTGCGCAGCAGTGCGTCGTTGCGGCCGACCGCGCCGAGCATGCCCTCGAGGTTGTGCATCAGCTCGTCGATCCGCTGCCGGTCGCCGATCAGCACGGGCCGCAACTGATTCACCAATTCGGTGGTGGCGTCGATCAAACGCACCACCATCTGCTTGCGCGCCGCCAGATCCCCGAGCACCTCACGGCCCTGGGTCATCAGCAGGCCGAGGCTGCGCTGCTGGTTGCCGAGCAACTCGGCCACCTGCTGGGTGCTGCGCAGCAGGTCGTAGATCTGGTCCCGCCGCGACGCGATCACCGATGACAGGTGCTCGATGTTCTGCAGCGCCTGCGGGAGGACCTCCGGCGCACCCTCCAACTGTGTCGACAACGTCGTCATCGACTGCGCGATCTTCTCGGCATCCACCGCCTCGAAGGTCGTGGTGGCGTCCTGCAGGGCGGACTGCAGGTCGTAGGGAACCTCGGTGTTGGCCAGCGGAATGCGCCTGTCCGAGAGCGGATTCGCACCCGCCGGCTGCACGTCGACGTAGCGGGCGCCGAGCAGCGTGGTGAGCTTGATCGAGGCGCGGGTGGCCGATCCCATCGGTATGTCGCCGTCGATCTCGAGGCCGACCGACACGTGGTCACCCGCGAGACGCATGCTCTTGACGCGTCCGACCCGCACACCGGCGACGGTCACCTGATCGCCCACGCTCAAGCCCGCCGCCTGCGCGAACTCGGCGGTGTAGATGTCCTTGCCCAACCCGAGTCGGCCGAGGCCGAGCGCCGCGCCCAGGGACAGCGCGATCACGAGGACCGCGATCACGCCGAGCTGCAGCTTGCTGTAGCCCTGAATGGGCCGAAGCCACAGGCGTTTTCCGGTCGGCTTGTCCTGTAACTCCGTCATGGTCGTGCTCGACACTTCTGGCTGTAGGTCAGGCGGTCTTCGGGTGTGCCTTCCCGCGCGATCGCGTTGATCAGGCTGTCGATGCGGGGGAACTGGCTGACGGTCAGGTTGCATGCGTACACGTCGAGGTACGCCCCGCCCTGACTGAATCGGGCCATTCCCTTGAGCATGAGGGGCGTGTTGAAGGCCATGTAGGCGAAGCCCTGTTTGTCCTCCATGAAGTGTTTGGCGAAGCCCGGTTCGCGCGCCAACCACTCCCGCATGTCCGGTTGGACATCGGTGATGACTCGGGCCAGTCGACCCCCCACGATCGAGACCTGATCCATAGAGTCCACGAATTCCGCGCGGCGTGCGGCGAATCCGTTGAACGCCGTCTCCGCCGAATCGATGGTGTCGTTCAACGCGCCGCCGCGGTCGGCCAGCGAGGCCACCACCGTGTTCAGATGGGTCAGCACGCCGTCGAGGATCGCGTCGGTGCCCGAGTAGGACTCCGCGAGACGCGTCGTCTCCGAGATCATCGTCGCGATCGCACCGGTGTCTCCCTGCAGCGAACGAACGATCGCGGTCGTGAGGTTGTCGACCTGGTCGGGGTTCAGAAGCGCGAACAGCGGCTCGAACCCGTTGAGCAGCCGCGAGATGTCGAAGGACGGTTCGGTGTGCTCGACGGGAATCACCGCGCCGGCGGGGAGCACGCGCGGATCCCCGTAGTCGGCCAGCGACAGGCCGAGGTAACGCTGGCCGATGATGTTCTGGTAGACGATGGCGGCCTTGGTGTTTCCGTACAGCACCTGTTCGGACTGCACCCGGAACTGCACCCGCGCCTCGGTTCCGTCGAGCCCGATGCCATCGACGCGGCCCACCTTGACCCCCGCCATCCGCACCTCGTCGCCGACCTTCAGGCCGGATACATCGGTGAAGATCGCGCTGTAGGAATGCGTTTGGCCGTCGACCTCGCGCTTCAGCGTGACGAACACCGTCCAGATCAGCGCCAGGCACACCACAAGGAAGATGCACAGCCCGGTCAGCGGGCGGATGTGCCTCCTCAGCGGCGTCCTGACGGGTGGGCCGGTCGACGTCACGGGCCGTTCCTCCCTCCGTGGTCGGTGGGCCCGGGAAGCGGAGCCTCCGCGGGCAGAGGCAATCCCGGTGGCGGTGCCGCCGCCGCGGGCGCCGAGGGATCCGGGACGATCTGAACCGTGTTGCCCCTGGCGACCGGGCCCAGCAACAACTGCGAGGCGACATTCGGATCTGGCCCGAGCAGTTCGCTCAGCTGCGCTCGTTCCTCGAGGCTGCCGACCGGGCCCACGTTGCCGCCGGGCGGTCGGTAGTTGCGCGGGTCGAGTTGTCGGGGCAGCACCGGCGGATCTGCGGTGAGGGGGGCGGTACGACAGCTCGGGCCCTCGAGTGCACCATAGCGCGGACAATCCTGACGCGTGTACATCCGGTTCGGTGTGAGCACCAACATGAACTTGCCGACCGCCATGTTCTTGTCCTCGTGCCACACGTTTTCGAAGAAACGGTTGGTGAGGTCGTTGATCCGGGTGACGATGGGCGCGAAAGCACCTGCGCCGTCGGCCATCACGCCCATCACCGGCGACAGCTGGGTGGTGATCACGATCATCCGGTCGGTGTTGTTCTCGAAGGCGGTACCCACCTCGCCGAACGTGGTGTGCCCGGCGGACAGGAAGTGGGCCAGGTCCTGACGCTTCTCGGCGAAGGTGCGCATGGGCACGACCGCGCTGTGCACGGCGTCCAGCAGGTCCGGAGAACTGGTCTGAAGGCCCTGCAGCGCATCGGACAGGATGGCGAGCGAGGCCTCGGTGCCGTCGTCGGCCATGACGCGGTTGAGCTGATCGACGATGCGGTTGGCGCCGCTGCCCGCCCGTTCGAGTTCATCGCCCCGGCCGCTGGTGGCCTCGGCGACCGCGGACAGCACGCCGACGGTGTCGGTGGACCCGGGCCGGCCCGCGGCCGCGAGCACCTCACGCAGCTTCGACAGCGCAGTCTGGAACTGGACGGTGGCCAGGCTGTCGTCCTGGCGGATCTGCGCGCCCGACGTCAGCGCCGGTCCGGAACCGTTGTCCACCAATTGAATCGACGACACCGCGAACACGTTGCCGGGAACGACCCGCGCGGTGACCGTGGCGGGAATCGCGTGCGCGAAGTGCGGATCGAGGCTCAGATCGACCTCGTTGTCACCGCCGTCGATGCTCGGTGTGACACCTTCGACGGTGCCGACCAGCGCGCCGCGGAATTTGACGTCAGAGCCTTTGGGCAGCCCGTCCCCGACGTTGGCGAGCAACGCGACCACCTCGACGCGGTTCGAGAAGACCCCCTCGGACTTGGCGATCGCCGCGGCCGCCAATAGCACCGTGCCGAGCAGCAACGCGAGGCCGCGCAGCAGCAACCGGCCCTCCGACACGGGGATCGTCGCCGATTCGAAGCTCTGCGCCATTCGTCAGCCTCCGAGCCTCGCGCCGGAGCCGATTCCCCACAACCCGATGGTGAGAAGGAGATTGGCGATGATCATGACCGAGATGCTGGCCCGCATCGCGCGACCTGCGGCGATCCCGACGCCTTGTGGCCCGCCTGCGGCGAAGTAGCCGTAGTAGCACTGGATGGTGGATGTGATGATCACGAACGCGATGGCCTTGAGGACCGAATACACGATGTCCTGGCCGGTGAGCACAAGCCGGAAATAGTGCTCGAATGATCCGGCGGACAATCCGCCCGCGAATGTCACGATGCTCTGCACCGCCGCGTAGTTCACGACGAGGCACAGGATGTAGAGGGGGATGATCGCCACCACGGAGGCCAGCAGCCGGGTGCTTACCAGGTACGGCAGGGGGCGGATCGCCAGCGATTCGATCGCGTCGATCTCCTCGGAGATCCGCATCGACCCCAGTTGCGCGGTGAACCGGCAGCCGGCCTGTGCCGCGAACGCCAAGGCGGCCATCACTGGCGCGAGCTCACGAGTGGACACCGTCGAAGACAGAAGTCCCGCAGCGGGTTCCATCCCGAGTAGGTGCAGCGCCTGGTAGCCCTCGATGCCCACGATCGCGCCCGCCGTCGCCCCGAGAAGGATGATCACCCACGCGGTGCCGCCGCCGACCACGATGGATCCGTTGCCCCATGTGACGTCGGACAGGATGGTCAAAAAGGCCTTGCGGTATCGGGTCACCGCCAGCGGGACACCGGCGACCGCACGGCTGAAGAAGGTCACCATGTGGCCCAGCCGGACGCCCAGGCCGGCCACCGACGTGGACGCGGTGAGGATCGGCCGGACGCCCTTCGGGTAGTACGGCGCCGCCATCAGAGCGCTGCCTTGGGGAACAGCAGGACGTACATCTGGGTGAACACCACGTTCGTGATCATCAACAGGAGTATGGACGCCACCACGGTGGCGTTGACCGAGTTCGCCACGCCCGCGGGCCCACCCTTGGTGGTCAACCCCTTGTCGCACGCCACGATCGCGACGATGGCGGCGAACACCACCGCCTTGATCATCGTGAGGACAAGGTCGCCGACCGTCGCGAACGACGCAAACGTCATCACGAAGCTGCCCGGCGCGCCGTTCTGGGCGAAGGTGTTGAACAGATAGCCGGCGAGGAAGCCGATGAAGCACACCAGCCCGGTCAGCGCGACGCCGACGACGATGGACGCCGCAAGGCGCGGGACGACGAGCCTGCGTACCGCCGAGATGCCGAGCACCTCAAGGGCATCCACCTCTTCCCGAATGGTGCGCGATCCGAGGTCCGCGCAGATCGCCGAGCCGACCGCGGACGCCATCAGCAGAGCGGCCACCAGGGGTGCGCCCTGGCGGATGACCGCGAGCCCGCTGGCGGCGCCGGCCAGCGAGGTGGCACCGACCTGTCCGGCCAGCAGGGCGAACTGGATCTGCAGCGTCACCCCGATCGGGATCGCCACGCACATGGTCGGCAGCATCGCCGTCGACGCCATGAACGCCGCCTGCTCCACGAACTCCCAGAACGGGAACCGCCACCTGACGATGTCGACCACCAGGTACCGGATGGCCTGCAGGCCCAGGATGCACTGACTGCCAACGGTGTTCAGCGCCGCCACGGGGTGGCGCTGGACGTACCCCCGCCCCCATTCGCCGACCTCGCCGAGCGGGCTTGGGTTCACCTGTTGCGGCGTGCTCATCCCGCACTCACCGGCCGTCAGCCACGTGGTAGTCCGAGCGCCCGCTCTGCGATGACGTTACGCAAAACCTCGTTGGTCCCTCCGGCGATGGTGAAAGCCCGTCCGTAGAGAAACGCATCTTGCCACCAACCCCCGTCGTGCACATGGGAATCCGCTTCGATACGAACGCCGTCATGACCCTGCAACTGCAGACCGTATTCATGCAACGCCAAATTGATCTGGCTGAACAGGATTTTCGACACCGGCGCGTCGGCCAGGTCGGCCCCACCGTGCAGCGCCCTGCTCTCGTTGTATGCCGCGACCAACGAATTGACATGCACGTCAGCGACGAAGCCCCCGATGGCCTGGCGCACGTCTCGGCGGTCGAGCACGGAGCGCGGCTCGGCGCCGCGTTCGGAGGAGGAGGTGTCGGGCAGCGTGCCCGCCAGCCGTACGAGCCGCTGTAGCGCGCCGAACAGAGACGCACCGCTGCCCGCGCCCGCTCGTTCGTGCACGAGGCTGGCCGTGGTCACGGCCCAGCCCTGGTCGACCTCGCCGATCACGTGTTCGGCCGGAACACGCACCCCGTCCAAAAAGACCTCGTTGAAGTCCGCCGTTCCGGTGATCTCGCGCAGCGGCCGCACCGTGACCCCCGGCAGCGACATGTCCAGAGCGAACGCCGTGATGCCCACATGCTTGGGAACGTCCGGATCGGTGCGGGCCAGCAAATATCCCCAGTCGGCGTGCTGCCCGTTGGTGGTCCACACCTTCTGACCATCGATGACGAAGACGTCACCGTCGCGACGTGCGCGGGTGCGCAGGCTCGCCAGGTCGCTGCCGGCATCGGGCTCGCTGAACAGCTGGCACCAGATGTGCTCACCGGAGCGGATACGGGGCAAAAAGTAGTTCTTTTGCTCGTCGGATCCAGAGGAGATGATCGCCGCCGCCGCGAGCATCCCGCCACCGACGGGACCGGGCGCGTTCACGCGGATCAACTCGTCGATCACGACCGATTCGTGCAGAGGATGCGGATCCGGCAGCCCACCGTACTCGACAGGCCAGTTCACTCCCAACATTTGCTCGGAGAACACCCGCGCGGTCCACTCTCGAAGCCTCGGAATGTCATGGGCTTCCGGCGCCCGAACGCCGGTGCGACCATGCCGGGGCGGTTGGCATTCGGCGGCCAAGGCACGCACCCGCTCGCGCAGCAAGTCGAGGTGCGTGTCCTGTTCGAGATGCAAGTCAACCCCTCCCCATCGAATGGCCGAACCAGCAATCGAGCTTAATCAGTATCCTGTATCTTGTGAAGGCTTTTCCGGATCCGGTCCCTCCGTCACCGATCAGAGCTAAGGAGACGCCGTGAATTTCGATCTCACCGACGAGCAGAAGGGGCTGATCGACGTCACCCGCGAGCTGTTGGAGCGGCAGTCGTCGGTGGCGTCGGCCAGGGCCCTGATCGATGGGCCGACGGGGTACGACGAGCAGCTGTGGCGGAAGGGCGCCGGGCTCGGTTGGCCCGCGTTGGCCATCCCCGAAGAGGACGGGGGGCTGGGTCAGCACGTGATCGAATTGGCTTTGGTGGCAGTCGAATTGGGTCGCGGGCTGGCGAGCACCCCCTTCCTGCCGACCGTCATGGTGGCCGACGCGGTCACCCGTTCGACCGCGAACGGTCGAGTCGAGTTGCTCTCCGCGCTGGGCTCCGGTGCGCAGACGGCGGCCTGGGCATTCGCCGAAGTGGGACGGCCGTGGTCGGTGGCGGGAATCCAGGCCACCGCCGCGCGGGACGGATCCGGGTACGTCGTCACCGGCGCGAAGGCCTCGGTGCAGGACGCCGATTCCGCGGCGACGCTTCTGGTCGACGCCGTGCTCGACGGGCGTCCGGCGCGGTTTCTGATACCGGCGGACGCAACCGGGTTGAAGATCGAGCGCCAGCACACGCTGGACGTGACGCGCCGGTACTGCGACGTCGTCCTCGACGGGGTGACACTGGACGCCACGGCACTGCTGGCCGAGGGCGCCGCCGCCGAGGAATCCATCGCCCGCTCCGGCCAGCTGGCGATGGTGCTGACCTGCGCCGAACTGGTCGGGATCAGCGAGCGGCTGCTCGAGCTCACGGTGGCTTACGTCAAGGAACGGGTTCAGTTCGGCAAGCCGGTCGGCAGCTTCCAGGCCGTCAAACACAAATGCGCGGACATGCGGATCTGGAGCCAATCGTGCGCCGCGGCAACGTACTTCGCCGCCATGACGCTCGACAGCGAGCACCATGACAGCGCTCACGCCACCAGCGTGGCCAAGGCGTACGTCTCCGATGCGGTGAATCGGCTCGCCGGCGAGGCGCTGCAGTTGCACGGCGGTATCGGTTTCACCTGGGAGCACGACCTGCATCTGTTCTTGCGGCGCGCCCGCGTCGGCGCGGCCCTCTACGGCGATGCCGACCATCACCGCGAGCAGCTGTTCCGGACGCAGGTTCTGACCTCCGCCTGACGACGCGCTCAGTAATCCCAACTCAACCGCAGAGAATCCAACCCGAACACCTGCCCGGCGTGCTCGACGGGCGGTTCGGTGACCCGGTAGTCCGGGATGCGGGCGTGCCACTCCTCCAGGAACACGGTCATCTCCTGACGGGCCAGGTGGGACCCCAGGCAGCGGTGCGGACCGGCGCCGAACGAGATGTGCCGCGTGACGCCGCGGTCGAGATCGACCTCGCGGGCCCGAGGAAAGATCGCCTCGTCGCGTCCGGCGGCGGCCAGCGGGAAGGATGCCATGTCGCCGGCCCTGACCGGACACCCGTGAAAGTCCATGTCCTGAGTCGCTTTTCGCGCGGTCTGCACGATCGGGTACACCCGGAGCAACTCCTCGATGGCACGCGGAATGACCTCGGGCTCGGCCACCAGGCGGGCGCGGTCCTCCGGATGGGTGGCCAGGTGCAGCATCGCGTACGACAGCTGGCTGGCGACGGTGTCCAGCCCCGCCATGAACAACAGCAGCAGGCAGTTGAGCAGGTCGCCGTCGCTGACCGGCTCACCGTCGATCGTCCACCCGAGGGCAGCGCTGACGATGTCGTGGGCATCCGGATTCGGGGCGGCCCGGCGCTGGTCGATCAGCGTCTGGAAGTAGCTCACCACCTGGGTCATGCCCTCCAGCCGGATGGCCATGGCTTCGTCGTCCGTGCCGGACTGGTGCAGCATCTTGTCTTCCCAGTCGAGGAACTCGTCAAGTCGCTCAATGGGCATGCCCATGATGTTGAGGAAGATGTGCGAGGGGAACACCCGGGCCACCTGCTTGACGAACTCGCACGAACCGTCAGCCGAGACCCGCTCGACGAGTTCCGCTGCGAGCCTGCGATGTTCGTCGCGCAGACCCTTGACCCTGCCCGGCGAGAAGTACTCGGCGAGCACCTGCCGCCATTTCGCGTGCTGCGGCGGGTCCACCATCACCGGAATCCACTTGTAGGGCGGATCAGGGTCGGTCGGAACGATCACGCTGCTGGACCACATCTCCGGGTGCTGCAGGCCCTCGAGGATGGCGGCGTAGTCAGTGAACATCCAGTAGCCGGCCGCACCGTCGGTGTTGCGGAACACCGGGCGCATCCGGTCCTGGCGCGAGTCGATGTTCGCGAATCCGGTCAGTGCAGGGCCGGCGAGATCGGACAGCTCGAAGGTGTCCACCGGGCACTGTCCAACCTGCTGTTCAGCCGTCACGTTGTGAACCTTTCGTCGGCGACTTCCAGTTCCGTTGTCTACAAGACGATTTCGCCTTATTGCGGGCGAATCTGGGTTCCCTGGCTTCTCCCGAGTGATACTCAGAACGCCTGGACGGTATCAAGAGTCTTGCGGCGGCGAGGCGCCTTAGGGAAATCCGAAAAGTCGATGAGCCGTCGCGCTCACGTGACGGACGTGCCGACCAGCAGACCGACGACATAGGTCGCCGCGATGGCGACCGCGCCGAACGCCAGCTGCCGCAGGGAGGCGAACCAGACCGGGCGCCCGGTGAAGCGCGCGGCCACACCCCCCGCCACGAGCAGGCCGAGACCGCCACAGGCCAGTCCCGCCCACAGCGAGTGGAATCCGAGCAGGTACGGGATCAGCGGGATGATGGCGCCGATGGTGAACATCAGGAACGAGGACCCGGCCGCGACCCACGGCGACGGCTTCTCCCGCGGGTCGACGCCCAGCTCCTGAACGAGGTGGAAGTTCAGGGCCCGGTTCTCGTCCCGGTGGACCTCCTCGGTGGCCTTTACCGCGGTTTCGCGGGTCATGCCCATGTCCATCAGCATCGCCACCAGCTCCGCCCGCTCGGCCTGCGGATGCTTGCGGAAGGCCTTTCGCTCGACCGAGACCTCGGACTCGAGCTGCTCGTTGGCGGTGGTCACCGAGGTGTACTCCCCCAGCGCCATCGAGAACGCGCCGGCCAACAGCCCGGCGACGCCGCTGATGACGACGGTGTGCGCATCGGCCGCCGCTGCGACGCCCGCGATGAGGGCGGTGTTGCTGACCAGACCGTCCATGGCGCCGAAGGTCGCGGCGCGCAGCCAGCCGCCGGTCACGTCGGCGTGCCGGTGCGTAGGGCTGTGCGGCACTCCGGTCGGTGCGGACATGAACATGATTCAACGCCTCGGATATGGCCTGGTCCAGTAAGGAATGCCTGGGTTTGCCACATCACAGTTTGCGGAGGCGCGCGGAAGGCTACCGTCGAGTCATGACCACCACTGCGGAACATCTGCGCAATGCGCTCGACGGCCGTTGGCGCGATGTGAAGAACCGGATGCGTGAGGAACTCTCCAGCGAGATCTTCCGCCCGCACTACACCCCGAACACCGTCATCGCCAGGACCAAGGTCGCCGAGCAGCTGAAGATCATGGCCGCTCAGGGTTCGGCCGAGGACGGGTTCAAGAAGGAGCACGGCGGCAACGGCGACGTGGGCGCCGCGGTCACCCAGATCGAGATGCTGGCGATGTCGGACCTGTCGCTGATGGTCAAGGCCGGTGTGCAGTGGGGTCTGTTCGGCGGTGCGATCGAGAATCTCGGCACCGAGCGCCATCACGAGAAATACGTGCGGCGGATCATCGAGTGCGACCTGCTGGGCTGCTTCGCGATGACCGAGACCGGCCACGGCAGCAACGTGCAGGCGTTGGAGACCACCGCGACCTACGATCCGGCGACCGAAGAGTTCGTCATCGACTCACCGACGCCCACGTCGCGTAAGGACTACATCGGCGGCGCCGCCGAAACCGCCCGGATGGCAGCGGTGTTCGCGCAGCTGATCACCCCGGACGGCGTCGGCCACGGCGTGCACTGCGTGCTGGTGCCGATCCGCGACGACGAGGGCAACGACCTGCCGGGCGTGACCACGTCAGACTGCCATTACAAGGGTGGTCTGCCGGGTGTGGACAACGGCCGGGTCCAGTTCGACAACGTCAGGGTCCCGCGGGAGAACCTCCTCAACAAGTACGGCGACGTGGCACCGGACGGCACATACAGCTCACCGATCGAGAACCCCGGGCGCCGGTTCTTCACGATGCTCGGCACCCTCGTGCGGGGGCGCGTCACGGTCGGCGGGAGCGCGGCGGCCGCGGCCCGCGTCGCGCTCGACATCGCGACCCGGTATGCGTTGCAGCGCAGGCAGTTCGAGGCGCCTGGCGAGGACCACGAGGTCGTCATCATGGACTACCTGGTGCACCAGCGCCGGCTGCTCCCCCTGATCGCGAAGTCCTACGCACTGCAGTTCGCGCAGAACGAACTCGTCGCGAAGTGCCACGATCTTCAGAGCGCCGAGGACCCCGACCCCGAGGAACAACGTGAGCTCGAGGCCCGGGCGGCCGGGCTGAAGGCGGTCAACACCTGGCACGCCACCCGCGCCATCCAGGAGGCGCGCGAAGCGTGCGGTGGCGCAGGCTATATGGCCGAGAACCGGTTGATCGCGCTGAAGGCCGACACCGACGTGTTCACCACGTTCGAGGGCGACAACCATGTCTTGACCCAGCTGGTGGCCAAGCAGTTGCTCACCGCGTACGCCGACGACATCAAGAGCATGAGCCCGGTCGAGTGGGTGCGGTTCGCCGCGAACTTCGCCGGGGAGCGAGTGCTGAAACGTACTGCGGCCGAGACGATCATGCAGACCATCCTCGATACGCGCCAGGACAACGAGGAGGAAGGCAGCCTCTTCAACCGCGGCACTCAGGTCAAGATGTTCGAGGACCGTGAGGAGTACATGATCTCCACGGTGGCGCGTCGGTTGCAGGGCAAGTCGAAGGAGATGAGCGAGTTCGAGGCCTTCAACGCGGTGCAGGACCATGTGCTGCACAGCGCCCAGGCCCACATCGACCGGGTGATCCTCGAGGCGTTCGTCGCGGGCATCGATGCCTGTGAGGACGAAGAGGCCCGCAAGATCCTGAACATGGTGTGCGACCTGTATGCGCTGTCGGTGATCGAGGAGGACAAGGCCTGGTTCATCGAGCACCGCTACATCTCGACCGAGCGAGCCAAGGCCGTCACCCGCGGCATCAACGAGCGGTGCCGCACGCTGCGCCCGTACGCCGAGCTGCTCGTCGACGGGTTCGGCATCCCCGAACAGTTGCGCTATGCGGAGATGCTGCATCCCGAGCACATCCCCGACGCCGACGAGCACACCGAGCAGAACGCGATCGCCTCCGGAACCATCGAGCCGAAGTAGTTCTTGGTATCGGTAGCCGCGGCCGCGGGCTGTACTTGATCGCACCTCAAGACAAAGGAAGCGATCATGAAGCGGATATCGCGATTCGCCGCAACGGCGGCGGCGTCCGGCGGCCTCGCGCTGGCCGGACTGGGTTTGGCGAGCGCGGCTGGTGCCGACTACTACTGGTTCAACTGGTGCCCGGGCCAGACTCCGCCCTCGGCCGCGTCGAACCGCAATCTGGACTGGGACTGGAACGTCTGCCACCAATACCGTTATCAGGGCAACGATCTCATCGACGAGAGCGGCCGCCTCTACCCCGCGCCGCCGCCTCCTCCCGGCGCGATCTGCGGCAGGGATCTCTTCACCGGGACGCCGATCCTCTGCGGTCCCTGACGCGTTACGCCGTCAGCCGCGCGTCCACACGCAGTCGCCGCTGAGTTCGATCAGGAACATTCTCGGAGGCACGTCGAACTGCAGCGGCTGACCCGGGTCTCCTTCGACGGTCGACGGTGTACTCAACTCGCCGGGGCTGACGACGACCTGCTGCTGCGCGCTGCATCTCGTGCTCGAATCCCGCGGCGTGGCCGTCCATTTGCCGGCCGCCATGTTCGGGTTGCGCATGCCTTGCCCGTGTAGTTTCAGCGGCGACGCCACGCTCACCCAGCGGTCGGCGGGCGGCTGCGGGCCGCGCACGCCCTGCCACGCTCCGCCCCGGCACACCGACAGCGTGTCGGCGCCGGGCAGTCGGGTCATGGCGCCCTCGAGTTCCGCCGTGCACTGGTCGGTCTGCGGCGGCGGGCCCGGGTCTGCGCACGCGATGGGCGCACCGACGAGTGCGACCAGGATGCCGGCGAGTGCCGCTCTCAACACGTCACACCTTGCTCAGGTCCGTCTTCATCAGCATCACGTTGTAGGAATCCCACAGCGATAGGTTCCAGTACAAGTCGGTGCCGGTGCCCTGGGTCGAGGGCGACCACGGATGCATCATGGGGGCGTAGATGCCGCCGGGCTGCTGGTTCATCAGGACCTTCGGCGACGACCAGGTGCCCTGCGGGGTGTCGGAAGTCCTCATCACGATGTTGTTGAACTGGTCGCCGTGCAGCGCGACATATTTCTTGAGCTGCTTGTTGTACTGCACCGACATCTCACTGACCTGGTTGCCGGCGGAGGTGGCGCCGCAAGCGCCCTGTTCCACCCCGAAGACGTACGTGGCCGCGGCGGGGTTGCCCTTGACCCAACCGGCGGGAGCGCCTCCCCAGGCACTGCCGCCATTCCAGTACTCGTACTTGCTCAGGTCCAGGATGTCCTGTTCCGGTACCCGCGCGAGATATGCCGCCCCTTGACGGCCGTTGGGGGTGCCGTACGCGTAGACGTAGCCGTCGCCTGGACGAACGAATGCCATCTGTTGGAAGTTCTGGTTTCCGCTCCACGGTTGGTTGTAGCGGACGGTTTCCGGTGCGACGTGGAAGGTTTCGCCGTTGTCGTCCGACCACGCGATCGCCGAGTAGTTAGTTGTCCACTGACCCGGCGCACCCCACTGCGTCACGGACATGAAGCTCACGTATTGGATCGCGCCGTATTTCGAACCCTCCACGGGCACAGAGATCCCCGCGGTCGGGATCAGTGTTATTCCGGCGGGCAGCCCTTCCGGCCAGATGACCTGCCTGGCCCTCGTCGGGAAGCCGTCGGGACCCAACGGCGTCCCGCCGAACATGTTGCCGTTGTACCACTCGCCGTCGGGGATCTCCATCCCGTTGGCGAGGTACCAGTCGGAGGTCCGCATGATGATGTTCGAGCGCCAGTCTTGCGACATGTTGCCGTCGAAGAACGTGTCGCCAAAGGCGATCAACACCTGGTGCTCGTTGATGTCCGGGGTGCTCAGGTCGTCCTCGATCCCGTTGTCCCACATGATGCCGAGGTCCGTGCCACCCACCGAGAAGCGGTCGACGGTGTCGGCCATGAGCGGATTATCGTACGCATAGGGGCCGGTCACCCAGGAGATGAACTGCGTCGACGGGCTCACCTGCGGATTGGCCCAGGGTGAGTACAGCGGGGTGAAAGGTTCCGCCGCGAGCAGCGACATCCTGGCCATCGGATCGGACATCATGAGCGCCGGGGTCATCGCCGTCGGTGTGGTGGTGGGTCGTCCGGTCAAGGCCGCGAAGAAGTTCTCGAACTCGCGACGCGCGAACGCGAGCAGACCCCAGATCAACGGCGGCTGGGCGGGTGAGGTCGGTGCCGTGCCGGCCAGCGGGTTGAGGATCCAGTTGATCGTGTTGGTGACGAGGTTGGCCACCGCGGTGAACAGGTTCGCGGGTGCGGCAGGCGTGAGTGCCGTCGGCTGATAGGCAGCCATCATCGGCGACACGTTGTACACGGCCTGCGCAGCCAAGGAACGGGCATCGGCGAATGCCACGTAGTTCAGGGCTTCCTCAACGGTCTCCTCCGGATCGGTAGGCGACTGCTCGGTCCCCGTGGGGTTGGTGCCCGCTTGTTCCGTGGTGTTGGGGGTTCCCTCGGGCTTCGACTGCGCCGTCAGATCCGATTCGCTTATGTCGGAGTTCTTTTGGGCCGTAGGCGTCGACGTCGGTTCGGGCGTCTTGGTCGGCTCGGCGGTCGGTGTCGGCTCGGCCGTCGGTGTCGCCGTTTGCGTTGCGGTCGGCTCGGCCGTCGGCGTGGAAGTGGGTTCGGCGGTCGGAATGGAGGTGGGCTTCGGCTTCTCTGCGGTCGCTGCCGCCTCGTCCTCGGCTTCCTCTTTCTTTTTCTTCTCTTCGTCCTCGTCGGTCGTACTGCGCGACGACCCGGTGTTCGTCTGCGCGCTGACCGTCACACCACCGGTGACCGTTTGCGTTCGCGTTGTCGTGGTGGACTCACCGGAGTCGGCGTCGTCGTCCTCGTCGGTCGTCGTCGATGTCGACGTGGATCCCGACGTGGAGTTGGAGGTAGACCCCGTGGTAGCGACTCCTGACACGGCGCCGGTCGTCCCGGTACCGCCGCTCGTCCCGGTGCCGCTGCTGGCGCTGGCCGAGGCTTCCGAATTCGCGGACTTTTCGGAACCAGAGTCGGCGCTGTCGGCGACGGCATAGCCGTGCCCGACGGCGATCGCGGTCCCCACCCCCATCGCAATGGCCAGTCCCCCGACGCGACCGACGTACTTTGCTGCACCCATGCTGCCCCTCCGAGAGAACTCCCCCGCCCCGTTGACGCAATCTAATAGCAGTTATGGGGGCGTACAGCAAAATCGGCAGATGTCCCATTCGCAACAACTGTCAGTGCAGTCATCGCCGTGGAGGGGTTTTGTGTTACTGGTTCAATGAGGAGCTACCGAGGCTAAGAAAGGATGCCGGCCTTCCGCAGAGCCTTCTCGTAGAGGCCGAAAGCATCTTCCAAGCCGTCGTTGACCCAGGCGTCGACCATTCCCACCTTGTCCGCCACCAGCTGGACCCCGTTCACGAATTGCTGGAAGTCGGCGTCGCGGCGCAGCGCGTCAATCTGCTCTTTCGAGCCCTGGATCAGGACAAAGCCCCCGAGTTCGATGTTCTGAGGGCTCAGAATCGCGACGTCGTAGCGCTCGATCAGGCCATCGCGCAGGAGCTGGGCTCCGTAACCCTCGAGGGACTCCCGAAAAAATTCGAGCGCTTGCACCTCGCGTCCGCGAACGGGGATGCCCCACGCGATCCATAGTCCTGCTTCAGCCATGCGCCCATCATGCGCTGCGAGAGGTGGGACGGGATGTCTCGACACGGCCGAGCAACCGAAAGTCGTGATGCCTGCTCCCCCGGCTGGACTCGAACCAGCAACCCTTCGGTTAACAGCCGAATGCTCTGCCAATTGAGCTACAGGGGACTGCTCACCCGCAATCTCGCTGTGTGCGGGACGGGGGTTGACTCTAGCGTACGGGTCGGCGGCGCCGCCAATACGCCGCCTCCGCTCGCGCTCTCAGGTGCGTGAGGCAGGATGGAACACAACGCACCACCATCTGGAAGGGACCCCGTGATCGGGTATTTCGTCGTACTGGGTGTCGGCTACGTGCTGGGCTCGAAGGCCGGCCGGCGCCGATATGAACAGATCGCCGGTACATACAAGGCGGTCACCGAGAGTCCCGCGGCCAAAGCCGTGCTCGACGCCGGACGACGCAAGATCGCCGATCGGGTTTCGCCGGATCCGCCGTTGGTCAAATTGACCGAGATCGACAACGGCACCGAGGTCATCGGTCCGGAAGTGACGCAGGTGAGGAAGGTCCGCTAGGGCGGCTATCCGGTACTACTAGAAGCCGGTGCCGTTGCCGTAGATGCGGCCCGGAAGCATCGGGCCGGTGGTGACGCCGGCCCCGTCGGGTCCGTAGAGCCCGAACGACGGCGTACCGACATTGACGCCGTTGCCGTTCGAGACACTCAGGCAATGGCCGTCTTCCTTGTTCCCGAACCAGGCCAGGCACTGGCTGAGGGGCTGGCTCGGGTCGGACTCCATCAGCACGGAGGCCGCGAACGGTGCGGCGACCGCGGCCACCGCGAACGCGCCTGCGGCGACGAATCGCCTCGCCCATTTGTTGGTCGATGTCACGTGCACGCCTTCCTGACCGTTCCCACGGTTGTATAGCGCGCTCACCCTATCGCGTTACCGCGGACTACGCAGAGATGTCGTCTCCGCTCGCCTGCTCGAGCAGGCTGCGGCGATACGCCTCCATCGCGACCAGGTCCCCGAACAGCGCGTGATACTCGTCGCCCTGCTCGACCGGCGACATCCGCTGGAGCTTGGACTTGACCTCGGCGATTTGGCGCCCGACCCACACTTCCTGCAGCCGGGCCAGCACCCCGCCGATGTAGCGCGGCAGCCGCTCGTCGTCGACGACGTTGATGGCCTCCACGCCGAGTTCGTTGACCAGGCTCGCCGCCGCCGGCGTCTCGGTTTTCGAGCGGACCGTCTCGATCCACTCCGCCCCGGACTGCCCGGCCGACGTGCCACCGGCGGCGTCGATCGCCGAGCGCACCGCCGCATAGCCCGGATGCGTGAAGCTCTCGACCGTCAGCGAGTCGAACACCGGCCCCGCGAGCGCCGGATACTGCAGAGCAGCCTTCAGCGCTTCACGTTGCGGCCACAGCGTCGGGTCCGCGGGGTCGGGCCGCGCGGCCGGATCCGGGGTGCGCGACCTGCGGGGCTGCGCCTGCTCGGTCGCGCGCCGGCGCCCGCCGCGCTCGGGCATCCCACGCTTCTGGGCCTCCTCGCGCACGCGTGCCAACACCTGCGTCTCGTCGGCCCAGCCCACCCAGCCGGACAACCGCCGCGCGTACTCGTCGCGCAGCATCGGCTCTTTGATGCGGGCCACCATCGGCACGCACCGGCGCAGCGCGGCGACGCGGCCCTCCGCGCTGTCGAGGTCGTGTTCGGCGAGCGCCGTGCGAATCGCGAACTCGAACAACGGCGTTCGGCGTGCCACCAGGTCGCGCAGGGCACCGTCGCCCGATTTCAGCCGGAGATCACACGGATCCATGCCATCGTCCGCCACCGCGACGAACGACTGGCCTGCCAGATTCTGTTCCCCCTCGAACGCCTTGATCGCCGCCGCGCGACCCGCCGCGTCGCCGTCGAAGACGTAGATCAGTTCACCGCGAAAGAAGTTGTCGTCCATCATGAGTCGGCGCAGCATCGACAGGTGCTCGTCGCCGAACGCCGTTCCGCACGATGCGACCGCCGTCGTCACGCCGGCCAGGTGCATAGCCATCACGTCGGTGTAGCCCTCGACCACGACCGCCTGGTGGCCCTTGGCGATGTCGCGCTTGGCCAGCTCCAATCCGAACAGCACCGACGACTTCTTGTACAGGACGGTTTCGGGGGTGTTGACGTATTTGGCTTCCATCGGGTCGTCGTCGAAGATCCGGCGGGCACCGAAGCCGATCACCTCGCCGCCACTGGCCTTGATCGGCCACAGCAGTCGGCGGTGGAAACGGTCCATCGGCCCGCGCTTGCCCTCCCGGGACAGGCCGGCGGCCTCGAGCTCCTTGAACTCAAAACCCTTGCGCAGCAAATGCTTTGTCAACGATTCCCAGCCCGACGGGGCAAACCCGCAGCCGAACCGTTTGGCCGCCTGTCCGTCGAAGTTCCTCTCGATCAGGTACTGGCGCGCGGGTGCGGCCTCGTCGGATTCCAGCGCGGCCGCATAGAACTCCTGCGCCGCCGCGTTGGCGGCCAGCAACCGGCTGCGGCTGCCGCGGTCGCGCTGCACGTTGGTGGTCGAGGAGCCGGTGTAGGTGATCGTGTAGCCGACGCGGTCGGCGAGCAACTCGACCGACTCCACGAAGCTGACGTGCTCGATCTTCTGGACGAACGCGTAGACGTCGCCGCCCTCACCACAACCGAAACAGTGGAAGTGGCCGTGGTTGGGGCGCACATGGAACGACGGCGACTTCTCGTCGTGGAACGGGCACAGGCCCTTCATGGAGTCCGCGCCCGCGCGGCGCAACTGGACGTAGTCGCCGACGACGTCCTCGATGCGAACCTGGTCACGAATGGCCGCGATGTCGCGATCAGGAATGCGGCCGGCCACCGGGCCAGTCTAGAGCGCCCGGCTCGGACGCCTAGGCGGGTTCCAACCGCTCGAGGCGGCCCTCCGTGAAGGACGCGACCTGGTCGACGACCACCCGCAGGCGAGCGCCGTCGTCGCCGGCGGCGTTGAACGCCGGCACAAAGATCGGATCGAGCGTGGCGGGCGCCCTCGCCGCGACCCACTCCACCACCCGGTGCACGCGTTCGCGCTGTCGTGCCTGCAACTCCAGATGCCGCGGATCCGACATGATGAACTGCAGCGCCAGGATCTTGAGGACCGCGACTTCGGCCCGTACCAGATCGGGAACGCGCAGCTCGGCCTGGTAGCGGACCAGCGGTCCCCGACCGGATTCCTCGCGGGTGGCCGCGATCGCCGCCGACGCGAACCGACCGACCAGCTCGCTGGTCAGCCGCTTGAGCGCCACCGATGCCGCCAGGGTGCCGTCGTACTTACCCACCGCGGCGACCACCGGCAGGCTGGACAGCCGCGCAGCCGCGGCCACCAGGTCATCGGACCGCAGCCCGCCGCCCATCCCGCTCGACTCCCCCAACCGGCCCAGCACGGCCGCCGCGTCGTTGTCGGCCAGCACCCGCATGTCGATGCGACCGGACACCACGCCGTCCTCGACGTCGTGCACCGAGTAGGCGACGTCGTCGGCCCAGTCCATGACCTGCGCCTCCAGGGAGGGTTTCTCCGCGGGCGCGTCGGCGCGCACCCAGTCGGCGGCGGGCACATCGTCCTCGTAGAAGCCGAACTTGGCCGGTCGCGTCCCGCGCCGCCACGGGTATTTGGTGACGGCGTCCAGCGCGGCGCGGGTGAGGTTCAGGCCCGCGCTTTCACCCTGCGTGTCAACCACTTTCGGCTCGAGGCGGGTGAGGATGCGGAAGTTCTGCGCGTTGCCCTCGAAGCCGCCGCAGTCGGCGGCGATCTCGTTGAGGGCGCGTTCGCCGTTGTGGCCGTACGGCGGATGGCCGATGTCGTGGGCCAAGCCCGCCAGGTCGACGAGGTCGGGGTCGCAGCCCAGGCCGATCGCCATTCCGCGGCCGATCTGGGCGACCTCCAGCGAATGGGTCAGCCGGGTGCGCGGCGTCTCGCCCTGGCGCGGCCCGACGACCTGAGTCTTGTCGGCCAGCCGCCGCAGCGCCGCGCAATGCAGGACGCGTGCCCGGTCGCGGGCGAAATCGGTGCGGTGTTCGGTGTCGGTGCCCGGCAGGGCAGCACCCTTCGGCGGCTCGACCACCCAGCGCTCGCGGTCGAACTCGTTGTAAGGATCCCCGTGACCTGTCACCGACGGATAGTCTGCCAGCACCAACCGGCCCGACCGCGTTGCGCACTAGATTGGCGGGCATGCGCCTCGTCCGCTTGCTGACCCTCGTGCTCGCCATGCTCACCGCCGGTGCGCTGATCGCCCCGACGGTGTCGGCCGAGCCGCCGTTTCGACTGTCCGGCTACGTCACCGACAACGCGGGCGCCCTCGACAGCGCCGGTCGCGCGGAGGTGACCTCGGCGATCGACTCGCTCTACAACAGCCGCCGGACCCGGCTGTGGGTTGTTTACGTCGATTCGTTCGACCGTCAGTCGGCCGAGACGTGGGCCAACAACACCATGCGCCTGAGCGACCTCGGTTCCTACGACGCGCTGCTCGCGGTGGCCACGGTCGACCGCGCGTATGCCTTCCTGGTGCCCGACAGCGCCACCGAGTTGAGCTCGAGCCGAGTGGACAGCATTCGGCGCAATGACATCGAACCCGCACTGCGCCAGAGTGACTGGGTGCAAGCGGCGGTCGCGGCGGCCGATGGGCTCGCCAGGACGAGCAGTTCCGGCAGCCTGAGCTGGGTCGGAGTGCTCATTGCCCTCGGGGCGATCGCGCTCGCGGTCGTGGTGCTGATGATCTGGCGGCGACGACGGCGCAGCAAGCGTCGCGAGGCCGAGTTCGCCGCCGCGCGCCGGGTCGATCCCACCGAGCCGCAGGCGTTGGCGGCGGTGTCGCTGGACGCCCTCGACGATCTGTCGCGCGCGATGGTGGTCGAGGTCGACAACGCGGTGCGCACCAGCGACCACGAATTGGAGTTGGCCGTCGAGGAATTCGGCTCCGCGCGGACCGAACCGTTCACGCGGGCCGTCACCAACGCGAAAACGACTCTCGCTCAGGCGTTCAACGTCCGGCAGATTCTCGACGACGCCATTCCGGAGACCCCGGCGCAGCGCCGCGACCTGCTGACCCGCGTGGTGGTCGCGGCCGCCAAGGCCGATCGCGAACTGGACGCGCAGCGCGACGCGTTCGCCGAGCTGCGCAACCTGGTGATCAACGCACCGTCGAAGCTGGACGCGATGACCCAGCGCGTCGTCGACATCACCGCCCGGCTCGACCCGTCGCGGGAGACGCTCGCGCAGCTGCACAGCGAATTCGACGAGACGGCGCTGAGTTCGGTTACCGGGAACGTCGACGCCGCCAAGGAACTGCTCGACTTCGCCGATCAGAACATCACCCGGGGTCGCGAACTCGCGGCACGCCCGGTTCCGGGTCGACAGAATGAACTCGTCGAGTGCGTCCGCGCGGCGGAGTCCGCCTTGGTGCAGGCGCGCGGGCTACTCGACGCGGTGGACAGTGCTGCCAGTGACATCAGGCGGGCCGCCGCCACGCTGCCCTCGGTGATCGAGGACATCCAGAACGGCATCAAGCAGGCCGGAACCCTTCTGCAGCAGGGAAACGTGCCGCAGGCCGACGAGCTGGCCGAGGCGCGCGACGCGGCGGCGGCGGCCGTCGCCGACGCGCAGCGGTCGAAGGTCGCCGACCCGCTGGGCGCCTTCACCGAGCTGACGAAGGCGGATGCGAACCTCGATCGGCTGCTGGCCGCCGTCGAACAGGAGCGCGAGGCGGCCGAGCGACTCAACCGGGCGCTGGACGAGGCCTTGTTCACGGCGCGGTCGCGGGTGCGCTCGGTGTCCGATTTCATCGACACCCGTCGCGGCATCATCGGTCCCGAGGCCCGCACCCGGCTCGCCGAGGCCGTCCGGCACATCGGCGCCGCCGAGGAGAGGCGGGCGACCGACCCGGCCGAGGCCATCAAGCACGCCAACGGCGCGGCGATGCTCGCGTCGCAGGCGCAGAACCTGGCCAACGCCGACGTGCAGAATGCGCACAACTCGTTCATGGGACCGTTCGGGGGCGGCCGCGGCGGCGGGGGCAACATGGGCGCGATGATCGGCGGCATCCTGATAGGCAACATCCTCAGCGGGGGAATGCGCGGCGGCTTCGGCGGTTTCGGCGGCGGCGGATTCGGCCCCGGCTCGTTCGGCGGTTCCGGCGGTGGGGGCGGGATGTTCGGCGGCGGCGGCCGCTTCTAGGGCAACCCGCGCCGGAAAGACCTAGCAGCCCTTGAGGCGGGCGCCGAGGTAATCGCTGACGTTGTCGAGCGACACCCGGTCCTGCGTCATCGAGTCGCGCTCGCGGATCGTCACCGCGTGATCCTCGAGTGTGTCGAAGTCGACCGTCACGCAGAACGGCGTGCCGATCTCGTCCTGGCGGCGGTAGCGGCGCCCGATCGCGCCCGCATCGTCGAAGTCGACGTTCCAGCACTTGCGCAGTTCGGCGGCGAGGTCGCGCGCCTTCGGCGACAGCGCCTCGTTACGCGACAGCGGCAGCACCGCGGCCTTGACCGGCGAGAGCCGCGGGTCCAGCCGCAACACGGTGCGCTTGTCGACGCCGCCTTTGGCGTTCGGCGCCTCGTCCTCGGCGTAGGCGTCGACGAGGAACGCCATGAACGACCGCGTCAGGCCGGCTGCCGGCTCGATCACGTACGGCACGTAGCGGGTGTCGTTGGCCTGGTCGTAGTACGACAGGTCGACGCCGGAATGCTTTGAGTGCGTGGACAAGTCGAAGTCGGTGCGGTTCGCGACGCCCTCGAGCTCGCCCCACGGGTTGCCCTGGAAACCGAACTTGTACTCGATGTCCACGGTGCGGTCGGAGTAGTGCGACAGCTTCTCCTTCGGGTGCTCGTAGAGCCGGAGGTTGTCGCGGTCGATGCCGAGTTCGACATACCACTGCAGCCGCTCGTCGATCCAGTACTGGTGCCACTCGCGCGCGGTCGAGGGCTCGACGAAGAACTCCATCTCCATCTGCTCGAACTCGCGCGTCCGGAAGATGAAGTTGCCTGGCGTGATCTCGTTGCGGAAGCTCTTGCCCGTCTGCGCGATGCCGAACGGCGGCTTCTTCCGTTGTGTGGTCACGACATTCGTGAAGTTGACGAAGATGCCCTGCGCGGTCTCCGGTCGCAGATAGTGCAGCCCCTCCTCGGTCTCGATCGGGCCGAGGTAGGTCTTGAGCATCATGTTGAAGTCACGCGGTTCGGTCCACTGCCCCTTGGTGCCGCAGTCGGGGCAGGCGATCTCGCTCATCGGGACCGAGTCGGGGTCGTCGAGCCCCTTCTTCTCCGCGAAGGCCTCCTGCATGTGGTCCTGGCGATGCCGCTTGTGGCAGTTCAGGCACTCGACCAGCGGGTCACTGAAGACGTCGACGTGTCCCGACGCCACCCACACCTCGCGCGGGAGGATGATCGACGAGTCGAGGCCGACGACGTCGTCGCGGCTGGTGACCACCGACCGCCACCACTGGCGCTTGATGTTCTCCTTGAGCTCGACGCCCAGCGGGCCGTAATCCCATGCCGACTTGGTGCCCCCGTAGATCTCCCCCGCTTGGTAGACCAGGCCGCGCCGCTTGGCCAGGTTCGCGACGGTGTCGATGATCGAATGAGATGAAGCCACGACTGCATAGCCTAGCGACCCCGACTTTCGGCGTTGACATGCATGGAAGCGCATGTATTGTTGGGCCTAATGAAAATCGTTTCCACTTTCGCCGACGGAAGTGTTGCCGCCGCGGATACCCACGACCACGGCGGCGCACCGTATCCCGACGTGCCGCCCCGCGACGTGCTGGACACCTCGGGCGACCTGCTGCGCGCGCTGGCCGCGCCGGTGCGGATCGCGATCGTGCTGCAGCTGCGTGAGTCGGCGCGCTGCGTGCACGAGCTCGTCGACGCGCTCGCAGTGCCCCAGCCGCTGGTCAGCCAGCACCTGCGGATCCTGAAGGCGGCGGGTGTCGTGGCCGGCGAACGCTCCGGCCGCGAGGTGATGTACCGCCTGGTCGACCATCACCTCGCCGACATCGTCGTGGCGGCGGTGACGCACGCGGCCGAGGCGGGCGAGTGAACACGACCGGAGTGCGCTCGACCCGCCAGCGCGCCGCCATCGCCGACCTGCTGGAGAACCTCGACGAGTTCCGCTCGGCCCAGGAGTTGCACGACGAGTTGCGGCGCCGCGGCGAGGGCATCGGGCTGACCACCGTCTACCGCACGCTGCAGCAGATGGCGGCCGCCGGCGTCGTCGACACGTTGCGCACCGACACCGGCGAATCGGTGTACCGCCGCTGCTCGGAGGACCACCATCACCACCTGGTGTGCCGCGCCTGCGGATCGACCGTCGAGATCCAGGGCGGCGACGTCGAGACCTGGGCCGCCGACATCGCCCGACAGCACGGCTTCTCCGACGTCAGCCACACCATCGAGATCTTCGGCGTCTGCGGCGCCTGCGCGACGAACGGGTCAGCCGACTAGCGCGCGACGCACCTCGGCGCCGGTGGCCAGGACCATGAGGATCAGCGTGCGCAGCGCGTCGTCGGTCAATCCCGCCGCTGGAAAGTTGTAGCGCAGCAACACATCCGCGGCCTTCTTCGAGTTGCGCTTGGCCCCGGCGGCGACCTCTTTGGGCGCACTCTTGGACGTCAGCGACACCGTGCCAAGCAGCGTGTTGCGGGCGTGCTCGGCGACGGCGGCCCGCAGCCTGGCGTCCAGCGGCAGGTCCCAGGCCAGGATCTGGGTCAGCGACACCAGTTCCAGGCCCTCGGCGACCGGGACGGTGCGCAGCGAAGCGAACGTCTCGTCGTGATGGACCGTGACCGCGCCGTCGTCCTCGCGAGTCACCGGCAGGACACCCTCGAGGACCTCGCCGAGCCGCTCCTGCAGCGCCATCAGGCCCTCCCGAAGCGGCGGTTGCGGTTGACGTACTCCTCGCAGGCGGCCCACAGGTCCCGGCGGTCGTAGTCCGGCCACAGCTTGTCCTGGAACACGAACTCGGCGTAAGCGGCCTGCCACAGCAGGAAGTTGCTCGCGCGCTGCTCCCCCGATGTCCGGATGAACAAGTCGACGTCCGGGATGTCGGAGCGGTGCAGATGCTTGGCGAACGTCGCCTCGGTGATGCGGTTCGGCTTGATCTCGCCGTCGGCCGCCAGCTGCGCGAGCTCGCGCGTCGCCTCGACGATCTCGGTGCGGCCGCCGTAGTTGACGCAGTAATTGATCGTGATGACGTCGTTGCCGACGGTCATCTGCTCGGCGATGTCGAACTCCTTGATCACGCTGCGCCACATGCGCGGTCGCGAACCGACCCACCGCATCCGCACGCCCATGTCGTTGAGGTTCTCCCGGCGGCGGCGCACCACCTCGCGGTTGAAGCCCATCAGGAAGCGCACCTCTTCGGTGCTGCGTTTCCAGTTCTCGGTGGAGAACGCATACACCGTCAGGTGTTTGATGCCGATTTCGATTGCGCCGCAAGTGATGTCGATGAGGACGGCCTCGCCCATCTTGTGGCCCTCGGTGCGGTGCAGGCCGCGCTGGGTGGCCCAGCGGCCGTTGCCGTCCATGACGACGGCGACGTGATGGGGCACCTGGTCGGCCGGGATCCGCGGCGCGGCCTCCTTCGACGTGTGCTGCGGCGGACGCGCGAAGCGGCCGTTGGTGCCGGCCGGGATCTCCGGGAAGACGACCGGCCACGTCGACTTGTCGGGGAACGTCGGGTAGTCGTCAGGCGCCGGGGGCAGCTGTGGGTAAACCCCCTTGCCCGCCCGTTTGGAAGCCATGGGGCACATCCTGCCCGACCACCGACACATGCCGGTCGTCGACACTCCTATCCACCCGGTACACCCGTTCCACCAGCGGCAACGTTCGCAGTTGGCGTTCGAGGTGCCACTGCAGATGCGCGGCCACCAGCCCGCTGGCCTGGCTGCGGTGAGATGGGGTGGACGTCTCGGCGTACTCCCAGTCGCCGTCGTGCAGCGCGGCCATCAGGTCCAGCACCGCCTGAGGCGGCGTCACCGCCCCGGAGGGCCTGCAGTGCACGCACACGCTGCCCCCGGCCGCCACGTGGAATGCCCGGTGAGGACCCGGCGCGGCGCAGCGGGCGCATTCGGTCAGGGCCGGGGCCCAACCTGCGATCCCCATGGCGCGCAACAGGTACGCGTCCAACACGAGCTCACGGGGCCGGCCGCCGTCGGCCACCGCCCGCAGTGCGGCCACCGTCAGCCGGTGCAGCGCGGGCGTCGGGGCGCGTTCCTCGCCTGCGAGGCGTTCGGCGGTCTCCAGTACCGCGCAGGCGCAGGTGTAGCGGCCGTAGTCGCTGACGATGTCGGAGGCGAACGCGTCGATGGCCTGCACCTGGGTGACGATGTCGAGGTTGCGGCCCGGATGCAGCTGAACGTCGATGTGCGCGAACGGCTCCAGTCGAGCGCCGAATTTGCTGCGGGTGCGCCGCACCCCCTTGGCCACCGCCCGCACCAGCCCGTGGTCGCGGGTGAGAAGTGTCACGATCCGGTCGGCCTCGCCGAGCTTGTGCTGCCGCAGCACCACCGCCCGGTCCCGATAAAGCCGCATCGGTTCAGTCTCCCACTGCGGTCCGTCAGATTCCGATCCGCACCGCCGATAAGCTTCTACTTGATGGCCAAGAACGCGCGATTCCCCACCCTCACTCAACAGCTTTTCCAGCTCGCGAGCGGCTCCGTCACGTCGGTGGAACTCGTACAGCGCTCACTCGACGCCATCGCGGCCAGCCAGCCGACGTTGAACGCGTTCCGCGTGGTCTTCACCGAGCAGGCCCTGGCCGATGCCGCTCGCGCGGACCGCAAACGCGCGGCGGGCCAGGACCTTTCGAAATATCCGCTGCTGGGCATCCCGATCGCGGTCAAGGACGACGTCGACGTCGTCGGGGTTCCGACCAGGTTCGGCGCCGACGGCAACGTCCGCCCGGCCACCCGGGACGCCGAAGTGGTGCGGCGGTTGAAGGCCGCCGGTGCGGTCATCGTCGGCAAGACCAACACCTGCGAGCTCGGTCAGTGGCCGTTCACCAGCGGACCGGCCTTCGGTCACACGCGCAACCCGTGGTCGCGCGAGCACACCCCCGGCGGGTCGTCGGGCGGCAGCGCCGCCGCGGTGGCGGCCGGGCTGGTTACCGCCGCGATCGGCTCCGACGGGGCGGGCAGCGTGCGCATCCCGGCGGCGTGGACCCATCTGGTCGGCATCAAACCGCAGCGCGGCCGCATCTCGACCTGGCCGCTGCCGGAGGCGTTCAACGGGATCACCGTCAACGGCGTGCTGGCGCGCACGGTCACCGACGCCGCGCTGGTGCTCGACGCCGCGTCCGGCAACGTCGCCGGTGACCGCCACCAGCCCCCGCCGGTCACGGTCTCCGACTACGTCGCGCAGGCGCCCGGCCCACTGCGGATCGGGATGTCGACGAAGTTCCCGTTCACGGTGTTCCGCGCCAAGCTGCACCCGGAGATCGAGGCCGCGATGTCGGTGGTCGCCGCCCAGCTTGAGGACCTCGGCCACAGCGTCTTCCCCGCGGACCCCGACTACAGCCTGCAGATGTCGTGGAACTTCCTGTCGCGGTCGACGTCGGGGCTGCTGGACTGGGCGGACCGGCTCGGTCCCGGTGTCAGCCTCGACAAGCGGACCAGGGCCAACCTGCGCACCGGCCGGCTGCTCTCGGAGCACGTGCTGCGCAAGGCCCGCGCCCGCGAGGCCCGCGCGCACCGCCGCATCGGATACATCTTCAACATTGCCGACGTGGTGCTGGCGCCGACCACCGCGCAGCCGCCGCCGAAGGTGCACGACTTCGACGAGCTCGGCGGGCTGGCCACCGACCGCACGATGATCAAGGCGTGCCCCGTCACGTGGCCGTGGAACCTGCTGGGTTGGCCGTCGATCAACGTGCCTGCCGGGTTCACCTCCGACGGCCTGCCGATCGGTGTTCAGCTGATGGGGCCGGCCAACAGCGAGCCGTTGCTGGTTTCGCTGGCCGCGGAGCTGGAGGCGATCAACGGCTGGACGGTGCGCCAGCCGGAGCCGTGGTGGCTGCCCGAACCCGCGCCCGACCCCGAGCCGGCGGCGAAGGAGGAGCCCGCACCGGAGCCCGACCGGCGCGAAGCCGAGGACGTCTCCGACGAGGTCGCGTAGAGTTTTCCGCCATGAGAGCGGCGGGTTACACATGCGCGGTCCCGGTTCTGGGCCTGGTGGCGGGCTTGGTCGCCGCGCCCACCGCGGCCGCGGACAACAAACGCCTCAACGACGGTGTCGTCGCCAACGTCTTCACCGTGCAGCGGCAGGCCGGCTGCGACACCGACATCAAGATCAACCCGAAGCTGCGCCTGGCCGCCGAGTGGCACACCAATGATGTGCTCAACAACCGCGCGCTGTCCGGCGACATCGGCTCCGACGGCAGCACCACCGCCGACCGGGCGCGCAACGCGGGTTACGCGGGTGCGGTCGCCGAGACGGTGGCGATCAACCCGGCGCTGGCGATCAGCGGCATCGAGTTGATCAACCGGTGGTACCACCGGCCGGACTACTACGCGATCATGTCCGACTGCTCGAACGTCGATATCGGCGTGTGGTCGGCGAACGCGCTCGACCGCTCGGTGGTGGTGGCCGTCTACGGCAAGGGCGACGGCGCGCCGCCCGCGCACGGGCCGGGCAGGCCGTTCGGAGAGCCGGGCTCGGGCGCCCAGAGCTGACGCGTTAGAAGCCCAGGCGGCCTAACTGTTTCGGGTCGCGTTGCCAGTTTTTGGCGATCTTGACCCGCAGGTCGAGATAGACCTTGGTGCCCAACAGCTTCTCGATCTGCTGGCGCGCGGCGGTGCCGACCTCACGCAGCCGGGCGCCGCCCCTGCCGATGACGATGCCCTTCTGGCTCTGGCGTTCGACGTAGAGGATCGCGTGCACGTCGATGAGATCGCCCTGCTCGGGCGTGCGGCCCTCGCGCGGGGTCACCTCCTCGATGACGACGGCCAGCGAGTGCGGGAGTTCGTCGCGCACACCCTCGAGCGCGGCCTCGCGGATCAGCTCGGCCATCAGGGTCTCCTCCGGCTCGTCGGTGAGCTCGCCGTCGGGATAGAAGGCCGGTCCCGGCGGAAGTTTGGAGGCGAGGACGTCGACCAGCTCGTCGAGGTTGTCGGCCGCGGTCGCCGACACCGGGACAATCTCCGCGTCGGGGCCGATCAGTTCGCTGACCGCGATCAGCTGGGCGGCGACGCGGTCCTTGGGGACCTTGTCGATCTTCGTGACGATGGCAACCAGCGCTGTGTTCGGTGCGACGGCGCGGATCTGCTCGAGGATCCACCGGTCGCCGGGACCGATCTTCTCGTCGACTGGGATGCACCACCCGATGACGTCGACCTCGGAGTAAGTGTCCTTGACCAGATCGTTGAGTCGCTGCCCGAGCAGCGTGCGCGGGCGGTGCAGGCCCGGAGTGTCGACGAGGACGATCTGGAAGTGCTCCCTGTGCACGATCCCGCGGATGGTGTGCCGGGTGGTCTGCGGGCGGTTGGAGGTGATCGCCACCTTCGTACCGACAAGCGCGTTCGTCAGGGTCGACTTGCCGGTGTTGGGCCGGCCGACGAAACAGACGAAGCCCGAACGGAATTCGTCGCTCACGGGATTCACACCGGGCGTCCGGAGCGATCGGTGACGATCACCGCGGCGTCCGTGGACAGTTCACGCACGGCCGCCACGCCCGCGTCGTCGGCAGACCCGCCGACCAGCACCGCCGCTTCCAGCCCGGTCGCACCGCTCGACACCGCGGCGGCGACAGCGGCCTGTAAGGCGGTCAGCTCCAACGCCTTCAACGCCACGGGGCCTGCCGCATAGGTCCGGCCGTCGCGGTCGCGCACCGCGGCACCGGTGCCCGCCTCGGCCCTGGCCATCGCGCCGCGGGCCAGCGTCACGAGCTTGGCGTCCTCGCCGTCGAGGTCACTCATCGTGTCTCACCGCTCTTCGCGCAAGCGCTCATCGTCGTCGTCCCTTCCTTCGGGAGTTTCGGTGCGGCTGACCAGAACCGTGCCGATGCGCACGCGTCCGCGGTGGTCTGGTCCGCCTTCGGCCTGCAGCCGCAACCCGTCCCACGTCACCTCCGCGCCGGGCAGCGGGACGCGGCCGAGTTCGAGCGCGACGAGACCGCCGACGGTGTCCACGTCGAGGTCGTCGTCGAACTCGATGTCGTAGAGCTCGCCGAGATCTTCGATCGGCAGCCGCGCCGATACGCGATACCGGTTGTCCCCCAGGTCTTCTACGGGTACCACTTCGCCGGCGTCGTACTCGTCGACGATCTCGCCGACGATCTCCTCGAGCACATCCTCGATGGTGACCAGGCCGGCGATCGCACCGTACTCGTCGACCAGCAGGACCATGTGGACGCGGTCGCGCTGCATCTCGCGCAGCAGCTCGTCGAGCGGTTTGGAATCCGGCACGAACACCGCGCGCCGCATGACGTCGGAAACCTTGGTGCCGCGACCGCCGTCGGTGGAGTAATACGTCCGCTGCACAAGGTCTTTGAGGTAGACGACTCCGACGACGTCGTCGACGTTCTCCCCGATCACCGGGATGCGGGAGTGCCCGCTGCGCACGGCGAGCGAGGTCGCCTGTCCGGCGGTCTTGTCGCTCTCGATCCATACCATCTCGGTGCGCGGGACCATCACCTCACGCGCCGGGGTGTCGCCGAGCTCGAACACCGACTGGATCATCCGCCGCTCGTCGTCGGCAACCACACCGCGCTGCTGGGCCAGGTCGACCACCTCGCGCAGCTCGATCTCCGAGGCGAACGGTCCGTTGCGGAATCCGCGGCCCGGTGTGAGCGCGTTGCCGATGAGCACCAGCAGGCGGCTGATCGGCGTCAGCAGCACCGAAAGTGCTTGCAGCGGAAGCGCGGCCAGCAGCGCGATCGTGTAGGCGTGCTGCCTGCCGAGGGTGCGCGGTCCGACGCCGATCACGACGAAGCTCACCACCACCATGATCGCGGCGGCGACGAACAGGCCCCAGGTGACGCCGAGGTGCCCGTCGAGGTAGGCGGCCAGCAGCACCGTCGGGCCGACCTCGCAGGCGATGCGCAGCAACACGATCAGGTTGATGTAGCGCGGGCGTTCGGCCATCACCCTGGCCAACCGCACCGCACCGGGCCGCTCCTCGCGGACGAGTTCCTCGACGCGGGCCATCGACACCGTGCTCAGCGCCGCGTCGATCGCCGCGAACAGCCCGCCGAAGAACACGAGCACGATCGCGAAGATCAGCTGTCCGACGCCGGTCACAGCTCGTCGAAGTATCGGGAGTTGTCGAGGAGCCTGCGCTCCTTCTCGGACTGGCGGTCCTGGTGGTACGCCTCGACCTGATCGGCTACCCACTCCTCGAGAAGTTCGCGCTGCAGGGTGAACATCTCTTTTTCCTCGGCGGGCTCGGCGTGGTCGTAGCCCAGCAGGTGCAGTACACCGTGCACGGTGAGCAGCGCTAGCTCCTGGCCCAGCGAATGGCCCGCCGCGGCGGCCTGTTCGGCGGCGAACTGCGGGCACAGCGCGATGTCACCCAGCATGGCGGGCCCCGGTTCGGGCGCATCGGGCCTGCCGCCGGGTTCCAGCTCGTCCATCGGGAAGCTCATCACGTCGGTGGGACCCGGCAGGTCCATCCACCGCATGTGCAGGTCGGCCATCGCCGCGGTGTCGAGCAACACCATCGACAGTTCGGCCGAGGGGTTGACCTTCATCTTGCGGATGACGAAGCGGGCGACGCTGATCAGTTCCTCTTCGGAGACGTCGATGCCCGACTCGTTGGACACCTCGATGCTCATATCGACCGCTACCGTCGTGGCCGGCCGCCGGAGGCGCGCCGCTGGGCCCGGTTGAGCTGGGTGGGTTCGTCGTGGCGCGCGTACGCGTCGACGATCTCCGACACCAGCCGGTGCCGGACCACGTCGGCGCTGGTGAGCTCGGCGAAGTGGATGTCGTCGATGCCTTCTAGGATCCGCATCGCCGCGTGCAGCCCGGAAGCGGCGCCACCGGGCAGGTCGACCTGCGTGATATCGCCCGTCACAACGATTTTCGAGTTGAAGCCGAGCCGGGTCAAAAACATCTTCATCTGCTCGGCGGTGGTGTTCTGCGCCTCGTCGAGGATGATGAACGCATCGGAGATGGTCCTGCCGCGCATGTACGCCAGCGGCGCGACCTCGATGACCCCCGCGCTCATCAATTTCGGGATCAGCTCGGGATCCATCATGTCGTGCAGCGCGTCGTAGAGCGGGCGCAGGTAAGGGTCGATCTTCTCGCTCAGTGTGCCGGGCAGGAAGCCGAGCCGCTCGCCGGCCTCGACGGCCGGGCGGGTGAGGATGATCCTCGACACCTGCTTGGACTGTAATGCGTTGACCGCCTTGGCCATCGCCAGATACGTCTTGCCGGTGCCCGCGGGGCCGATGCCGAAGACGATGGTGTGCGCGTCGATCGCGTCGACGTAGCGCTTCTGGTTCAGCGTCTTGGGTCGGATCGTCTTGCCGCGCCGCGACAGGATGTCGAGGGTGAGCACCTCGGCGGGCGACTCGTTGCCCGTGCCGGTGAGCATTCCGACGCTGTGCCGCACGACGTCGGGGTTGAGGGTTTGGCCGGCGGCCACGATCACGATCAGCTCGGAGATCACCCGTTCGGCCAGCGCGACGTCGGCGGGCTCACCGGAGAGGGTCAGCGCGTTGCCGCGCGCATGGATGTCGGCCGCCAGGACGCGCTCGAGTGCGCGCAGATTCTCGTCGGCGGAACCCAGTAGGCCCACGACGAGGTCGGGCGGAACGTTGATGCTGCTGCGTACCGACTCGGAAGACTGATCAGAGTCAGCGGTCGTCTCGCGGGGCGTCAAGAGGGTTCAGTGCCTGCTTTCTGGTTCTGGCCTGGCCGTTGCTGATGTGCTGCGCACAGTTTACCGCTGGTCAGCGACACCACCCAATGGTGAAGGCCGTCGCCGGTCACGACCACCGCTCGGTCAGCACGCCCAACGCCCCCAGCGCGACGGCCGCGGCGGTCGACGTCCGCAGCACGGTCGGGCCCAGCTTCACGGCCGTGGCCCCCGCCTCGGTCAGCGCGCCGAGCTCGTCGTCGGCGATACCGCCCTCGGGACCGACGACCAACGTCACCGCATCGGCCCCGGCGAGGGCCACGTCGGTGAGAAGCTGTGTCGCCGATTCGTGCAGGACGAGCGCCACCGCCGACCCGTCACCGAGCCGGTCGACGAGTTGCGGGGTCGATACCGGCCCATCGACCTCCGGGATGCGGGCCCGCCGCGACTGCCTGGCCGCCGACCGGGCGACGGCGCTCCATCGCCGCAGCCCCTTGTCGACCTTGGCGGGGGTTTCCCACCGCGCCACGCACCGCGCGGCCTGCCACGCCACGAATTCGTCCGCTCCGGCCTCGGTGGCCAGCTCGATCGCGAGCTCCGAGCGATCCGACTTGGGCAACGCTTGCACCACGGTGACCGTGGGCGTCGGCGCGGGGACGAAGCACCGGTCCAGCACCCGCGCCGTCAACCGGCCCTTACCGACCTCGTCGACCTCGCACTGCGCCAGCTCCCCTGCGCCGTCGCTGAGCTGCAGCCGCTCACCCGGGCGGATGCGGCGCACATTGGCGGCGTGGAAGCCTTCGTCGCCGTCGACGACCGCCAGTTCACCGACCGCAGGGAGGGCGTCGACGTAGAACAGCGCGGCGGACATCAGGGTTACCGCAGGGCGCGCGTCGTCGATTTCTGCGACAGGGTCGTCATCGCAGCGAGATCACAGCCCTGGTGTAGAAATCGCGGTCGAAATACCCGGCCCGCCCATCAGCGGCCGCTGAACGTCTCGCGCAGCCGGCTGAACAGCCCGCCGCCTCCCGTGGCGGTCGGCTGCGCGGAGCGCACCTCGGCGACGTCGCGGGCGCGCTTGGCCTTGAGCTTGTTCAGCAGCTCGATGTCCTCGTTGTCCAGCCGCGACGGCACCATGACGTCGATGTGGGCGTGCAGGTCCCCGCGCACCCCGGAGCGCAGATGCGGCATGCCGTGCCCGCGCAGCGTCACGATGGCGCCCGGCTGCGTGCCCGACGGGATTGCGATCTCCGTCGGTCCGTCGAGGATGGCGTCGACGGTGACGGTGGTGCCCAGCGCCGCGTCGACCATCGGCACCGAGACCGTGCAGTGCAGGTCGTCGCCGTCGCGCAGGAAGGTGGGGTGCGGCTGCTCGTGCACCTCGACGTAGAGGTCGCCCGCGGGTCCGCCGCCGGGGCCGACCTCGCCTTGGGCCGCCAACCGCACCCGCATGCCGTCGCCGACACCGGCCGGGATCTTCACACTGATCTCCCGGCGGGCGCGCACGCGGCCGTCGCCGCCGCAGCGGTGGCAGGGATCCGGGATGACCTCGCCGACGCCGCCGCACACCGGGCACGGCCGCGAGGTCATGACTTGGCCGAGCAGCGATCGCTGAACCGTCTGGATCTCGCCGCGCCCGCCGCAGGTGTCGCAGGTCATCGGCTGGGAGTTGCCGTGGGTGCCCTTGCCGTGGCACAGGTCGCACAGGACCGCGGTGTCGACGGTGACCTGTTTGGTCACGCCGGTCGCGCACTCCTCGAGGTCGAGCCGCATCCGCAGCAGCGAGTCCGAACCCGGCCGCACCCGGCCGACCGGGCCGCGCGTGGTGGTGCCGCCGCCGAAGAACGCCTCGAACACGTCACCCAGACCGCCGAACCCGGCGAACCCGTTGCCGCCCGCCGACGCGGCCGACTCCAGCGGATCGCCGCCGAGGTCGACGATGCGGCGCTTCTCCGGATCGCTGAGCACCTCGTAGGCCGCGCTGATGTCCTTGAACCGCGCCTGGGCCTCTTCATCCGGATTGACGTCGGGATGCAGCTCACGCGCCAGCCTGCGATAGGCGCGCTTGATCTCCGCGTCCGTCGCGCCCCTGCTCACTCCGAGCAGCCCGTAATAGTCGCGTGCCACGCTGACTTGCCTGACCTTCCTGTGCCGGTGCTACCGGCTGCCTAAGACTTCCCCGATATAGAGAGCAACCGCAGCGACATTAGCGATAGTTCCCGGATAGTCCATTCGGGTGGGGCCCAACACCCCCATGCCTCCGTACACCTTGCCCGAACTTCCGTATGCGGTGGTGACCACCGAGGCGCCGGCCATCTCCTCGGCCTCGGTTTCGTGACCGATGCGCACGGTCACCTTGCCGGCCTCCTGCTGCGCCGCCAGCAGCCGCAGCACCACCACCTGCTCCTCGAGCGCCTCGAGCACCGACCGCAGCGAGCCGCCGAAATCGGCGGTGTTGCGGGTGAGGTTGGCGGTGCCGCCCAGCAGCAACCGCTCCTCGCGGTGTTCGACGAGCGTCTCGACCAGCACGGTCGCCGACCGGCCCACCGCATCGGCGAGCCCGCCGTGCCCGTCGAGCTGCGACGCCAGGTCCGCAACCGCGATCGACGCCGCCGCCAACGGCTTGCCCTCGAGGGCCTGGCCGAGCATGTCGCGCAGCTTGAGGACGTCGTGCTCGTCGAGCGCGTCGCCCAGCTCGACGATGCGCTGATCCACCCGGCCCGTGTCCGTGATCACCACCAGCAGCAGCTTGGCCGGGGTGAGCGCGACCACCTCGAGGTGGCGGACCGTCGAGGTGGACAGCGTCGGGTACTGCACGATCGCGACCTGGCGTGTGAGCTGGGCGAGCAGCCGCACGGCGCGGCGCAGCACGTCGTCGAGGTCGACGCCGGATTCGAGGAACGTCAGGATCGCGCGGCGTTCCGACGACGACAGCGGTTTGACGTCGTCGATGCGGTCGACGAACTCGCGGTAGCCCTTCTCGGTGGGCACGCGCCCGGAGCTGGTGTGCGGCTGCGTGATGTAACCCTCGGCCTCCAGCACCGCCATGTCGTTGCGCACGGTCGCACTGGAGACACCGAGGTTGTGCCGGTCGACGAGGGTCTTCGACCCGATCGGCTCCTTGGTGGCCACGAAGTCGGCGACGATCGCGCGCAGCACCTCGAACCGGCGGTCGTCGGCGCTACCCATGTCTGCTCACCTACCCCTCGTATCGCGTTGTCACCCATTTTAGGGGCACCAACAGCGCGGATAGCGCATGAGCGGCCCTGCTACACCCGCGACAGCCGCCGGACGGTGCACTAACCTTGCTTCGTGTTGCCGTTGCCCGGGGGGTCGACGCGAAGGACCAAGGCCCGATGATCTTAAGAGTGTCAGGGAGGGCAGGCCCTACCCCGACCACAACTTGTCGCACCGCCAGTGGGCGCAGATCCCCCCGCGCCAGATCCGGCTCGACGAGTTGGTCACCACGACCACGGTCCTGGCGCTGGACCGGCTGCTCTCCGAGGATTCGACGTTCTACGGCGACCTGTTCCCGCACGCCGTGCGGTGGAAGGGCATCGTCTACCTCGAGGACGGGCTGCACCGCGCCGTGCGGGCCGCGCTGCGCAACCGGACGGTGTTGCATGCGCGCGTGTTCGACATGGACGTTCCTTTGGCGCAACAGGTTTAGCCCGCGCCGTCCTCACCGAACGGATTGACGTTCGCGTGACGCCGAGTCGGCGTCCACCCCCAGGTCGGCGCCCAGGATGCGGTCCGACAGCAGGCCAAGGCACGACAGGTTGGGGAAACCCGGGCCCTGCGTCAGCCCCGACAGGCCCGGCAGGAACAGCTTCGGCCGCACGCCGGTGACGGCCAGGTCGTCGCCCATCGCCTCCTGCAGCGCGTCCGAACTCAACGGTGCGCCGAGGCCCAGCTCCAGCAGGTCCAGTGCGTCCTGGCCGAGCAGCGGCACGAACCACATCGCGTCGGCACCCGAGCCGTCGATGACCAGATCGAATCCGTGCACGGTTTCGAGCGACTCGCCGCCCTGGGTCGTGCTCAGCGTCAACCGGATCCGGCCGTCGCGGGCGACCGCGTGCGCGACCCGGCCCCGCAGGTGGCGGATCCGGTCGTCGGCCAGCAGCGCCTCCTGCACGCGCGCGGAGAACACCCCGCGGTCGGTGCGCAGCAAGGCGTCGCGCCGCTCGGCCATCGTCAGGCTGGTCCAGCCGGTGGGATCGGAGAACAGCGTGTTCTCGAAGAAGCCTTCGCCGCGGGTGAACAGCGTGACCTGAGGCGAGATCACCGTGATCGTCGAAACCCGGTGCCGGAACAGCTCGTTGAGCATCGACGCCGCGGTCTCGCCCCCGCCGATGACGGCAACGCGTTCGGCGCGGATCAACTCGAACTGCGCCGCGCGGTGCCAGAACTGCGCGATCGACAGCACCCGCGGATTGCCCGGCAGGATCGACCGCTCCGGCTGGCCGGGGCCGGTGATCATCAGGCCGTCGGCGGTCACGGTGCGGTCCGGGGTGTTCAGCGCCCAGCGCGGCTCGCTGGATTCGGTATCGGCCGTGTCGATCGAGATGCTTCGCACCTCGCCCCTGACCACGTTCATCTCGACGTTGCCCGCGACCCAGCGCAGGTACTGGCTCCACCTGCGGTGGGTGGGAGCGGGCCTGCCCCGGTCGACCCATTCGGCGAACTGGCCCGTCGAGATCAGGTACTGCTGCCAGCTGTGCCGGGTCATGCGCTCGTCGAGTTCGGCGTTGCGGCGCGGCACCAGCGCGGAGCGGTACGGGAAGCCGACGTCCTTCTCGGGGCTGGTGCCGAGGCGGTGTTGACCGTCGGTCCAGCCGCCGTCGGCCTGCCAGTTGGCGGCCACACCGGTCTTCTCGACGGCGACGACCTCGGGCACATCGATGCCCATGTCGCGCAGTTCGGCGGCCTTGGCGGCGACGGCGACGGCCTTGGCGCCCGCACCGACAACCGCGAGTGTCCGGCTCATGAGACCACCTCTCGTAGCGATTCCTGCCACATCGCCTGCAGCGCGGCGACGTCCTCGGCGGTCAAAATGTCGGGCAGCGTGCGCCATTGGGTGCCGAGCACCGGGGCGTCGCTGTCGCCGAGCACCGCGGCCAGCACCGTCAACTCGTGCCGGACGGCCAGGTGGGGCTCGGGCAGCGGGGACACCTGCGCCAGCAGCCCGCGGTCGGGACGCAACGCGCCGCCGTCGTAACCGGCGTGCACGCGGCCCAGGAAGTTGAGCAACAGCTGCGGTTCCGGCAGCGCCGCCAGGCGTTCGGCGGTGTCGGGGCGCAGATGGCGCAACAGCCCGTAATCGATGCCGTCGCCGGGGATCTCGGCGACGTCGCGACCGGTCCGCACCCGCAGCGGATAGATCGCGGTGAGCAGCCCGACGGTGTCGGAGGTGTCGGCGGTGTCGACGATGCCGTCCGCGCGGCCGTGGGTCTCCAGCGCCAACAGCGGCGGCGGCGTGTCCTGGCCCCGTTGTCGCCGCCAGCGGGTGACGGTGCGTGCGGCCGCCTCCGCCAGCAGGTGCGGCGCGGGTTGCGACGCGTTGAGCAACCGGAGGGTGAGGTCGGTGTCCGTGATCGCCATCGAGACCGCGACGTCGCCGACCCGGTCGGTCTGCGGGCGCAGCCTGCGGGCACCGAGAGCGGGATCATCGCCCTCGAGTTGGGCCGCCCAGAAGTCGACGGTGTCGAGCGTGTGCGCGCGCTCGTTGAGCAGCCTCGACCAGCGCCGGTAGCTGGTGTGCTCGCGCGCGGGCACCGGTTCGCGACCGCTCTCGACGGTGTGCCACGCCGCGTCGAGTTCGGCGAGCACGATCCGCCAGGACGCCGGATCCACCGCGAGCACGTGCGCGGTCAACAGCAGCACGCCGGGGCCGGCGGACGGCCGCAGCCACACCGCCGCGAGCATCGAACCTCGTTGCGGATCAAGGTGTTCCACCGACAGCCGGGCATGTTCGGCGACGGCCGCGACGAGGGCCTCGTCGGAGTCGTCGGCGAGGGACACCTCGGTCAGCAGCTCCTGCGCCTCGTGCTCGACGAGCGTCATCGCCTGCCGGTCCAGTCGACTCCTCAGCACCGGATGACCGCTGACGAGCGCGCGCAAGATCTGTTCGAGCTGTCCGCCGGTGATGCCGTCGGGCAACCGGATGGCCTCGGTCTGTGCGAGCCGTCGCGGATCCCCGTACTCGTAGAGCCAGTGCGCGTTGGGCAGCACGGGTGTCGGCCCGCTGGGCTCGTCGTCGTGTTCGGCGAGCGCTGACTCGTTCTCGATAGCCGCCGCGAGCTCGCGCAGCGTCGCGCACTCGAGCATCAGCCTGGCCCGCAGTGGAATTCCGCGCCTGCGGGCGGCTTGCACCACCGAGAGCGCCACGATGCTGTCGAGGCCGAGCGCGAGGAAGTCGGCATTGACGTCGATGGTGATGCCGCCGGCGTCGTCACCGCCGAGCAGCTCGCGGAGCACCTCCGCCAGTGCCCTCTCCGTCTCGGTTTCCGGAGCGGCCGACGGTGCGTCGGCGACGGCGATGGCGTTCAGCGCGGCCTCGTCGACCTTGCCGTGCGTGGTCAGCGGCATCTGGTCGACGACGACGATCGAGTGCGGAACCATGTAGCGCGGCAGGCGTTTCGACACCAGGACACGCAGTTCGGACACCGCGGGTGCGGGCTCGGCGGCGACGAACGCCACCAGCTGCGCACCCCACCGCTGCTTGCGCACCGCCACATGGGCGTGCCGCACCGCGGGGTGGGTGTGCAGCACCGCCGAGATCTCGGTCGGCTCCACCCGGAAACCGCGGATCTTCACCTGGGCGTCGGAGCGCCCGAGGAACTCCAGCGCACCGTCGGGCTGTCGCCGCACGACGTCTCCGGTGCGATACATGCGCTGCCCGGTGGCGAACGGACATGCGACGAAGCGGCTCGCGGTCTCACCGAAGCGGCCGAGGTATCCCCGGGTCAGCTGTCCGCCCGACAGGTACAGCTCACCGGGCACGCCGTCGGGCACCGGCCGCAGCCAGGAGTCCAACACGTAGGCCATGCTGGGCGACGTGGGCCGCCCGATGGTGGGCTGGTCGTGTTCGGCGATGGTGGCGACGACGGCTTCCACCGTGGTTTCCGTTGGGCCGTAACAGTTGTAGGCCGCCATCCCGGTGCGGGCGCATTCGTCGCGGATCAGGTTCCACGCCGGTATCCCGACGGCCTCGCCGCCGAGGGCCAGCACCCCGAGCGGCACCGTCGTGAGCAGTCCCACCGCGTGCAGTTGGGCGAACATCGATGGAGTGGTGTCGATGAGGTCGATCCCGTAGCGCCCGATCGCCTCGACCAGCGCCTCGGCGTCGCGCTGGATCTCGTCGTCGACGATGTGCACCGCGTGCCCGTCGAGCAGGGCGGCCAGCGGCTGCCACGCGGCGTCGAAGGTGAACGACCACGCGTGCGCCACCCGCAGGGGGTGGCGCAGCCGAGTCGCTGCGGGCCGCAACACGTTTCGGGCGTGGTCCTCGGCGTACGCCAGCAGCGCCTGGTGGGTTCCGACGACGCCCTTGGGCCTGCCGGTGGTGCCGGACGTGAACACCATGTAGGCGGCCTGGCCCGGTAGGGCGGCCACCGGCCGGAAGTTCTCGACGGCCTTGTCCGCCGCGACGGCGAGCATGTCGTCGTCGATGACGACCGTCGCGCCGCACTGGTCGAGGATGTCGGCGATCCGCTCATCGGGCATCCCCGGATCGAGCGGCACGATGACACCGCCGGCCTTCAGCACCGCCAGCATCGCGACGACGTACTCCGGACTCCGCGAAAGGTGAACCGCGACAGGCGTCTCGGTGCGCACTCCCTTGGAGACCAGCGTGGCGGCCAGTCGGTCGGCGGCCTCGTCGAGTTGCCGGTAGGTGAGTTCACCGCCCGACCAGCTCAACGCCGGCGAGCCCAGTCGCGCGCTGGCGGCGTCGGTGAACGCGGTGTGCACGCCGAGGTGCGCGGACGCCGGCGCGGTCCCCGCGGTCGGGATCCGGCCCTCGCCGTCGAGCAGAACGCTGACGTCGCGCAGCGGGCGGTCCCAGTTGGCGATCAGCCGCTGCGCGGTGGTTAGCACTCGGCGGCCCAGCGATTCCGGGCTCATCTGGCCGAGGGCACCGTCGATGACCTCGACCAGGACGGTGAGCTCGTCATCGATCATGTGGGCGGCGATGGTGACCGGGAAGTGCGACACGCTCTCCAGCGCCGCCGGGCGGAACGTCGCCCCGTTGGCGACGAAGTCCCCGCCGCCGACGAGGCCGCCGGGCGGGAAGTTCTCGTAGACCAGCAGGGTGTCGAACAGTTCGCCGATGCCACCCAGCGAGCGCAGCTCGTTGTGGGGCAGGTAGCTGTGGTCGCGGAGCTTCGCCGCTTCGCGTTGCAGCGCAACGCATTGCGCGCCGACCCGGGCAGCCGGGTCGAGCCGGACCCGCAGCGGCACCGTGTTGATGAACAGGCCGACCATGGTCTCGACGCCGGCCAGCTCGCCGGGTCGCCCGGACACCGTCACGCCGAACACCACGTCGGAGCGGTCGGTGAACGCCGAAAGCACCGCGGCCCAGGCCATCTGGACCAGGGTGTTGACCGTGACGCCACGCGAACGCGCGGCCTCGGCCAGTTGCTGCGTGGCATCGCGATCGAGGCTGAGTTCGGTTCGGTGCGGTTCACCGGTGGGCGGCTCACCCGATGTGAGGGCGGGCGTGACGAGCGTCGGGCCGTCGAGGTCGGCGAGGTGCTCGCGCCACAGGTTGCGGCTGGTCTCCTGGTCGCGGCCGGCGAGCCATCCGATGTAGTCGCGATATGGGCGCGGCGGGGGCGGCAGGACGGCCTGGTCGCCGCCCGAGTTGTACAGCGAGATCAGCTCACCGACGAACAACGGCAGCGACCAGCCGTCGATGATGATGTGGTGGGCGACGACGACAAAGCGCCAGTGTGAAGCGGGCACCTCGATCAGGACGAACCGGATCGCCGGCCCGCGCGCGAGGTTGAACGGTCGGCGCCGTTCGTCCGCCTCGAGGGCTTCGACCTCGTCGGCCGTCGCCGTGATCCGCCGCCACGGCACATCGACGCGGTCGGGCACCACCTGAACCGTTTTGTTCTGCGCCCGAAGGAAACTCGCCCGCAGGTTGGGATGGCGGGCCAGCAGCGTTGCCGCGCACTCCCGGAGGAGCTCGGCATCGAAGTCGCCGGTGATATCGGCGGCCATCGCGATGACGTAGGGGTCCTCTCCCCCGTCTCTCCCGTCCGAATCGTCGCCGGCGCTCAACTGCGCCAGCGAGAACAGCCCCTGCTGCAGCGGGCTCAGCGCCATCACGTCCTCGATGGCGACCTTCGGTTCGGCCTTGGGTTGCGTCGAGGTCACGGCGCGCCCTCTTGCGATGCCGACCACATCGACGTGACGGCCGCCAGCTCGTCGGCCGACAAGCCCGAGGCGGCCATCGGCTCGTGATGGACGTCGGGCGCCTCGGTCTCCGCGGCGGCGTCGACCTTGGCCGCGAGCTCGTGAATCGTGGGATGTTCGAACACCATTCGCGCGGTGACGGCCAGGCCCGCGTCACGGGCACGTGCCGCGAGCTGGACCGCGAGGATGGAATCGCCACCCAACTCGAAGAAGTCGTCGGTGCGGTTCACCTCGGGCACGTCGACGACATCGGCGAGCAGGCCCGCCAGCACGCGTTCGGTCTCGGTGCGGACGGGTTCGGCCGGGCCCGCGGGCGTCGACGGACGACGCCGTTCGACAGCCTCGACGAACTCCAGAACCCCGTCGGCGGTCCATCGGCCGCGCCTGCCGGTCGCGCGCAGATCGGCCCCGGTCTCGTCGAGGACGTGTTCGTAGACGTCGCCGACCACGCCGATCGCGACCGGATCGCGCCAGTCGTCGAGCACGCTGGCCGACGCCGCCGCGGCGAACAGCTGCACCTGGCGCCGCTCCTCGCGGTCGGCGATCTGCACGTCGCGGACTCGTTGGCCGGGATCGTCCGCGAACGCGGCCAGGACACGGTTCAGCCACCCGACGAACCGTTCTGCGGTGGTCCGCCGGTACAGGTCGGTGCGATAGATGACGTGACCGCGGTAGCCGTTGTCGGCGCCGAAGAAGTTGACCGACAGGTCTGCGTGCCCGACGTCGAACGGCGGTTCGAGCGCGGTGAACGTGGTGTCGCCGTCCGGGCGCGATTCGATCACCTGGTCGGCGGGCAGCGCCTCGCGGACGTGCACGACGACGCCGAACAACGGGTTGCGCGACAGCGACCGCGCCGGGCTGACCGCGTCGACCACCTGATCGAACGGCAGGTCCTGGTGCGCGTAGGCCTCCAGCGCGGTGTCGCGGGCCCGGCGGAGCACGTCCCGCAACGTTGGGTTGTCGGACAGATCGTTGCGCAACACCACGATGTTGATAAAGAAGCCGACCAGCTGGTCGAGTTCGGACTCGGTGCGGCCCGCGACCGGGGTCCCCAGCGGAATGTCCGGGCGCTCACCGGCTTTGTGCAGGGCGACCGCGACGGCCGCCTGCAGCAGCATGAACTCGGTGACTCCGAGGTCCTGGCTCAGCTCGGCGAGCTTGCCGCGGGTGGTGGCGTCGATGCCGAACTCGACGGCGTCGCCTTCCCCGCTCAGCACCGGCGGGCGCGGGAAATCCGGTGTCAGGCCGGGATCTTCGTGCATACCGGCCAACTGCTTGCGCCAGTATTCGCGCTGCGACGCGATGGGTCCCTCGGTCTCGCCGAGCAGCGTCGCCTGCCACGCCGCGTAGTCCGCGTACTGGACCGGCAGCGGCGCGAATCCCGGCGCCTCCCCCGCACGCCGGGCGCGGTAGGCGGTCAGCAGATCGGTGAACAACACCATCGCCGACCAGTGGTCGGCGGCGATGTGGTGGACCACCAGCGACACGACGTGCGCGTCCGGCGTCGCCAGCACCGCGGCGCGCACGGGCGGGTCGGCTTCGAGGTCGAAGACGTGCCTGCGCTCCTTGCCGAGCTCGGTGTCCAGCCAGTCGTCACCGGCGCCGTGGGCGCGACGCACCGCGACCTCGAGCTCGTCGTTGACGATCTGGTATGGCGCACCGTCGATTTCGCGATAGGTCGTGCGCAGCACCTCATGCCGGGCCACCACGTCGCGGACCGCTTGCACGAACGCTTCGGTGTCGCAGGGCCCGTTGATGCGGGCCGCGAACGGGATGTTGTTGACCGGGCTGGGGCCGTCGATGCGGTACTGGAACCACATCCGCAGCTGCGAGGCCGACATGAGCAACGGCCCGTCGTGCGGAACGGGAACCAGCTTCGGCCGGGCCGGTCCGGCGGCGGACGACGAGTCGATCCGCTGCGCCAGTGCGGCCACGGTGCCCAGTTCGAAGACCTCGCGCACGCCGATGTCGACGTTGAACGCACTGCGCACCCCGGCGACGAGTTTGGTGGCCAGCAGGGAGTGGCCACCCAGGTCGAAGAACGAGTCGTCGGCGCCGATGCGGTCGCGTTCGAGGAGCTCGGCGAACAGGTCGGCGATCCGGCGTTCCGTTCCCTCGGCGGGCTCGCGGAACGCGGCGCCGGAGTCGATGTCGGGTTCGGGCAGCGCGGCCCGGTCGATCTTGCCGTGCGCGGTGATCGGGATCTCGTCGATCACGACGTAGGCGGCCGGCGTCATGTACTCGGGCAGCGCGGCCGCGACCCGGTTGCGGATCCGCTCGACGTCGACGGTGTCGATGTCGTCGGCCGGCGTGACGTAGCCGACGAGGCTCTTGCCGACACCGGGCAGATCGCTGACCACCACGACCGCCTGGCCGACGCTGGGGTCGACGGAGATGGCCGCGGCGACCTCGCCGAGTTCGATGCGGAACCCGCGGATCTTGACCTGTTCGTCGGCGCGGCCGACGAACTCGACGTCGCCGTCGCTGTTGCGGCGGGCCAGATCGCCCGACCGGTAGAGCCGCCCGCCCGGGTTGAACGGGTCGGCGACGAACCGCTCGGCGGTCAGCCTCGGCCGGTCGTGATAGCCGTGGGCGACATGCGTTCCGCCGATGTAGATCTCACCGATGACCCCGACGGGCACGGGGCGCAGGGCGTCGTCGAGCAGGTGGATCTGGGTGTTGATCTTCGGCTTGCCGATCGGCACGATCCGGGTGCCCTGCTTGCCCTCGACCTTGTACCGGCTGGCGTTGATGACGGTCTCGGTGGGTCCGTAGAAGTTGTGCAGCAGCGCGTCGAACGTGGCGTGGAACTTGTCGGCCAGCTCGCCGGGCAGCGCCTCGCCGCCGATGGGCACGCGCTGCAGGGTGCGCCACTGGTTGACGCCGGGCAGCGACAGGAACAGCCCGAGCAGCGAGGGCACGAAATGCATTGAGGTGATGCCCTCGTCGTGCAGCAACTCGGTGAGGTATCCGACGTCGCGCAGGCCGTCCGGGCGCGGGATCACCAGCCGGCCACCGCACGCGAGCATGCCGAAGATCTCGGCGATCGAGACGTCGAAGCTCGGTGACGCGACCTGCAGCAGGCGCTCGTTCTCGTCGATTCCGTAGTCGCCCTTGAACCAGACGAAGTACTCCGCCACGGGCCGGTGGGGTGCTGGAACGCCCTTGGGCAGGCCGGTCGAACCCGAGGTGTAGATCAGATAGGCGGTGCTGTCCGGATACAGCGGCCGGACGCGGTCGGCGTCGGTGGGATTGGTGGCGGCGAAGCCGTCGAGGTCGGTGATGGGTTCGCGGATGGTCAGTTTCGGATCGGAGTCCGACAGGATGAACGTCAGCCGGTCCTCCGGGTAGGTGGGGTCGACGGGCTCGTATACCGCGCCCGCCTTGATCACTCCCAGCGCGGTGATCACGAGCTCGGGTGAACGGTCGAGCAGCACCGCCACGCGGTCCTCGGTGCCGATGCCCCGCTCGATCAGCCAGTGCGCCAACCGGTTCGCCGACTCGTTGAGCTCCCGGTAGGTGTAGTTCCGCCCCTCGTACACGACCGCGACCGCGTCCGGCGTGCGGGCCGCCTGAGCCTCCACCAGAGCCGTCATCGTCGACGGTTCGGTGTCGAACTCCTCGCCCGCAGAAACCCGGCGCAACCATTCGACGTCCTCGGGCCCCATCAGGTCGAGTTCGCTGATGGGCGAGTCGGGGCGCCTCAGGGCATCGTCGAGCAGCACCACGTAGTGCTCGAGCAGCTGACGGACCAGCGCCGCGTCGAGGATCTCGACGAGGTATTCGGCCTCCACCACGATTCCGGGGGCGTCGAACTCGACCATGAAGCCCAACGGCAGCTGGGTGAGGTGAGCGCGCAGTTCGGCTCGGCGGCAGGTGATTCCGGGTGGGTTGAAACCCTGACCGTCGGCGCCGCGGGCCCCGAAGGTCACGCGGGTCATCCGCTCGACGCCGTGGCGGCGATCGGGATTCAGTTCCCGCACCACCCGATCCAGGTTCACGCGCTGGTGCGCGAATGCGCCGACCGCGGTGTCGCGGGCCTGCGCGAGGACGTCGCGGAAGTTCTGCTGGGCGCCGGTGCGCAGTCGCAACGCCACCGTGTTGCCGTAGTAGCCGATCACGTCCTCGACGTCGGCGGTGCGGTTGAGCACCGGCGTGGCGACCAGGAAGTCGTCGGCGTGGGTGTAGCGCTGCAGCAGCACCCCGAAGGCCGCGAGCAACACCATGTACGGCGTGGCGCCGGCCTCCTTGGCCAGCGCGCCGACCTTCTCGACCGTCGCATCCGGCAACTGCAGCGTCAGCCGTTGCGAACGCCAGTTCGTCGGCACCGCAGAGCCGTTCGGGCCCGGCAGTTCCAGCGGCTCCGGCGGATCGGCGAGGACATCACGCCAGTAGTTCAGGTCCTCGTCCACCGGGCCGAGCGCATGCGACGGCGGTGTGACCGCGGGTCCCAACGCCTCACCGGCGTACGCGCGGGTGAGGTCTCCGAAGAAGACCTGCCAGCAGCCGTCGTCCCACGCGATGTGGTGGGCGACGAGCAGCATGACGTGTTCGTCGGGGGCGGTGCGCACGACGGTGAGCCGCAGCGGCGATTCGGTGCCCAGGTCGAAGGGGGCGCCGAACTCGCGCTGGGCCAGCACCTCGAGGCGCAGGCGGCGCGCGTGCTCGGACAGCTCGGTCAGGTCGTGCACGGTCCAGCCGGGAGCCAGGTCGTCGTGCACGGTCGGTTGTGGTTCACCGTGCTCGTCGACGCCGTAGGTGGTGCGCAGAACGGCATGGCGCGCGGCGACGGCATTGACCGCATCGTGCAGGCGCGCGACGTCCAGATCGCCGGTGAGCCGGTAGGACAGGCAGATGTTGAGGATCGCGCCCGTCGGGTCGGCGGCCTGGACGAACCACATGCGGCGCTGTCCGTCGGACAGTCCGAGCTGTTCGCCGGTCGAGGTGTTCTCCGTGCGCAGCCCCCGCTCGGCGAGCTTGCGGCGCAGCAGCTCCAGCCGGCGGTCCTGGACCTGCCCGCGGATGTCGACCGTGTCAGTCACGCGTTGTTCACCTTCTCTGTTCGTTTCGTGCTGTCGATGTCGGCGATGAGTTCGCCGCAGGTGATACCGCCGAGCAGGACGGCCAGCGCCACCTTCTGTCCCGTCGTCCGCTGCAGCCGTTTGCGGAGGTCCAGGGCCAGCAGCGAGTCGACCCCGAGATCGAGCAGCGAGGTGCCGAGGTCGATCGAGGCCGCCTCGAGGTTGAGCACCGCGCCGAGAGCGTCCCGCACCAGCGCCGTGGTGTCACCCGTGGATTCGGTTGTGGTTTCGGTCGTTTCGACGGGTTCGACGGTCCGGCTCTGCAGGAACACCCGCAACCGGGCCTGATCGGCGCTGAACAACAGCGGGTCGTCGCCGTGGTCGCGCAGGCTGGCCTCGACGGCGGCGTCCGGCGACATCGCCAACAGCCCGGACCGCTCGATCTTCGCCACCTCCGGTGCGCCCGCGATGCCGCTGCCGCGCCAGAGCCCGTAGCGGGCGGCCACGCAGTGCTGCCCCTTGGCACGCAGTTGGCCCGCCATCACGTCGAGCATCCGGTTCGCGGCCGAGTACGCGGTGTGGCCGCGGCCGCCCCATACGCCAGACACCGAGGAGCACACCAGGATTCGGGCGTCCTGACGCATCGGCCACAGCTCGGCCATCCTCGCCAGGCCACCGAGCTTGGCGGTCGCGGCGTCGGTGAACGCCTCCGGGGTGAGCGCATCGCGATCGGCGAAGGTCGCGGCGCCCGCGGCGTGGATGAGCAGCGACGCGCCGCCGCCCGCGAACTGCTCGGCCGCCGCGGCCACCTGCTCGGCGGAGGTGATGTCACACCGCGGTGCGACCACGTCGAGATCCCGTGCGACTGCAGCGAGTTCCGCTCGTACGCCGTCGTCGACGCCGGTGCGGCTGAGCAGCACGATGCGACGCGCGCCGTGGGCAGCGAGATACCGCGCGAAGTGCAGCCCCACCGCGCCGTTGCCACCGGTGATCACCACGTCGTCGAACACGCCAGGCGCCGAGAGCCACGACGGTGCGGGCTCCACCGACTCGCTGACGGTCCGGACGAAAACCTCGGGTCCCGAACCGGTCTCGCGCACGGCGACCTCGTCGGCGCCACAGAGGAGTGCGGCCGCCGCCGCACCTGCGAGGGCGTCGTCGGGTTCCCACGACGGCAGGTCGAGTTGTCTGAACGCCTGTTCGGGCCGCTCGAATCCGAGGCTGCGGTGCATCGCCGCCAGCGCGGCCTGTGCCGGTAGCGCGACCGGTTCGCCGGGGCGGACGTGCTCACCGCCGACCGTCACGAGGCACACGGCGCGGCAGTGCGGTCCCGCGGCGTCGACGTAGTCGAGCAGGCCCTCGCCGGCGAGCTGGGAGATCTCCTGGGCCGCGCGTTCGGCGTCGGGATGGTCCAACAGGGGTGCGACCGCGACCACGAGTTGGGCCTCGGCCGACTCGACCACGTCGGAACCACTGCGGCGCAGCGCATCCCGTAACCGGTCGGCGAGCGGCCCCGGCGGACCGGCGAGGTCGACGACCGCGACACGCTGCGCCGTCTCGTTCGAACGAGTTTCGGTGACGGTCCAGTTCTCGCTCGCGACGGTGAGGCCGTACACCGGAGCCAGCGGCTGCGGTTCGGCCCACAGCCGCACCGCCCGCATGGGCGCGTTCGGGAAGCCACGCAGATGGGGCTGGGAGGCGACGTCGACAAAGTCGGACCATTTGAACTCGGGGTCGGCCACGGCGACGGCGGCGATGTTGGCCGAGACCGCGTCGATGAGCGGAAGGTCACGATGTCCGGATCCGACGACCAGGGGCTCGTCGTCGGCGAGCAGGTCCCCCAACGCGAACAGCAGGGACGGATGCGCCGACATCTCGATGTACGCCGCGGTGTCCCGGTGACCGGCCGCCGCGACGGCCCGGTCGAAGCGCACGGTGTTGCGCAGATTGCTGTACCAGTAGGAGGTGAAGTCGGTGCCGGCGGGCACGACGTCGGCGGTCGTGGAGCCGATGAAATCGACTGGAGCATCGGTGAACTCGGCGCGGGGCAGCATCGCGAGCAGGTCGTCGCGCACCCGTTCGAGCGCACTGGTGTGGCCGGGATAGTTCACGTCGAGTTCGCGGGCGAACAGGCCCTGCTCCGTCGCGGTCGCGACGAGCGCGCCGATCGCTGCGCGCTCCCCCGACACCGCCACCGAGGCCCCGGCATTGACCGCGGAGACCTCGAGCCAGCCGGGGATCGAGGCCAGCAATCGCTCGGCCTCGGCGAGCGAAACCCCCAGCGCGGCCATGCCGTAGTCGCCCGAGAGCCGGTCGACGGCCTTGGCGCGGGCGATGACCACGGCGGCCGCGTCGGCCAGGGCGATGCTTCCGGCAAGGTGGGCGGCGGCGACCTCTCCGAGGCTGTGTCCGATCACGAGATCTGGCTCGACGCCGCATGAGCGCCACACGTGGGCCAGCGCGACGGCGTGGGTGAACTGGGCGGACTGGATCTGCGTCTGTGACCAGTCCCCGTCGGGGGTCTCGGCGGTCAGATACGGCAGCGGCGACGGCTCCCCGGCGGCGACGAATGTCTCGGCGCACCGGTCGACGTGCGCGCGGTAGACCGCGGAGCGCCGGTAGGCGTCCGCGCCCATGGACGGCCACTGGTTGCCCTGTCCGGGGAAGACGAAAGCCCTTCGAGCCACGGTCGATTGCGACGATCGCGCCACCAGCGGGTGCGTGTCGCCACTGGCGACTGCGCGGAGCCCGTCGGCGAGTTCGGCGGCGTCGCAGGCGCGGATCACGGCGCGGTGTCTGCGCGGCCTTCGGGTGCGCAGCAGGGTCGCCGCCACCGCCCGTACGTCCGGCTGACGATCGAGGTAGCACAGGATCGCCTCGGCGTCGGCGGCGAGGAGTTCGTCCGCGTGCGCGCTCAATACGACCGGAATGCGGCCGTCGGGGAAACCGGTGGCCATCACGCCGCCTCGGGTCGGGTCGACGGAACCGACACGATCACGTGGGCGTTGGTGCCGCTCATGCCGAACGCGGTGACCGCCGCGTACCGCTCACCGTCGATTGCGGGCCAGGGCGTCAGCTTCGATGCGAGACGCAACCCCTGGCTGTCCCAATCGATTTCGCGGCTGGCCTCGTCGGTGTGCAGGGTGGCCGGGACCGCCCCGCGTTCGGCGGCGATCAGCGCCTTGGCCAGGCCGAGCCCGCCGGCGGCGGCCTGCGTGTGCCCGAGGTTCGACTTGACCGACCCCAGCAGCGGACCCTTGCCGGGGTCGGTGGCGCCGTAGGTGCCGGCGAGCGAGATCAGCTCCGTGCGGTCGCCCAGCCGGGTGCCGGTGCCGTGCCCCTCGACCATCCCGATGTCCTGCGGGCGCAGGCCGCTCGATTCGAGCGCGCGTGCGAACAGTCGCGTCTGCGCCTGGCCGCTCGGTGCGGTCAGGCCGACCGAGCGTCCGTCCTGGTTGAGGCAGGTGGCCCGGAGTTCGGCGAGGATCTCGCGCCCGTCACGCAAGGCTCGCGATCTGCGCTGCAGCACGAACATGGCGGCGCCCTCTGCCCAGACGGTGCCGCTGGCCAGTGCGCTGTAGGGCCGGCAGTGGCCGTCGTCAGACAGCGCGTGTTGTTTGGAGAATTCGACGAAGAACCCGGGCGAGCCCATCACGCAGACGCCTCCGGCCAGCGCGAGGTCGCAGTCCCCGGAGCGCAGCGACTGTGTCGCGGTGTGGATCGCGGTCAGCGTCGACGAGCACGAGGTGTCGATGGTCAGGGCGGGCCCGGCGAGGCCCAGGGTGTAGGCGATTCGCCCGCTGATCACGCCGAGCGCGGTGCCCGACATCAGATGTCCTGTGAGGTTGGAGAATTCGGAGAGGTCGGGGCCGTAACCCATCACCGATGCGCCGACATAGCAGCCGGCGTCGTGGCCCGACAGGTCGTCGGGGTTGATGCCGCTGTTCTCCAGCGCCCGCCATGCCACGCGAAGCGCGACCCGCTGTTGCGGGTCCATCGCGACGGCCTCCCGTGGTGAGATCCCGAAGAATTCCGGATCGAATTCCCCGGCGCTGCAGAGAAATCCACCGAGATCGTGGATGCGCTTGAACCCGTCGCGCTGTGAGCCGTCCAGGATGTCGCGTACCGACCATCCGCGATCCCGCGGGAACGGGCACAGGCCCTCACGTTCGTTGACCAACAGGTCCCAGTAGTCGTCGGCGGTGTCGACTCCTCCCGGCGCCTCGATCGCCATCCCCACGATGACGATCGGGTCGTCGACGCCGTCTGGCGCGCTAACCGGCATTGACCAACTCCGCGACGGCGTCGAGGTGGTCGTTGATGTAGAAGTGGCCGCCGTCGAACAACGAGAGAGTGAAGGCGCCCTCGGTGTGAGTTTCCCATCCGCGCAACATGTCTGGGCTGATCCGATGGTCCCCGCGGCCACCGATGGTGTGGATGTCGGCGGCGAGGCGAACGTCGGATCCGCAGGCGTAGCGGTTGAACGCCTCGTAGTCGGCGCGGACCGCGCGGACGAGCAGTTCGATGAAGTCCTCCTCGGCCAGCAGGCGGGGATCCGTCCCGCCGAGGTCGACCATGTTGGCGACGACTTCCGCTTCGGCGGTCGGCAGGCGCGGTGAGGTGGCGATGGTCGACGGCGCCTGGCTGGCCGAAACCCACAGCTGGCGAACGGGGACGCCGTTTCGCTCGGCAACGCGGCCGAATTCGAAGGCGATCACCGCGCCCATGCAGTGGCCGAACAGCCGCAGCGGGCCCAGCTCCGACCAGTCCCCCGCGGCGAACAGGTCGGCGGCCAGATCCTCCACCGTCGCCGGCGCGGGATGGCTCAGCCGGTCCGCGCGCTGGGGGTACTGCACCACGTACGCGTCGTCACCGGTGCGGGCCAGCGCCGACGCGAACGCCCGATAGGCCGCCGCTGCGCCACCGGCGTGCGGGAAGACAACGGTCGCACCGTTTGACGACTGCCCTGCGGACCGTTTGATCCAAGGCGCGAAGGTCAGTTGGCTCCGTTCGTCGATCATCGTGTCGGGAGACCTGACAGGTGCGGTTGGCGGGCCTGCGATTGCGCGGTGAAAACACTCATGAATTCCTCCGTGTGATTAGCGCAGGCGTCCTAAATCGGAAGTGAGGTTACCCTATCCTTCTCGGCGCGGACACGCCTACGTCGCCCCTCCGGCGCGGAGTGTCGATCAGTTTCCCGGCCCCCGCCGCACGGGCTTTGACGTGCGCAGACGCATCTACCCTTCGGCTGCGGCCATCACCCAACCGCTCGCGGCGACGCGTTGATTCCAGAACTGGGCGTACTGGCCTGCCCGCGCCATCAACTCGGCATGGCTGCCCTGGTCCTCAACCGTGCCGTCGGCGGTCAGCACCACGATGTTGTCGGCGGCGGTGACCGTGGACAGTTTGTGGGCGATCACGATGACCGTGCTGCGCCGCGCCAACGTCCGGATGGATTCCGCGACGTGGTGCTCGTTCTCGGGGTCCAGCGCGCTGGTCGCCTCGTCGAACAGCACAATCGGGGCGTTCTTGACCAACGCCCGCGCGATCGACACGCGCTGGCGTTCGCCGCCCGAGAGCGCCGAACCGCCCTCGCCCACGCGCGTCTGCCAACCGTCGGGCAGACGCTCCACAACCGACAGCAGGCCCGCGGTCCTGGCCGCCTCGATGATGTCGTCGTCGCCGGCGTCGGGTCGACCGATGCGGATGTTCTCCCACAGCGTGTCGTCGAACAGGTACACGTCCTGGAAGACCAGCGACAGTTGGGCCATCAGATCCGCGGTCAGCTGATCGCGGACGTCCACGCCCCCGACACGGACCACGCCGGCGTCGACGTCGTAGAAGCGCGCGATCAACTTGGTGATCGTCGACTTGCCTGAGCCGGACGGGCCGACCAGCGCGGTCAGCGTGCCCGGTTCGGCGACAAAGCTCACGTCGTTGAGCACCTTGCGGTCGGAGTAGCCGAAGGCGACGCGGTCGAGTTCGACGCGGCCCGGTGTCGGAACGGCCCGCGCGGCCTCGGGTTCCGGCAGGGACGGGGTATCCAGGATCGAGGTGATGCGTGCCAGCTCCGCCGTCGCCAGCCTGACCGCGGAACCGAGCTCGGCCAGCTGTGAGAGCGGCGAGGCGAACCGGGCGGCGAGCCCGAGGATGGCGACCAGCGTGATGGGGTTGATGTCGCCTTGCACCGCGACCCACACGCCCGCCGCGATCAGGGCCGAGAAAACCGCTTGTACCGCAACGCCGTTCAACAGCAGCCCGGTCACGGACTGCCACAGGGCGGCGCGTCCGGCGCGATGCTGGGTCTCCAGCGCGTCGCCGAGGGGTGTGTAGTCGGCCCCGGTCCGTCCGAACGCCCGCAGCACGGGCTGGTACCGCGCGAACTCGATCACCCGGTTGTTGACGTCGATCGCCGCATCGTGGGTGCGCACTTCGGCGGTCGCGATCAGCCGGGAGGCGAACCGCCCGCACACCACCAACAGCGCACCACCGACCAACGCGACGAGCCCGATGCGCCAGTCGAAGTAGAACAGGCCGACCACGACCGTGACGGCGCTGACGGTGTTGACCACCAGCGGGGTGACCAGGTTGCCGCCGCTGGTGCCGACGAAAACCGTTCCCTTGACCGCGATCTGGGACACCTTGCCGACCGTCTCGCGGCTGAACCAGCCCAGCGGCAGGGTCACCATGTGGTCACCGAGCCGGTGGTGCAGCAGACGCATCGTGGTCAGCGCCATGCGGATCGCCAACTTGGCCTGCACGTAGCTGAGGATCGATGCGAGGACCACGGTGATCGCCATCAGGCCCAACCAACGGCCGGTGGCGGCGTAGTCGCCGTCGAACATCGACACCGTCACCGGTACCAGGAGCAGCATCACCAGGCCGTGCAGGACGCCGTAGACGGTCACCACGCCCAGGAAGCTGAACATCCGGCCCCGCTGCGGACCGAGGATCTGCAGAAAGCCCCGGATCATCGGGCGACCTCCCATTCCTGTGCATGGCCGGCCGTGTAGGTCTGCCACATGCGCGCGTATTGCCCACCCGCGGCGAGCAGTTCGTCGTGTCTGCCTTGTTCGACGACGCGTCCGGAGTCCAGCACGACCACGTTGTCGGCGGACACGATCGAGCCAAGGCGGTGCGCGATGACCAGCACCGTGCGGCCGACGATAAGCCGGGACAACGCCTCCTGGATCTGGGCTTCCGAATCCGGGTCGGCGAATGCGGTCGCCTCGTCGAGCACCAGGATCGGGGTGTCGGCCAGCAGTGCGCGCGCGATGCTGACGCGCTGGGCCTCCCCGCCGGAGAAGTGCGCGTCCTCGTCGACGATGGAGTCGTACCCCTTGGGCAGCTGCAGGATCCGGTCGTGGATGCGGGCCGCCTTCGCCGCGGCGACGACGTCTTCGTCTGAGGCGTCGGACCGGCCCAGGCGGATGTTGTCGGCCACGCTGATGCCCAGGAGTTGCACGTCCTGCAGCACGAAGCCGACGTGGCGGTACAACTCGGCGGGCGCGATGTCGCGGACGTCGACACCCCCGATGCGGACCGCGCCCGCGGCCACGTCGTGGAAGCGCGGCACGAGGGTGGCCAGTGTCGACTTGCCGCTGCCCGACGGGCCGACCAGCGCGGTGATGGTCCCGGCCGGAAGCGTGAGCGACACGTCATTCAGGACGGTGTGCTGACCGTCGTAGGAGAACCGCACCTCGTCGAACTGGACCGAATTGTCCTGCGGCACCTGGGGTTCACGTGCGACGGGCAGGGCGGGGGTGTCCAGGAGGCGCTGCAGGCGCCCGGCGGCGGCCGCGGCTTGGCGCTTGATGTGCGTGGAGTAGCCGACGGTCAGGACGGCCGCCGGGATGGTCACCGCGACCAGGGTCGAGCCCAGCACCTCGATCGGGCTGACCCAGCCGCTGCGGACGAACCAGAACCCACCGGCCAGGTTGGCCAGCAACAGCACCGGGGTGTCGATGAAGATCGACGAGACCGCCTTGACCCGGACCAACGGCCCTATCCATTGCGCGAAGCTGTCGTTGAACTCGTCGGCGGCGTCGGCGAAGCGTTTGTGCGCCTTGCCCGCCTGGCCGAATGTCTTGACCACCGAGACCCCGGCGATGAACTCGACGATGGTGGCGCTGATCCGTTCGACGCCGCGGTCCAGTCGTTCCATCTGGGTTCGGGAGTCGCGGCCGAGCGTGACGTAGATGCCGATGTAGAAGGGCACGGTGGCCATCGCGAGCAGGCCCAGCCGCCAATCGAGGTAGAAGCAGTAGATGAGCCCGAACAGCGGCGTGGCGAGCGCGCCGGTGTTCTCCACCGCGGAATGGGCCACCAGGAAATGCAGTTCGCCGACGTCGTTCTGGACGGCCTTGCGCACCTCACCTGACGACCTGCTGCCGAACCAGCCCAATGGCAGCCGCCCGAGCTTGTCGACGATGCGCAACCGCAGCGAGCGTTGCAGATCAACGTCGGCGAAGTGGGTGATCGTCAGCGCGGCGCCGCCGGCGAGCGTGCGCACCAGCAGCGCGACGATCACGACCGCGACGATCGTCCACAGTCGCGCGGTGTCGGGCGGCCCATCGGCGAGCAGTTCGCGGCCGATCTCCACGATGCCGATGAACGGCACGATCGTCGCCGCCGACGCCAGCAGCTGGTAGCGCTGCGCCCGCGACGACCGGGCGCGGGTGGGGGCGAGCAACTGCTGTAGCGCGAGCTTGTCGTAGGTGGCCGCCCGCTTGGCCGCGTCGCCCGCGGGTTCGGGCGACTCCGTCTCGACGACGGGCGCGGGTTGCACAGCGGTCATGCACCCTCCAGGTCTCGGGGGTAAGGGTCGCCTAACCCTACCGGTCGCGTGACGGCCGGCGGTCGCTACGTAACGTGAAGTCGTCGACTACGGGCTCAACCTCGAAAGGGATCGTTCATGGATCTGGCAGGCGTCGGTATCTGGAGTTCGCAGTTGCGCTACGGCGATCAAGGTCAGGCGGCCGAGTCCGCCGCGGAATTGGAGGAACTCGGGTTCACCGCACTGTGGATTCCCGACGTCGGCGGGCCGGTCCTCGATTCGGTCGAGCACCTGCTCACGGCGACCAAGCGGGTGGTCATCGCCACCGGGATCCTCAATCTCTGGATGCACGAGCCCGCGGACGTGGCGGCCCGCTACGCGGCGCTGACCGAGAGTTACGGCGAGCGCTTCCTGCTGGGCATCGGGGTGAGCCATGCGCCGCTGATCGACAGCAAGGAACCGGGGCTCTACCGCAAGCCGCTCGCCGCGACCCGCAAATACCTGGACGGCATCGATGCGACACCGCAGCCGGTTCCGGTCGCCAACCGGGTGCTCGCGGCGCTCGGCCCGAAGATGCTCGAACTGGCCGCGACCCGGGCACGGGGCGCGCACCCTTACCTCGTCACCCCCGACCACACCCGGTACGCCCGCGAGCACCTGGGCGAGGGACCCCTGCTGCTGCCCGAGCAGACCGCGCTGCTCACCACCGACCGCGACGAGGCCCGTTCGATCGGAACCGACTGGCTGCGTTCGTATCTGGCGCTGCCCAACTACCGCAACAACCTGCTGCGGACGGGCTTCACCGAGGAGGACGTGGAGACGGTCAGCGACCGGCTGTTCGACGCGATCATCGCCTGGGGCGACGAGGAGACCGTACGCAACCGCGTGCAGCAGCACCTCGACGCCGGCGCCGACCACGTGTGTGTGCAGGTGCTCACCGCCGATCCGCGCGAGTTCCCGCATGATCAGTGGCGCCGGTTGGCCAGTGCCCTCCGCTGAGGCCCTACGCTGACGACTCGAGCGCGGACAGCACGGCCGCGCTGTCCATCTCGGCCACCTCGAGGTACACCTCGGCGACCGCGTTGAGCCGCTCGCCGTCCGGTTCCCGCGCCAGGAGCCGTTCGGCGAGCTTGGCGACGCACCGGGTGGCGAACATGTCGGTGACCAACACCGTCGGCGTGTCCAGCCAGTCGCGCACCCGGGCGATCACCTGCGTGGCCAACACGGAATCCCCGCCGAGGGAGAAGAAGTCGTCGTCGACGCCGACCCGGACGTCGTCGTCGACGTCGAGCACGTCCCGGACGATGGCGGTCAGCGCCGATTCCAGTGGTGTGCTCGGTGCCCGATAAGCCTGCGCCGCAGGCGGTTCGGCCTCGGCGAGCAGCCGCGCGACGGCCTTGCGGTCGATCTTGCCGTTGACGGTGAACGGGATCCGGTCGGACACCACGATGATCTTGGGGATCATGTGCGCGGGCACGAGATCGGTCATCGCCTCGGTCACCGCTCGCGGGTCGACCGCCGGATCTTCGGTGCGCGCCAGTGCCGCGAGCACGTCGCGTTCGCCGGAGATGACGGCGGCGACCGCGGCGTCGATCCCGGCGACCCGCTTGAGCGCGGCCTCGACTTCGCCGAGTTCGATGCGGTATCCGCTGATCTTGACGCGGTGGTCGACGCGGCCGACGAACTCCAGCGTGCCGTCGGGCAGGTAGCGGACGAGATCGCCCGTGCGGTACCAGGTTCGGCCCTCGAATTCGACGAACTTCTCGGCGGTCAGGTCCGGTCGCCCCCGGTATCCGCGGGCGATGCCGCGGCCGGTGAACCACAGTTCGCCGGGCACCCAGTCGGGGCAGTCCGTCCCGTCGGCCGCCACCACGCGGCAGGCGTTGTTCGAGAACGGCGTGCCGTAGGGCACCGACGTCCAGTGCGCGGGCGGTTCGTCGACCTCGCAGATCGTGCCGTGCACGGCGGTCTCGGTCGCGCCGCCCAGGCCGGCGGGGCGCACGTTCGGTGCCGAGTTGCGCAGCGCCCGAATCAGTTCCGGGCGCACCCAGTCGCCGCCGAGCAGCACCACCCGCAGGCTGGTGAGCCGGTCGCCACCGACCTCGAGCAGCATGTCGAGCCAGCCCGGCATCCAGTTCAAAAACGTCACGCCGTGCCGCTGGATCAACCGAGCCCAGGTGTCGGGGTCTCGGCGTTGATCCTCGTCGACCACCACGACCGCACCGCCCGCACGCAGCAGGGCGAAGATCTCCAGCACCGACATGTCAGCTTCCAGCGAGGCCAGCGCCAGGCTGCGATCGCCCTCGTCGAGCCTGAAGTGGTCGTTGACGAACTCGATGGTGTTCATCACCGCGTCGTGCGTGAGCTCCACGCCCTTGGGTTCACCGGTCGAACCGGACGTGAACAACACGTAGGCAAGCGAATTCGGATCGACGTCGGACGGTTGCGCGTCGGCGTCGCGAGCGACCGCCTCGGCGACGGCGATGACCGGCACGCCGCTGTGCTGAGTTTGGGCACCACCGCAGACCAGTACCGCCGCCACCCCGCTCGACTCGAGGATCCGCGCCGTGCGCTCGGCGGGTTGGTCGGGGCCGATCGGCAGATAGGCCGCACCCGCCGCAAGGATACCGAGCACCGCGGGTATCTGCTCGGCGCACTTGGGCCCGATCAGGGCGACCAGGTCGCCGGCGTGAACACCGTTGTCGCGCAACGTCGCCGCGACGCCGAGCGCGCGGCGGCGCAGGTCGCCGTAGGTCAGGTCGCCGTCGGGGCTGAACACCGCCGGAGCGTCGGGCTTGGTGAGCGCGTTGCGGAAGAAGCCGTCGTGTATTGCTTCTCCGCTCGGCGGCGCGGTGGTGCTGTTCACCGCCTGGCGAACGGCTCGCTGTGCTTCGGGCACCGCGGACGGGTCCGGCGCGTCCCATGCGGCATCATCGGTGGCGAGCCGGGTGAGTTCCGCGAGGTGGTAGGCGAACATCGCGTCGGCCACACCGGGCCGGAACGCGTCGACGCGCACATCCCAGTTGATCATCAGGCCGTCGACCAGTGGGGTCGCCTGCGCGTCGATGAGCACCTGCGGGCCTTGCGAGATCGTCCACACGGGGGCGCCGAACTGGTCGGTGACCTCGCCGGCGAACAGGTCGCCGAGGCCCAGCGCACTGGTGTAGACGATCGGAGCCAGCACCTGATTGCCGCGGTGCCGACCGAGGTCCCGCAGCACCGACAGGCCGGAGTAGCTCGAGTGCCGTGCGGTGTTGTGCAGGGTCTCCTGCACGGCGCGGGCCCGCTGCGCGGGCGTGCGGGTTTCACTGAGGTCGATGTCGAGCATCAGCGAAGACGTGAAGCAGCCCACGAGCTTTTCGACGTCGGGATGGAACGGCTCCCGACCGAACATCGGCAGGTTGAGCAGGAACCGCGAACCGCTCGACCAGCGGGCCAGCGCATTCGAATACGACGCCGCGACGGCCATGGCGGGCGTGAGGCCGCGGCGGTGCGCGGCGGCGAACAAAGCGTCGCGGGTGGCGACGTCGAAGATGTGCCAGAGCCGGACGCTGCGCCGCGGGTCGGCCTGTTCGGCGGGCGGAACCAGCGGCAGCGCCGGCGCTTCCGGCAGCTCGGGGATGCGCTCGGTCCACCACCGCACATCCTCCGCGGAGGGGCCGGGATCCGTCGCGGTCAGCGCGGCCCGGTATTCGCGGTAGGTGTAGCCCAGTTCCGGAAGATCGCCGCCGCGGTAGAACACCGCGAGGTCGGCCATGAACTTGCGGTAGCTCACCGCGTCGGCGGCGTTCATGTCCATGTCGACGTGCAGCCGGGTGCGCCCGTCTGGGCGCAGCGACAGGCTCAGCTCGAGCACGTCGCCGTCGAGGATCTGATGCGACTTCTCGTGCCGGATGGTCCCGAGGCGCTGCTCGGCGGCCGCGTCGTCCAGATCGCGCAGGTCGTAGATCGTCACGGGCAGGCCCCGGTCACCGATCCGCTGCGTGCCGTCCGGGAGGATCTCCACGCGCAACATCGGGTGGCGTGCAACGAGTTTCGTGGCCGCGCCCTGCAGCCGCTCGGGGTCGACGCCGGCGCCGTCGAATTCGACGTAGAGGTGTGCGGCCACCCCGCCGAGTTGCTGATAGTCGTTGCGGCCCAACCACATCGCATGCTGCATCGGCGCCAGCGGGAAGGGTTCGTTCTCGTCGCCGTTTGTCGTGGGGTCGGGCGCCTGGGCGGTCTCGCTGCCGCCGGTCCGGTCGCCGACCAGTTCGGACCACGCCGCCACGGTCGGGTTCTCCGCGAGTGCGGCGAAGTTGATGTCGATGCCCTGCTTGCGCCAGCGGCCGGACAGCGACATCATGCGGATCGAGTCGAGGCCGGAGGCGATCAGGTCGGCGTTGGGGTCGACCTCGTCGGGACTCACGCCGAGGAGTTCGGCGACCTCCTCGCGGACGGTGCGATCGGTCGTGCGCTCGGTCGACGAACCAGTCTCACCCACACCCACGCGTGCCCTCCAGATTAGTACAGGCTGCCCTAACTAACGCGGGGCACGCTACCTTATATTCGACCCACCGAACACACCTACCCCAAGGGGTTGCATCCTTCATGAGCACCGGTTTCGAGCAGCGCCCACCCGCAGGACAGTCGCTTGCCGAGGGCGGTCTCGGCGACCTCAGGACGGGTTTCGTGCCGTTCCCCGCAGACCGTGCCGAGGAGTACCGCCGCGCGGGCTACTGGACCGATGTACCACTCGAATCGATCCTGACCGGCGCGGTCGCGGCGTGGCCCGACCGGACCGCGGTGATCGACGACAACGTCAGCTACACGTTCGCCGAACTCGACGCGCGCGCCGACCGGATCGCGGCCGCACTGGCCGCCCGCGGCGTCGCACCCGGCGACCGCGTGCTGCTGCAGCTTCCGAACACCTGCGAATTCGCGGTGGCGCTGTTCGGCGTGCTGCGGGCGGGCGTCGTCCCGGTGATGTGCCTGCCGGGACACCGGTCCGCGGAGCTGAACCACTTCGCCGCGGTCAGCGGTGCGGTGGGCCTGATCGTTCCCGATTCGCTCGGCGGCTTCGACCACCGCGAGCTGGCCGACGAACTCGTCAGAGACAACCCGCGGCTGCAGCACGTGTTCGTCCACGGGGATCGCGGACGATTCGAAAGTTGGTCCGCGCTGGCCGATTTCGACGGCCCGCGGCCCGAGCGGCCGGCCGTCGACCCCGATGCGCCCGCCCTTCTTCTGGTGTCCGGTGGCACCACGGGACTGCCGAAGCTGATCGCCCGCACCCACAACGACTACCTCTACACCGCCAGGGCGAGTGCGCAGGAGTGCCACCTCACCGGCGACGACGTGTATCTCGTGGTGCTGCCCGCGGGGCACAACTTCCCGCTGGCGTGCCCGGGGCTGCTGGGGTCGATGAGCGTCGGCGCCACATCGGTTTTCACCACCGACGCCAGCCCGGAGGCCGCTTTCGCACTGATCGACCGGCACAAGGTCACGGTCACCGCGCTGGTCAACGCGCTGGCCAAGGTGTGGACGCAGGCGTGCGAGTGGGAGCCGGTGCTTCCGACGTCGCTGCGGCTGGTGCAGGTCGGCGGATCGCGGATGACGCCGCAGGAGGCCGAATACATCCTGTCCGGTCTCACGCCGGGGCTGCAGCAGATCTTCGGCATGGCCGAGGGCATGCTGAACTTCACCCGTCCGGGCGATCCCGTCGACGTCGTCGTCAACACGCAGGGCAGGCCGATGTCGCCCCACGACGAGATGCGCGTCGTCGACGAGTCCGGCACGGAGGTGGCGCCCGGCGAGGAAGGCGAGTTGCTGGTGCGGGGGCCCTACACGCTCAACGGGTACTACCGCGCCGACGACGCGAACGCGCGCTCGTTCACGCCCGACGGCTTCTACCGCAGCGGCGACCGCGTGCGCATCTTCACCGACGGCCCGCGCGCGGGCTACGTCGAGGTGACCGGCCGTATCAAGGACGTCATCCACCGCGGCGGTGAGACCGTTTCGGCGTCGGACCTCGAAGAGCACCTGTTCGCCCACCCGGCGATCTACACCGCCGCGGCGGTCGCGCTACCCGACGAGTTCCTCGGTGAGAAGATCTGCGCCGCAGTGGTGTTCAAGGGTGCCCCGATCTCGTTGTCCGAACTCAACCAGTTCCTCGACGAGCGGGGTGTGTCGGCGCACTGCCGCCCGGATGTGCTGGCGCCGTTGCCGACGCTGCCCAAGACGGCGGTCGGCAAGGTGGACAAGAAGACAGTCGTCGCGCAGCTGACGTCCTGACGTCAGGTGCGCCGAAACTGAACTTCTGCAGCGAAATCGGCCGGATTTTCGCGCACATCTTCAGTTTCGGCGTGGGTGGGTCAGGAGACCTCGACCTTCTCCGGCGCGCCGAGCAGTTCGACGAGGCGTTCGGAAACCGCCGCAGCCGTGGGGTATTCCCACAGAAGTGTCGGCGGTAGCGACAAGCCGGTCTGCTTCTCCAGCTGTTTGAGCAGCCCGACCGTCATGATCGAGTCGACGCCGACCTCCACCAGCGGCAGGCCGGTGTCGACGTCGGCCTCGGTCACCCCCAGCTGTGTGGCCACCGCCGCGGTGACGACCGCGGCGATACGCTCCGGGTCGGCATCCACCAGGCTCACCTCGGGTGCGTCGTCGCCAGGACCGTCCGATTCCGTGGGCGCCACGTCGGCCAGCATCGGCACCGAGGCCGCCGCCGGAAGCAGCGGCAGCACAACGACGTTGGGGTCGTCGTGGCGCATGGCGAGGTCCAGTGCCCGCATCGCCTCGTCCGCGCCGATGGTGTCCATGCCCAACGCGTCCAGTTGTGCCGCGACGAAGCCGGACGTCGAACCCATGCCCAGGCCGCGCCACGCGGTCCAGGCGACGCTGATGGTGCGGTCGCCGAGGGCGCGCCGGTGCCGCGCCATTCCGTCGAGGAACGAGTTGGCACACGCGTAGGCGCCCTGACCGGGGAAGCCGGCGAGATAGCCGCACGACGAGAACAGCACCAGCCAGTCCAGCTGCTCTGGCGGAAACACCTCGTGCAGGGTCAGCGTGCCGTCGACCTTGGGGCGCATGGCCGCGATGAAGTCCTCGGGCGTCGTGTTGACCAGCAGCGCGCCTGCCTCGACACCGGCCGCGTGGATCACCCCACGCACCGGAGGCAGGTCACGCAGCGCGGCGCGCAGTTCGGCGGCCGCCCCGGGCGCCGCGATGTCCAACGCCGCCACGCGCACGGACACACCGCGCTCCTCGAGCGCCGTTACGGTGTGCACCAGATCCGAATCCGGTTGCCATGCAGAGCGATCGGGCATACCGCTGCGTGAGAGCAACACCAGCCGCCGCGCTCCGATGTCGGCCAGCCGCTGCGCCATCCGCAGGCCCAGCGCGCCGGTGCCGCCGGTGATGACATAGGTGCCGCCTGCCGAGCATTGCATCGGGGCGGCGGTCCCCCGCCCCGCGGGTGCGAGTCGAGCCGATTGCGCGACACCGTCGCGGAACGTCACGACCGGATGGCCCTGCACCGAAGCCAGGATGCCGACCGGCAGGTCTGCGGTCGCGAGGTCGAGCACCCCGCCGAAGACCTTCGGATGCTCGGCGGCGGCGACCCGGGCCAGGCCCCACAGCGGTGCGTGCACGACGTTGGCGCCCTCGTGCACACCCTGCGTGAGCACCCACATCCGCGCCTTGGCGTTGAGCTCGAGCAACCCGCGCAACGTCTGCGTCACCACCGCGACCGACTGCTCCGGGGTGTCGCGCTCGTCCGGGAGCACGAGCACGACGGTGTCGCGGTCCAACGACTCTGCGGCAGAGGACAGTTCGGTGGCGTCGCCGTGGAGCGCGTAGGGCACTCCGGCGGCCGACAGATCGCGCGCCACGAAGTCGCGGGTGGCGGTGTCCCCGCCGACGACCACGACCGCGCTGGGTCTGCCGTCGGCGCTCCATGGCACCGGCTGCCACGACAAGCGGTGCAGCATCCGGGAAACATCGCTGCCGGAGGGGTTTTCGAGTTGCTCGAAGGTCATACCCGTCAGCGAGGCGAGGACCTTGCCGGAATCCTCGGCGAGCAACACGTCGGTCGTGGTGGTGCCGGGCCTGCGCCGGACGTGCAGCAGCGCCACGGCAGGCGGCCGGCCGTGCACCTGCACCCGGTCGATGTGGGCGGGCATCCGCAGCCGCGGCGGACCGTCGAACACCGTGGAGGCCGCCGACGTCGCGGCATCCAGCAGCGGCGCCCACGTATCGGGCGTCGTGCGGTCACCACGCGCGGCGACCCGGGCGAGCAGTTCGCCCTCGCCCCCGTGCAATTCGAGGATCTCCCAGTCGAATCCCATCGCCGCGACGCCCAGCCTCGCGAGGGTGTCCACGACGTGGTCCGACGGCAGAGGATCGCCACAGCCGTCGCGAGCGGCCGACTCGTCGAGAACCCCGCCGAGGAGGTCCTCGATGTCGTCGTCGGCCGCGACCACCGCGCTGCTGTTAGTCAACCAGCCGCCGTCGTCGGCGTCCTCGTCGTCGTCGACGAGGCGGGTGGCCAGGGTCAGCCCGCGATCCTGCAGAACCACCTGCACGTCGCGCGCGCGCCCCGGCGCGACCGGGGTGCGCAACCGGACGTCCACGAGGTCCCTGCCCGCGCGGTCACAGCGCGTGTCCAGTTCGTCGGCCGCGCCGAGGAAGGTGTTGACGATGACTGCGGCGGGCACGATCTCGGTGCCCTTGACCGGGTGGTTGCCCGGGTACGGACGCGAGTCGAGGTCCACGCGTGTCTGCCACATCTTGGAGGCCACCGCACCGGTCACCTCGATCCGGCCACCGAGCAGGGTGTGGGTCTCGACGTCGTGCACCCCCCGCCCGCCGGGCGGCGGGGTGGGCGTGCGCCAGAAGCGGCGGTGGTGCCACTGGGTCACGGGCAGGTCGGCCGCCCACGGCGTGGACGACAGCCGGTGCTCGACCGGTGCGCCGTGGCAGTGCAGTGCGGCCACCGCGGTTGCCACCGAATGCATCTGGGGACGGTCGCGTCGCAACAACGGGACGACGGCGTGCTGGTCGGCGCCCGCGGTCGTGAGCGTCTCGACGATCGAGTGCGCCACCACCGGATGCGCCGAGACCTCGAGGAACAACCGGTGCCCGTCCTCGATCGCGGCCGAGACGGCTTCGGCGAACCGCACCCGGTCGCGCAGGTTGGCCACCCAGTAGTGCTGGTCGCGTGTCGCGGGCGAGCGGGGATCGGTCAATGCCGTTGTGTAGAGCGGTGTCTCGGGTGTGCGCGACGGCGGCAGCTGGGCGGTGAGACGGCCGAGCTCGCCGGTCAGTGCGTCCATCGCGGGGCTGTGGAAGGCGACGTCGGTGTTGACGCGGCGCACCATCACGCCCTGGTCGGTCCACCCCTGGGCGACGTCGTCGACCGCGGCCACCGTCCCGGAGATCACCGTCGACTCGGGCGACGCGCTGATCGCCGCTACCACGTCGGTCCGTCCGGACAGGCGCCGTTCGGCCTCGGCGAACGGCAGGCGCACCAGCGCCATTGCACCCTTGCCCATGACCGCCCGGAAGCCGCGGGCGCGATAGCAGGCCACCGCGGCGCCGACAGTGAGGTCGAAGACGCCGGCAGTGACGCATGCGGCGACCTCGCCGACCGAGTGCCCGATGACCGCCGCCGGCGCGACACCGCGCGAACGCAGCATCTCGGCGAGGCCCACCTGCATGGCGAACGTCAGCGCCTGCACCTGGTCCGTGCCGCCGAGCTCCCCCGTCGTCAGCGCCTCGCGCGCCGAGAACCCCAGCTCGTCGGTGAAGATCGGATCGATCGTGTCGATCACGGCGGCGAATTCCGGTGCCGCCGTGAGCAGTTCGCGACCCATTCCGGTCCAGTGCGAGCCGTGTCCGGAGAACACCCAGACCGCGCCGTTCGCCGCCGCGGGCAGCACGGTACCGGTCACCACGGAGGGGTCGGGGACGTCTTCTGCCAGTGCGGTCAGCGCGGTCGCGGCCCCGTCGCTGTCGTCGGCGACCACGGCGGCCCTGGCCGGTTCGTGGGAGCGTCGGGTCCACAGCGTTGCCGCGATGCTGTCGATGGGCTGGGGGTGGTCGCGCAGATGTTCGGCGAGCGCATCCGCCTGTGTCCGCAACCTGGCGACATTGCGCGCCGAGACGGGAATGATCGCCGGAAGCCGTTGCGCCGCTTGGCTTTCCGGAGACGGCGCCGGAGCCTCCTCGAGGAGCACGTGGGCGATGGTGCCGCCGTAGCCGTAGCTGCACACCGCGGCGCGCCGCGGCGCCTCGTCGCTGTCCCAGGGTTCGGCCTGTGTCGGGACCCGCAGCCCGCTCTTGTCCCAGTCGACGGCCGGGGTCAGCGATGTCAGGCCCGCGGTCGGGGGGATGGTCCGATGGTGCAGCGCCAGCGCGGCCTTGATGAGTCCCACGACCCCGGCGCCACCTTCGAGGTGACCGACGTTGGGTTTCACCGATCCGATGCGGCACGGCGCATCGGCGGGACGGCCGGCGCCGTAGACCGATGCCAGGGCCCGCACCTCGGTGGGGTCACCCGACGGTGTGCCGGTGCCGTGCGCCTCGATGAACCCGACGCTCGCGGGAGCGACGCCCGCGAATTGGCAAGCGCGCCTGAACATGTCGGCCTGGGCGTCGCCGTTGGGCGACATGATGCCGACGGTGCGGCCGTCCTGCGCCACCGCGCCGCCCCGCACCACCGCGTACACGTGATCGCCGTCGCGCAGCGCGTCGGCGAGACGCTTGAGCACCACGACGCCGGCGCCCTCGCCGCGTCCGTAGCCGTCGGCGGCGGCGTCGAAGGTCTTGCAGCGACCGTCGGGGGCGGTCGCGCCCGCCACGTCGAGCACCCGGGTCAGGCCAGGCCCGATCAACGCGCTGACCCCGCCGGCCAGCGCCAGGGACGTCTCACCGGCGTTGAGCATCTGGCACGCCTGGTGCACGGCGACCAGCGAGGCGGCGCACGCCGCGTCCAGCGCGACGCTGGGCCCACGCAGGTCGAGCAGGTGCGAGACCCGGTTGGCGATGCCGCACAGCGATGTGCCGATGCCGGTCCATGCCTCAATGCCGGGCAGGTCCTCCATGATGAGCTTGCCGTAGTCGTCGGAGTTGACGCCCATGAGCACCGCGGCGTCGGTGCCCGCCAACGACTTCGGCGGTACACCGGCGTGCTCGAGCGCCTCCCAGCTGACCTCGAGCGCCAGCCGCTGCTGGGGGTCCATCAACTCCGCCTCGCGGGGCGAGACCCCGAAGAACTCGGCGTCGAACCCGGGCAGGTCTTCGAGGAAGGTACCCCAGCGGGTGACCTCCTTGAGCACCGCGGCGTTGCGGGGGTCGCGCTGCAGATACGGTTCCCACCGTTCGGACGGAACCTCGCGGACGTCGCTGCCGCCGTCGAGCAGGAAGTTCCAGAACTGTTCCGGCGTGCCGATCGCACCGGCCACGCGGCACCCGATGCCGATGATCGCGATCGGCTCGGGGCACGCGGAACCCTCGCGTGAGGCGGTATCGGTCACGTCAGCCCAGTCCCGAGATCTGGATAGCCTTGCCTAAGAAGCCACACGCCATGGCGGCCATACTGGCATAACCGCGCTCATTTGTGGGATTTACCCACAGTGTCCGATCGTGGTGCCGATCACGTTCGAATTGGGTTGCCGCGACGTCAATTCGCCGCCCCTCAGAGCCCGCTACAGAGTGCGGACGGCGAGCGGCTCGTCGCTGCCCGACACCCGGATGTCGATGCTGCGGATCTCGTCGGTGGGGATGCTGGTCGCCGCTGACAGCCCCGCCGCCTCATCCCCCGCCGGACGCCACGACCCCACGGCCGTCTGGCCGCCGTCGCGCGTCGTCACCACGATGTCGTAGCTGTCGACGTCGCGGGCCCAGTCCTTGGTGTACTGGCACGCCCAGTTGAGCTCGGTGCCCCACTTCTTCTCGGTGACCGCCAACTGCGCGGTCAATCCCTGGCGCTTACCGGGCTGCATCGGCTCCATCGCCACGGTCTGCACCGACGACGTGCGCGGGAAGATCGTCGCACCGACGACGCCGCCAATGATCGCCAGTGCCGCCGCGACCGCGACGGTCGCGGCCAGCATGGTGCGCCGCGATCGCCGCTGGCGTTCTGCCGCGGCCTGGGCCAGCGAGGCGATGTTGTCTGCGGCGGGTGCCTCACCGAGATCGGCCAACGCGACCGCCTCGTCGCGGCTCAGCGCGCCGAGGATCGCGGGCATCTCGTCCAGCTCGGCCAGCTCGGCGGCGCGTTCCGGGTTCGCGGCGAGGTAGTCCTCGTAGGTGCGCCGATCCTCGAGGCTGAGCGCGCCCAGCACGTAGGCCGCATCCCATTCCGCGAGGTTGTCGTCGGGCGTCCGGTCGAACTCGTGGCTCATTGGACAACCCCCCTTTCCTGCAACGCAATCCGCAACGCGCGCAACGCGTAATGCAGCCTGGACTTCACGGTGCCCGGCGCGATCCCCTCATGCGCGGCGATGTCGGCGACAGTCTGCCCGAGGTAGTACGAGCGCACGATCGCGGTGCGGTGGTCGGCGCTGAGCGATTTCAGCGCGTCGGCGAGCACCCACTTGTCGACCGCGGGACCGATCGCGTCCAGCGACGGCCGCTCGGGCATGTCGTCGGTCTGTAGTTCCCGGCTGAAGCGCGCGCTGCGCCGGTCGTCGATGACGAGGTTGCGTGCGACCGTGAACAACCACGCCCGCGCGGCGTCGCCCGGCTGCTGCAGGATCTCCGGTTTGCGCCACAGCCGCAGCAGCGATTCCTGCACCACGTCCTCGGCGAACGGCATGTCCCCGCGCGTCAGCCGTAGCACGTACCGCAGCAGCGCCTGACTGTGCTCGTCGTGGATCGCGCGCAGCAGTTCGGCCTGCGCGGGGTCGGGAGTCATCGCTCATCCACCGCAGTCGTCATCGCTGAGCACAACGACCTTCACCGGTCAATCGTTCAACGCCCGGCCCGCGAACGCGAGCTTATGTGCGAGAAATCGGCGGATTTTTCGTGCACAAGCTCACGTTCGGCGGACTCAGGCGAGCAGATCGCGCACCACCGCGTCGGCCAGCAACCGGCCACGGTCGGTGAGCACCAGGCGGTCGGCGGCCGGACTCAGCAGCCCGTCGGCGACCGCGACGGCCGCCCGATCCCGTTCGGGTGCACTCAGCACGCTGGTCGGCAGCCCGTCGCGCAACCGCACCCGCAGCATCACGTCCTCGACGTGCAGGGTTTCGGTGTCGAGGGCCTCGAAATCGGCCACCGGCAGCCCGCCGTCGGCCAGCATCTGCGCATAGGCGTTCGGGTGTTTGACGTTCCACCAGCGCACCGCGTCGACGAAGCCGTGGGCTCCCGGCCCGGCGCCCCACCACTCGCCGCCGTTCCAGTAGCCGATGTTGTGCCGGCACTCGCCGCCAGGCCGGCTCCAGTTAGAGACCTCGTACCAGGCGAAACCGGCCGCGGCCAGGCGCGCATCGACCAATTCGTAGCGGCGGGCCAGCACGTCGTCGTCGGTCGGGACGAGCTCACCGCGGCGCACCCGCCGGGCCATCGCCGTGCCGTCCTCGATCACCAACGCGTACGCCGACACGTGGTCGACACCCGCCTCGACGACCATGTCGACCGAGCGCCGCAGGTCGTCGTCGGTCTCCCCCGGCGTTCCGTAGATCAGGTCGAGGTTGACGTGCTCGAACCCGGCTGCGCGGGCCTCGCGGGCGGCGGCGAGCGCCCGACCCGACGAATGCGTCCGGTCGAGCGTGGCCAGCACGTGCGGAGCCGCCGACTGCATGCCCAGCGACACCCGGGTGTATCCGGCCGCCAGGAGCTGGTCGAACAACAGGGCAGACGTCGATTCCGGGTTTGCCTCCGTGGTGACCTCGGCGCCCGCGGCCAGCGGGAAGTGCGCCCGCACGGCCTCGAGGACCGCCGCCAGGCCGGGCCCACCGAGCAGCGACGGTGTGCCACCGCCGACGAAGACGGTGTCGACCTCGGGGATGCGGCCCAGGTGGCGTGCGGCCCGCGCCAACTCGGCCCGCAGCGCCGTCAGCCACCCGTCGGGGTTGGCGCCGCCCAGCTCGCCGGGGGTGTAGGTGTTGAAGTCGCAGTAGCCGCAGCGGGTGGCGCAGAAGGGCACGTGGACGTAGACGCCGAACGGCCGCCCGGGCGCAGGGGCCATCGCCGGCAGCGCCACCGGTGCGGCGTTGGGAGTCCCTGCGGTCCGGACGGTCACCCAGCCAGTTTCCCAGATCGCGGTTTCGCTCACCGTGAGCGCAAATCTCGCCCGGTTAGGGCTGGTGCGGGTGTCCGTGGCACAATGGCGACGTGACTGCCGGCCGCATCTTCCCCCAGCGCGTATCGCTGGTGGCGCGTCGGCACGTCGACTTCAAGCGCGTGTGTACCTGTTGTTGTCTGCCTTGCGCTTGATCTAGGTCCCAGCCCACCCGTACGTATAGCTGGCCGCCGGATCTGCGCCGCCGGACAGCCACCCGGTGACCACGCGCGATTCGAACGCCGGCTCCACCAAGGAGCCACCCCATGACCACCGCGGAATCCAAGCCGAGACCCGCCAAGAAGACCCGTGCCGAGGGTCAGTGGGCACTCGGATACCGCGAACCGCTCAACGCCAACGAGCAGTTCAAGAAGGACGATGACGCGCTGAACGTGCGCGCCCGCATCCTCGACATCTACTCCAAGCGCGGCTTCGACAGCATCGACAAGCAGGACCTGCGGGGCCGCATGCGCTGGATGGGGCTTTACACCCAGCGCGAGCAGGGCTACGACGGCACCTGGACCGGCGACGAGAACGCCGATCTGCTCGAGGCCAAGCACTTCATGATGCGAGTGCGCTGCGACGGCGGCGCCCTGAGCGCTGCGGCGCTGCGCACCATCGGCGAGATTTCCACCGAGTTCGCCCGCGACACCGCCGACATCAGCGACCGCGAGAACGTCCAGTACCACTGGATCCAGATCGAAGACGTGCCCGAGATCTGGGAGCGGCTGGCCGCGGTCGGCCTGCAGACCACCGAGGCCTGCGGCGACTGCCCCCGCGTGGTGCTGGGCGGCCCGTTGTCGGGTGAGTCCCTCGACGAGGTCCTCGACCCGAGCTGGGCCGTGGACGAGATCGTGCGCCGCTACATCGGCAGCCCCGCGTTCTCGAACCTGCCGCGCAAGTACAAGACCGCGATCTCGGGCCTGCAGGACGTCGCCCACGAGGTCAACGACGTCGCGTTCATCGGGGTCAACCATCCCGAGCACGGCCCCGGCCTGGACGTGTGGGTCGGCGGCGGACTGTCCACCAACCCGATGCTGGCCCAGCGCCTCGGCGCGTGGGTGCCGCTGGAAGAGGTTCCGGACGTCTGGGAGGGCATCACTTCGGTCTTCCGCGACTACGGCTACCGGCGACTGCGCAGCAAGGCGCGACTGAAGTTCCTGATCAAGGACTGGGGCGTCGAGAAATTCCGCCAGGTCCTCGAGGACGAGTACCTGGGCCGCAAGCTGCTCGACGGCCCGGCCCCGGAACCGGTCAAGCACCCCATCGACCACGTCGGGATCCAGAAGCTCAAGAACGGCCGCAACGCCGTCGGCGTCGCGCCGATCGCGGGCCGGGTGTCGGGCACCATCCTGAGCAAGGTGGCCGACCTGGCCGAGGCGGCCGGTTCGGATCGGATCCGGCTGACCCCGTACCAGAAGCTGGTCATCCTCGACGTCCCCGACGACAAGCTCGACGAGCTGGTCTCCGGCCTGGATGCGCTGGGCCTGCCGTCGCGCCCGTCGTCGTGGCGCAAGAACCTGATGGCCTGCACCGGCATCGAGTACTGCAAGCTGTCGTTCGCCGAGACCCGCAACCGCGCACAGGTCCTGGTCCCCGAGCTGGAGAAGCGGCTCGACGACATCAACGCGCAGCTCGACGTGCCGATCACGGTCAACATCAACGGCTGCCCGAACTCGTGCGCGCGGATCCAGGTCGCCGACATCGGGTTCAAGGGCCAGATGGTCGACGACGGCAACGGCAACTCGGTCGAGGGTTTCCAGGTTCACCTGGGCGGCAGCCTCGGCCTGGACAGCGGTTTCGGCCGCAAGCTGCGCCAGCACAAGGTGCTGGCCACCGAGCTCGGCGACTACATCGACCGGGTCGTTCGCAACTTCGTGAAACAACGAGAGCAGGGCGAGCGTTTCGCTACGTGGGCGATACGAGCAGACGAGGCGGATTTGCGGTGACGGATTTGATGAACGAGATCGAACTGCAGGCACTGGCCGAACGCGGTGCCGCCGAACTCGACGGGGCGAGCGCGAACGACCTGCTGCGCTGGACCGACGAGCACTTCGGCGGCCATTACGTGGTGGCCTCGAACATGCAGGACGCCGTGCTCATCGATCTGGCCGCCAAGGTGCGCCCGGGAGTGGACATCCTGTTCCTCGACACCGGCTACCACTTCGTGGAGACCATCGGCACCCGCGACGCGGTCGAGGCGGTCTACGACGTGAACATCGTCAACGTCACCGCTGAGAAGAGCGTGGCCGAACAGGACGAGTTGTTCGGCAAGGACCTGTTCGCCCGCGAACCCAACGAATGCTGCCGCATGCGCAAGGTCGAGCCGCTGTCGAAGGCCCTGCGCGGCTACTCGGCCTGGGTGACCGGCATCCGCCGCGTCGAAGCGCCCACACGCGCCAACGCGCCACTCGTCAGCTGGGACAAGGCGTTCGGGCTGGTGAAGATCAACCCGCTGGCGGCCTGGACCGACCAGGACATGCAGGACTACATCGACGCCAACGGCGTTCTGGTCAATCCGCTTGTCTACGAGGGGTATCCGTCGATCGGCTGCGCGCCGTGCACAGCGAAGCCGGTCGAGGGCGCCGATCCGCGCAGCGGCCGCTGGGCGGGCACCGGCAAGATCGAATGCGGGCTGCACGCCTCGTGAGGTCGCAATGACGCTCGTGCTGACCGCGCACGGCAGCGCCGACCCGCGCTCGGCCGCGGTGACGCACGCCGTGGCGGGCCGCATCCGACGGTTGCGGCCGTGGCTCGACGTCAGGCCGGCGTTCCTGGAACAGACCGGGCCCAGCCTGCTCGATACGCTTCGCGGCCTGCCCGCCCCCGGCGTGGTCGTGCCGTTCCTTCTGGCCAGCGCCTTCCACGCGCGCGTGGACATCCCCACGGTCATCGAGGAATCGGGTGCGACGGTCGACCGTGCCGACGTGCTCGGCGAGGATCCGGCGCTGTTGACCGTGTTACGTCAGCGGCTGGCCGAACTCGGTGCCTCCCCCGACGACGAAGGACTGGGCGTCCTGGTCGTCGCGGTCGGGTCGTCGCGACCGGACGCGAATGCGCGGACCGCGACGGTCGCCCAGTTCCTGCGCTCCGGAACCCGGTGGGCGGGAAGCGAAGTCGCGTTCGCGACCGGACCGTACGCCGACCTTCCGGACGCCGCCGAGCGCCTGCGTGCCCGCGGCGCCGAACGCCTGGTCATCGCCCCCTGGTTCCTGGCGCACGGCGTGATCACCGATCGTGTCGCGGAATATGCGGCGGCGGAAGGCATCGCGATGGCCGAGCCGCTCGGATCGCACAACCTCGTCGCCGCGACGGTGATGGACCGCTACGACGCGATCACGGCGGGGGCCGCGGCCGCCGCTTGATTCAGGCCTTCGTCATCGCTTCGGCGTCGGCCTGGTCGCTGGGCGGCACGTGTGTACCACCCGGCAGCGACGGCACCCGGGTGGCGCGAACGTAGACCGTGTCCCCCTCCTTGAGGCCGAGCGCCTCGGCGTCCCCTCGCGTGATCTGCGCGGTGAACGGCGTCTGATCGGTCGCGCTGTGCAATTCGACGCGAACCTCGAAGCCCAGCATGACGATCCGGTCGATGACTGCGCGAACCACCCCGGTGGCCTGCACCGACTCGTCGGTGGACGCTATCGCCATGTCCGGGTTGCGGCCGACCCGGATGTCGTGCGGCCGCACCAGCGAGCCGTTGAGCGACGACACCGCCCCGAGGAACGACATCACGAACGCGTTGGCCGGCGCGTCGTAAACCGCTGCGGGAGAGCCCACTTGCTCGATACGGCCCTTGTTGAGCACCGCGATCCGGTCGGCGACGTCGAGCGCCTCGGATTGATCGTGCGTCACCAACACCGTGGTGACGTGCACCTCTTCGTGCAACCGGCGCAGCCAAGCCCGCAGGTCCTCGCGCACCTTGGCGTCCAGCGCGCCGAACGGTTCGTCGAGCAATAGCACCTGCGGATCCACTGCCAATGCGCGGGCCAACGCCATGCGCTGACGCTGGCCGCCGGAAAGCTGATTCGGATAGCGGGTCTGAAAGCCGGCCAGCCCCACAACTTCGAGAAGGTTGTCGACCTTCTCCCTGATCTCGGCCTTGGGGCGTTTGCGGATCTTGAGCCCGAACGCGACGTTGTCGCGCACCGTCAGGTGTTTGAACGCCGCGTAGTGCTGGAACACGAACCCGATACCGCGGCGCTGCGGCGGCACGTCGGTGACATCACGCCCGTTGATCGTGATGGTGCCGGTGTCGGGGCGGTCCAGGCCGGCGATGGCCCGCAGCAGCGTCGACTTACCCGACCCGCTGGGGCCGAGGAGCGCGGTGAGCGAACCCGACGGTACCTCGAAGTCGACGTTGTCCAGGGCCGCGAAGTCGCCGTAGTGCTTGTTGGCGCCCCGCACCACGATTGCGTCGCTCATACTTCTCTTCTCCCTATGCCTGCTTGCTCATCCGGGAGCGCCGGACGTCGAGTACCACCTGGGCGACCAACACCACCACCGCCACCGACATCAGCAGTGTCGAGACCGCATACGCGCCGTACTCGGCGCCGCGGGTGTAGCGGTCCGACACCAACAGTGTGAGGGTCTGCGAGGTACCCGGCAGGTTGGACGACACCATCAGCACCGCGCCGTACTCGCCGAGGGTGCGCGCGATCGTCAACACCACGCCGTAGGTCAGCCCCCACCTGATCGACGGCAGCGTGACCCGCCAGAACGTCTGCCACCACTGCGAACCGAGCGTGGCGGCGGCTTCCTCCTGATCGGTACCGATCTCGTGCAACACCGGTTCGACCTCACGGATCACGAACGGCACCGTGACGAACACGCTGGCCAGCACGATGCCCGGAAGGCCGAAGATGATCTTGAACCCGAGGTTGTTCTCCACGAAGCCGAACAGCCCCGCCGATCCCCACAGCAGGATCAGCGCGACGCCGACCACCACCGGCGACACCGCGAACGGCAGGTCGATCACGGCCTGCAGGGCGCTCTTACCCCGGAACTTGTTGCGCGCCAGCACCAATGCCGTCGGCACTCCGAACAACACGTTGAGCGGCACCACGATCGCCACCACCAGCAGCGAGAGGTTCAGCGCCGAGATCGCCGCCGGGGTGCTGATCGATTCGACGAAGGCGCCGATTCCCGGCGAGAAGGTGCGCCACAGGATCAGCCCCACCGGCACGATCACGAGCACGAGGATGTAGGCCAGCGCCAGGTAGCGCAGCAGGTGTTTGACCACCGGGGACAGGATCATTGAACCAACTCGTCCCGGCGGGCGGCGCGTGCCCCGATCGCGCGCAGGATGAACAGCACGACGAACGAGATCAGCAGGAGCACAATGGAAATCGCTGCCGCGCCGGTCCGGTCGTCGTTCTCGATCAAGGTGCGGATCCACTGCGAGGACACTTCTGTCTCACCGGGCACGGCGCCGCCGATCAGGACCACCGAACCGAATTCGCCGATCGCGCGGGAGAACGCCAGACCGGCGCCCGACAGCAGCGACGGCAGAAGCGCGGGCAGCATCACCCGGGTGAAGATGACCCAGTTGTTGGCGCCCAACGACGCTGCGGCTTCCTCGATCTCGCGGTCCAGTTCCAATAACACCGGTTGCACGGAGCGCACCACGAACGGCAGCGTGACGAACAGCAACGCGACCCCGATGCCCCATTTGGTGTGCTGCAGGTGCAGTCCCACCGGGCTGGCGGGGCCGTAGAGCGCCAGCATCACCAGGCTGGCCACGATCGTCGGCAGCGCGAACGGCAGGTCGATCACCGAATCGATGAGCCGCTTGCCGAAGAACTCGTCGCGCGTCAGCACCCACGCCACCAGCAAGCCGAACACCAGGTTGACCACCGTCACCCCGAACGACACGGTCAGCGTCACCTTGAACGACTCGATGGCCGCGTTCGAACTGACCGCCGACCAGAATGCCCGCCAGCCGCCCCCCGCCGCCTGCCAGACGATGGCGGCCAACGGCAACAGCACGATCAGGCTCAGCCAGATCGACGCCGCCCCCACCCGCAGCGACGTCGTCCCGTGACGGCGCCCGAGAAATCCGGACGCCCCGCCCGGCTCACCACCGGTGAGCTCGGGACGGGTTGCCACAGAAGAGGTCATCCGGTCGCCTGGGTGTAGATCTTGGTGATCTTGCCGTTGTCCTTGTCGAACAGCTCGGGATCGAGCGTCTGCCAGCCGCCGAGGTCGTCGACGGTCCACAGTTTGGCGGGCGCGGGGAACTTGTCCCTGAACTCCTCGAGCACGGCGGGATCGACGGGCCGGAAGCCCGCCTCGGCCCACAGCTTCTGCGCCTCCGGGGTGTAGGTGAAGTTCTTTAGCGCGTTGGCCTTGTCCAGGTGCGCGCTCGACGTCACCACCGCGACCGGGTTCTCGATCTTGAAGGTCTCCGGCGGATTCACGTATTCCAGGCCGAAGTTCAGCGCCTCGTTCTCGTAGGCCAGCAGCACGTCACCGCTGCCCTGCCGGAACACGTCGGTGGCCTCGCGGCCCGAACCCGGGCGCAGCTTGATGTGTTCAGTCACCAACTCGGTGACATAGTCCAGCCCGGCCTGGGGATCTTGACCGCCCTTGCTGGCCCACGCGTACGGCGCCAACAGGTTCCACTTGGCCGAGCCGGAGCTCAGCGGGCTGGGCGTGATGACCTCCACGCCCGGCTTGAGCAGGTCCGGCCAGTCCCGGATGTTCTTCGGGTTGCCGGGGCGCACCGCGAACGACACCACGGAGCCGAACGGGATGCCCTTGGTGGCGTCGGCGTTCCAGTCCTTGGCCACCTTGTCCGCCTTGACCAGGCGGGTGATGTCCGGTTCGACGGAGAAGTTCACGATGTCGGCGGGCTTACCGTCGACGACGGCGCGCGACTGGTCACCCGAGGCGCCATACGACGTCGTGACACCGACACCCTTACCCTCCGGGGTGGCGGCGAAGGCGGGGATGACCTTGCTCCACCCCGGCTCGGGCACGGCGTACGCGACGAGGGTCAGCGTCGTGTCGGCGCCGTTGCCGCCGCCCTCGCCCGCCACGTCGCTCGAACCACCGCTGCAGGCGGTCAGGACGGTTGCGGTGGTGGCCAGCGCCACGGCGGCGCGCCAGGTATTGCGGAGGTTGACCATCGGTGACCTTTCGTTGGGGGACTTCGGTGGAACCCGACCCGACGGAAAGGCGATGGATCTCAGCGCGAGGGCTTCATCCCACAACCGTTACCGACACCGAACCGCGGACGGGCGGAGGAGTCAGCAACAACAACAAACGTCAGCAACAGCGCTGTGACTCACGGCAATGAGGGCCAGCACGTGGCCGCTCTTGTTGCCGGACGCTGTTTGCATGGCGGGAAGCCTAACAGAGTTCGCGCAACCTGCTCGTCGAGGGTTTCGGACGCGTCAGCGGGTGTACAGCCACATGACGATTACCAGGATCACCAGGATGACGAGCACCAACGTCACCCGCGAGCGCGGCATCCCGCCGCTCACTGGTCGGCGTCCCGTTCGTCGTGGCGAACGTGGCGCAGCAACCTGATCCCGTTACCGAGCGCACCGTCGAGCACGACGGCGATGCCATACGCCAGGGCGAGCACCACCGGCATCACCACCGCCGTCTGGGCGACGAACGGCAGGCCGGTGAGCCAGAGCTCGACACCGTCCCACCAACTCAGGAAGCCACCCACGCGGCCAGCCTAGGCGATGCGAGGATGGGGCCCGTGCCCGTCGACACCACCTGCATCATCGCCGGCGGCGGTCCGGCAGGCATGATGCTCGCGTTGATCCTCGCCCGCGCCGGGGTCGAGGTCACCGTGATGGAGAAACACGCCGACTTTCTGCGCGACTTCCGCGGCGACACCGTGCACGCGAGCACGCTGGGACTGCTCGACGAGTTGGGGCTCTCCGACGAGTTCGCCGCCGTTCCGCACCGCGAGATCGACACGCTCGCGCTGACGGTGCAGGGCACTCAGGTCTCCATGGACCTGCGACGAATTCCCGGTCCGCACAAGCACATTGCGCTCGTCCCGCAGTGGGATTTCCTCGAGTTGTTGGCCTCGGCCGCGGCCCGCGAGCCGTCGTTTTCGCTGCTGCGCAGCACCGAGGTGCTCGCGCCGCTCCGCGAGGGCGGCAAGGTGGTCGGCGTCCGCTACCGCGGCACCGACGGCGAGGTGCGCGAGATGCGCGCGACGTTGACCGTCGCCTGCGACGGCCGGTCGTCGACGCTGCGCACCGAGATGGGACTCGAACCGAAGAACTTCGGCGTGCCGATGGACGTCTGGTGGTTTCGGGTGCCCCGCGACCCCGACGACCCGCACGGGCTCGCCGGCGTCCTGGGCGCCGGGCACGCGCAGATCGTCATCGACCGCGGCGACTACTACCAGTGCGCCTACGTCATCCCGAAGGGCCGCGACGCGCAGTTGCGCGCGCAGGGCATCGCGTCGCTGCACCGCGGTGTGGTGGCGCTGGTGCCGTGGCTGGCGGACCGTATTGGGGCGGTGACGTCGTTCGACGAGGTGAAGCTGCTCGACGTGCAGCTCAACCGGCTCAGGCGCTGGTACACCGACGGCCTGCTGCTGATCGGCGACGCCGCCCACGCGATGTCACCGGTCGGCGGGGTCGGGATCAACCTGGCGGTCGCCGACGCCGTGGCCGCGGGGCGGATCCTGGCCGGACCATTGCGCGAGGGCACGCTGTCGACCAGGCATCTGGCCCGCGTGCAGGCGCGTCGCTGGCTGCCGACGGCGCTGATCCAGTCGGTTCAGAGGCTGATCCACCGCCGCGTCATCGCGGTCGCGGTCGCCTCGACGGGACAGGCCGAGGCCCCGCGGTTCGTGCGCGTCGCGGCGGGTCTGCCGGTGCTGCGCCGGGTGGCGGCCTACGGCGTGGCGATCGGCCCCCTACCGGAACACATTCCGGCCTTCGCCCGGCGCTGAGGGCGCGTCGAACGCCAACGAGTAGACGGCGAGCACGTCGGCAGTCGATGATGACGGCATGGTTCTGCAACAAACCGGGCCGTCGGACGGGTCAGCGGAGGCGGAGAACGGGGCGAAGCCCGCCCAGGCCGTCCTGTCGAACACCCCGCTGACCGTGACGGCGCCGACGCCGTACGCGCCCACCGGTGCATTGCGGAATCCGTTTCCGCCGATCGCCGACTACGGGTTTTTGTCCGACTGCGAGAACACCTGCCTGATCTCGTCGGCCGGATCGGTCGAGTGGTTGTGCGTGCCGCGGCCCGACTCGCCGAGCGTGTTCGGCGCGATCCTCGATCGCGGCGCCGGCCACTTCCGGCTCGGCCCCTACGGGGTGACCGTGCCCTCGGCCCGGCGCTACCTGCCCGGCAGCCTGATCCTCGAGACGACCTGGCAGACCCACACCGGCTGGCTGATCGTGCGCGAGGCCCTGGTGATGGGCCCCTGGCACGACCTGGAGACCCGGTCGCGCACCCACCGCCGCACGCCGATGGACTGGGACGCCGAGCACATCCTGCTGCGCACCGTGCGATGTGTGAGCGGCACGGTCGAACTGGTGATGAACTGCGAACCCGCGTTCGACTACCACCGCATCCCCGCGACATGGGAGTACTCGGCGCAGGCGTACGGCGAGGCGATCGCACGGGCCAGTCGCGACGCCGACGCCCATCCCACGCTGCGGCTGACCACGAACCTACGGCTGGGCCTGGAGGGCCACGAGGCCAGGGCCCGTACCCGCATGAAGGAAGGTGACAACGCGTTCGTCGCGCTGTCGTGGTCGAAGCATCCGGCGCCGCAGACCTACGAAGAGGCCGCCGACAAGATGTGGCAGACCAGCGAGGCCTGGCGCCAGTGGATCAACGTCGGCGACTTCCCGGACCACCCGTGGCGGGCCTATCTGCAGCGCAGCGCGTTGACGCTCAAGGGGCTGACCTACTCCCCGACCGGCGCGCTGTTGGCGGCGCCCACCACCTCGCTGCCGGAAACGCCTCAGGGCGAACGCAATTGGGACTACCGCTATGCGTGGGTGCGCGATTCGACGTTCGCGCTGTGGGGTCTGTACACGTTGGGTCTGGACCGCGAGGCCGACGACTTCTTCGCGTTCATCGCCGACGTGTCCGGCGCGAACAACGGTGAGCGACACCCGCTTCAGGTGATGTACGCCGTCGGCGGCGAGCGCACGCTGGTCGAGGAGGAGCTGCGCCACCTGTCCGGTTACGACGGGGCGCGGCCGGTGCGCATCGGCAATGGCGCCTACAACCAGATGCAGCACGACATCTGGGGCACCATGCTCGATTCGGTGTACCTGCACGCCAAGTCGCGCGAACAGATCTCCGACACGCTGTGGCCGGTGTGCAAGCAGCAGGTCGAAGAGGCGATCAAACACTGGAAGGAACCCGACCGCGGGATCTGGGAGGTGCGCGGCGAGCCGCAGCACTTCACGAGCTCGAAGATCATGTGCTGGGTGGCGTTGGACCGCGGCTCGAAGCTCGCCGAGCTGCAGGGCGAGAAGTCCTATGCCCAGCAGTGGCGCGCGATCGCCGAGGAGATCAAGGCCGACGTGCTCAAGCACGGCGTCGACTCCCGCGGTGTGCTGACGCAGCGCTACGGCGACGACGCGCTCGACGCCTCGCTGCTGCTGGCCGTGCTGACCCGGTTCCTGCCGCCCGACGATCCGCGGGTGCGCGCGACGGTGCTGGCGATCGCCGACGAGCTCACCGAGGAAGGCCTGGTGCTGCGCTACCGCGTCGAGGAGACCGACGACGGGCTGGCCGGCGAGGAGGGCACCTTTACGATCTGCTCGTTCTGGCTGGTGTCCGCGCTGGTCGAGATCGGCGAGATCAGCCGCGCCAAGCACCTGTGTGAGCGGCTGTTGTCGTTCGCCAGCCCACTGCACCTCTACGCCGAGGAGATCGAGCCGCGCACCGGCCGACACCTGGGCAACTTCCCGCAGGCGTTCACCCACCTGGCGTTGATCAACGCGGTCGTGCACGTCATCCGGGCCGAGGAGGAGGCCGACAGCTCCGGCGTGTTCGTCCCCGCCAACGCCCCGATGTAGGTCACCCCTTAGGGTTCAGCCGGCCAGGGCGGGTTCGCGGGAGGCGGCGTAGTCGTTCCACGCGACGAGCACCGCCTCGAGCTGCTCGGTCGAATGCCGGCCGAGCCCGCACTCGGTCGAGATGCCGAACTGCGGCAGGAACTCCGCGGCCAACGCCGCCCTCGTGCGGGCGCCGTCGGCGCCGTCCTCGGCGTGCAGCAGGCCGAGGTAGATCTCGGTGTCGGCCTCCAGGGCGAGACCGCTCAGCGGCTGCCAGTGTGCGCGCTTGTTCCACGCCGCGACCGTCGCCGCCTGGATGGCGTCGATGCGGCGCGACACGTGCCGCGACAAGCCGTTGGCCAGCGTGACGATCGCCGAGGCGTCCCTCGGCAGGATGTGCCTGCCACCGCGGGCCGCCGCCTCCTCGTCGGGCGGATCGCCCATGAACGGTGACGCGCCGAACTTCGAATCGCCGTAGCACAGATGGAATGTCAGCTCGGCGTCGTCGTGCACCCAGGACGCCAGCCGGGCCGTGGCCGCGAAGATCGGCTCGAAACCGCCGTAGGGGTTGGGGAACCATCCCTCGACGGTCGCCAGTTCGGTCGGCAGGTCCCACTGGATCGCGAGGTCGCCCGGCGGGATCGCCTCCTGCAGCGCCTCCACGCTTCGGCGCAGCGCCTGCTCGTAGGCGTAAGCCACCTCCACCTGAGAGTCGAACTGCGCGAACGAGTTCACGGCGTTGAACGGCGTCGGTATGGACACCAGGAAGCGGGAATCCTCGGCGAGCACACCGTCGCGGCGGGCGGCGAAGAACCGGGCGTAGGACTCGGCGGCGACGCTGTGATAGTCGAGCGCGCCGAACGACACCGGCGTTCCGGGGCGCACCCGGGCCTTGTTGTCGACCACGTCCAGCGTCGGGTTGTTCAGGAAGTGATCGGCCTGGGTGAGCACCCAGTTCGCGCGGTCACCCGGTTCGCCGTCCGGCACCCGGGTCACGCCGGGTTGCAACCGGCCGCCCACCAGACGAAAGGCGTCGTCGACGGACGCAACGTTGATGCTGCCGGTGAGATAGAAGCCTGTCATAGCGGATCCTTCGATTCAGAGGAGGACACCGAGCCGCGGCGGTTTGGTGCCGCGAAGGGTGTGGTTGCCGAGGTGGACGTATTTCCAGCGGGCCGGATCGTGCAGCGAGTGCACGCGCACGTTGCGCCAGTGTCGGTCCAACGCGTGCCCGCGGTCGGTGGCCGATGCGCCCGCCAATTCGAAGATGCCGCTGGCGATCTCGACGGCGAACTCCTGGGCCAGCGCTTTGGCGGCGGCCACACGCAACGATGCGGCCGCCGCGGCGTCGCGGGTGATCTCCGGTGCGTTCAGCGCGTCGTCGACCAGCCCGGCGCCCTGGGCGAGCAGCGCCTCGAGCGCGTACAACCGGGCCGTGAGCTCGCCGAACCGGCGCACGACGTGGGGTTCGTCGGCCGCGTTGTCGACACCGGCCTCGAACCATGGCCGCGACTTCGTGGTGACGAACCGCGCGCCGTCTTCCAGTGCGGCGCGCGCGATCCCGATGTCGACGGCGGCGTGCAGGGCCTGGTCGAACGCGCCGAGCACCGACGGCGGTGCGGTGACGGGGTCGGGATCGGGTCCCTCGTCGATGACGAACTCCCCGCCCACGACGACGTTGTCGAACACGACCTCGCCACTGGCGGTGCCGCGCTGCCCGAACGAGGACCACCGGTCGAGGTTCAGTGTTACGCCGGGGTCGGTGGGGCGGACGAACACCGTTGCGCCATGCGATGGTTCGGTGTCGACAATGCGGGCCGCGACGGCGATCCAGCTGGCACCCAGCGTTCCGGTCGCGTAATACTTGGTGCCGTTGAGCCGCCACGTCCCGTCGGATTGACGTGTCACGGTGGTGAGCCGGTCGGCGCTGGTCCTGGTGCCGCGCTCGACGGTCGCGTTGCCGAGTTGGCCACCCGCGAGCACGTCGCGGTAGATGCGGGGCGCGGGGTCGTTGTCCTTGAGCCCGGTGATCGCCTGGCTCAACACGAAATGCGAGAGCAGCAGCTGGCCGACCGCCGAATCCGCCTGGGACAGAATGCGTAACACCTCGACAGCGGTGGCGCGGGGCAGGTCGGGACCACCATGTGCGGCGGGAACGATGATCCCCAGCAGCCCGGACTCGCCGATCTGCCGGAGTTCGCGTTCGGGCCATGCACCGGTGAGTTCGCGCTCGATCGCGCCGGCGGCGATGTCCGCCGCGATCGAATGGGCGATGCGCAGCGCCTCGTCGGCCGAAGTGAGGACGGGCGTAGTGCTTTCGGTGGTGGTCATGGTCCGCCAATCTAGGGTCGTCAGTGGTGCAGTGGAATCGGGATCAAGCGACGCTGAAGGGGCGTTCAGCAACGCTGTAAACGGTTTCGGCACGCAGCTGTGCGCCGACCGCGCGGACGAGGGAGACGAACGTCGCCAGTGGTGTGCTGGCCGCGGGCGGGTGGGCGGTCGCGATCGAAATGCGCCGCACGGGCGCGCGTCCCGCGACCCGTCGTATCGCGACGTCGGGATGGACGCCGCCGTGCGCGGCGAGCGACGGCACCAGCGAGACCCCGAGATCGGCGGCCACCAGCCCCTGCACCGTGGAGTAGTCCTCGGCGCGAAACGTCACCGATGGAACGAATCCAGCTTGTCGACACGACTTTTCGAAGACGCGGACGTCGGGACACACCCCGGTCTCGGTGCTGACGATCCACCGTTCGTCGGCCAGCGCCGCGAACGGGACCGTCGACGAGGCGGCCAACCGGTGGCTCGCGGGCAGCACGACATAGAACTCGTCGTCGAACACGACGTCGGTGTGGACGCGCGGGAATTCCGGGTCGCCGCCCGGCACCTCGGTGATCACCGCGGCATCGACGTCACCCGTCGCCAACAATGCGACGCCCTTCTCGGGATCGGCGGGCACCAGTTCGACGTCGATCTCCGGGCACAGCGCACGGAATCGCGAGATCGCCCGCGGCAGAATGGTCGCGGCGGCGGTGGCGAAGGATGCGATCCGCACCGCGCCGGGGCGTGCGCCGGCCATGCGCGCCAAGTCCCGTTCGGCGTCTGCGACCGCGCCGAGGATGGTGTCCGCGTGTTCGAGCAACCGCGTCCCCGCGGCCGTCGGCCGCACCCCGCTCGGGCCACGCACCAACAGCGTCGACCCGATATCGCGTTCCAATGCGGTGATCTGTTGCGACACCGCCGATGTGGTGTAGTTCAGCGCCGCCGCCGCGGCCGACAGTGAGCCGCGGCGCGCGACTTCCCGCAACACCACCAACCGGCGCACATCGAACACGGCCGAAACGTATCCGCCCGCGGCGGGATTTTCGACGGTTGCGATCAGCCCGAGGAAATCGCCTCAGTACGCGCGCGCAACGCCCTTCGGCACGATTCCGTGATGCAGTTCGGCGACATCGGGATGCGCCCTGGTGCGCGATTTCCACGCGTTCTCGCCGTAGGTGTTGAAGATCGGGTTGTCCGGATCGGCCTCCACACCGCGCGACAGCGCCGCCAACTCCGGCGGCAGCTCGATGATCGGGATCAACGCGTCCAGCGCCGGATTGAGGAAGTACGGGATCGACACACGGTCGGTGCCCGGCGGCGGTGCGAGCACACGGTGGCGGGTGGCGCGCAGATAACCTCCGGTCGCGACCTCGAACAGTTCGCCGATGTTGACGATCAGCGCGTCGGGCAGCGGGGGCACATCGATCCACTCCCCAGCGGCGCCCTCGACCTGCAGACCCTCGGATCCGTGCTCGACCAGCAACAGCGTCAGCACACCCGAATCCTTGTGCGCGCCGACGCCTTGCGAGGTGTCGGCGGTGCCGGGATAGCGCACGACCTTCAGCAAGGTGGCAGGACGGTCGGCGAACGCCGCGTCGAAGGTGTCCTCCGCGGCACCCAACGACACCGCCCAGTGCCGCAACAGCCGCAGCCCGACGATCGAAAGCGCGTCGGTCCAGTCCTCGAAAGCGGTGCGGAAACCCGCGGGCGCGGAGGGCCACAGGTTCGGGCCCTGCAGCCGCCAGTAGCCCTCCGCACCGTCGATGACCGGGCGCTCCGGGCCGATGTCGATCTGCTCGCGCCAGTCGACCCTGCCGTTGGTCAACTCGCCGCCGATGCGCGAATAACCCCGGAAATGTGGGCTTTTCAGCTGGCTGATCTCGTTCTTGGTGTCGACAGGCAACGCGAAGAACTCGCGCGCCACGCCGAGCACCCGGTCCATCTGCGTCCGCGGCACACCGTGTCCCACCAGATAGAAGAACCCGGCGTCGTGAGCGGCTTCGCGTAAGCGGGTCCGGAACCGGTCGGGTTCGGTGTCCGCCTCTGCGAGATCGAGAACCGGAAGCATACGGACATTGTGGGCCGTCACCCCTGTATCGGTCACCCGGCTCAACAGAGCATGCAGGGCTGTGAAGAATCCGTGAAAACCGCGAGTTGCCTGGCCAGCACGACGTCGCGGTCGCGCCTGATAACAATTACGACTTTGTGTCTGCCCGAGCCGAATCCTTCAGGTCCGGATGGCCGGCGCGCACCATGGCCGACATGACCTATCGCCCCGAAGCGGACACCTCACGACGCGTGATCGACGTGGCCACCGGAATTCTCGTCGGGCTGCGCGGCTACACCCAGCGCGAGGCGTTCGACGAGATCGTCCGCGTGGTGAACCAGACCGGCGTCGGCATCGGCAGCATCGCCACCGGCCTGGTCGCCCTGGCCACCGGTCAGTCGTCGGCCGCGCACGCCGAGGCCTTCACCGCCTGGGGCGGGCTGTTCGAACGCCGGGAGTTCAGCCGCGCCTGAAAACGCTTACTTCGCCGCGTTGGCGAGCATGTCCATCGCGATGGTCGCGGCCTCGTCTCCGATCGCGTAGCTGCACGCCCACGCCTCGACGGTGAGGTTCGACGCCGTCGACAGCGCGTGCTGGCAGGCCCAGCCGTCGGCGTCCTCCTGGGTCGTGACCTGCGTCATCAGCGTGCCGTCGGTGCGGACCTCGCCGACCTCCCAGAAGTACGAGTCTCCCGAACTACCCACCGCAACAGTCGAATCCGAGCATTTCTCCCACGCCGCCTTGGACTTGTCGAAGAAGCGCTGCGCATCGTCGGCCGAGGAGTAGAGCACCGCGGTCTGCTCGACCCAGTGGTCGTTGTCATCGCCCGGTTCGCGCGCCACCTGGTCGCGCACGTCGGTCCACCCACTGCCCGCGTACACCGGCTCCTCCGCGCCGTACATCACCCCGAGACAGTCGGGGTCCGACACGTCGTCGGAGTGGTCGGTCATCTCCTCGAGTTCGCTCGTGACCTTCATCGTCGTCGCGCCCATGATGCCGTTTATCTCACCGATCGACAGCAACACGTCGTCGAGTTTGTCGGCGGTCAGCTCCGGAACGTCGACCGGACCGGTCTGGCCGCGCACCGCCGTCCCCGAAACGGTGCTCACGCAGCCCGCCAGCGCGATCGCCACGGCCAGGACGGCACCCGCGGCGCCCAGCCGCGACGCGGTGCCGAATGGAGTCACCGCGTTATTGTGACCGACTTCTGGCAAATTCGCGGCGTGGGCGACAATTTCGTAGGCGCCGGTCAGGACCCGGCGATCTTCTCCAGCATCAGGCCGGCGACGGCGCTGGCCTGCCGGGCGCCCGTCGGGCTCGGGCCCGCGACGTCGGCGATCTCGATGTCGACGACGGAGTCCCCTGCGACACCGAGCGCCCGCTGGACCGTCGACCCGGCGTCCTGCATCACCACCGCCGAGACCACCTGGTCGTCGATGTTCACCTCGGTGATCCGGCTGGCGCCCTGGGCCGCGCGCTCGGCTTGGGTCAACACCAGCGTCTGGCCGTTGCACCGGTGCCACTTGTCGGCCGATGCGGCGAAGAACTCGCGCGCGGCGTCGGCATCGGCGAACTCGACCACCCCGAAGAACCCGGTGGCGGTGGGGCCGTTGACGTCACCGCCCGCCCACGACTGGCTGGCCACGGACCGCACCGGGCTGGCCTGGTAGACGACCTTCTGCAGCCGGTATCCGGTGCTCACACAGTCGACCGGGGTGGCTTCGGCCTCCCCCACGCCCTGCAGCAGCATCTCGGGGCCGCCCTCCACGAGCTGGCCCATGAAGCCGTCGCCGCCGAGCAGGATGCCCAGTTCCTCGGCGGTCGGCAGCGCCCGGTCCAGCGCCGGGTTCGGCGAGAGCTGGACGGCGGGCGAGACCTGGGGGGACGGCGCATCGGCGGCGGGGGTCGAACAGCCGGCGACGACCGCGCACGCGCCCAGGGCCGCCGCCGTCATCGCCGCTGCACGCACGGCGACCTACTTCTTGGCCTTGTCGGCGGACGTGTCGGTGGACAGGGCGGCGACGAACGCCTCCTGGGGCACCTCGACCCGACCGATGGTCTTCATCCGCTTCTTGCCTTCCTTCTGCTTCTCCAGCAGCTTGCGCTTGCGGGTTATGTCGCCGCCATAGCACTTCGATAGCACGTCTTTGCGGATCGCGCGGATGTTTTCGCGAGCGATGATCTTCGATCCGATGGCCGCCTGCACCGGAACCTCGAACTGCTGGCGCGGAATCAGCTCCTTGAGCTTGGTGGTCATCTTGTTGCCGTAGGCGTACGCCGACTCCTTGTGCACGATCGCCGAGAACGCGTCGACGGGCTCGCCCTGCAGCAGAATGTCCACCTTGACCAGGTCGGCCTCCTGCTCGCCCGCCTCCTCGTAGTCGAGGCTGGCGTATCCGCGGGTGCGCGACTTCAGCGCGTCGAAGAAGTCGAAGATGATCTCGCCGAGCGGCATCGTGTAGCGCAACTCCACCCGCTCCGGCGACAGGTAGTCCATGCCGCCGAGCTCGCCGCGCCGCGACTGGCACAGCTCCATGATGGTTCCGATGAACTCGCTGGGCGCGATGATCGTGGTCTTGACCACCGGCTCGTACACCGTGCGGATCTTGCCTTCCGGCCAGTCCGACGGGTTGGTCACCGTCAGCTCCGAACCGTCTTCGGTCACAACGCGATACACGACGTTGGGCGATGTCGAGATCAGGTCGAGGTTGAATTCGCGCTCGAGCCGCTCGCGGGTGATCTCCATGTGCAGCAGGCCGAGAAAGCCGCTGCGGAAACCGAATCCGAGAGCCACCGAGGTCTCCGGTTCGTACGTCAACGCCGCATCGTTGAGTTGCAACTTGTCCAGCGCGTCGCGCAGGTCCGGATAATCCGATCCGTCAACGGGATACAGCCCCGAGTAGACCATCGGGCGCGGCTCGCGGTAGCCGGTGAGCGGTTCGGCGGCGCCGTGGCGCGCCGTGGTCACGGTGTCGCCGACCTTGGACTGGCGCACGTCCTTCACGCCGGTGATGAGGTAACCGACCTCGCCGACGCCGAGACCGGCGGACGGCTTGGGCTCGGGCGAGACGATGCCGACCTCGAGCAGTTCGTGCGTGGCGCCGGTGGACATCATCTTGATGCGTTCGCGCGGAACGATCTTGCCGTCGACGACGCGGACGTAGGTCACCACGCCGCGGTAGGTGTCGTAGACGGAGTCGAAGATCATCGCTCGGGCCGGCGCGTCGGCCTCACCGACCGGCGGCGGCACCTCGCGCACGACGTGGTCGAGCAGGTCGGCCACGCCCGCCCCGGTCTTACCGGAGACCCGCAGAACGTCTTCGGGTTCGCAGCCGATGATGTGGGCGAGCTCGGCGGCGTAGCGATCGGGATCGGCCGCGGGTAGGTCGATCTTGTTGAGCACCGGGATGATGTGCAGGTCGCGGTCCAGCGCCAGGTACAGGTTCGCCAGCGTCTGCGCCTCGATCCCCTGGGCGGCGTCGACGAGCAGCACCGCGCCCTCGCAGGCCTCCAACGCACGCGACACCTCGTAGGTGAAGTCGACGTGGCCGGGGGTGTCGATCAGGTGCAGCACGTATTCCTGGTCGTCCACCTGCCCCTGCAATCTCCAAGGCAGACGCACGTTCTGCGCTTTGATCGTGATGCCGCGCTCGCGCTCGATGTCCATGCGGTCGAGGTACTGCGCGCGCATGTCGCGGTCGGCGACGACGCCGGTGAGTTGCAGCATCCGGTCGGCCAACGTCGACTTGCCGTGATCGATATGGGCGATGATGCAGAAGTTCCGGATCTGCGCCGGCGCCGTGAAGGTCTGATCGGCGAAACTGCTGATGGGAATCTCCTGGTGAGCGCGGACTTCGGGTGTCACCAGCGTATCCAGGCGCCGCCCGAAGCACACAATCGCGCGGTGTGGGCCTCGCTTATGCTCGGAAATATGCCTGCGCCCTGGAGACCACTGCAGACCTTCCAGAGGTTCGCGGAGAATTTGGTGTTCAACGAGGCGCCGAAAATCATCCGTCAGATCGGCCAGTCCGAGACCGTGCAGCGCGGTATCCAGCAGGGCATACGGATCGGCCTGGACGCGATCGCCGGCACCACGAAGGAGGCGCCGCAGGCGATCACCGCGGGCCGACCTGTCAGCCGCCACTTCGTGCCGACCGCCCACCGCGCCCGCAAGATCGTCTACGCCCCCGACCTCGACGGCCGCGCCGATCCGGGCGAGATCGTGTGGACGTGGGTGGTCTACGAGGACGACCCCACGCAGGGCAAGGACCGGCCCGTCCTGGTGGTCGGCCGCGACCGGTCGACGCTGCTCGGGCTGATGCTGTCCAGCCAGGACCACCACCGCGACGACCCGAATTGGGTGGCGATCGGCACGGGCACCTGGGATTTCGAGGGCCGGGCCAGCTGGGTCCGGTTGGACCGCGTGCTCGACGTCCCGGAGGACGGGATCCGTCGCGAGGGGGCGATCCTCGCCCGCGACAAGTTCGAGGCCGTCGCCGCGCGCCTACGCGCCGAATACTCCTGGAGCTGACCCGCCCGCAGCGTCGGTGGATTCACAAACCGCGGCCCTCAGCGCGGCTCGCGCCACATCGGCCACATGGTGGGGCCGCCGTCGGGCAGCGTGATCTCGCCGGTGACGTCGAACCCGAAGCGTTGGTAGTAGCCGATGTTGTCCGGATTGCTGGACTCGAGGTACGCGGGCGCGTGCTCGGCGTCGCACCGGTCCAAACGCGAGCGCATCAGCGCCTGGCCGTATCCGGTGCCGCGCACGGTCGGGTCGCTGCCGATCACGCCCAGGTACCAGTGCGGCTCCTCGGGGTGATGCTCCTTCATCAGGTCCGCGATCTGCTGGCCCCGGCGCACATTCGACCCCAGCGCCAGCATGAACGCCGGCATCATCCGCAGTTCCTGCAGGCCCGTCTGCCTCCACTCACCCGGCGGATCCCACAGCGCCGCGGCGCCGATGCGTCCGCCGCCCGCCACCTCGACGCCTTCGGTGCGCAGGAAGTGGTGGCGGATCATGGTCGCGAACATCCGCGCGAGCCCTCGCTCTCGCGCGGCGTCGTCGGGCAGCATCCACATCATCACCGGGTCGTCGTAGAACGCGCGCGCGAGCACGCCCGACATCTCGCGCACGTGCCGGCGCGACGCCGGGGCGACCTCGACGTCAGCCACGAGTGATGTAGGCCTGCAGCTGCTCCTGCTGCGCTTCGAGCTCCTCCATGCGCGTCTTGACGACGTCGCCGATGCTGACGATGCCCACCAGCCTGCCGTTCTCCATGACCGGGATGTGCCGGACCCGGTTCGTCGTCATCAAGGCGCTCAGACTGTCGACCGAATCGTCGGGCGCGCACGTCGCCACCAGCGTGGTCATGATCTCCGACACCGGCTGGGTGAGCAGTTCCGCGCCGCGGCGGTGCATCGCGCGCACGACGTCGCGCTCCGAGACGATCCCCATCAGGCCATCGGGCGACACCACGACCATGGCGCCGATGTTGTGCACCGCCAGCTCGGTGAGCAATCCCGCGACCGAGGTCTCGGGGGTAATCGTGGCCACCGCGGCGCCCTTGTTCCGCAACACGTCCGCGATCCGCATCTTCGCCTCCGCTCGTGATGTTCCTCACAGGCTAGGTCGGACGCGGGCGGGGCGGAAGGGTTTGCGAGGTTGCAACCGGGTCACACTCGCGACGCCGGCCGATGACCCGCGAGCGGAATACCGTCCCGATGCGACGGGTTGGGAGGGGCCATGGACAACGTGCACTCAGTGCCCACCGTCGAGTTGGGCGACGACTTAGCTGCCAGCGCCATCGGATTCGGAGCCATGGCCCTGACCCCGGTATACGGCGATGTCGACGACGACGAGTCGCTTGCCACACTGCACCGCTGCCTCGACCTCGGGGTGACGTTCATCGACACCGCCAACATCTACGGCAACGGCGACAACGAGCGGCTCATCGCGCGCTTGCTGGCCGACCGACGCGACGAGGTCACGCTCGCGACGAAGTTCGGCATCACCGGCAATCCGGCCGACCGTGCCGCCGGCCGCCCGACCGTGCGCGGCGACGCGGCCTACGTCCGGCAGTGCCTCGAGGAGAGCCTGCAACGGCTGCAGACCGACGTGATCGACCTGTACTACATGCACCGGCGCGACACGTCGGTGCCGATCGAGGAGACCGTCGGCGCGATGGCCGAATTGGTCGCCGCGGGCAAGGTCCGCCATCTGGGGCTCTCGGAGGTCACCGCCGAGGAGCTGCGGGCCGCCGTGGCGGTGCACCCGATCGCCGCCGTGCAGAGCGAGTGGTCGATCTGGAGCCGCGACGTCGAGCGCAACGTCGTGCCGGCCGCCGCGGAACTCGGCGTCGGCTTCGTGCCGTACTCGCCGCTGGGGCGCGGGTTCCTGGCCGGCTCGGTCCGGTCGTCGGCGGACCTGTCGTCGTCCAACGACTTCCGCCGCACCATGCCGCGATTCCGCGACGGAGCGCTCGACGCCAACCTGGCGGTCGTCGACGTCGTCGCCGCGGTCGCCGAACAACAGGGGGCGACGCCCGCACAGTTGGCGCTGGCGTGGCTGCGTCACCGCGCCGACAAACTGAGTGTGGTTGCGGTGCCGATCCCCGGCACCAGGCGCGCGTCGCGGGTCGAGGAGAACCTCGGGTCGCTGGCGGTGACGTTGACGTCCGAACAGCGCGACGCACTCACCGCCGCCGGTTCGGCCGTCGCCGGCAACCGGTTCGAGGACATGACCTGGGTGTCGGCCGGACGCGAATAGCGCTTGTTCGACGCGGGCGTCAGGTATATGTGGGGCCATGATCGAGGTCACACTGCTTGGCACCGGAAGTCCCATCCCCGACGCCCGCCGGGCGGGCCCGTCGACGCTCGTGCGCGCGGGCGGACAGACGTTCCTGGTCGACTGCGGCCGCGGTGTGCAGCAACGCCTGACCGCCGCGGGCGCGGCCGCGAACGGACTGTCGGCGCTGTTGTTGACGCACCTGCACAGCGACCACATCGCCGACCTCGGCGACGTGATCATCACCCGCTGGGTCTCGACGTTCGCCGAGCAGACGCCGCTGCAGATCATCGGCCCGCCGGGCACCGCCGAGGTGGTCGACAACACGCTCAAGGCGTTCGGCTTCGACATCGGCTACCGCATCGCCCATCACGCCGACCTGACGGCGCCCCCACCGGTTGAGGTGTACGAGTACACCGACGGCGAGGTGTGGAACCGCGACGGCGTGACCATCCGGGTGGCGCCGACCGACCACCGGCCCGTCGCCCCGACGATCGGGTTCCGCGTCGAGCACGCCGACGCCTCGGTGGTGCTGGCCGGCGACACCGTGCCGTGCGAGAGCCTCGACGAGCTGGCGGCCGGCGCAGGAGCGTTGGTGCACACCGTTATTCGCAAGGATCTGGTCGACAAGATGCCAATGCAGCGCATCCGCGACATCTGCGATTACCACTCCTCGGTCGAGGAGGCGGCGACGACCGCGGCCCGGGCGGGTGTGGGGATCCTGATCCTCACCCACTATGTGCCGGCGATCGAACCGGGGCAGGAAGACGATTGGCGCGCGCTGGCGGCCTCGGTGTTCGACCGGCAGATCGAACTCGGCGACGATCTGCTGCGCGTCGAGGTGCATCCCGGGGTGTGCGCGAAACCAGCGGGCTGACCTCAGGCCAGCCGGGTGATCTCGACGACGACGTCCAAGTCGGTCGAACCCTCGCCGGAATAGATCCCCTTGAGCGGGCTGACATCGGAGTAGTCCCGGCCGACGCCCACGCTGATGTACTGCTCGTTGATGGGGGTGTCGTTGGTGGGGTCGTAGTTCCACCAGCCGCCGGTCCACGCCTGCACCCACGCGTGGCTCTGCCCGTCGATGGTGTCGCCGATGACGGCCTTGCGCTTGGGATGCAGATACCCCGACACGTAGCGGGCGGGAATGCCCATGGAGCGCAACAGGATCAGCGTGAGATGAGCGAAGTCCTGGCAGACACCCTTACCCTCGCGCAGGGCGTCGACCCCCGACGAGTGCACCCCGGTGGTGCCCGAGACGTACTTCAACTCGCTGCGCACCCAGTGCGCGGCGGCGGTGACGGCATCGCACGGCGCGTGGTTCTTGATGATGCGCTGGCCGACCCGGGCTATGCGCTTGCTCGCCGGCGTGTAGTGGGTGGGCGAGAGCACCTCGTCGAACCGGTCGACGACGGCTTCGGACTGCAGATCCTCCCACGTCACTTCGTGATCCGGCATCTGGTCGAGGTCGGTCTCCACCACCGACGACGACGTCACCTCGAGTTCGGTGTGCGGTGCGTGCAGGTCGAAGGCCGTCACCGCGGTGCCCCAGTAGTCGACGTAGCGGTAGTTGCGGGTGGCCGGGACGGTCTCCACGCGGTTGAGGATGACGTTCTGGCGCGAGTCCGAGCGCGGCGTCAACCGGGCCTCGTTGAACGACGCCGTCACCGGCGACTTGTAGGCGTAGCCGGTCGAATGCACCACCCGCATCCGCCACATCAGATTTCCCCCTCTTCGATGACGAGCGCGCCGTGGTGGCCGGCGTCGTGCCACGCCACCCAGGGAGCGGAGTGAAAGTACTGCAGCGCCAACGCTTCCCCGACATCGAAGCAGGTCTTCTGCAGATCGGCGAGGCGCTGCTCCAACGACTCGAGCAGCAGACCGGGACGCAGGAACTCCAGCTCGCTGCGGGCCCGGCCCAGGAGGCGCTGCGCCTCGGCGGTCGCGCCCAGCCGGCTGTGCGGCCGGTTCATCAACTCGTCGAGGCTGTGTTCGGCCAGCCGTAGCGAGTAGAAGATCGAACGCGGGAAGAGCCGGTCGAGCATCATGAACTCGACGACCCGCCCGGCGTCGAGCACACCGCGATAGGTCCGCAGGTACGTGTCGTGGGCGCCGGCCGACCGCAGCAGCGTCACCCACGCCGGCGAGGACGCGCTGTCCCCGACCCGCGAAAGCAGCAGCCGCACGGTCATGTCGACGCGTTCGATCGCCCGGCCCAGCACCATGAAGCGGTAGCCGTCGTCGCGGGACAGTGTCGAGTCGGCCAACCCGGCGAACATCGCCGCACGACCCTCGACGAAGGACAGGAATTCGTGCGGGCCAAGGCGTTTGGCGGCGCGTTCCCGCTCGGCCAGCGCGTTGTAGGTGGTGTTGAGGCACTCCCAGATCTCGGTCGACGTGACTTCTCGTGCGCCGCGGGCGTTTTCGCGGGCAGCCGAGATAGCGTCGACGATCGACCCCTGGGTGCCCCGGCTGAACGCGACGATGTCGGTCAGCGACCACACGTCCAGCGGCGCGTCGGGCGCCTCCATTCCCAGCACCCGCAGCAGCGTCCGCGACGCCTGGTCGGGGTCGACGCTGGAGTCTTCGAGCAGTTGGTGCACGGTCACGTCGAGGATGCGCGCGGTGTCGTCGGCGCGTTCGACGTATCGTCCGATCCAGTATAAGGATTCGGCGTTGCGAGCCAACATCGGCGCACCCCCCTACTGTTGCTGTTGCTGCTGGTCTTGGGTCTGCCCGTCGCCGTTCTCGGCCTTCGGGCCCCGCGCCGCCTTCGGGAGCTTGCGCACGATCTCGGCGGCCCCGAGTTCACGGTCGGCGACCGAGGTGCGCGATGCGAGCACCCAGGTGTCCTTCGATCCGCCGCCCTGGCTGGAGTTGACCACCAGCGACCCCTCGGGCAGGGCGACGCGGGTCAGCCCGCCGGGCAGCACCCACACGTCGTCGCCGTCGTTGACCGCGAACGGGCGAAGGTCGACGTGCCGTGGCACGAGCTTGTCGCCGATCTGGGTGGGCACGGTCGACAACTGCATGACCGGCTGGGCGATCCAGCCGCGCGGATCGTTGCGGATCTTCTTGGCGACGGCGGCGAGTTCTTTCTCCGAGGCGTCCGGACCGAAGACGATGCCGTATCCGCCCGACCCCTCGACCGGTTTGATGACGAGCTCGTCGATGCGGTCGAGCACCTCTTCGCGTTCGTCGTCGAGCCAGCACCGGAAGGTGTCGACGTTGGCCAACAGGGGCTTCTCGCCGAGGTAGTACTCGATGATCGTCGGGACATAGGTGTAGACGAGTTTGTCGTCGCCGACGCCGTTGCCCACGGCGCTGGAGATCACGACGTTGCCCGCACGGGCCGCGTTGAGCAGGCCGGCCACCCCGAGCACCGAGTCGGGCCGGAACTGCATGGGGTCGAGGAACGCGTCGTCGATGCGGCGGTAGATGACGTCGACCTGCCGCTCCCCCTCGGTGGTGCGCATGTAGACGGAGTTGTCGCGGCAGAACAGGTCGCGGCCCTCCACCAGCTCGACGCCCATCTGCCGGGCCAGCAGCGAATGCTCGAAGTACGCCGAGTTGTAGACACCCGGCGTGAGGACGACGACGGTGGGGTCGGCGACGTTGTTGGCCGCGGCGTTGCGCAGCGCCCGGAGCAGATGCGACGAGTAGTCGCCGACCGCACGCACCCGGTGGGTGGCGAACAGGTTCGGGAACACCCGCGCCATGGTGCGGCGGTTCTCCATCACGTAGGAGACGCCCGACGGTGAGCGCAGGTTGTCCTCGAGCACGCGGAAGTCGCCCTTGGCGTCGCGGATGAGGTCGATGCCCGCGACGTGGATGCGGACCCCGTTGGGCGGGACGATGCCTGCGGCCTCACGGTGGAAGTGCTCGCAGGAGGTGACGAGCCGGCGCGGGATCACGCCGTCACGCAGGATCTCCTGCTCGCCGTAAATGTCGTCGAGGTACAGCTCGAGCGCCTTGACCCGCTGGATGATGCCGCGTTCGAGCCGCGTCCACTCCGCGGCGGAGATGACGCGCGGCACGAGGTCGAGCGGAAACGGCCGCTCCTGACCCGACAGCGAGAACGTGATGCCCTGGTCGATGAACGCTCGGCCGAGCGCCTCGGCACGGGCCTCGAGTTCGGAGGCGTCCGACGGGGCGAGCTCGGCGTAGATGCCCTTGTAGGGTCCGCGCACGTTGCCCTGGGCGTCGAACATCTCGTCGAAGGCCTGGGCGTAACTTCCGCGATCGCTGTAGCCGGAGAAGACGCCTTCGTAGCGCTTGGCCTGCTTGCGGGGGCTCCGCGTCGATCGTGCGGACTCGGTCGGCAGGGTTCGCAGGCTCACCCCTGCCATGCTGCAACACTTCGGACGTTTCGGCAGGCCAGAGGACTCACTTTGGGCATTTACCCACTCCGCTGGTAGCCTGAACCCTCGCTGCCCGCATGCCGGGCGCCTACAGACTTTGCGAAACCCCTACAGGATTTACGAAGGACTACACGCGTGGCCAACATCAAGTCGCAGGAGAAGCGCAACCGGACCAACGAGCGCCGCAGGCTGCGCAACAAGTCGGTCAAGTCGTCGCTTCACACGGCGGTGCGCGGTTTCCGCGCGGCCGTCGAGGCCGGTGACAAGGCGAAGGCCGAGGAGCTGCTGCACAAGACCAGCCGTCAGCTGGACAAGGCCGCCAGCAAGGGCGTCATTCACAAGAACCAGGCCGCCAACCGCAAGTCGGCGCTGGCTTCCGCATTCAACAAGCTCTGAGCGTTCAACAAGCTCTGAGCCTTCAACTAGCTCTGAGTCTGCTCAGTCCTCGATGAGTTCGGCGACGCGCCGGACCGTCGACTCCAGTGCGTAGTCCGCATCCGCCGCGGCCCCTTTCACGTCCGCGTTGAGCGCGGCCACCAGCCGCATCGCCTCCGCGACCGTGGTGTTCGACCATCGCCGCGCCTGCTTCTGCGCCTTCTGCACCCGCCACGGCGGCATTCCCAGCTCTGACGCCAGCCGATAAGGGTCGCCGGACAACGGCCGCACCCGGGCAATGGTGTGCACCGCTTCGGCCAGGGCGTCGGCCAACACGACGTGTGGTTCGCCGCGCATCATCGCCCACCGCAGGGCTTCGGCCGCCCCGGCCACGTCGCCGACCACCGCCTTGTCGGCGACGTCGAACCCCTTCACCTCGGCCTTGCCCGAGTGATAGCGGCGCACCGCCGTGGCGTCGACCTCCCCGCCGGTGTCGGTGACCAGTTGTGAGCACGCCCCCGCCAGCTCGCGGATGTCGGAGCCGATCGCGTCGAGCACCGCGGTCACGGTGTCCTCGCCGACCTTCACCTTCAGCGTTCGGAACTCGCGGCGGACGAAGTCGGCGCGCTCGGCGACCTTGGTGATGCGCGCGCAGGGATGCACCTGCGCGCCGAGCTTCTTGAGCTGATCCGCCAGCGCCTTGGCGCGCCCGCCGCCGGAGTGCACGACGACGAGCATGGTGCCGGGCGGCAGGTCCGCCGCGGCTTCGGCGATGAGCGCGACGGCGTCCTTGCCGGCCTCGGCCGCCGACTCGAGGACGACCACGCGTTCCTCGGCGAACAGTGACGGGCTCAGCAGCTCGGCCAGCTCGCTGGTGCTGACCTCGCCGGCGCGCAGACGGTCGACCGGAATGTCATGCGTGCCCGCCTGTTTGCGGGCCTCCCGCAGGACCGCCGCCACCGCGCGTTCGACCAGCAGCTCCTCGTCCCCGAGCACCAGATGCAACCGCGACGCTTCGCTCACCCCCCGATCGTGTCACGCCCACCCGACAGCCCCGCGACCGTCCACGCCAGAAGGCACACCGCCACACCGGCCGCCGCGATCCGCACCCAGCGGTGCCGCCACATGAGTACCGCCGCCGTGCCCGCCCCCGCGACCAGCATCACCCCCGGCAGACCCGACGGCACCGTCACCGCGGAGCCCGGGACGCCGGCCGCCCAGCGCGCCACATGCAGCAGCCACCACAGTTCCGGTCCGGTGAACCGGATCAGCAGATCGGCCCCGGCGGGCCAGATCCGGCCCAACGCGGCCGCGGCCGTGCCGATCACGGTGATCGGCGGGATCACCGGCGCCACCGCGATATTCGCCGCGACCGATACGACGCTGAACGTCCCGGCCATCCCGGCGACGAGCGGCGCGGTGACGAGTTGCGCGGCGGTGGCCACGCTGACCGCGTCGGCGGCGGGTTTCGGCCATCCCCGCCCGACGAGCCGTCGCGACCACACGGGCGCGAGCGCGACCAGGGCCGCGGTCGCCGACACCGACAGCGCGAACCCGACGTCGACGGCCAGTTCCGGGGATCCGATCATCAACGCCAGCACGCTGGCCGCCAGCGCGGGGATGGCCTGCCTGCGCCGGTGCGACAACACCGCCAGCAGGGTGATCGCACCCATGACCGCGGCGCGCAGCACGCTCGCGGACGGCTGCACGACGACCACGAACGCGAGCAGCGCGATGGCGGCCAGGCCGACCGCCGCGCGCGGCCCGATCAGTCCCGCCGTCAGCAGCACGGCACCGCACACGATCGTCACGTTCGCCCCGGACACCGCGGTCAGGTGCGTCAGACCCGCCGCGCGGAAGTCGGCCGTCGTCTGACGCGGCACGGCCGAGGTGTCGCCGAGCACGAGCGCGGGCAGCATCGCCGCCTGATCGGCGGGTAGCGACCGTCGCGCGGCGTCAGCGAAACCCTCGCGGACGTCGTGAGCGGCGCGCTGGATTGCGGACGCCTCGCCGTAGGTGGGGTCGCCGGTGGCCGACAGCACCGCCACGGTCAGATCCCGCCGCGTGGGTCGTCCGATTCGCGCGCGGAACGCCACCGGCGTGCCCGCGGTCAGCTCCGCGATGCGGCTGGTCGACGCGAATACCACCACGCGGCCGGACATCTCGCGTTCGTTCAGCGCCACCAGGGAGCCGCGGAACATCGTCCGGTTGCCGCCGAGCGCGCGCGGGCTCTCCGTCGGTGTGACCACGACGGCGGCGCTCGTGCCGTAGCGCTCGGTGACCGGATGGTGGCGCACCTCGTCGACCCGCAGGCCGATCGCGATCGCGAACGCCGCGGCCACCAGTGCGACCGCCAGCACGCCCGCGCCGATGCCCTTTCTGTCGCCCGCGGCCGCGCGGCCACTACCCCACCACCCCACCGCCGCGGTGGCGGCCACCGAGCCGACCGCGGCCGCCACCGAACCGTCGGTGGGCCAGAGGATCCCGGCACCGGTCACCGCCCAACCGGTCAGCGCCGCCGGCACCAGGCGCAGATCCAGTGGCCCCGCCTCGGCGTCGAGCACCGGAGTCACACATGGACGAGGTCGCGCAGCTTCTCCAGCCGCGCCGGTCCGATGCCGTCGACGTCGCCGAGCTGGTCGACACTGGTGAACCGGCCGTTGGCATCCCGCCATGCCACGATCGCGGCGGCGGTCACCGGACCGATCCCGGGCAGCGTGTCGAGTTGCTCGACCGTCGCAGTGTTCAGGTCGACCGTGCCGCCGGCCGGTGAACCGCCGTCCCCGGGCGAAGGGGTGTTCGCCGGAGCGGGCGCCGCACCACCCGTGCCGACCGAGCTGCCCATGGCGGGCGGTTCACCCGGCGGCGGCGCGATACCGACGACGATCTGCTCACCGTCGGCGATTCGCCTGGCCATGTTGAGTCCCACCAAATCGGCGCCGTCGAGCGGCCCGCCCGCCGCGGTCAGCGCGTCGGCGATCCGCGCGCCGTCGGCCAACGTGACCAGCCCCGGCTTGTGCACCAGGCCCACGACGCTGACGACGACGGGCCCACCCGGCGCGGGCGACGCCGCTCCCGGTGTCGGGCTCGCCGACGAAACCATCTGCACCGGCGGCAGTTTCGCCGCCGCCACCGCCGGGGTGTCGTCACGCAGCAACACGAACACCGTCACCAGCACGGCCAGGAGACCGACGCCGCCGAGCGCCAGGACCCCCGCCCGACCGGGATCGGCGCGCACGGCCGCGATCCAGCCGGCCGCACCGCCGCCTGTGGATTCGGGCAGCCAGCTCGTCAGCGATGTGTCCGGACGGCGATCCTCGTCGTCCGGTTCGGCCTCCACCTCGGTCCCCAGCCTGCGCTGCAGGCGCTCGGCGGGCAGTTCAGTTCGCATGCTTGCGAAGTTAGGTGCGGGCGCCGACCGCACGGCCCGCCAACGGCCGCGAGCGACGCGCCCTGTGGATGAAATGAGCGTTGGGGATAAGCCGGATGTCTACAGTGTTGCTGTGGATCGTCGAGTGCCGATGGTCGCCGCCATCGCGTTCGCGGTGCTGTACGCCGTTGCGCTGCTGATCGTTCCGGCGCTGCCCGGGATCGACCGGCCCGGCCTCGACATCGTCACCCATCTCAACGAGCACTCCGGCGCGGTCCGGACCCAGGCGCTGCTGCTGGCGTTCGGCTCGCTGGCCCTGGTGGTGGTGCTCGGGCACGCCCGGGACCGGCTCGCGGGGCCGTACGCGTTCGTCTTCACCATCGGCTCGGCGGTCGTGCTCGTCCAGATCAGCATCGCGACGTGGTTCACGGCCGGGTTGTCCTTGCATCCGGGCGATCTCGGCTCGGGCACCGCGCGGGCGATCACAGACGTCGTCACGATGTGGGGACCCATCCTCACCGTCGCCGACATCATGGTCGCCGCGCCGATCCTGTTGGCCGCCAACGAAGGACGCTTCCCCCGCTGGCTCGGCATCGTCGCCGCCGTCTTCGCGGTTGAGCAGCTCATCGAGACCATCACGATCATCGGGCCGCCGGGAAGCTTCATCTCCCCGGGCGGCCCGATGAACCTGTACCTCGGCGGGCCGTTGTTCATCCTGTTCTTCCTGGCGCTCGGCGTCGCGCTGTCGCTACCCGAGGCGCCGCCGCCGACCGTCGAGGCCGTCGCCGAACCCGCAGGCGCCCGCCCCGAAGCCGAGGGCACCGAACCCGCCGACGCCGAGCGCGATCCGGAATAGCCCGGCCGAACCGGAGCGACGCACTAGCATTCCCCCGGTGACGACGTTGCAGCGGTTCACCGACCGTCGGGTATTGATCACCGGAGCAGGCTCGGGCATCGGTCAGGCGACGGCTTTGCGGATCCTCGACGAGGGCGGCACCGTCGTCGCCGCCGACGTCAGCGAGACCGGGCTCGCCGACACGGAAGCCAAGGCCGACGGGGTCAAGGGCCGGCTGACCACGGTCGTAATGGACGTCGGCAGCGAGGACTCGGTGATCACCGGGGTCTCGCTCGCAATCAACGCGCTGGAGGGCCTCGACGCGCTCGTCAACGCGGCGGGGATCCTCCGGTCCGCACACTTCACCGACACCACCCTCGCCGACTTCGAACACGTGCTGCGCATCAACCTCATCGGGACGTTCCTGGTCACCCGCGAGGCGCTGCCCGCGCTCCGCGACGGCGTCGCGCCCGCGGTCGTCAACTTCAGCTCGACATCGGCGAATTTCGCGCATCCCTACATGTCCGCCTACGCGGCGTCCAAGGGCGGCATCCAGGCGATGACGCACACGTTGGCCCTGGAGTTCAGCAAGGCCGGCATCCGGTTCAACTGCGTGCAGCCCGGGTCGATCTCGTCGGGAATGACCGACGGCACAGGGCGATCCGGTCAGAGCGTCGGACCGGGCCTGCCGGACGACGCCGACTACACGCTGTTCGGCAAGATCATGCCGACCCTTCCGGTCGATGGCGGTGCGATGTTCGCCAAACCCGACGCCGTGGCGGCCGTCGTCGCGATGCTCGCAGCGCCGGAGGCCTATTTCGTCACCGGCACCGAGGTCCGCGTCGACGGCGGAACCCACATGTAACCAGTTGAGAACGAGGAGTTTTCGTGACGACACCTGACCGGCCGCTGCGCGTCATCCAGTGGACCACCGGCAACATCGGCCGCCGGTCGCTGCACGCGATCATCGGGCGCGACGACATGGAACTCGTCGGCGTCTACGCGCACGGCGCCGACAAGTTCGGTGTCGACGCGGCGGAGCTCGCGGGCTGGCCCGAGCCGACCGGGCTGACGGCCACCAACGACATCGACGCGCTGCTGGCGCAGCGACCCGACGCCTGCTGCTACAACCCGCTGTGGCCCGACATCGACGAGCTGGTCCGGCTTCTCGAGGCCGGCGTCAACGTGTGCTCGAGCGCGGCGTGGATCACCGGCGGCAAGCAGACGCCGGAGGACCTTGACCGCATCCGAAAGGCGTGCGAGAAGGGCAATTCGACGATCTTCGGCAGCGGAGCCCACCCCGGTATGAGCAACATGGTGGGGATGGTGCTCTCGGGCGCGTGTGAGCGCGTCGACGAGATCCGCATCACCGAGTCGGTCGACTGTTCGACGTATGAATCGGCGGGAACGCAGACCGCGATGGGCTTTTCGCAGGATCCGGACACGCCCGGCCTCGTGGAGAGCGTGCGACGCGAAAGCGAGGTGTTCGCCGAGTCGGCCGCGATGATGGCCGACGCGATCGGCGCCAAGCTCGACCGAATGACCTTCGATGTGACCTTCACCGCGGCCACGGGCGACTCCGATCTCGGGTTCATGCAGATCCCGAAGGGCACCGTCGCAGGCGTGCACGGATACCACCGCGGCTGGGTGGGCGAGAAGAACGTCGTCAGCGTCGGATTCAACTGGATCATGGGCGAACACGTCACCCCGCCGAAGCCGCTCGAACACGGCCACGTCATCCAGGTGTTCGGGCTGCCGAACATGCGCACCGTGCTGCACTGCCTGCCGCCGAGGGACTGGACCGAACCCGGCTTCATGGGTCTGGGCATGATCTACACCGCGCTGCCGGTGACCAACGCCGTACCCGCGGTGGTCGCGGCGCCGCCGGGCATCGTGACCCTGAAGGACCTTCCGCCGATCACCGGACGCGCCGCGGTGTGACGCGCCGAGCGCTCAGCCTGGTACGGAAATCAGGGCTCAAACCGTACAACGATGCGCGCTCATCGGCAGGACCCCAACCCTCACAGCCGCTGCGCCAGTGTGGCTTTCCCGGGTCCGACGAGATCGCTGAGCGCAGCGCGTCGTCCGGCCATCGCCATCAGCAGCGCCTCGCCGCTGCCCCGCACCTGTGGGCCGCTGCCGTGCGTCCAGTCGAGATCCGTTGCTTCGAGCCGTAACCCGCGTGCCCGCCATGCTCCCCGCAGGAACGGAGCATACTTGGCGAACTCCAATGCGACGACCAGCCTTTCGGGCTTAATTACGCGCGGCATGTCGAGCGGTCGGCGGATGTCCTGTTGATGGACCATCCCGTCGGTGAGCGCGATCCGCCCGTCGAAACCGGCCGTGCTGCCGCGCGGCTGGGCGTACTTGCGCATCAGCGCGGTGAGTTCGGACGGCGACTTGTCCGCGTTCACCGCGACGCCGATCGCGTTCGGATCCCGGTAGCGCAGTGCGCCCCACACCATCCGGGCCACTGCACGGGGCCGGCTCAACTCCTCGTAACTGATGGCGTGCGCGACCACATCGCGAACCCGCCAGCCGGTGCACAAGCTCGGCTGATCCCATTGCTCCGGGGTCAACTGGTCGAGCAGCGCGGCGAACTCCTCGCGCTCCTCGCGGGCCATCTGCATTGGCGCCGTCACTGCGCCTCCCGCTCCAGCAGCTCACCGAACCGGCGCAGGTACAGCGGCCAACCCGCATCCCCGCCGACACCGAAAGCGACGGAATCCCACCCGTCGCCATGCCGTTCGATGTGGCGATGCTCCAGGCTGACGCGCGTGGCGCCGTCCGCTTCGGCGGTGAACACCACCTCCACCTCGCTGCACCGCGCCGGATCCGATTCCATCTGCCATGTGGAGCCGATGTCCCACGAGAACACGAGGCGATGCGGAGGCTCGATGACGAGCACCCGCGCCCATGCGCACACGCTGCCGTCGACGCCGCGGTCGTAGATGCGGCCGCCGACATGAGGCTCCACCACCGTCTCCTCGATCGGCACGCTCAACAGGTTGTGCTCGCGGGGTTTGAAGTCGCCGAATCTCTCGGTGAACACCCGAAATGCCTTCTCGAGCGGCGCGTTGACCGTGATGTCGTGGCGGACTATTGCGGACTGGGCAGAGGTCATCGGGTGTCTCCTTCGCTTTCGACTATTTCCTTGAATCCGGCCAGCGCCTGCATCCAGAAGCGGTCGAGTTCGGCCCGCATGGCGGCCAACCCCGCCGGGTCCAGCTGATAGACCCGGCGGGTTCCGTCGGCGCGGTCGCACACCAGCCCGGCGCGCTTGAGCACCTTCAGGTGTTGAGACACCGCCGGCCTGCTGACCGGAAGATCGCGGGCCAGCTCCCCCACCGCCATCGGCCGGTGCGCGAGACGTTCGACGATCGACCGCCGGGTGCGGTCGGCCATCGCCACCCACGCATCGCCCTCTTGGTAAGCTAGCACGAACCGTAAGTTATCACTTACCAAAGGTGTCCACAAGACCCCATCGAGCGCACGTGTACACGAAACTCTCGGAAGCGTGAAAAAGGCGTTCGCTCGGCGGGGTTATTCGGCCAGTTGGACGACGACGCCGATCGCCCCGACGCCGACGTGGATCGCGAGCACCGGGCCCATGTCGCAGACGGTGAGCGCTTCGAGCTGTGGCAGCCGGTCGGTCAGCGCGGCCCCGACCTCGTCCGCGCCGTCGTGATTGTCGACGTGATGAACCGCGATCGAAGCCTGGCGCTCACCGACCAGGTCGGCCACGCGATCGACCATCGCCGCATGCGCCTTGGTGATCGTGCGAATCCGCTGGTCGAGCACGAGGCGGCCGTCGACGTCGAGGCGCAGCAGCGGTTTGAGCGACAGGGCGGTGCCAAGCCAGGACGCCGCGGTGCCGATCCGTCCGCTCCGGCGCAGGTTGTCCAACCGGTGCACCACGATGAAGGCGTGGGTGCGCTGCGCGGCCGAACGGGCAACGGCCTCAACCGAATCCAGGTCCGAGCCCGATGCCGCCGCCCTGGCCGCCGCCACGGCGGTGAACCCCACCCCCATCGCCGCCGACCGCGAATTCACCACCCGCACCGAGGGTCCGAACTCGCGGGCGGCCTGGACGGCCGAACTGTAACTGCTCGACAGCGCCGACGACAGGTGCACCGCAACCACACCGTCCCCGCCGCTGTCCCGCAGCGCCTGCCGGTACGTCTCGGCGAGGTCGGCGGGCGCCGCGCCCGCGGTGCTCGCGCGCGGCACCTCGTGGATGTCGTAGGGCACATCGTCGATCCCGTCGCGCAGATCGATCACGTCGACCAGGACGTGCAACGGCACCTGGCGGATGTCCCATTGCTTCAACTCGTCGGGCGCCAACCGCGACGACGAGTCGGTGACCACCACTACCGACATGGCACGCCGGCTTCGGCGAGCGCCTTGAGCATCAAGTCCGCGACGGCCTGGTGCGCCTCGAAGTTCCAGTGGATCCCGTCGGGATTGCCCTGGCCGCTCATGATGTACTCGCCCACCGCGGCCTTCAGGTCGACGAGCGGAACGTCATGCTGCTCAGCCCATTCGGTGATCGCCTTGACCGTGCCGTCGCGACCGTGGTGCGCCCTGCCGTAGGTGTCGGCGATGTGCACCGACGGAAGGCAGGCGACGACGGGGATGCCGGGACGGTTGAAATCGATCGCGCCGCGGGTCATCTCGAGGTACTCCGCCGACAGGTGCGGTGGCAGCGCCGCCCGCGCGACCGGCGACAGGCGCGGCTGTATCCAGCCATAGCCGTCGCGCACCCAGCGCCGCAACCACGGCGGACGCACATAGCGGATGAGTTCGCGCAGCGCGGTCGGCAGCGGCGACGGCAGCGAATCCATTCCGCCCGTGGCGAAGACGACCGCGCCCGCCCGCGGCAGCGCCGCCCAGGCCCGCGGATCCTGGATGGCCGCCCACCACACGTCGCGACAGGTCCAGCCGATCCGGCCGATCAGCTCGACATCCCAACCCAACTGTGCGGCAACGAGGTTGGGCCAGATGCGGGGATCGTCGGACGGCAGCCCGCCGGTCGGACCGTAGTACGACAGCGAGTCGCAGAAGACCAGCAGGGTGCGGCGTTCAGAGGACATCGCCGGCAACCTGCGCCGAGGCGTTCCACACGTCGAGCCGCCACCGGATGTCGGCGGGCGCGGCGTCGACGACGCTGTGGCCGGACAGCTGAACCCAGCTGGCGTTGCCCATCCCGCCGAGGATGGGCCAGTTGTCCACCGGAAGGTCGAGCAGCGAGGCGGTCAGCGCCGCGATCAGCCCGCCGTGAGCGACCAGCACGACGGGCCGGTCGGGTCCGTCGCCGGCCTGGTCCATGCCCCACTCGGCGTGCGCGTCGAGGAGTTCGTCGACCAGGGGTCTGCTGCGGGCGGCGACGTCGACGCGGCTCTCACCGCCCGGCGGCGCCCACCGCGAATCGTCGCGCCACGCCAACCGGGCACCCGGCGCGGCGGCGTCGACCTCGAGGTGGGTCAGACCCTGCCACTCGCCGAGATGGGTCTCCCGCAGGCGGACGTCGGCGATCACCGGCATGCCGGCGTGTTCTCCCAGCGTGACGGCGGTGTCGAGGGCCCGACGCAGGTCCGACGACACGATCGCGAGCGGTTGGCGTTTGGCCAGCACCTCCGCGGCGGCGACGGCCTGGTGACGCCCGAGGTCGGTCAGCTCGGTGTCGAGCTGGCCCTGCATCCGGCTGCCCGCGTTGTACGCGGTCTGCCCGTGGCGGAGCATGACCAGGCGCCGGATCCGTCTCACTGCGCGCCGTCCTCGTCAGCGGTCGGTTGCGCGGCGGGCCCGTCGAGATCGACGGGGATGGTCGGGCAGTCCTTCCACAACCGGTCCAGCGCATAGAAGTTGCGCTCGTCCTGATGCTGGATGTGCACGACGATGTCGACGTAGTCGAGCAGCGTCCAGCGGCCCTCACGGGCGCCCTCGCGGCGAGCGGGTTTGTAGCCGGCCAGGCGCATCTTCTCCTCGACCTCGTCGACGATCGCGTTGACCTGACGTTCGTTGGAGGCCGAGGCGATCACGAAGCAGTCGGTGATGACGAGTTGGTTCGACACGTCGATCACGACGACGTCGTCGGCCACTTTGGACGCGGCCGCCTGCGCGGCCACTTCGGCCATGCGAACGGCTTCGTCGGAGGCGCTCATTGGTGCTTCCCCTGTGTTGTCAATGGTTGTCTCGCATAGAGTTTCCGCTTGGCGACGTACTGCACGACGCCGTCCGGCACCAGGTACCAGATCGGCCGATTCTCCTGCGCGCGCTTACGGCAGTCGGTCGACGAGATCGCCAGCGCGGGCACCTCGACGAGCTTGAGCGCATCGTCGGGCAACTCCTTGACCGCCGCGGCGATGTGCTTACCGTCCAACTCGTAGCCGGGCCGGCTCACCCCGACGAAGCTCGCGATCGCGAACATGTCCTCCCAGTTCTGCCACGTCAGGATCGACGCCAGCGCATCGGCCCCGGTGATGAAGAACAGATCGGCGTCGGGGTTGAGCGCGTGCAGATCGCGCAGGGTGTCCTTGGTGTAGGTCGGCCCGCCCCGGTCGATGTCGACACGGCTGACGCTGAACCGCGGGTTGGAGGCGGTCGCGATCACCGTCATCAGATAGCGGTCCTCGGCGGGGGTGACGTCGCGATCCTTCTGCCACGGCTGCCCGGTCGGGACGAACACGACCTCGTCGAGCCCGAACAGGTCGGCCACCTCGCTGGCGGCCACCAGGTGGCCGTTGTGGATGGGATCGAACGTCCCACCCATCACGCCGAGCCTGCGTCGCGGAGCCACGAATAGCCAGCTTACGGGAGCGCCCGCCCCGGTCAGACCGGGAGCAACCGGTCGATCGCCGACGCCAGCTGCTTGGCCGACCGGCATTCGTGCATGGTGATGACGTCCTGATAGCGCGGCACCGCCGAGTCGCCGCTGCCCCACAGGTGCCGGGGTTCGGGGTTGAGCCAGTGCGCATGCCTGCTCGAGTTGACCATGTGCGCGAGCAGCTCGAGTTCCGGGTTGCGGTAGTTGTTGCGGCCGTCGCCGAGGATGAGCAGCGCGCTGCGCGGCGAGAGGACGTTGGGCCAGCGGTCCATGAACGACACGAACGCGTGGCCGTAGTCGGAGTGCCCGTCGCGGGTGTACACCCCCGCCTCGCGGGTGATGCGCTGCACCGCGACCGCCAGGTCGGCGTCGGGGCCGAACAGCTCGGTCACCTCGTCGGTGGTGTCGATGAAGGCGAACACCCGCACGCGCGAGAATTGCTGGCGCAGCGCGTGCACGAGCAGCAGCGTGAAGTGGCTGAATCCGGCGACCGAACCGGACACGTCGCACAGCACCACCAGCTCGGGACGGGCCGGATGCGGTTTCTTGAGCACCACGTCGATCGGCACACCGCCCGTGGACATGGACTTGCGCAGCGTCTTGCGCAGGTCGATCTCCCCGGCCCGCGACCGCCGCCGCCGTGCGGCCAGCCGCGTCGCCAGCGTGCGGGCCAACGGCGCCACCACCCGGCGCATCTGGCGCAGCTGGTCCCCCGATGCGCGCAGGAACTCGACGTTCTCGGCGAGCTGCGGCACACCGTACATCTGCACGTGGTCGCGGCCGAGCTGTTCGGCGGTGCGCCGCTTGGTCTCCCCCTCGACCATCTTGCGCAGCTGGTTGATGCGTTGCGCGGCAAGGGCTTTGGCGATCTGCTCCTGGGTGGGCGTTGGTTCGTCGCCGTAGGGAGCGAGCAGACCGGCGAGCAGCCGGCCCTCGAGGTCGTCGAGGTTCATCGCCTTGAGCGCCTGATACGACGAATACGACGGGCCCCTACTGGAGTTGTAGCGGCCGTACGCCTCGACGATCTGGGCGATCATCGTGGCCATCCGCTCGTCGAGATTGGCCAGATCCTCGTTCTTGGCCAACATGTCGAGCAGCGCCGCCCGCATCGCCTCGATGTCTTCGGGCGGCAGGCCAGGCTCGTCGCCGTCGGTGTCGTCGTCCTCGTCGACCAGAATCGTCCGAGCGCCCAGAGCGGCGGGAAACCACAGGTCGAACATCGCGTCGTAGGTGTCACGGTGATCGGGGCGGCGCAGCACCGCGCACGCGATGCCCTCGCGCAACGCGTCGCGGTCGTTCAGGCCCAGCACCGAGACCACCCGGCCGGCGTCGACGGTCTCCGACGGACCTACCGAGATACCTTGTGCCCGTAGCGCTTCGACGAACCCGACCAGGTGGCCGGGCAGGCCGTGCGGCGCCAGCGGCTGCGGCGGTCGGGTCCGGCGGACGGCCATGTCAGTTGAGCCTCAGCTCGCCGGACGCCTTGATCTGGTCCGACTGGTGTTTGAGCACCACGCCGAGCGTGGCCGCGATCGTCGCGTCGTCGATGGTGTCGAGCCCCAGGGCCAGGATCGTGCGGCCCCAGTCGATGGTCTCGGCCACCGACGGCAGCTTCTTGAGCTGCATCCCGCGCAGCACGCCGATGATCTTGACCAGCTCGTCGGCGATCCGCTCGGGCAGCTCGGGCACCCGGGACAACAGGATGCGCCGTTCCAGGTCGGGGTCGGGAAAGTCGATGTGCAGGAACAGACACCGGCGTTTGAGCGCCTCGGACAGTTCCCGGGTGGCGTTGGAGGTCAGCACAACGAACGGCGCCCGCTCGGCCACGATCGTGCCCAGCTCCGGCACGGTCACCGCGAAGTCGGAGAGCACCTCGAGCAGCAGGCCTTCGATCTCAATGTCGGCCTTGTCGGTCTCGTCGATCAGCAGCACGGTCGGCTCGGTGCGCCGGATCGCGGTCAGCAGCGGCCGCGACAGCAGGAACTCCTCGGAGAACACGTCGTCGCGGGTCTGATCCCAGTCGCCGTGTCCGGCCTGGATGCGCAGGATCTGCTTGGCGTGGTTCCACTCGTAGAGGGCGCGGGCCTCGTCGACGCCTTCGTAGCACTGCAACCGCACCAGACCCGAGCCCGTCGACTGCGCGACGGCGCGGGCCAGTTCGGTCTTGCCCACCCCCGCCGGACCCTCCACCAACAACGGCTTGCCCAGCCGGTCGGCGAGGAAAACCGCTGTGGCGGTTGCGGTGTCGGGCAGGTAGCCGGTTTCGGCGAGCCGCCTGCCGACATCCTCGATGTCGGCGAACAGCGGCGCTGGGCGCGCGGGGACACTCACGGAATTGTCTCCTATATCAGGCCGGGCGGGTGTGGCCGTCTCCCCACACAATCCACTTGGTTGACGTCAGTTCGGGCAGACCCATGGGCCCGCGGGCGTGCAGTTTCTGGGTCGAGATGCCGATCTCGGCACCGAACCCGAACTGCTCACCGTCGGTGAACGCCGTCGATGCGTTCACCATCACCGCGGCGGCATCGACCCGGTCGGTGAAGCGTTGCGCGGCGGCCAGATCGGTGGCGACGATGGCTTCGGTGTGGCCGGTGCCGTATTCGTTGATGTGCGCGATCGCCGCATCGACGCCGTCGACCACCGCCAACGCGATATCGAGAGACAGGAACTCGGCGCGCAACTCGTCGTCGGACGGGTTGTCGTGCACCGTCACACCGGCCTCTTTGAGCGCCTTGGTCAGCCGCGGTACGGCGCGGTCGGCGATGGCGGCGTCGACCAGGACCGACTCGGCCGCGTTGCAGACGCTGGGACGGCGGGTCTTGGCGTTGAGCAGGATCCGCTCGGCGACGTCGAGATCGGCCGATTCATGTACGTACACATGGCAATTGCCGACACCGGTCTCGATCGTGGGCACGGTGGCGTCACGGACGACGGCATCGATCAGGCCGGCGCCGCCGCGCGGGATCACGACGTCGACGAGCCCGCGGGCCTGGATCAGGTGGGTGACGCTGGCGCGATTCTCGCTGGGCAGCAGCTGCACGGCGTCCACCTCGAGCAGTTCGGTGGCCAGCGAAGCGCGCAGCGCGTTCACCAGCGCGGCGTTCGAGTTCGCCGCCGAGGAGCTTCCGCGCAGCAGCACCGCGTTACCGGATTTCAGCGTCAGACCGAACGCGTCGACCGTCACGTTCGGCCGGCCCTCGTAGACGATGCCGACCACACCGAGCGGCACCCGCTGCTGGCGTAGCTGCAGGCCGTTGGGCAGCGTGCGGCCCTGCAACACCTCGCCCAGCGGATCGGGCAGCCGCGACACCTGGCGCAGACCGTCGGCGATACCGTCGATCCGGTTCGGGTTCAGCGCGAGCCGGTCGAGCATCGCCTCCGGCGTCCCCGCGGCGCGGGCGGCGTCGAGGTCCTTCTCGTTGGCCTCCAGGATCTGGCTCGTCGACATCAGCACGTGATCGGCTGCGGTGTTCAACGCGCGGTTCTTGGTTTCCGAGCTCAGGGTGGCCAGCGTGCGCGCCGCCGCGCGGGCCCGGCGGGCGGCATCGTGCACCTGCTGGCGCAGGTCGGCGGCCACGGCGCCGACGGGAGCCTCGACACTCATTTATCCAGGGTATCGAACGAGGATCGGGCGTTCGACACGTGTCAGGTAGGGCCGCTGCATTAGCGTTGTGATCCATGGCACCGCGGGACTGCAGCCGGGTATGTGTGGTTGGCAGTGTCAATGCCGATCTGACGTTCACCGTCCGCTCCCTGCCCCGCCCGGGCCAGACGGTGCTGGCGTCGGGCCTGTCGGCGGCGCCGGGCGGTAAGGGCGGAAACCAGGCCGTTGCGGCGGCCAGGGCCGGCGCGCGGGTACAACTGGTCGCCGCGCTCGGTAACGACGGGTCCGCGGAGATGCTGCGGAACCACCTGAGCGCCAACGGCGTCGGGCTCGACGGCGTCGTCACGGTGCCCGGGCCGAGCGGGTCGGCCGTCATCACCGTCGACGCGTCGGCGGAGAACACGATCGTGGTCGCGCCCGGCGCGAACGCCGCGCTCGGCCTCGACTCCCCCGACGTCCGCGCTGTCATCGCCGACAGCGACGTGGTGCTGATGCAACTGGAGATCCCGATCGCGACCGCCGTCGCCGCCGCACAGGTGGCCCGCGCCGCCGATGCCGTCGTCATCGTCAACGCCTCGCCTACCGGCGCGCCGCCGCACGACCTGCTCGCGTTGTCCGGGCTGGCCGACGTCGTCGTGGTCAACGAGACCGAGGCGGGCGAGTGGCACTGGCCGGTCCCACACCTGGTGATCACCCGCGGTGCGCGCGGGGCGAGCTACCTGGGCGACGGCGAACGTTTCAGCGTGCCCGCCCCCGCGGTGCGGGCGGTGGACACCACCGGCGCGGGCGACGTGTTCGCCGGCGTGCTCGCCGCACACTGGCTCGACGGCCACGAACTCGCGCTGCGCCGAGCCTGCGCCGCGGCGGCGCTGTCCACGCTCGTACCGGGAGCGGGCGACTGCGCACCGTACGCCGAAGCCATCGACGACGCTGTGTCCAACAGAGCGACAGAAAGGCAGTTATGACGAGCACCCAGCCGAGCACCACCGACACCCCGCGGCCGCCCGACGGCGACTGGCTCGGCACGCAGTTTTTGAAGTTCACCCGCGAGGGCCCGTTCGGGGTGTGCCGGCTCGATCGTCCCGAGGCGCGCAACGCGATGACGCCCGCGATGTACTTCGGCATCAAGTACGCGGTCAAGCACGTCGAGAGCAACCCCGACCTCGCCGGGCTGCTGCTCACCGGCACGGGCGACGTCTTCGCGCCCGGCGGCGACATGGGCGGTGGCGGCGCCGACAACTGGATGACCTTCGGTCCCGCGCTGGGCATGGACGCGTTGCCGTTCGACACGCTGCGCCAGTCCGCCAAGCCCGTGGTGGCGGCCGTGAACGGGTTGTGCCAGGGCGGTGGGCTGCAGATCGCGCTGTGCGCCGACATGGCCGTGGTCAGCGACCGGGCCACGTTCCGGGTGCCCGAGCTGTACCGCGGCATCGCCGACACCTACTACAGCCACATGCTGGCGCGGCTGATCGGGCCGGTCCGCACCCGCGACCTGATGTTCACCGGACGGACGTTGACCGCCGCCGAGGCGCACGACTGGGGCCTGGTGGCGCGGGTGGTGCCGCATGACGAGCTGGGCGAAGCCGCCCGCGAGGTGTTGGCGCAGTGCTGCCGGACCGCCCCGGCGGCCAGGACCGTCGTCAAATCCAGCCTGGACAACTACATCGGCCTCTACGACCGGATCGGAATGCAGGCCAGCCTGGGCGCGCCCGAGTCGATCGAGGGCTTCATGGCCTTCAAGGAGCGCCGCTCCCCGAGCTGGGTGCACCCCGACCTGCGCATCGAGGGCCGCCTCTAAGGCGATTTGTGGAGCGGCACCGGCGATGAGCGCCGGTCGGACTCCGCAAATCGCAGAGATTAATAGTTCAGCCTTGGCTGAATACAGCTTGTGATGTACTGTTTGCGCCATGCAGACGGTCATTCACCGCGACGCGCTGGCGCGGTTCGGTTGCGCCTTGTCGGATCCGACCCGCGCCGAGATCCTGTTGATCCTGCGCGACGGCCCCGGCTATCCCTCGGAGCTGGCCGACAAGATCGGCGTCTCGCGGCAGATCCTGTCGAACCACCTGGCGTGCCTGCGGGGCTGCGGCTTGGTGACCGCACAGCCGGAGGGCCGCCGCAGCCGATACGAACTCGCCGACGAGCGCATCGCGCACGCGCTCGACGACCTGGTCGGCCTGGTGCTCGAGGTCGACCCGGCCTGCTGCCCCGCCGCCGCAGAGGACGGCTGCTGCTGATGAACATGCCGATCGTCGCCATCATCTTGTTCGTGGTGTTCGCCGCGCTCGGATTCGGTTGGCGCAGCTGGCAACAGAAGCGTCGCACCGGATCGACGGGTTTCCGCGGCATCAGCGGCCGCCCGCTGTCGCTCGAATGGTTCGCCGGTGTTGGTTTCGTCGTGTCCATGGGTGCGGCGGTGTTCGCGCCGATCCTGCAGTGGGCGGGCGTCGTCGCACCGTTGGCGCCGCTCGACCGGACATGGGTGAACATCGCCGGCATCGCGATCGCGGTCGTCGGCATCGCCGCGACGCTGTACGCGCAGGTCGACATGGGCGAATCCTGGCGAATCGGGGTCGACGCCAGTGAGACGACGACGCTGGTGCGCCGCGGCGTGTTCGGCTTGGTGCGCAATCCGATCTTCACCGCGATGATGGTCTTCGGTCTCGGAATCGCCTTGATCACACCGAATCTCGTCGCGGTGATCGGCTTCGTGCTGCTGGTCGCGACCATCGAGGCGCAGGTCCGCGTCGTCGAAGAGCCCTATCTGCTCACCGTGCACGGCGACGCCTACCGCGACTACCTCGCGACCGTCGGGCGGTTCGTTCCCGGCGTCGGCCGGCACTGACGCGCAAGACAACCCAAACGTTACCGTGGGGCCATGGCACGCAATCAGACGAACAGCAAGCAGGAGGCGGGCTGGCGCTGGATGCCGCTCATCATCGGCCTGATCGTCGGGTCCGCGGTGGCGGCGGCGACGGGCCAATGGTGGTGGGCGACCATCGGGGCGCTGGCCGGCGCGGCCGTCGGCGCACTGTCCGAGCGGTTGCGCAAGTCGGACGACCAGCAACGCCGCTAGTCTTCGGGGATCTCGCGCTCGATCTCGTCGAGCCAGGTGCGGGCGGACATGTCCGATGGTGCCCGCCAGTCCCCGCGCGGGGAGAGCGATCCGCCGTGCGAGACCTTGGGTCCGTTCGGTACGGCCGAACGCTTGAACTGCGCGAACGAGTAGTAACGCTGGGCGAAGACCTGCAACCAGTGCCGAATCTCCTTCAGTGAATACGACGGTCGCTTGTCCTCGGGATAACCGGTCGGCCAGTCGCCGCGCTGCGGATCGCTCCAGGCGTGCCACGCCAGGAACGCCACCTTCGACGGCCGGAACCCGAAGCGCAGCACCTGGAACAGTGAGAAGTCCTGCAGCACATACGGTCCCACCTTGGATTCGCTGCTCTGGATCTCCTCGTCCTCACCCGCCGGCACCAATTCCGGCGAAATCTCGGTGTCGAGCACCGACTGCAGCACCTCGTTGACCTTCTCGTCGAACTGCTTCGACGAGATCACCCAGCGAATCAGGTGCTGGATCAACGTCTTCGGAACACCGCCGTTGACGTTGTAGTGCGACATCTGGTCGCCCACACCGTAGGTCGACCACCCCAGCGCGAGCTCGGAGAGGTCGCCGGTGCCCAGCACGATCCCGCCGCGCTGGTTGGCCAGCCGGAACAGGTAGTCGGTGCGCAGCCCGGCCTGCACGTTCTCGAACGTGACGTCGTAGACCTTCTCCCCGCGGCCGAAGGGATGGTCCATGTTCTTCAGCATCAACTCCGCCGTCGAGCTGATGTCGAGTTCGGCGAACGTCACGCCCAGGGCCTCGGCCAACCGTTCGGCGTTGCCCTTCGTCCGCTCCCCCGTCGCAAAACCCGGCATGGTGAACGCGAGAATGTCGCTGCGCGGACGCTGTTCGCGGTCCATGGCCCGCGCGGCGACGATCAAGGCGTGCGTGGAGTCGAGGCCTCCCGACAGGCCGAGGACGATCTTCGGAAAGTTCAACGCGCGCAACCGCTGTTCGAGCCCGGCCACCTGGATGCTGTAGGCCTCGTAGCAATCCTGTTCCAGCCGTTCGGGATCCGACGGGACGAACGGGAAGCGCTCGATGTGGCGCAGCAGGCCGACATCGCCGGTGGGCGGATCGAGCTGGAACTCCACCCGACGGTAGGTGTCCGTCGACGCGCCGTGGTGCCGCCGGTTGTCGTCGAAGGTGCCCATCCGGATACGTTCGGAGCGCAGCAGTTCCAGGTCCACGTCGGCGACCGATCGGCGCTCGCCCTTGGGGAAGCGCTCGGACTGCGCCAGGCATTCGCCGTTCTCCCAGATCATCGTCTGGCCGTCCCAGGCGAGGTCGGTCGTCGACTCCCCTTCTCCCGCCGCGGCGTAGACGTAGGCGGCCAGGCACCGCGCCGACGCGGAGCGGGCCAGCAGGCAGCGGTCCTCGGAACGCCCGATGGTGATCGGGCTTCCGGACAGGTTCGCCAGCACCGTGGCCCCGGCCAGTGCCGCCGACGCACTCGGCGGGATCGGCACGAACATGTCCTCGCAGATCTCGACGTGCAGCACGAAACCGGGCATGTCGGTCGCGGTGAACAACAGATCGGGACCGAACGGCACGTCGGCCCACTCGTTTCCGCGGCCCATCCGGATCGAGCCTCGAATGTCGTCGCCGGGGGCCATCTGGCGTCGCTCATAGAACTCGCGGTACGTCGGCAGATAGGACTTCGGCACGACGCCGAGCACCCGTCCGCGGTGGATCACCACGGCCGTGTTGTAGATCCGGTGCCGATAGCGCAGCGGCGCACCGATCACCAGCACAGGCATCAGATCGGCGGAGGCGACGACGATGTCGAGCACCGCGTCCTCGACCGCATCGAGCAGCGCGTCCTGCATCACGATGTCCTCGATCGAGTAACCCGAGAGCGTCAGCTCGGGAAACACCGCCATCGCGACGCTGTCGTCGTGACAGACGCGGGCCATCCGCAACACCGACTCGGCGTTGGCCTGCGGGTCCGCGAGCGCCGTGTGGTGCGTGCATGCGGCGACGCGAACGAAGCCGTGCCGGTACGCCGAGTAGAAATCCATGCCTCATTGTTGCCCGAAAACGGAACAGGGTATGCAAGTCCCCATGAGTGACACCGCCGTGCTGGTCATCGACATGATGAACACCTACCAACATCCCGACGCCGAGAAGCTGGCCCCGAACGTCGCCGAGATCATCGATCCGCTCTCGAACCTCGTCGCCGAGGCCCGTGACCGCGACGACGTGGACCTCATCTACGTCAACGACAACTACGGCGATTTCACCGCCGAGTTCAGCGACATCGTGCAGTCGGCTTTGCAGGGTGAGCGCCCGGACCTGGTCGAGCCGATCGTCCCGCAGAAGGGCTGCCGGCTGATGACCAAGGTGCGCCACAGCGCCTTCTACGCCACCGCGCTCGCGTACCTGCTGGGTCAGCTCAAGCCCGAGCGCGTGATCCTCACGGGCCAGGTCACCGAACAGTGCATCCTCTACACGGCGCTCGACGCCTACGTCAGGCACTTCCCGGTGGTGGTCCCGCCGGACGCCGTCGCCCACATCGACCCGGAACTCAGCGACGCGGCACTGACGATGATGAAGAGCAATATGAGCGCCGAGCTCATTCCCGCGGCCAAGTGCCTGAAGTGAGGTTTCACAAGATCACCGTCGGGTAAGCCGACTGCGTGCCCGCGAATCGGATCGCCGAACCATGGGGCGCCCGAACCCCATATGCCCGCGATGAGCGCTGGCCGTCGCGACCGGACATCCACCTCGCCGACGGTGTGACACCGGAATCCGTTGACCGGTGGGTGCAGTCGGCCGCCATCCTGCACTCCAACGGCGACGGGCTCGACATCGCGGTCAAGGACGGCCGGATCGTCGGCGTCCGCGGCCGCGAGAGCGACCGCGTGAATCACGGCCGACTCGACCCCAAGGACTTCTACGGATGGCAGGCCAACGCCTCGCCCGACCGGTTGACCGCACCGATGGTCCGCGTCAACGGCGAACTGACCGAATGTGATTGGGACACCGCCATGGACCAGGTGGTGCGCCACAGCAAGCGGTTGCTCCACCGGTACGGCCCGTCGGCGTTCGGCTTCTACACATCGGGTCAGCTGTTCCTCGAGGAGTACTACACCCTCGGGGTGATCGCGCACGGCGCGATCGGCACCAATCATGTCGACGGAAACACCCGGCTGTGCACCGCGACGGCGGCCGAGGCGCTGAAGGAGTCGTTCGGCTGCGACGGCCAGCCCGGCTCGTACGCCGACGTCGACCACGCCGACGTCATCGCGCTTTTCGGCCACAACGTCGCCGAGACCCAGACGGTGCTGTGGATGCGGATGCTGGACCGCCTCGCCGGGCCCAACCCGCCCGCCATCGTGTGCGTCGATCCACGGCGAACTCCGGTGGCCCAGCACGCGACCGTGCATCTGGCCCCGCTGCCCGGCACGAACGTCGCGCTGATGAACGGGCTGCTTCACGAGATCGTCGTCAACGAATGGGTCGATCACGACTACATCCGCGCGCACGCGGTCGGTTTCGAGGAACTGCGCAAACGTGTCGCCGAGTTCCCGCCCGAGCGCGCCTCCGAGATCTGCGACGTCGCCGCCGACGACATCCGCGCCGCGGCGCGACTGCTGGGCACCGCCGAACGCCTGCTGTCGACCGTGCTGCAGGGCTTCTACCAGTCCCACCAGGCGTCGGCGGCCGCGGTTCAGGTCAACAACGTGCACATCCTGCGCGGCATGCTCGGCCGGCCGGGATGCGGGGTGCTGCAGATGAACGGTCAGCCGACCGCCGAGAACACCCGCGAGTGCGGGGCCGACGGCGATCTGGCCGGCTTCCGAAACTGGTCGAATGACAACCACATCGGCGAGTTGGCGCGGTTGTGGAACGTCGACATGACCCAGATTCCGCACTACGCACCGCCGACGCATGCGATGCAGATGTTCCGCTACGCCGAGCAGGGCACGCTTCGCTTCTTGTGGATCAGCGCGACGAATCCGGCGGTATCGCTACCCGAGCTGCACCGCATCCGCAGCATTCTGAGCCAGCGACGCCTCTTCGTCGTCGCGCAGGACATCTTCCCCACGGAGACAACCGAACTCGCCGACGTGGTACTGCCCGCGGCCGCATGGGCGGAGAAGACCGGCACGTTCACCAACACCGACCGGACCGTGCACCTGTCGGAAAAGGCGATCGACCCGCCCGGTCAGGCCCGACCGGATCTCGACATCTTCCTTGACTACGCGCGCCGCATGGATTTCCGCGACCGCGACGGTGATCCGCTGCCCTCCTGGACGGATCCCGAATCGGCCTTCGCAGCATGGCAGCGCTGCAGCGCCGGGCGCCCGTGCGACTACACCGGGTTGAGCTACGACAAGCTGCGCGGCGGCAGCGGAATCCAATGGCCCTGCAACGCCGAGCATCCCGACGGCACCGAACGCCTCTACGCCGACGGGCAGTTCTGGGCGGCACCCGACTACTGCGAGGCGTACGGCAAGGACCTGATCACCGGAGCACCGCTGGAGCCGACCGAGTACCGGGCCATGAACCCGGACGGCAAGGCGATCATCAAGGCGGCCGAATACCTTCCGGCGCACGAGGTTCCGAGCGACGACTATCCGTTCGCGTTGATCACCGGCAGGACCGTGTACCAGTTCCACACCAGGACCAAGACCGGACGCGTTCCCGAACTCGCCGCGGCGGCACCGGAGGTGTGGGTGGAGATTGCCGAGTCCGACGCGCAACGGCTCGGCGTGCGCGACGGCGACCTCGCCGAGATCGAGACACCGCGCGGGCGGGTCCGCGCCAAGGCGCGCATCACCGGCATCCGTGAGGGCGTGTTGTTCCTGCCGTTCCACTACGGCTACTGGGACGCCGACACCGGCGAGTGCGACCGTGCCGCCAACGAACTGACGCTGACCGACTGGGATCCGGTGTCCAAACAGCCGATCTTCAAGACCGCGGCGGCCCGGCTGGGCGTCGCACAGACCGGAGCGGAGTCATCATGAAACTCGGCCTGGCGTTGCGCGAATTGCACCGCTCCGAACTGCGCCTGGCGCGCTCGCTGGACGCGATCGCCGCGCGCCACCACGACGACCACGGCATCTATCACGTCGCGATGGACCTCACCGTCTGGTCGCGCGAGCACGTCGAGCTGATCGCGCAGATCGGACGGAACTACGGCGTTCGGCTGCGGGCCCGTCCGCGGACCAAGGCCGTCACCGAGGCGGCCCAGCAGTGGGTCAGCGATCGCCTCGGCCGCCGGCCCGAACCCGCCCTGTTACTGCTGGCCGATCTGAGGCGGCTGCACCGGTTGGCGGCGGGTGTCTCGCTCGACTGGGAGCTGCTGGCTCAGGGCGCCCAGGCGGCCAAGGACGAGCGGTTGCTCGAGCTGACCCAGCGCTGCCATCCGCAGGCCCTGCGGCAGATGCGGTGGGCGAATGCGATGCTCAAGGAGCTGTCGCCGCAGGCCCTGGCGAACTAGCGCCTAACGGGTTGATTGCACGCACCTGGTGCGGGCGATCACCCCGCTAAGCACCCCGACCTCGGGTTTTCGCCGAGCGCCTACCCTGGATCGGGTGGAATCCCCCGAACTCGTCGCCCTGCTACTGGGCCGCCGGATCGCCGTGCTCACCGGGGCGGGGATGTCCACCGACTCCGGGATCCCGGACTACCGCGGCCCGGACTCGCCGCCGAGCAATCCCATGACGATCCGCCAGTTCACCTCCGACCCCGTGTTCCGGCAGCGGTACTGGGCACGCAACCACCTCGGCTGGCGACATATGGACGCCACGCTGCCCAACGCCGGCCACTGTGCCCTCGCCGCGCTCGAGGCGGCCGGCGTGGTGTCGGGGCTGATCACGCAGAACGTCGACCTGCTGCACACGAAGGCCGGCAGCGACAACGTCGTCAACCTCCACGGCACCTACGCGCAGGTGATCTGCCTGGACTGTGCGCACACGATGACGCGCGCCGCCCTGGCCGAGCTGCTGGAGGAGGCCAATCCGGGGTTCGCTCAACGGGTCGCGGAGTCGGTTGGCGGTATCGCGGTCGCGCCGGACGCCGACGCCGTCGTCGGCGAGACCGGATCGTTCCGCGTCGTCGACTGCCCCCGCTGCGGCGGCATGCTCAAACCCGACATCGTCTACTTCGGCGAGAGCGTTCCGAAAGAGCGTGTGGCCGAGGCGTATTCGGTGGTCGACGCAGCCGATGCCCTGCTGGTCGCCGGGTCGTCGCTGACGGTGTACTCGGGCTACCGGTTCGTGCGCCATGCCGCGGCGGCCGGCATGCCGATCGCGATCATCAACCGCGGTGCCACCCGCGGCGACGCGCTCGCGACGGTCAAGATCGACAACGGCTGCTCCCCCATGCTGGCTCTGCTGGCCGACGAGCTGCCCGCGGTCGCGACGTCGGCGTGAGTCAGACGGCGACCAGGTCGTCGGCGTGCACGGCGGGCCGACGCGCCTCCGGCGGCAGGTCGGACAACGACCGGCCCAACATCGTCGCCAACTCGCCCCGGTCGTAGGCGACCACACCGCGCGCAACCATCGTGCCGTCCTGCGTTCGCAACTCGACGACGTCGCCGCCGTAGAACCGTCCCGACACCGCGGTGATCCCGGCGGGCAGCAACGAGCGCCGCTGTTTGACCACGGCGCGCACCGCACCGTCGTCGAGCGTCAACGCACCGGAGGCCTCGGCGGCGTAGCGCACCCAGAACCGGCGCGCGGACATCCGCTCGGGCCGCGGCGCGAACACGGTGCCGACCGACGCGTCGTCCAGCGCGGTCGCGGCGTCCGAGGCCGCGGCCAACAACACCGGCACCCCGGCATCGGCGGCCAGTAGCGCCGAGGACAGCTTCGACGCCATTCCACCGGTACCGAGATGGCTACCCCTCCCGGCCACCACGCCGTCGAGGTCTTCCGGAGCCGCCACCTCGGTGATGAAGTGCGCGTTGCCTTTCCGCGGATCCGAGTCGTAGAGCCCGTCGATGTCGGAGAGCAGGATCAGCGCGTCGGCGCCGACCAGATGCGCGACCAGCGCCGAGAGCCGGTCGTTGTCGCCGAACCGAATCTCGTTGGTGGCCACGGTGTCGTTCTCGTTGACGATCGCGACCGCGTGCAGCGCCCGCAGCCGGTCCAGCGTGCGCTGGGCATTGGTGTGTTGCACCCGCATCGAGATGTCGTGCGCGGTGAGCAGCACCTGGCCGACGGTGCGGTCGTAGCGGGCGAACGCCGCGCTCCACGCGTTGACCAGCGCGACCTGCCCCACGCTGGCGGCGGCCTGTTTGGTGGCCAGGTCGGTGGGGCGTTTGGTCAGCCGCAGCGGTTCGATGCCCGCCGCGATGGCCCCCGACGACACGATCACCACGTCGGACCCGGCCCGCATCCGGCCCTCGATGGCCTCGACCAGCACCGCGAGCCTGCTGGCGTCGAACACCCCGGTCGGTGTGGTCAGCGCGGTGGTGCCGACCTTGACGACGACGCTGCGCGCGGTGCGGACGGCTTGCCGGTGCGCGGAGTCCACGGGGCGCGGGGAGGCCGTCACGACTCACCGCCAGGACGACGCCGTTCGCGTCGGGCGGCCTTGCGTTCGGCGGCCCCGACGCGATCGGTCTGCTCGAGGCGCTGGTCGGTGCCGCGGCCGGACATCGGCACGTCCACCCCGGCCGGCGTCTGCGGCTCCCAGTCGAACGTGACGTCGCCGATGGTGACCGCGCATCCGGGTCGGGCGCCCAGCTTCAGCAGCTCGTCCTCGACGCCCAGCCGCGCCAGCCGGTCTCCGAGGTATCCGACCGCCTCGTCGTTGTCGAAATCGGTTTGGGCGACCCACCGTTCGGGCCGGACGCCGTGCACGACGAAGCCGCCGTGTCCGTCGGGCTCGACGGTGAAACCGCTCTCGTCCACCGGGACGGGGCGGATGACGGGTCGGCGCGGCACCACCGGCGGTTGTGATTCGCGGTAGGCCGACACCATCTCCCACAGTGCGAAGGTCAACTGGCGCAACCCTTCCCGGGTCACGGTCGACACCTCGAAGACCGGCCAGCCGTACCGGCGGGCGACCTCTTCGCGCACGAATTCGGCGAGTTCGCGCGCGTCGGGCACGTCGATCTTGTTCAGTACCACGGCACGCGGACGTTCGGCGAGGTCGCCCAGCGTCGAATCGCCTTGCAGCGTCGGGGTGTACGCGGCGAGCTCGGCTTCGAGCGCGTCGATGTCGGAGACGGGATCGCGTCCGGGTTCCATCGTCGCGCAGTCGATGACGTGCACTAGCACCGCGCAGCGTTCGATGTGGCGCAGGAAGTCGAGCCCCAGCCCGCGCCCCTGTGAGGCGCCCGGGATGAGACCGGGCACATCGGCGACGGTGAACGTGTTGTCCCCGGCCGACACCACGCCGAGGTTGGGCGCCAGCGTCGTGAACGGATAGTCGGCGATCTTCGGTTTGGCCGCCGAGATCACCGACACCAGAGACGACTTCCCCGCGGACGGGAAGCCGACGAGGCCGACGTCGGCGACGGTCTTGAGCTCCAGTGTCAGGTCGCGGACCTGACCCTTCTCGCCGAGCAGCGCGAATCCGGGTGCCTTGCGGGCACGCGACGCCAGCGCGGCGTTGCCCAGCCCGCCGCGACCGCCCGCGGCCGCCTCGAAACGGGTACCGGCGCCGACGAGGTCGGCGAGCACCCGGCCGTCCTCGTCGAGCACGACCGTGCCCTCGGGAACTTTGACCTCGAGATCGGCGCCCGCGGCGCCGTCGCGGTTGCCGCCCGCGCCCTGCTTGCCGGACGGCGCGACGATGTGCGGATGGAAGTGGAAGTCGAGCAGCGTGTGCACTTGCGGATCGACGACCAGGATCACGCTGCCGCCGCGACCGCCGTTACCGCCGTCGGGTCCGCCGAGCGGTTTGAATTTCTCGCGATGGACCGACGCGCAGCCGTTACCGCCGTTGCCGGCCCGCGCGTGAATCACCACGCGGTCGACGAAGCGAGGCATCGGACCTTCCTTTCCGTGACGATGTGAGCTGCTACCGGCTTCCGCCGAGAAGTCGCAGCATCACATTCGCGGCAGGAAGTCAGGCCTCCTGCGGCGCCGGTCGCACGACGCTGACGGTCTTGCGGCCGCGCTTGGTGCCGAACTCGACGGCACCGGGGGCGGTGGCGAACAGGGTGTCGTCACCACCACGGCCGACGTTGGTGCCGGGGTGGAAGTGGGTGCCGCGCTGGCGGACGAGGATCTCGCCGGCCTTGACGATCTGGCCGCCGAACCGCTTGACGCCGAGCCGCTGTGCGGCTGAGTCGCGACCGTTGCGCGAGCTGGATGCGCCCTTCTTGTGTGCCATGTCTGGTTCCCCTACTTGATCCCGGTGACCTTGAGGACGGTCAGCTGCTGACGGTGACCCTGCCGCTTGTGGTAGCCGGTCTTGTTCTTGAACTTGTGGATGCGGATCTTGCGGCCCTTGGTGTGCTCGAGGATCTCACCGGTGACGGCGACCTTCTCCAACGCCTTGGCGTCGGAGGTCACCTTCGAACCGTCCACGACGAGGGCCACGGGCAGCGAGACGCTGGAGCCGGGCTCGGAATCGAGCTTCTCGACCTTCACCACGTCGCCGACCGCGACTTTGTACTGCTTGCCGCCGGTCTTGACGATTGCGTACGTGGCCATCGTGCTGCTACTCCTACGTCGTTCACTGGGCGCGCGCGACTTGCCGCTGCGCTGGTCTGGGTTTCGGACCGTCGCCGACTCGCATGGTCCAGAGCCTGGCGACAACTGCTCAAGGCTACTTGAGGCGCCGCATGAGGGTCAAATCACCGCAGGTCACGGCTCGTCGCCCCGCCCACCAGGTCAGCCGTCATGGCTCGGGGGTCCAGCGGGTCGAGCCGCCGCGCGGCGCCGGTGCCGTCCTCCCGAGCTGACCGCGGTCGGCGGCACCCCGTTGGCGTCGTATCGCCCGTCCTCGGAATCGTCGTCATCCTCGGAATCGTCGTCCGAGTCGTCGTCGTCCGAGTCGTCGTCGGAGTCGTCGGCGCCGATGACCTCGATGTCGTCGTCGATGTCGTCCTCGTCGTCATCGGAGTCCAGGTCGATCTCGTCCTCGTCGGAGTCGTCGTCCTCGTCGGAGTCGTCATCGGACTCGTCGAAGTCCTCGTCCTCGAGGTCCTCGATGTCGTCCTCGCCGGATTCGATCACCGCGGTGCGGATGGCTCCCGAAATGGCTTCCGCATCGGTCTCGGCGACCTCCTCGGGCTTCTGCTCGCGGGTCTCGTCGTCGCTGTCCTCGTCATCCGCGTCGTGCCGGCCGTTGGCGGCCGCCATCGCCTTGAACATCGGATGCTCGCCCGCGGGATGCGGCGGGACCTTGGCCACGGCGACGTCGTCGGTCTTGCCGCCGCGCTTACCGCGCTTACCGCGTCGACCGCCGCCGCCGTCCGACTTGCGTCCGCTGCTCGACGTCGAGTCGACCGGATCGCCGTGCAGCACGATTCCCCGCCCGGCGCAGTGCGTGCACGCCGTCGAGAACGCCTCCACGAGACCGGTGCCCAGGCGCTTGCGCGTCAGCTGCACGAGGCCCAACGAGGTCACCTCGGAGACCTGATGGCGGGTCCGGTCGCGGGCCAGCGCCTCGGTCAGCCGCCGCAACACCAGGTCGCGGTTCGACTCGAGCACCATGTCGATGAAGTCGATCACCACGATGCCGCCGATGTCGCGCAGCCGCAGCTGGCGCACGATCTCCTCGGCCGCCTCGAGGTTGTTGCGCGTGACGGTCTGCTCGAGGTTGCCGCCGGACCCGGTGAACTTGCCGGTGTTGACGTCGATGACCGTCATGGCCTCGGTGCGGTCGATCACGAGCGTGCCGCCCGACGGCAGCCACACCTTGCGGTCCATCGCCTTGGTCAGCTGTTCGTCGATGCGGTGCACCGCGAACACATCCGGACCGTCTGCAGAGGCCGGCTCGTACTTCGTCAGCCGTGGAAGCAGTTCCGGGGCAACCGAATTGACGTATTCGGTGATGGTGTTCCAGGCGTCCTCGCCGGAGACGGTCAACCCGGTGAAGTCCTCGTTGAACAGGTCGCGGATCACCTTGACCAGCACGTCGGGCTCTTCGTAGAGCGCGACGGCCGCACCGGCCTTCTTCTCGGTGATCTCGGCGGCCTTGGCCTCGATCTCGGTCCAGCGCTTGGCGAGGCGTTCCACGTCGTTGCGGATGTCCTCTTCTTTGACGCCCTCGGACGCGGTGCGGATGATCACGCCGGCGTCGGGCGGCACCACCTCACGCAGGATCTCCTTGAGACGCTGGCGTTCGGTGTCGGGCAGTTTGCGGCTGATGCCGGTCGACGACGCCCCCGGCACGTAGACCAGGTAACGGCCCGCCAACGACACCTGCGTCGTCAGTCGCGCGCCCTTGTGCCCAACGGGGTCCTTGCTGACCTGGACGACGACGTAGTCGCCCGGCTTGAGCGCCTGCTCGATCTTGCGGTTCTGCCCGCCCAGACCGGCCGCCTCCCAGTTCACCTCGCCGGCGTAGAGCACGCCGTTGCGCCCGCGGCCGATGTCGACGAACGCCGCCTCCATCGACGGCAGCACGTTCTGCACGATGCCGAGGTAGATGTTGCCGACCAGCGAGGCCGACGCGGCCGAGGTGACGAAGTGCTCGACGACGACACCGTCCTCGAGCACGGCGATCTGGGTGTAGCGGGCGCCCTCGTGCGGCGGCTCGGTGCGGACCTTGTCGCGAACGACCATCATCCGCTCGACGGCTTCCCGCCGGGCCAGGAATTCGGCCTCGCTCAGGATCGGTGGGCGGCGCCTGCCGGCATCGCGGCCGTCGCGCCTGCGCTGCCGCTTGGCCTCCAGCCGGGTCGAGCCGCTGATGCCCTGGATCTCGCCGTCGCCGCTGGAGGACTTGTCGCCCCTGCTCGACTTCCGCGGTTCGCGTTCGTGAACGACGGTGTTCGGCGGGTCGTCGGGTGACGTCCCCGCGTCGCCGTCGTCCCCCGAGCCGGACTTGCGGCGACGCCGGCGGCGACGGCGCCGGGTCGCGCCCTCGGTGCCGGAGCCTTCGTCGTCGCCGTTGTCCTCGTCGGAGTCGTCCGAGTCGTCGCCGTCCTGGTCGGAGCCCGAACCGTTCTGGTTGGCCTCGCCGTCGGACTCGCCGTCGTCGCCGTTCTGCTCACCGCGGCCGCGGCCCCGACCACGCCTGCCGCGGCGGCGACGGCGGCCGGAGGGCCGCTCGGACTGGTCGTCCTCGCCGTCCGAACCGTCGTCATCGTCATCGTCGTCGTCATCGTCCTCGCCGGCGTCGTAGTCGAACTTGACCGGTTGCGGCGCCACGAACAGCGGCATGTACTCCCCGCGCTCCGCGGTTTCCTCCGCGGGCGTCTCGAGGATCAGCCGCGACTCCGGCTCGTCCCCGTCATCGGACTCGGAGGTGTCGGAGGTGTCTTGGGGTGCGGGTGTCTCCGCCGCGCCGTTGGCGAGCGCGTCGCGCACCCGCTGCGCCTCGTCCTCCTCGACGGTGGATTCGGCGGTGCGGGCTCGACCGTCGAGTTCGGCCAGCGCCTCGAGCACCCGCTCGGTGGTGGTGCCGAGCACCTGGGCGAGCGAATCGACTCTCAACGTCTCCGGCTGAGAGTCCTCCGCTTCTCGCGTGTCTTCAGAAAGGTCTTCGGTTGGGGCATCTTCGGCCACGTAGTCTCCTTAAGCCCCCGGGCGCGTCGTGTCTGACGCGGCCACGCGAGGGCTTCCGCTATGGACCCGGGTAGCTTTCGCCCGAGCTTGTTGTGGTCTCGCTCCGAGCGGTCCACAGGGGACCATCCCGGTGCCGGTCTGAATGATGGCTGGACGGTCGGCGCCGCATCACGCGTGGCGATGGTCGCGCACGTCTAAGTCTTCATTCGGGCTTCCGACCCCGGTTTGGCGGCCGGCAACCCGACACGAGTATCCCACATCACGACGCCGCGCCTGACCAGGCTGGGCGAGACTGGTCGCGAAACCCGCTACTTGCTGGGGAACCAGAGATCGATCTCGCGTGCGGCGGACTCCGGGGAATCCGAGCCGTGCACGAGGTTGTCCTGGGTGATCAGGGCCAGGTCACCGCGGATGGTGCCCGGAGTCGCCTTCTCCACGGGATCGGTGCCGCCCGCGATCTGCCGGAACGCGGCGATGGCCCGCGGGCCCTCCACGATCGCGGCCACGACGGGGCCCGAGGTGATGAAGGCCAGCAGCGACTCGAAGAACGGCTTGCCTTCGTGCTCGGCGTAGTGCTTGCGGGCCAGGTCGTCGCTGACGTTCACCAGTTCCAGGGCCGCGAGGGTCAGGCCTTTGCGTTCGATCCGGCTCACAATCTCGCCGACCAGACGCCGCTTGACGCCGTCGGGCTTGACCAACACGAGGGTGCGTTCAATCGGCTCAGTCACGGCGCACAGAATAGCCGCCGAGCTCGACTACTCCGGCGGACGCTGCTGACCAGGCAGAAGTCCCCGCTTCTGCCGGCGCAAGACCTCGGCGCGCAGATAGGCGATGAGCAGCCACACGATCAGGAAGATGACGCCGACGAAGGCGATCGCCAGGTCGAGGACGACGCCGGCGATCAGGACCACCTGGATGCCCACGTTCACCCAGATCGCCCACGGTTTGCCCTGCACACCGGCCAAAAGCACCAGGACCACGGCTATGCCGATCAGGAAACCGCCGGTGGCCGCGGTCAGCCCGCCCCCGATGTTGGCCACCACCGGCAACGCCAGCAGCACGACGATGGCTTCGAGGATCAGCGTGCCCGCCATCACCCCGCGGAAGCTCTTCCAGGGATCCGGCTGCTGCGCAGGCGCCGGTTCGGTCATTGCGGATCCTTTCCGAACAGCGTGCGAGCGGCGCCCGCGGTGACGACGGATCCGGTGATCACGATGCCGGCGCCGCCGAGCAGTTCGCCCTCGCCGGCGGACTCCTCGACGATCGCGGTGGCGGTCTCGATCGCGTCCGGCAGGGTCGCGGCCGTGACCACGCGTTCGGGGCCGAACCTCTGCTCGGCCAGCAATGCCAGCGCCTCGACGTCGAGCGCGCGCGGCGAGCCGTTGTGGGTGACGACGATCTGGTCGAACACCGGCTCCAGCGCGGTGAGGATGCCGTCGACGTCCTTGTCGCCCATCACGGACACGACGCCGACCAGGTAGCGGAAATCGAACTCCTCCTGCAGGGCCTGCGCCAGCGCCGCGGCACCCGCGGGGTTGTGGGCGGCGTCGATGAAAACCGTTGGGGCACTGCGCATTCGCTCCAAACGCCCGGGGCTCGTCACCGCGGCGAACCCCGCCCGCACCGCGTCGACGTCGAGCTGGCGCTGCGCCCCCGCACCGAAGAACGCCTCGACGGCGGCCAGCGCCAGAGCGGCGTTGTGCGCCTGGTGCTCACCGTGCAGCGGCAGGAAGATGTCGGAGTAGAGACCGCCGAGTCCCTGCAGCTCCAGCAACTGCCCACCGACCGCGACCTGCCTGCCGAGCACCGCGAACTCGGAGTCCTCACGCGCGACGGCCGCGTCGGCGCGCACGGTCTGTGCCAGCAGCGCCTCCATCGCCTCGGGCGCCTGCCTGCCGATGATTGCGACAGTGCTGAGATCTGTCCCTGACGGAACTATCTCCTCCTCCTGTTTGCCGATGATCCCGGCCTTCTCGGCGGCGATCTCGGCGAGCGTGTCGCCGAGATACTCGGCGTGGTCCACCCCGATCGGGGTGATCACCGCGACCGGGGCGTTCACCACGTTGGTGGCGTCCCAGCGGCCGCCGAGGCCCACCTCGACGACGGCGACGTCGATCGGCGCATCGGCGAACGCGGCGAACGCCATCGCCGTCACCACCTCGAACTTGCTCAGGCGCGGGCCAGCCTTTCCGAGAACGCCAGCCTCGGACTGCTGATCGACGAGCTCGACGAACGGCTCGATCTCGCGGTAGGTGTCGACGTAGGTCGCGGGGCTGATCGGCTTGCCGTCGATCGAGATGCGCTCCACGGCCGACTGCAGATGCGGGCTGGTGGTGCGGCCGGTGCGACGGTGCAGCGCGGTCAGCAGCGCGTCGATCATCCGCGCGACCGACGTCTTGCCGTTGGTGCCGGCGATGTGGATCGACGGATACCCCCGCTGCGGTGAGCCGAGAAGCTCCAGCAGCGCCGAGATGCGCGTCGTGCTGGGTTCGAGTTTCGTTTCGGGCCAACGCTGGTCGAGCAGGTGCTCGACCTGTAGGAGAGCCGCGATCTCGTCCGGCGACGGCTCGGGTTCCGGATGCGGCCGGTCGTCCGGCCCCGGGTCGGTCATCGCAGCGCGGCCAGCCTTGCGGTGATGCGGTCGACTTCCTCCTGCGCGACCTGTTGACGTCCGCGGATCTTCTCGACCACCTCCGCGGGCGCCTTGGCCAAAAACGCCTCGTTGCCGAGTTTGCCTGTGGTGCTGGACAGTTCCTTCTGCGCCGCCGCGAGGTCCTTCTCGAGCCTGCGCCGTTCGGCGGCCACGTCCACGGTGCCCGAGGTGTCGACCTCGACGGTCACGGTGCCGCGCGACAGCCGCACCTCGATCGCCGCGGTGGGGGCGAAACCGTCCTCATCGGCGGTCAGCCAGGCCAACGACCGGACCGCGGGCACCTGCGCGTGCAGATCCGCCTCGGCGATGGCCGAAAGCCGCGCGGGCACCTTCTGCCGATCGTTGAGCCCCTGATCGCTACGGAAGCGCCGCACCTCGGTGATCAGCTTCTGCATGTCCGCGACCCGTTGCGCCGCAACCGGATCGAGCTCGAAACCCGACGGCGTCGGCCAGTCCGCGATCACCAGCGACTCGCCCTCGGTCAGGCTCTTCCACAACACCTCGGTGACGAACGGCATCACCGGATGCAACAGCTTGAGCAACGTGTCGAGCACCGCGGCCAGCACGGCCGTCGTATGCGTGATCCCCTCGGCCAGCTGAACCTTGGCCAGCTCGACATACCAATCGCAGAACTCGTCCCAGGCGAAGTGGTACAGCGACTCGCATGCGCGGCTGAACTCGTAGGCGTCGAACGTCGAATCCACCTCGGCGCGAACCTGTTCCATCCGGCCGAGGATCCAGCGGTCGGCGTCGGTGAGCTCGGCGACCTCCGGCAGCGGTGCGGGCGCGGCGCCGTTCATCAACGCGAAGCGGGTGGCGTTGAACAGCTTCGTCGCGAAGTTGCGGGACGCGCGGGCGTGATCCTCGCCGATGGACAGGTCGCCGCCCGGGCTGGCACCTCGGGCCAGCGTGAACCGCAACGCGTCGGCGCCGAAGATCTCCACCCAGTCCAGCGGGTCGATCCCGTTGCCGCGCGACTTGCTCATCTTGCGGCCGTGCTCGTCGCGAATCAGCCCGTGTAAGAACACGTTCTGGAAGGGCACCTGCGGGCCGCGCTGACCGTCGAGGGTGATCGCGGGGTCGTCGGCGACGAACGTGCCGAACATCATCATCCGCGCCACCCAGAAGAACAGGATGTCGTAGCCGGTGACCAGCACGGTGGTCGGATAGAACTTGGCGAGGTCGGCGGTGTGGTCGGGCCAGCCCATGGTCGAGAACGGCCACAGCGCCGAGCTGAACCACGTGTCGAGCACGTCGGGGTCCTGCTCCCAGCCCTCGGGCGGCGTCTCGTCGGGGCCGACGCAAACCGTCTCACCGTTGGGGCCGTGCCAGATCGGGATGCGATGCCCCCACCACAACTGCCGCGAGATACACCAGTCGTGCATATTGTCCACCCACGCGAACCAGCGCGGTTCCAGGCTCGGCGGATGAATCACGGTGTCGCCGTTGCGCACCGCGTCACCTGCGGCCTTGGCCAGCGATTCGACCTTCACCCACCACTGCAGTGAGAGCCTCGGTTCGATCGGCTCACCGCTGCGCTCGGAGTGCCCGACGCTGTGCACATAGGGACGCTTCTCGGCGACGACGCGGCCTTCGCGGGCCAGCGCCTCGCGGACCTTGACCCGCGCCTCGAAGCGGTCCATGCCGTCGAATTGCGTTCCGGTGTCGGCGATTCGGCCCTTGGTGTCCATGATGGACGGCATCGGCAGCTGATGGCGCAGGCCGATCTCGAAGTCGTTGGGGTCGTGCGCGGGGGTCACTTTCACCGCACCCGTGCCGAACTCGGGGTCGACGTGCTCGTCGGCCACGATCACGATCTCGCGGTCGACGAACGGGTGCGACAACGTCTTGCCGACCAGGTGGCGGTACCGCTCGTCGTCCGGGTGCACCGCGATCGCCGTATCGCCGAGCATCGTCTCGACACGGGTGGTGGCGACCACGATGTGCGGTTCGTCGTCGTCGAGCGAGCCGTACCGGAACGACACCAGCTCGCCCTCGATGTCCTCATATTTGACCTCGAGGTCGGATATGGCCGTCTCGAGCACCGGCGACCAGTTGACCAGCCGCTCGGCCTGGTAGATCAGGCCGGCGTCGAAGAGCCGTTTGAAGATGGTGCGCACCGCGCGGGACAGGCCCTCGTCCATGGTGAACCGGTCGCGGCTCCAGTCCACGCCGTCACCGAGGCGGCGCATCTGCGCGCCGATGGTGCCGCCGGACTCCCGCTTCCAGTCCCAGACCTTGTCGATGAACAGGTCCCGGCCGAAGTCCTCCTTGGTCTTACCGTCGACGGCGAGCTGCTTCTCGACCACCGACTGGGTCGCGATGCCTGCGTGGTCCATGCCCGGCAGCCACAGCACCTCGTAGCCCTGCATCCGCTTGCGGCGGGTCAGCGCATCCATCAGCGTGTGGTCCAGCGCATGACCCATGTGCAGGTTGCCGGTGACGTTCGGCGGGGGCAGCACGATCGAATAGGGGAGCTTGCTGCTGGTCGCGTCCGCGGTGAAGTAGCCGGCCTTGACCCACCCCTCGTAGATGTCGCTCTCCACCGCGCCCGGGTCCCAGGACTTGGGCAGGGCGTCGGCAGAGGATTGGGGGCTGGCGGTCACCCCGCAATTCTAGGAACGCGGCGCGGGCCGTCGCTAACTGCCCCGAAACGGGTCCGAACAGGGCCGTTTCCGCCGCGCGACCGATGTGATGTGCGCTACCCCGTCAGGCGCTCGGTCTCCAGGGTCACGCCCTCGGCGGACGGCAGGCGGTCCAGCAACGCGTCGCCCATCGCCGCGGCCGGCGTGAGCACCCCGCGAAGGTCGGAGAGCTTGTCCCGGTCCAGCGCCAGGGCCAGCGCGCTCTCCCCCAGCAGCACCGACGTCGCCTTGTAGCCCGGGTCGCCCTTCTGTGACATGACGGCGCGATACCGGGCGCCCGTGGTGGTCGTGGCATACGTCTCGATGTCGTAGAAGCCGTTCTCCCGGACCTGTTCGCTCGGTCCGGTGCCCGGCTTCGGCAGGACTCGCTCGACCACCTTCGTCGGTACCCGGTGGAAGAAGCGCGTCCCCAACGCCATCGTCGCGGCGTTGCCCGCCGCCGCCAGCGCCGAGGTGACCGGCGCGGCGACCGACTTGCCCATGCTCATCTGCTCGCCGTACTCCAGCCGGCGGCCGTAGGCGTAGTCGAGTAATGCGTTGCTGCGCCGCACGATTCGGGTGTTGACGGCGGCCATCACGAACGGGCCGACCCAGTAACCCTGCAGTTCTGGGGCGATCTCGCCGCCCCTGCGCCACCGCAGGTCCGGCTGGCCGCCGAGCTCCGGTTCAGCGGCACGGTCCTGACTCAGGGTGTAGGGGTCGTTCATCAGCCGCCGGGACTCCTCGTTGCTGGAGGCCTCGCGCACAACTTCCACCATCGAGGCGGCGGTTCCGCCGGAGACGCCCATCTTGATGGCGCGCACCACCAGATTCGTGTCGGTCAGCTCACCGGCCCCGTCCTGCTGGGCCCGCCTGTACAGCGCGAACACCGTGAGATCCGAAGGGATGCAGTCGAATCCGCATGTGTGCACGATACGCGCGTCGTTGGCTGCGGCCTGCTCGTGGTAGCGGTCGATGCTCTCGCGCATGAACAGCGGTTCGCCGGTCAGATCCGCGTAGTCGGTGCCCGCCGCGGCGCACGCCGCGACCAAGGGCAGGCCGTAGCGGGCGTAGGGGCCGACCGTCGTCACCACCACGCGGGTCCGCGCGGCCATCTCGTTCAGCGTCGATGGCTGGGACGCGTCCGCCGTGATCAACGGCCACGAACCGGCCTTGTCGCCCAACGAATCCCGGACCGCGACCAGCTTGTCGTGGGAGCGGCCCGCGAGCGCGATCCGGGCCCCCGATGCCGTCCTGGCCAGGTATTCGGCGGTCAATTTGCCGACGAACCCGGTGGCGCCGTACAAGACGATGTCGAATTCCCGCTCCGTTGCGCTCATGGCACCGACGCTACCGCGCCCCGCCGGGAGCACCGCCGCCGTCGCCGCCCGGCTCGGTCATCGGCGCTGCTGGCGGCCCCGATGAACGAGGCCGCCAACGGATGCACCTGGGTGCGCGCGCGCCGGGTTACGGAGCCTCAGCGGTGAGGCCGTCGCCATCGGTCGCCGTGGCGGTGAGGCCGTCGCCGGTCACCGTCGCGGTGTTGTTGTCGCCGTCGCCGGCACTGGCAGTGCTGCCGTCACCGGTCACGGTCGCGGTGTTGTTGTCGCCCTCGCCGGCGCCCGACGCGCTGCCATCACCGCGCGTGGTGGCGGTGTTGTTGTTTCCGTCGCCGGCCCCGGCCGTGCTGCCGTCGCCGGTCACCGTCGCGGTGTTGTTGTCACCGTCGCCCACACCGGCGGTACTGCCGTCGCCGATCACAGTCGCGGTGTTGCCGTCGCCTTCACCGGCACCGGCCGCACTGCCGTCGCCGATCACCGTGGTGGAGTTGCCGTCACCTTCACCGGCCAGCGCCAGCCCGTCGTCGCCGACCACCGTCGCCGTGTTGCCATCGCCCAGGCCGGCCTGGGCTTCCCCGCCGTCACCGGTCACGGTGGCGGTGTTGCCGTCGCCGAGGCCGGCCACGGCGGTGCTGTCGTCACCGACGACGCGGGCGGTGTTGCCGTCGCCGTAACTGACCCCGTCCCTCGATGTGGTCGCGGAACTGTTGTCCCCGTTGACGATTGCCTTGTTGCGGTCGCCGCCCGTCGCCGTGGCGTCGCTGCCGTCGCCGCGCGCGATCGCCACGGATCCGGTGCCCTCGGACGTGGAGGTCGCGGTGCCCTTCTCCACGCGGGTCTCACCATTGGTCGACACACTGACGTCGGGCCCGTCGGCCGATCCCTTGTCTGACGGTTCGGCCGACGCGGGCCAGGGTGTCGCGGCCACCGCGGCCCCGACACCCATCGCCACCGCGAACGCCCCCAACCGGCCGATATGTCGGGCATACCGCGACGGATGTCGCTCGACGCCGCCCCGAACGGCGAAAACTCGTCGGATTCGGTCGTGTGTGCATGTGTTGATATCGGTCATGGGCGTGACCGTAACCAAATCGAAATCTGTTGTGGCCGCTACGTTTGCGACCACACGGGCCGGTACACCGATGAACCGCCACGGTGGCGCTTCATTCCGCCTGGTAATGGCGTTGCGTGCGCGAACTATTGACGCTTGCGTAGCGGAATTTCATTGGCGAACAACGGCATTGGTTATCCAGGAAACGAAGCACCTAGGTTACCCGAGCGTCTCGGGTAGCTCGTCGTCCTCGCCGAGCACATGCCTCGCCAGGAACCCGGTCACCACCTGGTACCAGATCTTGGCGTGCTGTGGCGTGAGGACCCAGTGGTTCTCCGACGGGAAGTACAGGAACCGGTGCGGGCTGTTGCCGTCGGCGTCGGCGGGCAGCGCGGAGTGGGTCAGCAGCTCGTACCACAGCCGCAGCGCCTGGCCGATCGGCACGCGGTAGTCCTTGTCGCCGTGGATGACCAGCATCGGCGTGCGGATCCGGTCGACGTGATGGTGGGGCGAGTTCGCCTGCGCCATGTCTCGCGTCATCTCTCGCAGCCAGTAGTACGACGAGTCGGTGGTGGCGCCGAACTGGTCGAGGGCCCAGAGGCTGGCGTGGGTGACGATCGCCTCGAACCGGTCGGTGTGGCCGGCGACCCAGTTGGCCATGTAGCCGCCGAACGAGCCGCCCATCGCCGCTGTGCGCGACCCGTCGATACGGGGATGGGCACACGCCGCGTCGGTGATGGCCATCAGGTCGTCGTAGGGAGCGCCGCCCCAGGCGCCCCAGCCGCGCGCGATGAAGTCTTGCCCGTAACCCGTCGAGAGCCCCGGATCGGGCAGCAGCACGGCGTACCCCCGCGCCGCCAGCAGCCAGGGATTCCATCGCCACGACCACACGTTCCAACTGCTCAGCGGGCCGCCGTGGATCCACAGCAGCAGCGGCGCCTCGCCGTCGCCGGCGGGCAGCACCAGCCACGAGCGCACCCGAGTGCCGTCGTCGGTTGTCGTCTCGAGTTCCGTCAGCGCGCCCGGAAGGGGCGGCACCTCGACGCAGGGCAGTTCGGTGACCGTGCCGTCGGGATCGATGCGCACCGGGTGCGGCGGCGCGGCGTAGGAGCTCCGCAACGCGAACAGCACACCGTCGGGGGCGGCCACCACGTCGGAGTAGCAGTGGTCGTCGAACGTCAGCTGGGTCACCGCAGGGTCGGCGACATTGACGCGGAACACCGGCGCCCGGCCGTCCTGGTCGGCGGTGACGATCACCGCCGAGCCGTCCCGCAGCCACGTCACCGAGGCGGGCCACCGGTCCCAATCGGCCGCGAGCATCGCGGGCTGCTCGCCGAACCGGATGCGCCCCAATGTGATTCGCGGCGCCGTGTCGGGCGTCGAGAACGTCTCGCGGAGGTACACCACGGTCGTGCCGTCCGGTGAGATGGCCGGACCCCACACGTCGGCGTCGGGATCCTCGACGAGCACCGTGCGCTCGCCGCTGTCGAGATCGATCCGCATCAGCACCGAGTGCCGCGACGCACCGGGCGCCGGGCGCTGCCATGTGGTGACCAGGAACCGGCCGTCGGAACTGATGTCGAAGTCGGAGTCGCGCAGCGCACCGCCCGGTGCGGCGGTCAGGTCGCGGACGCCGTCACCGCTGGCCTGCTCGGCGGCCAGGTCGACGCCGAGCAAGTGTGGTTCCGCCGGGCCGAGGTCAGAGTCCCAGTGCCGGATCGGGTAGCCGGTGTGCAGGATCGCGGTGATCTTGTTGTCCTTGCGCAGGTCTCGGATCCGGCGGTCGTCGTCGAGGGTCCGCGCCGAGGGCATCAGCGGTGAGCGCACCACCGCGATGTCGGCCTGGCGGGCGGGGCGTACCGCCTCCACGCCGCCGGGGAGTGTCAGCTGCTGCACCGCCTCACCACCGGACGCCGGGAGTCGCCACAGCGCGGCGGGTGGCTTGTCGTCGTCGGGGGCCGGCCGAGCCGCGACGAACAGCAGGTCGCCGTCGGCGGCGAATGCGGGCGCCGACTCTCCCTTGGTTCCGCGGGTCAGCCTCCGGGCCGGTTGCCCACCGGTGGGGTCGATCTCCCATACCGCGCTGACGTATTCGGTTCTCTTGTCGTTGAGTTCGGCGACCGTGGTCACCAGCCGCGCCCCGTCCGGCGAGAGCGCCAACCCCGAGACGCGGGGCAGCGCGACGTATTCGTCGAGGTCGTCGAAGGGGGTCGCGGTCATGCCCCGTTCGTAGCACACCGTCCTTCGGCGTTCCGTGCGGCGAGATGCCCGGCGTACGGCGCGCTACGTTCGACGCATGCCGATGCGAATCGTGGTGATCGGGGCGGGCATCGCCGGACTGGCGACCGCGGTCGCGCTGCAGCAGCGCGGACACGACGTCACGCTGGTCGAGGAGCGCACCGACACATCGTCGGGGGCCGGGATCAGCATCTGGCCGAACGCGTTGGCGGCCCTGGACGACATCGGACTCGGCGACGCGGTGCGTCAGCGCGGCGGACGAATCACCGCGGGCGCGGCGCGCTGGCGCGACGGCAGCTGGCTACGGCGTCCCGAGGCGCAACTCATCGTCAAGAGCCTCGGCGAGCCCCTGGTGGTGATTCGGCGATCGGCGCTGACGTCGATCCTGGCTGCGGCGCTCGCCGGCGACACCCTGCGGGCCGGCGTGGCGGCGGAGGCGCTGGCGGTGACCGGCGACGGCGTCCGGGTCCGGCTGGCCGACAACACGGTGCTGGACGCCGACGCCGTCATCGGTGCCGACGGCACCCACTCGATGGTCGCCCGCCATCTGAACGGTCCCCTGCGCAACCGCTACGTGGGCTACACCGCATGGCGCGGGGTCGCGCACTGTCGGATCGACCCCGAACTGGCGGGAGAGACGCTCGGGCCCGCGGTCGAGTTCGGTCACGTGCCGATGGGCACCGACGACACGTACTGGTTCGCCACCGAGCGCGTGCCCGAGGGGACGTCGGCGCCACAGGGCGAGTTGGCCTATCTGCGGAAGCGGTTCGCGTCCTGGGTCCGGCCCATCCCCGAGATCCTGGCCTCCACGGACCCCGCCGATGTTCTGCGCAACGACCTCTACGACCGCGACGAGGCGCGGCAGTGGTCCCGGGGGCCCGTCGTGACGGTCGGCGATGCCGCCCACCCGATGCGCCCGCACCTCGGCCAGGGCGGTTGTCAGGGGCTGGAGGACGCCGCGATCCTGGCCAGGTTCCTCGACGCCGACGGGAACGCGGCCGCGGCGTTCGCGCGGTTCGCCGCCTATCGCCGGCCGAGGGTCCGCTCGTTGGTGCGCGAATCACGCTTCATCGGCCGCGTCATGAACCTGCCGCCGGCGCTCAGCACCCTGGCCAGCCGGGCCACGGTGCTGGGACCCGACGCGCTGGTGGCCCGCCACCTGGCGTCGGTGGCGGCGCGGTCGGCGTTCCGGCCGCCCACCGAGCGCGACCTGTCCGCGGCATGAGCACGCGCCTGGGCCCGCTGGTCGTCGACGCTGCCGACCCACGGGCACTGTCCGCGTTCTGGGCCTCCGCCCTGGGCGTCGAGGCCCAGCGGCGGCTGCTGGTCTTCCGGGCGCAGGACGGTCCGAAGACGGTGAAGAACCGCGTACACCTGGATCTCTACGTCCGCGATCCCGCGCCGCTGGTCGGCCTCGGCGCCCGTGTGCTCGCCGAGCACACGGGGTGGACGACGCTCGCCGACATCGAGGGCAACGAGTTCTGCGTTTTTCCGGACGACGAGCGCGATCTCGATCCGCCCGCCCGGGTCTTCGCGGTGTGCACGGACAGCGACCGGCCCGAGGAGCTCGCCGCCTGGTGGGCGCTTCGGGTGGGAGCCGAGGTGCGCGACGGCCCCGACGGAACGCCGCGCTGGCTCTATGGATCGGCCGGCTGGGAGGACCTGATCTGGAAGTTCGTCCGCGTCGACGACGAGCGTGTCGTCCCGAACCGCTGGCGGTGGAGCGTCGACGCCGCCGACGACCGGCTCATCGATCCGCAGGGCAACGAGTTCAGCGTGCTCCGGCGATCGTCCCGATCGGATTGAGCAGCGCCCTGCACATCTGACGCGGGTTGACGAAGCCGAACAGTCCGCTGGACGGCATCGACGCGCATCCCGTCGACGAGGCGGGCACGGTCCGTGCCGGAGCGGAGGGGCCCGACGGCGTGGTCCACACGGCGGGCGTCGCGCCGCGGGGGCCGCACTTCGGCCACGCCTTGATGCCCTGGGTGCGCAGGACGTTCTCGGCGACGCGGATCTGCTCGGCACGCGATGCCCTCGCGGGGTTTCCGACACCGCCGTTGGCGGTCCAGGTGGCCTGCTTGAACTGCAGGCCGCCGTAGTGGCCGTTGCCGGTGTTGGTGGCCCAGTTGCCGCCGGATTCGCATTCGGCGATGGCGTCCCAGTTCACCGAATCGGCGTTGGCGGTGGCCAGTGACGATTCCGACAGCGCCATCGGCACCATCGCGAGCGCTCCGGAGAACGCTGCGGTCAACAAGCCCTTCGTGACTGCGGTACGAACGTTCATCTCTGCGGTCCTTCCCCGACCGTTTTCACAAGGCCCGCATCCGAGAACCCCTCGATCTCCGCTGCGGTTATCCGGTCTGTCGGGTGATGAACGTCACCTGTTACGCATGGGTCGAAAGTTTTATTCGTTACTTAATTGGCGTAAGAGCCCTCTGAGAAAGAAGAGGCGGTGCCAGGGAAACCCTGGCACCGCCCCTTGTTACGACGAAACGCGTGCTTAGCCGCGACCGCCGCAGGACGGCCATGCGCCGATCCCCTGCGACTGCAGCACGTTCTCGGCGACGCGGATCTGCTCCTCACGGCTGGCGTTGTGGGGCGAACCGCTACCGCCGTTCGCCTGCCAGGTGCCCATGGTGAACTGCAGGCCGCCGTAGTAGCCATTACCGGTGTTGATGGACCAGTTACCGCCCGACTCGCACGCCGCGATCGCGTCCCAGTCCACACCGCTGTCCGCATTGGCAGTGCCGGTCGCCATCGCCATGGGCGCCAACGCGAGCGCACCGGCAAAGGTCGCCAGGCCAAATGTCTTGCGGATGTTCTTCAACTTCTATCCTTTCGCCACGCGCGCACCAACACACACCCGCGCCAGAGCGCACGGGGTGGGCATGCCTGTCGGCCAGGCCGGGAGTTGGGCCGCACCGTCTCGGTCGGGTGCGACAGCGGGAGGCCAGAATGTGCCTCGCCGGCATCAGCGCCGGCGGCCGCCAGAGGTCGGTGATCCTCCTGCAGCCCCACTCACACGCAGGTTCGTGGTTTTCAAATTGTTTGCTCCGGGTAGAGCCGTTTTGGACCGTACAAAATCCGTTCCGCCGAAGTCATGTCGGCGAAAGGTGTGTCGCGGCGAGATAACGAAACGATCACGGCGGTGATTGTGTTTCGTTATCCCAGGTCATCTGCGTCTTTGACGGAGCTGCCAAAACCGGCCGAAGCCAAACTTTTCGTGAGTCATCTCACGGCTATTTTGTGAACTGGGACACGGGAGGCGGCCCGGCCGAGGTGTCAGCACCCTCGGAAACCCGTAGCGTCGGCGGCGAAGTGGAGTCGACCGCCGGGAAACGGCGCCGGGCGGGACGGCGACTTCGCTCGCGCGCGGTGCAGACCGTCATCCAAACCCCCTGCGCATCAACTACTTTCGATTCGTGGTCCAGGAACGGTTCGGCGGAAAGCGGTGACACGCCGGCCACAAGTTTCCGGTAATCCGTTCGGCGAGGCTGCCTTTCGCGGTCGACTGAGGCCGATCACCAGGGCGCACAGCGGTGGCTACCCGCCCCTAGAGGCCTGCACGCGGTCGCTTCGGCACAAAAGCGACGGGCGGGGCCGATCACCCCACCCCTCATATCGATGGGTCAGCACTGTGTAAAAGACCGCCCGATGACCGAATTCGACCGCCCGCGAAAGACGACAGGGCCGAAATCCCTTGCAATTCATCACCATTCGCCGTCGGGGAACCGACGTCGAGCCATTCATCGGTGAAGGTGAAAACCGCGAGTCACCATCGTATATCACGGAGGAATGCGCATGAATTCACTGCCACGAATTCGAGCGGCGATTCTTCGAATTCAGGATAATTCGCGAACGGAATTTGCTAGGCGACTTGTGCGTCGCGTATCGCGGCGAGGTCGGCGGCGGTGTTGATGTTGGTCAGCGCGCGCTGCTTCGGCATGACGATCCGCTGCGTGTCGACCCGCTCGACCAGTGCGCGCATACTGCGCTCCCCCGCCGCCACCAAGGCGGCCACGCGGTCGGCCAGTGCGGTGCGGTAAATGCCGGCCAGGTAGTGGTCGCGGCCGTCCCAGGGCAACACGACATCCGCGCGGAGGCGGACCGCAGGCCCCGCCAGTTCGTCGATCAGGTCCGGGGTCAACAGCGGCATGTCCACCGCGGAGACGAATGCCAGTTCGGCTCCGGCATCCGCGGCCGCCCGCAGCCCCCGCCCGGTCGCCAGTAGCGGTCCCACGCCGCGTATCTCGTCCCGCAGGATTTCGGCGTCGAGCGAGGGCAGCGCCTGTCCTGGTGCCGCGATGACGAACAGCGGCGCGCAGCGCGGCTTGAGGACGCTCACCATCCGCTCCACGAGCGTGGTGCCGTCGTACGGCAGCGTGGCCTTGTCTCGGCCCATGCGGCGGGAAGCCCCGCCCGCCAGAATGATTCCGGCCAACGGAACGGTGGTCGTCATGACCGAGACGTTAGTCGACAGTCCAGGTGTCTTTGCCCCGAAGCAGTGACTGAAGCGCGGCCGTGTCGTGCGCCTTCTCGCTGCGGGCGGCGGCGACCTGCTGGCGAGCGGCGTCGTCGTAGGTCGGCTTGCTCACCTGACGGAAGATGCCCATCACCATGTGCTCGAGGTTCTGGTCCGACAGCCGCGACAACGCGAACGCATACGCCGGGTCCTCGAGATTGGCGTCGTGGACGACGATCTCGTCGGCCGAGACATCGGCGGTCTTGGCGATCTCGAGCCCGTAGCCGGACTTCACCACGCAGTACTCACTGTTGGTACCGAACGTGACGGGCTCGCCGTGGGTCAGGTTGATCAGCCGCTCCTCGGCGCCCTCCTTGCGCAGGGCGTCGAACGAGCCGTCGTTGAAGATCGGGCAGTCCTGCAGGATCTCGACCAAGGCCGCGCCGCGATGTGCGGCGGCCGCGCGCAGCACCTCGGAGAGCCCCTTGCGGTCGGAGTCCAGGGCGCGACCGACGAACGTGGCGTCGGCACCCAGCGCCAGCGACACCGGATTGAACGGGTAGTCCAGCGAACCCATCGGGGTCGACTTGGTGACCTTGCCGACCTCCGACGTCGGGGAGTACTGGCCCTTGGTCAGCCCGTAGATCCGGTTGTTGAACAACAGGATCGTGATGTTGATGTTGCGGCGCAGGGCATGGATCAGGTGGTTGCCGCCGATCGACAGCGCGTCGCCGTCACCGGTGACCACCCACACCGACAGGTCCTGGCGAGCCAGGGCCAGACCAGTGGCGATCGTCGGCGCGCGGCCGTGGATCGAGTGGAACCCGTAGGTCTCGAGGTAGTACGGGAATCGACTCGAGCAGCCGATACCGCTGACGAACGCGATGTTCTCGCGGCGCAACCCCAGCTCGGGCAGGAAGTTGCGGATGGTGTTGAGGATGACGTAGTCACCGCAGCCCGGGCACCAGCGGACCTCCTGATCGCTGGTGAAGTCCTTCGACTTCTGCGGCTGATCGGTCGTCGGCACCAGGCTGGTGCCCGCGGTCAACCCGAGATCTGCTCCGATCAAGTCGGTCATGCGTTCGCTCCCACACCGCTCACACCGACCTCGACGGTGGCCGCCGCCAGTCGTGCGAACTTCGCTTTGTCACTTTCCTTCTCACCAAGCGTTCCGTCCAGTGCCGCATCAATGATGCCCTCGACCTCGTCGGCCAGGAAGGCCATGCCTTCCACCTTGGTCACCGACTGGACGTCGACCAGGTACTTACCCCGCAGCAGCAGCGCGAGCTGGCCCAGGTTCATTTCCGGGCACACCACGTTCGGATACCGCCGCAGCACCTCGCCGAGGTTCGCCGGGAACGGGTTGAGGTTGCGCAGATGCGCCTGGGCGACCTTGATGCCCTTGCGGCGCGCGCGGCGGCAGGCCTCACCGATCGGCCCGTAGCTCGAACCCCAGCCGATCATCAGAAGCTCCGCGTCACCGGTCGGGTCGTCGACCTCGAGGTCGGGCACGGTGATGCCGTCGATCTTGGCCTGGCGCAGCCGGACCATCAGGTCGTGGTTCTTGGGCTCGTAGGAGATGTTTCCGGAGCCGTTGGCCGCCTCCAGGCCGCCGATCCGGTGCTCGAGGCCGGGGGTACCCGGGATGGCGAACTGACGCGCCAGGGTCTCCGGATCGCGGGCGTACGGCTGGAACGGTTCGCCGGGCTCGGCGAACGTGTGCTCGATGGCGGGGTAGCTGCTGACGTCCGGGATCCGCCACGGTTCAGAGCCGTTGGCGATCGCGCCGTCGGACAGGATGACCACCGGCGTGTGGTAGCTGACCGCGATGCGGGCGGCCTCGACGGCCACGTCGAAGCAGTCCGACGGCGACCGGGGTGCGAGCACCGCGACCGGCGACTCGCCGTTGCGGCCGTACATCACCTGCAACAGGTCGGCCTGTTCGGTCTTGGTCGGCAGGCCGGTCGACGGTCCGCCACGCTGCACGTCGATGACGATCAACGGCAGTTCGGTCATCACGGCCAGGCCGATCGCCTCGGACTTCAGCGAGATGCCCGGGCCCGAGGTGCTGGTCACGCCCAGCGCGCCGCCGTAGGAGGCGCCGATGGCCGCACCGATGCCGGCGATCTCGTCCTCGGCCTGGAAGGTCAGCACGTTGAAGTTCTTGTGCTTGGAAAGCTCGTGCAGGATGTCCGACGCCGGGGTGATCGGGTAGGTGCCGAGCACGACCTGCAGGTCGGCGAGCTGACCGGCGGTGACGAGGCCGTAGGCCAGTGCGGTGTTGCCCGAGATCTGGCGGTACTCACCGGTTTTGAGCTTCGCCGGCGCGACCTCGTAGGTGCTGGCGAAGGCCTCGGTGGTCTCGCCGTAGTTCCAGCCGGCCTTGAGCGCGAGCACGTTGGCCTCGGCGACGTCGGGCTTGCGCGCGAACTTCTCGCGGATGAACGACTCGCTGTGCTTGAGTTCGCGGCCGTACATCCACGACAGGAGGCCGAGCGCGAACATGTTCTTGGCGCGCTGACCGTCCTTCTTCGAGGCGCCGATCGACTCGACCGCACCCAGCGTGAGGGTGGTCATCGGGACGGCCTGCACGACGTAGTCGGACAGCTCCTCGGTCTCCAGCGGGTTGGCCTCGTAGCCGACCTTCGCCAAATTGCGCTTGGTGAACTCGTCGGAGTTGGCGATGATCAGCCCGCCGCGGGGCAGGTCGGAGACGTTGGCCTTGAGCGCCGCCGGGTTCATCGCGACAAGCACATCCGGGCGGTCGCCCGCGGTGAGGATGTCGTAGTCGGCGATCTGGATCTGGAACGACGACACACCGGGCAGCGTGCCCTGGGGGGCGCGGATCTCGGCGGGGTAGTTCGGTTGTGTGGCAAGGTCATTGCCGAACAGCGCGGCTTCCGAGGTGAACCGGTCACCGGTGAGCTGCATACCGTCACCGGAGTCGCCGGCGAAGCGAATGACGACCTTCTCGAGCTTCTGTCGAGGACCCGCACTCCCCGGACTGACCGCGTTGTCGTTCGCTGCCACGAGGCCTGCCTTCCACACTGCGTGGTGATGTCCTCCGAGTCACAGTCGAGTCGACGCGCCGACGGTGGACGTCCACCAAAGTTTTGATGTCACTGCCAGTACCGATTATTGCACTTCTCTTAGGCAGCCCTTCACCGGACTCGCCCGCGGCGCGCCGCGTGCGAGCGATTGAATGCACAGCTCAGCCGATGTGCTGATGCCCCCTATGAGACAAAACTGTGTTGTTCGTCACGTCGGCGAGACAAAAATTCTAAGGAAATGGTTACCGCTCAGTAGCCGTCAGCTAGCGCCGTCCCGCCGCTGGTCGTCCGGCTTTCACGGCCCGGCGGTGGTCGACGCCTCGGCGCGGCGTTCGTGCCAGCGCAGGCGCAGTAACAACAGGCTGCGGTGCGCGCGGAAGCCGGCCGACAGCGGATCACGCCAGACCGGCGTGCGGCGGTGCGGTTGGAGTTCGTTGTGCACGCATACATTGTGCCGTCCGGACGACGACGACGCCGCTTCGTGGGCGGGCGTCGTGATGAACAGCACGGAAACGTTATGAACGACCTTTCGTCCTAGGGTGGGGTCATGGGTCGGGTCACAGCCAGGCGGCGCGTACAGCATGTGACCATGGACGCCGCGGTGGCGCGGCCGGAGACCCTCGTCGTCGAGGAGCCGATGGAGATCCGCGTCAACGGCACACCCATCACCGTGACGATGCGCACGCCGGGCTCCGATGTCGAGCTCGCGCAGGGATTTCTGCTCACCGAGGGTGTCATCGGCGGGCGTGACGACGTCGTTGCGGCGCGTTACTGCAAGGGCGCGGGCGCGGACAACCTCAACACCTACAACGTGCTCGACGTGACGCTGGCGGCGGGCGTCGCGATGCCCGACACCGATGTGACGCGCAACTTCTACACCACGTCGTCGTGCGGGGTGTGCGGTAAGGCCTCGTTGGAGGCGGTGCAGTTGAGCAGCCGTCATGCCCCGGGCGACGACCTGTCGACCGTCTCCGCCGCGACGCTTTCGGCACTGCCGGCGCGACTGCGCAAGGCACAGAAGGTCTTCGCCAGCACCGGCGGCCTGCACGGCGCGGCGCTGTTCGACTCCGACGGCGCCACGCTCGCCGTCCGCGAGGACGTCGGCCGGCACAACGCCGTCGACAAGGTCATCGGATGGGCGGTGGAGCAGGATCGCGTACCGCTGACGGGGACCGTGCTGCTGGTCAGCGGGCGTGCGTCATTCGAACTCACCCAGAAGGCGGTGATGGCGGGCATTCCGGTGCTGGCCGCGGTGTCGGCTCCGTCGTCGCTGGCCGCGGATCTGGCCGCCGCGTCCGGGCTCACGCTGGTGGCGTTCCTGCGGGGCGAGTCGATGAACGTCTACACCCGACCCGACCGCATCATCCGGTGACGTCCTAGAGCCGCGATCCGGCGGTCTCCGGCAGCTTGGCGGTGCAGATCAGGCTGACCGCCGCCAGAGCACCCATCATCATCGCCACGGCCCATCCGCCGTAGGAGTTGAGCAGCGTCGGCGAGATCACCGGCGGCAGCGCGCCGCCGATGACGACCCCGAACGTGTGGGCCAACGCGGCGCCGGTGTAGCGGTACTGCGGCGCGAAGATCTCCGGCAGGAACGCGGCCAGCGGCCCCATGCACACACCGATCAGCGCGTACGTCGCCACGATCGCGACGCCGAACGTCAGCCGGTTTCCGTTCTGCACCAACGGAAACAGCACGAACGACCACGGCACCGCGATGGCGAAGCCGACGGCGACGACGCGTTTGCGCCCGTAGGTGTCGCTGAGCACGGCCGACGCGACGACGAACAACACCTGACACAGTCCGCCGATCACGCCGACGAGCAGCACGAAGTTCGTCGAGTAGTCCAAGTGGTCGGTGGCGTAGTGCGTGAAGAACGTGCTGGCCTGGAAGACGAGCATCGGAGCACACACCGCGACGCCCGACGCCAGCAGCATCTGGCGGGCCTGGCGGCGCAGCAACGCCAGGATCGGCGTTGCCGGGTCGGCCGGCTCTTCGCCGAACACCGGCGATTCCTCCACGCGCAACCGGATGTAGAGCGCCGTCGCGATCAGCACCGCCGACAGCAGGAACGGGATGCGCCATCCCCACTGGAGGAACGCGTCGTTGTGCGCGCCGAAGCCGAGGTGCACCAGCAGGAACACCACGTTGGCCATCACCACCGCGGTGCCGAGGCCGAGCTGGGTGAACATACCGTAGAAGCCACGCCGGTGCGCCGGGGCGTTCTCGGCGCTCAGCAGCACCGCGCCGGCCCACTCACCGCCGACCGCGAAACCTTGGATCAGCCGCATCGTGACGAGCAGCAGAGGTGCGGCGATGCCGATCGACGCCGTGCTGGGGATCAGTCCGACGCCGACGGTCGCGATGCCCATCAACAGCAGCGTCATCACCAACGTCTGCTTGCGACCGATCCGGTCGCCGAAGTGGCCGAATACCGCCGCGCCGATCGGACGCGCCAGAAACGCGGCGGCGAACGCGCCCAGCGCGGCCGTCGTCGCCATCACGTGACCCAGGTCGGGGAAGAACACCGTCGGGAACACCAGCGCCGCGGCGGTGCCGTAGATGACGAAGTCGTAGAACTCGATGGCCGAGCCGACGTAGCTGGCAACCGAGATGCGTCGCAACGACGGGGATGCAGGGGCGGGCGCAATAACCGTGGTCATTCGACGATGGTCACATCGCCGACGTGCGAGACGCCTCGGCGGATCGGACGGTCCGCCGGTGGAATCCGTTGTCCCCCAATCGGAGGAAGCCGGCTACGCGTGCGTCAGGCGGGGCTGAGTCGTCGTTAAGCGGGGCTTGATCGTCGTTAAGCGGGGCTTGATCGCTTAACTCCTCAACGCGGCTCGTTCCTCGCCGCTTGATCGTCGTTAAGCGGACTTGTCGCGGCGCTCCGGACGCGACGGCTTGCGCGGCACGATGGTCGGCAGCACGTTGTCCTGGACGGTCTCCTTGGTGACCACCACCTTGGCGACGTCGTCGCGGCTCGGGATGTCGTACATCACCGGCAGCAGGACTTCCTCCATGATGGCGCGCAGCCCACGGGCACCCGTGCCGCGGTGGATGGCCTGGTCGGCGATCGCCTCCAGCGCCTCGTCGGTGAACTCGAGCTCGACGCCGTCCATCTCGAACAGGCGCGTGTACTGCTTCACCAACGCGTTCTTGGGCTTGGACAGGATCTGCACGAGCGAGTCCTTGTCCAGGTTCGTCACCGACGCCACGACGGGCAGGCGGCCGATGAACTCCGGGATCAGCCCGAACTTGATCAGGTCCTCGGGCATGACCTCGGCGAAGTGGTCCTGGGTGTCGATCTCGGCCTTGGAGTGCACCTCGGCGCCGAAGCCCAGGCCGCGCTTGCCCACGCGGTCGGAGACGATCTTCTCCAGACCCGCGAACGCACCCGCGACGATGAACAGCACATTGGTGGTGTCGATCTGGATGAACTCCTGGTGCGGATGCTTGCGCCCGCCCTGCGGGGGCACCGACGCCTGCGTGCCTTCCAGGATCTTCAGCAACGCCTGCTGCACACCCTCGCCGGAGACGTCGCGGGTGATCGACGGGTTTTCGCTCTTGCGGGCGATCTTGTCGACCTCGTCGATGTAGATGATGCCGGTTTCGGCGCGCTTGACGTCGTAGTCCGCGGCCTGAATCAGCTTGAGCAGAATGTTCTCGACGTCCTCGCCCACGTAACCGGCTTCGGTCAGCGCGGTGGCGTCGGCGATCGCGAACGGCACGTTGAGCATCTTGGCCAACGTCTGCGCCAGATAGGTCTTGCCGCAGCCGGTCGGCCCGAGCATCAAGATGTTGGACTTGGCCAGCTCGACGGGCTCGGAGCGCGAATCGCGGGTCTTCTCTCCCGCCTGGATCCGCTTGTAGTGGTTGTAGACCGCAACCGCGAGAGTCCGCTTGGCGGAATCCTGTCCGATGACGTAACCCTCGAGGAATTCGCGGATCTCGGCGGGTTTCGGTAACTCGTCGAGCTTTACGTCGTCCGCGTCGGCGAGTTCCTCTTCGATGATCTCGTTGCAGAGATCGATGCACTCGTCGCAGATATAGACGCCCGGACCCGCAATGAGCTTCTTAACCTGCTTCTGACTCTTGCCGCAGAACGAGCACTTCAGCAGGTCACCGCCGTCTCCAATGCGCGCCATGGTGGTGGGGTCCTACTTTCCTCGCAGCCGGTGAAGCTTCTCTACTGTGATCGCCTCGGGTGGGTGAACCCGACGCTACCCGTTTGTTCCCGCGCGAGGCGACCGATAAAGCCGAATCGCGCCAGTGGTATTCATCTGTGTTCGCGCCAACATATCGTCTGATTCCCCTCGGACCCCAGCGAACGCGCCGCCGTGTCTTTGGCGTGTCGTCGCCGTGACCGGACCGAGAGGGCGTCCGCACCCAAAGTACCCGGAATCCGGCAGGGCGCACGGCGCCGGCCGGCTCCCCGGAAAAGCTATCGGCGTCCGGGGCCGGCAGGACCCGGGCCGGCCGGTCCCGGTCCGACCGGACCCGGCCCGACGGGGCCGGGACCCGCGGGGCCCACCACACCTCCGACACCGACCGGCCCCGCGGGGCCGACGACCGGCGCCGGGTTGAGGTAGACGTTGACGTCGTTGGGGACACACTGATCGGTGTAGACGTCCCAGTACGTCCCCGCCGGGCAGGCGGGTTCCTGCGCCTGACCGATAGCCGGTGACGCGAAGGAGGCCAGGCCCCAGACCGCGGCCGTCGCCGCCAGCGCCGTCGTTCCGAAGCGTGCTCGCAACCCCACCCTCATCGCAGTCCTCCCCTGCCGTCCGCTGGTGTGCAGACAGCCTGCCACGCCGACGCAGTGCGAGAACCCGATTTGGCGCGGTTGCGGAGCTGTGATCAGGCGGTTTGCGCGGAAAGCTTGCGGTACTCCAGGACGGTGTCGATGACGCCGTATTCCTTCGCCTCTTCGGCGGTGAGGATCTTGTCGCGGTCGGTGTCCTTGCGGATCTGCTCGGGCGTCCTGCCGGTGTGATGCGCCAGTGTCACCTCCATCAGCGTGCGCATCCGCTCGATCTCCTTGGCCTGGATCTCGAGGTCGGAGAACTGGCCCTGGATGACGCCGGCAAGCGCGGGCTGGTGGATCAGCACGCGGGCGTTCGGCAGCGCCATGCGCTTACCGGGCGTGCCCGCGGCCAGCAACACCGCGGCGGCCGAGGCGGCCTGGCCCAGGCACACCGTCTGGATGTCGGCGCGCACGTACTGCATGGTGTCGTAGATCGCCATCAGCGAGGTGAACGAGCCGCCCGGCGAGTTGATGTACATCGTGATGTCGCGGTCGGGATCGAGCGATTCCAGCACCAGCAGCTGGGCCATGATGTCGTTCGCCGACGCGTCGTCGACCTGCACGCCGAGGAAGATGATGCGTTCCTCGAACAGCTTGTTGTACGGGTTGGACTCCTTGACACCGAAGCTGGAGTGCTCGATGAACGACGGCAGGATGTAGCGGGCCTGGGGCTGCAGGCGGGCGTCCAACGACGGATGGATGTGGTCGGTCATTTGTCTAGTCCTGCTCCTGGTCCTGAGCCGTTGACGCTCGCGCTGGTGATGATGTGGTCGACGAAGCCGTACTCGAGGGCCTCCTGCGCGGTGAACCAGCGATCGCGGTCGGAGTCCGCCTCGATCCGCTCGATGGGCTGCCCGGTGAACTCGGCGTTCAGCCGGAACATCTCCTTCTTGATCACCGTGAACTGCTCGGCCTGGATCGCGATGTCGGCGGCGCTGCCGGTGACCCCGCCCAGCGGCTGGTGCATCAAGATGCGCGCGTGGGGTAGCGCGTAGCGCTTGCCCTTGGTACCCGCGGCGAGCAGGAACTCACCCATCGACGCGGCCATGCCCATGGCGTAGGTGGCGATGTCGCACGGCGCCAGCACCATGGTGTCGTAGACCGCCATGCCGGCGCTGATCGAGCCGCCGGGCGAGTTGATGTAGAGGTGGATGTCCTTGGTGGGATCCTCGGCTGACAGCAGCAGAATCTGCGCGCAGAGCTTGTTCGCGATGTCGTCATCGACCTGTGAGCCCAGGAAGATGATCCGCTCCGCCAGCAACCGCTCATAGACCGAGTCGACAAGGTTGAGGCCTTGCGAGGCGCCACGCATGTGGGTCACGACTGGATACCTGCTTTCTTCAAGAGCTTGATACTCACCGACACTAACCAACCCGCGTGGGCGTGCAGTCCCCAGACGGGCCGCGTTCGCTCACAGCGTCACTTGGCGTCGGCCGATTCCTCGTCCGCTTCGGGCTCGGATTCCGGGGCCTCGTCGGCAGCTTCCTCGGTCTGCGCCTCGGCGCGGCCGAAGAACTCCGTGGTGTCGATCACGTTGCCGTCGGAGTCGGTGACGGTCGCGCCCTCCACGACCGCCGCGAGCGCCAGCCCGCGGCGCACATCGGCGAACAGGGCGGGCAACTGGTTGTTCTGCTGCAGCGACTGGATCAGCTGCTGCGGCTGCAGGCCGTACTGCTGCGACATCAGCATCAGGCGCTCGGTGATGTCGTTCTGGCCGACCTGGACGTCGAGCTTGTCGGCGATCGCATCGACGAGCAACTGCGTCTTGACCGCCTTCACGGCGTTGTTGCGGGTGTCGGTGTCGAACTCTTCACGGCTGCTGCCCTGGGCCGCAAGGACCTCGGCGAAGCGCTCCTCGTCGTGGTCCAGGCTGTGGATCGCGTTGTGCAACGCGTCGTCGATCTGGGTCTGCACCACATTCTCCGGCAACGGCACCTCGACCTGTTCCAGCAGCGTCTCGAGCACCTTGTCACGGATCTGTTCGGCCTGCTGGACGCGCTTGACCCGGCGCACCTGCTCGACGAGCGACTCCTTGAGCTCCTCGATGGTGTCGAATTCGCTTGCCAGCTGGGCGAATTCGTCGTCGGGCTCGGGCAGCTCGCGCTCCTTGACCGACTTGACGGTGACCGTCACCTCAGCGTCTTCGCCGGCGTGCTCGCCGGCGGCGAGCTTGGTGGTGAAGACGCGGCTCTCCCCTTCCTTGAGACCGACGATCGCCTCGTCGAGGCCGTCGATCAGCTGTCCGGAGCCGACCTCGTGGGACAGACCCTCGGTGGCCGCATCGGTCAGTTCCTTGCCGTCCACGGTGGCCGACAGATCTATGGAGACGAAGTCGCCGTTCTGCGCGGCGCGATCCACGCCCTTGAGCGTCCCGAACCGGGCGCGTAGGGACTGCAGTTCGGCGTCGACCTCTTCGTCGCTGACCTCGATGGCGTCGACGGTCAGAGTCAACGCCGACAGGTCGGGAAGCTCGATCTCGGGGCGGATGTCGACCTCGGCGGTGAAGGTGAGGTCCTGGCCGTACTCCTTGTTGGTGATCTCGATCTCGGGCTGGCCCAGCGGCTGCACCTCGGAGCTTGTGACCGCCTCGCTGTAGCGGCCGGGGAGGGCGTCGCTGACGACCTGGTCGAGCATCGCCTCGCGGCCGACGCGCGCCTCGAGCAGTTTGCGCGGCGCCTTACCGGGCCGGAAGCCGGGCAGCCGGACCTGCTTGGCCAGCTGCGCGAACGCGCGGTCGAAGTCGGGTTCGAGCTCAGTGAAGGGCACCTCCACGTTGATGCGAACCCGGGTGGGGCTCAACTTCTCGACGGTGCTCTTCACGATCTGCTCCTTGTTGTTCTGGTTCGGTCGATGGCGCAGTCGGGGTGACAGGATTTGAACCTGCGGCCTTCCGCTCCCAAAGCGGATGCGCTACCAAGCTGCGCTACACCCCGTGTCCTGCTCGCCGCGTTGACGCTCGAGTGCTGCGTCCGCGCGGATCGTTCCGCGAAAACACGGAACGACCACGCGAGATACTACGGGCTGGACACGCGAAGCCTTCAATTGGATTTGATTTGGCTGCCGCCGGTACGATCTGGTCTTGCTGTACATGCGGGCGTAGCTCAATGGTAGAGCCCTAGTCTTCCAAACTAGCTACGCGGGTTCGATTCCCGTCGCCCGCTCCACCAGGGCCATCGCGTGCCCACGAACCGGTTTCGTCGGCTTACGAGGTTCCGTATCGCAGGGTGTCCCTCGATCGACACCGACTCCCGCGCGCCGGGCAGATCGCGTTTCCCGCGTGCGGCGCGCAGCGCATTCGATGCCGGCGTGCTTGCCGAACACATATCAGTGCCTGCCCGCTCGAACGATTGATGATCTGGACGCGTTCATAAATTGACGCTAGCGTGGAAAGAGTTCGCCATCGGTTCGCGGTATGGATATCAACTACTCGCCGATGGCTAACTTCAGTTCGCGCCGATCCGTCGATTCAGCGGCCAAATGGACGGCGCGACATCGGCCCCGAAACAGGCGATCGCGTTATCACGACAAATTGCCGAGGGAAAATTTCTAAAAGCAACATCGCAGTTCATCAGGGTTGTTACCGTGCCTACACATTGAATCCAATTAGGCGCCCGCCAATCGGACGCCTGGTGTGAATGCGTAGAAGGGATCACCTCGATGGCTTCGGAAGCGCGACACGGCTTCGATCTCAGCAACCTCGACAGCCATTCTGCGGGTAAATCGCCGAGGCTGAATTCCACGGCTTTAGCGCGGTATGTCGGCCGAGTCGGCGCGTTGGCGGTGGCGTTGGGCGTGGGCGTCACAGTCGCGACGGGTGCTTCGGGGCAGGCGTGGGCCGAGACGGGTTCGGACGGTGGTTCGCAGGCGTCGGGGACGTCACCGGACGGCAGTCCGAATACCTCAACGAGTAAGGACTCGGATGCTGGCGGGGCGTCGACGGCCATCGACAGCGTCGGCGTCGGCGTCGGCGTCGGCGTCGGAAACGATGCTGACGGTGAACCGGCGCGCGATGAGGGCGATCCGGCTGGCGATGGCGGCAACCTCACGCGCGGTCAGCCCACCGGCAAGGCACCGGCGATGAATTTCAGCAGTTCCGGCTCGGTGAATACCTCGGTCAACGACGTGGGGCAAGCCACGGACACCGGCAAATCCGTCACCGAGGACGAGGAAGATGACGATCTCCACGCCGAAATCAAGGTTGACGAGAGCAAGGTTGACGAGAGCAAGGTTCACGAAATCGAGGTTGTTGAGGAGAACGAACCCGAGATCGTCGCGGAGGGACAGGAAGAAGTGCCCGCCGCGGTGGAGCCGGAATTCGCTGGTATCAAACAGGATTCCGCGCTACAGGACAGCACGCTCGGCGATGCTCATCAAGCGTCGGGCAACGTCGTGGTAGAGCCGGCCGCCCAGGAGGTCGTTGACAACGACACCGACAAGCTCGCAGAACGGAAGCAATCGCCCCCGTCGTTCACGAGCCGGATGATGCTGGCGGTCGATAACGCCGCGGACGAAGGGGATCTCCAGACGTCGACGGTGTCGGTCGTTGATGAGCCCGCCACCGCACAGACGCAGGCGTTGATGGGCCCTCCGGCCACGGTCGTCGGTATCGCGAGCACATTCATCGCGGCGTTGTTCGCACCGCTGTTGGCGCCCAGCCCGGTCGCGCCGGCTCAACCGCCGTTGGCCTGGGCGCTGCTCGCGTATGTACGCCGTGAGTGGCACCACATGCTCTTGAACCGCACCCCCGACGCGGTGGTCGACACCGTCACCACGTCGCAGGGTGCCACCGTCACCATCGATGTGGTCAGCGGCGCCGACCCTGATGCCCCCGCAGGTGACGTGGTGACCGTGACCGAGGTGAGCCAGCCGCAGAACGGGACGGTGAACATCGACGGCGGCTCACTTACTTACACGCCCAACGCCGGGTTCCACGGCACCGACACTTTCACCTACACCATCTCCGATGAAGACAGCCCGCTGCACATCCACGGGCTGCGAGGGCTGTTGGGCGCGTTGTTCGGCGGCGACGCCTTGCACACCAGGACGGTCACCGTCACGGTGACTGTCATTGCCGTCGACACGATACCGACCGCGGTAGACGACGCCGTCACGGTCGAGGAGGACTCCGGGCCCACTGTGATCGACGTTTTGAGCAACGACACACCGGACGGTGACGAGCTCACGGTGACTGCCGTCGGCGCAGCCGGCAACGGCACCGTCTCGTTGATCGGCGGTGTCGTCACCTACACGCCCGGGGACGATTTCGCCGGCACCGACTCGTTCACCTACACCGTCACGGACGGCGACGGCGACACCGCCATGGCGACAGTGACGGTGACGGTCAACCCCGTCAACGATGCGCCGGTCGCCGTAGGCGATAGCTACACGACCAAGGCGAACACGACGCTGACGATCGCCGCGCCTGGCGTGTTGGGCAACGATGTCGATGCTGACGGTGACGACCTGACGGTCATGATTGCCTCAATGACGACCAATGGGACGGTCGTACTCAATGGTGACGGGTCGTTCACCTACGCTCCGAATCCGAACTTCCACGGCACCGACAGGTTCACCTACACCGTCTTCGACGACACCGGCGCCGCCGCTACCGCGACGGTGACCATAACGGTCGAGCCGGCCTTCACCGTGATCACCTTCGCCGACGGCGCCACCCCGTCGGAGGTCTTCACCACCGCCGACCCGACACGCATTCTGGTGCGGACCGGTAAACAACTGCGCGTCGTCGATACCACGACCGGTGCTTGGCTCGACACCATCGAACTGGGCGCCACGCCGTGGAGCATGACCATGAGTCGGGATGGGCGATATGCCTACGTGGGCTTCTCGTCGTTCAGCACGGATCCCGTGCCGATCACCCGGATCGACATCGAAACGGGCACGGTGACGTCGATCGGCGGAGTCCGACAGCCGACCGCGATGGCGATCAGCGACGACGGCGGCACGCTGTACGTCACCAACAATCAGGACGGCACCGTGTCGGTAATCGACACGGCGACAGGCGAATACACGCTTATCAACACGGGGTTGCAGAGCAGTGCGATCGCAGTCAGCGAGGACGGCACCACCTTGTACGTCGGCAGCATCATCAACGATGTGCGGGTGGTGAACCTGGCGACCGGGACCTTCACGGTGCTGCAAACGGGCGCGTATGACGGGGCGGTATCGGACCAGAGCATCACCGTCGTCGGCAACCGCGCCTACGTCACCGACGGGGTCCACGACAAGTTGGTGGTCATCGACACCGATACCGACACCATCATCGACAGCTACGACGTCGGTGACCGCCCGACGGCCGTCGCCACCATGCCCGGAGACCCCACGATCTTCGTCGCCAACCGCGCCGGCAAGAGCGTCACGGTCATCAACACCGAATTCGGCGGCGTGATTGGCGAGATCGAACTCGCCGACAGCCCCGTAGACATCGACGTGGTGGATGGCTTTCTCTATGTGACCACCAGCGGGGGTGTTGTGGTTATCTCGGCAGAGGAGATCGGCAACCTCATCGTTGCGCCGGCGCTCGACGCTTAGCCGCATCGCGGGACATCTGGCTCCGCCAAACGGATCATCCTCTGCGAGAGGCTTTTTCATCTGCCCCTCGTCTAGGCGGACACTCACCGTGGCGGATTGTCCTGGCCACGGGTGACCTTGGGGGAAGTCTTCTACACCAGCTACGCGAATTCGATTCCCGTCGCCCGCTCAAGTGAGGGTGCGATAGTGGTCGCATGCGCGTGTATGGGGGTGCGTCGCCGCCGGACACCTCGCGGCGCGCCATCCCCGTCGCGGTGTTCATCGTCGCGTCGCTGCTGGCGATCCTGTTGCTGGGTTGGCTCTCGCTGGCGACGCGGCCCACGGCCGAATCATTCACCGTGTGGTGGCCGGCCGCCGGCGTCGCGGTGGGCCTCGGCATCCGGTTTCCGCGGCGCTACCTCTGGCTACTGGCACCCGCAGTTTGCCTGGTCACACTGCCGCCCCAGCTCTGGGCCGACCGGCCGCTCCCGTTGGCACTGGCCTTGTCGCTAGCCGTCGGCGTCGAGATGGTCGTGGGCACGCTGATTCTCAGGGGCCGGGCGGACACCTTCCCCCGGCTCGTGACACTCGGCGACTTCACGCGGTTCCTGCTGGCCGCCCTGGCCGCCGCGGTCGTCTACGACCTCGTCGCCACGCTTGCCGAGCTGTGGTTGAGCGGACCGGATGACGCGCTCACGCGGTTGGTGACCTCCGCGCCGAAACACGCCGCCGGCATCATCCTGGTCGCGCCCCTGTTCATGGGCCTGCAGCCTCGCGCCCGCCGGGCGTCCCGCGCCGAAGCGCTCGGGCAACTCGCGCTCACGCTTGCCGTCACCTTCTACGTCTTCTCGATCGACGATCAGCAGCCGGTCTCGTTCCTGCCCTTCGTCCCCCTTGTCTGGGCCGCGACGCGCCTGACCACCCGGCAGCTGCTCCTGCAGATCCTGATGGTGTCCGCGATCGGCTCGTACGCCAGCTCTCACGGCTTGGGCATCTTCGCCTTCGACCGCCTCGGCGTGACGACCGGCAGCATTCTGCTGCAGGTCTTCGAACTCACGCTGGTGATGGTCCTCATCTCGCTGTCGCTCATGGTGGGCCTCGAACGCGATACCGCCGAGCGCCTCGCGCGCAGCGAGGAACTGTTCCGCACGAACTTCGATTCCTCCGTCGCGGGTCAGGTGATGGTCAGCCGCGACGGCGGTGTCTGGGAAGTCCGGCAGTACAACGCATCTGCCGCGGCGATCCTGCCGGATCTCGAGCGGGGAACCACCAAGCTCGACGATCTGCTCGGAACGGAGGCCACCGCCGCCCTCGCCGAGGCCACCGATGCGCTCGCCGGCGGTAACGCACGGCTGATGCTCACCACCGACGGCGAGCGCAACCTGGATGTCAGCGTCGCCGCCGTCGCCGATCACCGCAGCGGGCATCCGGTGTTCGCACTGCACTTTCAAGACGTCACCGAAGCTCTTCGGGTACGGCGCCTCGAGCAGGCGGAGCTCGAACGGGCCGGTGAAGTTCAGCGCGCGCTGCTGCCCGAACATCTTCCGACCATGCCGGGTTGGACCATCGGAGCGGTTTCCGCGCCCGCGCGTCAGGTCGGTGGCGACTTCTACGACATCCGGCTGCAGGTGCCCCATGCGCTGATCAGCCTCGGCGACGTCATGGGCAAGGGCGTCGGGGCCGGGATGCTCGCGGCGGCCACGCGTGCGGCCTTGCGCTCCAATGCTTTTGGCACAAGTCCGGCCGGCGCAGTCGCGCACGCGGCCGGCGTGATCAACCACGACCTGAATCGCACGAGCGCGTTCGTCACGTTGACCTACGTACGCGTCGACCTCGTATCCGGCGACTTCCAGTTCGTCGACGCCGGCCACGGGCTGCACTTCATCCTGCGGGGGAGCTCAGGCAGGGTCGAGCGCTTCGCGTCAGAAGACCTCCCCATGGGCCTGGAGTCGGATTGGCGCGAACGCAGCGGCACCCTCGAGCCGGGCGACGGAATGCTGTTGGTCAGCGACGGTCTTCTGGAGCTGTGGGGCGACACCGTCGACGACCTCCACGAAGCCATCTCGGCGTGTGTGCGGCGGCTCGGCACGGTCAGCGCGCAGACGCTCGTCGAGGCCTTGTGCGTAGGTGCCGAGGACTCCCTTGACCGCGATGACGTGACCGCGGTCGCTCTTCGCCGAGACCTTTGAGCGCCGACTGGTCGCCACGCCTCCGTAGCGGCGACTGCTGGTTCTGCTCAGGGCGTAGCTGACAACGAAACTCATCGAGCCATCTACGGTTTCGTCCTGGGTAGGCTGGGCGCCATGAACGGTGTTCTGCTCGTTCTCGTCGTCCTGGTCATCGTCGCTCTCGGCGTGCTGGCGTACGCCGCGATGAGGGCTTCGGACTCGCGCAAGGCCGCTTCGCTGGACGACGCAAAGGCCGACGCCCGCCGCGTCATCGAACGCCTCGGCGGTCAGGTGATCAGCTTGACCGGAACCGACGAGGCCTCGAAGCAGGCGTTGGCCGACGCCTCCGAGCGCTACACCGCCGCCGGTTCGCAGATCGATCAGGCCAACACCGTCAAGCAGGCGGCTCTCGCCAAGGAGAGCGCGCTCGAAGGCCTCTACTACGTGCGCGCCGCGCGCGTTGCGATGGGTATGGACCCGGGCCCCGAACTCGAGACGCTATCCGGACAGCGGTCGGCGGGCGCAGTGACCGAGGATCGCAAGGTCGACTTCGAGGGCCGCGAGATCGAAGCATCGCCGACGCCGTCGGAGCGCACCCCGAACTACTACCCCGGCGGCCGGGTCGCGGGGCGTCCGGTGCCCGCGGGTTGGTACTCCGAACCGTGGTGGAAGCCCGCGCTGGTCGCCGGCGCCTGGGGCCTGGGGTCGGTGTTGTTGTTCGACGCATTGTTCTCCGGCATGCACGGCAGCGGCTACGAGCAGGGCTTCGCCCAGGGCTACGACCAAGGCATGGACCAGGGCGGCCAGGACTTCGGCGGTGACGGCGGAGACTGGGGCGGCGGCGACTGGGGCGGCGACATCGGCGGCGGCCTCGGCGATTTCGGCGGCTTCTGAGGTTCGCCTGCCGCCAACCGCCTAGAGCCTGCTCTCCAACCGCGCCGACACCCCGGCCTCCTGGAGGTCCAGCCGTTCGAGCATCGCCCGCACCGCTTCGTCCTCGATGCGTCCCTCGTCGCGTTCGGCGATCAGGGCCGCCCGTTGTTGGGCGAGCACCTCGCGGTACAGCTTCCCGAACACCTCCGAGCGCTTGGTGTGCGCCTCCGGGTCGGGCATCTCGTCGGCGTCCTGCGAGTGCCTGGCGATGACCGCCTCGATCTCGGCGGCCACGCCCGGGCTCAGGTTCGCCGGCGGGTTGGCGCGGAAATCGGCCAGCACCCGATCGGCGGCCTCGTGCACGACGCGTTCGGCCTTGAGTTCCTCCTCGCGATCGACGGCGTGGTCGTCGGAGAACCGCGAGATGTGTAGCCGCCGGATCAGGATCGGCAGCGTAGAGCCCTGAAGCAACAGCGTGCCGACGCTGACCACGAACGCGATGGCCTGAATGGTGGCCCGCTCGGGGAACGGCTCGCCGGTGACCGTCGTCGCCGGAATGGCCGCGGCCGCGGCCAATGTCACCACCCCGCGCATACCGGTCCACGACACCACCACGTTCTCCTGCCAGGACAGCGACCGCCGGTCGATTCGTGAGCGCCACTTTCCCGGCGGATTCGTGCGCCGCCGGGTGCCCAACGCGCCGCGGCCCCCGCCTTCGGGGATGGGAACGCTCAACCGGTTGCCGACGTGCTGGGACAGCTTGTTGCGCCCGAAGATCGCGAAGACCGACAGCGGCCGGATCACCAACACGATGACCAGCACGACCACCGAAGCCGTCGCGACCTCGGCGAGCGACTCGTGGGCCTCCCGTAGGTCTTCCAGCACGAAGCGCAGGTGCAATCCGATGTAGGCGAACACGAACGCCTCGAGCAGCACGTCGACGGAGTTCCACACGTACCGTTCCTGCAGCCGGGTCTGGTATCCGGCCGACAGCGTTCCGTTGGCCACCACGAAACCCGCCACGACCACCGCCAACACCCCGGAGGCGTGCAGCTCCTCGGCGACGATGAACGCCGCGAACGGCACCACGAGGCCCTGCACCGTCTCCAGCCCCGGATTGGCCAGCCGCCTGCGGATCCACAGCGTCACGTAGCCGAGCAGCGCGCCGACGACACAACCGATCACGGCGCTGTAGCCGAACAGCAGCAACGGGTTGTGGATGAAGATGTGTCCGCCGGTGACCTGAACCACCGCGATCGAGAAGAGCGTCAACGCGGCGGCATCGTTGATCAGGCTCTCCCCCGTCAGGATCGCCATCACTCGTTTCGGCAGGCCCAGCTTGCGTCCCACCGCCACCGCGGTCACCGCGTCCGGCGGCGCCACGATCGCGCCCAGCACCAGTGCCGTGGCGAAGGTCAGGGGCACGACCACCAGCCAGGCCGAGGCCGCCACCGCGAACGCGGTCACCACGACCAGCCCGACGCCCAGGCCCAGGATGGGCCGGATGTTGCGCAGGAATGCCGGGAACGAGAAGTTCAGCGCCGCCGAGTACAGCAGCGGCGGCAGCACCACCGTCAGCAGGATGTGCGAATCAAGCTCGGGCGGTTCGAAATCCGGCAGAAACGACACCGCGGCGCCGATGACGACGATGACCAGGGCTGGTTCGAGACCGCGCCGATGCGCGACAGCGGTGACGACGATGGCTCCGACGACGACAAGAATCAACTCCACGCGCCGATTGTCGCTGAGGCGCGCCCGTCACGTGGACTCAGGCGCGACGGCTAAGCCTGATCGGTCGGGCACCAGAACAGGTTGCGGCCCTCCATCACCTCGGTGCGGATCTCGGTGGCGCACAGCCGGCACGGTTCACCGGCGCGCCGATAGACGTACGTGCGGGGCCGTCCGGGCGCGTACGACGGCGGCCCGTGGTCGTCCTCCGGGCGCATGGTGTGGATTCTGCCGCGCCGCAACCCGATCCGCATCAGCTCGACGAGGTCGGTCCACATCGCGTCGAACTCGTGCTCGTCGATGCGGATGCCGGGCCGGTGCGGGTCGATGCCGTGCCGGAACAGCAACTCGTTGCGGTACACGTTGCCCACCCCCGCGATTACCGACTGGTCCATCAGCAGCGCGCCGATCGGCCTGCGCGACTTGCGGATTCGGGCCCAAGCCAGCGACCCGTCGGCGTCGCGGCGCAGCGGGTCGGGACCGAGCCGGTCGATGACGTCGGCGATCTCGGGCTCGGCGAGCACCTCGCACACCGTCGGCCCCCGCAGGTCGGTGCCGTACTCGGCACCGATCATCCGCATCCGGACCTGTCCGACCGGTAGCGGCGGTGTCGTTCCCACAGGCAGGTGCAACTCGGTGAAGGTGCCGTACAGGCCGAGGTGGACGTGCACCACCCGGCCGCCCTCGTAGTGGTGGAACAGGTGCTTGCCGTACGCGGTGGCCTTTTTGAGGATTCGCACGTCGACCGCGGCGGCGCCGTCGGCGAACCTGCCCTGCGGGCTGGACACCATCACCGGTGCGCGGCCGAAGCGGCGCTGGTGCAGCCGGGCCAGCCGGTGCAGCGTATGGCCTTCTGGCATCCCTAGGCGCCGGGCACCGGGGGCGCGACGTGGGTGCGTTCGTACTCGGCGAGGATGTCGATGCGACGTTGGTGCCGTGCGGCTTCCGACCACGGGGTGGTCAGGAACGCGTCGACGATCGCGAGCGCCTCTTCGACGCTGTGCATGCGCCCGCCGATGCCGATCAGCTGAGCGTTGTTGTGCTCGCGCGCCAGCTTGGCGGTCTCGACGCTCCACGCCAACGCGCACCGAGCGCCGAGGACCTTGTTGGCCGCGATCTGCTCGCCGTTGCCCGAGCCGCCGAGCACGATGCCGAGGCTTCCCGAATCGGCGACGGTCTTCTCCGCGGCGGCGATGCAGAACGCTGGATAGTCGTCATCGGGGTCGTTAACGAAGGCCCCGCAGTCGATCGGTTCGTGTCCGGTGTTGCGCAGGTGCTCGATGATGGCCTGCTTGAGGTCGAAGCCGGCGTGATCGGCTCCCAGGTAGACGCGCATGGCGGTCATTGTGGCAGATGCCGCGGGCCCGACCCGGGCGCGTTCAGTCGAACTGCGGCGACTCCGTGCGCGTGCGCTTCAGCTCCCAGAAGTGCGGATAGGACGCGAAGGTCACCGACGCGTCCCACAGCTTGCCGGCCTCCTCACCCCGCGGGATCTTCGAGAGCACTGGTCCGAAGTAGGCGACACCGTTGACGTGGATGGTCGGGGTGCCGACGTCGTCGCCTACGGGGTCCATGCCCTCGTGGTGGCTCTTGCGCAGCGCCTCGTCGTACTTGTCGGTGGTGGCGGCGCCGGCCAGGTCGGCGGGCAGACCCACCTCGGCGAGCGACTCCTTGATCACCACGTCGAAGTCCTGGACGCCCTGGTTGTGGATCCGCGTTCCCATCGCGGTGTACAGCGGTCCGAGGATCTCGCGGCCCTTGGCCTGTTCGGCGGCGATGGCCACGCGCACCGGCCCCCACGCCTTCTTCATCGCCTCCTGGTACTCCTCGGGCAGGTCGCGGCCCTCGTTGAGCACGGCGAGGCTCATCACCCGGAAGTTCACCTCGATGTCGCGCACCTTCTCGACCTCGAGGATCCAGCGCGAGGTGATCCAGCACCACGGGCACAGCGGGTCGAACCAGAGTTCAGCGACGGACTTCTCGGACATGGCGAATCCTTCCGGGCGCGGGTGGGCAGAGTCCAATTCTGACAACTGCGGTCGCTTATGGAGTGTTCCCGCGTCGGCGCCTATAGCCGCCCGTGCGCGGATCGCGATATGAGAAACGCCTAAGAGTGCAAATGGTGACTGAACCGTGTTCCTGATGTGACCAATGTGAAGAATCGTTACCGAAGTGAACATACCCGTTGATCTTCGATTACGCGCCCTGGCGTTAGGGGCCGGTCTGGCGGCGGTCGCAACGACGTTCGCTGCGCCCGCCCAGGCCGACACGACCGACGACGCCTTCCTGGCCGCGCTTCGCGGCGCCGGCATGACCGTGGACAATCCGGTGAACACCGTCGCCGTCGGGGAATCGGTCTGCCCGATGCTCGTCGAACCGGGCAAGAACCTCGCGAAGGTGTACACCCAGGTGGCCGACAACGGCATACCCCCGGACATCGCGGCGTTCTTCACCGGCATCGCGATCTCGGTGTACTGCCCGCAGGCGATCGCCTCGGTGGGTAACGGCACCGTGCTGGACTGGCTGCCCGCGGCTCGCGCAATACCGGGCTTCTGACGCGGGACGTGCGGCGCGCCGTCAGGGGTCGCGCGCTATAGGTTGGTCGCGTGGCACTTCCGAACCTGACCCGCGACCAAGCCGTCGAACGCGCCGCTCTGGTCACCGTCGACAGCTATCACATCGAACTCGACCTGACCGACGGCAACGGCAAGCCCGGCGAGCGCACCTTCCGGTCCACGACGACCGTCGAATTCGACGCCCTCGCCGGAGCGGACACCTACATCGACATCGCGGCCGACACGATCCATCGCGCCACGCTCAACGGACGCGACATCGACGTGTCGGGCTACGACGAATCGACCGGCATCCCGCTGACGGGACTGGCCGCCCACAACGTCGTCGTCGTCGAGGCTGATTGCCTCTACTCCAACACCGGGGAGGGACTGCACCGCTTCGTCGACCCGGTCGACGACGAGGTGTATCTGTACTCGCAATTCGAAACCGCCGACGCCAAGCGGATGTTCGCGTGTTTCGACCAACCCGATCTGAAGGCCGCGTTCGACGTCAGCGTGATCGCGCCGTCGCACTGGGAGGTGGTGTCCAACGGCGCCACCTTCAGCGTCGAGGACGCCGGTGCCGCCAAGCGGCACACTTTCGCCGCCACACCCCGCATGAGCACGTATCTGGTGGCGCTGATCGCGGGTCCGTACGCGCGCTGGGACGACGTGTACAGCGACGACCACGGCGACATCCCGCTGGGGTTGTTCTGCCGCAAATCGCTGGCCGAGTTCATGGACGCCGACCGCCTGTTCACCGAGACCAAGCAGGGATTCGGCTTCTACCACAACAACTTCGGCATCCCCTACGCGTTCGGCAAGTACGACCAGCTGTTCGTGCCGGAGTTCAACGCCGGGGCGATGGAGAACGCCGGCGCGGTGACCTTCCTGGAGGACTACGTCTTTCGCAGCAAGGTGACCCGGGCGTCCTACGAGCGCCGTGCCGAGACCGTGCTGCACGAGATGGCGCACATGTGGTTCGGCGACCTGGTCACCATGCAGTGGTGGGATGACCTGTGGCTCAACGAGTCGTTCGCGACGTTCGCCTCGGTGCTGTGCCAGGCCGAGGCCACCGAGTACACCGAGGCGTGGACGACGTTCGCGAACGTGGAGAAGTCGTGGGCGTACCGGCAGGACCAGTTGCCGTCGACGCATCCCGTCGCCGCCGACATCCCGGATCTGGCCGCCGTCGAGGTGAACTTCGACGGGATCACCTACGCCAAGGGTGCCAGCGTGCTCAAGCAGCTGGTGGCCTACGTGGGCGAGGAGGAGTTCCTCTCCGGATTGCGGGATTACTTCCGCGATCACGCATTCGGCAACGCCACCTTCGGCGACCTGCTGGGCGCGCTGGAGAAGGCGTCGGGACGCGACCTGTCGGGCTGGGGCCGGCAGTGGCTCAAGACGACGGGCCTCAACACGCTGCGGCCCGAATTCGATCTGGACGCCGACGGCAAGTTCACCCGGTTCTCCATCGACCAGAGCGGTGCCGCACCCGGCGCGGGTGAGACCCGGGTGCACCGCCTCGCGGTCGGCATCTACGACGACGACGGGTCTGGCAAGCTGGTGCGGGTGCACCGCGAGGAACTCGACGTCGAGGGTCCCCGCACCGATGTTCCTGCGCTGCACGGTGTTTCGCGCGGCAAGTTGATCCTGGTCAACGACGACGATCTGACGTACTGCTCGCTGCGGCTGGACCAGGACTCGCTGCAGACGGTGCTGACGCGCATCGCCGACATCGCCGAACCGCTGCCGCGCACCCTGGCGTGGTCTGCGGCGTGGGAGATGACGCGCGAGGCGGAGCTCAAGGCCCGCGACTTCGTGTCCCTGGTCTGCGGCGGCGTGCACGCCGAGACCGAAGTCGGTGTGCTGCAACGGCTTCTGCTGCAAGCGCAAACGGCGCTCAACTCCTATGCCGATCCCGAATGGGCGCGTTCGTCGGGGTGGCCCGAGTTCACCGACCGGCTGCTCGACCTGGCCCGCGGAACCGAGGGCGGCTCGGATCACCAACTGGCGTACGTCAACGCGCTGTGCGGTTCGGTGTTGAGCCCGCGGCACGTCGAGGTGCTTTCGGCGCTGCTCGACGAGGACCCCGCGCTCAAGGGGCTGCCCGGTCTCATCGTCGATACCGATCTGCGGTGGCGCATCGTGACCGCCCTGGCCGCGGCGGGCGCCGTCGACGCCGAGGGGATGGAGACGCCGTTCATCGACGCCGAAGCGCAGCGCGACCCGACCGCCGCGGGACGGCGGCACGCCGCCGCGGCATCGGCGGCCCGCCCCGAGCTGGCGGTCAAGGAAGCCGCGTGGGAGCGGGTCATCGAGGACGACACGCTGGCCAACATCACCGCCCGCGCGATCATCGGCGGCTTCGTGCAGCCGGGTCAGCAGGAGCTGCTGCGGCCGTTCCGCGCCAAGTACTTCGGGGCGATCTCGGGGGTGTGGCAGCGGCGGTCGAGCGAGGTCGCGCAGACCGTCGTCGTCGGGCTGTACCCGTCGTGGGACATCAGCGAGGAGGGTCTGGCGGCCGCCTATGAGTTCCTCGCCGACCCCGACGTGCCGCCCCCGCTGCGCCGTCTGGTCATCGAGGGCCGCGCCGGCATCGAGCGCTCGCTGCGCGCCCGCGCCTTCGACGTCACCTAGGCCTTTTCGGCGCGAGCGACCGTGGTCCCCTCGCATGCGGTGGGCCCAGTCCACGACACGCCGCGTCCGACCGTATCAACGCGGTCGATCGCCAGGCATGCTGAGCGCGTGGCGGTCAGCAGAACCCGCCGGGCCCGGGCGGCCCGCAGGCGCAAGCGTCGGCTCGGCGCCGTCGACAACGACCTGACGCCGCAGCAGTGGCAGGCTCTGAAGGACGCGTGGAAGGGCTGCGCCTACTGCGGCGCGACGGATCGAGCGCTACAGCGCGACTGCGTCATGGCGATCTCGCGCGGCGGCCGGTACACCATCGACAACGTCGTCCCGGCGTGCGCGTCGTGCAACACCAGCAAGTGCAACGACGAGGTCACCGGGTGGCTGCGGCGCAAACGCCTCGACGAACGACGGTTCCTCGAGCGCTACGTCGAAATCCGCGCCGCACTCGCGGCCGACGCACCCTGACGCGTCCGCGAGGAGTGCGTCAGGCCGGGGTGACGCCGGCGCTCATCACGCGCACCGCGCTGATGAGACCGTCCATCAGGTTGCCGTCCTTGAACGACGCGGCGGCGGCCGAGACGCCCAACGGTGCGGCTTCCTCGATGCCGCGGCCCTTGACGTCGGCGCCGTAGACCACCTCGATCGCGCGCTGATCGGGCGAGACCGCCAGCAGCACCGCGTTGTTCGGGGTGGGCACCTGCGCCAGGATCTGACGCGCGGTGGCCGCGGTGTCCGCGCCGAGATCGCCGATGTACACGGCGAACCGGGCCTTGGCGGCCCGCGAGCCGTACTTGAGCGCGTCGTCGAGGAACACGAGGTCCTTCACCGGGAAGGGGTAGTCCACCGACAGCTCGCCGGGCTGCGTGACACCGGAGATGCGGCCGCTGGAGGTGACCACCCAACCGACCGGGAGGTCCGCGCGCTCGACGGCGGCCCGGTGGCCGCTCACTGCAACGTCACCACTTGCCACTGGCGCCGCCTCCAATCGTCACCGCATGCGTGTCGTGTTCGCCGACGTTCCCACCTTCGGCCGCCGAGTCGGCCGCCAGGCTGCGCCCGGTGGCGTGCCCGTGATCCTTCGGCTCGTCGGCCGCCCACAGGATCGGGGCGTGCCTCCAGGGTTCGGACATCTTGTAGCTCGCCGGGTGCGGGCCCTTCTTGCGCCAGATCAGTGCGGCAAGCACGGCCGTCAGCCCGAGCGGCACCAGAATCAGTAGCGCGTGTGTCAGTGCGGTGCTCACGAAAGCAAACCGTATACCAGGCGCGTTTACGCCGCGCCTTCGCCCAGATATCGCGCCCACGACGGGTCGAGCTCCTTGACGCTCGACAGCAGCCGCCAGTGCTGTCCTTTCGGCGGCACGGGCACCGTGCGCAGCGCCCACCCGAGCTCGTTGAGCAGCCGGTCCGCCTTGCGGTGATTACACGTCGAACAGGCCGCCACGCAGTTCTCCCACGAGTGCGATCCCCCACGGCTGCGCGGAACCACGTGGTCGACGGTGTCGGCCTTGCCTCCGCAGTAGGCGCAGCGAAACCGGTCGCGGTGCATCAGCGCCGCGCGGGTCATCGGAATGCGGGCCCGGTAGGGCACGCGCACGTAGGAGCGCAGCCGGATCACCGAGGGCACCACGATCGAGCGGGTCGCCGAGTGGATCACCGGTCCGTTGGGATCGTCGTGCACGACGTCGGCCTTACCGCACATCAACATGATGACCGCTCGGCGCATGGGCAGAGCGGTCAACGGCTCGTAGGTGGAGTTCAACAAGAGAACACGCCGGCGGCCCCAGATCGAGGCCTCGGTGGTACTCGGCGGATGGATGTCGACGCTGTGCAGCACGCGTGCCTGCGCGCCCGGTACCGCCGACCCGGCTAGGGCGGTCGCGGCACCGTGGCTCCGCTGGCCGGCCCTTCTGGACGGGCCTTTCTTGCGATGCGCCATACGTCCTCCGTCCGACAGTTCACCACGGATTCCTGTGAATCGCACGACAATTCTCGACGTGTTCGCAGGTCAATTGGGTGAACATCGGGTGGCGCGCCCGCCTGACCTGGCCAATCCAGCAACTTGGAACAATGGTGGCGTGACACAGCCACAGAGGTCGTTCTACGACGAAGTCGGTGGCCACGAGACGTTCCGCGCGATCGTGGCGCGGTTCTACGAGTTGGTCCGCGAGGACGAGATCCTGCGTCCGCTGTACCCCGAGGAGGACCTCGGACCGGCCGAGGTGCGGCTGCGGATGTTCCTCGAGCAGTACTGGGGCGGCCCGCGCACGTACTCCGATCAGCGTGGGCACCCGAGATTGAGGATGCGCCACGCGCCGTTCCGGATCGGCTACATCGAGCGCGACGCCTGGCTGCGGTGCATGCACACCGCGGTCGCGGAGATCGACTCCCAGACGCTCGACGACGAGCACCGCAAGGAGCTGCTGGCCTACCTGGAGATGGCCGCCCACTCGATGGTGAACGCGCCGTTCTGATGAGCAGCCCTTGGTGGTCGAATGCGCTGTTCTACCAGGTCTATCCGCGGTCGTTCCGCGACAGCGACGGTGACGGGGTCGGAGACCTCGACGGCGTGACCGCCGGCCTGGACTACCTGGAGGCGCTCGGCGTCGACGCGATCTGGCTCAACCCGGTGATGGTCTCGCCGATGGCCGACAACGGCTACGACGTGGCCGACCCGCGCGACGTCGACCCGCTGTTCGGTGGCATGGCCGCGTTGGACCGGCTCATCGCGGCGGCCCACGACCGGGGCATGAAGGTGACGATGGACCTGGTTCCCAACCACACCAGCTCGGCGCACACCTGGTTCCGGGCGGCGCTGGCCGCGCCCCCGGGCAGCAGGGACCGCGAGCGCTACATCTTCCGCGACGGCACCGGCCCCTGCGGCTCGAAGCCGCCCAACAACTGGGTGTCGATCTTCGGCGGCCCCGCGTGGACGCGGGTGACCGAAGCCGACGGCGGCCTCGGCCAGTGGTATCTGCACCTGTTCGACGCCGAGCAGCCGGACCTCAACTGGGAGAACCCGGAGGTCTTCGACGACCTCGAGCAGACGCTTCGGTTCTGGCTCGACCGTGGGATCGACGGCTTCCGCATCGACGTCGCGCACGGCATGGCCAAGCCGCCGGGGCTTCCCGACATGCGCGTCGTCAGGCGGGAGATGCTACTGGCGGAGATGGACGACGACCCCCGCTTCAACAACGACGGGGTGCACGAGATCCACCGCCGCGTCCGCCGGGTGTTCGACGACTATCCGAAATCCGTTGCGATCGGCGAGGTCTGGGTTTACGACAACGAACAGTTCGCCCGGTATGTGCGACCCGACGAATTGCATCTGGGCTTCAACTTCCGCCTGCTGCGCGCTTCGTTCGACGCCGCCGACATCCGTGAGGCGATCGAGAACTCCCTGGCCGCAGTCGAGTTGGTGGGCGCCGTTCCGACCTGGACGCTGGCCAACCACGACGTCGACCGCGAACCCACCCGCTACGGCGGCGGCGACGTGGGGTTGGCGCGGGCCAAGGCGATGGCGCTGGTGATGCTCGCGCTGCCCGGGCCGGTGTTCGTCTACAACGGTGAGGAACTGGGGTTGCCGAGCGTCGATCTGCCGGATGAGGCCCTGCGCGACCCCGTGTGGGAGCGGTCCGGGCACACCCGCCGCGGACGCGACGGCAGCCGGATTCCGATGCCCTGGCACGGTGAGGCTCCCCCGTTCGGGTTCTCGACCAATCCCGACACCTGGCTGCCGATACCTCGGGAGTGGGCGGCGCTGACGGTCGAGAAGCAGCTGGCCGATCCCGATTCGACGCTGGCGTTCTACCGTCAGGCATTCGAATTGCGTTCCCGGCGTGGCGAGTTCGGTGGGCCGACGGTCGAGTGGCTGGACTCCCCCGCCGACAGCCTGGTATTTCACCGCAGCGGTGGTTTGGTGTGCGTGCTGAACGCGGGGTCGCGCCCCATACCGCTGCCGGAGGGTCAGGTCCTTCTGGCCAGCGCCGCGGTGTCCGACGGTGTCCTGCCGCCCGACGCCGCCGCCTGGCTGGTCTGAGGTCTGCGCGAGCGACCGCGAAATGCACACGAATCGCGGTGTGTCATGCTGCAAACACGGTCGCTCGGCGCAATAGGGTCAGAGCAGGACGACGGCCGGGTCGCCGCGGCGGCGATACACCGAGCCGAAGCGGGCGTCGATGCGCAGCCACGTCGGTGTGACCCGCACCCGCACGATCTCGTCGGCCGACACCGCCGAGCCCGCTTGGGGCAGGAAACCCATTGCCGTCAAGGCGAATACACAGCGCATCGGAATGCCGACGCTGTCGTCGCCGGAACTGACCGCCACGACCTCCTGATCCAACAGCGACACCGGCGGACCGTGCCCGCCGGCGTGCTGCTTGGCCAGGGCCCCGCCGCGCTCGGCGAGGTCGAGCACGACGCGGGCCGGCACATCGTCGAGGTGGACGAAGCCGGAGTCCGGCGGGAGCGCGCCCCGCCAGGCGGAGTCCAGCGCGAAGCCGGGCTCGACGAAGCCGCTGCGGTCCATCGCCCGCAATCCCGCGGCCAGCGCGTCGGCGCCGGCCGAGAGATCCGGCGGATTGACCCGGCCGCTGACCACCCGGCTGGCCAGGACGTCGAATCCCGTTGCCACCCAGGCGACCAGCACCCCGTCGGACCGTTGACGCAACCTGATGACCGCGGCCTCGTCGAGGCGCAGCGCCCGTTCGGCGAACGCGGCGAGATCGTCGCGGTGCGGCGGATCGGCCAGCCAGATGCCCCGCTCGGACACCGTCATCGTGTCCAGCGCTGCAGATACTCTTTCTGCTGCGGTGAGAGTCGGTGCAGCCGCTGCTCTTTGATGTGCACGGCGGCCAGCTGGGTGTCGGCGATCACCGCCGGCTTCGAGTCGGGCGGCGCCCCCACCGAGCGCACCTCGTACCCGACGGTGAAGTCGACCGAGCGGACGCGCTTGGACCACATGGTCACCTGCAGCGGCGAATCGATCAGCCGCAGTTGGGCCTTGTACGAGATGTTGACCTCGGCGATGAGCAACCCGATGGTCTCGATCTCCGGGCCGAACGGTTCGCGCAGGAACGGGATCCGGGCCTCCTCGAGGATCGTCACCATGGTGGCGTGGTTGATGTGCTGGTACATGTCGATGTCCGACCACCGCACATGGACCGGTGCGACAAACCCTGCGCCGCCGGGGTTTCGCGCGCCGTCAGCGCTTGTCATCGAGAAGTCCCCGTTCCACTGTTTCGTGTCATGCTGCGGATCTGACGCGCCGCCACCGACAGCGTCGCCAGATCGTGCTGACCGCTTTCATTTACCTCGTCGAGCGTGCGGCGGGCGCGGTCCACCCGGGAGCCGTTCGTCGTCTCCCACTCCGCGATCTTCTCCTCGCCCGTCTCGTCCGGCTCGCCCACCGCCAGCACATCCAGGCACAGCGACCGCAGCGATCCGTAGATGTCGTCGCGGATCGCCAAGCGCGCCAATGAATGCCAGCGGTCGTCGCGTTCGAGTCGGGACACCGCGGTGAGCAGGGTGTCGGTGTTGAGGTAGTTCATCAGCGCGAAGTAGGTGTCGGCCACCTCGTCGGGTTCGCGGTCGACGATGTCACCGATGTCGATGATGTCGAGCAGGCTGAACTGGTACAGCCCCGTCGCGACGGTGTACGCAAGGTCCCTCGGGACGCCCCGCGACGCGAATTCGTCGGTTTCCCTCGACACGATGGCCTCGTCGTCGCCGCGCAGCCATTCCGGCATCCGCGGTGTCAGCGCGGCCACCTTGGCGGCGAACCTGTTGATCTCGGCGCCCACCGCCAGCGGTTGCGGACGGTAGCTGAGCAGCCAGCGCCCGGCCCGGTCGACCAGCCGACGAAGATCGAGCGTCATCCGGTCGGTGACCGCGACGGGGACGCCGTCGCTTCCGGCAGCGCGAATCTGCCGCCAGACGTCGTTGATCCGGAAGATCGCATTGGCCGCGGCGTAACTGCGCACGGCATCCACCGGGCCGACCCCGGCGTCCTCGCTGATGCGGTACGCGTAGGTGATGCCGCTGGTGTCGACGAGATCGTTGACCAGCATCGTGGTGACGATCTCCCGGCGCAGCTGGTGCGACCGAATCTCCGCGGCGAATGGCTCACGCAGCTTCTCAGGAAAGTACCAGGGCAGCCGGGAGGCGAACGCCTCCTGATCGGGCAGATCGCTGGCCAGCACATCGGACTTGAGCGCGAGCTTCACATGGGCCATCAGCGTCGCCAATTCCGGAGAGGTCAAGCTGATTCCGGTATCCGTGCGGCGGTGGATCTCCTTCTCCGACGGCAGCGCCTCGAGTTCGCGGTTGAGGCCGCGGTCGGCGACGAGCGCCTGGATCATGCGGGTGTGCACCGGAAGCAGGCTCGCCGCGTTGGCGCGGCTGGTTCCCATCAGGTCGTTCTGGTCCTCGTTGTCCTGCAGCACCAGCCGACCGACCTCGTCGGTCATCGACAACAGCAGTTCGGTGCGGCCTTCGGGCTTGACCTTGCCCGCGGTCACCAGCGAGTCGATGAGGATCTTGATGTTGACCTCGTGGTCGGAGCAGTCGACGCCTGCCGAGTTGTCCAGCGCGTCGGTGTTGATGCGCCCACCCGCGAGGTCGAACTCGATGCGGCCCAGCGCCGTCACGCCCAGGTTGCCGCCCTCGCCGACGACCTTGACGCGCAACTGGTTTCCGTTCACGCGGACCGGGTCGTTGGCGCGATCACCCACATCGGCGTCGGATTCGCTCTCTGCCTTGATGTAGGTGCCGATGCCGCCGTTGAACAACAGATCGGCGGGCGCCTTGAGGATCGCCTTGATCAGGGCAGGCGGGGTCAAGTCGTCGACGTCGTCGTCGATGCCCAGCGCGGCGCGGGCCTGCGCGGTGAGCTGGATCGACTTGTGCTCCCGGCTGTAGACGCCGCCGCCCTCGCTGATCAGGGAGGTGTCGTAGTCCTCCCAGCTCGAGCGGGGCAGGTCGAACAGGCGCTTGCGTTCCTCCCACGAGCGCGCGGCGTCGGGATCGGGATCGATGAAGATGTGGCGGTGGTCGAAGGCGGCCAACAGGCGGATGTGCTTGGACAGCAACATGCCGTTGCCGAACACGTCGCCACTCATGTCGCCGATCCCGACGACCGTGAAGTCCTCGGACTGGGTGTCGACGCCCATCTCGCGGAAGTGGCGCTTGACCGATTCCCACGCGCCCTTGGCGGTGATCCCCATCGCCTTGTGGTCGTAGCCCACCGAGCCGCCGGAGGCGAACGCATCGCCGAGCCAGAAGCCGTAGGACTTGGCGACCTCGTTGGCGATGTCGGAGAACGTCGCGGTTCCCTTGTCGGCGGCGACGACGAGATACGCGTCGTCGCCGTCGCGGCGCACCACGTCGGGCGGCGCGACCACCTGTCCGGTGGCCTTGTCGACGTTGTCGGTCACGTCGAGCAGACCGGCGATGAACAGCTGGTAGCAGGCCACCCCCTCGGTGCGTTGGGCGTCGCGATCGGCGGCCGCGTCGCCGGTGGGCGTCGGCGGCTGCTTGACGACGAATCCGCCCTTGGCGCCGACGGGCACGATCACCGCGTTCTTGACCGCCTGGGCCTTGACCAGCCCCAGGATCTCGGTGCGGAAGTCCTCGCGGCGGTCCGACCAGCGCAACCCGCCGCGCGCCACGTAGCCGAACCGCAGGTGCACGCCCTCGACCCGCGGCGAGTACACGAAGATCTCGAATTTCGGTCGCGGCAGCGGCAATTCGTCGATCAAGCCGGGATCGAGCTTGAACGACAGCACATCCTGGTGCCGGGCCGACTCTTGGCGCCTGACGAAGTAGTTGGTGCGCAGCGTCGCCTGGATCATCGACGCGAACGCCCGCAGCACCCGGTCGGTGTCGAGGCTGACCAGCGCGTCGATGTCGGCGCTGACCGCCGCCGCGGCGGCTTGGGCGTCGCGGCGTTTCGGCGCGTCACCGCCCTCGGTCTCGAACGGGTAGAACAGCGCCTCGAACAGTTCGACCAGCGAGCGCGCGGTCTTGGCGTGGTCGTTGATGACGGCCTCGATGTGAGACTGGCTGTACGGAAAACCCGCCTGCCGCAGGTATTTCGCGTAGCTGCGCAGAACGGCGACCTGCTGCCAATTCAGCCCGGCCCGCATCACCAGCTCGTTGAACCGGTCGGTCTCGGCGCGGCCGTGCCAGATCGCGGTCACCGCGTCGGCGAACCGCGTCGCGGTCTCGGCTCGTTCGGATTCGGACTCGATACGCGGAATCGACTTGTGCGGTGAGATTTTGAACTGGTAGATCCACACCGCGAGCCCGTCGGGCCGCTCCACGGTGAACGGCCGCTCCTCGAGCACCACCACACCCATCGACTGCAGCATCGGCAGCAGATCGCTCAGCGACGCTGAGCGCCCACCCAGGTACAAGGTGAGCTGCGCGGTACCTTCCTCGAGGTCGGTCAGCACCGGTTTGATCGAACCGTCCTGTAGGTCCTCGATGATCGCGATGTCGTCGATCGCGTCGAGCGGCGTGACGGCCTGCTTGTAGGCCTCGGGCAGCGCCCCTGAGTAATGCTGCGCCGTGCGCTGTCCGATCGAACCCGTCTTCACCGCGCCGATCAGCCGGTCGCCCCAGGTGCGGGCCGCCTCGGTCAGCAGGTCCTGGATGCGGGACTCGTTGGCCTCGGAGGTGTCGATGTCGCGGGCGCTGGTCCCGTCGGGCATGCGAACGGAGAAATGCACCACCGCCCACGGGGATTCGCTGACCCGCGCGGTGTACTCGATGCTCTCCCCACCCAGCTCGCGCACGAGGATGTCCTGCATCTCAAGCCGCACCGCGGTGGTGTAGCGGTCACGCGGCAGATACACCAGGCATGAGACGAAATGCGCGAGCGAATCGGCGCGCATGAACAACAGCGTGCGTCGCCGCGACCCGAGGTCCACGACGGCCTTCACCATGTCCAGCACGTCCCGCGCCGACAACGCGAACAATTCCGAGCGTGGGATGGTCTGGATGATGTCGAGCAGCAGCTGCCCGGGGTGGCTGGGGTCGTTGCGCGAAAGCGCCAGCGCCTCGTTGACCCTGCGCGAGATCAGCGGGATCTCAAGCACATTGGCGTTCATCGCCGCCACCGTGAACAAGCCGACGAAGCGGTGTTCGATGGCCGTCGGCCCGTGCTGTTCGCGCACGACCACGATGTAGGGATAGGCGCCGTAGCGCAGGTAGCTCGGAATGGTGGCCTGCGCGAGCACGAGAAGGTCGTCCTCGTCGGTCAGCGGCGGCAGCACGTCATGGCGCAGCCGCAGCGCTCCCAGCCGGCTCGACGGGTCGACCGACGAGTGGCCGTCGCGGATGGAACACCGCTGATAGCCCAGGAGCACGAAATGTCCGTCGGCGAGCCACCGCAACAGCGCGGCGACGTCCTCGCGGTCGCGTCCGCGGAACCGGCCGTCGGTGTCGGTGGCCAGGTTCTGCGCCAATGCGCGCAGAGCGGACGAGAGTTCGTTGGCATCGAGCGCGACGTGGCGCGCGTCGGCGAGCACGCTCGGCAGCATTTGCGCCACCTGAGCCAGCGCCTTCGGATCGACGGTCGCCGCGAGCTGGACGTGAATCCAAGCCTCGAACACACCGTCGCGTGATCCGCCGGCGTCGGCGGCGGGTGCGACGTCGAGCAGTTCTCCCGCCCGCGCACGGTGCACCCGCATCACCGGGTTCATGACCGCGGTATAGGCGACGCCGAAACGGTGCAGCAGCACCGTGACCGAGTCCATCACCATCGCGGTCTGGTCGGTGACGATCTGCAGCGCGGGGCCGAAGCCCGCCGGATCGTCGGCGCGGTACACCTCGACGCGGGTGTCGCCGAAGGGACGGAAGCGGCCGAGCCGGTGATGCGCGGCAATGAGGTTCGGCGACACGACCTGCTGCGCCGTCGCCGTCACCGGCATGGTGACCGTGGAGTCGGCGCTGGGCGCGTCCGCGTGCGGACCCCGGTAGGTCTCCAGATACGCCCGCGCCAGGCGCGCCACGGTCTGGTCGTCGAGTCCAGAAGAGTGGTTGGCCCCGGTGACGCCGACCCCGGCGCCCGTTGATCTCCCGACGTCTTCCGGATTCACCGACATGCGACGCTCCTGAACTGTAGGCGCGGACCTCCGTCATTGGATGTCACCACCAGCCCCGAAGAGCGAAGCGGCGCCGCGGTCCGCAGAAGACGACCCTAATAGCCCGCGAGGGCGGTTCGCGGCTACCCCGCCGGATCAGTCGCGCGTGAGCTTTCGGTGTGTCACGCGGTGCGGGCGGGCAGCCTCGATACCGAGCCGTTCGACCTTGTTCTCCTCGTACGCACCGAAGTTACCTTCGAACCAGAACCACTTGGCCTCGTTGTCCTCGTCGCCCTCCCACGCCAGGATGTGCGTGCAGGTGCGGTCGAGGAACCAGCGGTCGTGGGAGATGACCACGGCACAGCCGGGGAAGCTCTCGAGCGCGTTCTCCAGCGACGACAGCGTCTCCACGTCGAGGTCGTTGGTCGGCTCGTCGAGCAGGATCAGGTTGCCGCCCTCTTTGAGGGTGAGCGCCAGGTTCAGCCGGTTGCGTTCACCGCCGGAGAGCACGCCGGCCGGCTTCTGCTGATCGGGGCCCTTGAACCCGAACGCGGAGACGTAGGCCCGCGACGGGATTTCGTTCTGCCCGACCTCGATGTAGTCCAGCCCGTCGGAGACGACCTCCCACACCGTCTTCTTCGGGTCGATGCCCGCACGGGTCTGGTCCACGTAGCTCAGCTTGACCGTCTCGCCGACCTTCACCGTCCCGCTGTCGGGCTGCTCGAGGCCGACGATGGTCTTGAACAGCGTCGTCTTTCCGACGCCGTTGGGGCCGATGACGCCGACGATGCCGTTGCGCGGCAGCGTGAACGACAGGTCCTTGATCAGGGTGCGGCCGCCGAAGCCCTTGTCGAGGTGCTCGACCTCGACCACGACGTTGCCCAGGCGCGGCGGTGTCGGGATCTGGATCTCCTCGAAGTCGAGCTTGCGGGTCTTCTCCGCCGCCGCGGCCATCTCCTCGTAGCGCTGCAGGCGGGCCTTGCTCTTGGCCTGGCGCGCCTTGGCGCCCGAGCGGACCCACGCGAGTTCGTCCTGCAGGCGCTTCTGCAGCTTGGCGTCCTTGCGCCCCTGCACGGCGACGCGCTCGGCCTTCTTCTCCAGATAAGTCGAGTAGTTGCCCTCGTACGGGTAGGCCCGGCCGCGGTCGAGTTCGAGGATCCACTCGGCCACGTTGTCGAGGAAGTACCGGTCGTGGGTGACCGCGAGGATCGCGCCCTTGTACTCCGCGAGGTGCTGTTCGAGCCACTGCACGCTCTCGGCGTCGAGGTGGTTGGTCGGCTCGTCGAGCAGCAGCAGGTCCGGCTTGGACAGCAGCAGCTTGCACAACGCGACGCGGCGACGCTCGCCCCCGGACAGGTGGGTGACCGGCTCGTCGGGCGGCGGGCAGCGCAGTGCGTCCATCGCCTGTTCGAGCTGGGAGTCGATGTCCCAGGCGTCGGCGGCGTCGAGCTCCTCCTGCAGCCGGCCCATCTCCTCCATCAGCTCATCGGAGTAGTCGGTGGCCATGAGCTCGGCGACCTCGTTGTAGCGGTTGAGCTTCTCCTTGATCGCCACGCCCTCTTCGACGTTCTCGCGAACGGTCTTGTCCTCGTTGAGCGGTGGCTCCTGCTGCAGGATGCCGACCGTCGCCCCGGGCTGCAGGAACGCATCGCCGTTGTTGGGCTGGTCCAACCCGGCCATGATCCGCAGGACGCTCGACTTGCCGGCCCCGTTGGGACCGACGACGCCGATCTTCGCGCCCGGAAGGAAGTTCAGGCTGACGTCGTCGAGGATGACCTTGTCGCCGTGCGCCTTGCGGACCTTCCGCATCGAATAGATGAATTCGGCCATGCCGTGGTAAGCCTTTCGAAACTCGCGAATATCTCGGGTGATGCTCGCGGACCATCGTAGGCGTGGCTCCACCGGCGCAGCCCAGTGAGCTAGGTGTTGCTGCGCCGGCGGTGTCCCCGCTACGCGGTCAGGGGCAGCGCCGTATCGGGCCGCCCCGCGTCGTCGTCATCACCGTCGTCTTCGGATTGGACGTCTGGGTCGGTGCTCTGCTGTTCGGTCTGCTGCCTGGCCCGGTCGAGGCGGGCGGAGCAGCGGGCCAGGTCTGGGCCGACCGACGTCGCGCGGACTTCGACCGACGATCGGCGGTTGCCGTCGCGGTCGTCGTACTCGCTGGTGTAGACGTGTCCGACGACGATGACCGGGTCGCCCTTGACCAGCGCCGCGCTGGCCCCGGCGACCACCCGGCCCCAGCAGTTCACTGTGACGAACAACGAATTCCCCGGCTCCCATGTTCCTTCGGCCGTACGACGGCGCGAGTTGCTCGCGACGCGGAACCGAACCATCTCCTGGTCGCCCACCCGCCGGTGGATGGGGTCGGTGACGATGTTGCCGACGATGGTGAACGGTGTCTCGAACATGTTGATCTCCTCCAACTGACTCATTGCGTTTTCCTGCCGGCGGCCACATGGCGCGTCGGTGACACCGCCATTGAGCGCCGCGGCGCCGACACCGGTTGGCCGCGAGCACGCGCCGCGGGACGGGGCTGTGGATGAATCCGGCGTTGGGGATGAGCTGCGGGCGCCTTCGTCGTCGCCAGACCGACGCTTTGGTTGGTCCTCAGGCCCGCGATCGACCAATGCGTCGGTTTCGAGCGAGCGGCGCAGAACCTACGGGCGCCAGCCCCGCGACAGCAGGGCATTTCGCACCTGTTCGACGATGTCGGCGCCGCGGTCCTCTTTGATGACGTGAGTGACGTGCCAGCCGAGCCGCTGCAGCACACGGTTGACCCGAACGTCGAGGACATACTGTTGCCGGCTGGTGAGGTGTTGTTCTCCGTCGTATTCGGCGCCGACTTTGAACTCCTCCCAGCACATGTCGATGCGCCGGACGTAGCGGCCCCACTCGTCGTACACGACGACTTGCGTGGCGAGCCGCGGTAGCCCGGCATCGATGAAGAGCAGCCGCAGCCATGTTTCCCTCGGAGACTCGGCACCGCCGTCGACCAGTGGCAACGCCGCCCGTAGCCGCCGCAGACCACGCACACCGCGATGCCGTTTGGCCAGTAGCGCGACATCCTCGGGGGCGAACGGCCGAGCATTCATCAACGCGTCCATGCGGGCGACAGCACGGCCGCGCGGCTGGTGCCGGCCCAGGTCGAACGCGGTCCGAGCCGGAGTGGTCACCCGGATGCCCCCGACCGCGGTGATCTCGTCCTCGTTCAAGGTCTCGTCGCGGACGATCAGACCGCGCTGGCGCCGCACCGCCGCGACCAATTCGATGGGAACGTCGTCGCCAACCCATCTCGCCCCGTGTATCGCGGACGCGGCCACCCCGGCGATCACCGCCGAGGGAGAAGCGAGGGATACGCCGACGATCCTCTCGCACAGCGACACCTGGTGGCCTCGCGGGACGTACACGCCGCGGTACAGCGGTCGATAGTGACTGCGCAAGTGGGCTCGGGTGAGGTGGCCGGCGGCCACGGCGTCACTGCCGATGAAGGGAATCTCCACACAGATTGGACGCTCGCGACCGTCGGTCTAGCTCCGATGTCCTCGAAACCGACGCAATGGTCGTTTCGGCGGCCGGCAAGCAGCCAAAGCGTCGGTCTCGGCGCCCAACGGCCGCGCCCAACGCTCGCGCCCAACGCGCGACCGCCTCAGCTGCTGGCGTCGCGGCGGGCGAGTTCGGCCAGCATCGCGTTGTAGGCGGCGAGATCGGCGTCGTCGTCGCGGTCGGCGGCCCGGTCGAGTCGCTTCGCCGTGCGCTGGTCGCTGCGCGTCCACTGGATCAGCAGCGCGAGCATCACCAGCACGAGCGGAACCTCGCCGGCCGCCCAGGCGATCCCGCCGCCGGTGCGCTGATCGGCGAGCAGATCGGCGTGCCAGCTCAACTGCAGCGACCGGTAGAACGGCTCGCCCAGAACGGTCTTGGTGCCCATCAACACGACGCCGAAGAACGCGTGCAGCGGCAGCGACGCGAACACCATGCCGACCTTGCCCAGCTGCGGGATCTGTCGCGGTGCCGGGTCGACGCCGATCGTCACCCAGTAGAAGAGGTATCCGCTGAGCAGAAAGTGCACGTTCATCAGCACGTGGGCGCCGTGTTTGTCGACAGCGGAGTCAAACAGTCCGCCGAAGTACAGGCCGTAGAACCCGGCGACGAAAATCACCGTGGCCACGATGGGCTGGGTCAGGAACCGCGACACCCGCGAGTGCAGCGCGGCCAGCAGCCACTCCCTCGGACCCGGCGGGTCCCCGCGGCCGGCGGCGGGCAGCGCGCGCAGAGCCAGCGTCACCGGCGCGCCGAGCACCAGCAGAACCGGCACCAGCATCGACAGCAGCATGTGCGCGATCATGTGCATCGAGAACATCGCGGGCATGTACCGGCCCAACCCGGACGACGTCGCGATCAGCAGCGCCGCGCACCCGCACAGCCAGCCGACCGTCCGGCCGATGGGCCATGCATCACCCCGGCGGCGCAGCCGGCGCACGCCGAGCAGGTACACCACCGCGAGGACGATCGCGGCGGTGCCGAAGATCAGGTCGAAGCGCCAGTCAGTGAGGATCCGCTCGAAGGTGGGCGGGCCTGCGAGGTCGTAGCCGATCGCCACCTCGACCGGGCTGGGCTGTTCGGCCAGCGGCGGCGGAGGGGTGCGCCCGAGCCCGACCGCGATGCCGAACGTCGCCCCGAACAGCGCCGCTTCGAGCAGCGCCAGCCGCACCAGCGGCCCGCGCGCCTCGGGGTCGGCCTGCAGCGCGGCCACCGCCGAGCGGCGTTGCCACCAGCCGATCGCCGCGAGTGAGGCCAGCGCGCAGATCTTGGCGACGATCAGCCAGCCGTATTCAGTAGACACCAGGTCGGCCGGCTTGACCCGCACGAGCGCGTTGATCACGCCGCTGACGGCCATCACGACGAAGCACCACAGCGCCAGCGCCGAGAAGCGACGCGCGGCGAGGTCGGCGTGCTTGCCGCCGCGCATCGCGTGCACCAGCAGGGCGAGCAGGCCGCCGGCCCACAGCGCCGCGGCCCCGAGATGGAACAACAGGCTGTTGGTGGCGACGTCGTGGGCGCCGCCCGTCGAGGAATGCCCGGCCAAACCGAGCGGAACCAGCGTGACCAGGGATCCCGCGAGCAGGATCGGCGTCCACGACCAGCGCAGCACCGGCAGGCTGGCGACCGTGACCGCCGCGGCGATGAACGCCGTCCACCGCCACGCGCTCGCCATGTCGACGAGGCTGGCCGCCGACCAGACGGCCACTGGGTCGAGGGTCTTGTTCAGCGGCTGACCGGAGACGTCGGAGACGGTCAGCGGAACCATCAGCGCCGCGCACACCGTCCACACCGCGGACGCCCCGGTGCCCAGGCGCAATGCCCGGTAGCCGCCGGCGTCGAGCACGCCGTTGGCCTGCGGCGGTGTCAGGAACGCGGCGAACAGGAACGACCCGACGGCGACGACCGCCGCGATCTCACCTGCGGCCCGTACGAACGGCAGGCCGTACGTGGTGACCGGGCCGGGATCCGGCAATCCGGTCGCGCTCAGCGCGTCGGCCAGGGACAGGGCGCCGATGCCCGCGGCCACCAAGCCGGCCAGCGCCGCCACCCCGACGAGCACCGGCCACACGGCGCTGGTGCGCACGCCCGATGCCGTCGTCGTCATCCCACCAGCGTATGGCGCGCCCGTGTGTTGCCCACAGCACGGTTGGGTACGGCTCTACTCGCGAAACGCCTACACAAGCGTGCGCTCGGCGCCAAGGGGTCAGGCCGATTCGCGACGCGCCGCCCGGCGCGCGACCTCGCGGGCGATGAACTGCTCGCGGGCGATCTGCTCGACCTTGTCCATATCCCGCAGGATGCCGCGCAGTTCGTCGCGGAATGCGACGCGCCGGTCGCCCAGATCGGCGGCGGGTTCGAGCAGATGCTGATCGGCCGCGACCTGGCGGGCGGTCGCGAACAGCAGCGCCGACACCGATTCGTTGCTACGCACCCGGCTCTGCGCGACGTACTGGTTGCCCAGGCCGAGCGCCTTCTTCGTCAGGTCCTTCTCGTCGATCTCGGCGGGTGCGTCAAGCAGCACATCGGCGACGATCTCGTACGCCTCGAAGAACGGTCGTAGCATCGCGCCCGCCAACAGCGGGGACTTGGCCCGCAGCAATTCGCCGACCTGGGTCTCCCCCGCCGTCACCTGCTCCTCCCAGCCCTTCTGCCAGGACAGCTCCTCGGCGACGTGCTCGCGGAACGCCGCGGAGTCGGCGAAATAGAAGTCGAACTTGAGCAGGTCGCGCAACCGCATCACCTGCGACCAGAACGCTTCGAGCCGGTCGCCGTCGGCGCGGCAGGCGTGCACGAGCGCCAACTCCACCAGCGACGTCTCCAGGAACGCGTCGATGAGCGTGTTGCGGTAGAACGCCCCTTCGTGTTCGTCCTCGGGGGCGATGCGCCACACCGGCTCGCGTCCGCCCTCGACACACGTGATGGGATGCCGGTTGGACAATGCGTCGAGGGCCGCGCTCACACCGTCGGGAGTGCGTAACCGCAAGGCGCTGTTGGTCATCGGAGTCTGCTTGCGCTCCAGGTAGTCCAGCGACGGCTGCAGCGTGTGGTGAATCTGGTCCAGCGTCAACGCGATTCCGCGCGTGGTGAGCAACAGCGCCGACACCAACGCGCTGGCGTTGACCGGCGTGGCCCGCAGGATCCGCCAGGACACCTCGAACGCCATCTTCTGCAGCGCAAGCCGTTTGGCGTCCTCGTCGGTGGTCATCGGCCCGTGCGGGACACCGAGGTACTCGCGCATCGACACAGCCTCGGGGAACCGCACGTAGATCTTGCCGTAGTTGCGCTCGCCCTGGGCCTTGATGAAGTTGTACATCCACGACAGGCTTTCGGGCGTCTTCTCCCCGCCGCGGGCGTACGCGGCGTATTCCGACGTCTCGTGCAGCTGGTCGAAGCTGATCGACACCGGCTGCAGCAGAATGTCCTCGCTGCGGCCGTCGAGATACGCATCGGCCACATATGCGAGCAGACCGAGCTTGGGCGGCAACATCTTTCCGGTCCGCGAGCGGGTGCCCTCGATCGACCAGCTGAGGTTGAACCGCTTCTCGACGATGTACCCGACGAACTGGCGCAGCACATACTTGTAGAGCGGGTCGTCGAGCTTGCGCCTTAGGAAGATCACGCCCGAATGGCGCATCAACGGCCCCATGAACCCGAACGACAGGTTGATTCCGGCAAAGGTGTGCACCGGCGGTAACCGGTTCTCCTGCATCGCAACCGGCACGATCACGCCGTCGAGATAGGACCGGTGCGAGAACAGCAGGACGGCCGGGTGGTTCTCCAGGTTGCGCCGCATCAACTCGACCTCGGCGCGGTCGTAGTCGATGTTAGGGTCAAACCCCCGGCTGAAGATCGCGCGCCCCAACGTCGGGATCAGATCGACCGAGAACCGACTCCACCCGGTGGACAGTTCGTCGAGCATCTCCCCCGCTTTTTCGAGGGTGGCGTCCGGAATCTTCTCCAGCCCATCACGAAAACGCGACGAGGCCATGATTTCGGGTTTGATCAGCCGGGGTGATTTGTACTCGGGGCCCAGCAGCCGCAGTTCGACCCGCTCGATCGCGAGGATCGCGCGGCGGATGACGAAACGTGCGAATTCGCGCGGGTTTTCGGCCACGGTGGTGTCGGCCCACTGCTGCCGCAGCTCGGACACCTTCGCCGGTTCGCCGGCCACGACGCGGGCCCGTGAGCGGTCGCGGCGCAGGATGCGGCGCTGCAGGATCTCGGGCGGACGGTAGGTGTCGCGACCGGAGATCACCGCCACGATCTTGGATCGGGTGGGCAGCCCGCCGGGCACCCAGAACACCCGCACCGGCACGACGGAACGGTCTTCTCCCGCTTCGAGTTCGGACACGAGGGAGGCCAGCACGGCGGCCGGCGGGTCTTCATCCGGCAGCAGCAGCACATCGATCTTGGCCTCGGGGTGTTCGCGCCGCTGCCGCTGGAGCCAGTCGTCGAGCAGATCGCGTTCTGCGGCCGACGCCGCCGACGCCAGCACCAGGGCGTCGCCGGTGGGCGTGAACGGGGTGTACTCGTCGACGGACGGCTTCACGGACGCCCCTTCCCCGCGGATCTCGGTGCGGACTTCTTGGTGGCCGGCGCCTTTTGAACGGACTTCGTCGCCGACTTCGCCGCCGATTTGGTCGCCTTCTTCGCGGTCTTCTTCGCCGCGGACTTCTTCGCCGCCTTCTGCGGCTTCGCGGGCGGCGGGATGTTGCGGTTGTAGAGCTCGGGCAGCGACGACTCGTCGTGCGGCCAATCCGCCAACGTGTCGAGGTAGAGCTGGCGCACCTCGGTGATGCGCTCCTCGAGGTTGTCGTGGGTCCAGTCGTCGACCGGGATCGGCGGGTAGACGACGACGTCGACCGTGCCCGGGTTGAAGGTGCTCGAATCCCGGGCGGCGATCACCTCGGCGTTGCGAATGACGATGGGTACCACGGGAATTCCCGCCGACATGGCGATGCGGAACGGGCCCTTCTTGAACGGGCCCACCTCGGTGGTGTCCAACCGGGTGCCCTCCGGGGCGATCAGGATCGAAAGCCCCTTGCGGGCCAACTCCTCGACCTTCTTGAGCCCCTCGACCGCTTTCTCGGGATCCTCGCGGTCGATGAACGCGGCGTCCATGATCTTGCCGAGAGTGCCGACGATCGGGTCCTTCTCCAGTTCCTTCTTGCCCACCGACGTGAAGTCGGTGTCCACCAGATGTCCGGCGATCAGCGGGTCGGCCTGGTTGCGGTGGTTGAAGATGAACACCGCCGGCCGCTTCTTCGTCAGGTTGTCCCGGCCGATCACCTTGACGTTGATGCCCAGCGTGCTCATCAGCGCCCGGCCGAACGCCGCGGTGAAGAAGTTGACGCCGTTGCGCTTGCTGCGCGTCAACAGCCCCAGGCCGAACGCCCCGGCCGCGATCGGTGCCATGGTCGCGATCCCGGCGACGGTACGCAGTTGCGAAACCGGGCTTGCGCCACTGCGACTGGTGAAGCGCAGCACCGGCCAACCGCGCTTGGCGGCGACCGCGGCGAGCTTGCCTCCCGGGTTCGTCGGACGCGGGTTGCCCACCAGGTACATCAACGCGACGTCCTCGTCGCCGTCGGCGTAGAAGTAGCTCTTCGACAGGTCGATTCCGTGTTCGGCCGCGAACTTCTGCACCGCCCTGGCCTTACCCGGCCCCCAGATGATCGGGCGGGTGACCTCGCCGGTGAGCAACCCCTTCTCGTCGAGCTCGAACTTGTTGCTCAGCACGTTCTCGATGCCGAGAAACCGCGCGACGGGCTCCACCTGCACCGTCAGCGCCGACGAACTGAGCACGACAGTGTGGCCGCGGGCCATGTGGGCGCGCACCAGCTCCCGCATCTCGGGATAGATACGGCCGACGATCTTCTGGACGAACAATCTCTCGGCGAGTTCGTCGATGTCCTCGAGCGAATTGCCGCGCAGCATGCGCGCACCCTTGCCGATCAGATCCTCGAACTCCGACCGTCCCAGTTGGTGATTGAGGCCGGCCTGCACCATGCCGATGAACTCGCCCATCGACATCTGACGGCGACGGAACCGGTCCTGTGTCATCACGACACCGGTGAAGCCGGCGACCAGGGTGCCGTCGAGATCGAAGAACGCGCCGACTTCGGGGCCCTGCGGACTGGCCATGATCTCGGCGACCGAACCCGGCAGGCGCATCGTGCGCCGCGCGGATTCACCGTTGGGCGAAGTCATTGCGCTGCACTCCCATTGGATGACGTGACGGTGGAAGGGGCGGGGTCGACCGTGAACGACGCGGGCTCGGCCCGACCGTCGCCGCCGAGGGCGAGGACCTCCTCGAATCCCGACAGCAGGCAGCGCGCCCACAGCTCCTGGTCGGTGATCGCCGCACGGTCGTAGCGGGTGGTGATCGTGCAGTATCCCGAGCGCGAGATCAGCACCACCATCATCGCCACCCCCGGCAGCGGGCCAAGTCCATACTGGCGCAGTACCTTTGCGCCCGCGATGTACGTGTCCCCGGCGTACACCGGGACGTTGCTGGCCTGCACGTCTGAATTCACGATGGAGCCGGCGATGGACTCGAGGGCCGTGTCGGGAAGCAGGCCCACCAGCGGAGCGATGGCGCCGACCATGTCGATGGCCCGCTCCTCACGCTTGGTGGTCATCTGCGAACGGATGTTGCGGATGCGAATCTCGGGGTCCGACAACCCGATGGGCGCGGCGAGATTGATGCCCGCGAACCGGTTTCCGCCCGCCGGGTCGGCATCGGAACGAAGGTTGACGGGCACGGCCATCGGCAGCGTCTCGACCGGCAGTCCCATGGCTTCGTGGTAGAGCCTCAGCGCGCCGCACAGCCCCGCCAGGTACGCGTCGTTGATCGACCCCCCGGCCGCCTTGGCCGCCCGGTGCAGGATGCCGAACTCGATGTCGATGGCCTCGCTACGCGAGGACAGACTGCGCCGCCGCAGCAGCGGCGACGGATCCGCGACGGGTCCCATCACGCGCGCGCCCGACATGGCGTACTCGACGGCGCTGCCGAGTCGGTGAATCGGATCGCGGACCACTTCGCCGGCGACGTGTGCGGCGCCGAACAGCGCCCCGCGCACGCGGCCCGCGATGGTGCCGGGCAACCGGAAGATCCCCTGGCGCATCAGGTCGTTGGGCGACAGGTCCTGCGGGATGGGCAGTGGTGGAAGGGGCTGCGGCGGCGGATCCCGCTCGAGATCGTAGAGATTCGCGAACATCTCGACCCCGCCGACGCCGTCGGTGACGGCATGGCTGAGGTGAACGACCATCGCGGCGCGGTCGTCGGCGAGCCCCTCGACCAGGGTCGCGGTCCACAGCGGACGGGAGATGTCGAGCGGCGACTGCGCGGCGACCTCGGCGAGGTCGAGCACCTGGCGGAACGTCCCGGGGTGCGGGGCGCGCACACGGCGGAGATGGAAGTCGAGGTTGAAGTCGGGGTCCACCACCCACCTCGGCGCCACGGTCGGCAGCGTCGGCATCACCACCTTCTGCCGCAGCCGCAGAACCTTGCGCGAGGCCGTCTCGAACTTGGCGCGGAACGTATCCCAGTCCGGCGCGCAGTCGAGGATCTCAACCGTCATGATTCCCGAGCGGGTGCGCGGATTCGCCTCGCCGCGGTGCAGGATCTGGTCGAGCGGGCTGAGTTCCTCGGGGAGTCCCGCCGCATCGAGTTCCGGCACGTCGCTCATAGGCCGTAGCGTCCTCCTGGTCGTGAAGCTGTCGCCCCCACGCTAGTCGGCGCGAACAGGGCGCGAGAGCCCTTTAGAGCTGTCGCGCCGCAACTCGCGAATTGCGGCTGCAACCGGAAGTTCCAGCGTGCTGACCGGTCCCGATCGGCACGATTCGTTAGGGTTAGCCCACCGCCCCCGTAGCTCAGCGGATAGAGCAACCGCCTTCTAAGCGGTCGGTCGCAGGTTCGAGTCCTGCCGGGGGCGCTCAGCGCGGAGTTTCGCCCCCGGCGATACTTGACCCGATGCCCACCAACGACGTCGAGCACCGGCTGAGTCCGCTGCCGGAGGCCGGATACGTCTACCGCACGGCCTGGCGCGTCGCCACCGGCGACATCGACGGCGATCTGCATCTGCGCCTCGACGGCGTCGCGCGCTACATCCAGGAGGTCGGCGCGGAGAACCTCGTCGACGCCGGCGAGGCCGACGACCACCCCCATTGGCTCGTGCAGCGCACCGTCATCGACGTCATCGAACCGATCGAGTTCCCGAACGAGATCTCGTTCAGCCGCTGGTGCTCGGCGCTGTCGACCCGGTGGTGCACGATGCGCGTCGACCTCGTCGGCAGCGACGGCGGCCGCATCGAGACCGAAGGGTTCTGGATCGCCATCAACAGCAAGACGTTGACGCCGCAACGCGCCTCGGACAGCCTGATCGCGCGGTTCGCCACCACCACCGACGAACTCCGCCTCAAGTGGCGACCGTGGCTGACGAACCTCGAGGACGCCGACGAGGACCTCGCGTTCCCGCTGCGGCGCACCGACATCGACATCTTCGAACACGTAACCAACACCGCGTACTGGCACGCCATCCACGAGGTGATGGCACACGTCCCCGACCTCTGCCGCGCGCCCTACCGCGCGGTGGTCGAATACCGCAGGCCCATCCGGTACGGCGAGGACGTGACCATCCGGTGGGCGCGCCGCGGCGACGCCGTGCAGATCGCGTTGACCGTCGGCGACGACGTCCGCGCCGCCGCTATGATCGCCAAGCTCTAGCCGTTCGCGTACTATCTGCGCAAAGCGCTGATGTTTGCTGCGCGTGGGGTGGGAGGACGGCGAATGGCCGGTTTCGGCAAAAGATGGACCCGGGCCGCGACGGGCGTGGCCGCGGCCGGAGTCGCGACTTGCGTCGTGGGCCTCGCCGCCACCCAGCCGGCATCGATCTCCTCCGCCGTGGTCGACCTGACCGCGCTCATCGTCGTCGGCAGCTCGACCAATCCGACCGGCGCGGGTGTCGCGGATTTCTTCGGCGGGCAGTTCCGTGACCCGATCTACACGGGGACCGACGGGAAAGACATCGTCCTCGTCGACTTCCGCACCGGTCCGGCGGGAATCGAACAGGCCCTGCGCGCCAACGCCGGCGAACGGAACGCGATGCTGGCCTCGGGCTGGGGAGCCGCGAACGCCAGTTTGCTGCTCCTGCGCAACCGGTCGGACCTGGAGGACACCGTCTTCATCCTGGACAACGACGTCGCGCGCCCCGACGGCGGCTTCGGCACGCGGTATCCGTGGTTCGCGTTGATCGGGGTGAACCCGATCCCCACGCCCAGCCAGACGCCCGCCGCTCACGTCGTCAACACCGGATACGAGTACGACTACAACTCCAACGCCCCCGCCGACGTGCTCAACCCGGTCGCCGCGGTCAACTCGCTGGTCGGCTACCTCTACACGCGGCTGAACCAGTCCGAACGCGTGCTCCCGGTGGACGCCGAGGGGAATCCCACCGTCACCTGCACCGCCAACACCTGCGCGATCCTGGCGAGCGGCACGGTGAAGAACTGCCCCGACGCGCGGTGCAGCTTTCCCGACGATCCGATCACCGCCTACGTCACCACCAGGGGCAACACCACCTACGTCACCTACACCGCCGACGAGTTGCCGCTGACCCGGCTGACCCGCGACGTCTTCGGAAACCAGATCGCCGACCTCACCGGCCCGCTGCTGAAGCTCGCCGTCGACTCGGCCTACTACGGCGGTAATCCGATCCCGCGGGATCCGAGCGCCTACCGCCCGGCGCGGCTCGCTCCCCCGCCGAACGAGTTGTTGGCCACGGCGGCGAAGGTTCCCGGCGCGATCCTGCAGGGTCTGTCGGCGGCGTCTTCGCCGCGGCCGGCGGTGCAACCGGCGACGACGGTGCAACCCGAGACGACCGTGGCCCCGGAGCCGATGTTGGAGCCGGAGTCGACACAACGGCGGACCGACACCACTCGGCTGGCCAAAGCAGAACCGGCCCGACGGGCCGACGCGAGCAGTACGCAGCAGCGCGGGCCTCAACTCAACGTCCTGCGCGACAGCGTGAAAGCGCTGCCGGGCAGGCTCCGCGACAGCTTCGTCCCGAAACGCAGTCAGCGCCAGGAGAATTCGACCGTCACGGTGAACACCCCCCAGCTCGGCGCCGGACACGACGCCGAAACCGACTCCGTGGGCGCCGGCACCGCCGCACCGGGCGGGGGCGCCGATACGGGGGCCGACGCGGCCGCCTGAGGACGTCCGGCGCGAAGGGCTGTCAGGCGATATTTCCGTGGCCGCAGCGAGCGGTGGATAGACTCGTCGGCGTGAACTCGAGGCGCGGTATCGCCGCCGCCGTGTCGGCCGGCGTTATGGCCCTCGCGCTGGCGATGCCCGCGCATGCCGCGCCGCCCAGCTACGGCAGCAACGGCGTCTTCAACGTCACCACGAATCCGCGACCTGGCTGGACCACGGCGTCCATCGAACCCGGCCGGTATCGGGTGGACCAGGCGCCCAGCATGTTTCCGTATCAGAGCGCGCCCGGCTTCTGGTATCGCTGCCACGCCTTCCCGTGCAGCCCCAGCTACCCCGGCAACCTGATCGCCTCGGGTGGCGCGATCCGCGACGTGCCGACGTTCGTCGATGTCCTGCCCAGCGATGTCGCGGTGGCGCTGCACAACGTCACCCTCACCGTCGCCAACTGAGCGCACCGGGGTCACTAGGCTGAGCCGGTGACTGATCCGGTACTCATCCACATCGAAGACCGCGTCGCGGTCCTCACCGTCAACGATCCGGAACGCCGCAATGCGGTCACGTTCGAGATCTCCGCAGCGCTGCGCGAAGCCGTCGATGCCGCGGAGACGAACCCGGACGTGCACGCGGTCGTGGTCACCGGCGCCGGCAAGGCGTTCTGTGCGGGAGCCGATCTCAGCGCGCTCGGCTCGGCGACAGAGGACGGGCTGCGCAGGATCTACGACGGCTTCCTCGCCGTCGCCGATTGCGCGCTGCCCACCATCGCGGCGGTCAACGGTGCCGCCGTCGGCGCGGGGTTGAACCTGGCCCTGGCGGCGGACGTGCGCATCGCCGGGCCGGCCGCGCTGTTCGACCCGCGCTTCCAGAAATTGGGCATCCACCCCGGCGGAGGCGCGACCTGGATGCTGCAGCGAGCCGTCGGTCCCCAGGCCGCCCGCGCGTCGCTGCTGTTCGGCATGCGGTTCGACGCCGAAGCCGCCGTCCGGTACGGCCTGGCGCTCGAGGTCGCCGAAGATCCCGTGGCCGCGGCGAAGGAGCTGGCCAAGGGGCCGGCGGGCGCGCCGCGAGAGGTGGTGCTCGCGACCAAGGCGTCGATGCGGGCCACGGCGAATCCCGGCGTCGTCGACATCGACCAGCACCGCTTTGCCGTCGACACCGAACTCGGCCCCCAGGCCACCTCGATCCGCTCGCCCGAGTTCGCGGAGCGGCTCGCCGCGGCGAGGCGCAGATGACCTACATACGGTCGACGTAGAACCAGCGACCCGCTCGCCGCTCGAACCGGCTGCGCTCGTGCATCGCGCCGGGCCGGCCCGCCCTGATGTAGCGCGCCGTGAACTCGGCCTCGCCGTGGTCGTCGGTCGCGGTGCCCGCCACCACATCGGTGACGTCGAGCCCGGTCCACACCATCTCGCGATCAAGAGTGACGTCGGCCGGCCGTGTCCGAGGGTGCCACGTCGTGAACAAGTAGTCCCCAACGCCTTTGGCGAACGCGCTGTAGCGTGAACGCATCAACTCCTCGGCGGTCGCCGCCACGCGCGCACCGTCGTGCAGGGGTTCGCAACATGCGGCGTACTGCGACCCGCTACCGCAGGGACATGAATCGTTCTGCGCCATGGCCGAAATCGTGCTCTACAGGTCGAGCAGCGCCGTCTCTGGCGCCTCGATCAGGTCGCGCAGCTCGCACATGAACGCCGCCACCGCAGCGCCGTCGGCGATGCGGTGGTCGAACGCACAGGTGAGGTTCATCGTCGGCCGTGCCACCACCGCACCGTCGACGACCACCGCCCTCGGCTTGAGCGAACCGATACCGAGGATGGCCGCTTCGGGATAGTTGATGACGGGCACCCCGTCGTCGAGGCCGAGCGCGCCGAAGTTCGACACGGTGAACGTCGAGCCCTGCAGTTCCGTCGGTTTCAGCGTGCCCGCCCGTGCGTCGCGGATCAGGCGGGCTACCTCGTCCGCGAGTTGACGGGTGGTCTTGAGGTGGGCGTCGCTGACCACGGGCACCAACAGACCCCGCGGCGCCGCCACCCCGAAACCGAGGTGCACGGCCGAATGCAGGTGGATCTGCGCGCCTTCGGTGGTGTCCACCCAGGTCGCGTTCAAGTTGGGGTGATGCCGCAACGCGATGGTCAGCAGCCGCAGCGTGAGCACGAACGGCGTGATCGGCGCCTCGTCGCCGGCACGGTCCCGCAGGCGATCGCGCAGCCGCAGCAGGTTGGTCCCGTCCACCTGCACGGCGGTGTGCGCATCGGGGATCTGCCTGCGCGACATCGCCATTCGACGCGCCATCTCGGCCTGAACTCCGCTCACGGTCACCATGTCGGGGCTGGGCGCGGACCGGCCCGCCGCGGCGAGGACGTCGTCGCGGGTGATCACCCCGTCGGGTCCCGAGCCCGTCAGCGCGGCCAGGTCGACGTTCAGCTCGGCGGCCAGCTTGCGTACCGGCGGCTTGGCGCGGGCGCGGTGCGGCGGCGGAGTGGTGGTTCGCCTGCTGTGATCCATCGCGTCGTCGGCGCCGTAGCCCACCAGAACGGGTTTGCGCTTTTCCGTGGGCGGTTCGGCGTCGGTCGCGATGCGCACGAGCGTCGCGCCGACCGAAAGCGTCTCGCCTTCACGGCCGCCGAGTTCCACCACGCGACCCGCATAGGGGCTCGGGATCTCGACCTCGGCCTTGTTGGTCTCCACCGTGCACAGCGTCTGGTTGAGCTCGACGTCGTCGCCGACCGCGACGCTCCAGGAGGTGATCGTCGCGTCCTCCAGACCCTCACCGAGGTCGGGCACCAGGAAGTCCTGCACGGTCATGGCTGCTCCAAGGTGCGTTCGACGCAGTCGAGCAGTCGGTCCACCCCCGGAAGCCACAGCTTCTCCAGCCGCGCGGGCGGATAGGGTGTGTCGAAGCCGGTCGCCCGCAACACCGGGGCTTCCAGGTCGTAGAACAACTCTTCCTGAATACGCGCCGCCAATTCGGCGCCGAACCCCAACGTGCGCGGGCCCTCGTGCATCACGACGACACGGCCGGTGCGCCGCACCGATTCCGAAATGGCCTCGAAGTCCAGCGGATTGAGTGTGCGCAGGTCGAGCACCTCGATGCTCGCCCCGTGGTGTTCGGCGGCGATGTCCGCCGCGCTCAGCGCGGTGGCGACCAAGGGGCCGTACGTCACGACGGTGACGTCGGTGCCGGTGCGCCGGACCGCCGCCCGCCCCAGCGGCAGTCCGGGTGTCGACGTGTCGACCGTTTCGCGCGCCCAGTACCGGCGTTTGGGCTCGAGGTAGACCACCGGATCGCGGCTGGTGATCGACTGCCGCAGCAGCCAATACGCGTCCGAGGGTGTCGAGGGCACCACGACCTTCAGGCCCGCGGTGTGCAGCCAGTAGGTTTCGGTCGACTCCGAATGATGTTCGACCGCACCGATTCCCCCGAACGAGGGGATGCGGATGGTCACCGGCATGTCGACGTCACCGCGCGTACGCATGCGGTACTTGGCCAGATGGCTGACGATCTGGTCGAAGGCCGGTGCGGCGAACCCGTCGAATTGGATCTCGGGAACGGGGACGAGGCCGCGGATGGCCATGCCGACCGCGATTCCGACGATCGCCGACTCGGCCAGCGGGGTGTCGAAACACCGCTCGGCGCCGAAGGTTTCGGCCAGGCCCTCGGTGACGCGGAAGACGCCGCCGAGCGTCGCGACGTCCTGGCCGAACACGAGCACCCTCTCGTCGGAGGCCATCGCGTCGTGCAGGGCGCGGTTGATGGCCTGCGCCATGGTCAGACTCGGCGCGTCGGTTGCGGCGGGCACCGGGGTCAGCAGGCGCTGCGGCGGTTCATCGTCGCCGAACATCGGTGGTCGTTCGATGATCTGAGTCATGTCACGCCTCCTTCGCGAGTTCGGCGGCGAGCTGGTCGCGCTGTGCCGCGAGATCCGGCGTGATGTCGTGATAGACCGCGTCGAACATCTCGATGACGTCGAAATCTTCGGCACCGACGACCGCATCGCGCAGTTCGGCGCGCAGCCGTTTCGACTTCGCCCCGACCCGCTCCTCGAGCCGGTCGGTCCACACCCCGGCCGACTGCAGAAAGGCGCGGTAGCGCGCGATCGGATCGCGGGCCGCCCACTCCTGCACCTCCTCCGGGGTGCGGTACCGGGTCGGATCGTCGGAGGTGGTGTGCGGGCCCATCCGGTACGTGACGGCCTCGATCAGCGTCGGGCCGCCGCCGTCGCGGGCCCGGTGCGCGGCCTCGGCCGTCACGGCGAAGCACGCGAGCACGTCGTTGCCGTCGACGCGGACGCCCGGCATCCCGTAACCGGTGGCGCGATGGGCGATCGACGGCCCCGCCATCTGCCTGCTGACCGGCACCGAGATCGCCCACTGGTTGTTCTGCACGACGAACACGCACGGCGCCCGGTACACGGCCGCGAAGTTGAGCGCTTCGTGCACGTCGCCCTCGCTGGTGGACCCGTCGCCGATGAACGCCAGCGTCACGGAGGCCTCACCCAGCCGCTGGGCCGCCATCGCCGCGCCGACCGCATGCAGGCCGTGGGTGCCGATGGGGATCGCGATCGGAGCGACGTATTTCTCGGTGAAGCCCAGCCCGCCGTGCCATTTTCCTCGCCACACCGCGGCGATCTGCGCGGGCGTGATGCCGCGCAACAGGAACGCGCCGATCTCGCGGTATTGCGGGAACAGCCAGTCGGTCTTGCGCAGGCAGGCGGCGGCGCCGATCTGCGCGGCCTCTTGGCCGCGGCACGAGGCGAACAGCGCCAGCTCGCCCTGTCGCTGCAGGTTCGTGAACTCGCCGTCGAGGTCGCGCGTGACGACCATCGCCTCGTAGAGCCAGGCCAGCGTCTCGGGCGGAAGATCTCGGCGGTATCGCGTCTCGGGGGTCGGTGTCCCGTCCGGGGCGACCAGTTGCATGGGCTCCAGCTCGACGTCGAACGACTCGAGGGGTGCCGAAACGGTCCCTGCCATACCGCCTCCTAGGGTCACTGACGGCGGATCGCGCCGTCAGGCGACTGAGGTGCTCAGCACGGAGGCGGGTAGAGCAAAACCTCTGGTGAGAGGCTGTCGGCTAGTCGCCGGGGTGGGGCGCTAGCGCGACGATGCGCTCTGCTCGCCGCAGTACTGGGGCATCCACCATTATGCCTTCGAACTGGAAGACGCCCCTGGCTTCGCGGGCCGCGTCCAGCACGTGTCGCGCCCACCGCACCTGTTCGGCGGTCGGGGCATAACCCTCCCGGATCACCGCGACCTGTGACGGATGGATCGCGACCTTCACGTCGAAGCCCACCGCCACCGCGTCGTCGACCTCGCCGCGCAGGCCGTCGAGGTCCTTGATGTCCAGGTACACCGAGTCCAGCGCGAGCCGCCCGTAGGCCTTGGCGGCCAGCAGCGTCTGCGACCGGACGTGGCGGGCCACCTCGCGGTAGCTGCCGTCGGGGTACCGATTGGCCGTGCCACCGGTCACCGCGAACAGGTCTTCGGCCCCCCACATCAGCGCGAACGCGTTCTCCATACGCGCCAGGTCGGCCACCGCCAACGCGCCGAGCGGGGTCTCGATCAGCACCACCACCTCCAGCGGCGCCAGGTCGCGCACCTGCTGCGGATCCTCGGTCTTGGCGAGCATGACCGTCTTGTAGTCGGTCTTGGCCAGCGCCTCCAGGTCGAGGGGGTGGTCGTCGGTACCCGCGGGGTTGACGCGCACCACCGTCCGGTCCGGGTCCAGTCGCGTCTCGACCAGCGCCGCGCGGGCGGCCTCCCGGTCCTTGGCGGCGACGCCGTCCTCGAGGTCGAGGATCACGACATCGGCCACCGCGGCGGCCTTCTCGAACCGCTCCGGCCGGTCGGCGGGGCAGAACAGCCATGCGGGTCCCGTCGCGAGCGCCACTATGCGTCACCCTCCGGTCGCTTGCGCACCATGGTCTTCCGCGACGCGGTGGCCACGATGTCGCCGTGTTGGTTACGGCCGACGTGGGAGAACGTCACGATGCCCTCACCGGGCCGGCTCTTGGACTCGCGCTTCTCGAGCACCTCGGACTCCGCATACAGCGTGTCGCCATGGAAAAGCGGCTTGGGGAAGGCGATCTCGCCGAAACCCAGGTTGCCGACGATGGTGCCCTGCGTCAGCTGCGTCACCGACAACCCGACGAGCGTCGACAGCGTGAACATCGAGTTCACCAACCGCTGGTTGAACGGCGGCAGGGCGTCGGAGAACGCGGCGTCCAGATGCAGCGCCTGGGTGTTCATCGTCAACGTCGTGAACAGAACGTTGTCCGCCTCGGTGATGGTGCGTCCCGGCCGATGCTGGTAGAGCACGCCGGTCTCGAACTCCTCGTACCACAGCCCGCGCTGGACGACTATTTTCTTGTCACTCTGGGTCTGATTGTTCGCTCCGCTCACAGGCCCAGCTCCCGGCTGATCAGCATCAACTGCACTTCCGTTGTGCCCTCTCCGATTTCGAGGATCTTGCTGTCGCGGTAGTGCCGCGCGACGGAGTACTCGTTCATGAAGCCGTAGCCGCCGAAGATCTGGGTGGCGTCGCGGGCGTTGTCCATCGCCGCCTCGCTCGCAACCATCTTCGCGATCGACGCCGCCTTCTTGAACGGCTTCCCGGCCAGCATCAGCGCGGCGGCGTCGTAGTACGCCGTGCGGGCGATGTGCGCCCGGGCCTCCATGCGCGCGATCTTGAAGGCGATGGCCTGATAGCTGCCGATGGCAGCACCGAACGCCTCACGCTCCTTGGCGTACTTGACCGATTCGTCGACACAACCCTGCGCCGCGCCGACCGACAGCGCGGCGATCGCAATGCGGCCCTCGTCGAGAATGCGCAGGAAGTTCGCGTATCCCCTGCCGCGTTCACCGAGCAGGTTCTCCTCCGGAACGCGCACGTCGTCGAAGCTCAGCGGGTGGGTGTCCGAGGCGTTCCAGCCGACCTTGCTGTACGCCGGTTCGGCGGTGAAGCCCTCGATGGGAACGGGAACCAGGATCGACGAAATCTCTTTCTTGCCATCGGGTTTCTCGCCCGTCACCGCCGTCACCGTCACCAGCTTGGTGATGTCGGTGCCCGAATTGGTGATGAACTGCTTGGAACCGTTGATCACCCAGTGGCCGTCGTCGAGCCGGGCGGTGGTCTTGGTGGCGCCCGCGTCGCTGCCGCCACCGGCCTCGGTCAGGCCGAACGCGCCGAGCGCCTTGCCGCTCGCCAACAGCGGCAGCCACTCTTCCTTCTGCTTGTCGGAACCGAACCGGTACACCGGCATCGCGCCCAGTGACACCCCGGCCTCGAGCGTGATCGCCACGCTCTGGTCGACCTTGCCGAGTTCCTCCAGCGCGAGGCACAGCGCGAAGTAGTCGCCGCCCATGCCGCCGTACTCCTCGGGGAACGGCAGGCCGAACAGGCCCATGTCGGCCATTCCCGCGACGACCCCGTACGGGAACGAGTGCTCCTCGTCATGTTTGGCGGCGACGGGGGCCACCACGCTCTGGGCGAAGTCGCGGACCGTCTTGGCCAGTTGCTCGTAGTGATCCGGCAGCATGCCGGTGGCCAGGCTGTTGCTCATGACTCTTCCTTCTCCACTGGCGTTGGATCATTCGCGTCGTCGACGGTGACCCTCGCCAGAAGCTGTCCCACCTTCACTTGGTCGCCGTGCGCGACAAGCAGTTTCACCACACCGTCGACCGGTGCGCTCAGCGCGTGCTCCATCTTCATGGCCTCGACGGTGACCACGACGGTGCCCGCCGACACCCGATCGCCGTCGGCCACCCCGACGGCCACCACGGAACCCGGCATCGGGCTGGTCAGTTCGGCGTCGCCGCTGTGCGCGTCGTCGGGTCGCACCGGCGCCTCGTGGACCTCGTCGACCGCGAGGGTGCGCCCGCCACCGGCGAGCCAGATGCGGTGGTCATCGGCCGCGACGACGTAATCGGTGCGGACGCCGTCGAAGGTGACGGCCAGCCGGTCGTCGGCCAACGACACCGCCAGCGAACGTGGTTCGCCGTCTTCGATGGCCGCTTGTCCGGCCGACGGCGTCCCGGTGAGGTGGACGTGGTCGATGCGGTCACCGCACCGCAGCCGGTATGTCGTGGGGGCATGGCGACCCATCCGCCAGCCCGACGGGACCGCCCACAGGTCGCCGACGGGCTGCGGCCACGCGCGCAGCCATTGGTACGCGGCGGCGGCCACCAGGTCGACGTCCGCGGCGGTCGCGGCGGAGAAGTCCGGGCTGCGCCGGTCGAGCAGGCCGGTGTCGAGGCGGCCCGCCGCGACGTCGGGATCGGCGAGCAGGAAGCGCAGGAACTCGACGTTCGTGGTGACACCCAGCACCGCGGTCTGCGCCAGCGCACGGTCCAGCGCGCGCAGCGCGGCCGGCCGGTCGCCCGCATGCGCGATCACCTTCGACAACATCGGGTCGTAGTCGCTGCCGATCACCGAACCCGCTGCCAGCCCCGAGTCGACACGGATCCCGGGTCCCTGCGGTTCGGCGAGATCCAGAACCCGGCCACCGGTGGGCAGGAATCCGCTCGCGGGATCCTCGGCGTAGACACGGGCCTCGATCGCGTGCCCATTCATGACGATGTCGTCCTGGGCGATCGACAGCTTCTCCCCCGCGGCGATCCGGATCTGCTGCTCGACAAGGTCGATGCCCGTGACCATTTCGGTGACCGGGTGCTCGACCTGTAGCCGCGTGTTCATCTCCATGAAGAAGAACTCGTCGGGCCGGTCGGCGGACACGATGAACTCGACCGTCCCGGCGCCGGTGTAGTCGACGCTGCGCGCGGTGTCGCAGGCCGCCGCGCCGATCCTGGCCCGCGTCGCCTCGTCCAGCAGCGGGGACGGCGCCTCCTCGACGACCTTCTGATGCCTGCGTTGCAGGCTGCACTCGCGTTCGCCGAGATGCACGACGTTGCCGAAACCGTCGGCGAGCACCTGCACCTCGATGTGGCGCGGATTCAGCACGAACCGTTCGAGGAACAGCGTGTCGTCGCCGAACGCGGCGGCGGCCTCGCGGCGTGCGCTGGCCAGCGCCGCGGGCAATTCGGACGGCTCGTGCACGACGCGCATGCCCTTACCCCCGCCGCCCGCCGACGGTTTCACCAGCACGGGGAAGCCGACCTCACCGGCGCCCGCGACGAGGTCGTCGTCGGACAGGCCCGGCCGCGACACCCCGGGCACCACCGGCACCCCAAACGCCGACACCGCCGCCTTGGCCGCGATCTTGTCGCCCATGGTCTGGATCGCACCGACCGGCGGGCCGATGAACACGATCCCGGCGTCCTGCAGCGCGGCGGCGAATTGTGCGTTCTCCGAGAGGAATCCGTAGCCGGGATGCACGGCCTGGGCGCCGGCGCGCCGGGCCGCCGCGACGACGGCCTCGATGCAGAGATAGCTCTCCCTGGCCGGCGGCGGCCCGATGCGGACGGCGACGTCGGCCTCCGCGACATGGCGGGCATCCGCGTCGGCGTCGCTGAACACCGCGACCGACCGGATACCCATGGCGCGCAGCGTGCGAATGACGCGGACGGCGATCTCGCCTCGGTTGGCGACAAGGACGGTGTCGAAGTTCATGTCCTCACATCCGGAACACGCCGTAGGCGATGGACTCGAGCGGCGCCTGGCCGACAGCCGAGAGTGCCAGTCCGAGAACCGTTCTGGTGTCGGCGGGGTCGATCACCCCGTCATCCCACAGCCGGGCCGTCGAGTAATACGGATTTCCTTGGTGCTCGTACTGCGCGCGGATCGGAGCCTTGAACTGCTCCTCTTCCTCGGCGGTCATCTCGCCGCGCACGGTCGCCAGCACCGACGCCGCCTGCTCACCGCCCATCACCGAAATCCGCGCGTTGGGCCACATCCACAGGAACCGCGGCGAATACGCCCGCCCACACATCGAGTAGTTGCCCGCACCGTAGGAGCCGCCGATGACCACGGTCAGCTTCGGCACGCGCGCGCACGCCACCGCGGTGACCATCTTCGCGCCGTGTTTGGCGATGCCGCCGGCCTCGTAGTCGCGGCCCACCATGAACCCGGAGATGTTCTGCAGGAACACCAGCGGCGTGTTGCGCTTGTCGCAGAGCTCGATGAAATGGGCTCCCTTGAGGGCCGATTCGCTGAACAGCACGCCGTTGTTGGCGATGATGCCGACCGGGTGGCCGTGGATGCGGGCGAACCCGGTGACCAGGGTGCTGCCGTAATCGGCCTTGAATTCGGCGAATTCGCCGCCGTCGACGATGCGGGTGACGACCTCGTGCACGTCGTAGGGAACGCGCGAGTCGACCGGCACCACGTCGTAGAGCTCATGTTGGTTGGCCACCGGGTCCACGGTCGGCCGGACGTCCCAGGGCAACGGTCCGCGGGGTCCGAGTGTGGCAACGATGCGCCGCACGATCCGCAGCGCGTCGCGGTCGTCATGCGCCAGATGGTCTGTCACACCGGAGGTTTTCGAATGCAGGTCGCCGCCGCCCAGTTCCTCGGCGGTGACCACCTCGCCCGTCGCCGCCTTCACCAGCGGCGGGCCGCCGAGGAAGATCGTGCCCTGGTTGCGCACGATCACGGCCTCGTCGCTCATCGCCGGCACGTATGCGCCACCGGCGGTACAGGATCCGAGCACCGCGGCGATCTGCGCAATGCCCTGAGCGGAGAGGTTGGCCTGGTTGTAGAAGATGCGGCCGAAGTGGTCGCGGTCGGGAAACACCTCGTCCTGACGCGGCAGGAACGCCCCGCCAGAGTCGACGAGATAAATGCACGGCAGCCGGTTCTGGCCGGCGACTTCCTGGGCCCGCAGGTGCTTTTTGACCGTGATCGGGTAATACGTGCCGCCCTTGACGGTCGCGTCGTTGGCGACGATCACACACTCCCGGCCCGAGACGCGACCGATGCCGGTGATCATGCCCGCGCCCGGACATTCGTCGTCGTACATCCCATCGGCGGCCAGCGGTGAGAGTTCGAGGAACGGACTTCCCGGGTCCAGCAGGCCGTCGACGCGGTCACGCGGCAGCAGTTTGCCGCGGCTGACGTGGCGCTCGCGTGCGCGCTCGGGACCGCCGAGGGCGGCCGCGGCGAGCTTGGAACGCAGTTCGTCGACCAGCGCGAGATGCTGCTCGCGATGTGAAGGCCGCGGTGCCATCGGTGAACCCGTTCGTTGAGTTAATGACGACTAACTCGTGGTATGTTAGTCACGATTAACCGAGCTGTCTACAGCGGGCGGGAGGCGCCGTGTCCCCTACTCCGGTCCCTCAGGTGCCCGCGCACACCCGCCGCAGCAAGGCGAAGTCGGACCGCCGCTCCCAGCTGATCGCCGCGGCCGAACGCCTGGTCGCTGAACGAGGCTATCTCGCGGTGCGGTTGGAGGACATCGGCGCCGCGGCGGGGGTGAGCGGGCCCGCGATCTACCGGCACTTCCCGAACAAGGAGGCGCTGCTGGTCGAGTTGCTGGTCGGCATCAGCACCCGACTGTTGGCCGGAGCGACCGAAGTCGTCGCGCATGCCGGCGATCCCGAATCCGCGCTCGACGGCCTGATCGATTTTCATCTGGACTTCGCGCTCGGAGAGTCCGACCTCATCCGCATCCAGGATCGCGACTTCGGCAATCTGCCGCCCACGGCCAAACGCCAGGTGCGCAGGGCGCAACGCCAGTACGTCGAGATCTGGGTGGATGTGCTGCGAAAGGTCGACACCTCGCTGGCCGAGGCCGACGCCCGGCTGATGGCACATGCGACGTTCGGGCTGCTGAACTCCACGCCGCATGCGCTGACCACGAAAACGGCCGAGGCCAGACCGCGATCCGTCTTGAAAGCGATGACGGTCGCGGCGCTGACCTCGGCCGCGCGGGACGTTTAGGCGCTGCGCCCCGAACGGTTAGTACCAGGCTCGCCTGCCTCCGACGGGACGGCCGACGGATCCGAGGATCCAGAACACCGCTCCGATGACCATGAGGATGATGCCGATGGTCCACAGGATGTTGATTCCGAAGATCAGTCCGAGGATGAGCAGAATCGCTCCGAGAATGATCATTAGCATTCCTTTCGAATTAGCAAGTGCCAGTTGTCACTGGCTGGGTTCCGGCAGGTTGCAGTTCTCAACCTTGGGGTTGACACCCGCGTAGTTCAGCGGTCCGGCCACCACCGTGAGGGCGATGCTTCCCGCTGTCGCGCAATTGGTTTCGCTGGTCTCGAAGTAGCCGCGCTGGTACGCGGCGAATGCGCCGATCAGCAACCAGACGAGCACCAGAACGCCGAGAATTCCGCCACCTCGCATGCTGCGCCTCCTTTGTCGCGCCGGATCGGCGCGTGCGCAGCGTTTACCCCGCAGATAATTTCGGTAAACGTGGCTAAGGGAAACAATTCGATCACGAGTCGTGGTGCGGGCGGAATGCCGCAATCAGCCACTCGCGCATGGCTTTGACCAGCACGGCGCGGTTCTCGCGCCGGTCGATCTCGTGCCCGTCGTCGTCGAACATCAGCAGTTCCACTTTTCGGTTAAGCGCCTGCAGCGCTTCGAACATTTGCTGGGATTCGCTTGGGGGAACGTTGGTGTCGTGGGCCCCGTGCACCAACAGCAACGGTGCGGTCATTGCGTCGACGCGCTGGAGCGGCGATAGCTGTTCGAGTAGATCGCGGTCGCTGATCGGGTGGCCGTACTTCGGATATGCGGCCGCGGCGATCCACGGTTCGGTGTTGCGGTACCAGGTGTTCAGATCGCTCATACCGCAGATGCTGATTCCGGCGGCGAACCGATCGGGATGGAAGGTGAGCGCCGCCTGGGTGAGGTAGCCACCGTAGGACCACCCGCAACACGCGATCCGGTCGGCGGGTGCGACCTCATGCTCGACCAGATAGTCGACCGCGTCGGCGACGTCGTCGATCGCGGCGAACCGTCGCTCCTTGTCGTCGGCGTGCATGAACGACCTGCCGAATCCCCCCGAGCCACGGACGTTGGGCAGAAAAACGCTGATGCCCTCCTCGAGCAGGGCCGGGAAGAACTCGTTGTAGCCGGGCCTGCCCTGCCCCTCGGGGCCGCCGTGCAGAAACAGCATCGCGCCGATCGTCGGGACCCCGTCGCGCGGCCGAAAGAGCCAGCCGGAGAACTCCAGGCCGTCGCGCGCCGTGACCTTCTCCAGCGTCGGATCCGGTGCCATCGGCCCGGAACTGGGTTCGCGATCGACGAGCTGCCACTCCCGCGTGCGCGGGTCGACCAGTTCGACGGTCGGTGGGGTGGACGGGCCCTCGACGGTCATGGCCAACATCGAGCCGCCGGCGCTGATGCTCAGCTGGGTGGCCACCATGCCGGGCAGCGGAATCGGCGGTTGAGGCGTGTGGTCGGTGCGCTCGATGATCTGTAATTCGCTGGCGCCGTGGATGTTCCACAGGACGGCGACGGTCGACAAGTCGTCGCTGACGGTGAACTCGTCGAGTTCGTAACCGGGCCGTTCGGCGATGACCTGGTAGGCCACCCCGTCGGCGGTGACCGTGACCTCGAGCAACCGCGCGTGCTCGGTGCCGTTCTCGCTGCGGATCAGGGCCCGCACATAGCCTTCCGTGCTGTCGGCTTCGTACGTCTTGGCGGGCTGGTACAGCTTGGTCAGCTCGCCTTCCAGGCCGGCACGCAGTCGTCGTGCGTAATGGTCGTCGAGGATGACGCCGGTGTCGGTGGTCGAGCCTGGATCGTATGGCAGCAGCGCGGTTTCGGTGCGTCCGCGCAGCATGATGAGGTCCCGGTAACCGCGCGGACCGACGCGCACGAGCGCTGCGCCGGCCCACGCGTCGACGAGACGGCCGCCCGAGCGGCGGTCCAGCACGGTGGTGTGCCCGGTTGCCGGGTCGATCAGGCACGAGCTACCGACACCGTCCTCGCCGGTGAGGATCGCCGCCACCCGGATGCCGTCCCAAGCGATCAGTTCGGCGGTGCCTTCGGGCGCCCCGTCCGACCACGAGTCGATGCGCCGGGCATCGCGGTCGTCGGGATCGGTTGTCACGACCCAGATCTGGGTACGGGTGCTGCCCTCGGGTGCGACCTCACAGGCAAGCCAGTGACCGTCGGCCGAATGCAGGACCCGCGTCACCGGTCCTTCGACGGGCAGGTCGACGTCGCGCGACGAGCTTGCCCGCCAGCCGCGCAGGAAACGCTGCACGGCACGCGGGAAACCACCGTCGTCGACCAGATGTGCGAACGCGGTGGCGTCCGGCGACATGGATGCGCCATAGATCCTGCGAACCTGCTCTCCCACCGGACCAATTCTGCCTACCCAGGCAAGTCGAACGATGACCTGCGCCTGTTGGGCGGTCGCACAGGTACCCTCGCACGCATGAGGTGGGTATGACCGGTACACCACAGCCCGGCCGCGACGAGCCATCGGGCCTCGGCGGCCGCGGGGAGCAACCGCAGGGTTACGGCTATTCCGGGTACTCCGATCCGGCATACGCCAGCCAGGCGTACGGCCCCACCTACCAGCCCCCGCCCGGGC
>JBNMQV010000006.1:0-253915 GCA_050205545.1 Mycolicibacterium celeriflavum
TCGTCCTGAGCCAGGATCAAACTCTCCAAACAAAAACTGTTCGAAACAATTCGACCAAAGCAAGACACCAAAAACTGGCATCAAAAAACATCCACCCCTAAACGGGAAAAAGAGGCGGACAAAAAACAACAAACAAAAACCACCAAACACACTATTGAGTTCTCAAACAACACACCCGCACGGCCGCGCCACTAGCCCGCGGCTCAAAGCCGCGTACTCGTAGTGCGGACGCTCAGGAACCCACCGAAGTGGGGTCTCCCTCTGGGAAGTCGCCGCGCTCTTCGGGCTTGGCCCGTGTCGCAGCGACGAGTCCATAAGTTACGTGAGGGAAAAGTAGGAGTCAAATGGCCTGGTAAAACGGATTTTTCAGCGAGAACCCGTCACGCGCACCGGAGTGCGGTGTCTCCTACCGACAGGTCCAACGCTTCCGTCCCCGGGGTTGTTCCCGCGTCGGCCGTGTGCTCAAGCGACTCGTTCGATGCCCGCGATGTTGCGCTTGCCGCGGCGCAGCACCAGCCATCGCTCGTGGATGAAATCGGTGGGCTCCGGGGCCCACTCCTCACTGTCGATCCGGGCGTTGTTGACGTAGACGCCGCCCTCGGCGACGGTGCGCCTGGCCGCCCCCTTGCTCGGGGAGAGCCCGCTGGCAACCAGTAGGTCGACGATGGTGTCGGGCCCGCCGGGCTTCAGTTGGGCGACCGCGGCCTCGCGCAAGGCGGCACCCAGCGTCGGCTCGTCCAGCTCGGTCAGCTCGCCGCGGCCGAACAGGGCCTTACTGGCGTGCTCGACCGACTGCGTTGCGGCCTCGCCGTGCACCAAAGTGGTCAACTCGCGGGCCAGGCGCCGCTGAGCGGCACGTTCGTGGGCCCGCTCCGCGGTCGCCTGTTCGAGCTCGGCCAGCTCGTCGGGCGAGAGGAAGGTGAACCAGCGCAGGTAGCGGACCACGTCGGCGTCCGCGGTGTTGATGAAGTACTGGTACCAGGCGTACGGGCTGGTCATGTCCGGATCCAGCCACAGGCTGCCGCCACCGGTCGACTTACCGAACTTCTTGCCTTCGGAGTCGGTCACCAGCGGCGTCGTCAGGGCGTGCACCGTGGCTCCGTCCTTCTGACGGACCAGCCTGACCCCGGCGATGATGTTGCCCCACTGGTCAGACCCGCCGATCTGCAGAGTGCAGTCGTACCGGCGATGCAGCTCCACATAGTCATTGGCCTGCAGCAGCATGTAGCTGAACTCGGTGTAGGAGATGCCCTCACCTTCCAGCCGGCGCCGGACGGTGTCGCGGTCGAGCATCACGTTGACCGAGAAGTACTTCCCCACGTCGCGCAGGAACTCGACCGCTGACAGCGGGCCGGTCCACGACAGGTTGTTCTCGATGACGGCCCCCGTCGGCGAGTCATCGAACTCGACGAATCGCTCGAGCTGCCCGCGGATCCGGTCCGCCCACTCCGCAACGGTGTCGGTGGTATTCAGCGTCCGCTCGCCGGTGTCGCGCGGGTCGCCGATCATTCCCGTCGCGCCGCCCGCAAGCACGATGGGTCGATGGCCCGCCTGCTGGAAGCGGCGCAACGTCAACAGCGGGATGAGGTGACCCGCGTGCAGGCTCGGAGCGGTCGGGTCGAATCCCGAATACACGGTGACGGGCCCGGCGGCCAGCGCCTCGGCCAACGCGTCACGGTCGGTGGACTGCGCGATCAGTCCACGCCACTCCAATTCGTCGAGGATCGACGTACCCATGCGTGCGATCTTTCCGTACTAGTCGCTCCCACCGGGAGCCGGTGCCCGTGGGCTGCGCCGATACGCCGACACCTCAGGCCGGCCGGCCAGCCAGAATCGCCAGGGCCGGTCGGCGGCCTTGCTCACCCCGACGCGTGGCCCCTCGACGGCGACGTGCCGCTCGCCGAGCGTCAACTGGATCGGACCGTCGGGATCGAAAAGGTCGATCCCGTTGTCCTCCATGGTGATTCCCAGTGCCGAACACAGATTGCCCGGTCCGCGGGCGAGGGCGGCGGGGCGAACCATGTCGCCGCGGCGGGCGTGCGCGGTGCTCAGACCCGCCTCGATGGCGGCCGCCCTCAGCAGGACCGCCCCGGCGACGCCGTCGGTCGCGCAGACGACGTTCGCGCACACGTGAATGCCGTGGCTGCGATACGTGTACAGCCGCCCCGGCGGGCCGAACATCACCCGATTCCGCGGGCCGGGTCCTCGGTACGAATGAGCTGCCGCGTCGGGCCAGGGACCGTCTTCCGGGCCGCCGTAGGCCTCGACCTCCACGATCATCGCGCTCACTCCGCGCGCGGTGAGGTCGGCGCCGAGCAGGCGGTGGGCGGCGGTCAACGGATCAACCGCCAGCAGTTCAGAGCTCACCGGCAATCACGTTCTCGATTCATCGCTGGCGATCCTACGGAGGGCCTTGACACACCCGGCATCGCGGAGGATATTTCATCACATGATGACTTCATCGCATGATGAATTCTTTCGGCCCGGTGCGACACCCGCCATCGAGATCGAAAACCTGCGGGTCATCCGCGGTAAGCGCGTGGCCCTCGACGACATCTCGGTGAAGATCGCGCCGGGCACGATCACCGGCCTGCTGGGCCCATCCGGGTGCGGCAAGACGACCCTGATGCGCAGCATCGTCGGCACCCAGATCGTCGAATCCGGCACGGTGAGGGTGCTCGGGAGACCGGCCGGATCGGCGGAGCTGCGGCACCGCGTCGGATACGTCACCCAGGACCCGACGATCTACAACGACCTGCGGGTCATCGACAACGTCCGCTACTTCGCCGCGCTGTACGGAACGGGCACTGACGCCGCGGACGACGCTGTGGCCGCCGTCGGGCTTGCCGACCATCGGACCGCGTTGTGCGCCAACCTTTCCGGAGGTCAGCGCACGCGCGCGTCACTGGCCTGCGCCCTGGTCTCGCATCCGGACCTGCTCGTCCTCGACGAACCCACCGTCGGGCTCGACCCCGTGCTGCGCGTTGATCTGTGGGAGCAGTTCCATCGCCTGGCCGATCAGGGCGCCACGCTCCTGGTCTCCAGCCATGTCATGGACGAAGCCGACCACTGCGGCGAACTGCTGCTCATGCGCGACGGTCGAATCCTCGCCCACACCACGCCCGCGAAGCTACGAGAGGACACCGGATGTCAGTCACTGGAGGAAGCGTTTCTGTCCGTCATCACGCACAACACCGGAGCCCCGACGGCCCAGGCCGGCTGAGCGCTCGGGCGTACCTGGCCACCACCGGACGCATCCTGCGTCAGCTGGCGGCCGACCACCGCAGCGTCGCGATGATCCTGCTCGTACCGAGCCTGATCATCACGCTGCTGTACTTCATGTTCCAGAACGCACCACACCCGCCCGGTGCGCCCTCTCCATTCAACAACGCGTGCCTGATCATGCTTGGAGTGTTCCCGCTCGTGGTGATGTTCCTGATCACATCGATAACCATGCAGCGAGAACGGGTTTCGGGCACCCTGGAGCGGATCCTGACCACTCCCCTGCGCCGGTTCGACCTCCTCGCCGCGTACGGCACCGCCTTCTCGATCGCGGCGGCGGCACAGGCGACGCTCGCGTGCCTGGTGTCGTACCTGTTTCTCGGCCTGCACACGGAGGGCAGCCCGCTGTGGGTGTTCGCGATCGCGATCATCAACGCCGTCCTCGGCGTGGGGCTCGGTCTGCTCTGTAGCGCATTCGCGCGCACGGAGTTTCAGGCCGTGCAGTTCATGCCACTGGTGATGGCCCCGCAACTTCTGCTTTGCGGGATCATCGTGCCGCGCGACGTGCTGCCGGAGTGGCTGCAGTGGATCAGCAACGTGCTGCCGGCAAGCTACGCTCTGGAGGCGCTGCAACAGGTCGGAGCGTATGCCGAGCCGACGTTCACCGTCGTGCGCGACACCGCGGTGGTCATCGGCTTCGCGATCGTCGCGCTCTGCCTGGCGGCGGCCACGCTACGACGAAGGACACCGTAAGCACGTTGACCACCAACGCTGAACGCAAGCGTCCGGGACGCCCGCCAGGACCATCGGATACCCGCGAGCGGATTCTGAGCAGTGCGCGGGAGTTGTTCGCCCGCAACGGAATCGACAAGACGTCGATCCGAGCCATCGCCTCGGCCGCTGGCGTCGACCCCGCATTGGTCCACCACTATTTCGGAACGAAGACCCAGTTGTTCGCCGCGGCGATTCACATCCCGATCGATCCCATGCAGGTGATCGGTCCGCTGCGGCAGGTTCCCGTCGAGGAGATCGGCCACACGTTGCCGAGACTCCTTCTGCCGCTGTGGGAATCCGAACTGGGCAAGGGCTTCATCGCGACGCTGCGCTCGATCATCGCCGGTAACGACACCTCGCTGTTCAGGTTTTTCCTGCAGGAGGTGATCGTGAAGGAAGTCGGTTCGCGCGTCGATGACCCGCCGGGCAGCGGGATGGTGCGCGTGCAGTTCGTGGCCTCGCAATTGGTGGGCGTGGTGATGGCCCGCTACATCCTCGAACTGGAGCCGTTCAAATCGCTGCCGGTGGAGCAGATCGCCGAGACGATCGGGCCCAACCTGCAGCGCTACCTCACCGGTGAGCTATCCGGTCTCACCTGACGCGCGGTCGAGCATGCGCTGATGTTCGGCTTCGTCGCTGATGTCGACGGCCTCGTCGACCAGCAGCACCGGAATGCCGTCGTCGATGCGGTACGCCCGGCGCAGCCGCGGGTTGTAGAGGTATTCGTCGCCGACCACCAGCAGCGGACCCCGGTCCTGCGGACACACCAGGATGTCGAGGAGTTTCCCGTCGAGGGCCACGGGGATCAACCCGTCGGGGCCGGCATGGCCGGCGCCTGCGTGACGGGAATGCCGGCGATGGATCCGCCGCTGGAGGCGGCCTGCTGCGCGGCGCGCGCCTGCAGCTTGCGCTGATACGCGATGGTCTCCTTGAGCGCCTCGACCAACGGCGTCTGGTGCGGTCGGCGCGTGAGGGCGTCCGCGAGGGCCACGGCGTTGGCGTTCGACGGTCGGAACCCGAGCTTGCGCAGCTTGACCGCGTCGTCGATCAGGACCGAGACCTGACCGCCGCCGTCGCCCTGCCGGTACTGCTCGTGGATCGTCTGAAGGATCTGATCCGCGTTGACCTTCGGCGCTTCGTCGGCCTTGTTGCAGTCGTCCCCCGTACAGGGCTTTTTCGGCCCGTCGGCCTGCGGCTCGGGCGCCTCGGTCTGCGCGGTGGGATCGGCGGGTTGCGCGATCGCCGCGGGGGCTGCCACACCGACCAGCAGCCCGACGGTCAACGCCCCACCGGCGATGCCGCCCGCGACGAGACGGCGCCAGGTGTCGCGATCGATACCGGTTCGCGGTGTCATCAAACCTCCAGCTCGGTGCGCGGCGGTCCCAGCCCGGCGACTCACCGCAAGGCGGAGCCTAACAGCGCTCGGCTCCGGCGGCAGGTCGTCGTGACCGGCTACCGTTACTGACCCTCAGCGATCTCGGCGCGAACCGCCACGGTCAGCCGCTTGTATCGATTCGTATCGAGGTCGAGGTACCAGGCGTTACGCGACGGCTTCGGGACGCCCTCGGCCCGCAGCGGGCTGACCAGCGGTCGGTATGACGCGCTGAGCGACATACTCGGCACCACGTGCACGATGTCGGGCGGCTCGCCGACCGCGAGGTCCGCCAGGGCCTCCGACAAATCGGCGGACGGGATGCTGCCGCCGGGACGCAGCTCGAGCGCGGTGACGGCCAGCTGCCGTCCGTTGGCCTGCACGCCGTAGGTGACCGCAAGGTTGACCGACCCGAGGCAGCCGACCGCGTCGTTGACGGTCGACGCGTACACGCATCCCCGTTCGGTGTGGATGACGGCCCCGCGGCTGTCGACGAGCCAGTAGTCCCCGTCCTCGTCGCGGCGGAACAGATACTCCGTCGACACCCACGTGTCGGCCGGGGCGAAGACGCCTCGCTTGATCGGCGCGGTCGGGTCGATTGGACCGCGGGGACGGGCGATCAGCACACCGACCTCGTTGGTGTCGGCGCGACGCACGAAGCCCTGCTCGTCCTCGAGGATGAGGTCCTCGGCGGGGTCGTAGGCCGCCAGCGCCAGTTCCCGTCCGCCCGGCAGCGGACGGCCCTTGCTGCCGATCTTCGCGCCGGACACGTTGGCCAGCACCGCTTGTCCGTCCGAGGTGGCGAAGAACTCGACGACGTGTGCGGGTTCGAAGATCTCCACCACGCGCTTCCACAGCCCGGTCGGCATGCCGGACCCGATGAACAGCCGGACCGGATGGCTGCCGTGCAGCGCGAACGACGGGTCGTCGATGACGTCGCGCAGCATGGCCCACGTGTAGCTGACGACGGTGACGCCGTACTGGCGGATCTCGTTGAGGAACCGGTCGGGTTTCAGGCCGCGGGACAACGCGATTCGCGAACCACCCACGGCGGCGCCGCCGATCGCGACCAGCAGGCCGGACTGGTGGTGCAGCGGCGTCAGGCAGTAGACGGTGTCGGCGCGGCTGAGGTTGGCCGCCGATGCGGTGCCGAACGCCGAGATCGCCCAGCGGGCGTTGGTGATCTGGCGGGCGACCAGTTCGCCGCCCGCCGAGGTGAACCCGATGAAGGCGAGGTCGCGGGCCAGGCCGGGGTTCGGCCGGTACCACCCGGGGAGCTCGACCGCGTCCGGGTCGATCTTCTCCATGTCGATGACGTCACTGTCCTCGGGCACGTCGAGGTCGCGGGCCTCGCCGCCACCGAGCACCAGCACGCGCATGTCGAGTTTCCTGGCGGCTTCCAGGTTGCTCGGGTCGGCGATGATGTCCGACACCGAGCCGAGTTGCGCGGCGGTCGGGAGGTCGGCGTCGGGCGGCATGAGCACCGCGACGGCGCCCAGGCGCGACAGCGCGGCGATCGCCACCAACGCGCTGGGCCGGGTCTCCATCAGGACGCCGACGCGTGCGCCCTGGCGCACACCGACCTCGATGAGGCCGCGGACGACGTTGTTGATGCGCCGGTCGACGGCGTCGTAGGTGTGGACCCGACCGTCGAACAGTAGGCAGTCACCGCGCGGGAAATCGCGGGCCTGTTCGGACATGATGCGGCCGAACGAGATTCGGGTGTGCTGGTTGATCTGACCGAGGCGGGCCAGGCGCGGCAGCGTCCGCGCCGTCTCCACCGCCAGGGCGCGGGCCGACTTGTTGGCGCTGACGACCGCGTCGGCCGCCGAGCGGGCGAACGTCCACGCCATCTCCGTCGCCGCCGCCGTCCCGTGCGCAAGGCGCGAGCTGAGCGAAACGCCGGTCTCGTTGGGGTCGGGGTACTGCAGCTCCATGGGCCCGACCCCGTCGGGCTGATCCCCGGTGCCGTCGAGCCATTTGACCCACTGCGCCACGGTCGGCCACGTCTGGCTCGAGGCCTTCGACCCCACCACCAAACCGAAATGCCCTGCGCGGATGAGGAACTCGTACACGTCTGCCTTTGGGGCGGCGCGTTTGATCCCCCGCACGGACGCCGGCTGACCGATGTCGTCGACCTCGCCGACGACGGCCAGCACCGGGCATTCGATGTCCGAGAGCGTGACCAGCTCACCGTGGATCGAGAAGCCGCCGCTCATCATCCGGTTGTGGGCGATGAACTGCTTGAGCAGTTCGGCGATGGCCGGCCCGGACCACGCGATCCAGCCTTCGGAGGCCAGGAACCGGCGCTGCTGTTCGCGCGGCAGCAGTGCCTCGCGATCGTGTAGCTGACGCAGGAAGTCGATGCGCGACTGCGCGGTCTTGATCGGGTCGAGCATCTGAAAGCCGGTGCGGGCCAACCAGCCGGGGATGTCAATGCGGCTGAACACGTGGTCGGCCATGAAGTCGGCGGCCGCGGGCGCGATGGAGGCGGGCAGGTTCATCGGGAGCGCTGCGAGGGTGTCGACCGGCGAGCCGAACGCGATGATGCTCGCGAGGTCCTTCGATCGGCGATACGCGGCGACCTGGTAGGCGAACATGCCGCCCTGCGAGTAGCCGGCCAGGTGCACGTCGCGCCCGGTGACCTCCTTGACCGTGTCGATGGCCTCGCTCAGCGCGACGACGTGGTCGGCCAGCGTGCGCTCCATGCCGCCTTCGACCTTGTCCGGTGAGCCGAAGTCGATGACCCACGGGTCGATGCCCGCTCGATGCAGGATGCCGACCGCGCCGTCGTCGCGGGTGACGTCCCACATGTCGGCGGACATCATCATGGGGTGCACCATCAGCACCGGCGGTCCCGGCGGCTTTGACCCCGGCCGGGTGTCGGGCGGGAAATAGCGCCGCAGCCGGTACATCGGCACGCTCTGGATGATCTGGAACGGCGAGGGCACGGCGCCGGTTTCCAGGCCGCCGTACCGCAGCACCTCCAGCCCGTTCTGGGCGGTGGCCACCAGTCGTCCGACCGGCTTGGTTATCGCCGACAGATCCACCGCACGCTCCCCTTCAAGCCGACGTCAAAACCCCCGAAATTGCCCACGTCATCATGGCACAGCGACCTGCACCGCAGGGCCGACCTATCATCGGCGGCTGATGGCGAACCTGATCAACGTCGAGCGCGCGACGGTCGGCTACGGCACGCGTACGCTCCTCGACGCGGTCAGCCTGGGCATTGACGAAGGCGACGCGATCGGCGTCGTCGGGCGCAACGGCGACGGGAAGACCACGCTGCTGCAGATCCTGACGCTGACCCGCGAGCCGGACTCGGGGCGGGTCACCCACACCTCCGGGTTGTCGGTGGGGTACCTGCGCCAGAGCGACGACTTCGCCGCCGAGAGCACGGTGCGCGACGTGATCGTCGGCGGGCGACCCGACCACGTGTGGGCCGCCGAACCCGAGACCCGCGACGTGGTCTCGCACTTGCTGGCCGACGTCTCCCTCGACAGCGCAGTCGGGAGGCTGTCCGGCGGCGAACGCCGCCGGGTCGCGCTGGCGGCGGTGCTGATCGCCGGTCACGACGTCCTCGTGCTCGACGAGCCGACCAACCACCTCGACGTCGAGGTGATCGGGTGGCTGGCCGCGCACCTGAACCGGCGTAGGGCCAAGGCGCTGGTGGTGGTCAGCCACGACCGCTGGTTCCTCGACGCGGTGTGCACCAGGACGTGGGAGGTCCACGCCGGCAGCGGAAAAGGGAAGGTGGACGGTTACGACGGCGGGTACGCGGCCTACGTGCTCGCACGAGCCGAGCGGATGCGGCTCGCGGCGGGCGCCGAGGCCCGCAGGCAGAACCTCATGCGCAAGGAACTGGCGTGGCTGCGGCGCGGCCCGCCCGCGCGGACGTCGAAACCGAAGTTCCGAATCCAGGCCGCCAACGAGCTGATCGCGAACGAACCGCCGCCGCGGGACTCGATGGTCCTGCAGCGGTTCGCCACGACGCGGCTGGGCAAGGACGTGTTCGACCTGCACCGCGTGCGGCTCGAGGCGGGCGACACCGTGGTGCTGGACAAGATCGACTGGTCGATAGGGCCGGGCGCGAGGATCGGGTTGGTCGGCGTGAACGGCACCGGCAAGACGACGGTGCTGCGGCTGCTGGCGGGCGAGCTCGCGCCGACGGCGGGCACCATCAAGCGCGGCACCACCCTGAAGATCGGGTACCTCAGCCAGGCGTTGGCCGAACTCGACGGGGCCGAGCGGGTGCTCGACGCCGTCGAGAACCGCCGGCGGATCACCGAATTGGCGGGCGGCGGCGAGATCAGCGCCGACACGCTGTTGCGGGACTTCGGCTTCACCGGCGACAAGCTGACGGCGCGGGTAGCGGAGCTGTCGGGCGGTGAGCGACGCCGGCTGCAGTTCCTGCGGTTGTTGCTCGACGAGCCGAACGTGCTGCTGCTGGACGAGCCCACCAACGACCTCGACATCGACACCCTGACCGTCATCGAGGATTACCTGGACGGTTGGCCCGGGACGCTGATCGTCGTCACCCACGACCGGTATTTCCTCGAACGGGTCTCCGACGTCACGTACGCCCTGACCGGCGGCGGCCGTTGTGAGTTGTTGCCGGGCGGAATCGAGCAGTATCTGGCCGACCGCGCGGCGGCGTCATCGCCGGCTGCCCCGTCGTCTTCGGCGGGGACACAAGGCGAAACGGCCTCGGCGCGGGAGCGGCGCACCGGCAAGGAGATGGCCCGCATCGAAGGGCAGTTGGAGAAGCTCGAGTCGCGGATCGCCGCGCTGCACGAGTCGATGGCCGAGGCTGCCTCGGACCATGTGCGACTGGGCGAGCTCAACGTCGAGCTTCAGGAGTTGTTTAGCCGCAAGGAATCTCTCGAAGAGGCGTGGCTGGCGGCGGCGGACGGCTGAATTCCGCGCGTAGCGTGGAACGATGCAGAGCAGATCGATGGGCATCACCGCCGTTGCGGGAGCTGCGCTGTTCCTGGCGGGATGTGACGCGACCAGCGAGACCCAGACGACGGTGACCGTCACGGAGTCGGCACCCACCACACAGCCGCAGGGCGAACAGAGCGCGCCGCCGGCGACCGTTCCGCAGACGGGAACGGCCTCACCGGCCAGACCGGCGCGCGACCAGTGTGTTCGTCTCGACCCCGCGCTGGACGGGCGCTACCAGGTCTTCGACGCGGGCTCCGCAGTGGTGACGTTCGCCGACGGTCGACTGACCCTGGAGTCGGCCACCCCGGCCGAGGGTTGGACGCATCAGGTCGACGATCAGGAGGCCGAGGAGGTGGAGATCAAGTTCCGGCGCGGCGTTGAGGAACTGGATCTGGAACTCGACGTCGACAAGGGCGCCCTCGAGGTCAAGGTCTGCAACGACGACGACTGACCGTCTGCCGGGGAGCTACGCCTCGAGCAGCCGGCGCAGGAAGGCGATCTGGTCCGCGATCACCTGTCGCCGGACGTCGTCGCGGTAGAAGTCGAAGTGGGCGAGGTCGTATAGCTTCAGCTCGCATCGGGGCGCCCGTTCGGCGATTTGGGCGGCGTCGGCCTCTTGAGTTTCCTTGTCCCGCTTGCCGATACACACTAGTACGGGTGCTTCGACGCGGGGCGCATGGTCGCCGGGCTTGTAGCGCATCATCGCGAACAGTGCCCGCGGCGCGATCTCGTTGCGCCACGTCGGGCTCTGCATGCCCTCGATGGTCCGCTGCGCCTCGACGGTGGCCATGACCGCGAGGTCGCCGGGTTCTCCCACCGCCTTGATGTAGGCGGGGGCTGCGCCGAGGGCGCCGCGTACGGCGTCGACGGCCATCGCCCACAGCAAGCGCAACGTGGCAACGGTCGAACGTCCCTCGACTTTCTTGGGAAAGCCATTGAACGGTATCTGGGCGATGACCGCCGCGATGCGTGGGTCGCGTGCCGCCGCGGTGACCACGTGGCCGCCCCCGAGCGAGGTGCCCCACAACACGATGCGGTCTGGGTCGACGCCGCGCCGGCCACGGGCGAACCTGACGGCAGCGGCGATGTCGTCGAGTTGACCGCCGATGTCCACGAGCTGCCTTGGTTCGCCGCCACTTTCACCGAAGTTGCGGTAGTCGAAGGTGAGGGCGGCGTAGCCGGCATCGGCGAAACTTCTCGCGTTCGCCGTCAACGCCGGGGTGTCCTGTGTTCCGCCGAAGCCGTGGCAGAGCACGACGCAGGGGCGGGGTTCGTTCGCGTCGCCGTCGAAGAGGTGACCGACCAGAGTCGCCTCTCCCGACGGAAATTCGACGCGTTCGGTCACTCCCGCAACCGGACCCGGAGTCGACCGGCCGTCTCGCGCACGACGCCCAGCTGTTTGGCGACCTGGATCGGCGCGGTGCCGCCGCGGGCGTCGCGGGAGTTCACCGATCCCTCGACGGTCAGCACCTCCCGCACCTCGGCCGTGAGTTCCGGGTGGATGGCGGCGAGTTCAGCATCCTCGAGTTCCTCGAGCCCGACACCGCGCGCCTCCGCCGCGCGCACCGCGGCACCGGCGGCTTCGTGTGCGACGCGGAACGGCACTCCCCTGCGCACCAGCCATTCGGCGACGTCGGTGGCCAGGGTGTAGCCCTGCGGCGCGAGTTCGGCCATCCGGTCGGCGTCGAAGCGCAGCGTCGCCACCAGCCCCGCCATGGCCGGCAGCAGCAGCTCGAGCTGGGCGACCGAGTCGAACACCGGTTCCTTGTCCTCCTGCAGGTCCCGGTTGTAGGCCAGCGGCTGGGCCTTGAGCGTGGCCAGCAGCCCGGTGAGGTTGCCGATCAGCCGCCCGGACTTGCCGCGGGCCAGTTCGGCGATGTCCGGGTTCTTCTTCTGCGGCATGATCGAGCTGCCGGTCGACCAGGCGTCGTGCAGGGTGACGTAACCGAATTCGGTTGTGCTCCAAAGGATGATGTCCTCGGCCAGGCGCGACAGGTCCACGCCGATCATCGAGAACACGAACGCCGCCTCGGCGGCGAAGTCACGCGATGCGGTGGCGTCGACGGAGTTGTCGGCGGCCGCGTCGAAACCGAGATCTTCGGCGATGGCGTCGGGGTTCAGCCCCAGCGACGATCCGGCCAGGGCGCCGGATCCGTAGGGCGACACTGCCGCTCGCTTGTCGAAGTCCGCCAACCGGTCGACGTCGCGCAGCAGCGGATGTGCGTGGGCCAGCAGATGGTGTGCGAGCAGGATCGGCTGGGCGGACTGCAGGTGCGTCTTGCCGGGCATGATCGCGGTCGGGTGGGCGGCGGCCTGGGTCGCCAACGCGTCGACGACCTGCAGCGCGCCGTCCGCGACACGCCTGATCGCGTCGCGCAGCCACATCCGAAACAGCGTGGCCACCTGATCGTTTCGCGAACGACCCGCCCGCAACCGGCCGCCGAGTTCGGCGCCGACCCGCTCGATCAGGCCCCGCTCCAGCGCTCCGTGCACATCCTCGTCGGTCACGAGGGGTCCGAAGCTGCCGTCCGCGACGTCGGCGGCGAGGTTGTCGAGGCCCGCGAGGAGTCCGTCGCGCTGCTCGTCGGTCAGCAGGCCGGCATCATGCAGCACCTGAGCATGCGCCTTGGACGCCCGGATGTCATACGGCGCCAGCACCCAGTCGAAGTGCGTCGACTTCGACAGGGCGGCAAGCGCATCCGACGGCCCGTCGGCGAACCGTCCGCCCCACAGCGAGCCCTCGTTGGTGCTCACGTGCGCGCCCCCCGTCCAGCGCCGAGACCGACGCAATGGCGGTTCTCGCGGCCACTTTTCGACCAAAACGTCGGTTTCGGCGTCACGTGCCGAGGTCCCGGCGGGCGGAGATGCTCGACGACAGACCGTGGATCTGCACGAAGCCGCGGGCCGCGGACTGGTCGAACGTGTCGCCCTCGTCGTAGGTGGCGAGGTTGAAGTCGTAGAGCGATTTGGCGCTGCGGCGACCGTTCACCGCGATGTGCCCGCCGTGCAACACCATCCGGATCTCCCCGGTCACGTGCTCCTGGGTGTTGGCGACGAACGACTCGAGCGCGGTCTTCAGCGGCGAGTACCACAACCCGTCATAGACCAGCTCGCCCCACTTCTGGTCGGTGTGGCGTTTGAACCGGCCGAGTTCGCGTTCGAGCGTGACGTGCTCGAGTTCGGTGTGCGCCGTGATCAACACCATCGCACCCGGCGCCTCGTAGATCTCGCGGCTCTTGATGCCGACCAACCGGTCCTCGACGACGTCGAGCCTGCCGACGCCCTGTTCGCCGGCGCGCCGGTTCAACTCCTCGATCGCCTGCAGCACGGTCACCGGGCGGCCGTCGATCGAAACCGGCACCCCGCGTTCGAAGCCGATGATCACCTCGTCGGGAGTGCTCCAGTTGACCGTCGGATCCTCGGTGTAGTCGTAGACGTCCTTGGTGGGGGCGTTCCACAGGTGCTCGAGGAAGCCGGTTTCGACGGCGCGACCCCAGACGTTCTGGTCGATCGAGAACGGCGAGCGCTTCGTCACGTTGATCGGGATCGCGTTCTCCTCGGCGAACGCGATCGCCTTCTCGCGCGTCCACGCGTAGTCGCGCACCGGCGCCAGGACCTTCAGATCCGGTGCCAGCGAGGCGAATCCGACCTCGAAGCGGACCTGGTCGTTGCCCTTGCCGGTGCAACCGTGCGCGACGATGCCGCCGCCGTGCTCGCGCGCCGCGTCCACGAGGTGCTTGACGATCAGCGGCCGGCTCAGCGCGGAGACGAGCGGATAGCGGTCCATGTAGAGGGCGTTGGACTGGATCGCCGGCAGGCAGTATTCGTCGGCGAACTCGTCCTTGGCGTCGACGACCACGGCCTCCACGGCGCCGCAGTCCAGTGCGCGCTTGCGGACGACCTCCATGTCCTCGCCGCCCTGGCCGAGGTCGATCGCGACGGCGACCACCTCACGCCCGGTCTCCTTGCCGATCCAGCTGATCGCCACCGAGGTGTCCAGGCCACCGGAATAGGCCAGGATGACGCGTTCGGACATCAGCAAGTCTCCTTTTGTCTAATGCTCTCGAGTTTGGTCGCCAGTTCGGCGCCGGTCATCGGCTCTCGTGCCACGACCAGGATGGTGTCATCGCCGGCGACGGTGCCGACGACGAACGGGAGTGCCGCGCGATCCATCGCGCTGGCGAGGTAGTGCGCCGCCCCGGGCGGTGTCCGCAGGATGGCGAGGTTGCCGCTGGCGTCCGTCGACACGAGCAACTCGGCCAACAGCCGCGACATCCGTTCGGTGCCACCGGAAACGCCGCGCACCGGGCTGCCGTCCTCGGGGACGACGTACACGCCGACGCCGCCGTCGGCGCCGCGCAGCTTGACCGCGCCGAGTTCCTCCAGGTCGCGCGACAGGGTGGCCTGCGTGACCTCGATCCCCTCCTCGGCCAGCAAGGTGGCCAATTCGGTTTGGCTGTGCACCGATCGCGACGACAGGATCGCCACGATGCGGGCCTGCCGTCCGGCGCGGGTCGCTGCTGAAGTCATTGCTCGACTCCCGCTCGTCCCCTGCCCTGCGGGCGTGGCCCCACCGGTCCTCGCTCCGCTGCGATCCTCACTCGCACTCGTCTTCGCGAAGTCATTGCTCGACTCCCGCACGCTCCAGCAGCCACACCAGCAGCGCCTTCTGCGCGTGCAGGCGGTTCTCGGCCTCGTCCCACACCGCGCTCTGCGGTCCGTCGATCACCTCGTCGGTGATCTCCTCACCGCGGTGGGCCGGAAGGCAGTGCAGCACAACGGCATCGGCGTCGGCGCGGCCCAGCAAAACGTCGTTGACCTGGTACGGGCGGAACGGCCCGACGCGGTCCAGCCCGTCGTCCTCCTGGCCCATCGACGTCCACGTGTCGGTGACGAGCACGTCGACACCGTCGGCCGCCGCGTCCGGGTCCTCGGTGACCGTGACGGTCGCACCCGTTTCCGAGGCGCGCTTCTTCGCGGCGTCGACGAAGTCCGGATGCGGCTGGAACCCGGCCGGCGCCGCGACCGTCACGTGTACGCCCGCGGTCACGCCACCGAGCATCAGCGAGTGCGCCATGTTGTTGGCGCCGTCGCCGAGATAGGACATCCGCAGCCCCGCGAGCTTGCCTTTGCGCTCGGCGAGCGTCTGCAGATCGGCGAGCACCTGGCACGGGTGGAACTCGTCAGACAGCGCGTTGACGATCGGCACGCTCGCACCGGCCGCCATGGCGGTCAGCCGGTCCTGCGCGAAGGTGCGCCAGACGATCGCCTTGACGTAGCGCGAGAGCACCCGGCCGGTGTCCTCCAATGTCTCGTCGCGCCCGAGCTGGGTGCTGCGGCCGTCGACGACGACGGCGTGCCCGCCGAGTTGGGCGATGCCCAGCTCGAACGAGAACCGGGTCCTGGTCGAGTTCTTGTCGAAGATCACCGCCACCCCGCTCGGGCCCTCCAGGGGGCGCCTGCCGAACGGCTGCGCCTTCAACTCGGCCGCGAGGCTCAACACCTCGGCCTGCTCCTCGGGGGTCAGGTCGTCGTCGCGCAGGAAGTGCCGGATACCGGTCATGAGGCGGCGCCTTTGTCGAGGACCGCGGGCAGCGCGGTGAGGAAGTTGTCGATCTGGGCTTCGGTGATGACCAGCGGCGGGGCCAGCCGGATCACGTCGGGCGCCGCGGCGTTGATCAGGAATCCGGCGTCGCGGGCGGCGGCCTCGACGGTCTTGGCGGCCTCGGCGGTCAGCACCACGCCGAGCAGCAGACCGCGGCCGCGGACGTGGCCGACCAACGGGTGTCCCAGGGCTTCGATGCCGGACGACAGCGTCTTGCCCAGCACGTCGGCGCGCCCGATCAGGTCGTCGTCGGCCAGCACGCGCAGCACGGCGAGCGCGGCCGCGGTGCAGACGGGGTTCCCGCCGAACGTGCTGCCGTGCAATCCAGGGGTCAGCAGGTCGGCGGTCGCGCCCGTCGCGATGCACGCACCGATCGGCAGCCCACCGCCGAGGCCCTTGGCCAGGGTCACGATGTCCGGGGTGATCCCGTCGTGCTGGTGGGCGAAAAACGCTCCGGTGCGGCCCATTCCGGTCTGCACCTCGTCGAGTACCAGCAGCGCGCCGTGCGCTGCGGTGATCTCGCGGGCGGCGACGAGGTAGCCGGCCGGCGGTGTGACGACCCCGCCTTCGCCCATGATCGGTTCGAGGAACACCGCGGCGGTGTCGTCGTCGACGGCGGCGCGCAGCGCGTCGACGTCGCCGTAGGGCACGTGGGTCACGTCACCTGGCAGCGGCGCGAAGGGCGCCTGTTTCGACGGCTGACCGGTGAGCGCGAGCGAGCCCATCGTGCGTCCGTGGAAAGCGCCCTGTGCCGCAACCAGTTTCGTGTGTCCGGTGAGACGGGTGATCTTGAACGCGACCTCGTTGGCTTCGGTGCCGGAGTTGCAGAAGAACACCTTGGCCGGGTGGCCGAGATGACCGACGAGCGCTTCGGCAAGTGCGACACCGGGTTCGGTCGCGTACAGGTTCGAGGTGTGGCCCAGCGTATTGAGCTGGGCGGTGACCGCCTCGATCACCGCGGGGTGCCGGTGGCCCAGGAGGTTGACCGCGATGCCGCCGAGAAGATCGACGTAGGACTTGCCGTCGACGTCGGTGACCACCGCGCCGTCTCCGCCGGCCAACGCCAGCGGCGGGGTGCCGTAGTTGTTCATCATCACGGCCTGCCACCGGTCGAGCAGACTCATGACCGCACCACTTTCGTCCCCGTTCCCTCGTCGGTGAGCAGTTCCACCAGCACGCAGTGTTCGACGCGGCCGTCGATGACGTGTGCGCTCGGCACCCCGCCCGCGACCGCACGCAGGCACGCCTCGATTTTCGGCACCATGCCCGCCTCCAACGTCGGCAACATCTGCGTCAGTGCGGCGGAGTCGATCTCGCTGACCAGCGAGCCGCGGTCGGGCCAGTTCGTGTACAGGCCTTCGACATCGGTGAGCATCAGCAGCTTCTCCGCGCCCAGCGCCTCGGCCAGGGCGGCGGCCGCGGTGTCGGCGTTGATGTTGTACACCACCCCGTCGGCGTCGGGGGCGATGGTCGACACCACCGGAATCCGCCCGGCCTTGATGAGGTCCAGCAGCGATCCGGCGTTGACCTTCTCGACGTCGCCGACCAACCCGATGTCGGTGGCCACCCCGTCGACGGTCACGCTGCGCCGCACCGCGGTGAACAACTGGGCGTCCTCACCGGTCACCCCGACGGCGTACGGACCGTGTGCGTTGATCAGCCCGACCAGTTCCCGGCCGACCTGACCGAACAGCACCATGCGCGCCACGTCGAGCACCTCGGGTGTGGTCACCCGGAACCCGCCCTTGAAGTCACCCTGGATGCCGAGGCGTTTGAGCATCGCGCTGATCTGCGGGCCGCCGCCGTGGACGACGACCGGATGCACACCGCAGTTGCGCAGGAACACCATGTCGGCGGCGAATGCGGCCTTGAGCACGTCGTCGGTCATCGCGTTGCCGCCGTACTTGATCACGACGATCTTGCCGTGCAGTTGCTTCAGCCACGGCAGTGCTGCGGCCAGAACCTTTGCCTTGACCGGGGTTTCGACGCTCATGAGCTGTACGCCGAGTTCTCTTCGACGTAACCGTGCGACAGGTCGGTGGTGCGGATCGAGGCCGACGCCGACCCGTCGCCGAGGTCGATGGTGACGGCGATGTCGGCACCGGACAGGTCGACGTCGCGCGATCCGGGCTGCGGTGCGCCGTCCTTCCACACCGGAAACCCGTTGAACGCCACGGTGATGCGTTCAGCGTCGACCTTGAACGGCGCCATGCCGATGGCCGCCAACACGCGGCCCCAGTTCGGGTCCGAGCCGAACAGCGCCGTCTTGACCAGGCTGTCGCGCGCGACCATCCGGGCGCCGGTCAGGGCGTCGTCCTCGGATGCCGCACCGGTAACCGTGATGACGATCCGCTTCGTCACACCCTCGGCGTCGGCCTGCAACTGCTGGCACAGGTCGTCACACACGCGCAGGATCGCATCGTCGAGTTCGCTCTGGCTGGGGGTGATCGCACTGGCGCCCGACGACAGGAGCAGCACGGTGTCGTTCGTCGAACAGCTGCCGTCGACGTCGAGGCGGTCGAAGGTGCGCGCGGACGCCTTGCGCAGCGCTTCGTCCAGTGCCGCCGAACTGGCCACGGCATCGGTGGTGATCACGCACAGCATGGTGGCCAGCGACGGGGCGATCATGCCCGCGCCCTTGGCCATTCCGCCGACGGTCCAGTTGTTCGCGTGGTGCAGCGCGACCTGCTTGGGGACGGTGTCGGTGGTCATGATCGCCCGCGCGGCCTCCTCGCCGCCGGTCAGCCCGCCGGCGAGCTCGTGCACGATCTCGGTCACGCCCGGCAGCACCTTGTCCATCGGCAGCCGATCGCCGATCAGCCCGGTCGAACAGACCGCGACCTCGATGGCGCCGGTCTCGGTGCCCCAGTCGCTCAACGCCGACGCGACGGCCTCGGCGGTGGCATGCGTGTCCTGGAAGCCTTGCGGACCGGTGCAGGCGTTGGCGCCGCCGGAGTTCAGGATCACCGCCCGCAGCCGCCCGGTGGTGAGCACCTGCTGGCTCCACAGCACCGGGGCCGCCTTGACCTGGTTGCGGGTGAAGACGCCGGCCGCCGAGTAGTCCGGACCCTCGTTGAACACCAACGCCAGGTCCAGCGCCCCGGACGCTTTGATGCCCGCGGCGATCCCGGTCGCGCGGAAGCCCTCCGGCGCGGTGACTCCCTGCGTGCGCAGCAGCCGCGTGCCCGGTCCGGTCACGGCGCCACACCCACGATCGAAAGCCCTTCGGTCTCAGGCCAGCCCAGCGCCAGGTTCATCGACTGCACCGCAGCACCGCCGGTGCCCTTGACGAGGTTGTCGATCGCCGCGATCGACACGAACGTCTTCGCCTCTTCATCGACCGCGACGGCCAGCTGCGCGGCGTTGCTGCCGATCACCGAACCGGTCTTGGGGAGCTGGCCTTCCGGCAGCAGATGGATGAACGGCTCGGTGTCATAAGCCTTTTCGTAAGCGGCGCGGATCTCCGACAACGGGGCGTCGGTGCGCGCCGTGCACGTCGCCAGGATCCCGCGCGTGGTGGGGATGAGCACCGGCGTGAACGACACGGTGACGTCCTTGTCCGTGAGAGCGCGCAGCCCCTGGGCGATCTCCGGCGTGTGCCGATGCTTGCCCCCGACGTTGTAGGCCCGCGCGGACCCGATCACCTCGGCGCCCAGCAGATCGGTCTTGGCCGCCCGGCCCGCACCGGAGGTGCCGCTGACCGACACCACGGTGACGGCGGGTTCGATGAGGTCCTCGGCGACGGCGGGCCACAGCGCGAGCAGGGCCGCGGTCGGATAGCAGCCCGGCACCGCGATCCGCTTGGCGTCGCGCAGCCGCTCGCGCGCGCCGGGCAGTTCCGGAAGGCCGTAGGGCCAGCTTCCGGCGTGCGCGGATCCGTAGAACCGCTCCCATGCCGCGGCGTCGGTGAGCCGGAAGTCGGCGCCGCAGTCGATGATCAGGGTGTCGTCGCCGAGCTGTTCGGCCAGCTGCGCGGAGTGTCCGTGCGGCAACCCGAGGAACACCACGTCGTGACCGGCGAGCACCTCTTTGTCGGTGGCCTCCAGCACCCGGTTGGCCAGCGGCAACAGGTGCGGGTGGTGCTCGGCCAGCGACGTCCCTGCGCTCGCCGCGGCGGTCAGCGCACCGATCGTCAGCCGGCCCTCGGCGTAGGCGGGGTGACCGAGCAGGAGGCGTAGGATCTCACCGCCGGCGTATCCGCTGGCGCCCGCTACCGCGACTGAAACCATGCAGGTAATTCTGCATGTTTATGCATAGCGATGCAAATTCATTACTATCAGCGACGTTGTTCGGCGCCGACACGTTCGGCGGCGGCCTCGACGGCCGCTCGGCGGGCCTCGCTGGCCTCGTCCTCGGTGAGCGTCCGATCGGCGGCACGGAACCGCAGCGCGAATGCCAGCGATTTGCGGCCCTCGCCGATCTGCGGGCCGGTGTAGACGTCGAACAACCGCACGTCCTCGAGCAGCGGGCCCGCCCCGGCACGGACCGCGTCGACCACGGCGGCCGCGGCGACGTCCTCGTCCACGACGAGGCTGATGTCCTGGAACACCGCCGGGAACGGCGAAACCCGCGGGGCGGGCAGTCGCTCGACAATCGGTATGGCGTCCAGGTCCAGTTCGAGGGCGCACGCGCGTTTGGGCAGGCCGGACCGTTCCACCACGGCGGGGTGCAGTTCCCCGGCGTGACCGACAACGGTTCCGCTGTCGCGGTCGCCCAGCACCACCTCGGCGCAACGGCCGGGATGCCACGGCAGATGTTGCGCGGGACGCAGGTGCAGTTCGACACCGGCGGCGCGAGCGATCACCTGCACGGCCTCGAACACGTCGCCCGGCTGCACCTCGCGACCGGGACCCCACGGGCCGGCCAGCTCGCGCAGCCCGGCCAACACCACGGCGACGTGTTGCGGCTGGCTCGGAAGCGAGGCGTCCAGCGCGGCGATCTCGCCGTCGCTGGGGCGCCGGTCCGTCGGGATCCGGTCGAGGGAACGGGTCTCCGGCGTGGGCACGACGACCTGCTGGATCGCGTACAGGCCGACATCGGCGGTGCCACGAGACACGTTGCGGTTCAACGCCTCCAGAAGCCCCGGAAGCAGCGTGGTGGCCAGCTGCGGGCGGTCGGAGTCCAGCGGGTTGAGCACGTCGACCGTGGAACGGCGGGTGTCGGCGGCGGGCAGACCCCACTGGTCGAAGACTCCGGCGGGCAGGAACGGGGTGGGCAGGATCTCGACATACCCGTTGAGTCCCAACGACTTCCCGACCGCACGCCGCCGCCTCTGCACCGGGGTCAGGCCGCGTCCGGCCGGGGCCAGCGGCAGCACCGACGGGATCTTCTCCAGATCCTCCAGCCGCAGCACCTCTTCGACGAGGTCGGCGGGCTGGACGAGATCGGGTCGCCAACTCGGCGGGGTGACCGTGAGCGTGCCGTCGGCAGCGACGACCTGCGCCCCGACCTGGGTGAGCCGCCGTTCGGCGGTGCCCGGTGCGTAGGCGATGCCCGCGGTGCGGTCGGGCAGGTCGGCGGCCATGCTCACCGGTGGCTGCGACCAGTCCTCGCGGGGCGGGTCACCGCGCCAGTCGGTCAGCGTGGGTTCGACTGTGCCGCGGGCGATCTCGGCCAACAGCGCGGCGCAACGGTCCAGCGCGGCGACCGAGATCGCCGGGTCGACGGTGCGTTCGTAACGGCGCCCCGCCTCGCTGTACAGTCGCAGCCGCCGCTGGGTGCGAGACACCGCGGCCGGATCCCACACCGCGGCCTCGAGCAGCACGTCGGTGGTGGTGTCGCGCACCTCGGTGGTGCCCGCGCCCATCACGCCGCCGATCGCTGCGGTCGCGACGTCGTCGACGATCAGCACGTCGGCCGGGTCGAGGCGGCGTTCGACGTCGTCGAGAGTCACCACCGTCTCCCCCGGTTCCGCGAACCGGACCCGGAATCCGCCGGTGACGAGGCTTCGATCGTGCGCGTGCATCGGATGTCCGAGCTCGAGCATCACGTAGTTGGTGACGTCCACCGCGGGTGAGATGGCCCGGATGCCGGACAGCAGCAGCCGTCGCTGCATCCACCACGGCGAGACCGCCGCCGGATCGATGCCCGTCACCGGGCGCAACCCGAACCGCCGTACGCCGGTGCCGGGTTCGATCAAGACGGGCAGCGCCTCGCCCTCGGCGGGCAGCGGCGCGACGTCGGCCGGGTCGACGTAGTCGAGGTTGTAGGCGGTGGCGATCTCGCGGGCCATGCCGCGCACCGACAGGCAGTAGCCGCGGTCCGGGGTGATGGCCAGGTGGAACACGACGTCGTCGAGGCCGAGCACCTCAGCGGCCGGGGTTCCCGGTTCAGCGGTGCCGGGCGGCAGCACCAGGATGCCCGAATGGTCGGTGCCCAGGTTCATCTCGGCCGTCGAGCAGATCATCCCGTCGGACACCCGGCCGTAGGTCTTGCGACTGGCGATCGTGAAGTCGCCCGGCAGCACCGTACCCGGCAGCGCCACCACAACGAGGTCATTGACCGCAAAATTGGTTGCCCCGCAAACGATGTCACGCGGTTCAGCCTCGCCGACATCGACCTTGACGGCGCGGATGGGCTTTTTGAACTCGGTGAGCTCCTCGATGGCGGCGACCCGGCCCACCGTCAGCGGACCGGTGACGGGTCCGACGGGGATGACCTCCTCGACCTCGTGGCCGATGCGGATCAACGTCTGTTCGAGCTCGGCGGGACTCACGTCCCAACCCGGTGCGCCTGCCTGCACGACGTCGCGCAGCCAGCTGTACGGAAGCCGCATCAGGCCCCTACCCCGAACGGCAGGGAGAACCGCACGTCACCCTCGACCATGTCGCGCATGTCCGGAATTCCGTTGCGGAACTGCAGGGTTCGTTCCAGCCCCATGCCGAACGCGAAACCCGAGTAGGCGTGGGGGTCGATCCCGCAGGCGCGCAGCACGTTCGGGTTGACCATGCCGCAGCCGCCCCACTCCACCCATCCTGCTCCGCCCTTCTTGTTCTCGAACCAGATGTCGACCTCGGCCGACGGCTCGGTGAACGGAAAGAAGTGCGGCCGGAAGCGGGTGCGGGCCTGCGGCCCGAACTCGGAGCGGGCGAATGCGTCCAGCGTGCCGCGCAGGTGAGCCATGGTCAGGCCCTTGTCCACCGCGAGGCCTTCCACCTGGTGGAAGACCGGGGTGTGGGTGGCGTCGAGTTCGTCGGTGCGAAAGGTGCGCCCGATCGAGACGATGTAGACGGGCGGCTCGCGTTCCAACAGCGTGCGGATCTGCACCGGCGAGGTGTGGGTGCGCAGCACCTGCCGTGAGCCCTCGGGCGCGATGTGGAAGGTGTCCTGTTCGCTGCGCGCGGGGTGATCGGGCGGGAAGTTCAGCGCGTCGAAGTTGAACTGCTCGGTTTCGACCTCGGGCCCCTCGGCCAGTTCCCAGCCCATCGCGATGAACGTGTCGGCGATGCGCTCGCCGAGAATCGTGATCGGGTGGCGGGCGCCGACCGGCTGCCGCGTCGACGGCAGCGTGACGTCGATGCGCTCGGCCACCAGCACCGCGGCGTCGCGCTCGGCCCGCAGGGTCGCCAACCGCTCGTCGTACGCGCGTTGTGCCTCGCCGCGCGCGACGTTGACCCGCTTGCCCGCGTCGGCCCGGTCGGCCTTGGCCAGCGAGCCGAGCGACTGGCGCGCCAACGCGATCGGCGACCGGTCGCCGAGATGGTCCGTTTTAGCCCGCGCGAGCGCGTCGAGGTCGGTGGCCGCGTCGAAGGCACGCCGAGCAGCGCTGACGGCCTCGGTCAGCGCTTCTTCGGACAGGTCTGCGGGCTGATCAGCCACCCGGCGATCATAGGCGATGCTCCGATCGGCCCTCGAACGCGCGTGGGCGGGCGCCGAGACGCGATCAGAGGGTCTTGAGCCGGTACATCACGAAATCGGTCGGCACGCCGTCGTGTTTGTGCGTGAAGACCTGCCGGCGCAGACGTCTGGCCTCGACGCCGAGCGACGCGAACTCCTCTGCGGGAATCCGGTCGAGCGTTATCGCCGAGACCACCAGCTCTCCGCGGGTGGCGCGGCTCATCACCCGCGCCGCGATGTTGACGTCGACGCCCAGCCAGTCCGATCCGATGCGCTGCGGGTGTCCGGTGTGCACGCCCACCCGCATCCTCGGCGTGAACCCGTCGACGTCAACGGATTTCACCGCCTCCCGTGCGGCGATCGCGGCGCGCACCGCCGTCGTCGGGTTCGAGAACACCGCCATGAGGCCGTCGCCCATGCGTTTGACGATCTGACCGCCCGCCTCCAGCAGAGGCGGCTCGGCGGCCTGCGAAACGCGACGCAGCAGCCGCAGGGTGGCCTCGTCGCCGGCGTTCAGCGACCAGGACGAGAAGCCGACGAGGTCGGTGAAGACCAGCGTCGCCTCGCGGTTGGCGGGTTTACCGGACACCCGCTCGGTGAGGGCTTGCCACACCTGCAATGCGCCGAGACTCACCTCGCGGGTGGCGGCGTTGCGTTCGAGGATCCGGTCCGCGGCCCGGGCGGCCGCGCGCGGTCCGCCCACGCCGTCGGCCGACAGTGGATCCCCGAACTCCGGATCGCCCGGCAACGCGCGCCGCGTCCGCCGCAGAAAGGCGATGACGCTCTCGTTGCGGTTGGTGTTCTTCAGCCAGCCCAGGGGCCCGGTCGACCGCTCGAACGGCTCGACATCCACGCCGCCAGCCTAAGCGGGCCGCTTGACGCCGAGCAATCTCGCGGTGCGAAGCCGTCGTCCGATTCACGAAATCGGCGCCGACGAAGCGGCTGGTCACGGCAGTGTGGAGCGCCAGTAGCCACTCAATAACGGTGCGCTGCGACGCGCCCCGCAAATCGTAGACAACATTCGTTGTCAGCATTATCGTCGAGTTTGACGCCGATTCAGCGAGGAATCAGATGACCGTGAACGACACCGCCGATCCCCTCGGTCCCGACTCGTTGACGTGGAAGTACTTCGGCGATCTGCGGACCGGGCTACTCGGTGTGTGGATCGGCGCGGTGCAGAACATGTACCCCGAACTCGGCGCGGGTGTCGAAGACCATTCGATTCTGCTGCGCGAACCGCTGCAGCGCGTCGCCCGTTCGGTGTACCCCATCATGGGCGTGGTCTACGACGGTGAACGCGCCTCGGACACCGGCGAGCAGATCAAGAGCTACCACACCACCATCAAGGGCATGGACGCCGAAGGCCGCCGCTACCACGCGCTGAACCCCGAGACGTTCTACTGGGCGCACGCCACGTTCTTCATGCTGATCATCAAGACCGCCGAATACTTCTGCGGCGGGCTGACCGAAGCCGAGAAACGTCAGCTGTTCGACGAGCACGTGCAGTGGTACCGCATGTACGGCATGAGCATGCGCCCGGTGCCCAAGAGCTGGGACGAGTTTCGCGAGTACTGGGACCGCAAGTGCCGCGAGGAGCTCGAGATCAACCGGGCCACGCTCGACATCTTCTCGATCCGCATCCCCAAACCGTGGTTCGTGTTGATGCCCACCGGGCTCTGGGATCAGATCTTCAAGCCGATGGTGGGCGCGCAGCGCTGGATCGCGGCCGGCGTCTTCGACGAAGCCCTCCGCGAGAAGGCCAACATGCGCTGGACGCCAGGCGACGAGATACTGCTGCGCCTCTTCGGCAAGCTCGTGGAGCTGGCCTTCGTGGCCGTGCCCGACGAAATCCGTTTGCATCCAAGGGCGTTGACTGCCTACCGGCGGGCGCAGGGACGGCTGCCCGCGGACGCGCCACTGGTCGAGGCGCCGGCGTTCATGGCGCCCCCGAGCGACCGGCGCGGACTGTCCATGCACTACGTGCCGCCCCGCAAGTCGCTGCTGGACCGGGCGGGCTCGCTCGTGCACACCACGTTCTCTTTGGCGGGGCTGCGTCCGGCCCGCGGACGCCATAAGGCAGCCTGAGTGCATGCTCGAATGGTCTGATACCGATATCGCCGTACGCGACGCCGTGCGCGAGTTCGTCGACAAAGAAATCCGCCCGCACGTCGATGCGCTGGAAAGCGGCGAGATGGAGCCCTACCCCATCGTCCGCAAGCTGTTCGCGACGTTCGGCATCGCCGACATGGCCCGCGAGTCGCTGAACAAGCGGCTCGCCCGGCTCCGCGAAGGCGGCGGATCCTCGGAGCGGTCCTCGGGCGGCGGCATGTTCGGCGACGGCTCCGGCGGCATGGGGTTCGTCGTGATCAGCGAGTTGTGCCGCGTCTCGATGGGCGTGGTCACCGGGATGGGTGTCAGCCTCGGGCTCACGGTGCCGACCATCATGAGCCGCGGCACGCTGGCCCAGCAGGAGCGCTGGCTGCCGGACCTGGTCACCTACGACAAGGTCGGCGCATGGGCGATCACCGAACCCGACTCGGGCTCTGATGCGTTCGGCGGCATGAAGTCCTACGTCGTGCGCGACGGTGACGACTACATCCTCAACGGTCAGAAGACCTTCATCACCAACGGGCCCGACGCCGACGTCGTGGTGGTGTACGCCAAGCTCAATGAAGATGGAGCGGGCGACTCCCTTTCGGACAAACGGGACCGCAAGGTGCTGACCTTCGTGCTGGACCGTGGCATGGAGGGTTTCGTGCAGTCGAAGCCGTTCCGCAAGATGGGGATTCACAGCTCGCGCACCGGCGAGCTGTTCTTCAACAACGTGCGGTTGGGCCGCGACCGGTTGCTCGGCGAGACCGAAGACAGTTCGGCGGGCGACGGCCGCGCCAGCGCGCGGTCGAGCTTCAGCGCCGAACGCATCGGCGTGGCCGCGATGGCGCTCGGGGTGATCGAGGAGTGCCTGCGGCTGAGCGTCGACTACGCCAAGACCCGCAAGCTGTGGGGCCAGGAGATCGGCCAGTTCCAGCTGATCCAGCTCAAGATCGCGAACATGGAAGTGGCGCGAATGAATGTGCGCAACATACTGTTCCGCGTCATCGAGGCGGCGCAGGCCGGCGTGCCGATCTCGCTGCCGGAGGCCTCGGCGATCAAGTGGTACTGCTCGCAGGCGGCCACCGACGTGGCGATGGACGCGGTGCAGTTGTTCGGCGGCAACGGCTATATGACCGAGTACCGCGTCGAACAGCTCGCGCGCGATGCCAAGTCCTTGATGATCTACGCCGGCAGTAACGAGGTGCAGATCACCCACGTGGCGCGCGGTCTGCTCAGCTCCTGAGGGTTCAGCGATCCTCGACGATGAACTGGGCGGCGCGGGCGGCCATGGCCATCACCGGCCCGTTCAGGTTGCCCGCCAACATGATCGGCATCGCCGAGCAGTCGACGATCCGCAGATCCTCGACACCCCGCACCCGGAATCGGTCGTCGACGATGTCGTCGTCGCTGGGGCCCATGGCGCAGCTGCCGATGGCGTGGTACCCGCAGTAGCCGCCGTCCAGCGCGGCGTCGACGAGTTCGTCGTCGCTCTGCGCCTGCGGCCCGGGGAACGTCTCGTGGTCGATGTGGTCGGCGATCGGTGACTGCTCGAACAACTCCCGGGCCCGGCGCAGCAGGTTCGCGGTGGTGCTGCGGTCGTAGTCGCTGGTGAGATAACCCGGGTCGAGCACCAGCGGCGCCGACGGATCCGCGGCGGTGATCGCGACGCTGCCCTCGGAGGTGGGTCGCAGGGAAAAGCCCAGGCAGGACACGCCGGGCTCCCGCTCGAGGGCCACCGGCTCGCCGTCGTTGTACGCCGGAATCGTGAAGGGTCCCAACAGAAGTTGCCCGTCCACCCGCGGTGCGTCGGGTGTGGTCTTCATGAACGCCAGCACGTCGAAGGTCGGCGTCGCCAGCGAGCCCCGGCGCCTGGCCAGGTAGCGCGCCGCGCTCCTGGCCTGCCCGGCTCGGCTGGACAGCTGCCGGTTGTATCCGAGCTCGGCGTTGAGCCGGAACTTCAGGGCAAAGCAGCGGTGTTCGCGCATCCGCCTGCCCACGTTGTCGCGTTCGAGCAGCACCGGCACCCCGGCGCGGTCGAGCACCTCGCGCGGTCCGATGCCCGACAGTTGCAGCAGCTTCGGGCTGCCCATGCTGCCGAGGGCGAGGATCGTCTCGCGGCCGGCCCGGAATTCGGACCGCGCCCCATCGGGCGTTCGGACGGTTATGCCCGTGGCGCGATCGTTCTCGATGTCGATGCGGCACACCTCGGCCCGCGTGAGGACGGTGAGGTTGGGGCGCCGCAACGCCGGCCGGAGGAAGGCGTCGGCCGCGCTGACCCGGCGCCCCCTGCGGATGGTGGCGGGTGTGAAGCCGATGCGGGGTTCGTCGCTTTCGTTGATGTCGTCGAGCGGACGCAGCCCTGCGTTGGCGCCCGCCTGAACCATTTCGTGGCTCACGACGTCCTGCTCGGCCGCCACCGAGATGTGCAGCGGTCCACCCGCGCCCCGGGTCGGCGAGGCGCCGAAGGCGTTGTCCTCCATGGACTTGAAAATGGGCAGGATCTCGTCCCAGCCCCACCCCTTGTTGCCCAGCCGTTCGAGCGCGTCGTAGTCGGCCCGGTTCCCGCGGTTGTAGACCATGCCGTTGATCGAGCTCGAGCCGCCGAGCACTCTTCCGCGCGTCCAGAACTCCGAACGCTGTCGAGGCCCGAACGGCGTCGTGGCGTAGCGCCAGACGTACTTCTCGTTCTCGAACAACATGCCCGAGCCCTTGGGCACGTGCAGCATCGGATGCCGGTCGAGACCGCCGGCCTCGACGAGCAGCACCGTCGTTGCCGGGTCGGCGGACAAGCGATTTGCGAGCACACAGCCGGCCGAGCCGGCGCCCGCGATAATGTAATCGAAGCGACGCATCGCCGCACAATACTTCGCCGAGCTAAGGTTGTGGGCCGATTTGTGCCCGCGCGCTTTGATAGAGGCAGATCGCCGCGGCGGCGGCCACATTGAGGCTCTCGGCGGCACCCGGCATGGGGATGCGGACCCGGTGCGTGGCCGACGCCGCCAGATCGACGGGCAGGCCGTGGGCCTCCGGCCCGAACAACCACGCAGTCGGCTGCGACAGGGCGGCCTCGAGATCGGGGCTGTCCAACGAGATCTCGCCGTCCACGGTAGTCGCGAGCACCTGAAGCCCGGCGCCGGCGAGCCGCGCCACCGCCGAGGCGGCATCGCTGTCCGAGACGACGGGTATCGAGAAGATGCTGCCGGCCGAGGCGCGCAGGCACTTTCCGTTGTACGGGTCGACGCTGTGCCCGGCGAACACGACGGCGTCGGCCCCCATCGCGTCCGCGATCCGGATCAATGTGCCCGCGTTGCCCGGCTCGGACATCTCGACCGCAACGGCCACCAGGCGCGGCGATGCGGCCAGCACGTCGTCCAGCGACGTCTGGGGAGTGGTGCAGACCGCGACAAGTCCGACGGGAGTCACGGTCTCTGACAGCGCTTTCGCGGCGCGTTTGGTCACCAGATGCACCGGGATACCGGTCAGCATCGAACCGAACCGGTCCACGGCGTCCTCGGTGGCGAAGACCTCGGATACGAGTCCGCGCCGCAGCGCCGCCTCGACGAGGTTGGGTCCCTCGGCGAGGAAGCGTGCGGCGCGGACTCGCCCGACGTGGCGGTGCAGCTTGACCGCTGCGACCACGCGGGCCGATCGTTCGGTGAGCGTCAGGCAGCCTCGCCCGACGGCGCGTTGACGTCCTCGGGCAGTGCGCCCTTGGCGACATCCACCAGCGCGGTGAACGCGGCCGGATCGCTGACGGCGATCTCGGCGAGGTTCTTGCGGTCCACCTCGACCCCGGCGGCCTTGAGCCCCTGAATCAGTCGGTTGTAGGTGATGTCGTTGGCGCGGGCGGCGGCATTGATGCGCGAGATCCACAACTTGCGGAACTCGCCCTTGCGGGCGCGCCGGTCACGATAGGCGTAGTTGAGCGAATGCAGCTGCTGCTCTTTGGCCTTGCGGTACAGCCGCGACCGCTGGCCCCGGTAACCCTTGGAGGCCTTGAGAATTGTGCGCCGCTTCTTCTGGGCGTTGACTGCGCGCTTGACGCGTGCCATGGGATTGTCCTTCGTTCAGGTCGTACGAGTTCGTCGGTCAGCCGTTGAGCATCTTCTTGATGCGGGCGTTGTCGGCGGCCGACACAACGGTGCGGCCGTCGAGACGCCGGGTGCGCTTGCTCGGCTTGTGCTCGAGCAAGTGGCGGCGGTTGGCCTTCTGGCGCACGATCTTGCCGGTTCCGGTGCGGCGGAACCGCTTGGAAGCGCCGCTGTGGGTCTTCGCCTTGGGCATGGGTCCTCTGCTCTTCGTTTCAGGTCGTTCTAGCTATTTCGGTCGGGTGCTGCGGCCGGCTCCGCGGAGCCCTCGGCCTGTTGCGCCGCCTTGGCGCGAGTCTTCGCGCCGCGGTGCGGGGCCAGCACCATCGTCATGTTGCGGCCGTCCTGCTTGGCGGACGTCTCGACGAAGCCGTAATCGGCGACGTCGGCGCCCAGCCGCTGCAGTAGACGGAAACCCAACTCGGGTCGCGACTGCTCGCGTCCGCGGAACATGATCGTCACCTTGACCTTGGACCCGGCCTCGAGGAAGCGGATCACGTGACCCTTCTTGGTCTCGTAGTCGTGCGGGTCGATCTTGGGACGAAGCTTCTGTTCCTTGACGACGGTCTGCTGCTGGTTCTTGCGAGACTCGCGCGCCTTTTGAGCCGTCTCGTATTTGAACTTTCCGTAGTCCATGATCTTGCAGACCGGCGGTTTGGCATCCGGTGCTACTTCGACGAGATCGAGATCGGCATCCGCGGCGACGCGGAGGGCATCTTCGATGCGCACAATGCCTACCTGTTCACCGCCCGGTCCGATCAGGCGGACTTCAGGTACGCGGATACGCTCGTTGACGCGGGTCTCAGTGCTGATGGGGCCTCCTACTGTTGTCTTCTAGGAGCCCACTCCATCAGCTCTGCTCAACCGAACAGAAAAGCCCTGCTCAAAGCAGGGCCCACAGCCGACCAGGACAGGCACGGGTGCCTGTGACCGGACCGCTGAGCCGGTATGGCCAGCGGTGGGAGCGGGACTCCACTTGCTGTCCCTGGCGTTTGCCGGGACGGTCGCGCATGCCAGTCTAGCAGGCATGACCGATGACTCGAACTCAGCTGACCTCGAAGGCAGCGGCTCAGGCGATCAGAACGGCTCGGCCGTTCGTGAGCTCGCCGACATCCCGGCCGTCGAGGTGATCACCCGGTCGGCCGTGATGCTGATGAGCGCCGCGGCCGAGAAGCTCGGGTTGTCGGCCGAGAACCCCGACGAGAGCCCGCACCGCGATCTAGACGAAGCGCGGCGATTGATCACTGCGCTGGCCGGGTTGGTCACCGCGTCCGCGGAGTACCTCGGACCGCACGCCGGACCGGTGCGTGACGGCCTGAAAACACTGCAGTTGGCCTTCCGCGAGGCCAGCGCGTCGCCGGACGAACCGGGCCATGGCCCGGGCGAGAAATACACCGGGCCCGTCTGGTCGTGAGTCGCCACCCATTTGGGGTCCCAACCGAATAATGTCGCGGCCTATGACCGTCGCTAGCCTGCCCGTCACCCGCCGCAGGTCCAGGTACTGGTGGGTGCCCGCGGCGGCGGGCTGGACCGTCGGCATCATCGCCACGCTCTCGTTGGCGGCGAGCGTCTCGCCGTTCGTGCGGTCGGTCATCCGGGTGCCGCGCGAGTTCGTCAACGACTACATATTCAACTTCCCCGACACCAGCTTCGCGTGGGCGTTCGTGCTGGCGCTGCTGGCGGCCGCGCTGGCCGCGCGCAAACGCATTGCCTGGTGGATCCTCGTCGGCTACATGGTGGGCGCGATCGCCTTCAACGTCGGTGACCTGGTGTCGGGCGACGAATCGGTGATCGAGGAGATCGGCGAGGTCATCGGCCTCGGCTTCCACATCGCCGCGATCCTGTTCCTGCTGCTGGCCCGGCGCGAGTTCTGGGCGAAAGTGCGCCGCGGCGCATTGGTGAAGGCGGCTGCGGTCCTGGTCGCCGGCATGGCGATCGGCACCGCGATCGGGTGGGGACTGCTCGAACTGTTCCCCGGCACGCTGGCCCGAGATGACCGGTTCTGGTACGCGCTGAACCGGGTGAGCGCGTTCGCCGGCGCCGACTCGTCGAACTTCACCGGTCATCCCCATGTGCTGATCAACGCGCTGCTGGGGCTCTTCGGCGCGCTCGCCCTGATGGTCGCGGCGATCGTGCTGTTCCAGTCACAGCGCGCCGAGAACGCGTTGACCGGCGAGGACGAGTCCGCGCTGCGCGGGCTGCTGGAGTTGTTCGGCAAGAACGACTCGCTCGGCTACTTCGCGACGCGCCGCGACAAGGCCGTGGTGTTCGCGCCCAGCGGCCGCGCCGCCATCACCTACCGCGTGGAGGTCGGCGTCTGCCTGGCCAGCGGGGACCCGGTGGGCGACCCCAAGTCGTGGCCGGCCGCGATCGAGGCGTGGCTCGCACTGTGCCAGACCTACGGCTGGGCCCCCGGCGTGATGGGCGCCAGTTCGGCCGGCGCCGGTGCGTTCCGCGAGGCCGGGCTCAACGCATTGCAACTCGGCGACGAGGCCATCCTGTATCCGGACAACTTCCGGCTCTCCGGACCCGACATGCGCGCGGTCCGGCAGGCGGTGACCCGGGCACGGCGCGCAGGCACGAGCGTGCGCATCCGCAGGCACCGCGATCTGAGCACCGAAGAGATGGCCGACGTCATCGCTCGCGCGGACGCCTGGCGCGACACCGAGGACGAGCGCGGTTTCTCGATGGCGCTGGGCAGGCTCGGCGATCCGGCCGACGGCGACTGCCTTCTGGTCGAGGCGATCCAGAACGCGGGTGGGAATGATGTGGTCGTCGCGATGTTGTCGCTGGTGCCGTGGGGCACCAACGGCGTCTCGCTGGACCTGATGCGCCGCTCCCCCCAGTCCCCCAACGGCACCATCGAGTTGATGGTCAGCGAGCTGTGCATGCAGGCCGAGGACATCGGCATCACGCGGATCTCGTTGAACTTCGCGATGTTCCGGTCCGCTTTCGAACAGGGCGCCCAACTCGGCGCGGGCCCGGTCGCGCGGTTGTGGCGCAGCCTGCTGGTGTTCTTCTCCCGGTGGTGGCAGCTCGAGACGCTGTACCGCTCGAACATGAAATACCAACCGGAATGGGTGCCGCGCTACGCCTGCTATGACGACGCCCGGCTCATCCCCCGGGTCGGGGTGGCATCGGTGATCGCGGAAGGTTTTCTGGTGCTGCCGTTCTCGCGGCGCCACGAGCAGCCGCACACCGGTCACCACACCGCGGTCCCGCAGAACCTGATGGCGACGGGGCTTCTGCACCACGACGGTTCGGCCCCGGACCTCGGCGGGTTGGTGGCCGACCTCCCCGACGGCGAGGAACCGCGGCTACCCGAACAGGTCCGGGTCCGCATGGCCAAGCTGAAGGCGTTGCAGGACAACGGCGTCGACGCCTATCCCGTCGGTACACCGCCGTCGCACACCGTCGCCGAGGCGATCGCCGCCGCCGCCGACGTGACGGTGACGGTGGCGGGCCGCGTGCTGCGCAGCCGCGATTACGGCGGAGTGCTCTTCGCACAGTTGCGCGACTGGTCCGGGGAAGTCCAGCTGCTGCTGGACAATTCACTGCTCGAATCGTCGACGACGGCCGATTTCACCCACGCCATCGATCTCGGCGACCTCGTCGAGGTGTCCGGCGCGATGGGCTACAGCAAGAAGGGCACCCGTTCCCTGCTGGTGCGCAGCTGGCGGATGATCGGCAAATGCCTGCGTCCGCTGCCCGACAAGTGGAAGGGGCTGACCGACCAGGAGGCCCGGGTGCGCGCCCGCTACGTCGACCTGGCGATCAACACGGATGCCCGCGAACTCATCCGCGCCCGAAGCGGTGTGCTGCACGCGATCCGGGAAACCTTGGTGGGTAAGGGGTTTCTCGAGGTCGAGACGCCGATCCTGCAGCAGATCCACGGCGGCGCCAATGCCCGACCCTTCCTCACCCACATCAACGCCTACGATCTGGACCTCTACCTTCGCATCGCTCCGGAGCTCTACCTCAAGAGGCTCTGCGTGGGAGGCGTCGAGCGGGTCTTCGAGCTGGGCAGGGCGTTCCGCAACGAGGGCGTCGACTTCAGCCACAACCCCGAATTCACGCTGCTGGAGGCATATCAGGCGCACGCCGACTACAACGTCTGGATCGACGGCTGCCGCGAACTGATCCAGAACGCCGCCGTCGCCGCCAACGGTGCGCAGGTGTTCTACCGGCCCACCGACGGCGGCGGACTCGAACCGGTCGACATCTCGGGGCAATGGGCGGTCAAGACGGTTCACGACGCGGTGTCCGAAGCCCTCGGCGAGCAGATCGGACCCGAGACGGAGCTGCCGAGGTTGCGCAAACTGTGTGACGCCGCGGGCATTCCGTATCTGACCCACTGGGACGCCGGCGCGGTGGTGCTGGAACTCTACGAGCGGCTCGTTGAGGACCGCGCCGAGGCGCCGACCTTCTACAAGGACTTCCCGACGTCGGTCTCGCCGCTGACCCGGCCGCACCGCAGCATCCCCGGCGTCGCCGAACGGTGGGACCTGGTCGCGTGGGGCGTCGAACTCGGCACCGCCTACAGCGAACTCACCGATCCGGTCGAGCAGCGCCGCCGATTGCAGGAGCAGTCGCTGCTGGCCGCCGGCGGCGATCCCGAGGCGATGGAACTCGACGAGGACTTCCTGCAGGCGATGGAATACGCGATGCCGCCCACCGGCGGGCTGGGCATGGGCGTGGACCGCGTCGTCATGCTGATCACGGGCCGCAGCATCCGCGAGACGCTGCCGTTCCCGTTGGCCAAGCCTCGTTGACAGCAGATCCCCAGCGCGCCACAAGGTTTCCCCGTCACCCTGTAGTTCGTGACACTGGCGGCACTCGCTCATTCGCATGGGCACCTGTCGTTGATGCACGGCTGGATCCCCGCGACGGTGCAGGTGGTCGCCGGGCTCACCCTGCTCGGTGCGATCGGATGGCGGTCACGCCGCTGGCGACTGGTGTGGGTGCCGTGGGCCGCGTTGTGCGGTGTCGCGCTGGCCGTGGCGGTGTATGCCTATGTCGCGTCCGAAGGGTTCTCCGACAACCCCGCGCCGCACTCCCTGTGGGTGTGGGTCGCATTGAGCGGCGCCGCCTGTGTCGTCCTCGTCGCCGGTTGGCGGGGTGCCCGCTGGCGGCGTCGCTGCGCATCACTGACGGCGCTGCCCCTGTGCCTGTTGTCCGCGGCACTGGTCGTCAACCTCTGGGTGGGTTACGTGCCCACGGTGCCGGCGGCGTGGAACCAGCTGACCGCGGGCCCGCTTCCAGACCAGACCGACGCGACGACGATGCTCGCGATGCAGGAGCGCCATCAGATCCCGGCCAGGGGCACGGTGGTGCCCGTCGACACCGGCGACAAGGCGTCGGGATTCCGGCACCGGAGCGAACTCGTCTACCTGCCACCCGCGTGGTACGCGACCGATCCCCCACCGCCGCTCCCGACAGTGATGATGATCGGCGGCGAGTTCAACACACCGGCGGACTGGATCCGCGCCGGGGACGCCGTCACCACCGCGGACGCGTTCGCCGCCGTGCACGGTGGCTACGCACCGGTGCTCGTCTTCGTCGACGCCGGCGGCACCTTCCGCAACGACACCGAATGCGTCAACGGCAGCAGGGGCAACGCCGCCGACCATCTCACCAAAGACGTTGTGCCGTTGATGATCTCGACGTTCAAGGTCAGTCCCAGGCCGGCGAACTGGGGAGTCGCCGGCTTCTCGATGGGCGGCACCTGCGCCGTCGACCTGGCGGTGATGCACCCCGACATGTTCAGCGCCTTCGACGACATCGCCGGGGATCTGAGCCCCAACTCCGGGACCAAGGTTCAGACGATCGACCGTCTCTTCGGGGGCAGCGCCGCGGCCTACTCGGCGTTTGACCCGATGACGGTGATGAACCGTCACGGCCGCTACTCCGGACTCACGGGGCGCTTCGACGTCAACACCGTGAACGCGGGCCCGCAGAAGAATGCGGCCGACACGCTGTGCCGTACGGCCACCGCCGACGGCATCGACTGCTCTGTCGTGGTCCAGCCGGGTATGCACGACTGGCCGTACGCCGCACACGCTTTTGCGGCGGCGCTGCCGTGGCTGGCGGCCCGGATCGGTACGCCCGGTCGGATCGCACCGGTCAGCGACGTTGCGGTGCGACAACCGCCGCCGCGCGGCCGACGGCCCTAGGACGGACAGTACGACTGGGTCGCGGCTCCGACGAAGAACCCGCTCTGCTCTATCGTCCAGTTCGCCGGTTCGCTGATCTCGACCGCAACCTGTTCGGGCTTCTGCCCCACTGCCACGTATTCACACACCGCGTGTGCCAGTTCGATTGCGTCTTTCTCGGTCGAGAACGGTATGCCTTCGCCTTCGATCACCGAGATGAAGACGTCATCGGTGTCGTCGGCCAAGGCCGGTGCGGCGGTGCCGAGCGCCATGCCCACGCCGACGACCGCTGTGCAAATGAGAGTGCCGCGCATGGTGGCTCCTTTCGCCTGAATGACGGCAGAACGCTACGCGCACCACGCACCCACGGCGGGCGGTTTCGTCAAAATTGACATGCCCGTCACAGGACCAGAGCGGGTACCGTGAGCGGCATGCCGGACGATCCCACTCCGGAACAGGAACCCGAACCCGCGGTCGACGCCGAACTCGTCGAGCCGGAACCTCAGTCCACCGCGCCGGTCGAGCCCGTCGACAGCGGCTACACCCCCGGCGGCGTTCCGACCTTCGACGCCGTGCGGGAGAAGATCGAAACCCGATTCGGCACGGCGATCGGCGCATCCGAACTCGCGGCGGAGACTCCCGAAGGCCGCAGTGTCGCCGAACAATACGACGAGCGGCAGCGGGCCGCCGCCGAGCGCTTGGCGCAGATCCGCGAGCAGATGCGCAAACAGTCCGACGAGTCTCAGTAGTCCGATTCGGCGGCCAGGATCTCGGCCAGGAACGCGTCAGCACCGGGCCGGCTCAGCCGCGACCGCGCGAACGCACGCACCCGGTCACGGGTCTGCACCGACTCGTCGACGTCGGCGCCCACGAGAACCCTGGCGGCATGCCAGTCGTGGTTCCAGGCAACGGCTTCGGATACCGGTGTGCCATCGGTGTCGACGAGGGGGAACGACGCACGCCCGTCAGCGCCGAGCACCCCGGTCCCTCCGATGGTTTCCGCCTCCAACCGGACCGTGATGCCGTGGGGGGAGCCCAGGCCGATCAACTCCACACCGACCATCGCATCGACGCCGAAGCCTGCCGGTTCGACCAACCATCCGACGGTGCCCTCCGCCGCATCGAAGACGCCCGGCGGGACGGCCGCCCAGCGGACGGAGGCGGTGCCCTGCGCGATGACCCCCGCGCTCGGGCCCCGCGAATCCGGCCCCGCCGCAAGGGCATAGTCGGCACGTCGGCCGCGCACCGGCGCCGCGTCGAAAGCGACGCCGACGTCGTCGGCCACATCGCGGCACCGGTCGATGAGCTCGCTGACCCGTGGATCACCCTCGCGCGCAGCGGCATTGAGTGCGGCCGCGTGCGGCGCGAGCAGCTGGGCGACCTCCGAATCGAAGGTGTCGTCGCCGAAGTAGTCTTGCGCCGCCGCGGTCAACAGCGCGACCTCGGCGTCCAGAAGCGCGCCGTCGAGCGTCGCAATCGCGTCCCGGTGGCTCGCCGGCCACCACCGCCGCAGCCAGTGCCCGAGCGCGAGTCGGCGCAGCGGTTCCAGCGCCCCTTGCACCAGGTCCGCGCCGGCCACCTCGACACTGTCGGCGGGGGCGCGGCCGTCCAGTGCTGACATCACCGCGTAGTGACCGTTCTCGCCGACCACCCGCCACAACCAGTCGGCCCTTGTCGGGTCGGTGAACGCGACGTGTGCATCCGCGGCCTCGTCGACGGTCCACGACAGGACCGCCCCGCTGACCTCCAGCACCGCCACCAGCGGAGCCGGTGCCGCGAGCGGTCCCGTGGTCCAAAGGCCCGAATCTGCCGTGAGTCTCATCCGGCCACCTGCAGCTCCAACATCGTCTTGATCTGCTGGCGGTGGTCCAGGCTGACCGACCTCGCCACCCCTTCCAGCACCGCTCGCACATCATCGATGTCGTCACACGGCTCCTGCCACACGTCGCGGCCATGCAGCCTGGCCCACAACCGGCGCAGGTACGGCCGCGCGAACGTCGCGAGCTCGTCGACCACCTGCTGCTGACGGGGATGGATCGGGCCGCCCTCGACGAGATAGCGGCGGGCGTGCAGCACGTAGGCCTCCTTGCGCACCCGCGCCTGGATCTGCCTGGCCAACTCGTAGCGCGGCTCGGCGATGTCGGTCAGCGGGGCAAGATGCACCGCGACCTCGATGCCCGCCACCAGGGTCGCCTGCTTGTCCTCACCGATCAGACCCCATGGCGCGCACGCCCGGTCGACCTCTTCGGCACACAGCATCGGCACGTCGGGAAGCTCCTCGCGGTCCATGGCCCGCCGCAGCGTCGCGCGCACCCTGTCGATCACGCTGCGATCCAACGGACGATCGCTGTCCGAACCGCCGACGACACCCGGCGGTGCCTGTGGCTCAACCGAACTGAGCCCCAGGTCGACGATCGACCACGGCAGCTGCGCCGCATCGGAATGCGCCCTGGCCCCGAGGTTGTACGGCGCTGCGTCGGCGATCAGCGCCTGCCAGACACGCTGGCGCGCGGCAGCGGCCGAATGACTGCCCGCGGGGCCGAGCACGGTGGTCAGTCCGGCCATGAACGGACCCGTGATCTCGGTACCCGCATGCACATCACGCCAACTCCGGCTGAGCTGCTTCGTCAACTCGCCGATCACCCCGTCGTCGGACACGAACCGGTTCAGTACCTCGATCGCGGTTCGGTCGCGTTCGCCGTGGATCTCGCGGAGCACCTCCTCAGCGCCCGAACCATGTTGTGACGGATGACCTTTCGTCACGGCCAACTCGAAACACGCCGGGAAGTACAGCTCTTGGGCGTTCCCGGACGTGATCCGTAACCGGCGTCGCTCCCGTTTGAGCACCTCGAACCACGCCGCGGTATCACGCAATTGTGCACTGCGGCCCACGATCGCGTCGTACATCGCGTCGGCCACATCCGGTGCCACGAAGGGCGCCGAGAACTGGGTGTTCGACCGGAGCCGCAGCACGAGCGGGTCGATGATCCGCTTCACCGTCCGCCGCAGTGGGCCGCCGTCGTCGCCGCTGAGTACCTCGACGCCCGGTCCGACGGCGCGCCACGCCCGGTCGATGACCGCCCGGCGCGGATGGGCGACGGCGACGGCCGCCTCGGTGCTCATCAGGACAGGATAGAAGCCGGACCCGATCCGGGACAGCCGAAAAGTTGGGTTCGGTAGCGCCACGGCCATCCGAACCTGAGGGACATGTTCACCGCGCTGTTCGCGTTCGCCTGCATCGTCTACATCGGCACCGCCGCCGTATCGTTACTCCCCACCTGGAGGCTCTCGGGACTGGATCCCGGCGAGGCCGACGAGCGCCTGGCCACGGCCGACGACATCCGCGCCGCCCGGGCCGAATTCGATCGCACGCTGCTGCACAAGGGCCTGCTCACGCAGGACCGACTCGCGCTGATCCGCAACGGTATCCGGTCGCCCGCGGTCGTCACCGCCATGCGACCGACGGGACAGGCCCTCGAGGACTGCCGGGAAGTCGAACTCGATGTGATGGTCAGAAGACCCGGCGGCGGACAGTTTCCGGCCCATGAGACCGCGCTGGTGCCCGCGTCAGCACTCGGAAAGGTCTCCCCTGGCAGCGTCATCGACACCTACCACCGCCCCGGCGACGAGACTGCCGTGGCGATCTGCGTGGCGCCGGTGTGATCAGCGGGCGCCGTCGACGGCGAAGCTGACCATGGCCGCCCAGTACAGAGGGCTGGCGTCCAAACCGCCATCGCGCCAGTCCCGCATCCGATCCCGTTGCCAGCGGTTCACCGCCAGACCCGCATCGCCGCATTCGTGGGCGGCGTCGACCGCGACGATCGCCTCGCTCATCGGATCGGCATCGGACGCGGCGAACTGGCGGTAACCGGCCGTCGTGGGCAAGGACCACAGCGTGGCGGTGACCAGTTGGGCGCCACCGAGAATCATCGCCGCCACCAGCCCGCTGGCCTCGTCGAACTGGTAGTCGCCTCCGGAGGCGCACGCCAGCAGCGCAACCCGCGGAGGGAATCGCAGCCTCGCCGTCATGAGTTCTCCGGCGGTGAGAGGCCGCTCCTCGGCCAGGTGCAGTGCGGCACGGTCCGCGTGGCCGGCGTCACCGTCGGCGGCGCTGGCGTGCCCGACATACACCATGCGGCTGGGCCGGCGGGCGAGTTGCTCTGCGAGCCAGCCGCGGTCGGCATCGGTCCGGCGGAACAACTCGACGACGCTTCCGCCGTCGGGCAACACCCCGCGACGGGCCGCCAAGTCGGCGAAGTGACGCGCCAGGACCGTATCCGGTGAGGGCCTGCCGAGCACGGACCCCAGCGCCGAGTCGGGCCGCTGCCCGGGGACCCGCGGGTCGAGCACGGCCAGGACGGGTCCGTCGCACCTGCCGTTCCAATCCTCCGATGCGCGCGGTGAATTGGCGATGTTCGGGGGCGCGGCCATCAGCACCTCGGCCAGTTCCATCAGGCGGGTGCCCTCGTCGTTCGGAGTCGCCAAAAGGCCCCACGGCGTCCTGGCCAGCTTGGCGCTCGGCGACACGAACAACGTCGCGTCCCGGTGGTCGGTGAGCAGCTGCCATGCGGCGGGGGTGAGCAGATGTTTGCCCAGCGCGCGAGCGAGCTCGAATTCGGTTGCGGGCGAGGAGAACGCGCCCTGGGTGATGGCCCGGTCGAGCGCGTCGCGGCGGGTTTCGGCGCCGACGGGGTCGGGCAGCGCCTCGGCCAGTCGCTGCACGGCCGCGACGAGGTCTTGCTGCTCGACGACCCAGGTGACCGTTTGCGACGGATCACCGACGATCCGCAGGCTGGCGTACGTCGCCACACCGACGTCGGCGAACCGCAGCACCAACGTCTCGGTCAAGGCCACGTGCACCACGCGGGTTCGTCCGCGGTCACGTCGCGCCCGTAGCGCTCGGCCGCCAGCGCACGGTAGCGACCGATGATCGGCGCGGTGGTCGGATCCATCACCAAGGGTGGCAACGGCCCCAGTTTCGTCAGCGACGCGCCGCCGGTGACCGCGGGACCGGCGGCGACCAACGCATACTCCTCGGCGGACTCCACCGGCACGGCCGCCGTGGCGGTGCCGGCCCAGGCAAGTGCGTCGGCGGAGGCAGGCTCGGCGGTGAATGTGCCTCGGGCGCTGTGATACTCGACTAGTTCGCTGACGAGCTCGGTGTTGCCCCACTCCCATGCCACCGCGAACGCGCCAGCGAGGATCGGGGCCGAAACGTGGGTGGCCCACCGCATGCGGGCGTCGGCGTCGGGGATGGAGTGGCGCACCGAGTCGACGGCGAGCGCGGCCGGAAGTTTGAGCTCGGCGGCTCTCTCGAGTTTTCGCGCCGCCCCGGCGGGGTCGGCCAGGGCGTCGGCCCGCCAGATGTTGCCGAGCTGGTCGTCGAGCCGGGCGTACTGCAGCCAGCTGTGCCGCGGCCAACCGTCGAGCAGCTCGCGGGCCTGGGCGACGCGCTCCTTTGCCGCGGTGAAGTCGCCGCGGAAGATGTCGACCCAGCTGCGCTGCAACAGGATTCGGTGGATGTGCAGCGGTTTCTCGATCTCACGCCAGTGCCGTTCGGCGTGGCCGAGCCGTTCGTCTGCGTCGTCGAGCGCATTCACCGAGATGCTGATCAAGCCGAAGTACAACCAGCACCGCGAGACATCGTGGGCGCGCAGGTGTTCGGCGATCGCCGGATAGGCTTCGTGCACCAACGTCTGCGCCTGGGGCCGGTCCCCCGCCGACCACGCCGCCGTCGCGCGTTCGAGTTGCGTGCGTGCCACCGCGAGCCTCCACCCCCGCGCCTCGGCACGGGCGCCCGCACGCCTCAACCAGGGCTCGGCCTCCGAAAGCCGGCCGGTCTCGACGCAGAACCTGCCGTAGCCGGTGGCCCCTTGCACGAGGAGGTGGTCGTGGAACTCGCCGGGAAGCCCGCCGTGGGCCGGTCGTTCGATGACCTCGATGACGCGTTGCCACAACGGGATCGACTTCAAATGCAGGTCGTCGTCGCACAGCGCGACCGCGCACAGGATTTCGGCGTAGGTGATCAGGAAGCGGTGTTCAGCGGCGAGTTCGGCAACGGGTTCGTCGTCGGTCAGCGCGATGAGCGTGGCCTCGGCGGCTTCGTGGTCGCCGTGCGCGGCGGCCAGCCCGGTCTGCAGGAACAGGGACCACCGTGAGTAGCGGCGCACCATCAGCTCGATCTCGGCGGTCGACATCGTCACCTGCGCCGCAGCGTCGGGTTCGGTGCCCGCGAGGATCCCCGAATAGACCCCCAGGGATTCGCGCATGCGGTGCAGGCACTCCTCGGTGCCGTCGTATGCGGTGCGGACGAGGTAGATCTCGCCGAGCAACGCGTACACCTCGAGCATCCAGTCGTCGCGGTCGGCCTGCTCGATCTGCAGAACCAGCGACAGCAGCAGGTCCTTGGCCGTCTCCTCCTTGGCGGCGAACGCCAGTTGACGCGCGCGCTCGAGGTCCGCGGTGATCGCCACGGCTGAATCATAGAAAGCGGCGGGCATGCCTGGCATGCCCGCCGCTTCGGAAGGTGGATCGCTCAACTGCAGCTCACCGTGACGGTGAACGGCTTGGTGATCGACCCTGCCATCGGGTTCGAGATGTCGGCCCCAGTTGCTTCACCGGTGATGGTGTATTTGTCGCCGTCGACCTTCACCTCGGCCTTACCGACCTGGGCGCCCATCGTGTTGGTGACCGCAAGCGCATTGCCGTCGACCACCATGCCCAGCGACTCCACCGTCGGCGTGGCCTCGTCGGACATCACGATGCCCAGGCCCTGCTGTCCGCCGATCGCGCCGCTGGCGACGTTGATCTTGCCGCCCTGCTTGACGCACGTCACGGTGTTGAGGTCCAGGCCCTCGAGGTCCTTGCCGTCGACCTTCACCTCCGTGCTGCCGCCGGTGCTCACACCCGCGGCGCTGGCCGCGGGGGCACTGCCCTTCTCGTCCGAACAACCCACCAGAACGGTGGCGCCGGCAACCAGTCCGATCAGACCCACAACAACGCGATTCATCGATCTTCCCTTCGTTGGGACGTCGCCCCGATGGCGCCCGTCATGGAGGCAAGTCAAAACCGCGCCGGGTGCTACCGATCCCAAACTTTGTCGGCGCGCGACGGTACGGTTCGCAGGCGATGCGCAGGTTCACGATCGACGAGCGGCGGGCGCGGCTGGCCCGTCGCCACTTCCTGTGTCCGCCCGCCGACTCCATCGACGCCGCCGTCGATGGCGTCATCGGGCTGCACACGACCGACCCGGCCACTCCGTACCTCTCGCTGTGGGCGCGGCTGCCGAATTTCGCCGCCGCCGATCTGGACGCCGAACTCTATGAGCGGCGCAGCCTGGTCAAGCACCTGGCGATGCGACGGACGTTGTGGACGGTGCGCGTCGGCGACATGCCGCCGATTCAGGCCGCGGCCAGCGACCGGGTCGCCGACAACGAACGGCGCAGGCTCATCGCCGATGCGCGGAAGGCGGGGCTCTGCGCCGACGGGGACGCCTGGCTCGAGGCGGCCGCCGAGGCGGTGCTGCAGTACCTGCACGAGCATGGCCCGACGACCGCGAAAGACCTGCGGGCGGCCCTGCCCGAGTTGGCGGGCACCTGGGATCCCGCGCCGGGTAAGCGGTGGGGCGGCGAAACCCCGTTGGCGCCTCGGATCCTGACCGTGTTGTCGGTGCGCGGCGACATCGTGCGTGGGCCGAACGACGGTAGATGGACGACGTCACGACCGCGCTGGGTCGCCGCCGACGACTGGATCGGGCCCGCAGAGGCGGTCGACCCCGAGACGGCGCGCGCGGGGCTCGTGCGGCGGTGGCTGGCCGGTTTCGGCCCGGCGACCGTCACCGATATCAAGTGGTGGTTCGGTAACACGTTGACCTGGGCGCGCCGGGCGCTGGAGGACGTGGGCGCCGTCGAGGTCGACCTCGACGGCACGCCGGGGTTCGCGCTACCCGACGACCTCGACGCCGAACCCGAACCCGACCCGTGGTGCGCGCTGCTGCCCGGGCTCGACGTGACGACCATGGGCTGGTTCGACCGCGACTGGTACCTCGGACCGCACCGCGAGCAGATCTTCGACAGAAACGGCAACGGCGGGCCGACCGTGTGGTGCGACGGCAGGATCGTCGGGGCATGGGGCCAAGACGACGCCGGCCGGGTCGAGTTGCGACTGCTCGAGGACGTGGGCCGCTCGGCGCGCGCCCGGCTGCAGAAGCGCGCGGACGAACTCACCGAATGGCTCGACGGCGTACGGATCAGCCCGCGATTCCCGTCGCCCCTGTCTAAGCGCTGACCTTCCTGCGTTTACCGTTGCGCGCCTTGGGTTTCGGCCTTTCGACGCCCAGACACTCGGCGAGGAAGTGGCCGGTGTAGCTGTCCGTATTGGCCGCGACGTCCTCCGGTGTCCCGGACGCGACGAGCGTGCCACCGCCCGCTCCGCCCTCGGGACCCATGTCGATGATCCAGTCCGATGTCTTGATCACGTCGAGGTTGTGCTCGATGACGATCACCGTATTGCCCTTGTCGACAAGGCCGTTGATCACCTTGAGCAGCTTGCGGATGTCCTCGAAGTGCAGGCCGGTGGTCGGCTCGTCGAGGATGTACACCGTGCGGCCCGTCGACCGCTTCTGCAGTTCGGAGGCCAGCTTCACGCGCTGCGCCTCACCACCCGACAGCGTCGGCGCCGGCTGGCCCAGCCGCACGTAACCGAGACCCACGTCGACGAGCGTCTTGAGGTACCGGTGGATCGAGGTGATGGGCGCGAAGAATTCCGCGGCCTCCTCGATCGACATGTCGAGCACCTCGGCGATGGTCTTGCCCTTGTAGTGCACCTCGAGCGTCTCGCGGTTGTACCGGGCACCCTGGCACACCTCGCACGGCACGTACACGTCGGGCAGGAAGTTCATCTCGATCTTGATGGTGCCGTCGCCGGAGCACGCCTCGCAGCGACCGCCCTTGACGTTGAACGAGAACCGGCCCGGTTGGTAGCCGCGCACTTTGGCCTCGGTGGTGGCCGCAAACAACGTGCGGATCTTGTCGAAGACCCCGGTGTAGGTGGCGGGGTTGGAGCGCGGTGTGCGGCCGATCGGCGACTGGTCGACGCGGACGAGCTTGTCGAGCTTGTCGAGGCCCGTCACCCGCGTGTGCCTACCGGGCACCTGCCGTGCGCCGTTGAGTTTGTTCGCCAGCACCGACGCCAGGATGTCGTTGACCAATGTCGACTTCCCCGACCCCGACACCCCGGTGACCGACGTCAGCACCCCCAGCGGGAACGACACGTCGATCTCGCGCAGGTTGTGCTCGCGGGCACCGACGACGGTCAGCTGACGCTTCATGTCGACGGGCCGCCGGATGGCGGGCACCTCGATCTCTTCCTTGCCCGAAAGATACGCTCCGGTAAGCGATTCCGGATTCTTCAGCAGCTCGTCGTAGGGACCGCTGTGCACGATCTGGCCGCCGTGTTCGCCGGCCGCGGGTCCGATGTCGACGACCCAGTCGGCGTGGGCGATGGTGTCGAGGTCGTGCTCGACGACGATCAACGTGTTGCCCAGATCCCGCAACCGGACCAGCGTGTCGATCAACCGGCGGTTGTCGCGCTGGTGCAGGCCGATCGACGGTTCGTCGAGCACGTAGAGCACGCCGACGAGTCCCGAGCCGATCTGGGTGGCCAACCGAATGCGTTGCGCCTCACCGCCGGACAGCGTGGCGGCGGCCCGGGACAGCGACAGGTAATCGAGTCCGACGTCGAGGAGGAAGCCCAGCCGCGACTGGATCTCCTTGAGCACCTGGCCCGCGATCGCCTGCTCGCGCGCACCCAGCGTCAGCGCGTTGAGGAACTGCGCGCAATCCGCGATCGACAGGTCCGCCACCTCGGCGATGGACTTCGCGCCGAACTCCCCCGCCGCCAGCGTGACCGCGAGGATCTCGGGCTTGAGGCGCGTGCCCTCGCACTCCGGACAGGGCACGTCGCGCATGAAGCCCTCGTAGCGTTCCTTCATCTGCTCGGAGTCCGTCTGCTCCATGCGGCGCTGCAGGAACGCCATCACGCCCTCGAAATCGGCGTAGTACGAACGGGTTCGGCCGTACCGGTTCTTGTACCGCACGTGCACCTGCTCGTCGCAGCCCTCGAGGATCGCCTTGCGGGCCTTGGCGGGCAGCTTCTTCCACGGCGTGTTCACGTCGAAGCCGAGCGCGTCGCCGAGCCCCGCCAGCATCCTGGTGAAGTACTCGGCCGTCTGCCCCATCGACCAGGGGGCGATCGCGCCCTCGGCCAGGGTCAGGTCGGGGTCGGGCACGACCAGCTCGGGGTCGACCTCCTTGCGGATGCCCAGGCCGAGGCATTCCGGACACGCGCCGTAGGGCGAGTTGAACGAGAACGACCGCGGCTCGAGATCGTCGACGGCCAACGGATGGCCGTTGGGGCAGGCCAACTTCTCGGAGAACCGCTGTTCGCGGTGGGGATGGTCGTCTTCGCGGTCGACGAACTCCAGCACGACGATGCCGTCGGCGAGGTTGAGCGCGGTCTCCACCGAATCGGTCAGCCGCTGTTTGGCGCTGGCCTTGACCGTCAGGCGGTCGACGACCACCTCGATGTCGTGTTTCTCCTGCTTCTTGAGCTTTGGCGGATCGGTGAGCGGATACACCACGCCGTCGACGCGCACGCGGCTGTAACCCTGCGTGTTCAGCTTGTCGAACAGGTCGACGAACTCGCCCTTGCGCGTGCGCACCACCGGCGCGAGCACCTGGAACCGTAGGCCCTCGTCCATGGCGAGCACCTGGTCGACGATCTGTTGGGGCGTCTGGCGGGCGATGCGCTCACCGCAGACGGGGCAGTGCGGCGTACCCGCCCGGGCGTACAGCAGGCGCAGGTAGTCGTAGACCTCGGTGATGGTGCCGACCGTGGACCGGGGGTTGCGGTTGGTCGACTTCTGGTCGATGGACACCGCCGGCGACAGGCCCTCGATGAAGTCGACGTCGGGTTTGTCCATCTGGCCGAGGAACTGGCGCGCGTAGGCCGACAGCGACTCGACGTAGCGGCGCTGACCTTCGGCGAAGATCGTGTCGAAGGCCAGCGACGACTTCCCCGAACCCGACAGCCCGGTGAAGACGATCAGCGCGTCACGTGGTAAATCAAGATCGACGCTGCGCAGGTTGTGCTCGCGCGCACCCTTGACGACAAGGCGGTCAGCCACCCGGTTCCTCCCGAAGACATAGTTCAAAACCACTCTATGTGGACCCACCGACAAGCCCCACGCGAGCCGGATACCGTGAGGACATGACCGTTGTCGACGAGAACTACACCGGCCATGTCGAACCAGGGACCGCGGCCCGGCGCACGCTTCCGGGCGCTTCGATCGTCAAGGTCTCGGTCGGCCCGATGGACAACAACGCCTACCTGATCACCTGTTCCCGAACGGGCGAGACGCTGCTGATCGACGCCGCCAACGACGCGCCGGTCCTGCTCGAGCTGATCGAGAAACACGCCCCGACATTGTCGCTGATCGTCACGAGCCACCAGCATTTCGACCACTGGCAGGCACTGGAGGAAGTGGCCAAGGTCACCGGCGTGCCGACCGCGGCGCACCAGCTCGACGCGGACCCCTTGCCGGTGCGGCCCGACCGGATCCTCGCCCACGGCGACACCGTCGAGATCGGCGACCTGTCCTTCGACGTCATCCACCTGCAGGGCCACACCCCCGGCTCCGTTGCGCTCGCGCTCGACGGCGCCGATGAGGCGACCCACCTGTTCACCGGCGACTGCCTGTTCCCCGGCGGTGTCGGTAAGACATGGGAGGACGGGGCGTTCGACCGGCTGCTCGGCGACGTCACGCGCCGCGTGTTCGACGTGTACGGCGATTCGACCGTGGTCTATCCGGGCCACGGCGACGACACCACGCTCGGAACGGAGCGCCCGCACCTGGCCGAGTGGCAAGAACGCGGTTGGTAGACGCGCCGGTCGCGGTCGTCACCGGGGCCAGCCGCGGCGCCGGACGCGGGATCGCCCACGCGCTGGGCAGCCACGGTTGCACGGTCTACGTCACCGGCCGCACGGAGCGCGCGGGCGACTCCGCCCTCGACGGCACCATCCGCGAGACCGCCGAGCTGGTGACGGCCGCCGGCGGCACCGGAATTCCGGTCCGGGTCGACCACGCCGACGACGAGCAGACGAAAGCCCTGTTCGAGCGCGTCGGCCGGGAACAGGGCCGGCTGGACATCCTGGTGAACAACGCGGTGGTCATCCGCGGGGAGATGATGGCCAGGACGCGGTTCTGGGAAGAACCCGTCAACGTGATCGACACCCTCGACGTGGGCCTGCGCAGCAGCTACGTCGCGACGGTATACGCGGCCCCGCTGATGCTCCCCCGGCGCCGCGGGCTGGTGGCGTTCACCTCCGCGCCAGGAGCCGCGCATTACGTCTTCGGCCCGGCGTACGGCGTGCACAAGGCCGGCACCGACAAGATGGCCGCGGACATGGCGGTCGACTTCCGCGACTTCGGCATCGGCACGGCCTCGATCTGGATGGGTGTGCTGCTGACCGAGCGTTTCAAGAAGCTGGTCGCGAGCGCGCCCGACAAGCTCGCCCACCTGCTCGACAACACGGAGACACCGGAGTTCACCGGACACCTGATCTGGGCGCTGTTCAACGATCCCGAGCTTATGGACAAGAGCGGCCAGACCTTCATCGGCGCCGAGCTGGCGGCTCAGTACGGCATCAAGGACGCCGAAGACCGCGTGCCCGCGTCGTACCGCGACCTGCATGGAATTCATCCGATCAGGCAATTCGACCGCATATTGCGGTGACACTGAAGGTGTGGACGGCGCGCGGTGCCCGTCGTGCGGCACCGAAGTGGCGACGCGGGCCAAGTTCTGCAGCGAGTGTGGAACACCGCTGACCCGCGCCGCCGGGTCGGCCGAGTACAAGCAGGTGACGGTGCTGTTCGCCGACGTCGTGCACTCGATGGACATCGCCAGGACGGTCGGTCCCGAACGACTGCGCGAGATCATGGCCGACCTCGTCGACGTGGCGAGTTCGGTCGTCGCACGGTACGGCGGCACGGTCGACAAGTTCACGGGCGACGGCATCATGGCGGTCTTCGGCGCCCCGCTGGCGCTCGAGGACCATGCGGTGCGGGCGTGCTTGGCCGCCTTGGGCATTCAGGCCGAGATGCATGCCGTCGCCGCCGATATCGACAGGCGCGACGGCGTCGCTCTACAACTGCGCATCGGCCTCAACTCCGGGCAGGTGATCGCCGGCGAAATAGGCTCGGCCGCTTTGGGTTACACCGCGGTCGGGGAACACGTCGGGCTGGCTCAACGGATGGAGTCGATCGCCCCGCCGGGCGGGGTGATGCTGAGCGCGTCGACAGCGCGGCTGGTGGAGTCGGTGGCCACGCTCGATGCGCCGGAGTCGGTGCGCGTCAAGGGCAGCGGTGAACCCGTACCCGCCCGGCGGTTGCTGAGCATCGGCCGCGAGCAGGGCCCGCTGCGATCGGAGGTCGCACTGGTCGGGCGGCGGTGGGAGAAGTCGGCGCTCGAAGGGTTGCTTGACCGGGCGATCGCCGGCCAGGGCGCCGTGGTCGGCATATCCGGACCACCCGGTATCGGCAAGAGCAGGCTCACCCGCGAACTCGCGGCGACCGCGGCCGGCCGAGGGGTGCCGGTGTACACGACGGCTTGCGAGTCACACACCACCCAGGTGCCGTTCCACGTGGTGGCCCGGCTGCTGCGGGCGGCGACCGGCGTCGAGGAGCTGGACGCGTCGTCCGCCCGTGCCCTGATCGAAGCGGGGACCTTCCCCGACGCCGGCCGAGACGACGTGGCCCTCCTCGAGGACATGCTGGGCATCGCCGATCCGTCGCTCGAACCGCCGCGGATCGATGCCGACAGCCGTCGGCAACGCCTGATCGCACTGGTGAATTCGGCTGCGCTGGCCGCTTCGTCCTCGGCCCTCTACATCATCGAAGACGCCCACTGGATCGACGAGCCCAGCGAGTCCATGCTCGCCGCCTTCCTGACCGTGATCCCCCAAACACCGCTGTTGACGGTGATCACGTACCGACCCGAATACCACGGAGCGCTGACTCAGGTGCCGGGAACGCAGACCTTCGCGCTCGGCCCGTTGAACGATGCGGAGACAGCCGACCTGGTCACTGCCCTACTCGGACCGGATCCGTCCGTGCGTCAGCTCATGCAGACCGTGGTCCAAAATGCCGCTGGCACACCGTTTTTCGCCGAGGAGATCATCCGCGACTTTGTGGAACGCGGCGTCCTGCGGGGGCGACCGGGCGCGTATGCGTCGACGGCGGAAGCCGCCGATGTCAGCGTGCCCGCCACGCTGCAAGCGACGATCGCGGCCCGCATCGACCGACTCGATCCCGCCGCGAAACGCACCCTCAGCGCGGCGTCTGTCGTCGGATCACGCTTCGGCACAGAGCTGTTGAAGGCGCTCGACATCGAACCGCATCCCGCTGAGCTGCTGACGGCTCAGCTCATCGACCAGGTCACGTTCACCGACGACCCGGAATTCGTGTTCCACCATCCCCTCATCCGAGCGGTCGCCTACGAGGCCCAACTCAAGTCCGACCGGGCCGAATTGCACCGGCGGGTGGCCGCCGCGATCGAACGACGAAGCGCAGGCAATCTCGACGAGAACGCGGCCCTCATCGCCGAACACGCCGAGGCCGCAGGCGATCTGCACGCCGCATTCGGCTGGCATATGCGCGCGGCCGGGTGGTCGAACAATCGCGACGTCTCGGCCGCACTGCTCAGCTGGGAGCGCGCGTGCGGGGTCGCCGACGCCCTGCCCGAGGACGATCCGGCGCGCAATGCGATGCGCATCGCACCCCGCACCTATCTGTGCGCCAGCGGTTGGCGGGTCGCCCGCGAGTGCGGCACACGCTTCGAGGAATTGCGCCGGCTATGCGATTTAACCGGCGACAAGGCATCGCTGGCCGTCGCCATGATGGGGCCGATGTCGGAATTTCACTTCCGAGGCGAGACACGGGAGTCGTCGCGACTGGCCACCGAACAGATGGCGCTACTGGAATCGATCGGCGATCCCGGTTTGACGGCGCAGGCCGCCTTCGGCGCCATCGGGATCAAGATCCAGAACGGTGAGTTGGCGGATGGTTTGCGGTGGGCGGAGAGCACCATCGAGTGGGCCGCTGGCGACCTGACCAAGGGCAGCCTCGTGGTGGGCTCGCCGCTCGCGATCGCGACGGCACTGCGGGGATTGGCCGGGTGGTGGTTCGGCCTTCGGGGTTGGCGGGAAGACGTGGATGCCGCTTTCGCTCTGGCGAGTGAAAGCAACGAACCGCTCACGATTGCCCTGACGACCTCGTGGAACCTGGGGCTCGGTGTGGCCTTCGGCGCGGTCGCATGCGACGGATCAGCGGTTGCGACGGCCGAAGCGACGTTGAGAACCGCCGAGGCGTTCTCCTACGGATACGCCGCCGAGATCGCGCGATACGTGCTCGGCGGTCAGCTGTTGTACCAGGACGCCGTGGACGACTGGGACCGCGGCCTCCAGATGGTCACTCAGGTGAGGGATGCCTGGACCCGCAACCGGACGATGTTGGTCGAAGTCACCTTCATGGACGCCCTCATCGGGCTCGACCGGGCCAACCGGGGCGACTTCGACACGGCGGGCCAGCTCATCCGGGAAGCCGCCGAGACGATGCTCGGCCGGCGGCAGTACACGTACTGGATTCCGGTCGTCGGGTTCCTCGTCGAGGCACTGCTCAAGCGCGGGACCGATGAGGACGTCGCCGAGGCGGCGACCGCCATAGCGAAGTTGGAGCGCGCGCCGCTCGACGGATCGGTGATCCGCGACGTCTGGGTCCTGCGCCTGCGAGCGCTGTTGGCCCAGGCCCGCGGTGACGACACCGCGTATTGCGAACTCCGAGAGCGTTATCGAAAGGTGGCCGACGACCGCGGCTACGAGGGACATCAGCGGTGGGCCGCGGCGATGCCGTGATCACCGGAGTCGCGTTGCGGGTTACAGCGCGCAGTTGGGCAGCCATCTGACGCTCGGGCTTGCGACCTTCGATAGATTGCCTGGTGAGGAAGAAAGGGCAGACATGAACACCGATCAGTTGAAGAAGGCGCAGAGCGGCGCCGGGTTCATCGCGGCACTCGACCAGAGCGGCGGCAGCACCCCCAAGGCGCTGAAGCTCTACGGGATCTCCGAGGACGCTTACTCCGGCGAGGACGAGATGTTCGACCTGGTGCACGAGATGCGCACCCGGATCATCACCAGCCCGGCCTTCGACGGCGACCGCATCATGGGCACCATCCTGTTCGAGCAGACGATGGACCGCGAGATCGAGGGTCGGCCGACCGCCGACTACATGTGGAACGTCAAGAACATCGTGCCGTTCCTCAAGATCGACAAGGGCCTGGCCGAGGAGAAGGACGGCGCCCAGACGATGAAGCCGATGCCCGGCCTCGACGATCTGCTCGATCGCGCCGTCGCGAACGGGGTCTTCGGCACCAAGGAGCGTTCGGTCATCAAACTGCCCGGCGCCGGCGTCGATGCCGTTGTCGCCCAGCAGTTCGAGGTCGGCGAGCAGGTGCTCGCCAAGGGCCTGGTGCCGATCATCGAACCCGAGGTCGACATCAAGAGCCCGAAGAAGGCCGAGGCCGAGGAGCAGCTCAAGGCCGCTCTGCTCGACGGCGTGAACAAGCTGGGCGACAAGAAGGTGATGCTCAAGCTGACGCTGCCCGACACCGACAACCTGTACAAGGAACTGGTCGATCACCCGAACGTGCTGCGGGTGGTGGCGCTGTCCGGTGGCTACAGCCGCGACGAGGCCAACGAGAAGCTGTCGCGCAACATCGGGGTCATCGCGAGCTTCTCGCGCGCACTGACCGAGGGGCTGACGGCCCAGCAGAGCGATGAGGAGTTCAACTCCACACTCGATCAGGCGATCGCCAGCATCGCCAAGGCGTCGAGCACCTGATCTGACCGCGCTGCGGGGTTACGCGTCGGCGATCGTCGCCGGCGCGTTCCCCGCGCTCGCGCTTCCGCCGCCCGCCCTGTGGTGGCTGGCGTGGATAGCACTGGTTCCACTGCTCGCCGTGCTCCGCGCCGCCCCGACGGCCGGAAGGTCCGCCCTGCGGGCCTGGTTGGCGATGGCGGTGTTCGTCGGCGTCACCCAGTACTGGCTGTGGCCGAGCGCCGGTCCCCTGCTCCTGGCGCTCGCCGCCGGCCTGGGCGCGCTGTGGCTGCCGTTCGGATGGGCGGCGCACCGCCTGCTCGCCGGCGACCTCACCGCGCGCGGGGCGCTCGGCGCCGTGGTGGTGTTGCCCAGCCTGTGGGTGCTCGCCGAGGCCGCCCGGTCGTGGGACCGGCTCGGCGGGCCGTGGGCCGTCCTCGGTGCGACGCAGTGGAATCAACCGGCCACCCTCGCGCCCGCTTCCCTGGGCGGCGTCTGGCTCGTCAGCTTCCTCCTGGTCGCGGTCAACACCGCAGTACTCGCGGCGCTGCTGCTGCGGTCCGCGGGGGTAGCCGCGGTGGCGCTCGCCCTGCTGGCGGCCGGTCCGGCATGGTTCTGGCTCGGGCCCACGCCCTCGCCCGGTCCCACGGTCCGCGTCGCGCTCGTTCAACCGGGTGACATCGACGAGGCCACAGCGCGCCAGGCGGCGAGCGAGACGCTCACCGAAGGATTGGCGGGCCAGCCGGTCGACCTGGTCGTGTGGGGTGAGAGCAGCGTCGGCGTCGACCTGGCGACCCATCCCGACGTCGCCTCCCGCCTGGCCGCCCTGTCGCGCCGGATCGGTGCCGACCTCCTGGTCAACGTCGACGCGCGCACGGCGTCGGGCGGCATCTACAAGTCGTCGGTGCTCATCGGCCCCGAGGGCGTGCAGGGCTCCTATGCCAAGACGCGGCTGGTGCCGTTCGGCGAGTACGTGCCGCTGCGGCCGCTGATCGGCTGGGCCACGTCGAACACCCAGGCAGCGGGCGAAGATCGCCGCCGCGGCGAGGGACCCGTCATTCTGCACACCGAAGCGGTCGCGCTCGGACCGCTGATCAGCTTCGAGACGTTGTTCTCCGATCTCGCCCGTGCGCAGGCGCGCCGTGGAGCCGAACTGCTCGTCTACCAGAGTTCTACGTCGTCATACCAAGGCAGCTGGGCGCAACCGCAGTTGGCGGCGACGCCGGCGGTTCACGCGGTCGAGGTGGGACGACCCGCGGTGCACGCCGCTTTGTCGGGGGTCAGTTCGGCGTTCGACGCCCACGGCCGGCGGTTGGCGTGGATGCCCGCCGCCGAACGCGGGGTCACCGTCGTCGATGTCCCGCTGGACGCGCGGACGACGCTCTATCAGCGGTGTGGCGGGTGGACGATCGTGGCAGCGCTGGTGGTGGCTACGGCGTGGTGTGCACGATCAGCACGTCGGTCTTGGACCGGCGTGCGACGTTGGCTGGGACGGAACCGAGCAGCCGGCCGGCGATGGTGGACAAGCCGACGTTACCGACGACCAGCAGGTCGGCCTTGACCTCCTCGGCGAGTTCGACCAGCGCGTCGACCGGGGCGCCGACGATGGCCTTCTCCTCGACGTTCTTGGCACCCGCCTGGTGCGCACGCTCCTTGGCCTCACGCAGGATCGCGTAGATGGGCGCGTTGCCGGCCATCTTGTAACCCTCGTCCTTGAGCACGTCGGCCGCGCGCTGGTCTTCGTTCTGGGGGAAATACGCCGTGGCGACGATCAGCCTGGCATCGGCTCCGGCGATATGGCCGGCCTTCTCCACCGCCCGCAGCGACGAGTCCGACCCGTCCGTGCCAACCAAGACGGTCTGATACGCGCTCATCCATATCCTCCCAGTGTCTGTTCCGTTGCCACCCGGAACAGTAGCCGCTCGGGTGACATTTGCCTGCGATTTCGTCCTACTTCGGTCTCAAGCTCACCCTGGACTATCCCAGGTGACGCCGCCTACACCTAGCGGTGCGAAGCGATTCCGGACGGCACCGGCCGGGCTGGCGCGCGACCTGCCGACCGTTCGCCGCAGGCGATGGGATTTCGCATCGTCGAGCGTTGGCAGCTCGGCTTCGCCCAGGTGGTCACGACGCGTTAGCGCGTGACCGGCCCGGGAACCGGGTAATCGCCCCTCATGCCCGGACGGCCAGCCCACACCGCCGAAGAGTTTCTCCCGGAGACCCGGGATCTCGATGCCCTCGCCGACGCCGCGCACGGCTGCAAGGGCTGCGATCTCTACCTTGACGCCACGCAGGTGGTGTTCGGCGGCGGGTCGGCCGACGCGGAGATGATGCTGGTCGGCGAACAACCCGGCGATCAGGAGGACAAGGCCGGGGCGCCGTTCGTCGGCCCCGCGGGCAAGTTGTTGGACAAGGCGTTGGTGGAGGCCGGTATCGACCGCGACCGCGTGTATGTCACCAACGCGGTCAAACACTTCAAGTTCACCCTGCCCGAACGCGGCAAGCGGCGGATCCACAAGACACCCGGCCGCACCGAGGTGGTCGCGTGCCGACCTTGGCTGCTCGCCGAACTCGACGCCGTCCGGCCCGAGGTGTTGGTGTTGATGGGCGCGACCGCCGCACAGTCGTTGATGGGCAGCAAGTTTCGGCTGACCGCCCACCGCGGCGAGGCACTGCAACTGCCCGAGACCGACGACCTCGAGATCGCACCCGAGGTCGCCGTCACGGTGCATCCGTCGTCGGTGCTGCGCGGACCACTGGAGGAGCGAGAGAAGAACTTCGACGCCCTGGTGGCCGATTTGCGGTTCGCCGCCGGTTTACGCGCGCACAGCTGACCGTTCGGCGCGCGGCTCGATTTCCGTGCGCCGCTTGGGTTTTCGAGCGATGTCAGCCGGTCGTCAGCAGGCGGCTGGCGGCACCCACGCCGAGACGGCGGGAGGCACCCAGGCGCAGGGACCGCCGTAATACGGACCATCCCAGTAGGCCGGTCCGTTCCAGTGCGGCCCACGCGGCCCACGACGCTTGTCCCAGTCGTGCCAGTCATCCCACTTGTCGAGCTTCCAGGTCATGCCGGGCGTGGTGGGCACCGCGTCGTCGGCTCCGGCAACGCCTGCTCCCAGCCCCAAAGCAGAGAACGCCAGGGCGCCGACGAGCCCGGCTTGCACCCCGATCTTCTTCACATTCACGACCAATCCCTCACTACTGCAACAATTTCAGTTCCGACCCGGATCGATTCTATACTCGCCGCCGACATCTCGACGATGCCGTGCCCTGCGGCGCGGCGCGTCTCCGGTCAGCAAATTCGAGCACACGGCGCGCCCAGTGCGCTGAAACCAGCCGTCGCACAGTTCGGTCGAGAAGCGTTAATTTGCTCAGCAGAGGGCGGAGGCGGGAAAAGGTTCCCTCTGCAAAGGACGATGCGAGCGGATGGCGGGATTCGAACCCGCGTAAACGGCTTTGCAGGCCGGCGCCTATCCACTCAGCCACACCCGCATCGACAGTGAGAGTGCCAGGGTGGGCTGTCCGCCGCCCAGCGTTGAAATCGGCGTGATCGCTAACGCGGTTGGCCGTACCGGGGCCGAAGGCGCCCGCCGGGAACAGCTGGGCCGCCGAGACGGCGTCGCGGATTCTCTTGCCCACGAACGCGATGTGATGGCCGTCGTCCTCGGACACCGCCGACCAGGGCGCATACCCGAGGTCGTCGGTCAGGTCCTCGACGTGCGCACGGAGCTGCCGACCCGCATCGGTCAGGGCGCCGTCGCCGTCCACCAGCCCGCGCGACCGCAGCCGCGCCGATCCCTCGCGCCACTGATCCTCGCTCCAGCCCCGCAATGCCTGCGCGAACGGCACAGAGAACCCGATGCCGGTGGCAGTGTGGCTGACCAGCGCCTCCAACCCGCTCAGACCGTTGGCGACTAGCGCGGCGATGTGTCCGTCGCCGCGGTACTCGCGCAGAAGCGTGACCGCATGCCAGGCCTGGCCGTGCACCGATTCCGGCCAGGGCAGCCCAGCGTGCCCCGCATACAGCGGGCGGCCGTCTCCGTTCGGGATCGCCTCCGCCGCACGCCGCAGGATCGCGGCCGCCCGCGCCAGCTCCGGGGACCGCGTCAAGTCCTCGCCGAGGACGCGCGGCAAAACCTCGTCGATCATCGCGTAGCGCGTCGTGGTCACCGTCTCCGGCGAAGCCAGGCTCCAGGCGTGTGGGATCGATTGGGCGACGAGGTCGGGGTTGAAGTTGAAGAACGTCGCCGCAACCACGTCCGGGGAGACCGCCCCCATCGGCGCGGACCGGACGGCGAAATACGGTGTCATACCGGTCATTCCGAGTGCCGAGAAGCGTTCGGCGAAATCGGGGACGAAGTAGACAGCGAATGCAGCGCATCGATGCTGCGGCACAGGCGGCCGGCGGTGTAGGCATCCACGAGCGACGAGGTTACGCCTGGCGCGACGGCCGTCCGCTGCGTGTCGACGCGACCAGACCCGCGGCGGCCAGCCCCGCGAAGACGGCCAACAGCCACCGCGCCGGTGTGGCGTCGCCGCTGTCGGTCATGTTCACCAGCACCCCGGCGAGGCCGGCGCCGAACGCACCGGAGATCAGCTGCACGGTGTTGATGGCGGCGGCCGCTGTCGGGCCCTCCGCGGGGTCGTCGACGCGGCTCATCGCCCACGCCGACAGGTGCGGCCACGCGATGCCGACCCCCGCCCCCGTCACGATCAGCGCCAGCGCCCAGATCGCGATCACGACCGGCGGAGCGTCGACGCGCATGGTCACCGCCGCCACGGCGAGGCCGGCGGCCATCACCGCGGGCGCGACCGCGACCGTGCGCTTGATGACGCGCGAATCGCTCATCGACGCGCTACCGATCTCTCCAGCGGTCCAGCCGAGTGCCAGTCCCGCGCCGAGGAATCCCGCCGCCACGGGGGTGAGGCCCGCCAACCGCTGACCGAACAGCGGGACGTACATGTCCGCCATCGTGGCGGCCATCAGCACGGCGAGGGTCAGATAGATCCACTTCAGCGGTCCCGGTCCGAACGTGCTGGGCGGCAACACCGCAGCGGGTTGCCGCCGATCGACGACCAGGAACACGCCGATCAGTGCGCCTCCGAGGCCGAGCAGCGCCACCGTCAGCCAGGCATCTCGCGGGATGCCGGCGGCGCTGACGGCCAGCGCCGCGACACCCAAGACGATCAGCGACCACAGGGGAATTCGCGTTCGCGGCGCATCGACGTCGGCTTCGCGACGCGATGGCAGGGCGATCGGTACCAGCACGCCGATCGCTGCGGTCATGATCGCCAACGCTCCGAAAGCCCAACGCCACGAACCGTATTGGGAGAACAGGCCGCCGGCGGCGGGGCCGAGCAGCGTCCCGACCCCCCACATCGCCGACACCATCGCCGAAGCCTTGGTCCACAACCAGTCGGGCAGTGCGGTGTTGATCACCGCGTAGCCCAGTCCCGCCAGCAGCCCGCCGGCCAGGCCCTGCACCGTGCGGCCGAGGAGCAGGGTCTCCATCGTGGGCGCCACCGCGCAGGCCACGCTGCCGAGTCCGAACACGCCCAGCGCCAACAGATACGACACCCGAGGCCCGAGACGCATCAACGTCGAATGCACAGTGGTCGCCGCGACCACCGACGCCACCAGGTACACCGTCGTCACCCACGCGTAGAACCGGTGGCCACCGATATCGGCCACCGCGCTGGGCATCAGGCTGATGGTGAGGAACTCGTTGGTTGCGTAGAGCGCGACCCCGCCGGCGAGCACGGTGCTGGCGCCGAGGTACGTCGGGCCCAACAGGTCGCGCCAGCGTCCCCTGATGGTCGGCGCGGTGTCGGTCACCGGCTTACGTTATGAACTGAACCGCACTTGAGGTCAAGCGACCGATCTCTGACCTAGACGGCCGGCGTGATCATCCCGTAATGGCCGTCGTAGCGGCGGTAGAGCACAGCGGCGCGGCCCTGTGCGGCGTCGATGAAGAACAGGAAGGGCAAGCCGAGCAGCCCCATCCGCTCTGCGGCCTCCTCGACGGTCACGCACGGCGGCGGCTGCGAACTGATGGTCAACGGAAGCTCGAACGGTGCCAGGTCCGCTTCGGCGGTGGGTTGCACTTGAGCCAGCCGGTATCCGGTCGGACCGCCGGTGTACAGGACGCTCGCCATTCCGGTGCCACGCTCGGTGAACAGGTGGAAGTCGTAGTCGAGAAGTTCCATCTCCACCGCGGCCTCGTCCACAGAGCAGGGCGCCAGGGTGTACGACTTGCGCCGGACGATCTGCCGCTCTTCGGGCGGCACCGGCGCGGGTACGGGACGGTCGGCGGGCTCGGCGCCGACGGTGTTCGGAACCCGGATGGATCGACCGTCGCGTCGCGCCTGCCATTGCTCGGCGGCCCGCCGGAGCCGTCGCCTCAGGCGGTCCTCGAGGCGGTCGATCGCCTCGCGTGCGGTGTCACCCTCGGCCTGGGCCCGCACCAGCCGGCCGTCCACGTCGAGATTGGCCTGTGCGATCACCGGTCGTTCCAGTTCCGGGTCCCCGTGCCTGGTCAGCTTCACGTGCGCGTGCAGCAGCGGTTTGTGGGCCAGCCGGCTCACGTCCGCGATCCTGCTTCGCGCGTATTCGGCGGCGCCCGGGAGATCGCCGCGCGTCGTCACCTCGACGGCGACGACAGAATCCATATCGGTTGCGTCACTCATACTTTCGTTGTACGCGACCGCGCCTTCGGCCACTAGGGCCGAAAGTCACCGTTATCAGCGGCTCATTTCAGGCCAGCGGCATCCATGCCGCGCAGCTCTTTCTTGAGGTCCTGGATCTCGTCGCGGATGCGTGCGGCCAGCTCGAACTGCAGATCGCGCGCCGCGGCCATCATCTGTTCGGTCAGATCCCTGATGAGATCGGCCAATTCGGCGCGCGGCATGTTCGAGGTGTCGCGGCCCTCGATGATGCCCGCGCTGACCGCACGACCGGGCTCGCCCTGCGCTCGGCGCCCCCGCGACGCGTTCCGTCCGGACCCGCCGACCTCGACATCGTCGGCCTCGCGGTACACCTGGTCGAGGATGTCGGCGATCTTTTTGCGCAACGGTTTTGGATCGATCCCGTTGGCCTCGTTGTAGGCGATCTGCTTGGCCCGCCGTCGCTCGGTCTCGTCGATGGCCTCGCGCATCGACTCCGTGATGTTGTCGGCGTACATGTGCACCTCGCCCGACACGTTTCGCGCCGCGCGGCCGATCGTCTGGATGAGGCTGCGGGTCGAGCGCAGGAACCCTTCCTTGTCGGCGTCGAGGATCGCCACCAGCGACACCTCGGGCAGGTCGAGGCCCTCGCGCAGAAGGTTGATCCCTACCAGCACGTCGTAATCGCCCAGCCGCAGCTGGCGCAGCAGCTCCACGCGGCGCAGGGTGTCGACCTCGGAGTGCAGATAGCGGACCCGGATCCCCATCTCGAGCAGGTAGTCGGTGAGGTCCTCGGCCATCTTCTTGGTCAGCGTGGTGACCAGTACGCGCTCGTCGCGCTCGGTGCGCGTGCGGATCTCCCCGATCAGATCGTCGATCTGCCCCTTCGTCGGCTTCACGACCACCTTCGGATCCACCAGACCCGTCGGGCGGATGACCTGTTCGACGAACTCACCGCCGGACTGGCTGAGCTCGTACGGTCCCGGCGTCGCCGACAGGTACACCGTCTGCCCGATCCGGTCGGCGAACTCCTCCCACGTCAGCGGGCGGTTGTCGACGGCCGAGGGCAGCCGGAAGCCGAAGTCGACGAGGTTGCGCTTGCGCGACATGTCGCCCTCGTACATGCCGCCGATCTGCGGCACCGTCACGTGGGACTCGTCGATGACGAGCAGGAAGTCCTCCGGGAAGTAGTCGAGCAGCGTCGCGGGCGCCGAGCCGGCGGGCCTGCCGTCGATGTGGCGCGAGTAATTCTCGATGCCCGAGCAGAAGCCGACCTGACGCATCATCTCGACGTCGTAGTTGGTGCGCATCCGCAGCCGCTGGGCCTCCAGCAGCTTGCCCTGGCCCTCCAATTCGGCCAGCCGCTCCTCGAGTTCCTGTTCGATGGTCGAGATCGCGTGTGCCATGCGCTCCGGGCCTGCCACGTAGTGCGTCGCCGGGAAGATCCGCAGCGAGTCGACCTTGCGCACGACGTCTCCGGTCAACGGGTGCAGGTAGTACAGCTCCTCGATCTCGTCGCCGAAGAACTCGATGCGCACCGCCAGCTCCTCGTAGCTGGGGATGATCTCGACGGTGTCGCCGCGCACCCGGAACGAACCGCGGGTGAACGCCATGTCGTTGCGGGTGTACTGGACGTCGACGAGCAGCCGCAGCAGCGCGTCACGCGGCACCTCGTCGCCGATCTTGAGCTCGACGCTGCGGTCCAGGTACGACTGCGGGGTGCCCAGGCCGTAGATGCAGGACACCGACGCGACCACCACCACGTCGCGGCGCGACAGCAGGCTCGAGGTCGCCGAGTGCCGCAGCCGCTCGACGTCGTCGTTGATCGAGCTGTCCTTCTCGATGTAGGTGTCGGTCTGCGCGATGTACGCCTCGGGCTGGTAGTAGTCGTAGTACGACACGAAGTATTCGACGGCGTTGTGCGGCAACATCTCCCGCAGTTCGTTCGCCATCTGCGCGGCGAGCGTCTTGTTGGGTTCCATCACCAGCGTCGGCCGCTGCACCCGCTCGATGAGCCACGCCGTCGTCGCCGACTTACCGGTGCCGGTGGCGCCGAGCAGCACGACGTCGTGCTCGCCCGCGTTGATCCGGCGCTCCAACTCGTTGATGGCGGCCGGCTGGTCGCCCGCAGGCGCGTACGGGCTGACCACCTCGAAGCGTCCGCCGGTGCGCACGATCGAGTCGACTGGGCGGTACTCCGAGTGCGCGAGCACCGGGTGTTCAGTAGCGAAGGCCATAATCCACCAGAGTAGAACCCACCACCGACAGGTGTGATTCCCCTCGTCAGGCGGACTTATGCCCCGACGAAATGCGCCGCCCGCCGTTCGACGAACGACTGCACCCCCTCCGCCCCGTCCTTGGTCGCGAACAGTGCGGCCACGTCCCCGACGAAGCGGTCCTCGGCGGCGCTGTCGCCCTCGCGAATCGCACGCTGCGCGGCCGTCAGCGTCGCCCGTACCCCCAGCGGCGCGGCTCCGCGGGCGATCCGTTCGGCCAGCTCGACGGCGCGGTCCAGCTGCGCGCCCGGTGTGACCGTCTCGGCCACCAGGCCGATGCGCAGGGCCTCGGCGGCGCCGAACTCGTCACCGGTCAACAGCCAGCGCATCGCGTTGCCCCAGCCCGCTTCGCGCGGCAGCCGCGTCGTCGCGCCACCGAACGGGTAGATGCCGCGCTGCACCTCGAGTTGGGCGAACCGCGTGTCCTCCGCCGCGATCCGGATGTCGGCGGCCAACAGCAGCTCGATGCCCAGGGTCAGGCACCAGCCCTGGGCGGCGGCGACGACCGGCTTGGTCCACGGCCGTCCGTCGTTGCGCCATGGATCGCGGGCGTCGTCGGGCCACTCCATCACGCCGCCGACCAACCGGGGAGCGACGTCGACCAGATCCAGCCCGGCCGTGAAGTTGTCCCCCACGGCGTAGAGCACACCGGCGCGCAGCTCCTCGTCGCGTTCCAGGCGCTCGTAGGCGCGTCCGAGGTCTTCCAACATCTCGATGTTGAAGGCGTTTCTCTTGTCGGGCCTGTTGAGCCAAATCAGCAGCAGGTGGTCGCGTTTCTCGACTATGACAGTTGGCATAACCGAGAGCCTAGACTATGATGGTCGTCATAGCCAGTGACAGTCGCACCAAGATGATTCAGAGTGCCGCCCTGCTGTTCCGCGAGAACGGCTACAGCGGCACCGGTTTTCGTGACGTCGTCGCACACAGCGGAGCGCCTCGCGGTTCGATCTACCACCACTTCCCCGGCGGTAAGGAACAGCTCGCTGCCGAAACCGTGGCATGGGCGGCCGACGTGATCGAGCGTCGGATCCAGCGCGCCACACAAGGCGGTGATCCCATCGCCGCACTCGACATGTTCGTCGAGTCCTGGCGGGAGATCCTCGAGGACAACGACTTTCGGGCGGGGTGTCCGGTTGTCGCCGTGGCGGCAGAGGCCGATGCCGGGTCCGCGGCCACCGAGGCCGCCGCGCAGGCTTTCACGCGATGGCAGGACGCGCTCGCGCGATCACTGCTCGATGCGGGCGTCGGCCGCGCCGACGCGCGGCGCCTGGCCACGCTGGTGGTCGCCGGTGTCGAGGGGGCAATCCTGTTGTGCCGCGCCCGCCGTGACATCCGGCCGCTGCGCGACGTGCATCGGGCCCTCGAGGAAACGCTGCGCACGGCTATCACCTGACCCTGTCGCACCGCACCGCGGCCTATGCTTGCCGGTATCCACGCGCCCAAACACGAGACGTTCGACATCGCTGCCCGCACCAACACCGACCCGAAGGGCATCGTGCGGGCGGTCGACGTGTACACCGTCCAGCCCTGGGGCCTGTACATGGCCCGGCCGACGCCGGGCCGAGCGCAATTCCACTATCTGGAGTCCTGGCTGCTGCCGTCGCTGCGATTGCGCGCGACGGTCTTCCACTTCAATCCGGGTCACGAGCTGGATCAGGACTACTACCTCGACATCGGCCACTACACACCGGGTCCGCAGGTCTGGCACTCCGAAGACCACTATCTCGATCTGGCGGTCCGCACCGGCCGAGGAGTCGAACTGCACGACGTCGACGAACTGCTCACCGCGGTACGGCACAACCTGCTGACGCCCGAAACGGGCGAGCAGGCGGTCCAGACCGCCGTGGCCGCGATCGACGGCCTGTCCCGCCACGGCTACGACCTGAACCGGTGGCTCGCCGCCGAGGGCATGCCGTTGACCTGGCGCGACGCCTGATACAGGTCCGCCATGCCCGAACTTGCTGATGTCGAGGGATTCCGCCGGGAATTGGCGAGCGCGCTGCCCGGGCGGCGCATTCGCCGGGTCGACGTGCGCGACGCGGGCGTGCTGCGCAACACCACCGCACGCTCGTTGGCCCGCAACCTGACCGGGCGCACCTTCCGAAAGCCCCGCCGGCACGGCAAATGGCTGATCCTGCCGACCGACGGCCCCGCAGTGTTGGTGCACAGCGGCATGACCGGCAAGCCCTACTACGTGCGCGGCGATGACGACACCAAGCACGTCCGCCTGGTCCTCGGTCTCGACAGGGGCGAATTCCGGTATGCAGACCTCCGCAAGCTCCGCGGCGTGTGGCTCGTGCCCTCCGAGGACCACATCGGGCAGGTGACCGGCGAGCAGGGACCGGACGCGCTGCACCTCGACCTGCGCTCGTTCCGTGAGCTCCTGCGGAGGCGCCGTGGGCGCCTGAAACCGACGCTCATGGATCAGGCCGTGATCGCCGGGCTCGGCAACCTGCTCGTCGACGAGATCCTGTGGCGCACACGGCTCTCGCCGTCCTTGCCGGTGCCCGCGCTGGACGACGACGACGTCAAACGCCTCCACGAGTCGATGCGACGCGTGCTGGACACCGCGGTCCGGCACGGCCGGGTGCCCGACCTGCCGGGGTGGTTGACCGGGCGCCGTGATGGCCCAGACCCGACGTGTCCACGCTGTGGCACCCGTCTCGCCCGCGGCCGCATCGCCGGCAGGACGTCGGTGTGGTGCCCGCACTGTCAGCCGGACCCCGGGTAACGAATCGCCTGGCCACAGCGATCTTGATCCCGATGGCCACAGCTACGAATTTGTCTGCCCAGGTAACGTCGGTATTCTCTCGTCCCGTGGGCCCCACAGATCGCTACCGGACCGCCGCTGCAGCGGCCGCGGCCATGCTCGTGGGCTCGGTCCTGTGCCCGGGAGTCGCCTCGGCACAACCCAGCGACCAGACCGAGGTCGCCCCGGCGCCCCCGGCGCCGGAGATTCTGCACAACGTGATCTACCGGGCGCGTGCGGACGGCACGTCCCGCGGCGCGGTGGTCGCGTACAAGATGGACGACCAGAACGTCAACAGCGCGCAACCGACGCTGCTGCCCGGCCAGACGTTCGAGGTCAACGCGGTGCTGGCCGATCCGAAGCTGGCCGGTATGGAGATCTCCATCGAATGGCCCTACGGGTCGAACCTGCACTGCGAGATCCTCGTCGACGATCAGGTGGTGGCGAAGGCCGATCAGTTCATCGCGCCGCGCCTGCTGCGGCCCAAGGACGACCCGATGTACGGGATGCTGCAGTGCGGCGCGCCGCTGAACCTGCCGATCGACGGGGTCGCCACGCAGACCCCGGACGCCGGCACGCCGCCGCCCGCCTAGCGCCTCACGGCCGCCATCCGGTGGTGTCGGCCCACTCCCACGCGCGCCGGTAGGCGTCGAGGAACCACGGCTCCTTCGCGTCGGCGTAGGCGCCCGTGGAGACGTGTCCCTCGCCGGCGGCCCGCCGTTTCAATGACAGGTAGTCGGCCTGCACCGCGGGATTGGCGCGCACCCAGTCCACGAACAGCAGCGCGAACTGCTGGCCCGGCCACCCGTCGACACGGATGTGGACGTTGGTCGGCCGTCCGGGGTCGGCCGAGCAGTGAAGACGCTTGTGCCACAACGCTTCATCGTCGGAGTGGTCGAATTCGCCGACCGTGCTGCGGGCGTCCGGCTTGCCGACGTCCGCGGTGACCGGCACCCGAACGTAACCCGCGGTCTTCAGTGCGTCCTCGAGTTCGTCGGCCTCCGTGAGCGACCTGACGGTGACCTGGACGTCGATGACGTCCTTGGCGTCCATCCCCGGCACCGCGGTGGAGCCGATGTGGTCGACGCGCACGGCGCGATGGCCGCAGGTCGTATTGAGCCGTGCCACCACGCGTCGCGCCTGATCGGGCCATGTCGGGTCGTAGGGCACCAGGGCGGGTTTGGTTCGTGCGGGCCGGTTTTCGTGAACGTTGTGCGCGAACGGCACGATGCGCTCGTGCCACAGCGCGCGCGCCTTCTCGACCAGTTCGCCGGCCGTCCCGGAGTTGTCGAGCCAGACGTCGGCGACGGCGCGGCGCTGTTCCTCGGTGGCCTGCGCGGCGATGCGCGCCCGTGCATCCTCTTCGGTGAAGCCCCGGTGTTCGATGAGGCGCGCGATCCGGGTCTCGATGTCGGCATGGACGATCACCACCAACGGAAACATCGGCGCCATACCGGATTCCACGAGCAGCGGGATGTCCTCGATGATCACGGCGTCCTCCGAGGCCGCTGCGATCAGCTCCGACCGACGGTGGGCAACGAGCGGATGCACGATTCCGTTGAGGGTCTGGCGCTTCTCCTCGTCGCTGAACGCGATCGCGGCGAGCGCGGGGCGATTCAGCGCGCCGTCCTCGTGCAGGATCTCGTGGCCGAACGCGTCGACCAGCTTGGCCAACCCCTCCGTTCCCGGCTCGACGACCTCGCGAGCGATCACATCGCCGTCAACGACGATCCCTCCGAGGTCGCTGAAGGTCGCGGACACGGTCGATTTCCCGGCGCCGATACCGCCGGACAGGCCAATGCGCAGCACGGCATCAGTCTCTCAGGGCCGTTCCACGACGAAGGCCCCGGCTCGGTGAGCCGGGGCCTTCGATCGTGATGACTTAGGCGTTGCCTGCGAGCTTCTCGCGCAGCGCCGCGAGTTGCGCGTCGCTGGCCAGCGAACCACCCGCGGACTGCTCCTCGCCGCGCGAGGCACCGTTGGACGCCGGACGGCTGGCCGCCTCGGCTTCCGCAGCGGCGAACTTCTCCATCTGCGCGGTGTGCATCTTGTGCCGGCGCTCGGCCTCGGCGTAGCGGGACTCCCACTCCTCACGCTGCTTCTCGTAACCCTCGAGCCACTCGTTGGTCTCGGGGTCGAAGCCCTCCGGGAAGATGTAGTTGCCCTGGTCGTCGTAGCTGTCCGCCATGCCGTACTTCGAGGGGTCGAACTCCTCGGTGTAGTCCTCGTTGGCCTGCTTGAGGCTCAGCGAGATGCGGCGACGCTCCAGGTCGATGTCGATGACCTTGACCATCGCGTCGTCGCCGACCTGCACGACCTGGTCCGGAACCTCAACGTGGCGCTCGGACAGCTCGGAGATGTGCACCAGGCCCTCGATGCCCTCCTCGACGCGGACGAACGCACCGAACGGCACCAACTTGGTGACCTTGCCCGGCACGATCTGACCGATCGCGTGGGTGCGGGCGAAGTGGCGCCACGGATCTTCCTGAGTTGCCTTGAGCGACAACGAAACCCGCTCGCGATCCATGTCGACGTCGAGCACCTCGACGGTGACCTCGTCGCCCACCTGGACGACCTCGGACGGATGGTCGATGTGCTTCCAGGACAGCTCGGAGACGTGCACCAGGCCGTCGACACCGCCGAGATCGACGAACGCGCCGAAGTTGACGATGCTGCTGACGACACCCTTGCGGATGGCGCCCTTCTGCAGCTGGTTGAGGAACTCGCTGCGCACCTCGGACTGCGTCTGCTCCAGCCAGGCGCGGCGGCTCAGCACCACGTTGTTGCGGTTCTTGTCGAGCTCGATGATCTTGGCCTCGATCTCCTTGCCGATGTACGGCTGCAGATCGCGGACGCGACGCATCTCGACCAGCGACGCGGGCAAAAAGCCGCGCAGGCCGATGTCGAGGATCAGGCCGCCCTTGACGACCTCGATGACGGTGCCCTTGACGGCCTCGTCCTTTTCCTTGAGCTCTTCGATGGTGCCCCAGGCCCGCTCGTACTGAGCGCGCTTCTTGGACAGGATCAGGCGGCCTTCCTTGTCCTCCTTGGTGAGGACCAGAGCTTCGACCTCATCACCGACGGACACAACCTCGTTGGGGTCGACGTCGTGCTTGATGGAGAGCTCACGGGAAGGGATGACGCCTTCGGTCTTGTAACCGATGTCGAGCAGGACCTCGTCACGGTCAACCTTGACGATGGTTCCCTCGACGATGTCGCCATCGTTGAAGTACTTGATGGTCTTGTCGATGGCGGCGAGAAAGTCCTCGCTCGAGCCGATGTCGTTGACGGCTACTTGCGGCGAGGTGACGGAGGGACTTGGCATGTGGTGGGTTGCTCCGGACAGGTTTGATCGTAGGGACAGTTGTTATTGGTGTTACCCGCCGCAGAAGAATGCAAAAACCACAGACAGGTACCCGTAGAGGTTACTCGACTGGGCACATGCTGGACAAACCCGGTCCCCACAGGCCGTTAGTCTGCTCTGGTGTCACATCCCGGACCGCACCAGGCCTGGCTGCCTGCACCGCCGTTCCAACGCAAGGTCCGCAAGGTCGGGGCGCCGCTCGGGGTGCTCATCCTTCTCGCGACGGTGGCCGGGCTGATCATCGTCGGGCTGACCGCGCTGAACCCGGTGGGCGCCGGAATCGGATTGGTGCTGTCGAGCCTGGCCATGGTGGTCGTGGTCCTGGCCTATGTCTGGCTGGACCGGTTCGAACCCGAACCGCCGCGGTTGTTGGCGTTCGCGTTTCTGTGGGGTGCCTCGGTGGCGGTCGTGCTGTCGGTGCTACTCGGCCTCTACCTCGAGTCGTTGATCGTGCGGGGCGAGTCCGAGGGCGTCAGCCCCGCGTCGGTGGTGGTCATCGCGCCAGTCATCGAGGAGGCCGCCAAGGGTGCGTTCCTGCTGATCATGATGACCGGACGGCGCCGCCGCGAACTGAACTCGCTGACCGACTGCCTGGTCTACGCCGGGTTGGTCGGCGCCGGCTTCGCCTGGCTGGAGGACATCCTCTACATCGCCAGCGGTGAATCCCTCGGCGACTCACTGTTGACCGCCGCGTTGCGCCTGGTGATGGCGCCCTTTGCACATTCGCTGTTCACCACGTTCTTCGGCATCGGCGTCTACTTCGCGCTGCAGCGCCGCACGACATCGGCCAGGGTCGGCGCCCTCGTGCTGGGCTACCTGGCGGCCGTCTTCACCCACGCGCTGTGGAACGGTTCGTCGCTGCTGGGCATCGGGTGGTATTTCGGTGTCTACCTGTACTGGATGATGCCGCTGTTCGCGTTGGCCATCGTCCTCGGCATACAGAGCCGCCGTCGCGAGCAGGCGATCGTCGCCAGCAAGCTGCCCGGCATGGTGCAGGCGGGCCTGGTGACCCCCAACGAAGCGACCTGGCTGGGCTCACTGCGGCACCGCAAGTCGGCCCTCGCGCAGGCCGCGCGGCAGGGCGGGCGCCCCGCGCGCAAGGCAGTCAAGCGGTTCGCCGCCCAGGTCGTCGAGCTCGCGTTCGTGCGCGACCGCATCGACCGCGGCTTCGGTGACCCGCGGGTGCAGGCGATACTGGTCGAGGAGTCCTACGCGCTCTACGCCGCCCGCGCCGAGATGCCTCCCCTGCACGCCCTGGCCGCCTATCGCGCGCCGGCACGCTGACGCCTAGTGCGCGGCGGCGTCCCAGCTGCGGCCGTATCCGACCGAGACCTCCAGGGGCACGTCGAGCGGGTAGGCGTTGCCCATCTGCTCGCGGACCAGCGTTTCGAGCGTCTCCCGCTCTCCCTCGGCGACCTCGAAGAGCAGTTCGTCGTGCACCTGCAGCAGCATCCGTGATGTCAGGCCGGCGTCCTTGAGGGCCTTGTCGACGTTGATCATCGCGACCTTGATGATGTCGGCCGCGCTGCCCTGGATCGGGGCGTTGAGCGCCGCGCGCTCGGCGGCCTCGCGGACGTTGCGGTTGCTGCTGTCCAGCTCGGGCAGATAGCGCCGCCTGCCGAACACCGTCGACGTGTAGCCGTCCTTGCGCGCCTGGTCCACCACATCACGCAGGTAGTCGCGCACCCCGCCGAACCGGTCGAAGTACTGCTCCATCTGCACCTTGGCCTCTTCGGTGGAGATCTTGAGCTGGGCGGCCAACCCGTAGGCGCTCAGCCCGTAGGCCAATCCGTACGACATCGCCTTGACGCGACGCCGCAGCTCGGCGGTGACCTCGTCGATGGGCACCGAGAACGCCCGCGACGCGACGAACGAGTGGAGGTCCTCTCCGGTGCGGAACGCCTCGATCAGGCCCTCGTCCTTGGACAGGTGCGCCATGATGCGCATCTCGATCTGGCTGTAGTCGGCGGTCATCAGCTCCGCATAGCCCTTGCCGACGACGAAGGCGTCGCGGATCCGGCGGCCGGCGTCGGTGCGGATTGGGATGTTCTGCAGGTTCGGCTCGGTGGACGAGAGCCTGCCCGTCGCCGCGATCGTCTGGTTGAACGTGGTGTGAATCCGGCCGTCGGACCCCACCGAAGCCAGCAATCCGTCGACGGTGACCTTGAGCCGGGTGACGTCGCGGTGCGCGAGCAGATGCTGCAGGAACGGGTGGCCGGTCTTCTCGAACAGGGACTGCAGGGCGTCGGCGTCGGTGGTGTAACCGGTCTTCGTGCGCTTGGTTTTGGGCATCTCCAGCTCGTCGAACAGCACGGTCTGCAGCTGCTTGGGCGAGCCGAGGTTGATCTGCTTGCCGATCACCGAATACGCCGCCTCGGCCGCGTCGCGGATCTGGTCGGCGAACTCGCTCTGCAATTGGCCGAGCTGCTCGAGGTCCACCGCGATGCCCGCGGTCTCCATCTCGGCCAGCACCCGCTGCACCGGCAGCTCCATGTTGTTGAGCAACGCCAGGGAGTCGATGCGGGCGAGTTCCTCGTCGAGTGCGTCGGCGAGGTCCATCACGGCGCTGGCCCGCAGGATCACGGTCTGCACGGCCTGGTCGTCGGCGCCGTCACTGTCATCGAGGAGCGAGAGTTGTTGCTGCTCAGGGTTTTCCGCGCGCAGTTCGCGCTTCAGGTAGCGCAGCGAGAGGTCGTCGAGCGTGAAGCTGCGCTGCCCGGGCCGGACCAGGTACGCCGCCAGCGCGGTGTCCGAGGTGACACCGGCGAGCTTCCATCCGCGGCCCTCGAGGTCGTGCATCGCCAACTTGGCCTCGTGAAGCGCCTTCGGCGGGCCCGGGTCCGCCAGCCAGGACGCCAGGGCGGCCTCGTCCTCCGCGGTCAGTGTGGCGGTGTCGATGTAGCGGCCGTCGCCGTCCGGGGCGACGATGGCCAACGCCGTGGCGTCGGCGTCGAAGGCCAGATGCGTGCCGACGACCGCCAGTCCGAACCGCTTGCCCGAACTGTGCTCGGCGAGCCACGCCGCGAGCTCACCCGGCTCCAGCGCCCGCCCGCGCACGTCGAAGCCCTGGTCGACCTCGGGATCGGCCGAGGCCAACGTGTCGAACAGCCGGTCGCGCAGGACGCGGAACTCCAGGTCGTCGAACAGCCGGTGGATCTGGTCGCGATCCCAGGGCTGCATGCGCAGGGTGTCGGGCGTCTGCGGCAGCGGCACGTCGCGAACCAGATCGGTGAGCTCGCGGTTGAGCACGACACTGGACAGGTTGGCCCGCAGCGCGTCGCCCACCTTGCCCTTCACGGTGTCGACGTTGTCGACCAGCGCCTGCAACGAGCCGAACTCGGCGATCCACTTCGTCGCCGTCTTCTCCCCGACGCCCGGGATGCCGGGAAGGTTGTCGCTGGGGTCCCCGCGCAGGGCGGCGAAGTCGGGGTACTGCTGGGGCGTCAGCCCGTACTTCTCCAGCACCGCTTCCGGCGTGAACCGGGTCAGCTCGCTCACGCCCTTGCGGGGGTAGAGCACCGTGACGTCGTCGCTGACCAGTTGCAGCGAGTCCCGGTCGCCGGTCACGACCAGCACCCGATAGCCGCCCTGCTCGGCCTGCGTGGCGAGCGTGGCGATGATGTCGTCGGCCTCGAAGCCCGGTTCGGCGAGCACCGTGATGCCCAGCGCGCCGAGCACCTCCTTGGTGATGTCGATCTGCCCGCGGAATTCGTCTGGCGTCGTCGAGCGGCCGGCCTTGTACTGGGGGTACTTGTCGACGCGGAACGTCTGGCGCGACACGTCGAAGGCGGCCGCGATGTGGCTGGGCTGCTCGTCGCGCAGCAGGTTGATCAGCATCGCGGTGAATCCGTACACCGCATTGGTGGTGAGCCCGCCCTGCGTCTTGAAGTTCTCGGCGGGCAGCGCGTAAAACGCCCGGTACGCCAGCGAATTGCCGTCGAGCAACATCAATGTCGGCTTCTGGTCCGTCGGTTCGGACCCTGTCTTCTGGGACGCCGTCTTCTTGCCGGTGGCGGTGGTGGCTGGGCTCACGGCCCTACTCTAGGCACCGCCGCCGACACGAACATGCTCACGGGCCATGCCGCTCGGATCAGTAGCCGAGGAGCTTGCGGAACTGCTGGCCGACGGCCATCGACTGGCCCATCCGCTGCACCCACCCGTCGAGTGCCGCCTTGGTGTCGTCCGGATTCCACCCGCGCTCCGAGGCGATCGCGATCATGCCCGCTTCGTCGGTGACGCCGCGGGCGCCTCCCTCGCGCGCGAGGTCGGCGTAGTCCTGCAGCGAGACGCCGTTGATGGGCTCCCAGATCGGGTCGTCCGCGGCCACCGACCGTGTCGAAGGGCCACCGAACAGCGCGGAGTCGATCGGACCCGCGCCGCGCACATGCACCATCCCGTCACCCGGCCTGGCCTTCCTGAAAAACCCCATCACTCCTCCGATCTCCGTTGTCCGGCGGCGGATCCGGCCGGCGAGACCCACTCCACACGGCGCCGACGGCTACCGATCCCAACCTCCCACTGAACTGGAACACGTTTCAGTTCTGCAGCGTGACTCGGTACGCTGAGCGGGTGTCAGCTTCCACTCAGCCCGCGATCGACGGTTGGTTCGCCACCGACGGATCCGGGCAGCCATACCTGATCGGCGGCAAGTGCCACCAGTGCGGCACGTTCGTGTTCCCGCCCCGCGCCAACAACTGTCCCAATCCCGCCTGCGACGGTGACGAACTGGCGCAGGTGCCGCTGTCGCGGCGCGGAACGCTGTGGAGCTATACCGAGAACCGTTACGCTCCCCCGCCGCCGTATCCGGCGCCGGATCCCTTCGAGCCCTTCGCCGTTGCCGCGGTGCAACTCGCCGACGAGGGGCTGATCGTGCTCGGCAAGGTCGTCGAGGGAACGTTGGCCGCCGACCTGAAGGTCGGCATGGAGATGGAACTGACCACGATGCCGCTGTTCGTCGACGACGACGGCGTCGAACGAGTCGTCTACGCCTGGAGGGTGGCGGAATGAGTACTGAAACTCCCGAACCGCTGTACATCCTCGGCGCCGGCATGCACCCGTGGGGGAAATGGGGCCGCGACTTCACCGAGTACGGCGTGGTGGCCGCGCGGGCCGCGCTGGCCGAGGCGGGTCTGGACTGGCGCCAGATCCAGCTGGTCGCCGGTGCCGACACGATCCGCAACGGCTATCCGGGTTTCGTTGCCGGTTCGACGTTCGCGCAGAAGCTCGGCTGGAACGGCGTGCCCGTGTCGTCGAGCTACGCGGCGTGTGCCAGCGGTTCGCAGGCCCTACAGAGCGCGCGTGCCCACATCCTCGCGGGGTTCTGCGATGTGGCGCTGGTGGTCGGCGCCGACACCACTCCCAAGGGTTTCTTCGCCCCGGTGGGCGGCGAACGGAAGAACGACCCGGACTGGCAGCGCTTTCACCTGATCGGCGCCACCAACACTGTCTACTTCGCCCTGCTGGCGCGCCGCCGCATGGACCTCTACGGGGCCACCCTCGAGGATTTCGCCGCGGTCAAGGTGAAGAACGCCAAGCACGGCCTGGACAACCCGAACGCGCGCTACCGCAAGGAAGCCACGATCGAGGACGTGCTCGCCAGTCCCGTGGTCTCCGATCCCCTTCGGCTGCTTGACATCTGCGCGACGTCGGATGGCGCGGCCGCGCTGGTGGTGGCGAGCAAGTCGTTCGCCGAGAAGCACCTCGGCTCCGTCGATGGTGTGCCGTCGGTGCGGGCGATCAGCACCGTGACACCGCAGTATCCCCAGCATCTGCCCGAATTGCCGGACATCGCAACGGATTCCACGGCCGTGGTCAACGCGCCCGAGCGGGTGTTCAAGGATCAGATCCTCGACGCCGCGTACGCCGAGGCCGGCATCGGCCCGGAGGACCTTAGCCTGGCCGAGGTCTACGACCTGTCCACCGCGCTGGAACTCGACTGGTACGAGCACCTGGGCCTGTGCCCCAAGGGTGAGGCCGAGCAACTGCTGCGCAGCGGTGCGACGACGATCGGCGGGAAGATCCCGGTGAACCCGTCGGGCGGGCTGGCGTGTTTCGGCGAAGCCATTCCGGCACAAGCCATCGCGCAGGTGTGCGAGCTGACCTGGCAGCTGAAGGGACAGGCCACGGGCCGCCAGGTCGAGGGCGCCAAGGTCGGCGTCACCGCCAACCAGGGCCTGTTCGGGCACGGCTCGTCCGTGATTGTTGCTCGCTAGGCAGTTCGAACCGTACGGCCCCTCGTATTGGGGCGCCATCGCCGTGTTCGCGCTCGGCGCGGCCCTTCTGGTGTGGGCCGGCCGCCGATTCCCCGGGTCGCGGGCCGACGCGCTCGGTCGTGCGCTCGGCGGGCTGACCGCGGCGATCTACGGCGCGATCCTGATCTACAACCTGATGCCGCCGACGCTCGCCGGGTCGGTGCCTCTTCAGCTCACCGACCTCGCGACGGTCGTCGCCGCCTACGCGTTGTGGACTCGGCGGCAGTGGGCGTACGCGCTCACCTACTACTGGGGTCTGGTGTTGAGCGTTCAGGCGTTGATCTCACCGGTGTTGCGGGGTCCGGACTTTCCGCACTATCGGTTCCTCGCGTTCTACGCGATTCACCTGATCGTGGTGTGGGCGGCCATCTATCTGACGTGGGGGCGCGGGATGCGGCCCGGCTGGCGTGACTTCCGGCTGGCAGTGGTGGTCACCAGCGTGTGGGCCGTCGTGACGGTGGTGTTCAACAGGATCGCCGACACCAACTACGGCTTCACCAACTACAAACCGGACACCGCTTCGGTGTTGGACCTCCTGGGCCCGTGGCCGGTGTACATCGTGAGCACCGCGGCCCTGGTCTTTGCCGTGTGGGCGTTGATGACGTGGCCGTGGGTGCGGCGGTGATCGTCGTCGTCCGGGTCAAGCCCGGAAGCGCCAAAGGCCCGCTGGTTCAGGTCGACGACGGCGGCGAGCTGACGGTCTACGTGCGGGAGCGGGCCGTCGAGGGCAAAGCCACCAAGGCGGTCACCAAGCTGCTCGCCGAACACTTCGGGGTGGCGCCCAGCGAGGTCACACTGGTCTCGGGCGCGACGTCGCGGGTCAAGCGTTTCGAGATCGGCTAGGTCAGGCCACGCCGAGGTAGGCCGCCCGAATACTGTCGTCGGCCAACAACTCTCGCGCGTCACCAGTGCGCGTGACCTCACCGGTCTCGAGAATGTAGGCCCGGTCCGACCGGCTCAGCGCCTGCTGGGCGTTCTGCTCGACCAGCAGCACCGTGGTGCCCTGGGCGTTGATCTCGGCGATGATCTTGAAGATCTGCGAGATCACCATGGGGGCCAGGCCCATCGACGGTTCGTCGAGCAACAGCACGCGCGGCCGGGCCATCAGCGCACGGCCGATCGCCAGCATCTGCTGCTCACCACCCGACAGCGTGCCACCGACCTGGCCGCGGCGTTCGGCGAGCCGCGGGAAGGTCTCCAGGACCCAGTCCAGCCGTTCCTTGTGCTCGGAGCGCGTGGCGAACTTGCGCCCGTAGCAGCCCATTTCGAGGTTCTCGACGACCGTCATGCCCGGGAACACGCCGCGCCCCTCGGGCGCCTGCACCAGTCCCCTGATCGCGCGCTGGTGGGCCTTGACCTTGCTGATGTCCTCACCCTCGAACCAGATCGAGCCCGCGGTCAGCGGCAGCAGACCGGAGATCGCGCGCATGGTCGTCGTCTTGCCTGCGCCGTTGGAGCCGAGCAGCGTGACGAGTTCACCGTCGTGGACCGTCAGCGAGATGCCGTGCAGCGCACGGATTCTGCCGTACTGCACGACGATGTCGCGCAACTCGAGAACGACGGGACGCTCAGTGGCGGGCTGGTCATTCGACTTCGTCATCGGGCACCCCCAAATACGCCGCGATGACCTTCGGGTCCTCGCGGATCTCGGACGGCAGGCCGTCGGCGATCTTGCGCCCGAACTCGAGCACCACGATGCGGTCGGTCACCCCCATCACCAGCCGCATGTCGTGCTCGATCAGCAGCACCGTGTATCCGTCGTCGCGGATCTTCTGGATCAGCTCGATCAGCGCGGCCTTCTCGCGCGGGTTGAACCCGGCCGCCGGTTCGTCCAGGCACAGCAGTTTCGGTTCGGTGGCCAGCGCGCGGGCGATCTCCAGCCGGCGCTGGTCGCCATACGACAGGTTCTTGGCCTTCTCTTCGCCTCGGTGCCCGATGCCGACGAAATGCAGGAGCGCGGCCGACCTTTCGATCGCCGACCGCTCCTCGCGACGGTGCCGCGGCGTCCGTACCAGCGCGCCGGGCACCGAGGTGAAGTGCCGGGCGTCGGTGCCGACCATGACGTTCTCCAGCGCGGTCATCTCGCCCCAGAGGCGGATGTTCTGGAACGTGCGTGCGATGCCGCGCCGGGTGATCTGGTGGCGCTTGATCCGGCCCAGCGGCGCCCCGTCGAAGGTGACCGTCCCCGATGTGGGGCGGTACACCCCGGTGATCGCGTTGAAGCACGTGGTCTTGCCCGCGCCGTTCGGCCCGATCATGCCGAGGATCTCGCCGCGCCGGATGTCGAACGACACCGAGTCGAGGGCGGTCAGGCCGCCGAACTTCATCGTGAGATCGGTTGTCTTCAGCAGGATTTCGCCCTCCGCGGCGTGAATATCGCGGTGGACGCCTGCCAGTTCCTCGATGGTCATCGCGCGGATTCCTTCTCCGGCGAGCGCAGCAGTTCGCGGGCGGCCTTGCCGTAGGCCAGCAGTTGCGCTCGGGCTGGGAACAGGCCCTGGGGCCGGAAGATCATCAACAGCACCAGCGCCAGGCCGAAGAACAGATACTTCAGGTCGCCGAGGTTGATGCCGAGGAACTCGACCCCCAGCAGGCGGTTCGGTAGGTAGACGATGACGAACGCACCGACGACGACACCGAGTTTGTTGCCCTGCCCGCCGAGCACCACCGCGCACAGGAACAGCATCGAGTTGATGATGTTGAACGTCGGCGGCGCGACGAACTGAACCTGGCCCGCGTACAACGCGCCGGACAATCCGCCGATCGCCGCGCCGATGACGAACGCCCACAGCTTGAAGCGGAACGTGTTGACGCCCATCACTTCCGCGGCGTCCTCGTCCTCGCGGATCGCGATCCAGGCGCGGCCGACGCGGCTGCGCTCGAGGTTGCCGACCAGGACCAGGATTCCGATCATCAGCACGATGCCCAGCCAGAACCACCACGTGCCGTAGTTGGCATCGCCCGCGGAGTTGCCGCTGGAGAAGACGCCGTCGGGCACGCGTTCGGTCGCGCCGATCCGCGGATAGGCGACCTCGTTGAGGCCGCGGGGCCCGTTGGTCACCTCGGAGAGGTTGTCGGCCAGCAGCCGGATGATCTCGCCGAACCCGAGTGTGACGATCGCGAGGTAGTCGCCGCGCAGCCTCAGCGTCGGCGTGCCCAGGATGAGACCGGTCAGCGCGGTGATGGCCATCGCCAGCGGCACACAGGCCAGCCATGCCCAGTCCTCGTTGAACCATCCCGTGGCGCCCATCTTGTTCCACGGGCTGTTGGGACTGGTCAGCAGCGCGACGGTATACGCGCCCACGGCGTAGAACCCGACGTAGCCGAGGTCCAGGAGGCCGGCCTGACCGACGACGACGTTGAGGCCGATCGCGATGATCGCGACCATCGCGAACTGGGCCATGGTGCCGCCGAAGCTGATGTTCGGCGTGGTCAGGAAGGGCGGCGGAAACAGCGGTAGCAGCGCGAGCAGCCCGAAGGCGAGCACGCCGAAGACCCACTTCTGTGCGCGCGAAAGCCCGTCCCACCAACGACGTAGCGCGTCGCCGGGCGCAAGGAGCTTCTCGCGGGTACTCATGCTCGTGCCTTCCCGAGGCTTTCGCCGAGTATCCCCGTCGGCCGGAAGAACAGGACCAGGACCAGCAGGACGAAGGCCACCACGTCGCGCCATTGCGTCCCGAACACGGCCTGCCCGTAGTTCTCCATGATGCCGAGCAGCAGGCCGCCCAGCAGCGCGCCGCGCAGGTTGCCGATGCCGCCGAGAACCGCCGCGGAGAACGCCTTGATGCCGAGCAGGAAGCCGCCCGAGTAGATGATGCCCTGCGGCACCTTCAGCGTGTACAGCAGCGCGGCCGCCCCGGCCAGCAGGCCGCCGATCAGGAACGTAAGCATGATGATGCGTTCACGGGAGACGCCCATCAGGGTCGCGGTGTCCGGATCCTGGGCCACCGCCCGGATCCCGCGGCCGAACTTCGTCCGGTTGATGGTCAGGTCGGTCAGCAGCGCGAGGACCAACGCGGCACCGACGATGATCAGCGTGATGTTGGAGACCGCTGACCCGAACACGGTGAACTGGGTCTGCGGCGCGACGAGCCTGATCGGTTGTTGCGCGTTGGACCCGCCGTACCCGTCGATGATCTTCGGCAGGATGAAGTGCACGAACTCCTGTAGTACGAACGACATACCGATCGCCGTGATGAGAAACGAGAGGCGTTCGGCCTTGCGTCGCCGCAGCGGCCGGTATGCCACCGCCTCCAACCCGACGGCGGTCGCGCCGGATACCGCCATCGCGAAAAGCATTGCGATCCCGAGGTACAGGATCGTGAGCGCGATACCTTTGTTGTAGGTGTTACCGCTCGGGGTGAAGCCGAGGATCATGTCGAGGCAGAAGTACGCGCCGAACATGCCGAACATGAACACTTCGGAGTGGGCGAAGTTGATCAGCTTGAGCACGCCGTACACCAGCGTGTAGCCGACGGCCACCAACGCGTAGATCGCGCCCCACGACAGGCCGTCGATCGTCAACTGCCAGAAGCCGTCTCGCAACCCGTCGAGGTTGAAGCTGATGTTGGCGGCCAGGCAGGTGTACTGGTCGACGCACTCGGGTGGGATCCCGGTCATCCGGTGGCGGCTCCTCGGGGGAACGGGCCTCTAGCGAAAACGCGTCCGAGCCTTTCGGTCTCGGACGCGTTCCGCCTGGGGGCTATTGAACTTTGTAGATCCAGATCAGGCTGGTGGTCAGCTCGCCGTTCGGCGTCCACTGGTACTGGCGGGCCACACCGCGGCCGTCGTAGTTGCGGACGAAGTCGAGCAGGGCGGGCCGGGTGATGGCGCCGGAGTCGATGCCCTTCAACAGGATCGTGCCCAGGTCGTAGCCCTCACTGCTGTAGGTGCCCGGCTCCTGGTTGAACTTCTTGGTGTACTCGTCGGCGAAGCTGCCCGTCGCCGGACCGCACGGGCACGACAGCACCGCGTCCTTGGCGGCGTCGCCGGCCTGCTTCACGAACTCCGGATCCTTGGTGCCGTCGGCGCTGGCGAAGGTGCCCTGGTAGCCGCCGTCGCGGAGCTGCTGCACGAACGGCGCGGCCTCCGCGTAGTAACCGCTGAAGAACACCGAATCCGGGTTCACGCCCTTGATCTGGGTCACCGCGGCAGAGAAGTCCTTGTCACCCTTCTTGACCGAGATGTTGCACGACGAGTCGGCCACCGGGCCGAGCGTCTCGCGCACGGTCTGCGCCAGGCCGAGGCCGTAGTCCGTGCTGTCGTCGACCACGCAGACCTTCTTGTGGCCGAGCGTGTTCTTCAGGTAGTTGGCGACCGACGGGCCCTGCACGCCGTCGTTGCCCAGACCGCGGAAGAACGTCCGCCAGCCCTTGTCGGACAACGTGACGTTGGTCGCCGAGGCCGTCGCGGCGACGAGGCCGGCCTGGTTGAACACGTCGCCGGTGGCCATGGTCTCACCGGAGAAGGCGGGACCGATCAGGCCGATGGTGAACGCGTCGTTGATGATCTGGGGCGCGATCTGGGTGGCCTTCTGCGGGTCGCCTTCGGTGTCGAAGGTCTTCAGCTGGACCTGGCAGCCGGGGTTGGCGGCGTTGTGCTTATCGACGGCCAGCTGGATGCCGTTCTTGATGTTGATGCCGAGCGCGGCGTCGGGGCCGTTGAGCGCCCCGGCCATCGCGATCGACACCGGCGGGCACTGCGCGTTGCCGTCCCCGGCGGGGTCGGCGGGTGAGGCGCCCTCGTCGGCCTTGACCTCGGCGCCGTTCTCGTCGATCTGCACCTGTTCGACGATCTTCAGGTCGGTCTGCGCCTCGCCGCCCTCGCTCGGCGCCGACTGTTGGCAGCCAGCTATGCCGAGCACAACCAGACCAGCGCTGCTAATAGCAAATGCTCTCCGTGCCACGCGACTGCGCACGCTTCACCTCCGGGTCATTGTGTTAGTCGGCTCCGGCGCCTCAGCCCGTCGGGCCGGGGGCGGCGACGTTCCGGGAAGACCATAGCCAACGCTCGACGCTGGTGCGCGTTGTTGACCGATGCGTGGCGGCCGTCGTGGCCAAACCGCATCCTCGGAAACCGGACTTTTACGGCACGCCGACTCCGGAGTTAGCTCGGCTCCGATGCATCGCTGGGCGTGTCGAGGGTCTCGAGCACCACTTCGGCGACGCGTTTCATGGTGGTGCGCCGGTCCATCGCGGCGCGCTGGATCCACTTGAAAGCCTCGGGTTCGGTCATCCCCTGCTTGGTCTGTAGCAAACCCTTCGCCCGTTCGACCAGCTTGCGGGTCTCCAGCCGCTCCGACAGGGTCGCCACTTCCTGCTCCAACGCGGCGATCTCGCCGAAGCGGCTCACGGCGACCTCGATGGCGGGGATGAGGTCGGTGATGGTGAACGGTTTGACGAGGTAGGCCATGGCGCCGGCGTCCCTGGCCCGTTCCACCAGTTCCCGCTGACTGAACGCGGTGAGGATGACGATCGGCGCGATGCGCTTGCCTGCGATCTCGGAGGCCGCGTCGATGCCGTCGCGGCGGGGCATCTTGACGTCCATGATCACGAGGTCGGGCTTGAGGCTCTCGGCCAGATCGACGGCTTCCTGCCCGTCGCCCGCCTCGCCGACGATTTCGTAGCCCTCTTCGCGGAGCATCTCGGCCAGATCCATCCGGATCAGCGCCTCGTCCTCGGCGACGAGAACTCGGCGGGCCTTCACGGCGTCGGGCGGCGGTGACCCAGCAGCGGTTGCCATGGAAGCCATTGTGGCGGTAGCAGTGCCGTTCAGCGAGTTCGGGGCATCATCTATGGTGGTAAGCCGCGCCACAGCGAATGCCCTCGTAGCCCAATTGGCAGAGGCACACGACTCAAAATCGTGACAGTGTGAGTTCGAGTCTCACCGAGGGCACCGAGAACAAGCAGGTCGAATGCTATCGGCGCTACGCTCTAATCGTGGAGATGAGGCTACGGCCGGTCTGCGTGCCCGAGGTGGCGCTGGAGAACCGGACGCCCGCCCGAGTTCGGCACGAAACGGAACGGTCCGTGCGGCGCCGCCGGGTGCTCGACGTCACCGCAATGATCAGCGCCGCGATCAGCGCCTTCTTCGGATTCCAGGGTTTGATCGTCGGAGTCGAGGTCTGGTGGATCCCGGTTCTCAGCCTCGTCAGCGCCGTGGCGTTCGCGACGATCCCGCTGCTGTGCCGGTTCGGCGAACTCGTCGCCCCGCTGGTGTTCTTCGTCGTCGCCTACGCGACCATCACGATCCAGTGCATCCAGCTCGGCACCGGTTCGGGGCTGCAGTTCTATTTCGTCGTCGCGGCCGCGATCATGGTGATCATCCTCGGCATCGACCACATCCTGCTGGCGTCGACACTGTCGGCCATCGGCGCGGTTACGGTGGTGCTGCTGGAGTTCCTGGTCCCGGAAAACACCGGGATACAACCGGATTGGGCCCGCACGACCTCGTTCATCCTGACCGTGGCGACCGCCTGGATCCTCGTCATCGCGACATTGTGGTTCGCGCTGCGGGAGCTTCGCCGGGCACGCCTGGCGATGGAGGCCGAATACGAACGGTCCGAACGACTACTGGCCAACATCCTGCCCGCGACCATCGCCGAGCGGCTCAAGGATCCGACCCGCACCGTCATCGCCGACCGGTACGACGACGCGTCGATCCTGTTCGCCGACATCGCCGGCTACACGCTGCGGGCCAGCGACACCAACCCGTGTGACCTGGTGCGGTTTTTGGACCGGCTCTACACCGACCTGGACGCGCTCGTGGACCGCCACGGTCTGGAGAAGGTCAAGACGAGCGGTGACTCATACATGGTGGTCAGCGGTGTGCCGCATCCCCGGCCGGATCACCTCGAAGCCCTGGCCTGCCTGGCGCTCGACATGGCCGACGCCGTCGCCGACCTCCGCGACCCACGCGGCCGCAAGGTGCCGCTGCGGATCGGGCTCGCTGCCGGCCCGGTCGTCGCCGGTGTCGTCGGGGCCCGCAAGTTCTTCTACGACGTGTGGGGCGACGCGGTCAACGTCGCGTCCCGGATGGAGACCACCGACGTCGAAGGGCGCATCCAGGTGCCCGACGATGTGGCCATACGCCTGCGCAGAACCTTCGTGCTGGAGCCTCGCGGCGAGGTCGAGGTCAAGGGCAAGGGCGTCATGACGACGTGGTACCTCGTCGGACGACGCAACGACGCGGCCGTGCGCGAAGCCGTGGAGCTCGAACCGCTCAGTCGTCGACCTCAGTCGGTTTGAGCCTCTCGGCGAGCGCCGCCAGCCGCCACAGGGTCTCCCGGTTGCGCGGATAGACCGCGATGTCCGTCAGCTTGTTGGGCATGATCGCCGCGGGCCCGCTCACCGGGAACTCGGACATCTCCACCCGACAACCGCCGGGAATGTCGTGGAGCCGCAAGATGATTCGGGCACCGCCGAAGGGCCGACCCTTGGCGTGCAGCACCAACTCCTCGGGCGGCACGCTCTTCTCGACGACGGTGACGTCGTTGAGCAGTAAGGGCCAGACCCCCACCGAGTGGCGGATCTCCGACCCCGGCGCCGGCCAGTTCGGGTCGACCGCGCGCATGCGGCTGTTGCCGACCACCCATTGTGAGTACGTCCATCCGTCGGCCATGACGTCCCAGACCTGCTGACGGGAGGCGTGAATATCGCGTGTCACAGTCACGCCGCAGATATACCCCGATCCCGGAAAACGACTCACGCGGTCTTCTACGCGAAACGCCGCGACCGGCGTCCTCAGACGCGCGGTCGCGGCGTTTCGGTGAGTTCTAGACCTTGCGGTTCTCGGATTTGATCAGCCAGGCCTGCTTCTCCAGGCCGTCGATGAGCTGATGCAGGATGTCGGCGGTGCTCGGGTCCTCGGCGTCGACGGCCTCGTGAACCTGCCGCATCGTGTCGACCGCGGCGTAGATCCGACCCGAGATCAGGTCGACCGCCTCCTGGGTGCTCACCTCGTATGCCGGGAACTGGGGCAGCGTCGTGGAGGCGGTGACCGTATCCGAACGGCCATCCGGCACGGCTTCCAGCGCCCGCATGCGCTCGGCGATGGTGTCGCTGCCCTCGCGGGCGAAGTCGACGAGCTCGTCAAGCTGGAGGTGAAGGTCCCGGAAGTTGGTGCCGACGATGTTCCAGTGTGCCTGCTTACCCTGCAGGTGCAGCTCGATCAGGTCGACGAGGACCCGCTGCAGGTTCGCGCTGAATTCCGGCGAGGCCTCGAAGCCCCGTACTTCTGTCTCTGAACGACGTGTCGATGTGCTCATGACTCGTACAACACCTCCCAATCTGGACTGAGTCCAGTTTAGCATATGTCGCTGGTCACATTGGGTTTTTGTTGGTCCTGCTTGTCCAGCAACCGGGCGTATCCGGCGCCCATGCCGAGCAGGACCAACCCCACGACGATGAACACCACGACCCGGAACATGCCGTCCAGCGTGCCGAGGTCGAACAGGAACAGCTTGCCCGTGGCCGCGGCGACCAGCGCCAGTCCCCCGCCGATCGGGACCGACCGGTCACTTCGGGGCAACCGGGCCGCATAGCCGAACAGGGCGGCCGCCAGCGCGATCCAGCAGATCGTGGCGGCCATGTGCCCGGCGTAGAAGCCGCTGTCGGTGCCGCCGATCATGACGCCTGCGGTGACCGTGAGCGTCGTGATCGCGTATCCGGCCACGACGGCCGCGCCCGCCCACAACGCGGAGTTACGCGGATCGAGCGCCCACACGATGGCCACGGACCATGCGATCAGCAGCACGCTGGCGATGAGCGTCGACGCGCCGACCCCGGCGCTGGTCGACGTCCCGTACAGCAGGGTGTACGGCGGGGCCCAGCTCAGGTAGTAGAGGGCACCGACGGCGGCGATGCCGACCGATATCGCGCCGGCCATGACGTGCCGACGACCCGCGGCCGCCATCACCAGCGCCATCGCCAGCAGCACCGGGCCCGCGATCGGGCCGTCGAACGCCACCAGCACGGCGATCACCGCCGACACCGCGGAGAGGACCGCCCAGATGCGGCGCACCGCGCGGTCGACTCCCCGCAACTGGTCGGCGACCAACACGAGCGCGAGCAGACCTGCCGCCAGTGCGGCTGCCATCAGCGCGGCGACGACGCGGTCGACGGCCAGCGCAACCGACAGAACGGGCAGCACGCCCGCGCCGGTGAGGATGGCCATCGCCGGCTTGTTCGCGGTGTGCAGCAACAGAATCAGCGCACCGGCGATCGCGAGCAACGCCGCGATGCCGCACGCACCGGCCAGCCACGGATCGTGCCCGTCGTCGAAGTACACGCCGGCGAGCGCCACCAGCAGCGGCAGCGTGGCCGCCGCGACGCGGGCGGCGTGCAGCCAGAGCCAATCCCTGCCGATCTGCACGGGCAACGACGCCGCGGACAGCGCGAGCATGAACGCCACGAGCAGCAGCGTGACGCCACCGACCACCACCGGCGCCAGGATCAGCAGCGGGATCAGCACGAGCAACGCGAGTTGCTCGGAGTTCCAGCGGCGGGCCAGCGTGAGCCCGCCTCCCCCGATCAGTGCGGCGAGGACCAGCCCGACGGGCGGGGACATCCACTCGTAGATGGTGGTCACCGCGATGACGTCCATGTACGCCGCCGCGATACCGGTCGCCGCCACCGCGATCGCACCGGTGCGGCCGCCCGGCCTGCGGTCCAGCCACCAGCCGGCGCCCAAGAGCCCACCCGCGAGGGCGGCACCGGCCGCGACTCGGATCTCCGGCCTCAACAGGCCCGCCTGCGCGGCGAGCACGAGCAGGAACACGACGCCGACCAGCGTCACCGCGACCCCCGCCACGGCCAGCAATTTGCCGATCCACCCCTCGTCGCGGGGCGGCTTCGCCACGGGCACAGGCGCCGACGGCACGGGCGCAGGCGGCTGATACTGCGGCTGATACGGAGCCTGATATTGCGGCTGCTGTTGCGGCGACGGCGACGTCAGCAGCCGGTCGAGCTCGGTCAGGTCGGACGACACCCGCGCCAGATACGCGGAGATCGCGGAGACATCGGCGGACAAGCGGGCGATGACGGCACGCTGTGGTTCGGTCATGAAGCCATCGTCACAGCGCGGCGGCCTCACCGGATGAGTAGGACTACTCGTCTAAGCCGTGTTCGATGGCGTAGCGCGCCAGTTCGACGCGATTGGCGACCTGCAGCTTGCGGAACGTGGCCTGCACGTGGTTCTCGACCGTGCGGTGGCTGAGCGACAGGCGCGCCGCGATCTGCTTGGCCGTCAGCCCCTTGGCGACGTGGCGAAGTATCTCGGTCTCCCGTTCGGTCAGGCTCGGGGTCTCCGGACCGTCACCGCTCTTCTGCGCGATCCGCCGGTACTCCCCGAGCACCAAGCCCGCCAAGCCCGGAGTGAATACCGCCCTGCCCTCCGCGGTGGCGCGCACCGCGTCGGAGAGTTCCTGCTTCGACGCGCTCTTCACCAGATAGCCGGTGGCCCCGGCCTTCACGGCCTCGAGCACGTCCTCCCGCTCGTCGGACGCCGACAGCACCAGGATCTTCGTGGAGGGTGAGACGGCCAGCACCTCCGCGGTCGCCTGTGCGCCATCACCGTCGGCGAGGCGCATGTCCATCACCACGACGTCGGGTTGCACGGCCGCAGCCCGGCGCCGCGCAGCGCCGACGCCGTCGGCGGTGGCCACCACGGTGAAACCGTCCTCGGCGAGGTCGCGGGCCACCGCGTCGCGCCAGATGGGATGGTCGTCGACGACCATCACCGTCGGGGTAGCGTCAGTTCCCATTCCGTCCCGCTCTCCGGCCCGGTGGTCAGCTTGGCGCTGCCGCCGAGCCAGTTCATCCGTCCCACAATAGATTTCGAGATGCCGATACGCCCCTCCCGCTCCGCCTCCTCGAGCCGACCCTCTCGAATTCCGGTGCCGTTGTCACGGATGCTCACCGTGATCGTGTCGCCGAGGTCCTCGAGCAGCACGTAGGCGTGCGCATTTGGGCCGGCGTGGGCGGTCACGTTGTCCAGCGCGTTGACGACCGCCGCCGACAACTCGGTCGCGACCACGGCGTCGAGCAGCACGGGTTCGGCGGGCAGGCTGACCGAGACGCGGTCCGACGCTCGCTGCCGCAATAACGCGCCGACGTCGGTCATCGCCCCGACGCGGGGCTCGCTCTCACCGGAGCTGACCAGCCGCCTGAGTGCTCGCTCCTGCTGGCCGGCGAGCTCGGCGAGTTCAGCTGTCGCTCCGCCGATTTCGCGGCCGCGGCGGGAGACCAACGCGAGCACCTGGATGGCACCGTCGTGCACCTCGCGGGACAGCCGTTCACGCTCCTGGTGGGCGGCCGCCAGCCGCGCCGCCTGCTCCAGTTCCGCGTGGGCCCGCCGGGCGGTCTGGGCGGCCATGCCCACCGCGAGCCCCACCGCGAGTTCGATGACAATCGTCGCGTTGCGCCAGACGTCGTAGTTGATGAAGCCCTTGACGACGGTGCTGGCGACCATGACCGCCACGGCGGCGAACATACCGGCGATCGGCCCGGCGACGATCGCCGCCGAGATCGTTGCGTTGGTGGCCCACAACGTCGTCGGCCAGGACTGGTTGTCGAACGCCCACTGCGACGAGGCGACCACTTCGGTCGACATGATCAACGCCACGACCACCGCGATCTCGGCCAGCACCCAGGACGGGCGTCGGCCGAACCCCTGCAGATAGGCGAACGCGCACAGGGCACTCCACGCGATCAGCACGGCGAACAGCCCCCACGTCAGCCCCGGCCGGTCCAGGTCGGGGTTGACCGACACCTGGAATCCCAGGGCGTACAGACAACTGAGCAATCGGAAGACCTGCGCCGCGCGCCACAGCGGTGTGGCCGGATCCGGGGTGCTGGCCGGCATCTGTCTACAGCACCTTGGACAGAAACGCCTTTGTGCGTTCGTGTTTGGGGTTGGACAGCACTTCGCGCGGCGGGCCGCTCTCGACGACGACGCCGCCATCCATGAACACCAGGTGGTTGGCCACCTCGCGGGCGAACCCCATCTCGTGGGTCACCACCACCATCGTCATACCTTCGGCGGCAAGCTTTTTCATCACCTCGAGTACCTCACCGACGAGCTCGGGGTCGAGCGCCGAGGTGGGCTCGTCGAACAGCATCAGCTTGGGGCTCATCGCCAGTGCGCGGGCGATCGCGACGCGCTGCTGCTGACCTCCGGACAACTGGGCGGGATAGGCGTCGGCCTTCGCGGACAGCCCGACCTGGTCGAGCAGGTCGCGGGCGCGCGCGACCGCCTCGTCCTTCTTGACGCGTTTGACGTGGATGGGCGCCTCGATGATGTTCTCCAGCGCGGTGCGGTGGGGAAACAGGTTGAAGTGCTGGAAGACCATCCCGATGTCGCGGCGCTGGCGCGCGGCCTCCCGCGGCGGCATCTCGTGAAGTTTGTTGCCGCGCTCGCGATATCCGATCAGCTTCCCGTCCACGTACAGGCGCCCGGCGTTGACCTGTTCGAGATGGTTGATGCATCGCAGGAAGGTCGACTTGCCCGAACCGGAGGGGCCGACCATGCACAGCACCTCGCCGCGACCGATCTCGAGCGTGACGCCCTTGAGCACCTGCAGCGCACCGAAGTTCTTGCAGACGGCCTCGGCCTTGACCATCGGTGTCACGGGTGCGCCTCCCCCAGTGTCTGCGCCTTGGCCAGCGCCTCGAGTTGTTTGGTGGTCAGCTTGCGCGACGCACCACGCGAGTAGTACCGCTCGAGGTAGTACTGGCCGACCATGAGCACGCTGGTGATCGCCAGGTACCACGTCGCGGCGACCAGCAGCAGCGGCACGGGTTCGAAGATGCGCGCGGCGATCTCACGCGAGGTGATGCCGTACAGGTCCAGTGTGAAGGGCACCGCGGTCACCAGCGACGTGGTCTTCAGCATGCTGATCACCTCGTTACCGGTGGGCGGGATGATCACCCGCATCGCCTGCGGAAGGACCGTGCGCCGCATGGTCATCCCCCACGACATGCCCAACGCCGTCGAGGCCTCGGCCTGACCCTCGGGAACGGAACTGATTCCCGCGCGGATGATCTCGGCCATGTAAGCGGCCTCGTTGAGCGCCAGGCCGAGGATCGCGAGCAGGAACGGGATCGACAGCGACTGCAGGTTCACCTGCAACAGCGAGGGCCCGAACGGCACCCCGAGCTGGATGTTCTGGTAGATCGTCGGCAACAAACCCCAGAACACCAGCTGCACGTACACCGGTGTGCCGCGAAAGATCCACAGGTACACCCACGCAACGGCTTTCAGCACCGGATTCGGCGACAGCCGCATCACCGCGAGCAGCACACCGAGCGCGATCGCGAGCACCATCGAATAGATGGTCAGTTGCAGCGTGTTGAGGACGCCGACCGTCAACACCCGCTCGTTGAAGAGGTACTCCCAGTACGTCGACCAGCGGTAGGACTCGTTGGTCGCCGCGCCGTAGAGAAAGAGAGCGACGAGTATGACGATGACGACCGCCGCCACCCACCGCCACGGATGGCGTAGCGGCACCGCATCGATGGCGGCAGGGGCAGGGGGTGACGACGTGTCTACATCGGTCATGAGACGTCCTTTACGAGACGGCGCCGTTGATGACTGGCTTGTCGATCATCCCGTTCTCGACGCCCCAGTTGGCGGCGATTTCGCGGTACGTGCCGTTTTCGATCAGGTGCTCGAGCGCCTTCTGCAGCGACTGCGCGAGCGCCGACCCCTTCTGCACCGGCCAGCCGTACGGCGCCGAATCGAAGATGTCGCCGGCGGGTTCGAGTTTGCCGTTGCTCTGCTTGATCGCATACGAGGTCACCGGGGAGTCCGCCGACATCGCATCGACCTGGCCGAGCACCACCGCGTTGGTGGCGGCGTCCTGTCCGTCGAACGGAACGATCTCGATCGGCGGCTTGCCGGCGTCGACACACGCCTTGTTCTTCGCCGGAAGTTCCTCGGCCTCTTGTGTGGTCGTGGCCTGCACCGCGACCTTCTTGCCGCAGGCGTTGTTCGGGTCGATCTGCGAGCCCGGCCGCTGCGCCCACATCGTGCCCGCGTTGAAGTAGGTGACGAAGTCGACCGTCTCCTCGCGTTCTTTGGTGTCGGTGAACGACGACATCCCGACGTTGTAGGTGCCACCCTGGATCGACGGGATGATCTTCGCGAAGTCCGACTCCCGGTATTCGGGCGTCAGCCCGAGCGTGGCCGCGATCGCGTTCATCAGATCTACGTCGAAGCCGACGATCTTGCCGCTGGGGTCCTTGAATTCGTTGGGGGCGTACGGAATGTTGACGCCGATCACCAGCTTCCCGGACGACTTGATGGCCTCCGGAACGGTATTGGCGATCTCGTCGACCTTCGCCGCCGAGACGGTCGGTGGTGCGTCGGTGGAATCACCACCGCCGCCGCCTCCTCCACCGCTGGCGCACCCGGACATGGCCAGCGCACCGGCCGCGGCGAATACGACTGCGAAGCGCCACAATCTACCTCGACGGTTGTGACAGTCACCTAACACGGATGCCCCTACTTTCTACGTCGTGGAACCGGTACGAAGCACCGGTAACGGAACAGTAGTAGAGAGCTCACGCCACGGCAGGGGAACCAAACGCGTGCTTACGTCGGGACTTCACGACTGAAGGTCGAATCGATACCGAAATGCGACTATCCCTTCCGTTTCCCTATGCCACACTGCGCCAATGACTAGCTCCGCGCCGCCCACCCTGTTGCGGCATCTTTGGAAAACAACACTGGTGTCCGGACTCCTGGCGGTAGCGCTCGGCGTGGCCGTCTGGTTGTGGCCGGGCAAGACCATCGTCATCGCGGCGATCTTCTTCGGCGCGTACCTGCTCGTCGCCGGCATCGCGCAGGTGATCTTCGCGTTCAGCCTGCATGTCTCGGCCGGCGGCCGGGTGCTGTTGTTCATCTCCGGTGCCGCGGCGCTCATCCTCGCGGTGTTGTGCTTCCGGAGCCTGCAGGAGTCGATCCTGCTGCTGGCGATCTGGATCGGTATCGGCTTCATCTTCCGCGGTGTCGCCACGGCGGTCTCGGCGATCAGCGACCCGACGCTGCCCGGCCGCGTGTGGGAGATCTTCGTCGGTGTGGTCAGCCTGATCGCGGGTGTCATCATGCTCGCCGCCCCGTTCGAGTCGCTGGCGATCCTGACCGTGGTGGCCGGTATCTCGCTGGTCGTGATCGGCATCTTCGAGATCGTCTCCGCCTTCGGCATCCGCAAGGCCTCCAAGGACCTCGGCGCCGGCGGAACGGCCCCGTCACCTGCGGCCGAGGAGCCGGTGAGCTAACACACACTGACGTCTACTACACCCTGTCGTAGGCTGGTGCCACAGCCACGGGAGAGGGTGAGATGGACGCGCTCGATGTGTCGCGGTGGCAGTTCGGCATCACCACCGTCTACCACTTCATCTTCGTTCCGCTGACCATCGGGCTGGCGCCGCTGATCGCGGCCATGCAGACCGCCTGGCTGCTCACCGGCAACACGTCCTGGTACCGCCTCACCCGCTTCTTCGGCAAGCTGTTCCTGATCAACTTCGCCCTCGGCGTGGCAACCGGCATCGTCCAGGAGTTCCAGTTCGGCATGAACTGGAGCGAGTACTCCCGGTTCGTCGGCGACGTCTTCGGCGCGCCGTTGGCGATGGAGGGCCTCGCCGCCTTCTTCTTCGAGTCGACGTTCCTCGGGCTGTGGATCTTCGGCTGGACCCGGCTCCCCCGGCTGGTGCACCTCGCCTGCATCTGGGTGGTGGCCATCGCGGTGAACCTGTCGGCGTTCTTCATCATCGCGGCGAACTCGTGGATGCAGCACCCCGTCGGCGCCCGGGTGAACCCGGAGACCGGGCGCGCGGAGTTGACCAGCATCGTCGCGCTGTTCACGAACAACACCGCGATCGCCGCGTTCAGCCATGCGGTGTTCGGGGCGTTCCTCACCGCAGGCACCTTCGTCGCGGGGGTGTGCGTGTGGTGGATGATGCGCGCCCGCAACGAGAAAGAGGCGCAGACCATGTACCGGCCCGCCGCGGTCCTGGGCTGCATCGTTGTCCTGGCGTCGACGCTCGGGCTGGTCGTCACCGGCGACGTCCAGGGCAAGCTCATGTTCGAACAGCAGCCGATGAAGATGGCGTCGGCAGAATCGTTGTGCCACACCGCAACCGATCCCAACTTCTCGATCCTCACCGTCGGCACGCACAACAACTGCGACAGCGTCGTCCACCTGATCGACGTGCCCTACGTGCTGCCGTTCCTGGCCAAGGGCGAATTCGAAGGGGTACGCCTGGAGGGGGTCAAGGACCTGCAGAGCCAGTACGAGGAGAAGTTCGGGCCTGGCGACTACCGGCCCAACCTCTTCGTGACGTACTGGTCGTTCCGCGCGATGATCGGGCTGCTGGCGGTTCCGGTGCTGTTCTCGTTGACGGTGCTCTGGATGACGCGTCGCCGCCGGATTCCGCAGTCGCGCTGGCTGTCCCGGTTCGCGCTCGCGGCCCTGCCCGCACCGTTTCTGGCCAACAGCGCCGGATGGGTGTTCACCGAGATGGGCCGCCAGCCCTGGGTGGTGGTCCCCAACCCGACCGGTGATCCGATGATCCGGCTGACCGTCGCCGAGGGGGTCTCCGGGCATCCGGTCGGCATGGTCGTGCTGTCGCTGGTCGCGTTCACGGTGATATATGCCGTCCTCGCGGTCATCTGGTTCTGGCTCATCCGCCGCTACACCGTCGAGGGGCCGCAGGAACACGACTCCGAGCCCGCCGCTCCGCTGCCGCCCGGCAGCGACGAGGTGGCGCCGCTGTCGTTCGCGTACTGAGAGGAGCTGTGGCAATGGCGCTACAAGAGCTGTGGTTCGTGGTGATGGCGGGTCTGTTCCTCGGATTCTTCGTGCTGGAGGGCTTCGACTTCGGCGTCGGCATGCTGATGGGCATGTTCGGCCGCGGCGCGGGCGAAGACGCCGAACGACGCCGACGCGCGGTGCTCAACACCATCGGTCCGGTGTGGGACGGCAACGAGGTCTGGTTGATCACCGCGGGCGGCGCGATGTTCGCCGCCTTCCCCGACTGGTACGCCACCATGTTCTCGGGGCTGTATCTGCCGCTGCTGGCGATCCTGGTGTCGATGATCCTGCGCGTCGTGGCGATCGAGTGGCGCGGCAAGATCGACGACCCCGATTGGCGCCGGTGGGCCGACATCGGGATCGCCGTCGGGTCATGGGTTCCCGCCGCGCTGTGGGGTGTCGCGTTCGCGGCTCTGGTGCGCGGGCTTCCCATCGACGCCGACAAACAGCTGCGCGCCTCGCTCGGCGACCTCGTCAACGGCTACACGTTGCTCGGCGGCCTCGCCACGGCCGGGCTGTTCCTGTTCCACGGCGCCGTGTTCGTGGCGCTGAAATCCGATGGCGCAGTGCGCGATGACGCGTTGCGGTTCGCCGGCCGGCTGGCGCTGCCGGTGACGGTGGTGTTGGCCTCCTTCGGGCTGTGGACGCAGCTCGAGCACGGCAAGGACTGGACCTGGACGGTGCTGCTCGTCGCCGGTCTGGCGCAGCTCGCGGCCACGCTGCGGGTGTGGCGCGGGATCGGCGAGGGCCGGGCGTTCGCGTACACGACGGCAACCGTCGCGGCGGTCGTCGTCCTGCTCTTCGGGGTGTTGTATCCGAACCTGATGCCTTCCACGATCGATCCGGCCTACAGCCTGACGATCGACAACGCGGCGTCCAGCCCGTACACGTTGACGATCATGAGCTGGGCCGCGCTGGTGTTCGCCCCGCTGGTGCTGCTGTACCAGGGATGGACGTATTGGGTCTTCCGGCAACGCATCTCGGCCGACCGGATACCCGAGCCGGTCGGATTGACGCGGCGCCGGACATGAACCTGTGGCGGGCCTCGCGAGCGATGCGGACGTACCTCGTCGCATCGGTGGCGTGCGGGGTGCTCATCACCGGCGCGACGATCGGCGCGGCGGTCGTGCTCGCCGACGTCGTGGCCGGGGTGATCACCGATCCGACGACGCGCCACCTCCGGCACTGGGCCGGCTCGCTCGGGATCCTGGTGGGGCTGTGGGCGATTCGCACCGTCGCGCACTGGCTGCAGAGCAGGTTGGCGTCGACGGGCGCGACACAGGTGATCGCCGAGCTGTCCGGTCGGGTGCTGCGCGAGGTCACCGCGCTGCCCCCGCGGCTTCTCGCGGCCGAACGCGACGCCACCGCGGCCCTGATCACCCGCGGGCTCGACGGGCTGCGCCCGTTCCTGACGGCCTATCTGCCCGCGGTGTTCCTCGCCGCCATCCTCACCCCCGCGGCGGTGCTGGTGATCGCCGTCGTCGATTGGCGTTCGGCGATCATCGTGTTGATCGCGCTGCCACTCATTCCGATCTTCATGGTGTTGATCGGGTTGCTGACCAGGGACCGCTCGGAGGCCGCCCTGGCGGCGATGAGCACGCTGCAGTCGCGGATGCTCGACCTGGTGGCGGGCATCCCGACGTTGAAGGCGCTGGGGCGCCTGGAGGGTTCGGTCACCCGCATCACTGAATTAGCTGCGGCGCATCGCCGTTCGACGATGGCCACCCTGCGGATAGCGTTCCTGTCGGCGCTGGTGCTCGAACTGCTGGCCACGTTGGGCGTCGCGCTCGTCGCCGTCGGGATCGGCCTGCGATTGGTCTTCGGTGAGATGACGCTGACCGCGGGGCTGACCGCCCTACTGCTCGCACCGGAGGTGTTCTGGCCGCTTCGCCGCGTCGGGGTGGAGTTTCACGCGGCACAGGACGGCAAGACCGCCGCCGAGGCCGCGCTCCGGCTTCTCGACGCCGTGCCGCGCCGGCCCGCGGGAACCCGCACGGTGCTGGCGGCGGGCGCCACGATCCACCTCGCCGCCCTCGGTGAGGATGTCGAGCCGGGCCGGGTGACGGTGCTGACCGGCCCCAACGGCGCCGGGAAATCGACACTGCTGCACACGATCCTCGGTCTGCACCCGGGTGAAGTGTCGGTGGGCGGGATCGATGTCGGCGACCTCGACTTGCCGTCGTGGTGGGCTCAGGTCTCCTGGCTGCCGCACCGCCCGATGTTGGTGCCGGGCAGCGTGCGGACCAACCTCGAACTGTTCGGTTCCATCCCCGACCTCGAAGAGGCCTGTCGCGCAGCCGGTTTCGAAGAAGTGCTGGCGACCCTCCCGCAGGGCCTGGACACCGAGCTCGGTCGCGACGGTACCGGCCTGTCCCTCGGTCAGCGTCAGCGGCTCGGGCTGGCGCGGGCACTGGGCTCACCCGCGCCGGTGCTGCTGCTCGACGAGCCGACGTCGCACCTCGACGCGGCGATGGAGGCCCGTGTGCTCGACGCGATCGTGGCACGGGCGCGGGCCGGTTCCACCGTGCTGGTCGTCGGGCACCGCGAACCGGTGCGCGCGATCGGTGACCGGGTGGTGTTCATGGGGGAGCTCGTCGATGCGTGAGTTGGTGAGGGCTCGGTTGGGGCGGCTGACGCTCGCGGTGGTGCTCGGCGTGCTGTCGTTGGGCAGCGCATTGGCGCTGGCGGCGATCTCGGCCTGGCTGATCACCAGGGCCTGGCAGATGCCGCCCGTGCTCGACCTCACCGTCGCGGTGGTGGCGGTGCGCGCGCTCGGCATCTCCCGGGGGGTGTTGGGTTATTGCCAGAGGCTGGCTGCGCACGACACCGCGCTGCGCTCGGCCGCCGACACCCGCGAATCGCTGTATCGACGCCTGGCCGGAGCACCCGCCGACACCGCGATGCGGATGTCCAGCGGCGACCTGGTGGCCCGGATCGGCGCTTCCGTCGACGACCTCGCCGACGTGCTGGTGCGGGCGATGCTGCCGATCGCCGTGGCGGCCGTTCTCGGAGTCGCCGCCGTCGTGGGCATCGGCCTCATCTCCGTCGAAGCGGCGACCGTCCTGGCGCTGTGCCTGCTGATCGCGGGTGTCGTCGCGCCAGCGATGGCCGCCCGCGCCGCCGAAGCCACCGAAGACGCTGCGACGCAACATCACTCGGGACGCGATGTGGCGGTGATGCGGGCCCTCGAGCACGCACCGGAGCTTCGCGTCGGCGGACGACTCGACGCGGTGCTCACCGAAGCCGAGCGCCGGCACCGCGACTGGGGGCGGGCGACGGATCTGGCGGCCGCACCCGCCGCGGTGTCCGCCGCGACGTCGACCGCGGCGATCGGCGCCAGCGTGCTCGGCTCGGTGATCGCGGCGATCGGCGTCGCGAACTCGGTCGCGCCGACCACACTCGCGGTCCTGATGCTGTTGCCGCTGTCGGCATTCGAGGCGAGCGCCGCTCTGCCGGCCGCGGCCGTGCAGCTCACCAGGTCGCGCATCGCCCTCCGCCGGCTCGCCGAGATCACCGATCCGATCGACTCGAAGCGTGAGCGCCCGCTGGTTCCGGAGGTGTCGCTGTCGGCCGGCGACCGTCTGGCGATCCTCGGCCCGAGCGGGTCGGGCAAGACCACGCTGCTGCTCTCGATCGCCGAAAGCGACCCGACCGCGGTCTTTCTCGCCGAGGACGCCCACCTGTTCGCCACCACGGTGCGAGACAACATGTTGGTGGCACGCGGCGATGCGAGCGACGACGAGATACGGGCCGCATTGCGGCGGGTCGGTCTCGGCGACTGGCTGGATGCGCTGCCGGAGGGCCTGACCACCGTGCTCGTCGGCGGGGCGGCCGCCGTCTCCGCCGGGCAACGCAGGCGTTTGCTGCTGGCGCGCGCGCTGCTCTGCACGGCCCCGACGGTGCTGCTCGACGAACCCACCGAGCACCTCGACGCCGCGGATTCCGACCGGATTCTCGCCGACCTACTCACGCCCGGCGCGCTGTTCGCCGCCGACCGCACGGTCGTCGTCGCCACGCATCATCTACCCGGCCAGCTTGAGTGTCCTACCCTCATTCTCGCTGGTCGCGGAGTAACCTCCTCGGCATGAGCGAGCCGGAACACCCCGAAACGCCTCCCCAGACACCGCCGCCTCCACAGCAGCAGCCGCCGCCACCGCCGCCGCCGCAACAGCCTCAGTACGGTGCCTATCCCGGTGCCTATCCCGGCGGCTATCCCGGCGGCTATCCCCAGGCTCCGCCTCAGGGTTACGCATATCCCCCGCCGGCGAACGCGCCGAAGAACGGCATCGGCATCGCCGCCCTGGTCGTCGCGATCATCGCGCTGCTGTCCGTCTTCGGCGGCATCGTGCTCGGCGTCGTCGCCGTGATTCTTGGCGTCATCGGATGGAAGAGGGCCAAACGCGGTGAGGCGACCAACGGCGGCGTCGCCATGGCCGGCATCGTGCTCGGGATCTTGAGCATCATCGAGGCGATCGTCGTCATCTGGCTCGCCGTCTGGGGATTCAACCAGGTCGGCGGCACCGACTACATCGACTGCATCAACCGCGCGGGCAACGACCAGGATGCGGTGCAGCAGTGCGCCGAGCAGTTCCAGCAACGCGTGGAGGATCAGTTCGACGTCACGCTGACGCCGACGCCGTAGTCAGCGCGGCGGGAAGTACTTGACGATCCCCTCCTGCACCACCGTGGCGACGGGCTGACCGGAGCGGTCGAAGAAGTGGCCGGTGCCCAGGCCGCGGGAGTCGGCGGCCACCGGCGAGGCGGTGGAGTACAGCACCCATTCGTCGAAGCGCACGGGCCGGTGAAACCACACGGAATGGTTGGTGGTGACCGCGAAGATCCGGTCGTAGCCCCACGACAGACCATGGGTGGTGATGATCGAGTCGAGCACGGTGGTGTCCGACGAGTAGACCAGCGCGGCGGCGTGCAGCACCGGATCCTCCGGCATCTCGCCGAGCGCCTTCATCCACACCCGGTTGTGCGGCAGCTTCTCCCCTTTGTCGCGCATCACCCAGCTCGGATCGTTGGTGTAGCGCCACTCGATCGGCCGCAACGCGTTCACGAAGTGCGGGACGACTTCCTCGTAGCCGCGCAGCAAGTCGTCCACGGGCGGCAGCGATTCCGGGTCCGGCAGGTCCGGCGGCGTGATCGCGTGCTCCAGGCTGCGACCGCCGGCCAGGAACGACACCATCGCGGTGGTCAGCAGCTGACCGTCCTGCATGACGTCGACGCGGCGGTTAGCGAAGCGGCGTTCGTCGCGCAGCCGCACCACATGGAATTCCAGGTCCTTCTCGGGATCCCCGCCGGCGATGAAGTGAGCCGACAGGGCGCTCGGCGGCGTCGGATGCCCGAGGCTGCGCCCGGCCGCCACGAACGACTGTGCCATCGTCTGCCCGCCGAAGGTCCGCACGGGATTCTTGCTGGGATGCGACCCGATGTAGATGTCGTCGGAGATCTGGCGGAGGTGGAGTATCTCGAGCAGCTCGTCGAAATCCGCTGTCACACGTCGTCCTCGCCGATCCTGTGCACATGGATCAGGTTGGTCGATCCCACTGTGCCCGGTGGAATGCCGGCGATGACGACCACGAGGTCGCCGCGCTTGTACCGGCCGAGTTCGAGCAGCGATTTGTCGACCTGACGGATCATTCCGTCCGTGGTCTGGATGTGGGGCACGATGAACGTCTCGGTGCCCCAGCTCAGGGCGAGCTGGCTGCGCACCTCCGGCAGCGAGGTGAACGCCAGCAGCGGCAGCGGCGTGTGCAGCCGCGCGAGCCTGCGCACCGTGTCACCCGACTGCGTGTAGGCCACGAGTGCCTTCGCGTCGAGGCGCTCACCGATGTCGCGGGCGGCGTAGGAGATGACGCCGCGCTTCGTCCGGGGCACGTGGGTCAGCGGCGGCGCGGCCACCGAGTTCTCCTCGACCGCGTGGATGATGCGCGCCATCGTCTTGACGGTTTCGAGCGGGTACTTGCCGACCGATGTCTCGCCGGAAAGCATCACCGCGTCGGCGCCGTCGAGCACGGCGTTGGCGACGTCGGACGCCTCGGCCCGGGTGGGCCGCGAGTTCTCGATCATCGACTCCAGCATCTGCGTCGCGACGATGACGGGTTTCGCGTTCTCCCTTGCCATTTGGATCGCGCGCTTCTGCACGAGCGGCACTTCCTCGAGCGGCAGTTCCACACCGAGGTCACCGCGGGCGACCATGATGGCGTCGAACGCCAGCACGACGGCCTCGAGGTTGTCGATGGCCTCGGGCTTCTCGAGCTTGGCGACGACGGGCACGCGGCGTCCGACCCGGTCCATCACCTCGTGCACGAGCTCGATGTCGGCCGGTGAACGCACGAAAGACAATGCGACGAAGTCGACGCCGAGGCGCAGCGCGAACTCCAGATCGTCGACATCCTTCTCGGACAATGCCGGAGCCGAGACGTTCATCCCGGGCAGCGACATGCCCTTGTTGTTGCTGACCGGACCGCCCTCGGTGACGGTGCAGATGACGTCGCTGCCCTCGATGCGCTCGACGACCAGGCCCACGTTGCCGTCGTCGACCAGAACCCGGTCACCGGGGGTGGCGTCCTCGACGAGGCGCTTGTAGGTGGTCGAGACGCGGTCCGCGGTGCCCTCGATGTCGTCGACGGTGATGCGAACCGTTTCGCCCGCGGCCCAGAAGGTGGGACCGTCCTTGAATCGGCCGAGCCGGATCTTGGGGCCCTGCAGGTCGGCGAGGATGCCGACCGCTCGGCCGGTGGCGTCCGACGCGGAGCGGACACGCTTGTAGTTGGCTTCGTGATCGGGATAGTCGCCGTGGCTGAAGTTGAGCCGTGCGACATCCATTCCCGCCACGACCAGCGCACGGACGGCGTCATCGGTCGCGGTGGCCGGACCGAGGGTGCAGACGATCTTCCCGCGTCTATTCACGACACTCGAGCATAGTCGTTATCGATTCAGACGACGGCCAGCGGAAGTGCGCCCGGAATCACCGGGGCCGGCAGGTCCGACTCCCCCATCAGATACGTGTCGACCGCGTGCGCGGCGCTGCGGCCCTCCGCGATCGCCCAGACGATCAGGGATGCGCCGCGGTGGGCGTCGCCGCAGACGAACACGCCGGGCGCGTCGGTCTGCCAGTCCGAGCCGCACGGCAGCGCGCCGCGTCGGTTCAGCGTCAGGCCCAGTTCGTCGAGCAGCGGCATGTGTTCGACGCCCTCGAAACCGATGGCCAACAACGCGAGCTCGCACGGGATCTCCATCGGTTCGCCGATCGGGGTGATGACGCGGCGACCCTCAGCGTCACGTTCGACCTTGACCTCGGCGATCTCGAGCGCGCGGAGGCGGCCGCGGTCGTCGCCGACGAAACGCTGCACGGCGACCTCGTAGCGGCGGTCGCCACCCTCGGCGTGTGCGGGTGAGAGTCGGGTGCGCAGCACGAGCGGCCACGTCGGCCACGGTGTGCGCGAGTCGTCGCGCGTTTCGGGCGGTTCGGGGTTGTAGTCGAGCTGGGTGACCGACAGCGCACCCTGCCGGTGCGCGGTGCCCAGGCAGTCGGCGCCGGTGTCGCCGCCGCCGATGATCACGACGTGCTTACCCTTGGCGCTGATCGGGCTGGGACCGTCGCCCTCGCACTCCTTGTTCGCGGGCACCAGGTGCTCCATCGCGAGGTGGACGCCCTTGAGGTGACGCCCCTCGGCCTCGTTGTCGCGCGCACGCAGCGCGCCGACCGCGAGCACGACGGCGTCGTATTGCGCGCGGAGTTGTTCGACGGAGACGTCGACGCCGACCTCGGTCTCGGTGACGAAACGTGTTCCCTCCGCGCGCATCTGGGCCAAGCGCTGATCCAGTGTCGCCTTCTCGAGCTTGTACTCGGGAATGCCGTAGCGCATCAGGCCGCCGATACGGTCGTCGCGCTCGTAGACGGTGACCTCGTGGCCGGCGCGGGTGAGCTGTTGTGCCGCAGCCAATCCCGCTGGGCCCGAGCCGATGATCGCGACGCGCTTACCGGACGCGATGGCGGCAGGCTGCGGTTCGACCTTGCCGTTGAGCCACGCGTGGTCGGCGATGGTCTGCTCGATGCGCTTGATTGTGACGCTGCCGCCGGTCTGCTCTTCGGAGATCGACAGGACGCACGCGGCCTCACACGGAGCCGGGCACAACCGGCCGGTGAACTCCGGGAAGTTGTTGGTGGCGTGCAGGCGGTCGCTTGCCGCGTCCCACCGGCCGCGGCGCACCAGGTCGTTCCACTCGGGGATCAGGTTGCCCAGCGGGCAGCCGGCGGATCCGGAGTGGCAGAACGGGATTCCGCAATCCATGCACCGACGCGCCTGCTGTGAGACCTCGGCGGCGCGCCGGTTCGGGTCCTGCTGTTCGTAGACCTCGCGCCAGTCGCCGACGCGTTCGTCGACGGGCCGCTTGGCGGCGTCGACCTTCGGAACCTTGAGAAATCCGGTGGGATCAGCCACGGCTGGCCTCCATGATCGCGGTGTCGACGTCGCGCCCCTCGCGTTTGGCGGTGAGTGTGGCCTCCAGGACGCGCTGGTAGTCGCGGGGCATGATCTTGGTGAACTGGGTGCTGCGCCTCGGCCAGTCCGACAGCACAGAGGTAGCCAGGCTGCTGCCGGTGTACTGGGCGTGCCGGGCGATCACGTCGCGCAACCAGGCGAGATCCTCGGGGTCGAGGCGTTGCAACTCCACCATCTCGGTGTTGACCCGTCGCGGGTCGAGGCCGAGGACGAACGCGATGCCGCCGGACATGCCTGCGGCCATGTTGCGACCGGTCTTGCCGAGGACCACAACCCGTCCTCCGGTCATGTACTCGCAGGCGTGGTCACCGACGCCCTCGACGACGGTCAGTGCGCCGGAGTTGCGGGCGGCGAAGCGTTCACCGGCGCGACCGCGCAGGTACACCTCGCCCGATGTCGCGCCGAACAGCAGGGTGTTGCCGGCGATCACGTTGTCCTCGGCGAGGAAGAGCACGTCGTCGGGCGGTCGCACGATGATCCGGCCGCCGGACAAACCCTTTCCGACGTAGTCGTTGGTGTCGCCGATGAGTTCGAGGGTGATGCCGGGCGGCAGGAACGCGCCGAGCGACTGGCCGGCCGAACCGGTCAGCTCGATGTGGATGGTGCCGTCGGGCAGGCCCTGTCCGCCATAGCGTCTGGTCACTTCGGACCCCAGCAGCGTGCCGACGGTCCGGTTGACGTTGCGGATGGGCAGTTCGAGGCGGACGGGATGGGCGTCCTCGAGCGCGCCCTCGGCGAGTTGGATCAGCGTCTGGTCGAGCGCTTGATCCAGTGCGTGGTACTGGTCGCGGACCTTGCGCCGCGGCGTGGGTTCGCCGGTGTGCCCGTCCGCAGGCACTGCGAAGATCGGCGAGAGGTCGAGGCCCTGGCTCTTCCAGTGCGCGATTCCCTTGTCGGTGTCGAGCAGTTCGGCGTGCCCGATGGCCTCGTCGAGGGTGCGGAACCCGAGCTCCGCCAGATACTTACGGATGTCCTCGGCGATGAAGCGGAAGAAGTTCTCCACGAACTCGGGCTTACCGGTGAAGCGGGCTCGCAGTTCGGGGTTCTGGGTGGCCACGCCGACGGGGCAGGTGTCGAGGTGGCAGACGCGCATCATGATGCAGCCCGACACGATCAGCGGAGCGGTGGCGAAGCCGTACTCCTCGGCGCCGAGCAGGGCGGCGACGATGACGTCACGGGCGGTGCGCATGCCGCCGTCGCACTGCACGGTGATGCGGTCGCGTAACCCGTTGAGCATCAACGTCTGCTGGGTCTCGGCGAGGCCGATCTCCCATGGCACGCCCGCGTGCTTGAGGCTCGTCAGCGGTGCGGCGCCGGTGCCGCCGTCGTAGCCGGAGATCAGCACGACGTCGGCGTGGGCCTTGGACACACCGGCGGCGACGGTGCCGACGCCGACGCTGCTGACCAGCTTGACGTGGATGCGCGCCTGGTCGTTGGCGTTCTTGAGGTCGTGGATCAGCTGCGCCAGATCCTCGATGGAGTAGATGTCGTGGTGCGGCGGCGGCGAGATGAGGCCGACGCCGGGTGTGGAGTGCCGGGTCTTGGCGATGTTCGGGTACACCTTGAAGCCCGGGAGTTGGCCGCCCTCACCGGGTTTCGCGCCCTGGGCCATCTTGATCTGGATGTCCGTCGCGTTCACCAGATAGTCGCTGGTGACGCCGAACCGGCCGGAGGCGACCTGTTTGACCGCGCTGCGCCGTTTCGGGTCGTAGAGCCGGTCGGTGTCCTCGCCGCCCTCTCCCGAGTTCGAGCGGCCGCCGAGATTGTTCATCGCGATCGCCATCGTCTCGTGTGCTTCGGCCGAGATCGAGCCGTAGCTCATGGCACCGGTGTTGAAACGTTTGACGATCTCTTCGACGGGCTCGACCTCGTCGAGCGGCACGGGCGAGCGGAGCTTCTTGAAGTCGAACAGGCCGCGCAGGGCCCCACCCTCGCGGGAGAGCCGGTCCACCTCGTCGGTGTAGCGCTGGAAGACGTCGTAGCGGGCGGTGCGGGTCGAATGCTGGAGCAGGAACACCACTTCGGGGGTGAACAGGTGCAGTTCCCCTTCGCGGCGGAAAGCGTACTCGCCACCGATTTCAAGGCGGCGGTGCACGCGCTCGGTCGGGTTTTCCGGATAGGCACGGCGGTGGCGTTGTTTGACCTCTTCGGCGATGACGTCGAGGCCGACGCCGCCGAGTTGGCTTGGGGTGCCGGTGAAGTACTCGTCGATGACGGCCTTGTCGATGCCGACGGCCTCGAAGACCTGCGCGGCCGTGTAGGAGGCGACGGTGGAGATGCCCATCTTGCTCATCACCTTCATCACGCCCTTGCCGAGGGCCTTGCAGTAATTGCGCACGGCCGCGGCGGGTTCGATACCGGTGAGTTCACCTTCGCGGACGAGGTCCTCGATCGACTCGAACGCGAGGTACGGGTTGACAGCGGCGGCGCCGAAGCCGATGAGCATCGCGATGTGGTGCACCTCGCGGGCGTCGCCGCTCTCGACGACGAGTGCGACGGTGGTGCGTTCCTTGGTGCGCACGAGGTGGTGATGCACGGCGGAGACGGCCAGCAGCGACGGGATCGGCGCGCGGGTGTGGTCGGAGTCGCGGTCGGAAATGACAAGGGTCCGAGCGCCTTTGGCGATGGCATCGCAGGCCTTGTGGCGGAGGTCCTCGAGGGCGTCGGCGAGGCCTTCGCCGCCACGCTCGACGTCGTAGAGGGCCTTGAGCACGGTGGTGCGCAGCCCGGGGTGTTCACCGTCATCGTTGATGTGGACGATCTTGTTGAGTTCGTCGTTGTCGAGAACCGGCCAGCGCAGCACGATCTGGCGACACGAGGCGGCGGACGGTTCGAGCAGGTTCTGCTCAGGGCCCATGATGCGGGCCATCGACGTGACGATCTCCTCGCGGATGGCGTCCAGCGGCGGGTTCGTCACCTGGGCGAAGAGTTCGACGAAGTAGTCGTAGAGCAGCCGGGAGCGCTGCGAGAGCACGGCGGCCGGAGTGTCGGTGCCCATGGAGCCGAGCGGTTCGGCCCCGGCGGCGGCCATCGGGGCGAGCAGCACGCGCAGATCCTCTTCGGTGTAGCCGAAGGCGATCTGGCGCTTGACCACGTTGTCGTGGTTGGGCTGGATGCGGGCGCGGTCGGGCAGGGTGGCGATGTCGAGCAGGCCGGCGTGCAGCCACTCGCCGTAGGCCTCCTGCGCCGAGAGGTCCGCTTTGATCTCGTCGTCGGCGACGATGCGACCCTCGGCGGTGTCGACGAGGAACATCTTGCCCGGCTGCAGGCGGCCCTTGGCGACGATCTGCGCCGAGGGCACGTCGAGGACACCGCTCTCGCTGGCGAGGATGATGCGGTCGTCGATGGTGCGCCACCACCGGCCGGGCCGTAATCCGTTGCGGTCCAACACCGCACCGACGAGGGTGCCGTCGGTGAAGGTGACGCAGGCGGGACCGTCCCATGGCTCCATCAACGACGCGTGGAACTGCCAGAAGGCACGCTCGGCCTCGTCCATGGTGGTGCTGTTCTCCCACGCCTCCGGGATCATCATCAGCACGGCGTGGTGCAGGCTGCGGCCGCCGAGGTGCAGCAGTTCGAGCACCTCGTCGAAGGAGGCCGAGTCGGACGCGTCGGGCGTGCAGATCGGGAACAGGCGGGACAGGTCGCCGGGGATGTTGGCGCTGGCGAGCATCGCCTCCCGTGCGCGCATGCGGTTGCGGTTGCCGCGGACGGTGTTGATCTCACCGTTGTGGGCGACGAAGCGGAACGGGTGTGCCAGCGGCCATGACGGGAAGGTGTTCGTCGAGAAGCGGCTGTGCACGATCGCGATGGCGCTGCGGCAACGTTCGTCGCGCAGATCCGGAAAGTATTGGGGCAGCTGCTTTGTGGTGAGCATGCCCTTGTAGGCCATGGTGCGGCTGGACAGCGATGGGAAGTACACGCCTTCGCGTTCGGCCCGTTTGCGGAGCGGATAGACACGACGGTCGAGGTCGAGGCCGCCGACCTCGCTGGTGGACGTGACGAACAGCTGCTCCATGTGCGGCATGCAGCCGAACGCCGTCGCACCGAGGTCGGCGCCGAGGGGGTCGATCGGCAGGGCGCGCCAACCGAGGACCTTGAGCCCTTCGTCGTCGGCGATGGCCTCGATCATTTCGCGGGCGGAAGCCCGGGCGCCGGGTTCCTGCGGCATGAAGCAGATGCCGGCGGCGAAGGTGTTGCTCCCGTCGAGCGCGGGCGCGGGGAGGTCGAAGTCGACGACTTCGCGAAGCAGTTCGACGGGCAGTTGGATGAGGATGCCGGCGCCGTCGCCGCTGTTGGTCTCGGCGCCTGCGGCCCCGCGGTGGTCGAGGTGTTCGAGGGCGGTCAACCCGTCGGTGACGATCGAGTGCGAGCGACGACCCTGGATGTCGGCAACCATGGCGACGCCACAGGAGTCCGCTTCATTGGTCGGGTCATAGAGACCCTGAGGTTCGGGGAATGCCGAGAAGAGCATCGAGAGGCACCTTCGCAGTCCGGAAGAGTTCATGTCCGGGACTGCACCGGCCCGCAGCCGATTGTATCAGCGCAGTTACGGCCTCACCCGTCGAGAACGGTCGGGACCAGCGGGAATCCGGGGAGGTTGCGCACCACTGTCCAGGTCAGGGCCGAGACGACAATCACGATGGTCATTTGCGTGTTCATCAGTGGTTTGCTTTGGCGCCACCTGACCAGGAGCCAGGCCAGCAGGAGAGGAAGCCCCACGAGCAGGTAGACGTTGTCGACGACCGCCGCGGCGAGGTCGCCGTGGAGGAGGTCGTGCGTCATCCGCAGGCCACCGCAAGCGGGGCAGTTCAGGCCGGTCAGGGCCTTGAACGGGCACGCAGGAAAGACGAAATTCGGGCGGTGCGGGTCGGCGAGACCGATGTAGGTCAGGGCGCCGGCCAGCACGGCGCCGGTACCGAGAGCGCCGTACAGCTGCCTGCGGCTCGTGCCGGCGCTAGGTGCCATCGCGCAGTGGGCGCCCCTGAGGATCGCGGACCTTGTCGGTGAGCAGCATGATGGCGTCGATGATGCCCCAGATGATGGCGCCGATGCCGCACGTGATGAGGCCGACGACCAACTGGGCGACGCCGAGCCCGGTGTAGCCGAGGTAGATGCGGCCGATGCCGACCAGACCGAACAGGCCGAGCAGCTGTAGCAGGCCCGCGATCAGCTTGGACTTGTCGGAGTAGGGCTCGCCGGTGATGGGATGACGCCCATACGGGGCCATGGGATCGCCGTAGACCGGCGGATAGCCCCCGGGAGGAGGGCCGTACTCGGGCGGCGTGCCGTACTCGCCGGGCGGCGGCGGATATTGCTGCTGGTAGTCCGATTCCTGTGGGGGCGGCGGGGGTGTGCTGCCATGCTCACTGCCACCGAACTGCGGCTCCGTCATGGCACCAAGCATGCCAGAGAGGGTGGGAACGGTCAGTAGGAATATCGCGGCCGTGCGGACCCATCGCGTAGCCCGGCGTTCGTGGCTGTCCGCGGGAACGGCCGGATACCCACGGTCGTAGCCGACATCGCTCAACGGTGTGTCGCTCAGGGGGATTCGCTGGGTGAGTGTGAATTGAGTTCGCGGACCTCGAGGTCCGGGCGTGTCAGAACGGTGGGGGTTGGTAGTTGGCGGCCAGCCAGGCCTGCCGTTGGCGCTCTTCTTCGGCGATGAGTTCGGCGCGTTGACGGCGTTCAGCCTTGATTCTGTCGCGGCGGTCATCCTCACGCGACTGTTTGCGACGAGGCATCATCAGCACCCGATCGCCGGATTCGGGCGAGATTTCTGCGGGGACTTCGAACTCGTTCATCGGCTGTCCGAGCGCCGGAAACATACTCGCGCCATGAGGTTCGGTACGCCACACGTGACCCGTGGGAGCGATGAGCTCGATGGTGCCGTCGGAGAGTTGTCGGTCGGTCCAGCCCTGTGGTCCACCGAAGAAAGTCTTGATCAGGTGGTGGGTTCTGCAGTAGTGCTTGGTGTTCGACGGATGCGTCGGCCCCTGCGGCCACGGCACGGTGTGGTCGACGTCGCAGCGTTGGACCGGCTTGTCGCATCCCGGCCATCGGCAGGTGAGGTCCCGCCACTGCAGGAATTCCCGTAGCGCGACACTTGGGCGGTAACCGTTGTCGGCGTTGGTATCTGGCGTGATCAGCGGTTTCAACTGCGCATTCTTGGCGGCTTCACGCACCGACTCCGCCGGCATCACCCCGAAACCCTTCAGGTAACCGGGTTTGTTGCTGGTCCCGTCGAGGGTCGCCTGCTCGGCCAGCACATGGATGATTGCCGTCGTCGTGGCCGCACGTTTCGCGGCCGCAGGGCAGTCGTCGAGGCCACATTCGCAGGGCATCGTCGCTTCCATGCGCGAGAGCGGTCCGCAGGCGTCGGCGCGGCGCTGGTCCTTGGTTCGAGGGTCGTTGTCGCACACGGTGGCGGCTAGAGCGTCGAGCCGATTGTCCAGTGCCGCACCGTCGGCCGCGCGCAAGTTGGCCCCGACCCACGCCATTCCCGGGCAGCCCGGCTCGACGATGACGTGACGATTGTCCTCGGCGCTGCGAGGAACCCGCACCGTCTCGGGGTCGAAGCGCCCCACGAACATGTCTACGCGGTCGATGAGTTTGGGTCCGGAGAGTTTCATCCACTTCTCGGCTTTGGCGGCCAACGCCTCGTCGAGTGCGGGCATGATGTCGTCCTCGACATTCTCGGTGCGCGACATGATGGTGGACACGACTCGGTAGTCGATCCACCCGCGCCGGAATATCTCTGCTACGCGAGGAAGCCGCTCGTGCAATGTTTTTGCCGCATGTACCTGACCAAGCGCCCGGGCGTGACTGATGTTTTGGACCGGCGATATCTCCGCCGCCACGACGACCGCGACGTCGGTCAGGAACATTCTCGCTTCGCGATGTTCCTTGACGCGCCGCGCATAGAGTTCGGCGACCAGGGCGAGTCGGCGCCCCATCGCGGCAGACTCTTCGCGCGCCTCTTCACCCATGAGGGTGAGCAGATCGAAACTCGAGGCATCCTCGAACATAAATCCGACGCTACTCGGCCCCACTGACAAGTCGACGCAGCCGAAAACCGGGTGTGGACAACCGCGGAAACGGCCTAGCGGTTTCGGCGGCGGCGCAGCCAATTGCGCACTCGCCCGCCAGTTTCCGGTGTTGTCCCTAGCTCGTCCGCCACCTTCTCAGCTGAGGTCTCACCCTCGACCGCAGCCTCATGCGCCTCGGCAGCGTCAGAGAGTGCGGCGTCGGCCTCCTCGCCCTCGACGGCACCCACACCGCTCACGTCGGCGGGCTCGTCCGATTCCGCTTCGGCCTCGACGTCGGACGTCTCGTCGGCTTTCTCCGCCTCGGACTCTTCGGATTCAGCTTCGGCCTCGTCGGCCAGTTCCTCGGCTGCGGCCTCAACCACGTCGGCGGGCTCGTGCGCCACGGCAGCGTCCGTAATCGCGGCGTCGGCCTCCTCGCCCTCGACGGCACCGACGCCGCCCGCGTCGGCGGGCTCGTCCGAGTCCGCTTCGGCCTTGTCGGTCGCAGCCTCCTGAGCCGGCTCGTCTTCGGCGACTGCCTCCGCCTCCGACTGTTCGGCTTCCTCCGCCTCGGCCTGGGCCTCCTCGGCCAACTCCTCAGCAGCCGCCTCACCCTCGACGGCGGCCTCGTGCGCCTCGGGAGCGTCAGCAAGCGCGGCGTCGGCCTCCTCGCCTTCGACGGCGCCGACGCCACCAACCTCGGTGTCCTCGTCAGGCTCGGGTTTAGCTTCAGCCTCGTCGGCTTCGGCCTGATCCTCTTCGGTGGGCTCCTCTTCGGCGACGGCCTCTGCCTCTGCGGGCTCGGCTTCCTCCGCCTCCTCGGCCAACTCCTCAGCCGTCGCCTCACCCTCGACCGCAGCCTCATGCGCCTCAGGAGCGTCAGCAAGCGCGGCGTCGGCCTCCTCGCCTTCGACGGCACCGACAACACCAACCTCGGTGTTCTCGTCAGGCTTGGGCTCAGCTTCAGCCTCGTCGGCTTCGGCCTCTGCTTCCTCGGCCTCCTCGGCCAACTCCTCAGCAGCCGCCTCGCCCTCGACCGCGGCCTCATGCGCCTCGGTAGCGTCAGCAAGCGCGGCGTCGGCCTCCTCGCCTTCGACGGCACCGACAACACCGACCTCGGTGTCCTCGTCAGGCTTGGGTTCAGCTTCAGCGTCGTCAGTCTCTTCCTCCGCCTCAGCCGCAGCCTCGTCGGCCAACTCCTCAGCAGCCGCCTCGCCCTCGACCGCGGCTTCATGAGCCTCGGCGGCATCGACCAATGCGTCGCTGGCCTCTTCACCCTCGACCGCACCAACACCACCGGAGTCGGCAGCCGCACCGGCTTCCGCGAACTCCTCGGCCTCGACGATCTCCTCCGACGGCGCCTCGGCCACATCCTCAGCCAGCTCTTCAGCCTCGGCGACCGCCTCTGCTTCGGGCGTCCCGGCTGCTACGGCCGCGGCAGCACCCACATCGGGCTCCCGACGGCGCTTCGGCCACAGACGCAGCCGACGCTTGGCCTTCGGTGCCTGCTCGGTCACCGCCGGCGTCGCCGCCTCGTCAGCCACCCTCTCGGCTGCCGCCTCGCCCTCGACCGCGGATTCGTGTGCCTCGGCGGCATCGACCAACGCGTCGCTGGCCTCCTCGCCCTCGACCGCACCCACGCCGGCCGCGGGAGCCGCACCCGCCTCGACGAACTCCTCCGCTTCCGCGATGTCCTCGGCGGGCGCCTCAGCCACATCCTCGGCCAGAGCTTCGGCCTCCGCTACCGCCTCGACCTCCGACTCCGGTTCTTCTTCGTCGCCCTCGGCCGCGAACTCCTCGGCCTCTTCGAGGTCCTCGGCCGGCACACCCGCGACATCCGCGCCGAGCTCTTCTGCCGACACATCCTCGGCCGAGATCGCCTCGTCCTCCGGTACATCCGCGGTGAGCGCCTCGGCCTTCACCGTCTCCGCCTCCGACGTGTCGTCCTCGGCGGCGGCGGCCTTGGCAGCAGCGAACACACCTGTCGTCGACGCGACCGCGGTCAACTCTTCGGTGAGGTCCTCGACGGTCGGCCGTTCCGGCTCGGCCTCGCCCCTGAGGGAAGCGGGATCCTCCCGCCCCTTCGGCGCAGCCATGATGTACACGACCGCGCCGATGAACACGAACGTCGCGGTGAAGGAGTTGATACGCACGCCTTCGATCAGCGTCGCGTCGTCGGCCCGCAACAACTCGATCCAGAACCGGCCCACGCAGTAACCCGCTACATACAACGCGAACAGGCGGCCGTGGCCGAGCTTGAAGCGGCGATCGGCATAGATGAGAATCGCGAAAACCAGCAGATTCCAGAGCAGTTCGTACAGGAACGTCGGATGCACCAGCTGCACCACTTCGCCGGTCGACACGCCGTTGAGGTTGTCGATCATGCCGGCCGAGTCCCGGCGCTCGTAGATCTTCAGCGCCCACGGCAACGTCGTGTCCGCGCCCCACAGCTCCTGGTTGAAGTAGTTGCCGAGCCGGCCGATCCCCTGCGCCAGGATGATCCCGGGCGCGATCGCATCGGCGAACGCGGGCAACGGAATCCCCCTGCGGCGGCAGGCGATCCACGCGCCGACACCGCCGAGCGCGACCGCCCCCCAGATGCCGAGGCCGCCGTCCCAGATGCGGAACACGCCTGCCAGGCCGGCGCCGTTGTCTCCGAAGTAGCGCCACCAGTCGGTCACCACGTGGTAGAGCCGGCCGCCGATCAACCCGAAGGGCACCGCCCACAACGCGATGTCGTAGATGACGCCGCGCTCGCCGCCGCGCGCCTCCCAACGCCTGTCGCCGATGATCAGCGCCGCAACGATGCCGACGATGATGCACACCGCATACGCTCGGATGGGTATCGGACCGAGATGCCAGACGCCCTGCGCCGGGCTGGGGATGGCGGCCAAGACGGTCGTTGTCACGCAGTAACCCTTCGCCTGACGCCGTCGGCGAGCTCGGCTGTCAACGTTCCCACCGCCTCGACACCCTCCTGCAGCGCCGACACCAACGCCGATCCCACGATGACTCCGTCGGCGTAGGCGCCGATCTCGGCCGCCTGCTCCCCCGACCGGACGCCGAGGCCGACGCCCACCGGGATGTCCGAGACAGCCTTCACACGGCGGACCAGCTCAGGCGCGGCGGTCGACACCGCATCGCGCGCGCCGGTCACGCCCATCGTCGAAACGGCATAGACGAATCCGCGCGACGCCTGCGCGGTCATCGTCAACCGTTCAGGTGTCGATGACGGCGCCACCAGAAAGATTCGGTCCAGGTCGTAGGTCTCCGACGCCGCGAGCCACTCGTCGGCCTCGTCAGGTATCAGGTCGGGTGTGATCATCCCGAGCCCACCGGCCGACGCGAGATCGCGCGCGAAAGCGTCGATGCCCCACCGCAACACCACATTCCAGTACGTCATGACCACGGCTTTGCCTCCGGCATTGGAGATCGCCTCGACCGCGGCCAGCGAGTCCCGCACCCGCACTCCCCCACGCAGCGCCACCTCCGTGGCCGCCGCGATGGTCGGACCGTCCATCCCCGGATCGGAGTACGCGACGCCGACCTCCACCAGGTCGCACCCGTTCTCGACCAGCGTCGTCATCGCCGAAATCGACGTGGGCACATCGGGGAATCCGGTCGGTAGATAGCCGATCAACGCGCTGCGCGACTCGCTCCGGCAGGTGTCGAACAACGGTGCCAGCCGACTCACGGCTCACCGTCCAACAATCCGAACCACTTCGCCGCGGTCTCCACATCCTTGTCGCCGCGGCCGGACAGGTTGACCAGCACGATCGACCCGGGCCCGAGTTCGAAACCCAACTGCAGCGCCCCGGCGAGACCGTGTGCGGATTCGATCGCGGGGATGATTCCCTCGGTGCGGCAGAGCAGCGAGAACGCGTCCATCGCCTCGGTGTCGGTGATCGGCCGATACTCCGCCCGGCCGATGTCCTTCAAGTACGCGTGCTCCGGGCCGACACCGGGATAGTCCAAACCCGCTGAGATCGAATGCGATTCGATGGTCTGGCCGTCCTCGTCCTGCAGCAGGTACGAGAAGGAGCCCTGGAACGCACCGGGCGACCCGCCGGTGAAAGTGGCTGCGTGTCGGCCGGTTTCGACACCGTCACCGGCGGCCTCATAGCCCACGAGTCGCACACCTGGGTCGTCGATGAATGCGTGAAAAATCCCAATCGCATTCGACCCGCCGCCGACACACGCCGTAACCGCGTCGGGCAACCGGCCCGCTTGCGCCTGAATCTGTGCGCGCGCCTCGAGCCCGATCACGCGCTGGAAGTCGCGCACCATCGTCGGGAACGGGTGGGGTCCTGCCGCCGTGCCGAAGCAGTAGTAGGTGTTGTCGGCGTTGGTGACCCAGTCGCGGAACGCCTCGTTGATCGCGTCCTTCAACGTCTTCGAGCCCGCCTCGACCGAGACCACCGTCGCACCCAACAACCGCATCCGCGCGACGTTGAGAGCCTGGCGGGCCGTGTCGACCGCGCCCATGTAGATGACGCACTCCAGGCCGAGCAACGCACACGCCGTCGCGGTCGCCACACCGTGCTGGCCCGCACCGGTTTCGGCGATGACGCGGTTCTTGCCCATCTGCCGCGCCAACAGCGCCTGGCCGAGGACATTGTTGATCTTGTGGGATCCGGTGTGGTTGAGGTCTTCTCGCTTCAAGAAGATCCGGGCACCGCCGGCGTGCTCCGAGAGTCGTTCGGCTTCGTACAACGGGGACGGACGTCCGCTGTAGTGCCGTTGCAGCCGGTCCAATTCGTCGAGGAAGGTCTGATCTCCGCGCGCCTTCTCGTACGCCGTCGTGACCTCTTCGATCACCGCCATCAGCGCCTCGGCGACGAATCTTCCGCCGTAGACACCGAAGTGGCCACGCTCGTCAGGGTCGTGGGCCGTCGGTTCGGCGACGGCTGCGCTGGAACGGGGCAGCTCAGGCCCGGCGATATCGGCCACTTCTCAACGCGCGGGTTTGGGGCACGACGGATGGGTGCCTGCGGTGACCAGATCGGCGACGGCGCTGCGGGGGTCACCGCTGGTGACAAGCCCCTCACCCACGAGCACCGCGTCCGCGCCCGCACCCGCGTACGCCAGCAGATCGGCGGTACCGCGGACCCCGGACTCCGCGATACGGATGACATCGGTCGGCAGCCCGGGGGCGATCCTCGCGAAGCAATCGCGGTCGACCTTCAACGTCTTGAGATCGCGTGCGTTGACACCGATTACCGTGGCGCCCGCGGACAGCGCGCGGTCGGCCTCCTCCTCGGTGTGCACCTCGACGAGCGCGGTCATGCCCAGCGATTCGGTGCGCTCAAGCAGCGACTCCAGCACCGGCTGCTCCAGCGCAGCGACGATGAGCAGCAACATGTCCGCACCGTGCGCCCTGGCTTCGTGAATCTGATACGGCCGGACGATGAAATCCTTGCGCAGCACCGGGATTGACACCGCGGCGCGCACCGCGTCGAGATCCTCGAGAGAACCATTGAACCGACGCTGTTCGGTGAGGACGCTGATGATGCGCGCACCGCCGCTTTCGTAGGCGGCCGCCAGCTCGGCAGGATCGGAAATCGGCGCCAACTCACCGCGTGAGGGGCTGGCCCGCTTCACCTCGGCGATCACCGCGATGCCGGGAGCACGGAGCGCGGCCATCACGTCCAGCGGCGGCGGCGCGTCCTTGGCCTTCGCCTTGATGTCGGCCAGCGGGATGACGGCTTCGCGGGCGGCGACGTCGGCGCGGACTCCCTCGATGATCGAGTCGAGTACCGTCGCCGAACTCATGACTGCCGCTTCCCTTCCCCCGGAAACACCGAACGATCTTCAACCACGAAGGGTAGCCGCCACCAGAACATCCCCGATCACCGGCCCTTGTTGTCCGGATTGGTCGGATCCTGCGTCGGATCGGCGCCCGCGTCCAGGGCGTCCCAGATCGCGCGCTCGGACATCTCGCCTGCGGGTTCGTCGGGCGCGACGGTGCGCCGCGAATACCTGGCCGCACCGGCGCGCTCACTCGCCGCGGATCGCATCAACAGCGCCGCACACGCCAGCGCCACGACAGCGGCGGCCACAGTGATCACCGCGCCCGTGTAGTACCGCTGCGTGCCCACGAGGTCTGCGACCGGGGCCTCCGCGATATGCGAGGCGCGTACGGCCACGTCCTTGATGACCCACAGGCTGATGGCCAGGTAGGCGGTCCCGGCACTGGCAGCGGCCACCAGCACGGCCAACAGCCGAAGCGGCCACCCCCGCACCGCCAGTGCGGCGACCGCGGTGGCCAGCAGCAGCACCGCCAGCGGGACCAGCGCCGTTGCCCACGTGCCGCCGGACAGGGCGACGGTCTTCGGTTCACCGAGGCCGTCGAACGACGTCACCTCCACCCACGTCATCCGGGATGCCACCCACAGCCCCGCCGCGGCGAGCACGAGACCGAGTTGAGCGACCCTGATCACGGCTCGGTGAGGGTCTCGGCGGCGGCGATGGCGTTGAGCACGGCACGGGCCTTGTTAGCGGCCTCGGTGTACTCGTAGGGCCCGTTCGAATCGGCGACGACGCCACCGCCGGCCTGCACGTAGGCGGTGCCGTTGCGCATGAGCGCCGTGCGGATGGCGATCGCGAAGTCGGCGTTGCCCGCGAAGTCGAGGTAGCCGAGCACGCCGCCGTACAAGCCGCGGCGCGTCTTCTCGACCTCCTCGATCAACTCCATCGCCCGTACCTTCGGAGCGCCCGACAGCGTTCCGGCGGGGAAACAGGCGGTCACGGCGTCCAATGCCGTCTTGCCGTCCGCCAGCAGGCCCGTCACCGTCGACACCAGGTGCATGACGTGGCTGTAGCGCTCGATGTGGCTGTAGTCCTCGACGCGCACGGTGCCGGGCCGGCACACCCGACCCAGATCATTGCGGCCCAGATCGACGAGCATCAGATGCTCGGCGCGTTCCTTTTCGTCGGCCTGCAGTTCCTTTTCCAGCAGCAGGTCTTCTTCCTCGGTCGCGCCGCGCCACCGCGTCCCCGCGATGGGATGTGTGGTCGCCCGCCCTTCTTTGACCGTTACCAACGCCTCCGGGCTGGAGCCGACGATCGAGAAGTCCGGTCCGCCTGCGGCGTTCGGCACGTTGAGCAGGTACATGTAGGGGCTCGGATTGGTCACCCGCAGCATCCGGTACACGTCGAGCGGATCGGCGTCGGTCTCCATCTCGAAGCGCTGTGAGGGCACCACCTGGAACGCCTCGCCGGCTTCGATGTCGCGCACGAGCTTGTCGACGATGGCCTCGTATTCCTCGAGCGTGCGCTGGGCGCGGTGCAGCGGTTCCGGCCTGCTGAACGTCGCCACCGACGACGGCAGGTGCTCCCCCAGTGCCGTCGTCATCACGTCCAGGCGGGCGACGGCGTCGTCGTAAGCCCAGTCCACCCGCTCGTCGGTGCCGTTCCAGTTCACGGCGTTGGCGATCAGCGTAATGGTGCCCTCGTGGTGGTCGACGGCGGCGATGTCGGTGGCCAACAGCAGCAGCATGTCCGGAAGGCCGAGGTCGTCGACGGCGAGCGACGGGAGCTTTTCCAGGCGCCGGACCATGTCGTAGGCGAAGAACCCGACTAGCCCGCTCGACAGGGGCGGCAGGCCCGGCAGCGGCTCGGTCTTCAGGAGTTCGAGCGTGGCCCGCAGCGCCTGCAGCGGATCGCCGCCCTGCGGGGCGTCCTGCGGCGTCGTGCCCAACCACACCGCCTCGCCGTCACGGACGGTGAGCGCCGACGGCGCACCGGCCCCGATGAACGACCAGCGCGACCACGACCGGCCGTTCTCGGCCGATTCCAGCAGGAACGTTCCCGGCCGGTTGGCGGCCAGCTTGCGGTACGCCGACAGCGGGGTCTCACTGTCGGCGAGCACCTTGCGGGTCACCGGCACCACGCGGTGCTCGGCCGCCAGTGCACGGAAGTCCTCGCGCGAGGTGGTGATCGCAAGCGACGAGGCGGTGGTCTGCACGCGTCAAGTGTCCCAGACGCATCCCAGTGGCGAGGACGACGTCGGCGTCAGCGGGCTGGTGAGCATGATCGGCGACTGCGCCATGAACCGCGGTGTCCTGCCACGATGCTCGTCGGCGGCGTGGGCGGTGAACGGGTGCAGCACGTACATGTCACCGGGCGCCCCTGTGGCGCGCGCCACGGACCGCCCGGCGCTCGCGTCGTCGACGAGCCGGCCCATCTCGGTGAGCTCGACCGGTTCGGGGCCGAGTACCCGTGCCACGTCGCGGTGGGAGCCGACCCTGATCCGCGTGGGCGCATCATCCGGGCCCACGTCGGACAGCAGGGTGAGCAGCAACACGGTGTGGGGACGCCCGGTGATCACCCACGTCCCGTCGGCCTGGGGTGTGTTGGCGTCGATGTGCCAGCCGCGGTCGTCGTCCGATGGCGGGACGGGGAATCGGACGGGGATGTTGCCCAGCGCTCCGCACGGTGACCATTCGCCGGCCCCGCAGATGCGATCCAGCGCTGCAGCCAGTTTCGGGCTGCGTGCCAACACGCCGAACGGTCCTGCGCCGGTCATGTCGGCGGCCCAGCAGACGGGCTTGACCCATGTGTCGGGTTCGTCGGGCGACAACCCCAACTGCTGCCACAGCGCGGCTCGCGCGGCGTCCGCGACATCACGAGGCGCCGCCGCCTCGATCTTCACGTAGCCGTCGGCGACGAACGCGTCGAGATTCACCATCGGGGCGAGGCTCTCACGGTAACGGCGTCCCACACCAGTGCTTTTCAGTCCTCGAAACCGACGCAATGGTCGATCCGACTGCCTGAAACCAGCCAAAACGTCGGTCTGGATGATCGCGCAGCGCGGTCGCGCCGCTTGATCGCTTCGCGGCGTAGCGTGACGTCCATGAAAACGGGTGACCGCGTTGCCGAGTTCGAACTGCCGGATCAGATGGGCACGGTGCGCAGCCTCAGCGAGCTGCTCGCCGACGGTCCGATCGTGTTGTTCTTCTATCCCGCCGCCATGACGCCGGGATGCACCAAGGAGGCCTGTCACTTTCGCGACCTGGCCGCCGAGTTCGCCGCGGTGGGCGCGAGCCGTGTCGGTATCAGCACCGACGCGGTCGACAAGCAGGCGAAGTTCGCCGACAAGGAACGGTTCGACTACCCGTTGCTGTCCGACGCGGACGGGGCGATCGCCACGCAGTTCGGCGTAAAGCGGGGCCTGCTGGGCAAGTTCATGCCGGTCAAAAGGACCACGTTCGTGATCGACACCGACCGCACCGTGCTGGCCGTGATCGCGTCGGAGATCAACATGGACGGCCACGCCGACAAGGCGCTGGAGGTGCTGCGGCAGCGCCAGTCGGCATGACGCCGCAACGGCAAGCAGATTCTCGACGTCTAGGACTCCGGCGCAAGCAACACGTCCGCATCGAAGCAACTGTGATCGCCTGTGTGGCAAGCGCCGTCGACCTGATCGACTTCCAGCAGCACCGTGTCGCCGTCGCAGTCGAGCCGCACCGAGTGGACGTACTGCGTGTGGCCGGATGTCTCGCCCTTGACCCAATGCTGTTGCCGCGACCGCGAATAATACGTTCCCCGGCGGGTTTCCAGTGTGCGGGCCAACGCGAGGTCGTCCATCCACGCCACCATCAGAACCTGGCCCGTGCCACGCTCCTGTACGACGGCGGTAATCAACCCATTGGCGTCGCGCTTGAGTCGCGACGCGATGTCGGCATCGAGCGTCATCGGACGGTTATCCCTTCGGCCGCCATCGCCGTCTTCACCTCGGCGATTGTCAGCTCACGGAAGTGGAACACGCTGGCGGCCAGCACGGCGTCGGCCCCGGCGACGATGGCCGGCGCGAAGTGTTCGGGTGCGCCGGCGCCGCCACTGGCGATCACCGGAACGTTGACGGCTCCGCGCACCGCCTTGATCATCGGCAGATCGAAACCGGCCTTGGTGCCGTCGAAGTCCATCGAATTCAGCAGGATCTCGCCGACGCCGAGTTCGGCTCCCCGCGTGGCCCATTCGACGGCGTCCAGCCCGGTGCCCCGGCGACCACCGTGCGTGGTGACCTCCCAGCCCGACGGCGTGGGCTCCTGATCCGCCGGCACCGTGCGGGCGTCGACCGACAGCACGATGCACTGCGATCCGAACTGCCTGGACAACTCGGCGAGGAGTTCGGGACGGGCGATCGCTGCCGTGTTGACCGCGACCTTGTCCGCGCCCGCTCGCAGTAGCACGTCCACATCGGCCACCGAGCGCACGCCGCCGCCGACGGTCAGCGGTATGAACACCTGCTCGGCTGTCCGCTTCACCACCTCGAGCATGGTGGCCCGCCCCGACGACGATGCCGTCACGTCGAGGAACGTCAGTTCGTCGGCGCCCTCGGCGTCATAAGCCGCCGCCAATTCCACAGGATCGCCTGCGTCACGCAAGTTTTCGAAGTTGACGCCTTTGACCACCCGGCCGTCGTCGACGTCCAGGCATGGGATGACCCGTACGGCGAGGTCCTTCGCATCCATCAGAAGTCCTCGGGATCGCCAACCGAACGAAGCAGATCGAGCAGTTCCTCGTGCACACCGGGGACTCCGCCGAGGGCGGACGGGCAGTCGACGGTCCAGTCGTTGCCGGCGAGATCAGTCACGACACCCCCCGCCGCGCGGATCAATGCGACCCCGGCGGCGTGATCCCACACGTGTCCCCCGAAACTGATTGCGCCACCGAGGATCGTCGCCGCCGTGTAGGCCAGGTCGATACCGGTGGCGCCGTGCATACGCATGCGTGAGCACTTCCGGCTCAGGCTTTCGATGACCGCCAGTCGGTAGCGTCCTGGCACCCTGCCGCGGGATTCGACGTTGAACGTACTGACCCCGACCATCGAGTCCGAAAGCTCCGCGCGGGTCAGCGAAGGCTGTTCGACGCCGTTGTAGCGCAGGGGTCCTCCCACGACGGCGGTGAAGCGCTCGTTGGTGAACGGCACCCAGGTCAGCCCGGCGACCGGTTCCCCGTCGCGCACCAGACCGAGAAGAATGGCCGCCATCGGCGACCCGGCGGCGTAGTTGAAGGTCCCGTCGATCGGATCGAGCACCCACACCAGCGGCGATTTCAGATCCGCGCCGCCGAATTCCTCGCCGTGCACCTCGATCCCGGTCCGATCGGTCAACGCCTTGACGACCTGGCGCTCTATGGCCAGGTCCACTTCGGTCGCGAAGTCGTCGCCCTTCTTCTGCACCGCGGAGTCCGCACGGTGTCCGTCGATGAAAGGACCGGCCGCATCGTCGAGGATCTGCGCGGCCTCGGCAACCAGCGCGTCGAGGTCGGCCGCGTCCAGTGCCATTACCGCTCCACCGCGGCAAGGGCTTCAGGCAGGGTGAATCGTCCGGCGTACAACGCTTTTCCGACAATCGCGCCCTCCACTCCCCGGTCGGTGAGCGTGGCGATCGCGCGCAGGTCGTCGAGGCTGGACACACCCCCGGATGCGATCACCGGGGCGTCGGTGCGCCCGGTCACCGTCGATAGGAGTTCGAGGTTGGGGCCGTTGAGCGTGCCGTCCTTGGTGACATCGGTGACGACGAAGCGTGAACAGCCTTCTCGATCAAGTCGTTCCAGAACCTCCCACAGGTCACCGCCATCGGTCTCCCATCCGCGACCGCGGAGGCGGTGATCTCCGTCGACGATCTTCACATCCAGGCCGACGGCGACCTTCTCGCCGTGTTCGGCGACGACCTTCGCGCACCACTGCGGGTTCTCCAGCGCCGCGGTACCGAGGTTCACCCGGGCGCAGCCGGTCGCGAGCGCCGCCGACAGCGAATCGTCGTCACGGATACCACCGGACAACTCGACCGCGACGTCGAGCTGGCCGACCACCTCGGCCAGTAGTTCGCGGTTGCTGCCCCGGCCGAACGCGGCGTCGAGGTCCACCAGGTGGATCCACTCGGCCCCGTCGCGCTGCCACGTCAGCGCGGCCTCCAACGCCGAGCCGTACTCGGTCTCGCTACCGGCCTGGCCCTGTACCAGGCGCACGGCCCGACCCTCGACCACGTCGACGGCGGGGAGAAGAATCAGTCGTTCCGGCACTGTGGTGGTCTCCTCTTCGCGCCAGCGCTCATCGGTGGTCAACCTAATGCCTTCACCCAGTTGGCGAGTAACGCGGCACCGGCGTCGCCGCTCTTCTCGGGGTGGAACTGCGTCGCCGACAGGGGGCCGTCCTCGACGGCGGCGAGGAAGGGCACGTGGTGGGTGGCCCACGTCAGCTTGGCGGCGGCGTCGCCCTCCCACTGTTGGGCGGCGTACGAGTGGACGAAGTAGAACCGGGTCCCGACGTCCATGCCGGCGAACAAGGTGCTGCCCTCAGGGGCGTCGACGACGTTCCACCCCATGTGCGGGATCACCGGCGCGTCGAGCCGCACCACGGCCCCCGGCCATTGGCCGCATCCGGTGGTCTCCACCCCGAACTCCACGCCGCGCGAGAAGAGGATCTGCATGCCGACACACACGCCCAGCACGGGGCGCCCGGCCGCCACCCGGTCGGCGATCAGTTTCGGGCCGTCGATCTTGCGCAGCCCGGCCATGCACGCCTCGAAGGCACCGACGCCGGGCACCACGAGGCCGTCGGCGTTCATCGCGGCGTCGGCGTCGGGCGTCACGGTGACGTCGGCACCGACGCGCTCCAAGGCCCGCTGCGCCGAGCGGAGATTGCCCGAACCGTAGTCGAGGATGACGACTTTGCCTGTCACAGAGTGCCTTTCGTCGACGGCACACCGGACACACGCGGGTCATATTCGACGGCCTGGCGCAAGGCGCGGGCGACAGCCTTGTACTGCGCCTCGGTGATGTGGTGCGGGTCGCGACCATAGATCGTGCGCACGTGCAGCGCGATGCGGGCGTTCATCGCCACGGACTCGAACACGTGGCGGTTGACCACGGTGTGGTACGGCGCCGAGGAACCGGCGATCGTGAAGTGCAGCATGTGATCCGGCTCGCCGGTGTGCACGCAGTAGGCCCGCCCCGACACGTCGACGGCGGCGTGGGCGAGCGTTTCGTCCATCGGGATCCACGCATCGCCGAACCGGCGGATGCCCTTCTTGTCGCCCAGTGCCTGCCCGAGCGCCTGACCGAGGACGATCGCGGTGTCCTCGATCGTGTGGTGGCCCTCGATCTCGATGTCGCCCTTCGCGCGCACGGTCAGGTCGAAGCTCGCGTGGCTGCCGAGCGCGGTGAGCATGTGGTCGAAGAACGGCACACCGGTGTCGACGTACACCTGCCCGGTGCCGTCGAGGTCGAGTTCGACGACGATGTCGGACTCCTTGGTCTTGCGCTCAATCGTCGCGCGACGGGGTTCGTTCACGGTGCTCCTACTGGGGTTAGTTCGGTGGCGGCCAGGCGGGCGCTGGCGGCCAACAGCGCGTCGTTCTCTTCGGCCAGGCCGGTGGTGGCACGGAGATAACCGGGTATGCCGACGTCGCGGACGAGGATGCCCGCATCCAGGTAGCGCTGCCAGGTGGCGGGTGCATCGGCGAACTCACCGAACAGCACGAAGTTGGCGTCGCTGTCGATCACCCGGAAACCCATGTCGGACAACGCTTCTGTGACACGGTTGCGCTCGGCGATGAGCGTGGCGACGCTGCCGAGCGTGTCGTCGGCGTGGCGCAATGCCGCGCGGGCGGCCGCTTGCGTGATCGATGACAGGTGATATGGCAGGCGGACGAGAAGCATCGCGTCGATCACCGCCGGCGCGGCGATCAGGTAGCCCAAGCGCCCACCCGCGAAGGCGAACGCCTTGCTCATGGTGCGGGTGACGACGAGCTGCGTCGGATACTCGTCGATGAGGCGCACCGCGCTGGGCTGAGACGAGAACTCGCCATAGGCCTCGTCGACGATCATCATGCCGGTGCTCATCGCGTCGAGAAGCCGCCGGAGGTCGTCGAGCGGAACGCTCTGTCCCGACGGATTGTTCGGGCTCGCGACGAACACGACGTCGGGGGTGCGCTCGGCGACGGCCGCCACGGCGACGTCGATGTCGAGGCTGAAGTCGCCGGCGCGGTTGGCCACCAGCCACTCGGTCTGTGTGCCGTCAGAGATGATCGGGTGCATCGAATACGAGGGCACGAACCCGAGTGCGCTGCGGCCGGGTCCGCCGAAGGCCTGCAGAAGCTGCTGCAGGATCTCGTTGGAACCGTTTGCCGCCCAGAGGTTTTCGACAGTGATATGGGTGCCGGTCTGCGCCGTGAGGTAGGCGGCGAGGTCGGTACGCAGCGCGACGGCGTCACGGTCTGGATAGCGGTGCAGGTCACCCGCGACGGCGGCGACGGACGCCGTCAGGTCGTCGATGAGCGCCCGCGTCGGCGGGTGTGGGTTCTCGTTGGTGTTCAGCCGCACCCGAACGTCCAATTGCGGTGCGCCGTATGGCGATTTGCCGCGCAGATCCGCCCGCAGCGGCAGATCGTCGAGCGTCACCTTCTCCCCGACGGTCACCTTTCGAACCTCCGCCGCACCGCTTCGCCGTGCGCGGGCAGGTTCTCGGCCTCGGCCAGGGTGATCACGTAGCCAGACACATCTTTCAGCGCGGCCTCGTCGTAGTCGACGACGTGGATGCCGCGCAGGAACGTCTGCACCGACAGGCCGCTGGAGTGCCGGGCACAGCCGGCGGTGGGCAGGACGTGGTTGGAGCCCGCGCAGTAGTCGCCGAGGCTGACGGGCGCATACGGGCCGACGAAGATCGCACCGGCGGAACGGATTCGACCGGCCACCTCGCGCGCGTCGAGGGTCTGAATCTCGAGATGTTCGGCGGCGTAGGCGTTGACGGTGCGGATGCCGGCGTCGAGGTCGTCGACGAGCACGGTGGCGGACTGCTTACCGCTCAGCGCAGCGGTCACCCGCTCGCGGTGCACGGTGGTCTGAAGCTGGTTGGCCAGTTCGCGGTCGGTCGCATCGGCCAAGTCGACGCTGGGCGTGACCAGCACGCTGGCCGCCATCTCGTCGTGTTCGGCCTGGCTGATCAGATCGGCGGCGACGTGGACGGGGTCGGCGGTGTGGTCGGCCAGGATCGCGATCTCGGTGGGGCCGGCTTCGGCGTCGATGCCGACCTGGGAACGGCAGATGCGCTTGGCGGCGGTCACGTAGATGTTGCCGGGGCCAGTGATCATGTCGACCGGCGCGAGTTCCGCGCCATCGGTGTCGGTGCCGCCGTAGGCCAGCAGCGCGATGGATTGCGCTCCGCCGACCGCCCACACCTCGTCGACGCCGAGCAGTGCGGCGGCCGCGAGGATCGTCGGGTGCGGCAGGCCACCGAACTGGGCCTGCGGCGGGGTGGCGATCACCAGGGAGTCGACGCCTGCCGTCTGCGCGGGCACGACGTTCATCACGACGCTGGAGGGATAGACGGCGTTGCCGCCGGGGACGTAGAGGCCGACGCGCTCGACCGGCACCCAGCGCTCGGTGACGGTGGCGCCCGGAGCGAGCGTCGTCGTGGTGTCGGTGCGGCGCTGGTCGGCGTGCACCGCGCGGGCGCGTTCGATGGCGACCTCGAGCGCGGTACGAACATCGGCGGGCAGCTCGGCGAGAGCATTCTGCAGCTCAGCGGCAGGTACGCGAACCTGAGCGGGTCGCACCCCATCGAACGATCCGCCGTACTCCAGCGCCGCCTCGGCGCCGCGTTCCGCGACGGCGTCGACGATCGGGCGCACCTTGGGCACCACCGTGTCGACCTCCACGCCGCCGCGCGGCAGGGCGGACCGCAGGCGCGCGGCCGACAGTTGCGCGCCCCGCAAGTCGATGCGGGCGATCGGGCCCGGCGATAGATTCACGCTGTCCATTCTCCCAGAGCAGACCAAATCGGTTATGGAGGCGCCATGCGAGCCAGTGAGCACCCGAACAACGCCCCCGGGGTGCCGATGGTATTCCCGCCGTGGTTCGAGAACCTGCAGGTCAAGTACCTGAACAAGATGATCAGGCCGTTTTCAAAGCTGATGCCCGGGATGTCGACGATCAAACATCGCGGCCGCAAGTCCGGTAAGCCATACGAGACGATCGTCACTGTCTACCGCAAGGGTGACACCGCGGCGATTGCACTCGGGCACGGGAAAACGGATTGGGTGAAGAACGTGCTGGCCGCCGGCGAGGCCGATCTACGCCTCATTACGCGCGAACTGCACTTGGTCAACCCGCGCATCGTCCCGGCGGGCGGCGACGCCCACGACCTCCCGTTCATGGCGCGCGTCCAAGCCAAGAAGATGGCCGTCTTCGTCGCCGATATCGCCTGACCTACAACCGGCTGAACACCGTCTTACCACGCATCGTCGGCCACACCTCGGGTGCTTCCTCCCACGGCACGACCCGCTCGACGACGGGTGAAAGGTCCTGCTCAGCAAGCAGTTCCAGTATCTCCGGGATCACCGCACGCGCATTGACCCGTCCGGTGACGAAGCGAACGCCACGGGTGTACATCTGCAGCAGTGGCATCTCCACCGAACCCTTGGCGTAGATCCCGGTGTCCGTGCACACCCCGTCCGGCCACGTCGCCCGCAACGTCGCCGCCAACACCGCCGCGTCCGCCGACGTGTGCACGGTCACCGGATACGGTCCGGCGCTCTTGTCCGGCTTCTCGCGGTCATGCACGACCGCGCCCAGCTTCTCGGCGACCGCGAGCCGCTGCGGGTCCGTATCGACATAGTCGACGTGCACCCCCGCCGCGACCGCCGTCGCCGCCGCGTACAGGCCAATCGACAGCCGACCCACGACCAGTGCCCGTCTGTCGGCCGGCGGGAGCGCGATCAGTTCGTCGAGATAAGGCCCGACACCGCGCCAACCGTCGGGAATGTTGTCCGACATCGACGCCACGGCGACCGGATCGGCACCCGCCGGCAACGGAACCAGCATCGCGTCGGCGTACGGCACCAGCACCACATCGGCCATGAACCCGCCACCGTCGAGACCCGCCAGCGGCGCCATCCCGTACATCGCCATCAGCGGCAACGCCGCGCAGGATCCGGTCGCGCCCCGCAGACACGCGCTGCACTCCCCGCAGCTGATCTGGAACGGCACGACGACCCGATCACCGACCGCCACGCCGCGCACGCCGTCGCCGACCTCGATCACCTCGGCCACCCCCTCGTGGCCCACCGCGTGTCCCGGCGGCATCGGCAGCCGACCCTGCGCCACCGCCACATCGAGGTCACAGCAGGCCACCGCCAACGGCCTGACGAGCGCCTGCCCAGCGCCGGTGAGCGTCGGCTCCGCCGCCTCACGCCAGGCGTACTTCCCCGCGTCTTCGAACATCAGATGCCGCATGGCCAACCCCTTCTAGAGTGATCGCTCAACTATTCTTGAGCGATCTTTCTAGTAAAGTCAAGGGCATGCCCCGTCCAGACCGCAGCCGCACCGCGCTGATCGACACCGCGGCGCTCCTGTTCCGTAGACAGGGCTACGCGGCGACCGGGGTGAACCAGATCCTCGAGACGGCCGACGTCAAAGCGGGTTCGCTGTACCACCACTTCCCCGATGGCAAGCAGCAGTTGGCCGCCGCGGTGGTGCAACGCGTCGGCGCCGACATCGAACAACGACTCCGCCACCTGCTCGCCAACGACGCACCCGTACCCGACCTCATCGACGGCTGGATCGACGCGATGGCCTCGGGGCTGGGCAGCGATCCGCGCGACGGCTGCCCCATCGAACCGATCGCCACAGAATCGGTCGACGCCAGCGCACTGGTTCGAGAGGCATCGGCCACGGTGTTCAACAGCTGGCGCGACGCGGTCGCCGACCGGCTCCGCGCCGAGGGGTGGGCTCAGACCGACGCCGAACAGACCGCCCTGGCGCTGATTGCGCTCGTCGAGGGCGCACTGATACTCGGCCGGATCGCGGGCGACACGGCCGCGCTCGACGCCGCGAAGGTCGCCGCAAGGACCCTGTTGGACCGCTGAGTTACTTGCAGAGCTCGGTGATGCTCTTGTTCTCGGCGTCCGCGTCGGCCAGCCGCTTCGCTTGCGCCGGATCGTCATTCGGCACGCCTGCCGTGGCGTTGGCGCCGATGTCCATCAGGTTGTTCGCGAACTGCTCGACCTTCTCGGTGAGCACCACCGGGGTCGCCGGGTCGAGCCGGTCGAGTAGGTACTGACCACCGTCATACAACGAGATCCGCGCGTTGGCGGCCACCGCTTGCGCGCCGGTGACGTCCTGCGCCCCACCCTCCGGCTGCATGTTCGTGTTGAGTGTGATGCCTTTTCGGACGATGTCAGCCGCGCTGCAGATCTTGGCCTTGGCCTCGGCGACCTGATTCGGGTCGTATTCGGGGTCGGATTCGCTTGTCTTGTACAGCGTCCATCCCGTGAGTGCCAGAGCGGCGACGCTTATCACCAGGCTGACGCCGACCAGCAACGTGAGACGGCGCGACGCATCCTCATCCACGCGACCGATGCTATCGGCCGATCTAGACATCGAGTCCGATATCGAGCACCCGCACCGAGTGCGTCAGCGCCCCGACCGCGAGATAGTCGACGCCGGTGCCCGCATATTCCGCGGCGCTCTCCAACGACAACCCGCCAGACGACTCCAGTTTCGTTGCAGGCGACCGAGAGTCGCGACGCTGCACCGCGATCTGCGTCTGCCACACCGGGAAGTTGTCCAGCAGCACGAGTTCGACGTTTTCTGCCAGCACCTCGTCGAGCTGCTCGAGCGAGTCGACTTCGACCTCACACTCGATGTCCGGGGCGGCTTCGCGCACGGCCCGCAGCGCCGCCACCACCGACCCCGCGGCGGCGACGTGGTTGTCCTTGATCAGCGCCGCGTCGCCGAGCCCCATCCGGTGGTTCACCCCGCCGCCGACGCGCACCGCGTACTTCTGCAGCGCGCGCATGCCCGGCAACGTCTTACGGGTGTCGCGGATCTTCGCGTCGGTTCCGGAGACCGCTTCAACCCACGCCGCCGTCGCGGTGGCGATACCCGACAGGTGACAGACCAGGTTCAGCGTGGTGCGCTCGGCGGTCAGCAGTCCCTGCGTCGGCGCCTCCACCGTGAGCACGACACCGCCCGGTTCGAGTCGGGCGCCGTCCTCGACGCGATGTTTGACCAGGTAGTTGTCCGGGCCGATCACCTCGTCGAACGCGAGCAGCGCGATGTCCACGCCCGCGATCACGCCGGGCTCGCGGACCACCATCGACGCCGTCGTCCTGGCATCCGCGGGCACCGTCGACAGCGTGGTGACGTCCGGACCGTACCGCAGGTCCTCTTCGAGGGCGCGGGCGATCACCCTGCGAGCCTCGGTGAGCTCGTCGGCGGTCAGCTCCATCAGCAGCCCACCCCCGCGGGGATGAGCGTGCGCGCCTGCGCGGGATCGGCGTCGGGGAAGTCGCGGCGATGATGGCAGCCCCGAGATTCGGTGCGCGTCAACGCCCCCGCGGCGACGGCCGCCGCGGCCGTGGTCAGCGCGGCGTCCTCGAAGTCGGCGCGCGAAGCGATCACTCGCGGCGGGGCGGTGTCGAGTTCCTTGGCCAGGATGCACAGCCCGTCGTGATCGCGGACGACGCCGGCGTTCTTGGTCATCGCCCGCTGCAGATCGGCCCGCGGCAGGGCACGCCGCACGACCGGCTCTGGTGGTAGCGCCGTCACGGGGCCGATCGCCAAAGCATGAGCGGCGGCGGCCTTTCCGGCCCGGCCGCCGATGACGAGTCCCTCGAGCAGGCTGTTCGACGCCAGCCTGTTGGCGCCGTGCATCCCCGTGCGGGCCACCTCGCCGGCCGCGAACAGCCCCGCGAGCTCGGTGCGCCCGTGAACATCGGTGGCCACACCGCCACAGCTGTAGTGGGCGCCGGGCAGCACGGGGATCGCCTCGAGCGTCGGATCGATGCCCGCCGCGCGGCATGCCGCGGTCACCGTCGGGAATCGCTTCTCGAAGTTGTCGATCCGCCGGCCATCGAGGAACACGCACGGCGCGCCCGTCTGTTCCATGCGGGCGTTGATCGCCGCTGCCACCACGTCTCGCGGCGCCAGGTCGCCCATCGGGTGCACCCCTTCGGTCACCGAACGACCCTCGGAGTCAACGAGTTTCGCCCCCTCACCGCGAACTGCCTCGGTGATCAGCGGGCGCCTGCCCGCGTTCTGGCCATCGAAGAGCATGGTGGGGTGGAACTGGATGAACTCGATGTCGCTGATCGGCACTCCGGCCCAACTGGCCAGCGCGACACCGTCTCCCGTCGAGCCGTCGGGGTTGGTGGTCGCCGAATAGAGATGACCCAGTCCCCCGGTCGCCAGGATCACCGACGGCGCATGCACCACCCCGAGACCGTCGTCGTTGAGCACCAGTACGCCGGTGACCGCCCCCGCCTCGTGCAGGATCTCGATCGCGACGTGATTGTGCCGGATGTCCAGGGTGGCGGCGGCCCCGTCGAGGGCCCGCTGCACCTCGGCGCCGGTCGCGTCGCCGCCGGCGTGGATGATCCGGCGCCACGAGTGCCCGCCTTCGCGGGTCAGCGACCACGTTCCCGATGTCGACTCGTCGAAGCGCGCGCCGTGCTCGACCAGTTCGGCGACCGCGCCGTATCCGTCGGTCACGATCGAGCGCACGGCGTCGGGGTCACACAGCCCCGCACCCGCGGTGAGCGTGTCGGCGATGTGCGACTCGAGCGAGTCTCCGTCCTCGCGCAGGGCGTCCGGAAGCACCACGGCGATCCCGCCCTGGGCGTAGAACGTCGCGGTGTCGCCGGTCTTGCTGAGCACCATCACTTTTCGACCAGCGGAATGCGCGGCGAGCGCCGCCACCAGACCCGCAACGCCGGTTCCGATCACGACGACGTCCGCGCGCTGCTGCCAATGACCGGCCCACCTGCCGGCGCCGCAGGCTGCCGCGCGGGTCATTCTCCGCCGCCGGGCTGGCCGATCTCGATCATGCGTTGCACGCTGGCCCGCGCCAGCCGCGCGGTCTCGGGATCGACGTGCACCTCGTCCTCGCCCTCCACGAGGCAGCGCAGCAGCGCGGCGGGGGTGATCATCTTCATGAATCGGCACGACGCGCGGTCGTTGACCGCCATGAAGTCGACACCCGGTGCGGCGCGGCGCAACTGGTGCAGCATCCCGACCTCGGTCGCGACCAGCACCTGACGCGCACCCGTCTCGCGCGCCGCGTCCAGCATGCCGCCCGTCGACAGGATCTTGACCCGGTCCTCCGGGAACGCGCCCTCACCGGCGAGATACAACGCCGACGTCGCGCAACCGCATTCGGGATGCACGAACAGTTCGGCGTCCGGATGCGTGCGGGCCTGGTCGGCGAGCTCGTCGCCGTTGATCCCGGCGTGTACATGGCACTCACCCGCCCACACGTGCAAGTTCTTGCGGCCTGTCACGCGCCGGACATGCGCACCGAGGAACTGGTCCGGGCAGAACAGCACCTCGCGGTCCTCGGGGATCGACGCCACCACCTCGACCGCGTTCGACGACGTGCAGCAGATGTCGGTCTCCGCCTTCACCGCCGCGGTGGTGTTCACGTAGGACACCACGACCGCCCCGGGATGCTCGGCCTTCCACGCGCGCAGCTCGTCGGCGGTGATGGAGTCGGCGAGCGAACAACCCGCGCGCTGGTCCGGAATGAGCACCGTCTTGTCCGGGGACAGGATCTTGGCGGTCTCCGCCATGAAGTGCACGCCGCAGAACACGATCGTGTCCTCACCGACGTCCGCGGCGATCCGCGAGAGCGCCAACGAGTCACCGACGTGATCGGCGACGTCCTGGATCGCCGCCAGCTGGTAGTTGTGCGCCAACAGCGTCGCGCCCCGTAGATCGGCAAGGCGACGAACCTCGGCGGCCCATTCCTCATCGCCGTCGACCCCGGAATAGCCGGTCGGACCGTCGACGATGCGGCTCGAGAGGTGGTCTGCGGGCATACGGTCCAAAACCGTCATGGCCGCCTCCTTCGTCCAGATCGGGTTTTCGACTTACAATCGAAAACATGGCACATACTAGCACCGCGCACGAGGTGCTCGCCGCCGTGTTCCAGGTTCGCGAAGCCCAGGTCGTCGCCGACGGGACCACCGACCGGAAACCAGCACTTCACGTGCTGTTGTGGCAGCGTGCACTCGATCCGCAGCGCGGCAAATGGTCGCTCCCCGGCGGCCGACTCGGCGACGACGAGGACCTGACCAGCTCCGTTCGCCGCCAACTCGCCGAGAAAGTCGACCTACGTGAGCTTGCCCACCTCGAGCAGCTCGCCGTGTTCTCCGACCCCCACCGGGTCCCCGTCGTCCGGACCATCGCATCGACCTTCCTCGGGTTGGTGCCCTCCCCCGCAACTCCGGAACTGCCGCCGGACACGCGCTGGCATCCGGTGAGCGACCTGCCGCCGATGGCATTCGACCACGGCACGATGGTGGAACACGCCCGCACCCGGCTCGTCGCCAAACTCTCCTATACAAACATCGGATTCGCTTTGGCCCCAACCGACTTCGCGCTGTCCGCGCTGCGGGACATCTACAGCGCCGCGCTCGGCCACCACGTCGACGCCACCAATCTGCAACGCGTCCTCGAACGTCGCAACGTCATCACCCGGACCGGCACCACGGCGCGGTCCGGTCGCAGCGGCGGCCGGCCCGCGGCGCTGTATCGGTTCACGGAGGCGCGCTACCGGGTGACCGACGAGTTCGCCGCCCTGCGGCCGCCCGGGTGAGTCGACTGGATTCTTAAGGCTTCCTTAAGTAACAATGGCGAAATGTCTCTGGGCAACGCCGCGCCAGCCTCCGGTGCCGAGTGGATCGGCCTCGTACCCCACGAAGATCTGGCGCGCGGCACCCGTCCGCTGCTTCCAGCCGACGATCCGTTCTATGAACCGCCGAGCGGTTTTCAGCACGCCGAACCCGGCACCGTGCTGCGCAGTCGCGACGTCGAGCTGGCCTTTCTGGGCCTGATCCCGCAGAAGTTCACCGCGACCCAGCTGCTGTACCGCACCACCGACATGAACGGTGAGGCGGAAGCCACCGTCACCACGGTGATCGTGCCCGCCGAACGCGCGAACCGCCCCGTCGTGCCCGTGATCTCCTACCAGTGCGCGATCGACGCGGTGTCGTCGCGCTGCTTTCCGTCGTACGCGCTGCGCCGCAAGGCGCTGGCGCCCGGCTCGCTGGCCCAGCTCGAGTTCCTGCTGATCGCCGCGGCGCTCGCCGAGGGCTGGGCGGTCTCGGTGCCCGACCACGAGGGAGCCCACGGCCTGTGGGGCACGCCGTACGAGCCCGGCTACCGCATCCTCGACGGCCTGCGCGCGGCGGTCAGCAGCGAGCGGCTGGGGCTCAGCGAATCGGCGCCGATCGGGCTGTGGGGCTACTCGGGCGGCGGGCTGGCCTCGGCGTGGGCGGCCGAGATGCACAACCAGTACGCCCCGGAGCTCAACATCGTCGGCGCGGTGCTCGGCTCCCCCGTCGGCGACCTCGGGCACGCCTATCGGCGCCTCAACGGCAGCCTGTACTCGGGCCTGCCCGCGATGGTGGTCGCGGCGCTCAGCCACGTCTATCCCGACCTCGACCGGGTCATCCAGGAGCACGCCACCGAGGCCGGCAAGGCGATGCTGCTGCGCATCCAGGACATGACGACCGCTCAGGCGGTGCTGCGCTTCGCGGGCATGGACATGGGCAAGCTGGTCGACCGGCCTCTCAACGAGATCCTGGACCTGCCCGAGGTCAAGCAGGTCTTCGACAGCATCAAGCTGGGCACCGCGGTACCCACCCCGCCGGTGCTGATCGTGCAGGCCGTCCACGACAGGATCGTGGCAGTCGATGACATCGACGAGCTCACCGAGATCTACCGCAGCGGCGGCGCCTCGGTCACCTATCACCGGGACATGTTCAGCGAGCACATACTGCTGCACCCGATGTCGGCGCCGATGGCGTTGCGCTGGCTGATCGACCGGTTCGACGGCAAGCCGCTGTCGGAGCACCTGGTCCGCACGACGTGGCCGACGCTGCTCAACCCGATGACCTATGTCGGTATGACGCGGCTGGTCCGGATCGCCGTCAAGGTGATGACGGGCCGGAAGGTGGAGCGCTCTCCGCTGTGACCGGCGCGGTGGCCGGCGGCACGAACGCCGGCACCTCGACCGGCGGCCACGCGCCGAGGTCGTCGCGCGCGGTAGACACCGCGGCCAACGAGTAGACGAGCGCCGCGACGGCGGCAGGGAACAGGATCGTCAACACCGCCTGTATCGGCGAGTGCCCGAAGAACACCGCAGGCGCCTCGGTGACGTAGTGCACGCGGTGTTCGGGCGTCACGGGTGCGGCGGCCACGTCGATGCTCCCGTACCGCAGATGCGCCAGGAGCGCGCCCACACCCGCGGCCGCGCCCGCCGCCAGCATGCATCCGGCGACCAGCGCCACCGTCATCGCAGGCCCGCGGTGCACCCGCCACTGCCACACCGCCACCGCGGCGACGACCGCCACGACGCAGAGCAACCCGACGAACAGGAATGCGGCGACGAAGAAGTGGTCACCCTCGTTGCCCAGGTAGGCGCGGACGCGGTCGCCGTCTCGCGCCAGCGCGACGACGCCGCGGATCGGCGGCGCCAGCCACGCCCACAGAGCGCCCACCAACGCGCCGGCGACCGCCAGCACAGCGGCCACGGTCAGCGCAGCCCGGGAACGTGAGATCCGCGGCGCGGCAATGTCATTCATCGCCGCTCCAGCAGCAAGGTCATTCATCGCTGTTCCAGATCCTTCGAATCGGTCAGCCCATGCCGTGAGCATTTCGCCGACCAGCCGTCGGGGCGCACCTGGACGATCATCCGCCTGCCGCATTCGGCGCAGAAGCGGGGCGGCTCCAAACCGAGCTGGGCCGCGGTCGGCACCGCGGTGCCGTCGGGCTCACCCGTGTAGACGTTGAACGCCATACCCGTATGTTCTACCGGCCGCCTCAGAGGCTGGCATTGAGCGCCTTGATCGGCATCTGCAGATCCTCGAGCAGTTCGAGGTCGGATTCGGCGGGCCGTCCCAGCGTGGTCAGGTAGTTGCCGACGATGACGGCGTTGATGCCGCCGAGGATGCCCTTCTTGGCGCCGAGGTCACCGAGGGTGATCTCCCGACCGCCGGCGAAGCGCAGCATGGTCCGCGGCAGCGCCAGGCGGAACGCAGCGACCGCACGCAGCGCATCGGCGGCGGGCAGCACCTCGAGGTCGCCGAACGGCGTGCCCGGGCGGGGGTTGAGGAAGTTCAGCGGGACCTCGTGCGGGTCGAGTTCGGCGAGGTTGGCGGCGAACTCGGCACGCTGCTCGAGGGATTCGCCCATCCCGAGAATGCCGCCGCAGCACACCTCCATGCCGGCTTCACGGACCATCTGCAGGGTGTCCCAGCGCTCTTCCCACGTGTGCGTGGTGACGACGTTGGTGAAGAACGACCGCGCGGTCTCCAGGTTGTGGTTGTAGCGGTGCACGCCCATCTCGGACAGCTGCTCGACCTGCTCCTTGGTCAGCATGCCCAGCGAGCAGGCGATCTGGATGTCCACCTCGTTGCGGATCGCCTCGATGCCCGCGGCGACCTGCGCCAGCAATCGCTCGTCGGGTCCGCGCACGGCGGCGACGATGCAGAACTCCGTCGCACCGGTCTTGGCGGTCTGCTTGGCCGCCTCCACCAGACTGGGGACGTCCAGCCATGCGCTCCGCACAGGTGACGCGAAAAGCCCTGACTGCGAACAGAAGTGGCAATCCTCGGGGCACCCACCGGTCTTGAGGCTGATGATGCCCTCGACCTCGACGTCGGGACCGCACCACGCCATCCGCACCTCATGCGCCAACGCGAGGAGATCGTCGAGGCGGTCGTCCGGCAACTGCAGCACCTGCAGCGTCTGGTCCTGGTTCAGGCCTTCACCACGCTCGAGCACCTGCTCGCGGGCCACTGCCAGAATGTCGCTCACCGATCCACCTCTCGCCACTTGAACGGTGTTCAGGTTAGGGTACGGCCGTGCAGCTTCACAAACGCGACGTGGTGCAGGCGGCCACCACGCTGCTGGACACCTACGGCCTGGCCGACCTGACCATGCGGCGGCTCGCGCGTGAGCTCGAGGTCTCCCCCGGCGCGCTGTACTGGCACTTCACCAGCAAGCAGCAGCTGCTGGGTGCGGTCGCCGACCGGATCCTCGAACCCGTCGGCGACGCCACCGGGGACTGGCGCGTGCGGGTCTCTAGCGTCTGTGCCGCCCTGCGCGATGCCCTGTTGTCGCACACCGACGGGGCCGAGTTGGTCTCGGCCAGCTTCGCGGCCGGGCAGTCGACGGCGATGACGCAGATCGTCGAGCGGCTCACCGAGGCGGCGGCCGACGCCGGTGTGCCCGGCGGGCACGCCGAACTGGCCGCCCGCACCGTCGTCTACTACGTGCTTGGTTTCACCGTCGACGAGCAGTCGCGGCTGCAGTGGGACGCCGCAGGCGCCGAACTTCCCGACGACCAGTCGGTGCTGACCGAGGACGCCTCCGCGCGCTTCCGATTCGGCGTGAACCTGCTCATCAGCGGTATCCGCGAGCGGCAAGAACAACCGGCTTAGAAGCCGCGGTAATTCTTGACGTCGTTCATCCACCGAGGGTCGCCGGTGTCGACAGAGGCGATGAGCGCCCACATCTGGACCCCCTGGTCGTGCCCATCCACCATCGCGAAGCCGAGCTGACGGCGGGTTTCGCTCGGGCCGGGCCGAATGATCACCTCGACGATCTTGTTCGGACGCCCCTCGGCCGTCACACCGGCGAATTCACCTTGGTCGTAGACCGGACTTTCACCTACGACGAGGTTGTCGGCTTTTGGCGCTTCATTACCGCTTCCGACAAGGGATTCCACATCCGGATACGTGCGGCCCGGGTCCATCTTCAGGACGGGGGCGTACACACATGAGAGCAGGTTTTCGCCTTCGTCGGTGGGCGCCGACTTCTCGGCGTAGTCCACGACGGTGAGATAGGTGTTGACGATCGCCTGGCCGGTGGCGTTGGCATCGTCGAGAGCCGCAAACGGTATCGGGGCCTTCTGGCGCGAGGTGCCGGAGTCGTCGAGCGCCGCGCGCCACTTGTCGCGCCAGCTGTCGGCATGCTCGGAGATATAGGGCACACACCGATCGATCCGGTCGGAGTAGCTGAGTTTCATGAACTCTGAGTGGGCCGACTCGATGGTCGTCGGAGGCGGGCTGGGCCGGTAGAAGAAATTCATGATCAGCGAGGTGCCACCGACGATGGCGCCAACGATCGCGATCGTCGTCGTCGTCCACCAGTGCTGCCGGCCCGGACTCCAGCCCGCAGGCCCGGTCGCGTCGTCGGATTGCTTGCCCACCAAGGCGTAAGTTACCGGACTGGCCGGCACAAAATGGCAGATCAGCAGCGATGTCGGAGCACTCGACTAGCGTTCGATAGGTGATCACCGTCGACGATGTCCGACGCATCACCGCGACGCTGCCGCGCTCCTATGAGGCGATCGTCCGGGATCGGATCAGATTCCGCGTCGGGCAATTGGTCTATGTCGCGTTCTCGCGCGACGAGACGGTGATGGGCGTCGCGTTCCCCAAGGAGGAACGGGCGGCGATGGTGGCCGCCGAACCCGACAAGTTCGCCCTGCCGCGCGAGTCGGAGATGCGGTTCAACTGGATCCTGGTCAAGCTCGACGCGATCGACCACGACGAACTGGGCGAGCTGGTGATCGACGGCTGGCGCATGTGCGTGCCGAAAAGCGTTGCCGCGACGGTCAACTGATCGGATACTCGATCCGGTTGTCGCCGTCCCAGTGACGAAGACCGGTCAGCACACCGCGAATATCGCGCCCCACCGACTTCAGCGACAGCGCCGCGGGCAGCTTGTCGGGTGCGACGCGACGCGCCAGCGTGACGTGCGGCGTCCACTGTCCCGGATCGGCGTGTCCCAGCGCGCCGTTCGGCATATGCGGCAGGCACAGTTCGTGGACCTGGCGGTGCAACGACAGGAGTTCGTCCGACGGCACCACCAGGCGCACCAACGTGAACACGCGGCCGCCGAACAGCATCGGCGCCCCGATCGTGCAGGGCAGCGGCAACCGCTCCAGCACCGGGCGCAGCGCGGTGTTGACCGACTCGGACATCTCCTCGGCGACGGTCACGGTGACGTGCGGGCGATTGCTCGGCGAGGTGTTGCTCGCCAGGCTGCGGACGCCCGCGCGGGTCAGGTCGTCCCATACGCGGCGCAGCCTCGCGTCCGTGTCCGGATCGAAGGTCACCTCGACCGAGTGCACCATCGTCAGGCCAGGCTCGCGATCCAGTCGGGGTCGAACGCCGACGCGCTCATCGCCTCGAACTGCTGAGCGCTCAATGCCCCGGCACCCGCAGGCAGGACCGCCCGCACCGGCGCCAATTCGGCAAGAGCGTCGCGGTTGCTCTGTTCGGCGATCCCCGGGTCCGGCGGCCACGCGCCGATCACCAGGCCTGCACACGAAAGACCCTGGTGGGCAAGGGCTTCCAATGTCAACGCGGTGTGGTTGAGCGTGCCGAGCCCGGGCGCGACCACGACCAGCACCGGCGCGCCCAGGTCGACCGCGAGGTCGCGCAGCGTCGCTTTCACCCCGATCTCGACGAGCAGCCCGCCCGCGCCCTCGACCAGCGTCAAAGTCGCGGCCACCGACCGTGCCGACTCGACGAGCTCGGCGCGGGTGGGCAGCGTCATGCCCGCTCGGGAAGCGGCCGCGGCCGGCGCCAACGGCTCGGGGTACCGCCATCCGCCGTACAGCCGGGTCACGCCCGAGAGCCGGCCGACATCCGCGAGGTCGTCGTCCTGCGGGCTGCCGGTCTGGACGGGTTTGCACACCGCGACGTCGACGCCGGAAAGCCGGGCGTGGCACGCGAGCGCCGCGGTGGCGACGGTTTTGCCGACGCCGGTGTCGGTGCCCGTGATGAGGAGCGTGCTCACCGGCGCGCGGTGGCCAGCACGTCGGCGAGAACCTCGCCCGCCGAACGCATCTCGTCGTCGGTCAGCGACGCCCGCGCGGTGAGCCGCAACCGCGACGTGCCAGCGGGCACGGTCGGCGGCCGGAAGCACCCCACCCGCACACCGCGGTCCAGGCACGCCACCGCGGCGCCGAACGCGACGTCGGGGTCGCCGAGGATCACCGAGACGACGGCCGATTCGGGCCGCTCGGACACCGAACAGATCGATGCGAGTTCCGCGGCGCGGTCGACGACGGCCGTTGCGCGCCACGGCTCGGCGATCAGGATCTCGAGCGCCGCCCAGGCCGCACCGACGGCGGCCGGCGCGAGCCCGGTGTCGAAGATGAACGGTCGCGCGGCGTCGATCAGGTGGTCGCGCACGGCCGTCGGGCCCAACACGACACCGCCCTGGCTGCCGAGCGCCTTGGACAGCGTCGTCGTCATCACGATGTCGGGCGCACCGGCCAGGCCGACCTCGTGCAACAAGCCGCGTCCGCCCGCGCCGCGCACCCCCAGGCCGTGGGCCTCGTCGACGATCAACAGCGCCCCGTGCCGGCGGCATACGTCGTGCAGTGCGCGCAGCGGGGCGAGGTCGCCGTCGGCGGAGAAGACGGAGTCGGTCAGCACGACCGCGCGTTCCTCGTCGCGCGCCGCCAGCGCCGCCTCCACGGCGGCGACGTCGCGGTGCGGCGTGACGACGACGCGCGCCCGCGACAGCCGGCACGCATCGACCAACGAGGCGTGCGTCAGGGCGTCGGAGATCAGCAACGACCCGGCGCCGGACAGCGCGACGACCGCGCCGAGGTTGGCGGTGTATCCGGACGAGAACACCAACGCCGATTCCGCGCCGACGAACCCGGCGAGCGCCCGCTCGAAATCCTCGTGCAGTTCGGTGTTCCCGGTGACCAGGCGCGACCCGGTGGAACCCGCGCCCCAGGTCCGCAGCGCCGCGACCCCGCCGTCGATGACCGCGGGATGCTGCGACAGTCCCAGGTAGTCGTTGGATGCCAGGTCGAGTTCGGTGCCGACCGGCGGCCGGGCCCTAAGGGAACGCCTCAGACCCGCGGCGCGCCGCTGCCTTTCGACATCGTCGAGCCACGCCAGCGGTGAGAGACCTGCGCGCGTCACCGTGCTCCTCAGCATCGGACTTGAACAGCGTTCAGGTTAGGGCACCCCCGCGTGGCTGCACAAATGCGAACTCAGCCCAGCGCGCGGGCGACCGCGACCATGCCCGAGGTGATCTGGTCGATCTCGTCGGGCGTGCAGATGTAGGGCGGCATCGCGTAGATGAGGTTGCGGAACGGGCGCAGCCAGAGCCCGTGCTCGAGCGCGGCCGGCGTCGCGACCTTCAGATCGACCGGACGGTCCATCTCGATCACCCCGATCGCGCCGAGCACCCGCACATCGGCCACCCCGGGCAGGGACGACGCCGCCGCCAGTCCCGAGCGCAGCCCCGCCTCGATCTCGCGCACCCGCGTGCGCCAGTCCTGACCGAGCAGCACCTCGACCGCGGCCACCGCGACCGAGCACGCCAACGCGTTGGCCATGAACGTGGGTCCGTGCATCAGCGCGCCGGGGTCGTTCGTGCTGATCGTGTGGGCGACCTCGCGCGTGCACAGCGTCGCCGCGAGCGTGATGTAGCCGCCGGTGAGCGCCTTACCGACGCACATGATGTCGGGGCTGACGCCGGCGTGGTCGGCCGCGAAGAGTTCACCGGTGCGCCCGAAACCGGTCGCGATCTCATCGAAGATCAGCAGCACCTGGTGGCGGGAGCAGATCTCCCGCAGCTCGGCGAGGTAGCGAGGGTCGTGAAAGCGCATGCCGCCCGCGCCCTGTACGACGGGTTCGACGATCACCGCGGCCAGTTCGGATGCGTGCTCGGCCAGTTGCTTCTCGAACGCCTCGACGTATCCGGCGTCGTAGTCGCGCGGCACCGGCGGCGCGAACTCCTGGGCCATCAGCACGTCGGTCCACAGCGAGTGCATCCCGCCGTCCGGATCGCACACGCTCATCGGCGTGAAGGTGTCGCCGTGGTATCCGCCGCGCCACGTCATCAGGCGGTGTTTGGCACCCCGGCCCAGGCTGCGCCAGTACTGCAGCGCCATCTTCACGGCCACCTCGACCGACACCGAACCCGAATCGCTGAAGAACACGGTGTCCAGGCCGTCGGGGGTGATGTCGACGAGCAACTGCGCGAGCCGGGCGGCCGGTTCGTGGGTGAGCCCGCCGAACATGACGTGGTTCATCGTGGCCAGCTGCCGGGTGATCGTCGCGTCGAGCACCGGGTGACCGTGCCCGTGAATAGCCGTCCACCACGACGCCATCGCGTCGAGGACCTCGAGGTTCTGACCGTTGTGATGGAGGGTGAGCCACGCCCCGCGAGCCCCCACCGCGACGACCGGGGCCAACGCCTCCGCGCCGATGGTGCTGTAGGGATGCCAGACGTGGGCGGCGTCGACCGCACCGATCTCGGCAGGCGTCATGGCTGGCACCTTCGGTAGATTATCCGTCGACCATGATGACCCTCGCCCCTCCCCGGTCGGCGCCCGTCACCGAATCGGGACGACCGTCGCGCGCCGCGAAAGCCCCGAGCGGCACCCGCGACTCGACGGCCTACCGACACGATCTCGACGGGTTGCGCGGTATCGCCATCGCGCTGGTCGCGGTGTTCCACGTGTGGTTTGGCCGGGTGTCCGGCGGTGTCGACGTATTCCTCGCGCTGTCGGGCTTCTTCTTCGGGGGACGACTGCTGCGCGCGGCGATGACGCCGGGCGTTTCGCTGCGGCCGGGCCCGGAGGTGACGCGGCTGATCCGGCGACTGCTGCCCGCGCTGGTCGTCGTGCTGGCGGTGTCGGCGGTGTTGACGGTCCTGATCCAGCCGCAGACCCGGTGGGAGGCGTTCGCCGATCAGAGCCTCGCGAGCCTCGGCTACTTCCAGAACTGGGAACTGGCCAACTCCGCGTCGAACTACCTGCGCGCCGGCGAGGCGGTCAGCCCGCTGCAACACATCTGGTCGATGTCGGTGCAGGGCCAGTTCTACATCGTCTTTCTAGCGCTGATCTTCTTGTCCGCCTTGCTGTTTCGGCGGATCTTCGGCAAACACATGCGCGCGGCGTTCGTCGTGCTGCTCACCGTGCTGACCGTCGCGTCCTTCGTCTACGCCATCTACGCCCACAACACCGATCAGGCCACCGCGTACTACGACAGCTTCGCCAGGGCGTGGGAACTGCTGCTCGGCGCGCTGGTCGGGGCGGTGGTGACCCATCTGCGCATGCCGATGTGGTTGCGGACGCTGGCGGCGGTCGTGGCGCTGGCGGCGATCCTGGCCTGCGGCGCGCTGATCGACGGCGTCAAGGAGTTCCCCGGTCCGTGGGCCCTGGTTCCCGTCTCCGCCACCATGCTGTTCATCCTCTCCGCGGCCAACCGCGTGGCCGATCCGCACACCGCGGGCCGGATGCCGCTGCCCAACCGTCTCTTGGCGACGGCACCGTTCGTGTCGCTGGGCGCGATGGCCTACTCGTTGTACCTGTGGCACTGGCCGCTTCTGATCTTCTGGTTGTCCTACACCGGACACAGCCGCGCGACGGTCGTCGAAGGTGCGGTGGTGCTGCTGGTCTCCGGCGTGCTGGCGTGGCTCACCACCAAGTACGTCGAGAACCCGCTGCGGTACCGCAGCGCGCCCGCCCAGCGCGCCGTCGTCGCACGCACCGGGCGGCGGCGCAGGCCGCCGGTGGTGCTGGGCTCGGTGGTCGCCATCCTCGGCGTCGCGCTGACCGTCACCTCGTTCAGCTGGCGTGAGCATGTGCTCGTCCAGCGCACGAACGACGCCGAACTCGTCGCGCTGTCGACGCACGACTACCCCGGCGCCGCAGCCCTGCTGAGCAGGGCCCGGGTGCCCAAGGCGCCGATGCGCCCGACCGTGCTGGAGGCCAAGAACGACCTGCCGAAGACCACCGAGGACGGCTGCATCAGCGACTTCGACAACGTCGACGTGATCAATTGCACGTACGGCGACAAGACCGCCAAGCGCACGATCGCGCTGGCCGGCGGGTCGCACGCCGAACACTGGATCACCGCGCTGGACCTGTTGGGCAAGCGGCACCACTTCAAGGTCGTCACGTATCTGAAGATGGGCTGCCCGCTGACCACCGAAGAGGTCCCGCTGGTGATGGGCGACAACCGCCCGTACCCCAAGTGTCGCGAGTGGAACGAGCGCGTGATGGACAAGCTCGTCGAAGACCACCCCGACTACGTCTTCACCACCTCCACACGTCCGTGGAACGTCAGGGCAGGCGACGTGATGCCCGCGACGTACATCGGTATCTGGCAGAAGTTGTCCGACAACGACATCCCCGTGCTGGCGATGCGGGACACCCCGTGGCTGGTCCGCAACGGTCAGCCCTTCTTCGCCGCCGACTGCCTCGCCGACGGCGGCGATGCGATCTCCTGTGGAACACGCCGATCCGACGTACTCTCAGAGCACAACCCCACACTCGACTTCGTCAAGCGGTTCCCGTTGCTCAAACCGCTCGACATGAGTGATGCGGTGTGCCGCAAGGACATTTGCCGAGCCGTGGAGGGGAACGTGTTGCTCTACCACGACGCTCATCACATCTCGAAGACCTATATGCGCACCATGGCCCCCGAACTCGGCCGCCAGATCGCCGCCGCCACCGGATGGTGGGTTGGCTGATGCCCGACGGTGAACCGGCGGCGGTGCCCACCGTCTGGCCGGGAGCGGCCTATCCCCTCGGCGCCACGTACGACGGCGCGGGGACCAATTTCTCGGTGTTCTCCGAGGTCGCCGACAAGGTCGAGTTGTGCCTCATCGGCAAGGACGGCAGCGAGCAGCGGGTCAACCTCGAGGAGGTCGACGGCTACGTCTGGCATTGCTATCTGCCGACCGTCACCCCGGGGCAGCGTTACGGCTTTCGCGTGCACGGCCCGTGGGATCCCGTGTCGGGCCACCGCTGCGATTCGAGCAAGTTGCTGCTCGACCCGTACGGCAAGTCGTTCCACGGCGACTTCACGTTCTCCCAGGCGCTGTTCTCCTACGACCTGAACGCCGACGACCTCGCGACCGGCGGCACGCCGCCCCGCGTGGACTCTCTCGGCTCCACGATGACCAGCGTCGTCATCAACCCCTACTTCGACTGGGCGTCCGACCGCGCACCGCGCACGCCGTACCACGAGACGGTCATCTACGAGGCCCACGTCAAGGGCATGACCCAGCGCCATCCCGGAATTCCCGAGGAACTGCGCGGCACCTACGCCGGGCTGAGCCATCCGGTGATCATCGACCACCTCAAGTCGCTGAACGTGACGGCGATCGAGCTGATGCCGGTGCACCAGTTCCTCCACGACCACCGGCTGGTCGATCTCGGGCTGCGAAACTACTGGGGCTACAACACGTTCGGGTTCTTCGCACCGCACCACGAGTACGCCGCCAACAAACACGCCGGCGGTGCGGTCGCCGAGTTCAAGACCATGGTCCGGTCCTTCCACGAGGCGGGCATCGAGGTCATCCTCGACGTGGTCTACAACCACACCGCCGAGGGCAATCACCTCGGCCCGACATTGAACTTCCGCGGCATCGACAACGCCGCCTACTACCGCCTGCTCGACGGCGATCTCCGGCTGTACAAGGATTTCACCGGCACGGGCAACAGCCTCAACGCGCGCCACCCGCACACGCTGCAGCTGATCATGGACTCGTTGCGGTACTGGGTGATGGAGATGCACGTCGACGGGTTCCGCTTCGACCTGGCCGCGACGCTGGCCCGCGAGTTCTACGACGTCGACCGCCTGAGCGCGTTTTTCGACCTGGTGCAACAGGATCCGGTGGTCAGCCAGGTCAAGCTGATCGCCGAACCGTGGGACGTCGGTGAAGGCGGCTATCAGGTCGGCAACTTCCCAGGTTTGTGGACCGAGTGGAATGGGAAGTATCGCGACACTGTGCGTGATTACTGGCGGGGCGAGCCCGCAACCCTCGGCGAGTTCGCATCGCGGCTGACCGGTTCGTCCGACCTCTACGAGGCGACGGGTCGGCGGCCGAGTGCGAGCATCAACTTCGTCACCTGCCACGACGGCTTCACGTTGAACGACCTGGTGTCCTACAACGAGAAGCACAACGAGGCCAACGGTGAAGACAACCGCGACGGCGAGAGCCACAACCGGTCCTGGAACTGCGGTGTCGAAGGCCCGACCGACGATCCCGAGATCCTGGCGCTGCGCGGTAAGCAGATGCGAAACATCATGGGCACGCTGATGGTTTCGCAGGGCACGCCGATGATTTCGCACGGCGACGAGATCGGTCGCACCCAGCGCGGCAACAACAACGTCTACTGCCAGGACTCCGAGCTCTCGTGGATGGACTGGTCGCTGTGCGAGAAGAACTCCGACCTGCTCGAGTTCACCCGCAAGGTCTCCCAGCTGCGCACGGACCATCCCGTGTTCCGCAGGCGCAGGTTCTTCGAGGGCAAGCCGATCCGCAGCGGCGACCAGGTGCGCGACATCGCGTGGCTGACGCCCGCCGGTGAGGAGATGACGCTCGAGGACTGGGGCGCCGGGCTCGGCAAATGCGTCGCGGTGTTCCTCAACGGCGACGCGATCTCGGCGCCGAACGAACGCGGAGAGCGAGTCGTCGACGACTCATTCCTGTTGTGTTTCAACGCACATGACCATCCCCAGGAGTTCATCACCCCGACGGGCAACTACGCCAAGGAGTGGACCGCGGCGCTGGACACCGCCGACGCCACCGGGTCCACCGAGCTGGTGGCCAAGGCCGGCGAGAAGATCTCGCTGCCTGCGCGCTCCCTGCTGGTCCTGCGCAAGACCGCGTGAGGTCGCCACACATGCCGGTGCTGTCCACATACCGCCTCCAAATGCGGGGCGACGCTTTCACTTTCGCCGACGCCGAGAACCTTCTCGACTACTTCGCGGCCCTCGGTGTGTCACATCTGTACCTGTCGCCGATCCTCACCGCCGCCGAAGGCTCCACGCACGGCTACGACGTCACAGACCCGACCACGGTGTCGGCGGAACTCGGCGGCGCCGAGGGTTTCGAGCGGCTGTCGCGAGCAGCCCGCGACAAGGGCATCGGGCTGGTCGTGGACATCGTGCCCAACCACGTCGGGGTGGAGAAGCCGCGCCAGAACGCGTGGTGGTGGGACGTGCTCAAGCACGGGCGCGATTCGTCGTTCTCCTCCTTCTTTGATATCGACTGGGATCTCGACGGTGGACGCGTCGTGTTGCCGGTGCTCGGATCCGACGACGACGCCGAGGGTCTCGAGGTCGACACCAGCGGCGACGAACCGGTGCTGCGCCTCGGCGACCTCGAATATCCGATCGCGCCCGGCACCGAGGACGGGACGGGCCCACAGGTTCACGACCGCCAGCACTATCACTTGATCGGCTGGAAGAACGGCATCTGCGGCTATCGACGGTTCTTCTCGATCACCTCGCTGGCCGGGCTGCGTCAGGAGGACCGTGCCGTCTTCGACGCCACCCATGCCGAGGTGAAGCGGTGGTTCGACGAGGGTCTGGTCGACGGCATCCGCATCGACCACCCGGACGGGCTGTCCGACCCCGCCGGCTACCTCGCCTGGCTGCGCGAGCTGACCGGCCCCGACGCGTGGATCGTCATCGAGAAGATCCTGGCCGCCGACGAGCCGCTGGAACCCACCCTGCCCGTCGCGGGCACCACCGGTTACGACGCCATGCGCGAGATCGGCGGGGTGTTCATCGACCCGTCGGGCCGGGAGGCGCTGACCAACCTGTTCGACTCGACCGGGCTGGCCTACGACTCGATGCCCGAACTCGCCCGCACGCTCAAGGCGAACGCCGTGACCGAGACGCTGGGCAGCGAGCTGGCCCGGTTGCGCCGCACCATCGTCGGGGCCACCGGCACCGATCATGACGGGTTCCCCGCCGCGATCGCCGCGCTGCTCAGCCGCATCGACGTCTATCGGTCCGACTACCGCTCGCTGTCGGGTGTGCTGCCCAACGCGCTCGCCGAAACCGCCTCTGCGGAGCCCGAACTCGCGGCACCGCTGGCGCTGATCGCGACGGCGCTGGCGACCGGCAGGGAAACCGAGGTCCGGCTGCAACAGCTGTGCGGGGCCGCGACGGCGAAGTCAATGGAGGACTGCCTGTTCTACCGCGACGCCCGACTGGTCTCGCTCAACGAGGTCGGTTCCGAACCGCACCACTTCGGTGTCGGCGTCGCCGAGTTCCACCAGCGGGCCGCGGTGCGTGCGCGGATGTGGCCGACCGCGATGGTCGGTCTCACCACCCATGACACCAAACGCGGCGAGGATGTGCGGGCACGCATCGGGCTGCTGTCACAGGTGCCGTCGCTATGGGCGGAGCTGGTCGGCAAGTGGACGGTGACCACCCCACCGCCGGATGCCCGCACCGGGCTATTCCTGTGGCAGAACGTGTTCGGCGTCTGGCCGGTCGACGGCGAGATCACCGACGAACTGCGCGAGCGGGTTCACGCCTATGCCGAGAAGGCGATCCGCGAGGCAGCCGAGCACACGACCTGGAACGACCCCGACGTGGACTTCGAGAACGCGGTGCACACCTGGCTGGACGCCGTGTTCGACGGGCCGGTGGCGGCCGAGATGACGTCGCTGGTGGCGCGTCTGGACCTGCACGCCCGCAGCGACGCGCTCGGCCAGAAACTGTTGGCGCTCACCGCACCCGGTGTTCCCGACATCTACCAGGGCACCGAACTGTGGGAGGACAGCCTGGTCGACCCGGACAACCGCCGGCCCGTCGACTACGCGGCCCGCCGCGACGCGTTGGACGCGATGCGGCATCCGAAGCTGCGGGTGGTCGCCTCCGCGCTTGCGGTGCGGCGGGAGCGGCCCGCGACGTTCTCCGCCGGCGGATACACCCCGCTGCTGGCCGACGGGCCCGCGGCACAACACCTCGTGGCGTTCGGTCGCGGCGACGACGTGCTGACAGCGGTCACCCGGCACTCGGTGCGACTCTCCGAAACCGGTTGGGACGATACATCTCTCGCCCTGCCGTCGGGCACCTGGGTGGACCGCATCAGCGGGCGTCGACACAGCGGCCGGGTCCTGACCGCGGAACTGTTCACCGAACATCCGGTCGTGTTATTGGAGCGAGTCGATGGCTGAATTCTCCGTGTGGGCGCCGCGACCGCAGCGGGTCCGCCTCGACGTCGACGGTGAGCTCTACGAGATGAGCCGATCAGACGACGGTTGGTGGCGCGCCGAGGTCGACGCCGCGCCCGACGCCCGCTACGGCTTCGTGCTCGACGACGACCCGAAGGTGCTCCCCGATCCCCGCTCCCCTCGTCAGCCCGACGGCGTGCACGAGAGATCGCAGCTGTGGCAACCGGATCCGTCCGCCTGGGCTGACGGCGGCTGGGCCGGCCGCTCGATCGAGGGCGCGGTGATCTACGAACTGCACGTCGGGACCTTCACGCCGGAGGGCACCTTCGACGCGGTGATCGAGAAGCTCGACTACCTCGTCGACCTCGGGATCGACTTTGTCGAGCTGATGCCCGTCAACGCGTTCGGCGGAACCCACGGCTGGGGCTACGACGGTGTGCTCTGGTATGCGGTGCACGAACCGTACGGCGGACCCGACGCGCTGGTGCGCCTGATCGACGCCTGCCATCGGCGCGGGCTCGGCGTGCTGATCGACGCCGTGTTCAACCACCTGGGCCCGTCCGGCAACTACCTGCCGAAGTTCGGGCCGTACCTGTCCAGCGGCAGCAATCCGTGGGGCGAGTCGATCAACATCGGCGATGCCGAGGCCGACGAGGTGCGGCGCTACATCATCGACTGCGCGCTGCGCTGGATGCGCGACTTCCACGCCGACGGCCTGCGCCTGGACGCGGTGCATGCGCTCGTCGACACCACGGCGATCCACATCCTCGAAGAGCTCTCCGCCGAAACCGACGCGCTGGCACAGGAGTTGAGCCGGCCGCTGTCGCTGATCGCCGAGAGCGACCTCAACGATCCGCGGCTCATCACACCCCGCGATCGCGGCGGCCTCGGCATGACCGCGCAGTGGGACGACGACATCCACCACGCGATCCACTCCGCGGTGTCGGGTGAACAGCAGGGCTACTACAACGATTTCGGCACCCTGGAGGTGCTTGCCACCACGCTGAAGAACGGCTACTTCCACGCGGGCACGTACTCGTCGTTCCGGCATCGCAGGCACGGGCGCCCGCTGGACACCGCGGCGATTCCGGGCACCCGGCTGCTGGCCTACACGTTGACCCACGATCAGGTTGGCAACCGCGCCGTCGGCGACCGTCCCTCGCAGAACCTCAGCTTCGGCCAGCTCGCCGTCAAGGCGGCCCTCGCGCTCGGAAGCCCGTACACGGCCATGCTTTTCATGGGCGAGGAATGGGGTTCGTCGTCACCGTTCCAGTTCTTCAGCTCGCATCCGGAGCCGGAACTGGCCCGGGCCACCGCCGAAGGTCGCAAGCGCGAGTTCGCCGAGCACGGCTGGGACGCCGACGAGATCCCCGATCCGCAGGACCCCGAGACGTTCCAGCGGTCGAAGCTGAAGTGGGACGAGATCGACGAGGGTGACCACGGGCGGCTGCGCAAGGTGTATCGCGAGCTGATCGCGTTGCGGCACAACGAACCCGATCTGGCCGACCCTTGGCTGGACCACCTCGAGGTCGACTACGACGAAGACCGGCGCTGGATCGTGATGCGCCGCGGGTCGCTGTCGATCGCCTGCAACCTCGGCCCGGACGCGGTCGACGTTCCGGTCGGCGGCGAGGTGGTGCTGGCGTGGGGCGAACCGGACGCGGGCGCGGAAATCACGCGCCTCGAGGGGCATTCGTTCGCCGTGCTCCGCCGGAGCTGACGCGGAACTCTCAGAGCAGGTAGCGGTACGCCGGTGAGCCCGGCTCGAGCGCCTGAACATGGATGTCGGAGGCACGCATCCGCTCGAACAGACCCTCGAAATCGGACGCCGAACCCAGCTCGATGCCGACCAGCGCCTCTCCGGTCTCGCGGTTGTTGCGCTTGACGTACTCGAACAGGGTGATGTCGTCGTTGGGGCCGAGGACTTGGTCGAGGAAACGGCGAAGCGCCCCCGGCTCCTGAGGGAAGTCGACCAGGAAGTAGTGCTTGAGACCGAGGTGTACCAGCGACCGCTCCAGCACCTCGCCGTACCGCGACACGTCGTTGTTGCCTCCCGAGATCACGCACACCACAGTAGATCCCGGTTCGATGTCGGCCTCCATCAGCGCCGCGACCGACAGCGCACCCGCGGGCTCGGCGATGATGCCCTCGTTCTGGTACAGGTCGAGCATCGCGGTGCACACGGCGCCCTCGTCGACGGTCGTCATCGAGACCATGTCGCCGGCGGCGGCCAGCACCTCGTACGGCAGCGTGCCTGCGCGGTTCACCGCGGCGCCGTCGACGAACTGGTCGACGGCGTCGATCGTCACCGGCGCACCCGCGGCCAACGCCGCGATCATGGCGGGCGCCCCCGCCGGCTCGACCCCCAGAACCGAGGTTCCGCCGGTCCGTTCCACGAGATAGGTGGTGATGCCCGCGATGCAGCCACCGCCGCCGACCGGGACGACCACCAGGTCGGGTTCCCCGTCGAGCTGGTCGAGGATTTCGGCGGCGATCGTGCCCTGTCCGGCCATGGTGCGCAGATCGTCGTACGGCGGCACCAGCGTCGCGCCCGTGCGCGCGATGTCCTCCAACGCGGCGGCCGCGGCGTCGTCGTAGGTCCTGCCGCCGACGATCAGCTCGATGAACTCGCGGCCGTGGTAACGGATGCGGTCGCGCTTCTGCTTCGGCGTCTTGCCCGGCACGTACACCCGGCCCCGGACACCCATCGAGCGGCACGCCATCGCAAAGCCCTGCGCGTGGTTCCCCGCGGACGAACACACCACGCCCGCCGCCAGCTCATCGGCGGACAACTGCATCAGCAGGTTGTGCGCGCCGCGCAGCTTGTAGGACCGCACCGGTTGGAGGTCCTCGCGCTTCAGGTACACCGTCGCGCTGGTCGCGTCCGAGAGCCGCTCGCTGAGCTGCAGGGGGCTGCGGACCACGACCTCCGCAATTCGCTGAGCGGCCTCGTCGATATCGGCCGCACGAAGCGGCGACGTTCTCGGGCTCTGGCTCAGTTCAGCGGACACTTGTCAATGGTGCCACCAACCAGCGGTTCTCAAGAAATCGGCGTCAGCACGAACACCGGGATCTGACGATCGGTCTTCTTCTGGTACTCGGCGTAGTCGGGCCACGCCTCGACGGCGCGCTCCCACCAGACGGCCTTCTCATCGCCGGTGACCTCGCGGGCCTCGTACTCCCTGGTCAGGGCCCCGTCCTGCAGTTCGACGCGGGGACGGGCCTTGACGTTGTAGTACCAGACCGGGTTCTTCGGCGCGCCGCCCAGCGAGGCCACGATCGCGTACTGGCCGCCGTGTTCGACCCGCATCAGCGGGGTCTTACGGATCTTTCCCGTCTTCGCGCCGATGGTCGTGAGCAGGATGAGCGGCTTGCCCTTCAGGTCGATACCGTCGGTGGTGCCGGACTCTGTGATCTTGTCGGCGTGTTCTCTCACCCAGTCCCACGGGCTCGGTTCATAATCTCCGGAAAGTGGCATCTCACCAGCTTAGACGCGCTAGAAATCCGCTTCCCCGATCCGGTGTTTCGGGTAGCCGAAAACTTCGTTACGAGCTATCGTGTTTCTATGACCACCGCAGGCAACTTCCGCACCGCAGCCGCACGCGTGACGTGCGACGTGCCGGTCGCCGGTGTGCCGTGGCCCGCCTACAAGCTGATCGCGCTGGTGCTGGGCGCGGTGGTGGCGCTGGTGGTCGGGATCGCGACCGGCACGGCGGCGTCGGCGGTGCTCGCGGGCGCCGCGGTGGGGACCGTCACCTGGGTGGCGTTCAGCGCGCTCTGCTCGACGCGCCTCTAGTCCTCGATCAGCCGTTTCAACGTCGCCAGGTCGGCGGCCACCGCCCTCGTATCGGCGTCGAACTCCTCCTCGGTCATTCCCGGCCGTCGGCGGACGCTGAACACCACCTCGCAGCGCGGTTCGTCGGCGTCGGTGGGGACGCTCCAGGGCTGCACCCGCATCGGGTTGTAGACCGCCTCCCCGGACGGCAGGCGCACGACGTGGTCGAGCACGCCGAGGTCGTTGGGCGGCGAGAACTCGACGGTCACCTCGCCCATCGGTGAGTCGGCCACCCAGCCGCCGGCGGACTGCCGCAGGCCGCCCTCCGCCAGACCCGCCGCCCATCTCGGCCACGTGTGTGGGTCCGCGGCGAACTCGTAGACGGCCTCGGGCGACGCGGCGATCCAGGTGCTGACGTGTCGTGACTCCATCCGACCATCCTGGCCCATCAAAATGACGTGATGGAGTCACCGCCGGAATACCGCCACGTGCCGCCCTGGTTGCGGCGCGGCAATCCCGAGAGCACCGTTCCGGTGTTGATCGCGCTGCTGGCGGTGATGGCGCTACAGGTCGCGATCCCGAAGGACTACACGCTGGTTCCGCGGTGGCCGCTGCTGCTGGCCGAGGGACTCCTGCTGCTGGCCCTGCTGGCGATCAACCCGCTGGTCATGACCCGGCGAACGCGGTTCGGCCGATTAGCCACATGGGTCCTGTTGGGGGCGATCACGATCGACAACACGCTGTCGGCCGTCGTGCTCGCGGTCGGCATCCTCAGCGGCGACGAAAGCAACGACGCGGCGGTGCTGCTCGGCAGCGGAGCGTCGATCATCGTCACCAACGTGATCGTGTTCGGCATCTGGTACTGGGAACTGGATCGTGGCGGACCGTTCGCGCGCCACGCCGGCGAGCGACCCTACCCCGACTTCCTGTTCCCCCAGATGGCGACTCCCGATGTGGCCGAACCGGATTGGCGACCCACGTTCGTCGACTACCTCTACGTCAGCGTGACGAACGTGATGGCGTTCTCCCCCACCGACACCATGCCGCTCGCCCGCTGGGCCAAGATGATGATGACGGTGCAGGCGATGGTCGCGCTGGGCACCGCCGGGCTCGTCATCGCGCGGGCCGTGAACGTCCTGAACTGACCGTCAGCCGCCGAGGCAGCCGGGGCCCAGCAGCGCCTTGAGGTCACCCATCAACGCCGACGACGGCGTCACGCGCAGCGACGTGTCCAACTCCAGCGTGGTGATCCGCTCGCCGCTGATCAGGCGCAGATGCACCTGCGATGTGCCGGGGTGACGCGCCAGGACCTGCTTGAGCGCGGTCACCTTGTCCACCGTGCACTGCCGGGTGGGCAGGCTGACCGCCAGCGGGCGATCCAGTTGCGCGTTCGAGAAGTCGGGCACCACAAGGTCATTGGCGATCAGCGAGATCCGGTCGTCGCGGATGGCCACCTTCGCGCCGACCAGCACGACCGCGTCGTCGGCGATCTCGGCGCCGAACGTCGAGTAGGTCTGCGGAAAGAACAGCACCTCGATCCCGCCGGTCAGATCCTCCAGTTGCGCTGACGCCCAGGGCAGCCCGTTCTTGTTGACCCTCCGGTTCACCGACGCCAGGATCCCGCCGACCCGCACCTGGGTGTCGTTGGGGATGTCGCCGTCGAGGATCGCCGGAATCGCGGTGTCGACCTGGGCGGCGAGCAGGTGGGCGATGCCGTTGAGCGGATGCCCCGACACGTAGAGGCCGAGCATCTCGCGTTCGAGCGCGAGCTTGTGCTTGTCCTCCCACTCCTCGTCGGGCACCTTGATGGTGAACACCGCGTCCGTGGCGGTGTCGGCGCCGCCGAACAGGTCGAACTGACCCATCGCCTCGGCCTTTTTGGTGCCGAGCACGGAGTCGACTGCGTCGGTGTGGATCAGGAACAGGCCCTTTCGCGGATGCCCCAGCGAGTCGAACGCACCAGCCTTGATGAGCGACTCCGTGACCTTCTTGTTGCACGGACCGATCTCGATCTTGTTCAGGTAGTCGGAGAAGTCGATGAACTTCCCCTTCTCGGTGCGCGTATTGATCACCGAGGCAACCACATTGGCGCCGACGTTGCGCACCGCGCCCAGCCCGTAGCGGATGTCCTCGCCCACCGAGGCGAAGTTCAGGTGCGACTCGTTGACGTCGGGCGGCAGCACCGTGATGCCGAGCCTGCGGCAGTCGGCCAGGTAGACCGCGGCCTTGTCCTTGTCGTCGCCGACCGACGTGAGCAACCCGGCCATGTACTCGGCCGGATAGTTGGCCTTGAGGTAGGCCGTCCAGTACGAGACGAGGCCGTACCCGGCGGCGTGCGACTTGTTGAACGCGTAGTCGGCGAACGGCAGCACGGTGTCCCACAGCGCCTTGATGGCGCCCGCGGAGAAGCCGTTGGACTTCATGCCCTCGGAGAAGCCCTCGAACTCCTTTTCCAGGACTTCGCGCTTCTTCTTACCCATGGCTTTGCGCAGAATGTCCGCTCGAGCCAGCGAGTAACCGGCCACCTTCTGCGCGATGCGCATGATCTGCTCTTGGTAGACGATCAGGCCGTAGGTCTCGGCGAGGATCTCGCGCAGCGGCTCTTCGAGTTCCGGGTGGATCGGCTTGATCGCCTGCCGGCCGTTCTTGCGGTCGGCGTAGTCGTTGTGGGCGTTCATGCCCATGGGCCCGGGCCGGTACAGCGCGATCACGGCGACGACGTCCTCGAACCCGGTGGGCTGCATGCGCCGCAGCAGGTCGCGCATGGGCCCGCCGTCGAGCTGGAACACCCCGAGCGTGTCGCCGCGGCCGAGCAGCTCGTAAGTGGGCTCGTCGTCGAGCGGAACGGATTCGAGGTCGAGCTCGATACCGCGGTTGGCTTTGATGTTCTCCAGCGCGTCACCGATGATGGTCAGGTTGCGCAGCCCGAGGAAGTCCATCTTCAGCAGGCCGATGGCCTCGCACGACGGGTAGTCCCAGCCGGTGATGATCGCCCCGTCCTGGGGCCGCTTCCACAGCGGGATCGCATCGATCAGCGGCTCGGAGCTCATGATCACCGCGCAGGCGTGCACCCCGGCGTTGCGCACCAGACCCTCGAGCCCGCGCGCGGTCTCGTAGATGGTGCGGACGTCGGGATCGGTGTCGATCAGCCCGCGGACCTCCGCGGCCTCCTTGTACCGCTCGTGGTTGGGGTCGGTGATGCCCGACAGCGGAATGTCTTTCGCCATGATCGGCGGAGGCAGCGCCTTGGTGATCCGGTCGGCGATCGCGAAGCCGGGCTGGCCGTAGTGCACGCGCGCCGAATCCTTCAGCGCGGCTTTGGTTTTGATGGTGCCGAAGGTGATCACCTGGGCGACCCGGTCGCTGCCCCACTTGTTGGCGGCGTAGCGGAGCATCTCACCGCGGCGACGGTCGTCGAAGTCGATGTCGATGTCGGGCATCGACACGCGCTCGGGGTTGAGGAAGCGCTCGAACAGCAGCCCGTACGGAATGGGGTCGATGTTGGTGATGCCCAGCGCGTAGGCGACCAGCGATCCGGCCGCCGACCCGCGGCCGGGGCCGACCCGGATGTCGACCGACCGCGCGTAGTTGATCAGGTCGGCGACGATCAGGAAGTAGGACGGGTAGCCCTTGTCGCAGATGACCTTGATCTCGTAGTCGGCGCGGTCGAGGTACTCCTGCGGCACCTCGCTCGACGGGAAGCGCCGCACCAGCCCTTCGTGCACCTCGTGGCGGAGCCAGGTCTCCGGCGTCTGGCCCTCCGGGACGGGGAACACCGGCATCCGGTCGCGCACCGTCCACACGTCTTCGTACGACGTCACCCGCTCGGCGATCAGCAGCGTCGAGTCGCACGCCCCGGGCACCTGGTCGTCCCACAGCGCGCGCATCTCCGCGGCGGTCTTGAGGAAGTAACCGTCACCGTCGAATTTGAAGCGGTTCGGATCCGAGAGCGTCTTGCCGGTCTGGATGCACAGCAGCGCCTCGTGGTTCTGGGCGGCGTCGCGGGTGACGTAGTGACAGTCGTTGGTGGCCAGCGGCGGGATGCCGAGCTTGTGCCCGATGTCGAGCAGCCCTTCGCGCACCCGACGTTCGATGTCGAGGCCGTGGTCCATCAACTCGAGGAAGAAGTTGTCCGGGCCGAAGATCTCACGCCACTTCGCGGCGGCCTCCAGCGCCTCGCGGTCGTGGCCGAGCCGCAACCGGGTCTGCACCTCGCCGGACGGGCAGCCGGTGGTGGCGATGATGCCCTCGGCGTGCTCGGCGATCAGCTCGGCGTCCATGCGCGACCACTTGCCGAGCTGACCTTCGAACGAAGCCAGCGACGACAGCTTGAACAGGTTGCGCAGCCCGGTGGCGTTCTCGGCCACCATCGTCATGTGGGTGTAGGCGCCGCTGCCGGAGACGTCGTCGCCCTTCTGGCCGGGATCGCCCCACTGGACGCGCTTGGTGTCGAAGCGCGAACCCGGCGCGATGTAGGCCTCGACACCGATGATCGGCTTGATCCCGGCTTCGGTGGCCGCGTTGTAGAACTCGCTGGCGCCGAACATGTTTCCGTGGTCGGTCATCCCGATCGCGGGCATCTCGAGCCGCTGAGCCTCGGCGAGCATCGGCTTGACCTTCGCGGCACCGTCCAGCATCGAGTACTCGGTGTGGTTATGCAGGTGCACGAACGACCGCGAATCCGAAGGGCTCATAGGGAGGCCAGTCTATGACCGCGTTCCGACACTTCCCGGCGTGTCGCAGATGCGTGTCTTCGACCCGCGCCCAGAATTCGCGCGGCGCGTCAGACCGGGAGGCTTTGCGACGGTTGGAGCAAGCCCTGGCGCAATAGCCGGTTCAGTTGCTTGGCAACCGTGACGGCCGGTCCTGAGCCGTGCACGAACCATCCGAAGAAACCCATGCCCCAGAACATCGCCGCGAGCATGTTGACGACCGCGGCGGCGTCGGCATCCGCGGGGATCTCGCCGCGGTGGATCGCCTCGTCCACCAGCCACGTGTAGAAATCGAATACGGCCTCGGCTGAGCCCGGCGCGCACCGCGATGGCCTTGAACGTCGCCGCCTCGTACCCGCGCTCGTTGATCACCGCACGCCCTCGCCCTCTGGCGGCGGGAGCCGGCTCGGGTTCGGCGACCACGAGCAAACGTTAGGAAATTGCTAGATCAAGGTCAACTGGTTGACTCGCAAAGTTCTCGCTCGGCACGGGACCGGCGAACGGCGTCGGCGCTGAAGATGAGCAGCGCCAGCCAGATCATCGCGAAGCCCAGCCAGCGGGCCGGGGGCATCGGCTCCCTCCCGACGAGCACGCCCCACGACATCTGCATCACCGGGGTCATGTAGAACAGCAGGCCCATCGTCACCAGCGGCAACCGCTGCGCGGCCGCGGCGAACAGCAACAGCGGCAGGGCGGTCAGCAATCCGGACACCACCATCAGCGCGACGTGGTCGCCGCCGTGGCCGGTGAACGTCCCGTGCCCGGTGCTCTGCAGGACGACGATGTAGGCCAGCGCGAACGGTGTGGCGATACCGGCCTCCACGCCCACGCTGACCCGCGGGTCGGTCGGCACCACCTTCTTCACCGCACCGTAGAGGCCGAACGAGAGCGCCAGCCCCAGACCGATATACGGCGGCGCGCCCACTTCGACGGTCAGCACCACCACGCCGATCACCGCGACCGCCAACGCCGCGAACTGCGCGCGGTTGAGCCGCTCCCGGAAGACGATCAGCCCGAGCGCGACCACCACCAGCGGGTTGATGAAGTAACCGAGCGCGGCGTCGACCACGTGTCCGTTGTTGACGGCGTAGACGTAGATCCCCCAGTTGATCGAGATCAGCGCCGACGCGGCGGCGAGCTGCAGCCAGGTGCGGCCGGTCATCTTCTTCAGGTCGCCCATCCTGCGCACGGCCGCGACCACGACGACCATCAGCAGAAAGTTCCACACGATGCGGTGCGCCAGTATCTCGATGGCCGATGCGGGCTTCAGCAACGGGAAGAACGCGGGAAACACACCCCAGCACGCGTAGGCGCCGACGCCGAAAAGCAAGCCGGGTCTGCGGGCGTTGTTCACAGTTCGTGGTTGCGCAGTGCGTCGAGTGCGTGTTGCAGGTCCGCCGGGTACGGGCTGGTGATCTCGACGCGCCGGCCGTCGGCGGGATGGGCGAACGCCAGCGAGCGCGCGTGCAGCCACTGCCGATCCAGCTTGAGCCGCTTGGCCAGTGTGGGATCGGCGCCGTAGGTGAGGTCGCCGACGCACGGGTGGTGCAGCGCGGTGAAGTGCACCCGGATCTGGTGTGTGCGACCGGTTTCCAGCTCGATGTCGAGCAGGCTCGCGGCGCGGTGCGCCTCGAGGGTGTCGTAGTGGGTCACGCTGTGCCTGCCGTTCTCGGTCACCGCGAACTTCCAGTCATGGCCGCGGTGACGACCGATGGGTGCGTCGATCGTTCCGCTTGACGGGTCGGGGTGGCCCTGCACCAGCGCGTGATAGCGCTTCTCGACGGTGCGCTGTTTGAACGCCCGCTTGAGGACCGTGTACGCGCGCTCCGACAGCGCGACGACCATGACGCCCGACGTGCCCACGTCGAGGCGGTGCACGATGCCCTGCCGTTCGTGGATCCCGGAGGTGCTGATCCGGAAGCCCGCGGCGGCCAGGCCGCCCAGCACGGTCGGGCCCGACCAGCCCACGGTAGCGTGGGCGGCGACCCCCGGCGGCTTGTCCACCGCGACGATGTCCTCGTCGGAGTACAGGATCGCCATCCCGTCGATCTCGACGGGTGTGTTCTCCACCGGCGCAGGCGCTTCGGGCAACCGGACGTCCAGCCACGCCCCGGCGACCAGCTTGTCCGACTTACCCGCGCGGGCGCCGTCGATCTCTACACCACCTTCTTCGGCCAACGCCGCGGCGGCCGTGCGCGACAGGCCGAGCAGCCGCGCGAGGCCCGCGTCGACGCGCATACCCGCCAGGCCCTCGGGGATGGGAAGGGACCGATCGGCCATCTATTCGTCCTCGGCGGCCTTCCGCCGCCCGGGGGTGTCGTAGTCGAACCCGAACAGGGACAACGCCACAAGCAGGATCGCCCCGCCGACCACGCACGGATCGGCGACGTTGAACACCGGCCACCACCCGATCGACAGGAAGTCGACCACATGGCCCTGAAGCGGGCCCGGTGAGCGGAAGAAGCGGTCGATGAGGTTGCCGAGGGCGCCGCCCAGGATCATGCCCAGCCCGACGGCCCACCACGGCGATACCAGTCGTCGACCCATCCACACGATCCCGATGACCACGCCGGTGGCGATCAACGTGAGCACCCAGGTGTATCCGGTGGCCATCGAGAACGCGGCGCCCGAGTTGCGCACCAGGGTCCAGGTCACGGTGTCGCCGATGATCGACACGGGTTGGCCCGGGGTCAGCAGTTTGACCGCCAGGACCTTGGTGACGACGTCGGTGACCAGCACCACCGCCGCGATGGCGAGCAACAGCCGCAGCCGTCGCTTGGGCGGGGCCGCCTCTTCGGACGTCTCGTCGGCCACCTCTGGGTCGTCAGTCACTGCACCATCATCCCAAAACGTCGATGCGGAAGAATTCCGCACCATGGGTCGCCTCGTCGTCGTCACCACCGGCGGCACCATCGCCAGCGCCGCGGGCGAGGACGGCGTCAAGCGGCCCGCCCGCAGCGGGGCCGAACTGGTGTCGGGTCTCGAGGTCGACGTCGTCGACGTGCTGGCGGTGGACAGCTCGCAACTGACCCCCGCCGACTGGGATCGCGTCGGTGCGGCCGTCGCCGCGGCCGGGGAAGCCGACGGCATCGTCGTCACCCACGGCACCGACACCCTGGAGGAGACGGCGCTGTGGCTGGAACTGACCTACCGCGGCACCGCCCCGGTGGTGCTGACGGGAGCCCAGCGCAGCGCCGACGCCCCGGACGCCGACGGTCCGACGAATCTCCGTGACGCCCTGACGATTGCGGGCAGCCCGGCGGCGCGAGGACTCGGTGTGATGGTCACCTTCGCGGGCGCGGTGTGGCAGCCGGTGGGATTGCACAAGGCGGCGACGGGCGACCTGCGCGGGTTCGTCGGCACCGTGGTCGGCGACGTGACGCCTGGCGGGCTCACCCTGCGCGCGTCGAAGGACCGGCCGTACTTCGGTGCGCTGTCGGCGGCCGAGGCCCCGAGGGTCGACATCATCGCCGCCTATCCCGGAGCCGACGCCGTGGCGATGGACGCCTGCGTGGCCGCCGGTGCGCGCGGGATCGTGCTGGAGGCGTTGGGGGCGGGCAACGCCGGCCCGGCGGTGATCCAGGGGGTGCGTCGACTCTGCGCCGCGGGAGTGGCCGTCGCCGTGGCCAGCCGCGTGCCGGGCGCGCGGGTCAGCCCGGCGTACGGACCGGGCCACGACCTCGTGGCCGCCGGTGCCGTGCCGTTGCGGCGGTTGCGGTCGACACAGGCGCGGGTGCTGCTGATGGCGGCCCTGGCCGGCGGGATCCCGGTCGACGAGGCCGTCGCCCGGTGGGGTTGACTCGCATGGCACCGTGGACGCGTGCACTTCGAGAACATGATTCGCCGAGGCGCCACGATGATCGCCGTACTGGGACTGGCCCTCGCCCTCGGGGCGGTCGCCCGCGCCGAGCCGCCGCCAGGAGCGGACGCGATCGACGACTACCCCGTCGCCCAAGGCTTCTACCGACCCGGCCCACCCCCGAACTACCACGTGTTCTTCCGCACCCCGGACGGCTTGTCGTGCGGCCTCGGCCCCAACGGCGGGCCGATCGGCTGCGACGGGGTTCCGCTCGACGCCCCGCCCGGCACCAACCAGACGTTTCTGACCAGCGGCGGCCCCGCCGAGTACCGTCACTCCCCCACCCCGACCTTCAAGCGCGAGGGCGTCGACGTCCTGCCCGCCGGCTACCGGCTCGAAAACTGGGGCGCGAGTTGCGGTGTCGGGCATCAGGGCGCCGTGACGTGTAAGACGTACGGCGGCCACGGGTTCACGATCTCGAGCGTCTACGGGGTGCTCTGGTAGCGCGCCAGCTCGGCGACGTACTCCGGCCAGTCGAGGGAATCGACGGGGTTGGCCCGTTCGATGCCGGGGGTGTCGACCGGAAAGGTGCGGGCCTGACCGGGCCCGCTGGTGCGCGTCTCGAACCGCACCGTCATCACCCCGTGGCCGGCGCCCTGGATCCAGCCGTGGCCGAAGTCCGGATGGGTCACGTCGTCGCCGATGCGCCACGCGGGTGCGGTGGCGGCGAGGTCGGTGACGGTCGGAGGCACCCCGGTGTGCGTCACGTCGTCGTCGGATGCCATCAGCTCCAGATCCGGGAACAGTGATTCCTGGCGGACATCCGAGAGGCCCGAAAAGCCCACGCCGAGAAGGCGAATCGGGCCCACCTCGATCGGGTCGAGCAGCAGCCGGCGCGCGGTCGCGATCAGCGTGCCCGCGTCGGTGGTGGCATACGGCAGGGTCGCCGAACGCGTGAGCGTGCTCATGTCCGACTTCTTCAGCTTGACAGTGACGGTGCGCGCGCCGCGGCCGTCTTTCTCCAGTCGACGGTGGGCGTGCTCGCCGATGGGCCCCATGGCCTCGCGGAGCTGGTCGAGGGTGGTGAGGTCCTCGGGGAACGTGGATTCGGCGCTGATCTGTTTGGCCGGTGCGTTCTCGGCGACCGGCCGGTCGTCGATGCCGCGGGCCAGTCGGTGCAGCGCCGGGCCCACGGTTCCGCCGAGGATGTCGGCGGCCTCGGCCTCGCTCAGTGCGGCGAAGGCGCCGATGGTCTCGATGCCGAGCCGGTGCAGCTTCTCCCCGGCGACGGGCCCGATCCCCCACAACCGGCGCACCGGCAGGCCGTCGAGCAGCGTGCGCTCCTCCTCGCGGCGGACCACCCGCATGCCGTCGGGCTTCGCCAACCCGGAAGCGATCTTGGCGAGCTGCTTACCCGAGCCCGCCCCGATCGACGCGACGAGACCGGTCACCTCGAGCACACGGGCCCGCAGCGTCCGACAGAAGTCCTCGACCTCGTCCGCCGAGGCACCCGCGAGCTCGGCGGGCTCGCCGAAAGCCTCGTCGTAGGAGAGCTGCTCGAGCACCGGCACCATCGCGCGCACGGTCTCGAACACCCGGCGGCTGGCGACGCCGTAGACGACACCGCGCGGCGGCAGGACCACCGCGGCGGCGCCGACCAGCCTGCGGGCCTGGTGCATCGGCATTGCCGACTTGGCGCCGTACACCCGGGACTCGTAGCTCGCGCCCGCGACCACGCCGCGGCCACCGAGCCCGCCGACCAGCACCGGGCGCCCCCGCAGCGTCGGACGGGTCAGCTGCTCGACCGACGCGAAGAACGCATCCATGTCGAGGTGCAGAACCCAGCGACCGTCCACTCCTGCAGATGCTAAGGCGCTAGCCTGACCTGCATGGCGCACCCGGGCACCGAGCCCTTCGATGTCCCGATTCGGGACGCCTCGATCCGGCTGGGCCAGTTCCTCAAATTGGCCGGGCTCATCGACTCGGGGGCCGACGCCAAGACGGTGATCGCCGACGGGCAGGTCACCGTCAACGGCGAGGTCGAACACCGACGCGGCAGGCAGCTGCACCCCGCCGATATCGTCGTGTTCGCCGGCCGCGGCGCCCGGGTCGCCGATGGGTGAATTCGCGTGGTGGATCGACCATTTCGAGGGCAACCGCGGTCCGCCGATCGAATCGGTGCGCCGCTTCCAGCTCGGGGAGAGCGGAGACGGCGCCCAGCTGCTGCGCAAGGCCGACGCGGCCGTCGACCCCGACTATACGTGCGCAGCACGGCTTTTCGTGGCCGAGGAACAACAGCACGCCGCCTTGCTGCTACGCCTGCTCGGCTATCTCGGCGGTGAACCCATGCGGCGGCACTGGTCCGATGCCGTGTTCGTGCGGCTGCGCAGGCTGATGGGTCTGCGCACGGAGTTGATGATGCTGACCGTGCCCGAGGTCGTCGCGCTGTCCTACTACGGCGCGCTGGCCCGGGCCTGCCCCGATCCCGTCACCAGGGCGGTGGCCGCGCGCATCGTCGCCGACGAACACGACCATGTGCGTTTTCAGGAGCACCGGCTGCGGGCCGGGTTCGCAGGCACCGGTGTGGTTCTGCGCCTCGTGGCCCGGGGCCTGTGGTGGGTCACCGCGATCGGAGCCACGCTGGTCATCGCCTCCGACCACGGGCCGCTGCTCGACGCGATCGGCTACCGGCGCCGCCGCTTCGTCACCGACGTACTCGCCGACTTCGCGCAGACCGTGCGCGCGGTGTTCGTCAGGCCTTGACACCCGCCTTGGCGATCGAGACCTTGACGCCGTCACCGATCTCGCTGCCATCCGTCGGATCTCCGAAATCGAAGCTGGTCGCGAGGATTTCGCGCGCGATCAGGTCCCGATGCGCCTGGGCCCACGCCTGCCGCTCCTGCGGAACGGAGATCACCACCGCGATCCGGTCGGACACGTCGAGGCCCGTCGACTTGCGCAGGTCCTGCAGCTCACGGATGCGGTCCTTCGCCCAGCCCTCGGCCTCCAGCTCCTCGGTGACCGTGCCGTCGAGCACCACCAGCCCGGCGCCGTCGGACAGCGCCGCGGTGTACTCCGGATCGGCGGCCACCAGCCGCGAGCTGTACTCCTCGGGCTGCAACACCGCCGGACCCGCCGTCAGCGTTCCGTCGGCGTTGACGACGGCCTCTCCCGCCTTGACCGCCTTGATGGCTGCCTGCACGTCCTTGCCCAGCCGCGGGCCCGCGACGCGGGCGTTGACCGTCAACTCGAACCGGCCGTAGGTGTCGATGTCGTCGGTGAGTTCGACGGCCTTGACGTTGAGCTCGTCGGCGATCAGATCGGTGAACGGTTCCAGCCGCTGTGGGTTCACCGACTTGTTCAGGGCCACAGTGAGTTTCGGCAGCGGCAGGCGCACCCGCAGTTTCTTGGCCTTGCGCAGCGACGAGCCCGTCGACGCCACCTCGCGCACCAGATCCATCGTCTCGACCAGGTCGGCGTCGGCGGGCAGCAGACCCTCCTCCGGCCAGTCGGTCAGGTGCACCGAACGTTCCCCGGTCAGGTCGCGCCAGATCCGCTCGGTCACGAGCGGCAGTAGCGGAGCGGCCAGCCGGGCGGTCACCTCGAGCACCGTGTGCAGGGTGTCAATCGCGTCGGGATCCTCCTCCCAGAACCGCGAACGTGACCGTCGCACATACCAATTGGTCAGCGCCTCGGTGAACTGGCGCAGCTGATCGCAGGCGCCGGAAATGTCGCAGATGTCGAGCGACGCGGTGAGCTCGTCGCGCAGCACGGCCAGCTTGGCCAGGATGTAGCGGTCCAGCACATGCTGCGAATCGGTGCGCCAGGTGCCCTTCTTCGGCGCGTACAACGCGAGGAAGGTGTAGGCGTTCCACAGCGGCAGCAGCACCTGGCGTACGCCTTCGCGGATGCCCTGTTCGGTGACGATCAGGTTGCCACCGCGCAGGATCGGCGAGGCCATCAGGAACCACCGCATGGCGTCGGAGCCGTCACGGTCGAACACCTCGGTCACGTCCGGGTAGTTGCGCAACGACTTGCTCATCTTCTGGCCGTCGTTGCCCAGCACGATCCCGTGCGCCACACAGGTTTTGAACGCCGGCTTGTCGAACAGCGCGGTGGCCAGGATGTGCAGCGTGTAGAACCAGCCGCGGGTTTGGCCGATGTACTCGACGATGAAGTCACCCGGAAAATGGGCTTCGTTGTCGCCCGCCCCGGACCCGCCCGTGAACCACTCGGCGTTCTCGAACGGGTAGTGCACCTGCGCGTACGGCATCGAGCCCGAGTCGAACCAGACATCGAACACGTCCTCGATGCGCCGCATCGTCGACTTCCCGGTCGGGTCATCGGGATTCGGGCGGGTGAGCTCGTCGATGTAAGGCCGGTGCAGGTCGGTGGGCCGCACCCCGAAATCGCGCTCCAGCTCGTCGAGGCTGCCGTAGACGTCGATGCGCGGATAGGCCGGATCGTCGGACTTCCACACCGGAATCGGGGTGCCCCAGTAGCGGTTTCGCGAGATCGACCAATCCCGCGCGCCGGCCAGCCACTTGCCGAACTGACCGTCCTTGACGTGTTCGGGGTACCAGGTGATCTGCTGGTTCAGCTCGACCATGCGGTCGCGGAAGTCGGTGACCTTGATGAACCAGGACGACACGGCCCGGTAGATCAGCGGATTGCGGCACCGCCAGCAGTGCGGATAGGAGTGCTCGTAGGTCTCGTGACGCAGCAGCACCGGGCCGTGCGCCGCCGCCGGTCCGGACTGGTTCTTCAGGTCGCGGATGATCTGCGGGTTGGCGTCGAAGACGTGCTGACCGGCGTAGTCGGGCACGGTCGCGTCGAAGCGCCCCTTCGGGTCGACCGGCGTGACGGCCTCGATGCCCGCGGCCTGCGCGGTGAGCATGTCGTCCTCGCCGTAGGCCGGCGACATGTGCACGATCCCGGTGCCGTCCTCGGTGCTGACGAAGTCGGCGGGCAGCACCCGGAACGAGAGTGGCGCGTCGGCGAAATACGGAAACGGCGGCAGGTAGCGGGCGTCGAGCAGATCGCGACCGGCGTAGGTGGCCAGGATCTCCGGTTCCTCGCCCAGCTCCCGCGCATAGGCCGCGACGCGGGCCTCGGCCAGCACGAAGCGTCGCCCGTCGGGCGCCTTCACCTGGACGTAGGTGACAGCGGGGTGCACCGCGACGGCCTGGTTCGACGGCAGGGTCCACGGCGTCGTGGTCCAGATCATCAGATATGCGCCCTCGAGATCGGCGCGTGTACCGCCGTCGACCCGGAACCCGACGGTGATCGCGGGATCCTGGCGGCTCTGGTAGACGTCGTCATCCATCCGCAGCTCGTGGCTGGACAGCGGTGTCTCGTCGTTCCAGCAGTACGGCAGCACGCGGTTGCCCTCATAGGCGAGTCCCTTGTCCCACAACTGTTTGAAGGCCCAGATCACCGACTCCATGAACTCGGGCTCGAGGGTCTTGTAGTCGTTGTCGAAGTCCACCCAGCGGGCTTGGCGGGTGACGTAGGCACGCCACTCGTTGGTGTACTTGAGCACCGAGGCGCGGCACGCGTCGTTGAACTTCTCGATGCCCATCTCTTCGATCTGCGCCTTGTCGGTGATGCCGAGCTGGCGCTGGACCTCGAGCTCGGCGGGCAGACCGTGGGTGTCCCAACCGAATCGGCGCTCCACCTTGTAGCCGCGCATGGTCCGGTATCGCGGGACGATGTCCTTGACATATCCGGTGAGCAGGTGGCCGTAGTGCGGCAGCCCATTGGCGAACGGCGGGCCGTCGTAGAAGACGTATTCGGGGGCGTCGTCGCGACGGGCGATGCTGGCGCGGAAGGTGTCGTCGCGGTCCCAGTAGTCGAGGACCTCGGCTTCCAGCGCAGGGAATTTCGGCGCCCCGGCGGCCGGCTTCGGGTAGGCGGTCATAGCTCCTGTGCCTCGTGTCGGCTTCCGGTGTCGGAAGCCTGTAGTTCGTTCAAGGCACGGGGACGACGTCGCGCCGGTGCGCGAGTGCCGCGGTACCACCCCGCTTGCGCACCTCTACCCACGAAAGATGTGCGCCGCTCGATTAGGGCGTTGACGGGCCCACCCGTTCGGTTCTACTGAGCCCGCACCGCCGAAAGGACGATGTGGGGCTGTTCTTCCGAAGGCTCCCCGGTGATGGCCGGATCCAAGCCGTTGACGTTGATCTTACCGCCGCCCGCAAACCGCGTTGCGGGGCTGCCGGTCGCGTGGACTCAGGCCGGAGGCAGTGCGTCCGACGTCATCTCCACGAGCGCGAGCGGGAACTGTTCGGCCAGCTCTTCGATCGTGTAGTGCTCGAAGCGGCTGGCGTCGTACCACCAGTCGATCCGCACGTCGCCGCCTGCGCGGTAGACCCGCACCTCGAGCGCGTGGCCGAGACCGGGCGGGGTCTCCTGCACCGGCGCCGTATTGGCGGGCAGCTCGCCGATGTAGTTGAAGTACACCTCCGGCGAAGCGGCTTCAGCGCGCTCGGAGGCCGCGGCCAGCGTGTGATGCACGGCGGCCAGTACCTCGGTGGCGCCGGCCTGCTGGGCCGTCACACAGACGAGCGGCACGGCGTCGAGGAGGGAGCCACGCTCGCTGGCGATGTCGACGGGGACCAGCCCCTCGCCAAGCGTGCGGGCGATCGCCCTGCTCAGCGCGGCCACCAGGATCTCGTCGGCGGGCAGCCCGAGCCACTCGGTGGCGCCGTCGAGTTCGGCGGTCAGCTCGTCACTCGCGGGAGTACAGACCTTGACCATGCTTTCGGGGGCACCGGAATCGGCAGCGTCGTGGTCCGTGATGCGGACCGTTGCCATAGCAAACTCGCCGAGCGGGCGAAGAACCTCTGTCGGCGAGGCCAGGTAAGGAGCAACCATGGGACCAAAGATAGCCCACGTGTCCCAAAAATGGGAGACGCCTCCCAAAACTGTGACGCCAGTGTCAATTTAGGCAAACTCCTCCAGTTTGCGGACCGCACTGCCCAAACCCGGGACGTTGGTTTACAGTGGACAGGTGCCCCGGACCGACGAGAACGGCAGACAACTCAAAGCGCTGCTCGACTACCTGCTCGACGGGGACATCGAAGCCAAGGACATCTACGACGCGCTGGGCACGTCCAGCAGCACCTACTACCGGCGGATCAAAGAGCCCGACTACCCAGACGCCGAGGAGCTGCGCCGGGTCGCCGACCGGTTCGGTTTGAACTACCCCGACCTGCAGATCAGGTTCGGCCTGATGACCAGGCAAGAAGTGTTGAGCTATGTCGAATATCTCGAGCGCACAGCCGGTTCCGGGCAGACCGCCGTGCGCGACACGACCAAGGCGCGCACGCGGATTCCGAGACTCTCCGAACTGCGACCGCGGAGTGACGCTCCGCCCCTTTAGCCGTACACTTTGCTGAGTACCACGGCGGCTCGAAGGCAACCCTCATGGCTTTGGCGACACTCATCGCGATAACGCTTTGCTGTATCGCGTGGAGCTTGTGGATTCGCCGCGTCACGTGGTCCTCCCGGTGGGAGGTGGCAGCCACCCTCAACATCGCCCTGCAGGGCATGGCCGTGCTGCTGATGTCCCCGTGGGCATCGGAAACTCTCGGCGTCGCGCTGCACGCGCTGACCGGGAAATGGAACCTCGAGGACTTCATCGGGCACGACTGCTACATCGTCGCCGCCTCGGCCGTCGTCTACAACGCCCTGGGCCGGCTGCAGGACGACCACCTGCTTCAGCGGTCCTTCAAGCAATACGTGGAGATACCCGCGACGCTGTGCATTCCGCTGCTGCTCGTCACGTTCTCCCTCGGCAACGGCGCGCGGATCTTCAAGCCGGACTTCTTCCAGGTGCCCACCGACTTCTGGCTGAACACCTACTGGCTGATTCTGTGCGGCATCCTCATCTACCTGCTCGGCTACGGCAGTCGCGCCCTGCTGGTGCTGCGCAGGGACCCCCGCTCGCGCAAGATCGCCAACGTCTACCTGATCTCGTCCGCCGCCGGCATCGCCGCATGCGTGGTGCGGCTGCTGACGGCCTACATCCCGGCGCTGCAGCAACACGACGGCGGCTCGACGCTGGTGTGGGTGTTCGCCTGCATGTGCGGCGCCGGGTTCGCGCTGACCTCGGCCGAGTCCTGGCGGCAGAAGACGAAATGGTTCAGCAGCGCGTCCCAGTGATCTGACGGCCTGGACTCGAAGCGCTAACCGGCAACCGGTCGCGACACCTCGTAGTACGGCGCGCCCAGATCGGGCACCGTCTGGTAGCCGCGTTTGCGCGCCCGTGCGGCGTCGCGCCGGATCAACGCGCCGAGCCCGGCGAACGTCGCCTGGTCCAGCACCATCCGGGTCAACAGCCGGTTGTGCACGAAGCCGAACGCCAGCCCGCTGCTGGGATCGGCCCACCCGACCGACCCGGCGAGGCCGGCGTGGCCGAATCCGGGCATCAGCCCCGGCGGCACGGGCAGCGAGTGGTAGCCGAGATTGAAGCTCAGCGGCACGAAGATGTTGCGGTCGGGCCAGTAGCTCGGCCGGCCGGTCAGCATCGCCACCCGCTCCTCGCTCAGGAACTGCCTGCCCTCGATGCGGCCACCGTTGGCGATGGCGCCGTACATCTTGGCCAGGCTCCTGGCCGTGGCGACGCCGTTGGCCGCGGGAATCTCGGCATCCAGGAACGGGGTGTCTCCCTGGACCACGGACTTCATGCCGGGGAAGTACATCGAGCCGAACATCCCGGAGACGCCGAGCGCCGCGACGCGCGGGGCGACGAAGTTGAAGACGGGGTTGGCGAGCGCGCCCTGCGGGGCGAGGATCTGCGCGGCCCGGGTCGGCGCGTCGGCCGGCGGGCGGCCCAGATGCAACCCATCGGTGTTCAGCGGCTCGGCCAGCTCCTCGCGGATCAGGTCGCGCATGCCCTTACCGGTGATCGCGCGGCCCAGTCCGGACATCAGCCAGCCGTAGGTCAGCGCGTGGTAGGCCTGATGGCCGAACAACAGCTTGTTGACCGGCGCGGCCGCGACCCGCTCCTCCATCACGCGATGGTCGAGCAGTTGCGTCTTGGTGCACCCGTTGAGGTGCGACAGCCCGGCGCGGTGCTGCATCAGCTCGCGGACGGTGATCTCGGCCTTGCCCTTCACACCGAACTCGGGCCAGTACTCGGCGACGGGGGCGTCGTAGTCGATCAGGCCGCGGTCGGCGAGGCGGTGGATGACCGTCGACGCCATCCCCTTGGTGACCGAGAAGACCATCGCGCCGGTGTCGGCGTTCCAGTATTGGGTGCCGCGGCGGTCCGAGTAGCCGGTCCACACGTCGAGGACGGGCTCGCCGTGGAGGTAGATCGACAGGGCGCCGCCGCCGTACCGGCGACCCGGGAACAACCGCGAGAAACCCCGCAGGGTGCAGGCGAAATTCGAGTCGGCAGCGCCCTGGACACCGTGCGGAAGCGCGGCGCTGCGCTCCCGTTTGTTGACACCCGTCACAATTTATTTAATTTACTCGTAAGCCCGGCAAATAAACCTTGCGTTACCTATTTGTTAGGTTCGTCCACGTCAGAGGCATCGAGCAGCTGCTGCGCAGCAAGCGCGGGGGTCAGCTCCCCGTCGCGCACCTGACGTTCGATCTCCGCGCGCACCCGCTTGACGTTCGGGTTCGACAGGACCCGGTCGAGCACCGCGTCGCGCACCATCGACCACGTCCACTCGACTTGCTGAGCCCGCCGGCGGCTCTCGAACTCCCCCGCCTCGGTGAGCACATCACGGTGTTTGAGCACGGTCGCCCACAGCTCCTCGAGGCCCATGCCCTCCAGCGCACTCATCGTGAGAACCGGTGGGCGCCAAAGTGTTTCGCGAGGATAGATGAGGCGGATGGCACCGGCGAGCTCCCGGGCCGCGCGCTTGGCCTCGATCGCGTGCTCACCGTCGGCCTTGTTCACCACGACGACGTCGGCGAGTTCGAGCACGCCCTTCTTGATGCCCTGCAGTTGGTCGCCGGTGCGCGCGAGCGTGAGGAACACGAAGGTGTCGACCATGTTGGCGACCGTCACCTCCGACTGCCCAACGCCGACCGTCTCGACCAGGACCACGTCGAACCCCGCCGCCTCCAGCAACACGATCGTCTCGCGGGTGGCCTTGGCGACGCCGCCCAGGGTTCCCGACGTCGGCGACGGGCGGATGTACGCGTCGGGGTGCACGGCCAACTGCGCCATCCGCGTCTTGTCACCCAGGATCGAGCCGCGGGTGCGGGTCGACGACGGGTCGACGGCCAGCACCGCGACCTTGTGTCCCTGGTTGATCAGGTACATACCGAGCGCTTCGATCGTCGTCGACTTACCGACGCCGGGCACCCCGGTGATCCCGACGTGCATCGCGCTGCCCGCATGCGGGGTGAGCGCGAGCAGCAGTTCCTGCGCCTGTTCGCGGTGGTCGGCGCGCGTCGACTCCACCAGCGTGATGGCCCTCGCGAGGGCGGCACGGTCGCCGTCCGCCACGGCGGCCGCTAGGTCGGCGGTCGGGTCGGCCATCTAGTCGAGGCGGTAGCCCAGCCGCTCGGCCAGCTTGTGCAGCAGGCCGACCGCCGCATCGGCGATCACCGTGCCGGGCGGGAAGATCGCGGTGGCCCCGGCGGCATACAGCTCGTCGAAGTCACCCGGCGGAATGACGCCGCCGACCACGATCATGATGTCGGGCCGACCGACCTCGGCGAGTGCCTCGCGCAGCGCGGGAACGAGGGTCAGGTGACCGGCGGCCAGCGACGAGACGCCGACGACGTGCACGTCGTTGTCGGCCGCCTGGCGCGCGACCTCTTCGGGCGTGGAGAACAGCGAGCCGACGTCGACGTCGAAGCCGATGTCGGCGAACGCGGTGGCGATCACCTTCTGCCCGCGGTCGTGGCCGTCCTGGCCCATCTTCGCGATGAGGATGCGCGGCTGGCGACCGTCGGCTTCGGCGAACTTCTGCACCAGGTCCGTGGCTTTGGTGATGTTGCTGACGCCGTTACCCCCCAACTCGTCGCGGTAGACGCCGGCGATCGTACGGATCTCGGCGACGTGGCGCCCGTAAACCCGCTCGAGCGCATCGGAGATCTCACCGACGGTGGCCTTGGCCCGCGCGGCGTTGATCGCCAGGGCGAGCAGGTTGTTGCCGAGGCCGTCGGAGCCCGCCGGCTCGCGGGTGCCGGCCGCCCGGCTCAGCTCAGCCAGCGCGGCGTCCACCTCGGCCTGGTCGCGCTCGGCGCGCAACCGTTCGAGCTTGGCGATCTGCTCGGCGCGCACCCGGCTGTTCTCGACCTTGAGAACGTCGACCTCGTGGTCCTCGTCGACCTGGTACTTGTTGACGCCGATCACCGTCTGCTGGCCGGAGTCGATCCGCGCCTGCGTGCGCGCCGCGGCCTCCTCGATGCGCAGCTTCGGGATGCCGTCGGAGATCGCCTGCGCCATCCCGCCGTGCTCGACGACCTCGCCGATGTGCATCCGCGCCGCGGTGGCGAGCTGGTGCGTCAACCACTCCACGTAGTACGACCCGCCCCACGGGTCGATCGGGCGCGTGGTGCCCGACTCCTGTTGCAGCAGTAGCTGGGTGTTGCGTGCGATCCGGGCCGAGAAGTCGGTCGGCAGGGCCAGCGCCTCGTCGAGCGCGTTGGTGTGCAGCGACTGGGTGTGCCCCTGGGTGGCCGCCATGGCCTCGATGCATGTGCGCGCGACGTTGTTGAACGGATCCTGCGCGGTCAACGACCAGCCCGAGGTCTGCGAATGAGTGCGCAGTGACTTGGATTTCGGGTTCTTCGGGTTGAACTCGGCGACCAACTCGCTCCACAGCAGCCGGCCGGCACGCAGCTTGGCGACCTCCATGAAGAAGTTCATGCCGATGCCCCAGAAGAACGACAGCCGCGGCGCGAACTTGTCGACGTCGAGCCCCGCCTCGAGGCCCGCCTTGATGTACTCGACACCGTCGGCCAGCGTGTAGGCCAGCTCGAGATCGGCTGTGGCGCCGGCTTCTTGGATGTGGTAGCCGGAGATCGAGATCGAGTTGAACTTCGGCATCTTGGCGCTGGTGTAGCCGAAGATGTCGGAGATGATCCGCATCGACGCCTGCGGCGGATAGATGTAGGTGTTGCGGACCATGAACTCTTTGAGGATGTCGTTCTGGATGGTCCCGGCCAACTTCTCCGGCGGCACGCCCTGCTCTTCGGCGGCGACGACGTACAACGCCAGGATCGGCAGCACGGCGCCGTTCATCGTCATCGACACCGACACCGACGACAGGTCGATGCCGTCGAACAGCTGGCGCATGTCGAGGATGGAATCGATTGCCACACCGGCCATTCCGACGTCGCCCTGCACCCGCGGGTGGTCCGAGTCGTAACCGCGGTGGGTGGCCAGGTCGAACGCCACCGAAAGGCCCTTCTGTCCCGCGGCGAGGTTGCGGCGGTAGAACGCGTTGGACTCCGCGGCGGTGGAGAAGCCCGCGTACTGCCGGATGGTCCACGGCTGGTTGACGTACATGGTCGGGTACGGGCCCCGCACGAACGGGGGTTCCCCCGGGAAGGTGTCGAGCGGGTAGCCCGCGGCGACGGCGGCGTCGCGGTCGGCACCGATGTAGACGGGTTTGACGTCGATGCCCTCCGGCGTCACCCAGTCGACCTGATCGGCGCCGTACCCGTGCGCGGCCGCGGCGGCCTCGACATGGGCGGTGACGGCGGCGTCGGTCGGCGCCTCCGCACGCGTCTCGCCGCGCAGCGGGACGTCGGCGAAGCTGCCGATGGTCTTTCCGATCCCAGCTGTGGCAGTCACCTCAGGCCCCCAATCTGGTGAGCAGATCCGACAGTGTGGCGACCGCGTCGATCTTCGCGGTCAGGTAGCCGTCCGGTTTCGATTCCGCTTCCGCGACGGCCTTTTCGGGTCCGGCGAGCAGCACCAGCGACGCACCCGCCCCGCGCGCCGAGTCGACAGCACCCGAGGCTTCCTCGGCGTAGCGGGCGTCCGTGCCGCAGATGACGGCGATCGACGGGGTCTGGTCCGCCTCGGTCACCGCTTCGATGCCACCCGACGCGAGCAGGTTCGTCGCGAAGGTGGTGCGCACGTTGTGTTCCGCGAGCGGCCCCAGCGGCACCAGCAGCACCTTCGGTCGGGCCCCGGTCTTGTCCAGGAAGGCGTCGGAGCGATCGCGCAGCGCCTCGAAGCCCGCCGCATAGCGCGCCACACCCTGCAATGAATCACCCTGCGGCAGAACCGGTTCGTCGATGTTGGGGAACTCGTTCACCCCCGTCAGCGCGGTGCGACGGTGCGCGATGTCGTCGGTGCGCCGCTGCGCCACCTCATCGATCTCGGCCGCGACGTGATCGCGGGCCTGTTCGAAGCCGCCGCGGGATTCGATGTCCTGGAAGTGTTTCCACGCCTGCTCGGCGAGTTGTTCGGTGAGGTCCTCGACGTGCCAGGAGCCCGCCGCCGGGTCGAGCACGCGGCCCAGATGCGATTCCTCCAGCAGCAGCAGTTGGGTGTTGCGGGCCATCCGGCGGGCAAAGCTCGCCGACGTGCCCGGAAAGCCGCCGGCGATCGCGACGTCGAACGGATGGACCTGGATGGTGTCCGCTCCGCCGACGCCGGCCGAGAAGGCGGCCACGGTCGTGCGCAGCATGTTCACCCACGGATCGCGCTTGGCCATCATCGGCAGCGACGTCGTCGCGTGCAGCCGGACCGCTCCGTGCTCCGGCGCCCCGACGACCTCGGCGATCCTGGCCCACAGCAGGCGCGCGGCCCGCATCTTCGCGATCGTCATGAACTGGTCGTCGTCGGCGGCGACGCGGAAGCTGATCTGGCGCAACGCATCCGAGATGTCGACACCACCCTCGCCCAACTGGCGCAGATAGCTCACACCCGCGGCCGCCACGCCTGCCAGCTCCCACGACGCGCTGGCGCCGCGGTTGTGGAAGGCGGGCCCGTCGACGGTGATGGCGCGAACCCCGCCGCGGTACTCACCCAATTTCGCCGCGGTGGCCACGACGATGGCGGGATCCGGGGCGACTCGCCCGCTCAGCGGGGCGGTCAGCGGGTCGGCGCCGAGGTCGACCGACAGCCGCGAGCGCTGATCGTCGTCGAGGTCGCCCAGCAGGCCGAGGACGGTGTCGGCGGCCGAACCGTAGTCCGGGCCGGCGATCTCGAAGAGCACGGGAACGAGGTCGAGGAAGACGCCGTCGAACAGCCGGTCCAGTTCGGCGGCGGCGACACCCGCCGGCTCGCCGACACGGACGACGAGGGCGCTGACCCCTTCGGTGAGGGCGAGCAGCACGGCGCCGTTGTGTTCGGCCACGGTGCCGGGCCCGTTCGCCGGGAACGCCTCGGCGACCCTCCAGCCGGCCTTGACGTCGCGAAGCGCATCGCTTCCGCGCACGAACGGCCACTGCCCCGGCAGCGGCGGTTCGGGCAGCGCGTCGAAGCTGGTGTACAGCGGACGGATCGCGAAGCCGTCGTAGGTGGGCGAATCCAGCAGGCGCTCGGGTTCGGCGGGCAGATCGGCGGGATCTTTCCGGGTGCTCTTTGCCAGCACCCCGGCAACCGCTGAGCGCCAACGCTCGCGATCGGCCTCGACCGCAGTGGGTTTCTGCACGGTCACCAGGCTAAATGATCGCAATCACACCCTTGTCGGCCGGGCGGTCGACTCACGGCGTCGCGAGCGGGTGACTTCGGCCCGCGTTCCGTAGTCTTGGTAACCGTGAACTCCGTCGTCAGCACCCTGCGCGCGGTCCGCGGTGCGGTGGTCGCGACGCTTTCGAGCGTCTCGCGGGCGCGTCTGCTGGCGTCTGCAGCGGCGATTGTGATTCTCGTCGCAATCGCACTGCTGGTCCCGGTGCCGACCGCCGTGCAGTTGCGGGACTGGGCCACCTCGGTCGGGCCGTGGTTCCCGCTGGCGTTTCTGGCCGCCCACATCGTGGTGACGGTGTTCCCGTTCCCGCGCACCGCGTTCACCCTCGCCGCGGGCCTGCTCTTCGGCCCGGTGCTGGGCATCCCGCTGGCCGTCACGGCGGCGACGATCAGCGCGGTCATCGCGCTGCTGCTCGTCCGCGCCGTGGGCCTTCAACTGAACCGGGTGGCACGCCATCCTCGGATCCGGGCCGTCGACGCACGGTTGCGCGCACGCGGATGGCCGACGGTGTTGTCGATGCGGCTCATTCCCGCCGTGCCGTTCGCCGTGCTCAACTACGCGGCCGGCGTGTCGTCGGTGCGAGTGCTGCCGTACGCGCTGGCCACCCTAGTGGGGCTGGTGCCGGGCACTTCGGCGGTGGTGATCCTCGGCGACGCACTGACTGGCAACGTCAGCCCTCTGCTCGTGTTGATCTCGTTGTGCACGGCCAGTTTGGGCGTCGCGGGCCTGATCTACGAGATCCGCGTGCACCGGCGCCATCACCATAAGCACACGGCTCGCGACGCCGAAGAGCCCGTGCAGGTATCGGGATAACGCTCGCGCTCAGCGCGAATGCGCCCCGCCGCCCAGGTCGGTCTGCTGGGGTGGGCGATTCGTCTGCTGACCGATACCCGGGAAGGACGGCGGCGGGCTGATGGACGTGGGGTCCACCGAGGTGCGCGCCTCGGCCTCGGCCTTCGCAACGGCGCGGGCGATCTCGGGATCGGTCTCGGTGTTGAACCAGTCGGCGACCTCTTCGTCGTCGTCCTTGGCAGGCGCGTCCTCGACCGGCGACGGGGTATAGCGGAACACCCCGTCCTCCCCCGGCGCACCTAGCAGCTTGGTGAAACCCTGTAGCGCCGAACCGAAGTCGCTGGGCACCAGCCACACCTTGTTCGCCTCGCCCTTGGCCATCTGGGGCAGGGTCTGCAGGTACTGATACGCCAGCAGCTCCGGCGTGGGCCGCCCCGCCTTGATGGCCGCGAACGTCTTCTCGATGGCCTTCGCCTGACCCTGCGCCTGCAGGTAGGCGGCGGCCCGTTCGCCCTGGGCGCGCAGCATGCGCGACTGCCGGTCGGCCTCCGCGGCAAGGATCGCCGCCTGCTTGGCGCCCTCGGCGGCCAGGATCTGCGCCTGCTTCTGGCCTTCGGCCTGTTTGATGGCCGATTCGCGGTTGCCCTCGGCGGTCAGGATCATCGCGCGCTTCTCGCGATCGGCGCGCATCTGCTTTTCCATCGAATCCTGGATGGACGGCGGCGGATCGATGCTGCGCAACTCGACGCGGGCCACTCGCAGACCCCACCGGTTGGTGGCTTCGTCCAGCACGCCGCGCAGCGCGGTGTTGATCTGGTCGCGCGAGGTCAGGGTCTGCTCGAGCGTCATACCGCCGACGAGGTTGCGCAGCGTGGTGGTGGTCAGCTGCTCGACGCCGACGATGTAGTTGCTGATCTGGTAGACCGCCGCCTGCGGGTTGGTCACCTGGAAGTAGACCACCGTGTCGATCTGCACGGTCAGGTTGTCCTCGGTGATCACCGGCTGCGGCGGGAAGGACACCACCCGCTCGCGAAGGTCGACGCGGGCGCGGATCCGGTCGATGAACGGCAGCAGCAGCGTCAGCTGGCCGGACACGGTCTTGCTGTAGCGCCCGAGCCGTTCGATGACGGCGGCCTCGGCCTGCGGTATCAGCGCGATCGATTTCGCGACGATGATGGCGGCGAACACCACCAGCACGCCGACGAGTACCAAGCCGGCGATGGCACCATCCATGACGAATCCTTCCCTCGTACCCAGTGTTTTCTAGGCGAGCTTCTGAACAACGGCGGTGGCCCCGTCGATGTGCACGACGGTCACCTTGTCCCCCGGTTCGTAGACATCGTTCTCGTTGAGCGGGCGGGCCGTCCAGACTTCGCCGTCGAGCTTCACCTGCCCCTCGTGCTGTGCCACCCGATCGAGCACCAGCGCGCTCTTGCCTTCGAGCGCCTTGGCCGGATCGGGAAGACCGCTACCGGCCTGGAAGTGCCTGCGAAGGGCCGGACGCACGAGCACCAGCAGCAGGATGGACACGACGGCGAACACCGCGCCGTGAATCCACAGATCGTCGAAGATCAGGCTCGACCCGGCGGCCGCGAGAGCGCCACCGCCGAGCATGAGCAGAAACAGGTCACCGGTCAGGGCCTCGGCACCGGCTAGCGCCAGCGCGGCGATTAACCAGATCAGCGCAGCGGGCATGACTTCACCCTATCGTCGCGTCCCGCCCCATGAGGTCGTAACAACTACACTGCGAACATCATGTGGTGTCCCAGTGTTTCGCTGTCGGTGTGGGCCAATGCCTGGTTGGCGGGCGTGGCCGCGCCCGACGACGTCCTCGACGCGCTATCGCATTGGGCGCCAAAGCATTCCGTGACCGCGTATGACTCCGTGGCGGCCGGTGCGACCGGCCTGCCGTGGCCCGATCTGGTGGACGCGGGGGCGATGTCGCTGCTGCAGACGCTGCGCACGGCCGCCGGGCCCGGAGCGACGGAGCCGCGGATCGGACTGGCGCTGCCGGTACCCGGCGACGTCCGGGGCCTGCCCGCCGGAACCCAGTTCCAGCGCGACGCGGTGACCGCGGGCGAGGCCATCGTCGTCTCCGGCACGGGCTCCATCGGGCTGGTACCGGATTTCGAATACGACGACGCGCCCGGGGCCGAGGACGAATTCGATCCGGACCCGACCGGGTTGTCCTGGACGGTGTACTCGATACCCGAAGCGTCCACGCCCGCCGAACGCGTCGATCTCGGCGAAGCGGAGTATGCGCTGCGGTCGGCGGTCCGCTCGGCGGCCGAAGCGCTCGGCGCGCTGCGCGCCGGGGCCGCGGAGATCGATGTGGAGGATCCGCGCGGGCTCGTCGAGCAGGTGCTCGAATCCACCCACATGCACCGCCTTCCCGACCACGCGCCGAACCGCGCCGTGCGCGTGCTGGAGAATGCCGCCCACGTCGACGCGATCATCTCGGTCAGCGCCGGGCTGATCCCGATCGGTCTGCACAGCTCCGCCGAGGTACAGATCGCCAACGATGCGCTGCGGCCGTTGTCGACGGTGGTGCGCTCGGCGCGACTGGCCGCGGTCGACGCGGTGCTGCACTCGGCCTGGCGGAGCTAGCCGCAGGCGGGCGTGCACACCACGCCGTCGACCGAATATCCCTGCAGCGGTGGCGGATTCGATCCGACCACCCGCTCGGGTTCGCGGCCGTCGCGCAACTCGGCGAGCAGTTCGGCGGCAAGACGTGCCAGGTCCGCGTTCGGCGTCGCGGCCCTGGCGAAGGCCAGGCCGGCCTCTTCGGCCTGGATCCGCAATTCGTGGTCGAGGTCCCACACCACCTCGATGTGGTCGGCGACGAAACCGATCGGACAGATGATCACGGCGTTGGTTCCGCGCTCGACCAGTGCCGAGAGATGGTCGCCCACATCGGGTTCCAGCCACGGCACCTCGGGCGGCCCGGATCGCGACTGCCACACCTGGTCGTAGTCGTCGTACCCCGCCGCCGCAGCGACCAGGCTGGAGGCGTAGGCCACCTGGCGCTCGTAAAGCTCTGACCCACAACGTGAGCGCGCGGCGAGCGGGATGGAGTGGGCGGTGAACACCAGCCGCGCACCGTCCGGAACCGTGCGTGCGGCGGCCGTGACCGCGTCGGCGAACATCGCGACGAACAACGGGTGGTCGAAGTACTGGCGCAGCTTGACCATCTGCGGGGCCGAGGCACCCGCTGCCTTTCGCCCCCTGGCGATGTCCTCGACGTACTGGGTGCAGCTCGAATAGCCACCCCAGGCCGACGTGGTGAACACCGCCGCGCGCCGCACCCCGTCGTCGCGCATGGCGGTGACGGCGTCCTCGACGTACGGCTCCCAGTTTCGATTACCGAAGTACACCGGAACGTCGATGAGGGTGCGCAGCCGCTCGATCACCGCGCGGTTGATGCCGTTGATCGGCGAGACACCGCCGAAATGCAGGTAGTGCTCGGCGACCGCCGCCAACCGCTCCCTCGGGATGCCACGCCCGCGAGTGACGTTCTCCAGGAACGGGATCACGTCCTCGGGGCGCTCCGGCCCGCCGAACGAGAGCAGCAGGACGGCTTCAATGTCCGAGCAGTCCATTCCTTACAGCAGCTGGGTGCTGGCGCCGCCGTCGGCGTAGATGACAGTGCCGGTGGTGGCGGGCAGCCAGTCCGACAGCAGGGCGCACACGGTCTTGGCGACCGGCGTCGGGTCCTTCATGTCCCAGCCGACCGGTGCGCGCTGATCCCAGCCCTCCTCGAGCAAGCGCATCTGCTCGCCGGCCTCGGCGCCCAGCGCACCGCCGACGATCGCGCTCATCGCGAGCGTGCGGATCGGGCCCGCCGCCACGAGGTTCGAGCGCACGCCGTAGGGCCCGGCCTCACGCGCGACGAAGCGGTTGACCGACTCGAGCGCGCTCTTGGCCACCGTCATCCAGTTGTAGGCAGGCATCGCCCGCGTGGGGTCGAAGTCCATGCCGACGATGCTTCCGCCGCGGTTCATGACGGGCAGCGTGGCCTTGGCCAGCGAGGCGTACGAATACGCCGAGATGTGAATGCCTTTGGAGACGTCCTCGTAGGGGGCGTCGAAGAACGGGTTGATGCCCATCCCGGACTGCGGCATGAATCCGATCGAGTGCACGACGCCGTCGAGTTTGTTGCCCTCGCCGATCTCCGCGCTGATCCGGTCGGCCAGGGTCGACAGGTGCTCCTCGTTCTGCACGTCGAGTTCCAGCAGCGGCGCCGGCTTGGGCAGCCGGTCGGCGATCCGCTTGATCAGCTTCAACCGGTCGAACCCGGTCAACACCAGCTCCGCGCCCGCCTCCTGGGCGACCCTGGCGATGTGGAACGCGATCGACGAGTCGGTGATGATCCCCGTGACGAGGATGCGCTTGCCTTCGAGCAAACCGGTCATGTGAAAGTCCCTCTCTATTGCGAAAAGTTCTAGTGGCCCATACCCATGCCGCCGTCGACGGGGATCACCGCGCCGGCGATATAGCTCGCATCCTCGGATGCCAGGAAGCTGACCGCGCCCGCGACCTCCTCGGCGGTGCCCACCCGCTTCGCGGGGATGAAGTCCAGCGCGCCCGCCTGGATCCGCTCGTCGAGCGCGCGGGTCATCTCGGTGTCGATGTAGCCGGGCGCGACGACGTTGGCGGTGACGTTGACCTTCGACAGCTCACGCGAGATCGAGCGGGCCATGCCGATCAAGCCTGCCTTGGCGGCGGCGTAGTTGGCCTGGTTGCCGATGCCCCACATGCCCGACACCGAGCCGATGAAGATGATGCGGCCGAACCGCTTGCGCTGCATCGTGCGCGACGCCCGCTGCGCCACCCGGAAGGCGCCGGTGAGGTTGGCGTTGATGACCTCTTCGAACCGCTCCTCGGTCATCCGCATGAGGAACGAGTCCTTGGAGATCCCGGCGTTGGACACCAGCACCTCGACCGGGCCCTGATGCTCCTCGACCTCTTTGAACGCGCGGTCGACGGCGGCGTTGTCGGTGACGTCGCACACCACCCCGAACAGCCCCTCGGGGGCCCCGGAGCCGCGGTGGGTGACAGCGACCTTGTGGCCGTCGGCGGCGAGGCGCTGCGCGATGGCCAGACCGATACCGCGGTTGCCGCCGGTCACCAGCACGGAGCGGGAGACGAAAGGCGGACGACCGCCTGCCGATTCGGATTCGGCCGTCGCTCCCGTGTCATTGCTCGTCGCGTCCGCAGTCATGCCCGCCAACCTATCGTCTGCCCGCCATTCTTAAGAAATCGCCTTAGTGAAGCGGCGCGTTCACAGCGGCAGCCGGCGGTTGATCAGCAGGGCGGCGATCGCCGCGATGGCGGCGAACAGGGCGCCGAGGCGCAGCCAGCCGGTGGTCGCCTCGCCGCGCACGGTCTCGTAGCCGATCTGGTCCTGCAGCGTCTCGTAGACCTTGTTGAGTTCGTCGAGGTTGGACGCGGTGTAGGCCTCGCCCCCGGAGAGCTGGGCGATCTTCTCCATGCCCTCGTCGTCGACGGGGACCGGGACCCGTTCGTTGTTCACCTCGACCGACCCGTTCGGGGTGCCGAACGAGATCGTCGAGATCGGCACGCCCTGGTCCTTGGCGGCCCGCGCGGCGGTGAACGCCCCCTTCGGGTTGTCCGGGTTGTTCGGCACCGTTTCCTTGCCGTCGGAGAACAGCACGATGTGCGCGGGCGGCGGCGTGTCCCCGCCGCCGATCACGGCGCCGACGGTGGAGATCGATGACAGCGCGGTGAAGATCGCCTCGCCGGTGGCGGTGCGGTCGGCCACCTGAAGGTTCTCGATCGCGCGCCGGCTCGCGTCGCGGTTGGTGGTCGGCGACACCAACACGTTGGCGGTGCCGGCGTAGGCGATCACGCCGAGGTTGATGCCCGGCGTGAGCTCGTCGACGAATTTCTTGGACGCCTCCTGGGCGGCGGCCAAGCGGCTGGGGTCGACGTCGGTGGCCCGCATCGACTGCGAGACGTCGATGGCCAGCATCACCACCGCGCGGTTGCGCGGCAGCCGCTGGTCGTGGGTGGGCCCGGCCAGCGCGATCGTGCACAGCAGCAACGAGATCGCCAGCAGCGCCGCCGGAACGTGGCGCAGCGGGCTGGGCCGCTTGGGCGCGACGCTGTCGAGCAGCTCGGTGTTAGCGAAGCGCTGCAACCGCTTTCGCCGGGCGATCTGCGCGGCGGCATACAGTCCGGCCAGCGCCAGCAGCAGCACCGCGAACAGCAGGAACCACCAGATGTGCTGAAAACCTGTGAGCGACAGCGGACCGAGCAGTGGAAGCGTCATGTCAGATCGTCATCCCTTGTGCGTCAGTTCGGTAGACGACGGTTGATGAACAGGGCCGCCAGGGTCGCCATCACGAGCGCCAGCGTGCCCAGCCGCAGCCAGCCCACGCTGGCGTCGCCCCGGATCGTCTCGTAACCGATCTGCTGCTGCAGGTTGGCGTAGACCTCGCGCAGCTGCTGCAGGCTCGACGCGGTGAACGCCTCGCCGCCGGACAGATCGGCGATCTTCTTGAGCATCTCGTCGTCGACCGGCACGGGCTGGCGTTGGTCGTTGATCTCGACGTAGCCGTACGGCGTGCCGAACGAGATCGTCGAGATCGGCACCCCCTGATCCTTGGCGGTGCGGGCCGCGGTGTAGGCGCCCTTGGGATTGTCGGGGTTCGACGGCACGGTCTCCTTGCCGTCGGAGAACAACACGATGCGCGCCGGCGGAGGTTCGTCGCCGCCGCCGATCACCGCACCCACGGTGGCGATCGCCTGCAGCGCCGTGAAGATGCCCTCGCCGGTCGCCGTGCGGTCGGCGAACTGGAGCTTGTCGATCGCGGCCTTGGTGGCCTCGCGGCCGGTGGTCGGTGACACCAGCACCGTCGCCGTGCCCGCGTACGAGATCAACCCGAGGTTGATTCCCGGTGTCAGCTCGTCGGCGAACTGCTTGGACGCCTCCTGGGCGGCCGCCATGCGGTTTGGTGCGACGTCGGTGGCCCGCATCGACTGCGAGACGTCCATCACGAGCATCACCACCGCGCGGTTGCGCGGAATGCGGACGTCGTGGGTTGGGCCGGTCATCGCCACGGTCAGGAAGACCAGCCCGATCACCAGCAGGATCGCCGGCACGTGCCGCCAACGCGAAGGCCGTTTGGGCGCAACGCTTTCCAGCAGCTCCATGTTGGCGAACCGCAGCATCCGCCGGTGCCGCGACACCTGGACGACGACGTAGAGCCCGACGATCGCGAGCACGACGAGCAGGAAGAGGAAGAACCAAGCGTTTTCGAAACCCGACAGCGTCATGGGCCCGAGCAACGGCAATGTCATGTGCGCCTAATCATTTCGATGTCAGGCGTGGCCCGCCAACGCGCCACGCCTGCGGTTGGCGACGAACCGGACGACGTCGGCGATCCAGTCGCGGTCGGTGCGCAGCGACAGCAGCGGCGCATCGCACCGCCGCAATGTCCTGGCCACCTCCGCGCGGTGCGCCGCGGCCGCCCGCTCGAAGTCGTCGCGCAACTGCTCGTCGATGGTGAACTCACGGGTCGCCCCGGTCTCGGCGTCCTGCAGCACCACTTCGCCGACCGCGGGCAGTTCGACGTCGCGCGGGTCCAGAATCTCGATGCCGAGCACCTCGTGGCGCCCCGCGATCGCCCGCAGCGGACGCATCCAGTTGATCGGGCCGAGGAAGTCGCTGATGATCACCGCCATCCCGCGACGCCGCTCGGGCCTGCGCAGCGCATCGATCGCGGCGGCCAGGTCGCCGCGCACGCCGGCAGGCGCCTTGGGCATCGTCGCGATGGCGCGCAGCATCTCCTGCTCGTGCATCCGGCCCGACAGCGCAGGCACCCGCCGCACGGTGTCGCCGTTGGCGATGATCGCGCCGATGCGGTTGCCGCCCCCGCTGTTGAGGAACGTGATCGCCGCCGCGGCGGCCACGGCCAGATCGCGCTTCTCGCAGCCGGTCGTGCCGAAATCGAGGCTGGCCGACATGTCGATCACCAGCCAGGTTTCGAGCTCCCGGTCGGCGATCATCTGGCGCACGTGCGGATGCGTGGTGCGCGCCGTGACCGACCAGTCCATCCGGCGCACGTCGTCGCCGGGCTGGTAGAGCCGCGACTCCCCCGGTTCCGAACCCGGGCCGGGAAGCAGTCCGAGGTGGTCGCCGTGCAACACGCCGTCGAGCTTGCGCCGCACGGTCAACTCGAGCTTGCGCAGCGCCGCGCTCAGCGCGGGGTCACGGATCTCGCCGCGCTTCAGCGACGGCAGATCAACGGAGCGTCGGGAACTGGTCACCGATTGCTGGCCGCTCCAGCGGCGGCGGGCACGACGGGCGGAACCGAATGACCTTGCTGCGGAATGGCATTCACCTGCGGCAGGGCGACGGTCTGCAGGATCCGGTTGATCACCGTCTCGGCGGAGATCTCGTCGGCCAGCGCGTCGTAGGTCAGCACCAGCCGGTGGCGCAGCACGTCGGGAATGACCTCGACGACATCCTGCGGGATCACGTAGTCGCGCCCGCGCACCAGGGCCAGCGCACGCGCCGCCGCGATGATGCCCAGCGATGCGCGCGGCGATGCGCCGTAGGCGATCCACGCCTTGGCGTCGGGCATCCCGAACTTCTCGGGCTGACGCGTCGCGGTGACCACCCGGACGACATAGTCGACCAGCGCGTGGTGCACGAAGTTGTTGGCCGCGACGTCCTGAAGACGCAGCAGGTCGCCGGGCGCCAGGATCTGCTTGGGCTCCGGCGGCTTGACGCCCATCCGGTAGATGATCTCGCGCTCTTCCTCGGGCGACGGATAGTCGATGTTCAGCTTGAACAGGAAGCGGTCCCGCTGGGCCTCGGGCAGCGCATACACGCCCTCCTGCTCGATCGGGTTCTGCGTGGCCATCACCAGGAACGGCTGAGGCAGCGGGAACGTCTTGCCGCCGATGGAGATCTTGCGCTCGGCCATGACCTCCAGCAGCGCCGACTGCACCTTGGCCGGGGCGCGGTTGATCTCGTCGGCGAGCAGGAAGTTGACCACGACGGGGCCGAGCTCGATGTCGAACTCCTCCTTGCCCACCCGGTAGATGCGGGTACCGATGATGTCGGTCGGCACCAGGTCCGGCGTGAACTGGATGCGCGCGAAGGTGCCGCCGACCACCTTGGCGAAGGTCTCGACCGCCAGCGTCTTGGCGACGCCGGGCACACCCTCGAGCAGCACGTGGCCCTTGGCGAGCAGGCCGACCAGCATGCGCTCGACCAGTTGGTCCTGTCCGACGATGATCCGCTTCACCTCGAAGACGGCTCGCTCGAGCGTGTGGACCTCCTGCTGCAGACCGCCGTTATTCGACGGCGCGGCGTGTGAGCCCTGGTATCCCTGTGCCGGTGCCTGGCCGGGGTAGCCTCCAGGCCCCTGCGACGGCCCACTCGGTGAGGTCATCAACGTTCCTTCCACATAACTCGCTGGTCAAAGCGGCGCGGCCCGGTCAGGGCCGCACGCTCGCTGTCAACTATTCCAGGCACGGCAGAATCCGTCGACGCCGCCCGAAACGTTCAGCTTCGGCTCAGGTCCCGCTCAGGATTCGATGATGCGCGCCACATACGGCTGCAGGCCGGAGTGACGCACCGGGCTCACCGTGACCTTGCCCGCGCTGCCCGAGGCCTCCAGCATCTGCCCGCCGCCCAGGTAGATGGCGACGTGCTGGCTGCCGCCGGGACCCCAGAACAACAGGTCCCCGCGCTTGGCCTGCGACGTCGGCACCTTGCGGCCGGTGTCGTACTGGTCGCCGGAGTACTTCGGGATCAGCACGCCCACGCCCGCGAACGAGAACTGGGTGAAGCCCGAGCAGTCGAACCCGACGGTGTTGGCGCCGGAGTCGATGCCCCGGCTCGGGCCGCTCGGCTTCCCGCCGCCCCACGAGTACGGCACGCCCATCTGCGAGGCGCCGCGACGGATCACATACTCGATCGCCTGCGGTCCGCGCACCCGCCCGGGCGCGACGCTGGCCGTCGCCGCCTCCGGTGGTGCGAGCCCCAGCGTGGTGAGGAACTTGCGGCCCAGGTTCATCGTGACTTCGGTGGCCTGGGCGGTCGCCGCGAGCGAGGCGTTCGCGATCGCCAGCGGATCGCCGGGCGCGCCGGCGCTGATCAATTTGGGCAGCGTCGGATCCCACTGGCCGTCGTCGGGCGCGGACGCCGCCGGCGTCGCCAGCCCGACGGTGAGCGCCGCCGCGGCCACCAGCAGCGCACAACCACTCAAGAACCGAATCAGCTTGAAACGCAAAGTTTTCCTAACGTGTTTTAGGCTCCTACTTCTCGCACCGCGGGATACACCTCTCACCATTCGATGAGACGAGTCGCGTACGGCGTCATACCGCTGGTGCGAACCGGCGAGATCTTCACCACCGAACCCGTGTAGGGCGCCTCGATCATCTGTCCGTCACCGAGATAGAGCGCCACGTGCTGGCTGGCGTTGGGGCCCCAGAACAACATGTCGCCGCGGCGCATCTGTGACGTCGGCACCTTGCGGCCGGCGTTGTACTGCGAACCCGAATAGTGGTCGAGCTTGATGCCGACTCCCGCGAACGCGTACAGCATCAGCCCCGAGCAGTCGAAACCGACTGTGTTGGCACCGGAGTCGATACCGCGGCTCGGCCCGGCGGCGTTGCCGCCACCCCACGAGTAGGGCACACCCATCTGCGACATGGCGCGCTTGATGACGTATTCGGTGGCCTGCCTGCCGTAGACCCGCGGGATCGCGCCGTTGTTGAAGGCCGGCGCGGCGGCGGGTTGCGGGAGGATTCCCAGCGACTGCAGGAACTTGCGGCCGAGGTCCTGGGTCACCTGCGTCGACGTCGACGCGATCCCGAGGACCGTGTTGATGATCGCGATCGGGTCGCCGCTGACGAACGCGCTGGGGATCGCGGGCAGCGTCGGGTCCCAGGGACCGGCCCAGTTTCCGGTGCCGGGATCGGTGCCCTGCGGGGCGCGATCCCAGTCCGCTGCGCCGGGAGTCGCGGCGGCGGCCGGCTGTGCGGGTGCGCCCGGTCGTGCGGGTGCGGCCGCCTGCTGCACGGGCGCGGACTGCGCGCGCGCCTCGGCGAGCTTGGCCTGCGCGGCTTTTCGCTCTGCGACCAGCTTGTCCAGCTCGGCCTGCTGCGTGCGGAAGGTCTCCTGCGCGTTGGTGAGCGCCGAAACCGCGGACTGCTGGCTGGCTTCGGCGTCGGCGACGGCCTTGTCGGCGTTCTCTTTCGCCAACCTCGCGGCCGACTCGCGGTTGACCTGTTCGGTGCGGGCCCGCTGCAGATCGGCGATCACCTGCTGCGAGCTGATCGCCAGCGTCTGGCCCGCTGCGGCAGTCTTGATGACGTCGGCGGGATCGCCGGCGGTCAGGTAGGAATCCGAGGGGCCGTTGACGTACGTCGCGGCCGCGAACGAGTCGAAGCGCTTCTGCGCCTGCTCGATCGCGATGTTGGCGTCCACGACACGCTGCCTGCTCGCGTCGACCTCACGCTGCGCGGCGTCGGCGTTCTCCCTGGCGGTCTGCACGTCCAGGATCGCCTTGTTCACGCTCTCTTGTTGCTGCTGAATCTGTGCGCCGAGATCCTGCAGCCTCTGATCGGCGTCGGCGACGGCGGCGACGAGCGCGGCCAGGCCGTCGGGGCTGTTGGGTTGCGCGACGGCCAAGCCGGGGGTCGCGGACAGCATGGCCGCCGCGATCAGGGCCGCGCAGAACCGTCCACACGGCCGCGTAGCGGATGCGCCAGGTGTGCGTCTCATCCGACTCAGTTCTCCTATTGCTTCAGGCGAACGTGAGGACACATTCGTCGGGGTGACTGTGCTCAATTGTCACAACATGCACAACTACAACACAGTTACCGATTGCACCGTACGTCACATCTGACGCCAAAGAAACTTAAGTTGCGAATTACAAGTTTGTAATTGAATGAAGTGTTATCGCGCCGTGACTTCGCTATCGCCGGGGTGGCGCGTCCTCAGGCCAAAACCGTTGCCGCAGTGCGGTTTCAGGCTTGCTCGCGGGAGGCCGCCCGCCTGGCGCGAACCTGCAAAAGTCGCGTACCGATAACGGCGGCAACCACTCCCAAGACGACCACAATGGTGAATGCAGTCCACGGAAAGTGAGTCCCCGTCAACTCGCTCAGAAAATTCTTCGAACCCTGCACGGGACCTCGGCCTTCGGCGACGTCCTGGCCCGCCTCAAGGGTCATGCGGTCGAACGTCGTGCTGAAGGTTCCCGAGTCGTTCGGGCTGAGCACCAGCACCGTGGAACCCGGGAAGGCCTCTCCCACTTCGGTCGCGATATCGCGCAGCGGGGTGTCGATCGGCGGGTTCTGATCCACGACGACGATCTTGAGGTCGATGCCCTTCTGCTGGGCCTCGGCGACCACATCGGTCAGGCCTTCGTTCTCCGGCTTCGGCGAGGCGCTGACGCCGTCATCGCGGACATCCTCGATGACCAGGTTCATGCACGTGTCCACCGGCGTGGTCGCGGGGTCCATGCCGACCGGTCCACAGACGTCGGGCGGAATGTATGCCGGCAGGGACGGAATCACATGCGGTCCAATCACAGGAGAACCGTACGTGATGGGTACCCAGCAGGGTGACAGCACGCGCGGTCGGGGACGAGACTGAGAACCGACCCTGACCGTTTTGCAGGACAAGCGTACTGTTAGAGTTGGAACGCGGTCGACACAGCCCGTCGGCTGCGAGAACTAGCCGGGAGTTGATGTGAGCAAAGGTAATACGGAAAATTCTTCCCTCAATTCTTTTGACGCCCGCGACACCCTGAAGGTCGGCGACAAGAGCTACGAGATCTACCGCCTCGACGCGGTGCCGGGCACCGACAAGCTGCCCTACAGCCTGAAGGTCCTCGCGGAGAACCTGCTGCGCACCGAGGACGGCGCGAACATCACCAAGGACCACATCGAAGCCATCGCCAACTGGGATCCGGACGCCGAGCCAAGCGTCGAGATCCAGTTCACCCCCGCCCGCGTGATCATGCAGGACTTCACGGGCGTCCCCTGCATCGTCGACCTGGCCACCATGCGGGAGGCCATCGCCGACCTCGGCGGCGACGCCGACAAGGTCAATCCCCTCGCGCCCGCCGATCTGGTCATCGACCACTCCGTTATCGCCGACCTGTTCGGCCGCGAGGACGCGTTCGAGCGCAACGTCGAGATCGAATACGAGCGCAACGGGGAGCGGTACCAGTTCCTGCGGTGGGGCCAGGGCGCGTTCAACGACTTCAAGGTGGTGCCGCCGGGCACCGGGATCGTGCACCAGGTCAACATCGAGTACCTGGCCCGGGTGGTGTGGGAACGCGACGGCGTCGCGTATCCCGATACCGCGGTGGGCACCGACAGCCACACCACCATGCAGAACGGGCTCGGCGTGCTCGGTTGGGGCGTCGGCGGTATCGAGGCCGAGGCCGCGATGCTCGGCCAGCCGGTGTCGATGCTGATCCCGCGAGTCGTCGGCTTCAAGCTGACCGGCGAGCGCCAGCCGGGGGTCACCGCCACCGACGTGGTGCTCACCGTCACCGAGATGCTGCGCGAGCACGGCGTGGTCGGCAAGTTCGTCGAGTTCTACGGCGAGGGTGTGGCCGAGGTGCCGCTGGCCAACCGCGCGACGCTGGGCAACATGAGCCCCGAATTCGGTTCCACCGCCGCGATTTTCCCGATCGACGACGTGACGATCGACTACATGCGGATGACCGGGCGCAGCGATGAGCAGCTCGCACTCGTCGAGGCCTACGCCAAGGAACAGGGCATGTGGCACGACCCGAAGCGGGAGCCGAAGTACTCCGAGTACATCGAGCTCGACCTATCCGACGTCGTGCCCTCGATCGCGGGACCGAAGCGGCCGCAGGACCGCATCGCGCTCAACGAGGCCAAGGAGGCGTTCCGGCGCGACATCCACAACTACGTCGAGGAGAACAACCCGACGCAGTACACCAAGCTCGATGACGGCATCGACGACACGTTCCCGGCCAGCGACCCGGTGCGCAACAACGAGTTCATGACCAACGGCGGCACGCATGACCACGAGCCGTCGACGTCGGCCGCGGTCGGCGCACAGGGCCGCCCGAGCAAGCCGGTCACGATCAAGTCCGACGAGTTGGGCGAGTTCGAACTCGACCACGGCGCGGTCGTGATCGCCGCCATCACGTCCTGCACCAACACCTCCAACCCCGAGGTGATGTTGGGTGCGGCGCTGCTGGCCAAGAACGCCGTCGAGAAGGGGCTGGCGAGCAAGCCGTGGGTGAAGACCACCATGGCGCCGGGCTCTCAGGTCGTCACCGACTACTACGACAAGGCCGGGTTGTGGCCGTACCTGGAGAAGCTCGGCTTCTACCTGGTCGGCTATGGCTGCACCACCTGCATCGGCAACTCCGGCCCGCTGCCCGAGGAGATCTCCAAGGCGGTCAACGACGCCGACCTCTCGGTCACCGCGGTGCTGTCGGGTAACCGCAACTTCGAGGGCCGCATCAACCCGGACGTGAAGATGAACTACCTCGCGTCCCCGCCGTTGGTGATCGCCTACGCGTTGGCCGGCACCATGGACTTCGATTTCGAGAAGGACTGCCTCGGCAAGGACAAGGACGGCAACGAGATCTTCTTGAAGGACATCTGGCCGTCGCAGCAGGACATCGACGCCACGATCGCCGAAGCGATCAACACCGAGATGTTCACCAAGAACTACGCCGACGTGTTCAAGGGTGACGAGCGGTGGCGCAATCTGCCGACGCCGAGCGGCAACACCTTCGAGTGGGCCGACGACTCGACGTATGTGCGCAAGCCTCCGTACTTCGACGGCATGCCCGCCGAGCCGGAGCCGGTGACCGACATCAAGGGCGCCAGAGTGTTGGCGTTGCTGGGCGATTCGGTGACCACCGACCACATCTCCCCCGCCGGCAGCATCAAGCCGGGCACCCCGGCCGCGCAGTACCTCGATTCGAACGGTGTGGAAAAGAAGGACTACAACTCCTTCGGCTCCCGCCGCGGCAACCACGAGGTGATGATCCGCGGCACGTTCGCCAACATCCGGCTGCGCAACCAGCTGCTCGATGACGTCTCGGGTGGGTACACCCGTGACTTCACCAAGGACGGCGAGCAGGCGTTCATCTACGACGCCGCGCAAAACTATGCGGCGCAGGATATTCCGCTGGTCGTGTTGGGTGGCAAGGAGTACGGCTCGGGTTCGTCGCGCGACTGGGCGGCCAAGGGCACCCGGCTGTTGGGCGTGCGCGCGGTGATCACCGAGTCGTTCGAGCGCATCCACCGGTCGAACCTGATCGGCATGGGCGTGATTCCGTTGCAGTTCCCCGAGGGCGAGTCGGCGGAGTCGTTGGGCCTCGACGGCACCGAGACGTTCGACATCACCGGCATCGAGGAGCTCAACGAGGGTAAGACGCCGAAGACGGTGCACGTCACAGCGACCAAGGACGACGACTCCAAGGTCGAGTTCGACGCGGTGGTGCGCATCGACACCCCGGGCGAGGCGGATTACTACCGTAACGGCGGCATCCTGCAGTACGTGCTGCGCAACATGCTCAAAACGCAGTAGCCGGAAGGGACAACCGCGTTGCCCCGGGTCACCGACGACCACCTGGCGGCGCGTCGTCGACAGATCCTTGACGGCGCCCGCCGGTGTTTCGCGGAGTACGGCTACGACAAGGCGACCGTGCGGCGGCTCGAGCAGACGATCGGGCTGTCGCGCGGCGCCATCTTCCATCACTTCCGGGACAAGGACACCCTGTTCTTCGAGCTGGCCCGCGAGGACGCCGAACGCATGGCCGATGTCGCCGCGCGTGAAGGACTGGTGCAGGTCATGCGCGACATGTTGGCCGCGCCGGACCAGTTCGACTGGCTGGCCACCCGGTTGGAGATCGCGCGAAAGCTCCGCAACGACCCCGACTTTCACCGAGGTTGGGCGGAGCGGTCGGCCGAGCTGTCGGCGGCCACCACCCAGCGGCTACGGATGCAGAAGCAGGCCGGCCGGCTGCGTGACGACGTTCCCAGCGCCGTGTTGCAGACCTATCTGGACCTCGTGCTCGACGGTCTGGTCGCGCGCTTGGCTTCGGGTGATGACCCCGAAAAGCTCAGTGCCGTACTGGACCTGGTCGAGGCGTCGCTGCGGCAGCGAGCCGACCGAGAGGCCGTACGGCAGGCCGACTAGCGGCGCCTGCTGCGATGGTTCGGGCCGCCACGGCTGCGCATCGTGGTGCCCGACTCGCGCAGCATGCTGTGGATCGAACCGTATGAGCGCCCCGTGGACGCGACCAGGGTGCGGATACTTGCGCCACCCTCGTAAGCACTCCGCAGCTCGTTGATCAACTGGTCTCTCGACTTGTCCAGCTTCTTCATCAGCACCTCCCCGCTTGGATGACCGGACGGATACCCAGCGTAGAAAGCGGTTACACGCGACGCGTGAAATTGATGAAGCGGTTCGCTTCCCGGATCAAGCCAACTCGATGAGGTCGCGGTACTCCTCGGACCAAAAGTCCTCGGTGCCGTCGGGAAGCAGCACCACGCGTTGCGGTTCGAGCGCCTCGGCCGCGCCGGGGTCGTGGGTCACCAGCACGACCGCACCGACATAACTGCGCAGCGCGTCGAGGACCTGCTCGCGCGATGCGGGGTCGAGGTTGTTCGTCGGCTCGTCGAGCAGCAGCACGTTCGCTGTCGACGCGACCAGACCCGCCAGCGCCAGCCGGGTCTTCTCGCCGCCCGAGAGCGTGCCCGCCGGCTGTTCCAGCTGCGGACCGCTGAACATGAAGGCCCCCAACAGTCCGCGCAGATCCTGTTCCCCGGTGTCGGGTGCGGCGTGACGGATGTTCTCCCACACTGTCGCGTTGTTGTCGAGCGTGTCGTGCTCCTGGGCGAAGTACCCAAGCTTGAGGCCGTGCCCGGGTTCGAGTTGCCCGGCGTCGGGCGTCTCGACACCCGCCAGCAGGCGCAACAGGGTCGTCTTGCCCGCGCCGTTGAGCCCGAGCACCACGACCCGCGAGCCCCGGTCGATCGCCAGGTCGACGCCGGTGAAGACCTCGAGGGAGCCGTAGTTCTTGGTCAGCCCCTTGGCCACCAGCGGGGTGCGCCCGCACGGTGCGGGGGTGGGGAATTTGATGCGGGCCACCTTGTCCGCGACGCGTTCCTCGTCCAGTGCGGCCATCATCCGGTCGGCGCGGCGCAGCATGTTCTGTGCGGCAACGGCTTTGGTGGCTTTGGCCCCCATCTTGGCGGCCTGGGTCCGCAGCGCGGACGCCTTCCGTTCGGCGTTGGCACGCTCGCGACGTCGGCGGGCCTCGTCGGTGGCGCGGGCGTCGAGGTACTTCTGCCAGCCCATGTTGTAGACGTCGACCTCGCTGCGCACGGCGTCGAGGAACCACACCCGGTTCACCACGTCGGCGAGCAGGTCGACGTTGTGGCTGATGACCACCAGGCCGCCGGGATGGTTCTGCAGGAAGTCCCGCAACCAGCCGATCGAGTCGGCGTCGAGGTGGTTGGTGGGTTCGTCGAGCAGCAGCGTCGTCGACGAGCCCGAGCCGCTGTCGGAGGCGGCAAACAGGATGCGCGCCAGCTCCACCCGTCGCCGCTGGCCACCGGAGAGCGTGCGCAGCGATTGGGTGAGGACGCGCTCGGGCAGGCCGAGGCTCGCGCAGATGCGGCCCGCCTCGCTCTCGGCGGCGTAACCGCCCAGCGCGGCGAATCGCTCCTCGAGCTGGCCGTACCTGCGGACGGCCTTGTCGCGGGCGGTGTCGTCGGCGACCTCGGCCATCAGCAGCTGCTGCTTCTCCAGATCGGCCAGCAGGGTGTCGAGGCCGCGGGCCGAAAGCACCCGGTCGCGGGCCAGCACGTCGAGGTCGCCCTCCCTGGGATCCTGTGGCAGGTAACCGATTTCGCCGTTGCGGACGATCTTGCCCGCGTACGGCTCGCCCTCGCCGGCGAGGATGCGCATGGTGGTCGTCTTGCCCGCGCCATTTCGGCCGACCAGCCCGATCCGGTCACCGGGCTGCACTCGGAGGGCGCTTCCGTCGGTGGACAGCAATGTGCGCGCCCCGGCGCGGACCTCGAGGTCCGTTGCGGTGATCACGCTTGGCCGTCCTTACTTGTCGTCGGTGAAGATCGGGGCTCGTTTCTCGGCGCGCGCTGCCACCGCTTCTTCGAAGTTGGTGGTGAGCAAACGGACGAACAGCTGACCGAGGCCCTCGGCTTGCATATGCCCTTCCAGGCTACCGGCGTCCAGTCCACTCCACAGTGTGCGCTTGGTCAACTCGATTCCGGGCCGGGAGAACCCGGCGATGCGCTCCCCCATCTGATAGCAAACGTCGAGCAGTTCGTCGCCGGGCACGGCGCGCGAGACCAGCCCGATGCGTTCGGCCTCGGCGGCGTCGACGTCGCGTCCGGTCAGCATCAGCTCGAAGGCCCGCGACGAGCCGATGGCGCGCGGAAGTAGATAGGACAACCCCAGCTCGCTGGCGGTCAGGCCGTTGTTGATGCCGGCTGCGCGGAAGTAAGCGCCGTCGGAGGCGACGCGGATGTCGCAGGCCAGCGCCAGGCACAGACCCCCGCCGATCGCGGCGCCGTTGACCGCGGCGATGACCGGCTGGTGCATCTTGCGCAGGGCGAGGATGACGTCGTCGAGCACCTCCATGGAGCGCAGCGCGAACGTCGGCCTGGTCAACCCGTCGATGTGCGGCACAGAGCCGGCCGATTTGTGGTCGGCGCCCGAGGAGAACCCACGCCCGGCGCCGGTCAGCACGACCGCCCGCACGGAGTTGTCGTAGGTCAGCTCGTCGAGCACCTTCTTGAGCGGGACCATGACGTCGAACGCCATCGAGTTCATCCGCGCGGGCCGGTTGAGCGTCACCAATGCGATGCCGGGACGCGGCCGGTCCACCAGGACGAAGTTGCTCTGCGCGGGCTCGGGCCGGCTGTCTGCGTGCTCAGTCACGCATGCACGTTATCGCGTGCGCGAGGTCACTCCGGCTGGCCGTTGTTCTGGGCGGCGATAGCGGCGTCGATGTCGAACTCCTTGACCCGCTGAACCAGCTCTTCGAGAGCCGCCGGCGGCAGCGCGCCCGCCTGGTTGAAGACCAGCTTGCCCTTCTTGAAGGCCATCAGCGTGGGGATGGAGCGAATGTCGGCGGCCGCGGCGAGCGCCTGCTCGGCCTCGGTGTCGACCTTGGCGTACACCACGTCGGGGTGCTGTTCGGAGGATGCCGCAAACGTGGGCGCGAAAGCCTTACACGGGCCACACCACGACGCCCAGAAGTCCACCAGCACGATCTCGTTGTCGTTGATGGTGTCGTTGAATTGTTCGGCAGTGATGTCTTGGGTAGCCACGTAGATTCCTAACGCTGATGGTCAGCTGTGTGTTCCCAGCCTACGGGCGGATACCCAGTTCGGTGCGGCCACGCTCGAAGAAATCGACGACGTAGGGATGCGTCATACCGCATCTAGGGTACGGGCCCTGGCCAGCAGCTCGGTCTGCCGCCGGGGCCACCAGAACAGCTCGACCAGCAGCGCGGCCAGGTAGACCACCGATGCCACCGCGCTGCCCCACGAGCCGTACACGGCGTCCCACACTGCGACGCCCAGGGCGACGACGAGCACGACGACCAGTACCCAACGCAGCGGGCGGGCTTCGTCCGCCGCGGCGCACAGTCCGCGGGCGTATTCAACCCGTGCGTCCGCCAGCTTGGCGTCGTCGATGGTGTCGCCGGCTCGGACCGCGCGGACCACGGCGACCCGGTCCTGACCCGAAAGGTGTTTAGATCCCGGCCAGTACCGGTCCATCCGGCGCGCCATCCAGATGCCGTAGAAGGTGCCGACGACAACCGTGACGATGACACCGCTGAGCAGGAAGCCGGAGTCCAGCCACGCCAGGACGCCGAGGCAGAGGCCGACACAGCCGCCGACGGTCAGAGCGCGACGACCGAACCCGCCGCGCCAGACGAACGCCGGCACCGTGACCACGAAGTCATTCTGTGCTGATCTCCTCCTATTCGTTTGCGATCGCTGAAAGACATGCCTGGGCGACAATGTCGACGATGGCGAAGACGAACATCACCTGTTCGGCCCCAGCAGGACCGGTGCCGGCGTATTTCGCTGCGCCGGACGGGTCGGGGCCCTGGCCGGGTGTCGTCGTCTTACACGAGGGGTTCGGGATGACCCGCGATATCGTGCGGATCACCGAGCGTTTCGCCTCTAACGGATACCTGTCGATCGCGCCGTGGCTGTTTCATCGAGGCAACAAGGTCATCTGCATCGTGCGCACGTTTCAGGCGCTGAGGAACGGCGATGGAGTAGCGATCGAAGACATAATCGCTGCGCGCGAGCATCTGGTCACTGATCCCCGATGCACGGGGAAGACAGGGGTCGTCGGGTTCTGCATGGGCGGTGGATTCTGCCTGACGCTCGCGCCGCGTGGACTCTTCGATGCTTCCGCACCGAATTACGGTGACTGGCCGAAAGATGTTTCCAATCTGGCGAAGTCGTGCCCAACGGTCGCCAGTTACGGCGGCAAGGATTTGATGCTCAAAGGAGCGGCGGCCAAGCTCGACGGGCTTCTCGGGCAGGGCTCTGTGCCGCGAGACATCAAGGAGTACCCGAACGTCGGGCACTGCTTCATGAACGATCTTGAGACTCGAGGGCCGGTGAAGGTTATTCAATCGATCGCCAGGATGTCGTACTCGACGCCTGAGGCCGAAGATGCGTGGCAGCGCATATTGGCATTCTTCGACGAACATTTGAAGTGACTCCCGGCCCCGCAATCAGATTTCCGTCAACGCCTTCGGCCGCAACAGGAGTGTCGCCACCACGCTGAGAAGAGCCGTCGCGACGAGGTAGGTGCACGCCAGCCACGGTGACTGGTTGGTGGCGGCGATCAGCGCGGTCAGGATGAGCGGGGTCAGCCCCGAGGCGTAGACACCCGACAACTGGTACACGGTGGACAGGCCGGTGTAGCGGATTCGCGCCGGATACAGCGACGCGTAGAGAGTGCCCTGGGCGCCGTAGAACCACGCGTGAATCACGCCGAACACCACCAGCATTCCGAGCGCATAGGCCGACATGCTGCCGGTGTTGAACAACGCGAACACCGGGAAAACCGCGACGGCGTAGGCGGCGAGTCCGCTCGCGTACACCGTTTTCGCCCCGTACCTGTCGGTCAGCAATCCGGAGACCGGAAGCAGCGCGGCCATCAGAAGCGCGGCGACCGTGACGGCGATCAGCACCGGTACCCGCTCCATCTTCAATGTTCCGGTGGCATAGGAGATCGCGAACACGCCCCACGTGTTGAACGCCGCACCCTCGCCCCATCGCGACAGCAGACCCAGCACGGTGTTGCGCAGCGCGGGCCGACGGAACACGTCGCGCAGCGGCACCGCCGAGCGGTCATCGTCGTCGCGGACCTTCTCGAAAGCCGGTGTCTCGGTCGCCTTCCACCGCACGATGAAGCCGAACACCACCAGCACGATGCTGATCAGGAACGCGATCCGCCAGCCGTAGGACTCGAAAGCGTCGTCGGGCAGGGCGATTTGAAGAAGCGCGAACACACCAGTGCCGAGTGCGAGCCCGAGCGCGAGCCCGACCTGAGGCACGCTGCCGGCGAAGCCGCGCCGGCGCGGTGGGCTGTGTTCGACGGCGAGCAGGATCGCACCCGCCCATTCGCCGCCGAGCGCGAAGCCCTGGACGACGCGCAGCAGCACCAACAGGATGGGCGCGAGCACGCCGACCTGCGCGGCGGTGGGCAGCACTCCCATCAGGGCGGTCGCGCCGCCCATCAGCACCATGGTGAGCGCCAGCGTCTTCTTCCTGCCGATGCGGTCGCCGACGTGTCCGAACACGAACCCGCCGATCGGCCGCACGACGAACCCGACCGCGAACGTCGCGAACGAGAGCAGTGCGCCGACCAGGGAGCTCTGATCGGGGAAGAACGCCTGGTTGAACACCAGGCTCGCCGCGGTCGCGTAGAGGAAGAAGTCGTACCACTCGATCGTGGTGCCCACGAGGCTGGCAACGAGCGCCGTGCGGACCCTCGATGCGTCCGCCGTCGAATCGATCAGCGGGGCTGCGGGATCGGGTGAGATATCGGTCGCTGAAGACACGAGGTTCGACGATCCCTCACGCGGCGACGGCGGCACAGAGTTGTGCACGCCGTGATTCAAAGGCAGATCCATATGTCAGACCCCTCTGCCAGAATCAAACACAAGTTCGACTGGAGGGGGTCTGGTGGCGATCGATCTCGACGAGGCCGCGGCCCGGGCGCAGCGCCTGGAGTCGGCCGTCGCCGATATCGCCGAATTACCGTGGGACGAACTGCCGATCCAGTCGTTGGGCTCACTGCTGAGCACCATCGAGTCCTGCCAACGGCAATTGCCGACGGTCGGCTTCGACATCATCAACCGACTCAAGGCCGCCCGCGTACCGGCAGGCGGCGGTCGGTTACGAGACCACCTGGCCAACCTGTTACACATCTCGGCGACGGATGCTGGCGCTCGGATCACCACGGCCACCGCGCTTTCCGATCGAGCGCCGGAACTGCCCGCTACGGCCGAAGCGGCGCGCCGCGGGCTCATCGGCGCCGAACATCTGCGGATCATCCGGGACACCGTCGACAAGCTGTCCGACAACGCCACTCGTCAGGACCGCGAGCACTTCGACCTGGAACTGGCCGCTGTCGCGGTCGCCGAACGGCCGGAGGTGCTGCGCCGCGAGGCGGCAAACATGTTGGCGGGCTTCGACTCCGAACACCCGGACCCGGCGACGCGTGAGCGCAGCCGGGCCGCCCGCCGCGGCTTCACGCTCGGTCCTCAAGACGCCGACGGTATGAGCCGGGGCCGCTTCTGCATCGACGCCGAGGCGCGAAGTTACCTGGAGATCCTGCTGGCGGCGAAAGCCCGGCCGGGCATGTGCAATTCAGCGGACCCGTTGCCGTCCGTCGACGGCGATCCCGATCCGGTCGCGGCGGCCACCGACACCAGGACTACGGCGCAGCGAAATCACGACGCGGTCAAGGCGGGTTGGCGTGCGATGTTGGCGTCGGGAGAGCTCGGCAAGCATCGCGGGCTGCCGGTGACGGCCATCGTCACCATGACACTGCAGCAGCTGGAGTCGGCGGCGGGTGTCGCGGTGACGGGTGGGGGCTCGACCGTGCCGGTTGAGGTCGCGTTGCGGATGGCCGCGCACGCGTATCACTATCTGTACATCTACGACGAAAAATGCGGCCGGCCCATCTTTCTCGGTCGTTCGCAACGCCTCGCCTCCGCCGATCAGCGGATCGTGTTGCACGCCGTCGACGGTGGGTGCACGATGCCGGGCTGCGATCAACCCGGATATCACTCGCAGGTCCACCACCTCATCGAGTGGGCACCCGATGGGACCACCGACATCGACCGGTTGACGTTTCTGTGTGAGCAGAGCCACGGGCTCGCCGGCCGAAGCGACCAGGAATGGCAAGGGCGCCGACGCTACGACGAAGAATCGCTAGGCCAAACGCTGTGGTATCCACCGAAATCGGTGGATCCGAGCCGACAACCGGGGGCCAATCGGCACCACCGACGCCCGACTCCGCCGCGGGCCAAACCCGACGCCGCGTGAGCGGCGCGGTAACTCAGCGTGAGCTAGACGGTGAAGCCGAGTGCGCGCAGCTGCTCGCGGCCGTCCTCGGTGATCTTGTCCGGGCCCCACGGCGGGTTCCACACCCAGTTGATCTTCAGCTCGTTGACCAACCCCGCGCCGACCAGCGCGGTACGCGATTGATCCTCGATCACGTCGGTGAGCGGACAGGCGGCCGAGGTCAGCGTCATATCGATCAACGCGACGTTGCCCTGCTCCCCCTTCTCGACGTTGATCCCGTAGACCAGGCCCAGATCGACGACGTTGATACCGAGTTCGGGGTCGACGACGTCGCGCATCGCCTCCTCGAGATCGAACAACAGCTCCTCGTTGGGCACTGCGGTGTCACTCATCCTGCCTCCTGAAATCTGTCAGACGCCTGCGACAGCGCATCCTTGAAAGCCATCCATCCCAGCAACGCGCACTTGACGCGCGCCGGGTACTTCGCGACGCCAGCGAACGCAATCCCGTCGCCGATGACGTCCTCGTCGCCCTCGACAGTCCCGCGTGAGGAGATCATCTCGCTGAACGCCGCGACGGTCTTCAATGCGTCGCCGACGCTCTGCCCGATCACCTGATCGGTCAGCACCGACGTCGAGGCCTGGCTGATCGAACAGCCTTGGCCGTCATAGGAGATGTCGACCACCTGCTCGCCGTCATCGGACAGCGCCACCCGCAGCGTCACCTCGTCGCCACACGTCGGGTTGACGTGATGGACCTGCGCGCCGAACGGCTCGCGCAACCCTCGGTTGTGCGGATGCTTGTAGTGATCGAGGATCACTTCCTGGTAGATCTGCTCCAGCCGCACGTCAATCCCTGCCGAAAAATTCCACGGCCCGGCGCACACCCGCCACCAGGCGATCGACTTCCTCGACGGTGTTGTACAGCGCGAACGACGCACGGGCGGTGGCGGCGATACCGAACCGGCGATGCAGCGGATACGCGCAGTGATGACCGACGCGCACCGCCACGCCGTCATCGTCGAGCACCTGGCCCACGTCGTGCGCGTGGACGCCGTCGACGACGAAGCTGACCGGCGACCCGCGGTCCTCCATCGACGTCGGACCGATGATGCGCACACCGTCGATCGCGGTCAGGCCCTCCAGCGCCGCGGCGACCAGCTCGGCCTCGTGCGCCTCCACAGCGTCCATTCCGATCTCGCGCAGATAGCGAACGGCCGCGGCGAGCCCCACCACCTGCGACGTCATCGGCGTTCCCGCCTCGAAGCGCTGCGGCGCCGGCGCGTACGTGGTCCCCTCCATCGAGACGGTCTCGATCATCGAGCCGCCGGTGAGGAACGGCGGCATCGCGTTCAACAGCGAACCCCTGCCGTACAGCACACCGATTCCGGTCGGCCCCAACATCTTGTGGCCGGAGAACGCCGCGAAGTCGACGTCGAGAGCGTGCAGGTCGACGGGTTGGTGCGGCACCGACTGGCAGGCGTCGAGCACGGTCAGCGCACCCACCGCCTTGGCCCGCGTCACCAGTTCGCCGACCGGCGCCAAGGCTCCGGTGACGTTCGAATGATGGCTGAACGCAACGACTTTCACACGCTCATCGAGCTGCAGCGAATCGAGGTCGATGCGGCCGTCCTCGGTGACGCCGTACCACTTGAGCGTGGCGCCGGTCCGACGTGCCAGTTCCTGCCACGGAATCAGGTTGGCGTGGTGCTCGAGTTCGGTCGTGACGATCACGTCGCCCGGCCCGACGGCCTGCTCGAACCGAGAGTCCCCCACCGCGTACGACACGAGGTTGATCGCCTCGGTCGCGTTCTTGGTGAACACCAATTCGTCCGGCTCGGCTCCCACGAACGCCGCGATGTCCGCACGGCCGTCCTCGTAGGCATCGGTCGCCTCCTCCATCAGCTGGTGCGCACCACGGTGCACAGCGCCGTTAGAGGTCACCAGGAACTCGCGCTCGGCGTCGAGAACCTGCACCGGCCGCTGCGAGGTCGCCCCGGAGTCCAGATACGCCAACGTGTTTCCGCCGCGCATCTGCTTTTTCAGGATCGGGAAGTCCGCGCGGATGGCGGCAAGATCCAGCGGGCGAACGGAGGCGGTCATGGGTTACGCCTCCGCGGCCGCCGTCTGCGTGAACTGGACATAGCCGTTCTCCTCGAGCTCGTCGGCGAGCTCCGGGCCACCGGAGGTGACGATGCGGCCGTCGACGAACACGTGCACGAACTGCGGCTGGATGTAGCGCAGGATGCGGGTGTAGTGCGTGATCAGCAGCACGCCGCCGTTCTCGGTCTCGGCGTATCGGTTGACGCCCTCGCTGACCACCCGCAGCGCGTCGACGTCCAGACCGGAGTCGGTCTCGTCGAGGATCGCGATCTTCGGCTTGAGCAGCGACAGCTGCAGGATCTCGTGGCGCTTCTTCTCGCCGCCCGAGAACCCTTCGTTGACACTGCGTTCGGAGAACGACGGGTCGATATCGAGGTCGCTCATCGCGGACTTGACCTCTTTGACCCAGTGCCGCAGCTTCGGCGCCTCACCGCGCACGGCCGTCGCCGCGGTGCGCAGGAAGTTCGACATCGACACCCCGGGCACCTCGACCGGGTACTGCATCGCGAGGAACAGCCCGGCGCGGGCGCGCTCGTCAATGCTCATTTCCAGCACGTCCTGGCCGTCCAGCGTGATCGAACCGGACGTCACCGTGTACTTGGGGTGGCCGGCGATCGCATACGAAAGGGTCGACTTGCCCGAACCGTTCGGCCCCATCACCGCGTGCGTCTCGCCCGACTTCACGGTCAGGTCGACGCCCTTGAGGATCGGGATCTCGGTCTGCTCGGGAGTCTGCACCGAGACGTGCAGGTCTTTGATTTCCAGTGTGGTCATGATTGGGCTGTTCTCGATTCCGTGATCGCTAGTTCTCGTTCAATTGCTTCGGTCAGGCGCTCGCGCACCGCGGGTACGGCGATCTTGGCGATGATCTCGTTGAAGAAACCGCGTACCACCAGGCGCCGCGCCTGATCCTCGGGGATGCCGCGCGCCTGTAGATAGAACAACTGCTCGTCGTCGAAACGTCCGGTGGCACTGGCGTGTCCGGCGCCGATGATCTCGCCGGTCTCGATCTCGAGGTTGGGCACCGAGTCGGCGCGCGCGCCGTCGGTGAGCAGCAGGTTGCGGTTCACCTCGAAGGTGTCGGTGCCGGTGGCCTCTGCGCGGATCAACACGTCGCCGACCCACACCGCGTGCGCATCGGGCCGGTTGGACTCCGGATCTCCTTGCAGCGCACCCTTGTACAGCACGTCGGACTTACAGTTCGGATGGGCGTGGTCGACCAAGAGCCGCGACTCGAAGTGCTGTCCGTCGTCGGCGAAGTAGGTGCCGAGCAGTTTGGCGTCGCCGCCGGGAGCGGTGAAGCGCACGTTCGCCGTCGTCCGCACGACGTCTCCGCCGAGGGTGACGTTGACGTGGCCGAGCACCGCGTCCTTGCCTAGCCGCGCGTGATGCGCGCTGACGTTCACCATGTCGTCGGCCCAGTCGGCGATCCAGATCACGCCCAGGCCCGCCGAATCGCCGACGACGATCTCGACGTTGTCGGCGTAGGTCCCACTGCCGCGCAGGTCCACCACGACGATCGCGCGCGAGAGCTCCTCGACGCGGATCTGCAGATGCCCGTAGGCCACCGCGCCCTCACCCGGGCCGGTGATGTCGATCTCGATCGGTTCGGCGACCTCGGTGTCACGGGCGACCGTGACGATGGTCGCGGTGTCGAACGACGAATATGCCTGCGCCGCAACACGGTCCGCCGGGATGCCGCCCTCGCCGAGCCGCGCGTCGCCCCGGTCCACCGTCTCCACGGTGACGCCGGGCCGCTCGCCCACGGCGATGTTCGCGCTACCCGAGACGACAGTGGAGCCGTCGTGCAGACCGCGCAGGCGCTTCAACGGCGTGAACCGCCAGATCTCGTCGCGACCGCCGGGCACCTCGAAGGCGTTCACGTCGAAGGAAGTGAAGATCTCGCCCTTGTTCAGTGCCGAGCCCGCTGGAGTCCCTTCTGCCGCCGCAGCCAGATTCTGTGCCGTCACTAGCCCACCGCGCCTTCCATCTGCAGCTCGATCAGCCGGTTGAGCTCCAGCGCATACTCCATCGGGAGCTCCTTGGCGATCGGCTCGACGAAGCCGCGCACCACCATCGCCATGGCCTCGTCCTCGGTCATGCCGCGGCTCATCAGGTAGAACAGCTGATCCTCGCTGACCTTCGACACGGTGGCCTCATGGCCCATCGTCACGTCGTCCTCGCGGATGTCGACGTAGGGATAGGTGTCGGAGCGGCTGATCGTATCGACAAGCAGCGCATCGCATTTCACGCTGGAGCGCGAACCGTGGGCGCCCTTGTTCACCTGGACCAGGCCTCGGTAGGACGCGCGACCGCCGCCGCGTGCGACGGACTTGGACACGATGTTGCTCGACGTGTTCGGTGCGAGGTGCAGCATCTTGGCGCCGGTGTCCTGGTGCTGTCCCTCACCGGCGAACGCCACCGAGAGCACCTCACCGCGGGCGTGCTCACCGGTCATCCACACCGCGGGGTACTTCATGGTGACCTTGGAGCCGATGTTGCCGTCGACCCACTCCATCGTCGCGCCGGCCTCGGCCCGGGCACGCTTGGTGACCAGGTTGTAGACGTTGCTCGACCAGTTCTGGATGGTCGTGTACCGGCAACGGCCGCCGGACTTGACGATGATCTCCACGACCGCGGAGTGCAGCGAGTCGCTCTTGTAGATCGGCGCCGTGCAGCCCTCGACGTAGTGCACGTAGGCACCCTCGTCGACGATGATCAGCGTGCGTTCGAACTGGCCCATGTTCTCGGTGTTGATCCGGAAGTAGGCCTGCAGCGGGATGTCGACGTGCACGCCGGGCGGCACGTAGATGAACGAACCACCCGACCACACAGCAGTGTTCAGCGCGGAGAACTTGTTGTCGCCGGCCGGGATCACGGTGCCGAAGTACTGCTTGAAGATCTCCGGGTGCTCGCGCAGCGCGGTGTCGGTGTCGAGGAAGATGACGCCCTGGGCCTCCAGGTCCTCGCGGATCTGGTGGTACACCACCTCGGACTCGTACTGGGCCGCGACACCGGAGACCAGGCGCTGCTTCTCCGCTTCCGGGATGCCTAGCTTGTCGTAGGTGTTGCGGATGTCCTCGGGCAGGTCGTCCCACGTGGCGGCCTGCTTCTCGGTGGAGCGCACGAAGTACTTGATGTTGTCGAAGTCGATGCCCTCGAGGTTCGACCCCCAGTTCGGCATCGGCTTCTTCTCGAAGGTGCGCAGCGCCTTCAACCGGATGTCGAGCATCCACTGCGGCTCATTCTTCTTGGCGGAGATGTCACGCACCACCGCCTCGGACAGCCCGCGCTGCGCGCTGGCGCCCGCGACGTCGGAGTCCACCCAGCCGTAGCCGTACCGGCTCAGCGAGGCGATGGCCTCGTCCTGGCTGAGCGGTTCGCCTACCTTGTGGACCTCGGGTGTCGTCGTCATCTCGACGCTCCTTGCTTGGTAGTTGGGGCTTTGTTAGTTGGGGCTGAAGCGCTGATCTTTTCGACCAGGGGTACGTGCGTCGTGCAGGCGCAGTCGCCGTTGACGATGGTGGCGAGCCTCTGCACGTGGGTTCCCAGAATCTCCGCGAAGGCCTCACGCTCGGTCTCGCACAGCTCGGGAAACTCCTCCGCGACGTGTGAGACCGGACAGTGATGCTGACACAGCTGGATTCCGCGGATGGATCCAGGCGTCGGTGCCACCGACGTCACAGTCGTCGCGTAGCCGGCCTCGGTCAGCGCGTCGGCGACCCGGTCGGCCTTAGATGCAACGTCATCGGGGCCCTCGGTTACTCCCGCCAGGATCCCGTCGATCCGCCGGCGGGCGAACGTCCGTACGGCGTCGTCGCCGCCGATCTCGCGGAGCTGGCGGATGGCCGCCGCGGCCAGGTCGTCGTAGGCGTGGTTGAGCTTGGCGCGACCCGCCGCGGTGAGGCGATACCGCTTCGCGGGCCTGCCGCGACCGGTGTGCTGCCACGCCGCCGCCGCGCTGGCCTGCGCGTCTCCGGCCTCCATCAAAGCGTCGAGGTGGCGGCGCACCCCGGCGGCTGAGATTCCGAGCCGTTCGCCGATCTCACCGGCGGTGATCGGTCCGGATTCGAGCAGCAATTGCACGATCGCCCCACGCGTGTGGCGATCGGCTCCCGCCTCCGGACTGAATTTCACAACACTATTGTGACGGAATTCGGAAAGTGGTGTAAAGCAAGGGCACCCTTAGCGTGACAAGAGCCATAACATGGGCGGTTACGCTGCTGAGGTGGCAGCCCGCCTCCCCTCGTTCAGCTCGTCGATCGCCCGTTGGCACGCCGACGAACGCCCCGTGGGCTCGCCCCTCAACGATGCCGAGGTCATCGCGCTGCGTCGAACGCGGCTGCTCGGGGCGGCCGGGACCGTCCTGATGGCGATCGGCGCGCTCGGTGTCGGGGCAAGGCCGGTGGTCCAGGATCCGACGTTCGGCGTGCGATTGCTCAACCTGCCGTCGCGCATTCAGACCGTGTCATTGACCATGACCACCACCGGCGCGGTGATGATGGCGTTGGCCTGGCTGATGCTGGGGCGATTCACCCTGGGTGACCGGCGCATGTCGCGCAGCCAGCTGGACCGGCTGTTGTGGTTGTGGGTGCTCCCGCTGCTGCTCGCGCCGCCGATGTACAGCCGGGACGTGTACTCCTACCTGGCACAGAGCGAGATCGGCGTCAAAGGCCTCGACCCGTACCGGGTGGGACCGGCCACCGGCCTCGGGCTGGATCACGTCTTCACGCTCTCGGTGCCCAACATGTGGCGTGAAACACCCGCGCCGTACGGGCCGCTGTTCCTGTGGATCGGCCAGGGCATCTCCGCGCTGACCGGCGAGAACATTGTCGCCGCGGTGCTGTGTCACCGGCTGGTGGTGCTGCTCGGGGTGGGCCTGATCGTGTGGGCGACGCCGCGCCTCGCGCGTCGCTGCGGTGTCGCCGAGGTCAGCGCGCTGTGGCTGGGCGCGGCCAATCCGCTGCTGATCATGCATCTGGTCGGGGGCATCCACAACGAGGCGTTGATGCTGGGCCTGATGCTGGCGGGCACCGAGTTCGCGCTGCGCGGCGTCGACGCCGCCGCGCCGTTGCTTCCCCGACCGCTGTCCTGGCCGCACGACCGCGAGCAGTGGGCGCGATGGTGGCCGCTGTCGATGCTGTTGGTCGGCGTCGTGCTGATCACGCTGTCCTCGCAGGTCAAGCTGCCGTCGCTGCTGGCGCTCGGATTCGTGGCGATGGCGTTGGCCTGCAGGTGGGGCGGCACCGTCAAGGCGTTCTTCCTGGCAGGCGGGTCGCTGACGGCCGTCTCGGTCGTGGTGATGGCGCTCATCGGCTGGGCCAGCGGGCTCGGGTTCGGCTGGCTCAACACCCTGGGCACCGCCAACGTCGTGCGCAGCTGGATGTCGCTGCCCACCCTCCTGGCCCTGGGCACCGGCCAGGTCGGCATCCTGCTGGGCCTCGGCGACCACACCACCGCCGTTCTCGGCCTGACCCGTGCGATCGGCGTGTTCATCATCGCGATCCTGGTGACGTGGCTGCTGCTGCTGGTCCTGCGGGGGCGTCTGCATCCGGTGGGCGGGCTCGGCGTCGCGCTGGGCGTCACGGTGCTGCTGTTCCCGGTGGTCCAGCCCTGGTACGTGCTGTGGGCCGTCCTTCCCCTCGCGGCGTGGGCCACCCGGCCGGCGTTCCGCAGCACGACGATCGTGGTGACGCTGGCCGTCGGCATCTTCGGACCCACCGCCAACGGCGACCGGTTCACCGTCTTCCAAATCCTGCTCGCGACCGCGGCCAGCACCGTGATCGTCGTGGCGCTGATCCTGCTCACCTACAACCGGCTGCCGTGGCGCAGCGTGACGACCCCGCCGCACGAGCAGCCGCCGCCACCGCCGCCACAACCCGTGCGGCCCGACGCTTACGCTGAGTCCCCGTGACCCACTCTGGATCCGGGGCGTCGTCCCCCACCCCCGTGCGCCTGAGCGGGGTCACGAAGCGCTACGGGTCGACCGTCGCGGTGTCCGAACTCGACCTGGACGTGCACACCGCCGAGGTGTTCGCGCTTCTCGGGCCCAACGGCGCGGGCAAGACCACGACCGTCGAGATGTGCGAAGGCTTCATCAAACCCGACTCGGGCACCATCGAGATCCTCGGACTGGACCCGTTCGGCGAGAACGCCCGGCTGCGGGAGCGCATCGGCGTGATGCTGCAGGGCGGCGGCGGGTACCCGGCCGCCCGCGCCGGCGAGATGCTCAACCTGGTGGCCTCCTATGCGGCCAACCCGCTCGATCCCGCGTGGCTGATGGACACCCTCGGGCTGACCGAGGCGGCGCGCACCACCTACCGACGGCTGTCCGGCGGCCAACAGCAGCGGCTGGCGTTGGCCTGCGCCGTGGTCGGCCGGCCGGAACTCGTCTTCCTCGACGAGCCCACCGCGGGCATGGACGCGCACGCGCGAATCGTGGTGTGGGAGTTGATCGATGGCCTGCGCCGCGACGGTGTGACCGTGCTGCTGACGACCCATCAGCTCACCGAGGCGGAGGAACTGGCCGACCGCATCATGATCATCGACCACGGCGTCCCGGTCGCCACCGGCACGCCCGAGGAACTGATGCGCAGCGGCGCGGAGAACCAGTTGCGGTTCCGCGCCCCGCGCAAGCTCGACCTGTCGCTGCTGGTGTCCGCGCTGCCCGAGAGTTACCGGGCGATCGAAAGCGCGCCGGGCGAATACCTGGTCGAGGGCGCGATCAACCCGCAGGTGCTGGCCACGGTGACGGCGTGGTGCGCACGCCTGGACGTGCTGGCCACCGACATGCGCGTCGAACAGCGAAGCCTCGAGGACGTGTTCCTCGACCTGACCGGGCGGGAGTTGCGGCCGTGATGACGAATCGCTTTGCGCCGGGCACCTTTTCGCCCGACCCCGGCCCCGCCACCGTGCAGAAGATGCTCGCCGCGCAGTTCGGCCTGGAATTGCGCCTGCTGCTGCGCAACGGCGAACAACTGTTGTTGACGATGTTCATCCCGATCACGTTGCTCGTGGGTCTGACGCTGATGCCGCTCGGATCGTTCGGACCGAACCGGGCGGCGACGTTCGTGCCCGCGATCATGGCGCTGGCGGTGATCTCGACGGCCTTCACCGGGCAGGCCATCGCGGTGGCGTTCGACCGTCGCTACGGGGCGCTGAAACGGCTGGGCGCCACGGCACTTCCGGTGTGGGGCATCATCGCGGGCAAGTCGCTGGCGGTGGTCGCGGTCGTCTTCCTACAGGCGATCGTGTTGGGCGGCATCGGCTTTGCGCTGGGCTGGCGACCACACCTTGCGGGCCTCGCCCTCGGCGCGGCGATCATCGCCCTGGGCACAGCCGGTTTCGCCGCGCTGGGCCTGCTGCTCGGCGGCACCCTGCGTGCGGAGATCGTGCTCGCGTTGGCGAACCTCCTGTGGTTCGTCTTCGCCGGACTCGGCGCGCTGACACTCGAAGGCGGCATGGTGCCGTCGGCGGCGCAGTGGGTGGCCCGGTTGACGCCGTCGGGCGCCCTCACCGAGGCGCTGACCCAGGCGATGACGTTGTCAGTGGACTGGTTCGGCCTTCTGGTGCTCGCGGTCTGGGGCGCGATCGCGGCCCTGTGCGCGCTGCGCTGGTTCCGCTTCACCTGAGTTCAGCAGCGGCAGCAGGTATTCGAGCTGTCCCACCTCTTCGATGTTGTGCTTCACCCACGCGCGCATCTTGTCTGCCGGGAACCGTCGTCGCACATATTCGTTCACGAGCGAGAGCATCGGCGAGCGGGCGCCGAGATCCATCACCGTCACGTAGTGCGCACCGTCCGGGCCCGCCGACCAGGTGTGCTCGAGTTGGAAGACCGGGATGCCCGCGACCCGTCCGACCAGTCGGATGCCGGTCTCGTCGAGTTTCTCGACCCGCGCGATCTCGTCGATCTTGTACTCGGGCCGCCCGCCGAACGCCTCGACCATGCGGAAGCGCGCACCGTCCGCGGCGCCACCGCCCGGCGCCGGACGCGCGAGCGCCCAGTGGATGTGATCGATCGGATGCCAGGCGAGGTAGCGGTCGATGACCTCTCCCCCGTACTCCATCGTCTCGCCGAGATGGGTGAACCAGTCCAGCAGCATCGCGGGCGTGACGCCCGCCAGTGGCCGGTGGTCGATGGTGATGCGGCGCCTGCCGTGGCGATGGTCGAAGAACTGCATCGTCGCGGTGTCGACGGAACGCAGCGGATAGAGCACCGGCCTGGCCATGAGATCCTCCTAAGATACGGAACCGTTTCTTATAAAACGACGGTAAACTCGTGCGATAAGATACGCAAGCGTTTCTTCGAAGGAGTGTCGGATGCCACGTCGCCGCGGAGCAGAACTCGACGCCGCGATCCGCGACGCGGCCCTCGATTTACTGGCCCAGCATGGCCCCGCGGGCGTCACGATGGAGGCCGTTGCCGCGGCGGCGAGAACGAGCAAGCCGGTGCTCTACCGGCGCTGGCCGGATGCCACGGCACTGCTGCGCGACACCCTGCTCGGCATCGCCACCGAGGCGATCCCCCACGAGGACACCGGCAGCTACCGCGGCGACATGCTGGCGGTGCTGCGCGGTTGGGCAGCACTGTTCACCGGTCCTCGCGCAGCGGTGATTCGGGCCGCGATCGCGGCCGGTTCGCACGACCCCGCCCTCACCGAGGCCTTCCGCAAGGGAGTCATCGGCTGGCGCAAGGAGGAGATGGCGGCGCTGCTGGCGCGGGGCATCGCCCGCGGCGACGTCCGTGCGGACGTGCCCGTCGAGATCGCCCGCGAGTTGGGGCAGAGCGTGCTGTGGCACCGCCTGCTCATCACCGGTGACCGCATCGACGATGCGTTGGTCGTCCAACTGGTCGACGAGGTGTTGGTGCCGTTCGTGTCGCCGCGTTAGCGGCACGACCCGCTACTACGGCTTGTAGTTGCGCTGCTCTACGATCGGAACCGTGCGACGCGCCTTTCTGCGGCTGGTCGATCTGCTGCCGCTGCCCAGCCTGCGGGTCCAGCGCGTCATCGCCTTCTTCGTCATCCTGACCCAGGGCGGGATCGCGGTGACCGGCGCGATCGTCCGCGTCACCGCGTCCGGACTGGGCTGCCCGACGTGGCCGCAGTGCTTTCCGGGCAGCTTCACCCCGGTGCCGGTCGCCGAGGTGCCGGTCGTGCACCAGGCGGTCGAGTTCGGCAACCGCATGGTCACCTTCCTCGTCGTGCTGACCGCCACGGCCGCCGTGCTCGCCGTGATCCGGGCCCGTCGCCGCCGCGAGGTGCTCGTCTATGCGTGGCTGATGCCCGCATCGACCGTGGTGCAGGCGGTGATCGGCGGCATCACCGTGCTGACCGGTCTGCTGTGGTGGACGGTCGCCATCCACCTGCTCGCATCAATGACCATGGTCTGGCTGTCGGTGCTGCTGTTCGTCAAGATCGGTGAGCCCGACGACGGGATCCTCATCCGGTGGGCACCCAAGGCGCTGCGGCAACTCACCCTGCTCAGCGCCATGGCACTGGCCGCCGTTCTGGTGACGGGCACCCTGGTCACCGGCGCGGGCCCGCATGCCGGGGACAAGAGCGTAGACCGCACGATCCCGCGGCTGGAGGTCGAGATCACCACGTTGGTGCACGCGCACTCGGCGCTGATGGTGGCCTACCTGTCGCTGCTGGTCGGACTCGGATTCGGGCTGCTGGCCGTGCGTGCGCCCCGGCCGGTGCTGGTGCGACTGGGTGTGCTCGTCGGGCTGGTGGTGGCCCAGGGCCTCGTCGGCACGGTGCAGTTCTTCACCGGTGTGCCCGCCGCGTTGGTGGCCGTCCACGTCGCGGGCGCCGCGCTCTGCACCGCCGCGACCGCCGCGCTATGGGCGTCGATGCGAGAGCGGGCCGAGCCCGAACCGGTCGAGAGCTGACTCGACGGCGAGCACGAACTGGCGCTGCTGGCGGTCCCGCGTCGTGTCGTCCAACTGCATCCAGCCCAGCGACGGCTCGACCAGTTCGACTTCGAGCACCCGCGGGTCGGAACGGCCGCCGATGACGTCCACCCGCGCGTAAAGCAGCTCGTCGACCGACAGGTCGAGGTGCGAGGCCGCCGCGGCCAGCGCCGCCTGCCCGACATCCCACACCTCGAAGTCGGGGTCGGCGGGGCTCAGCGTCTCCCGCGCGTACGTGCCCGACTCGTCGAACGGCGGCGCCTCGCCGGGTTCGCGCAGGATGGGCCCCTTCGTGAACGCATGCGACTGTGCGCCCCCGATGAACACCAGCGCCGTCTCGCCGTCCTCGATCCGCGGGTCGTACGGCTGCACCAGCACGGCGCGGCCCGCGTCCAGCAGTCGGGCGGCATGCCGCCGCGCGTCGTCGTGGTTGGAAAACCGAAGCGTGTCAACCGATCCCACGCCGACGGCGGGTTTGACCACGACCTCGTCGCTGTTGGGCAGCCGCACGCGGTCCCCCGGCGCGAAGAATCGGCTCGGCACTGTCGGCACCCCCGCGGCCGCCAGATCGGCCAGATAGCGCTTGTCGGTGTTCCACGGCACGACGCGGGCGGGGTTGAGCAGATTGCGGACCCGCCGCGTCCAGGACAGGAACTCGTCGAGCCGGTCGATGTAGTCCCACGTCGCCCGCAGGATCACCAGATCCGCCTCGAGCGTCGCGGGGTCATCCCAGGACAGCCAGCGGGCGTGCAACCCGTGCCGGCCCAGCGCCGCGACCAGGCCGGCGTCGTCGCCGTCACCCTCCGGCAACGCGGGGCAGCCGGCCAGCACGATGCGCGGATGGAACACGTCGGGCCGCGCGAGCTTCATAGTTGGCACGATAGAGCTATGCATGCCATAGAAGTCGCAGAGACCGGCGGACCTGAAGTCCTCACCTACGTCGAAAAGCCGCAGCCCACGCCGGGCCCAGGCGAGGTGCTCATCAAGGCCGAGGCGATCGGCGTGAACTTCCTCGACACCTACTTCCGGTCGGGCCAGTACCCGCGGGAGACGCCGTTCGTCGTCGGCAACGAGGTGTGCGGAACCGTGGAGGCCGTCGGCGAAGGGGTCGCCGTGCTCAACGTGGGTGATCGCGTCGTAACCGCTCAGGCGAACGGGGCCTATGCCGAATACAGCGTCGCCCCAGCCGATTTCGTGGCCTATGTGCCCGAAGGCGTGACACCGGAGGCGGCCGCGGCGTCCCTGCTCAAGGGGATGACCGCCCATTACCTGATCAAGTCGCTGTACCCGGTACAGCAGGGCGATGCCATATTGGTGCACGCCGGCGCGGGCGGGGTGGGGCTGATCCTCACCCAGTGGGCGACCAGCATGGCGGTGCGGGTGATCACCACCGTGTCGACGCCCGAGAAGGCCGAGCTGTCACGTCAGGCGGGCGCGGTGCGGGTGCTCGACTATCCGACCGACGCGGCCGCGTTCGGTGCCGAGATCAAGGAGATGACCGACGGTGGGGTCGCCGCGGTGTACGACGGCGTCGGGGCCGCCACCTTCGACGCCAGCCTGGCCAGCCTGCGGGTGCGTGGCACGCTGGCATTGTTCGGGGCGTCGAGCGGGCCGGTCCCGCCGTTCGACCCGCAGCGCCTCAACGCGGCGGGCTCGCTGTTCCTCACCCGCCCCACCCTCGTGCACTACACCCGCACCGCCGACGAATTCGCGTGGCGGGCGGGCGAACTTCTGGACGCGATCGCGCAGGGCACGCTGACGATCACGGTCAGCGAGCGCTACCGCCTCGCCGACGCCGAGCAGGCGCACCGGGATCTGCAGGGACGCAAGACCGTCGGTTCGGTGGTGTTGGTGCCCTAGAAGAGGGTCGGCAGCGCCAGCACGGAATCGACCGCGAGGGCGAGGAAGACGACGGCGAGGTAGTTGTTCGACTGCAGGAACAGCCGCAGCGGCTTGACCGCCTCGCCGCGGCGCACGCCGTTGTAGAGCTGGTGGGCCATCAGCAGGAACCATCCGCCCGCCAGCAGCGCCACCGCCGCGTACAGCCAGCCGGTGACGGGCGTGAGCGCCAGCGTCGCGGCGACCGTCAGGTACGTGTAGATCAGGATCTGCTTGGTGACCTGACGCTCGGTGGCCACGGCAGGCAGCATCGGGACACCCGCGGCGCGGTAGTCCTCCTTGTAGCGCATCGCCAGCGCCCAGGTGTGCGGCGGAGTCCAGAAGAAGATGATCGCGAACATGACCAGCGCCGGCCAGGCGATGGTCCCGGTGACCGCCGACCAGCCGATCATCACCGGCATGCAGCCCGCCGCACCGCCCCACACCACGTTCTGCGACGTGCGCCGCTTGAGCAGCAGCGTGTAGACGAGCACGTAGAACGCGATGGTCGCGCCCGCGAGGTGGGCCGAGAGCATGTTCGTCGTCCACCACAGCCAGAAGAACGACGCGACGGACAGGGCCAGCCCGAAGATCAGCGCGTGGCTGCGCGGCACCGTGGCCCGGGCCAGCGGCCGGCGTTCGGTGCGCTTCATCACCTTGTCGATGTCGGCGTCGGCCACGCAGTTCAGGGCGTTGGCGCCCGCCGCCGCCAACAGGCCGCCGATCAGGGTGTTCATGATCAGCAGCGGGTCGACGCTGCCGCGGCTGGCCAGCAGCATGGCCGGGATCGTGGTGACCAGAAGCAGCTCGATGACCCGTGGCTTGGTCAGGGAGATGTATCCGAGAAGCGTGTCGCGGATTCGCGTCCGGAGCCGCCCCGGCGGCGACACCCGATCCGCCCCGTCGACGACGTGGCCGTCGCGAACTCTCACGCAGTTACTCCTGTCGAAATGGTCCCAGCGCGGGCGCATCTACTACAGACGATGGTAGACCGCATGGCAACGCCGACCTAATCCTGCCCCGCATCCTGTGCCAGCGGCCTGCATCGGACGACCATCCCGCACTAGGGTGGTTGAACGTGCAGCTGAGAAGAGCTCTACGCCGACCAGGAGTGCGCCTGTGACCACACTCGAAGAAATTTCCGCGCTGACCCGCCCGAACCACCCCGACGACTGGACCGAGGTGGATTCGCTGGCGGTCGACACCGTCCGGGTGCTGGCGGCGGACGCGGTGCAGAAGGTGGGCAACGGCCACCCCGGCACCGCGATGAGCCTTGCGCCGTTGGCCTACACGCTCTTCCAGCGCCAGATGCGCCACGACCCGAGCGATGTGCACTGGCTCGGCCGGGACCGCTTCGTGCTGTCGTGTGGACACTCCAGCCTGACGCTCTACATCCAGCTCTACCTCGGCGGTTTCGGGCTGGAACTCTCCGACATCGAGGCACTGCGGACGTTCAAGTCGAAGACCCCCGGGCATCCGGAGTTCCGGCACACCAAGGGTGTGGAGATCACGACGGGTCCGCTCGGGCAGGGCCTCGCGTCCGCGGTCGGCATGGCGATGGCGTCGCGCTACGAGCGCGGGTTGTTCGACCCCGACACCCCTTGGGGCGAGAGCCCGTTCGATCACTACATCTACGTGATCGCCTCCGACGGTGACATCGAGGAGGGCATCACCAGCGAGGCGTCGTCGCTGGCCGGCACGCAGCAGCTCGGCAACCTGATCGTCTTCTACGACAAGAACCAGATCTCGATCGAGCACGACACCAACATCGCGCTGTCCGAGGACGTCGCGGCCCGCTACCGCGCCTACGGCTGGCATGTGCAGGAGGTCGAGGGCGGCGAGAACGTCGTCGGAATAGAAGAAGCCATCGAGGCCGCCCGCAAGGTGACCGACAAGCCGTCGTTCATCGCGCTGCGCACCATCATCGGCTATCCGGCGCCCAACAAGATGAACACCGGCGGTGTGCACGGGTCGGCGCTCGGCGAGGAGGAGGTCGCGGCCACCAAGAAGATCCTCGGCTTCGACCCCGACAAAACGTTCGAGGTGCGTCCCGAGGTCATCGAGCACACCCGCAAGCTGGTCGAGCGCGGCAAGGAGGCTCACTCCAAGTGGCAGGTCGACTTCGACGCCTGGGCCGAGCGCGAACCCGAGCGCAAGGTGCTGCTGGATCGGCTGCTGGCCCAAAAGCTGCCCGACGGTTGGGATTCGGACCTGACTTATTGGGAGCCCGGATCCAAGCCGCTGGCCACCCGCGCCGCGTTCGGTCAGGTGCTCAACGACGTCGCGCCGAAGCTTCCCGAGTTGTGGGGTGGGTCCGCGGACCTCGCGGGCAGTAACAACACCACCATCAAGGGCGTGAAGTCGTCTGGCCCACCGTCGATTTCGACATCCGACTTCACGGCGGACTGGTACGGCCGGGTGTTGCACTTCGGTGTGCGCGAGCACGCGATGGGCGCGATCCTGTCCGGCATCGTGCTGCACGGGCCGACCCGCGCGTTCGGCGGCACCTTCCTGCAGTTCTCGGACTACATGCGGCCCGCGGTGCGTCTCGCGTCGCTGATGGACATCGACACCATCTACATCTGGACCCACGACTCGATCGGCCTCGGCGAGGACGGCCCGACGCACCAACCGATCGAGCACCTCGCGGCGCTGCGCGCGATCCCGAACCTGTCCGTGGTGCGACCGGGTGACCCGAACGAGACAGCGTACGCCTGGCGCAGCATCATCGCCCGCGGCAATGGCAGCGGTCCGGTCGGATTCATCCTGACGCGCCAGGGCATTCCGGTGCTGGAGGGCACCGACGCCGACGGTGTGGCGCGCGGTGGGTACGTGCTCGGCGGCGGCAACCCCGCCGACGACGCGGACGTGATCATCATCGCGACGGGTTCGGAACTGCAGCTGGCGGTCGAGGCCAGGAAGCAGTTGGCGGAGAAGGACATCACCGCCTACGTGGTGTCTATGCCGTGTGTGGAGTGGTTCGAGTCGCAGCCACAGGAATACCGCGATTCGGTTCTCCCGCCGCGAGTTTCGGCGCGCGTCGCGGTCGAGGCGGCCGTCGCGCAGAGCTGGTACAAGCTCGTCGGCGACACCGGGGAGATCATCTCGATCGAGCACTACGGCGAGTCCGCCGACGACAAGACGTTGTTCCGCGAGTTCGGGTTCACTCCCGAGGCCGTGGTGGCCGCCGCGGAGCGATCGATAGACAACTAGTGATCGAAAGGTAGAGAGCAATGGCTCAGAATCCGAATCTCGCGGCGTTGTCCGACGCGGGCGTATCGGTGTGGCTGGACGACCTGTCGCGCGACCGGCTGCAAACCGGCAACCTGCAGGAGCTCATCGACACCAGGAGTGTCGTCGGGGTGACCACGAACCCGTCGATCTTCCAGGCCGCGCTGTCCAAGGGGCACGCCTACGACGGTCAGGTCAAGGAGCTGGCCGAGCGCGGCGCCGACGTCGACGCGACCATCCGCACCGTCACCACCGACGATGTCCGCAACGCCTGCGACGTGCTGGCCAAGCAGTACGAACTCTCCGACGGCGTCGACGGCCGGGTCTCGATCGAGGTCGACCCGCGGCTGGCCCATGACACCGACAAGACGATTCTGCAAGCGATCGAGCTGTGGAAGATCGTCGACCGGCCCAACCTGCTCATCAAGATCCCCGCGACCGAAGCCGGCATCCCCGCCATCGCCTCCGTTCTCGCTGAGGGCATTTCGGTCAACGTGACGTTGATCTTCTCCGTCGAGCGCTACCGCCTCGTGATGGACGCCTACCTGCAGGGCCTGGAGAAGGCCAAAGAAGCCGGCCACGACGTGTCGAAGATCCACTCCGTCGCATCGTTCTTCGTCTCGCGCGTCGACACCGAGATCGACAAGCGGCTGGAGAAGGTCGGCTCCGACTCCGGAAACGACACCGCCCTGCAGTTGCGCGGCAAGGCCGGGGTGGCCAACGCTCGGCTCGCCTACGCCGCCTACGAAGAGGTGTTCGTCGGCGGAAAGCGCTTCGAGGCACTGAAGAACTCCGGCGCCCGCGTCCAGCGTCCGCTGTGGGCGTCCACCGGAGTGAAGAACCCGGAGTACTCGGACACGCTGTACGTCACCGAGTTGGTGGCCCCGAACACGGTGAACACCATGCCGGAGAAGACGATCGAGGCCGTTGCCGACCACGGCGTCATCACCGGTGACACGGTGACCGGTACGGCGGAGGAATCCCAGGCACTGTTCGACAAGCTCTCGGCCATCGGGATCGACCTGCCCGACGTGTTCCGGCTCCTCGAAGACGAGGGTGTGGAGAAGTTCGAGAAGTCGTGGCTCGAATTGCTCGACGCGACGCAGGAACAGCTCAACGCCGCCAAGAAATGACGGACTGGGTGAATCCGCTGCGCGACAAGCGCGACAAGCGGATGCCCCGTATCGCGGGGCCATGCGGGATCGTCATTTTCGGTGTCACCGGAGACCTGTCGCGTAAGAAGCTGATGCCGGCGATCTACGACCTCGCCAACCGCGGTCTGCTGCCGGCATCGTTCTCGCTGATCGGATTCGCCCGAAGGGATTGGGCCGACGAGGATTTCGGCCAGGTCGTCTACGAGGCGGTCAAGAAGCACGCCCGCACGCCCTTCCGCCAGGAGGTGTGGGACCGGCTGGCGGAGGGATTCCGGTTCGTCCAGGGCACTTTCGACGACGATGCGGCGTTCGCACGGCTCGCCGAGACGCTCGAGAAGCTGGACGCCGAACGCGGCACGGGCGGCAATCACGCGTTCTACCTGTCCATTCCGCCGAAGGCGTTCCAGCAGGTGTGCGAGCAGTTGCACAAGTCGGGGCTGGCCAATCCACAGGAAGGCCGCTGGAGCCGGGTGGTGATCGAGAAGCCGTTTGGCCACGACCTCGAGAGCGCCCGCGAGCTCAACGAGGTGGTCAACAGCGTGTTTCCCGAGGAGTCGGTGTTCCGCATCGACCACTACCTCGGCAAGGAGACCGTTCAGAACATCCTCGCGCTGCGGTTCGCCAACGAGTTGTACGAGCCGATCTGGAACAACAACTACGTCGACAGCGTGCAGATCACGATGGCCGAGGACATCGGGCTCGGCGGCCGCGCAGGCTATTACGACGGCGTCGGCGCGGCACGTGACGTCATCCAGAACCACCTTCTGCAATTGCTGGCGCTGACCGCAATGGAGGAGCCGGTCAGTTTCGGCCCCAAGGAGTTGCAGGTCGAGAAGATCAAGGTGTTCTCCGCGACGCAGCCCATGCAGCCGCTGGACGAGACCACCGCGCGCGGGCAGTACGCCGCGGGGTGGCAGGGCAGCGAGAAGGTCGTGGGGCTGCTCGAGGAGGAGGGCTTCTCGAAGGACTCGACAACCGAGACCTACGCCGCCATCACCCTCGAGGTTGACACTCGGCGCTGGGCGGGCGTGCCGTTCTTCCTGCGCACCGGGAAACGCTTGGGCCGCAGGGTCACCGAGATCGCGCTGATCTTCAAGCGCGCGCCACATCTGCCGTTCGACAAGACGATGACCGAGGAACTCGGCCAGAACGCTTTGGTGATCCGGGTGCAGCCGGACGAAGGCATCACCACCCGCTTCGGATCGAAGGTGCCCGGAAGCGCGATGGAGGTCCGTGACGTGAACATGGACTTCTCCTACGGCTCGGCGTTCGCCGAGGACTCCCCCGAGGCCTACGAGCGGCTGATCCTCGACGTGCTGCTCGGTGAACCGTCGCTGTTCCCGGTGAACCGCGAGGTCGAATTGTCCTGGCAGATCCTCGATCCCGTGCTCGAGCACTGGGCGGCCAGCGGGAAGCCGGAGGCTTACGAGGCGGGCACCTGGGGTCCGGCGTCGGCCGATGAGATGTTGCATCGCATGGGCCGGGAATGGAGGCGGCCGTGACGAGCGCTAGGAGGCGGCCTTGATCGTCGATCTGCCGGATACCACCACCAACGACATCAACAAGAAGATCACCGGCCTGCGCGAAGAGGGCGGCGCGATCACGTTGAGCCGGGTGCTCACGCTGGTGATCTCGCTGGACAGCGATGAGCTGCTGGAGGATTCGATCGAGGCGGCCAACTTCGCCAGTCGCGAGCATCCGTGCCGCGTGATCGTCGTCGTGCCCGGCGACCGCGACGCCGCCAAGGCCCGACTCGATGCGCAGCTGCGCGTCGGCGGAGACGCGGGTGCAGGAGAGGTCGTCTCGCTGCGCCTGCACGGCGAACTCGCCGACCACGCGAACAGCGTCGTGCTGCCGTTCCTGCTGCCGGATACGCCGGTGGTGGCATGGTGGCCGGCAGGCGGCCCTCCCGTTCCGGCGAAGGATCCCCTGGGGCGGTTGGCGATACGACGTATCACCAACGCAACGCAGTGCTCGGATCCGCTGGCCGCGATCAAGAGCCGACTGGAGGGTTACACCGCAGGCGACACCGACCTCTGTTGGGCGCGGATCACCTACTGGCGGGCTCTGCTGGCGGCGGCCGTCGATCAGGCGCCGCACGAGCCGATCACGTCGGCGGTGGTGTCGGGCCTGCGCGACGAACCGTCGCTGGATGTGTTGGCGGGCTGGTTGGCCGCCAGGACCGATGCGCCCGTGCAACGAGTGGTGGGTGACCTGAAGGTCGAACTCATCCGCAAGAGCGAGACGATCACCCTGACGCGCCCGCAGACCGGTGTCACCGCGACGCTGAGCCGCACGAGCAAGCCGGAGGCGCGACTTCCATTGGCGCGCAGGGAGGCCAAGGAATGCCTGGCCGAAGATCTGCGCCGACTCGACGCCGACGAGATCTACCACGAAGCGCTGGAAGGCATCGAGAAGGTGCAGTACGCATGAGCGCCACCGTCGAGCGCTATCCCGACACTGCGGCGCTGGTGACGGCCGCGGGCGACCGTCTGGTCGCCGCCATCGTCGACGCCATCGACAAGCGCGGATCGGCGCAGATCGTGTTGACCGGCGGCGGCAGCGGTACGGGGTTGCTGAAACGGGTGGCCGAGAAGTCGGAGCGCATCGATTGGTCGAAGGTCCACTTGTATTGGGGCGACGACCGTTTCGTGCCCGAGGACGACGACGAGCGCAACTACAAGCAGGCCCGCGAGGCGCTGCTGGATCGCATCGACATACCGTCGGAAAACGTCCACCCGATGGCCGCCAGTGGCGCGCAGTTCGGCGACGATCTCGACGCTGCCGCAGCTGATTATGAGAGCGTGCTCGCCGCCAACGCCGGCGACGGCGAGCCGGCGCCCGTTTTCGATGTGCACCTCCTCGGGATGGGCGGTGAGGGGCACATCAACTCGCTGTTCCCCCACACCCCCGCGGTGCGTGAGAGCGAGCGGCTGGTCGTCGGTGTCGAGGACTCCCCCAAGCCGCCTCCCCGCCGGATCACGTTGACGCTGCCCGCGGTTCGCCGGTCGCGGGAGGTGTGGCTGGTCGTTTCCGGTGAGGCGAAGGCCGATGCGGTGGCGGCGGCGATCGGCGGCGCCGACGCCGACGACATTCCGGCCGCGGGGGCGGTGGGCCGCGAGGCGACCGTGTGGCTGCTCGACGAGGCCGCGGCGAGCAAGCTCTGACGCGAGCTCAGCCGCTCTTCTCGTAGCGCAGTAGGACCGTGCCGCACGCGAAGGTGCGGTTCTCCAACAGCCGCAGCGAGATCCATGACGGCAGGGTTGGCAAGAACGGGATGCCGCCGCCCACGATGGTGGGTGCGATGACGATCCGGAACTCGTCGACCAGTCCCGCTTGCACGATGGGTGCGGCCAGCGTCGCGCCGGCCACCTCCAGCTGGCCGTCGGTCTCGGCTTTGAGTTTCGTCACCACTTCGACCGGGTCGCCGCGCTCGAGGCGGGAGTTCCAGTCAACAGACTCGAGCGTGCTCGAGAACACGACCTTGGGCATGTCGCGCCAGATGCGGGCGAAGTCGACGATCCGAGGGGAGGCGTCCGGTTCCTGGTCGGCCGTCGGCCAGTACGAGGACATCAGCTCGTAGAGCCGCCGGCCGTAAAACGCCAGCGCGGTCTCCCGCTCGAAGTCGTTCCAGTATTGGTGCAGTTCTTCGCTCGGATCGGACCAGTCGATGTTGCCGTCAGCGTCGGCGATGTAGCCGTCCACCGACACATTGAAGCCATAGATGAGTCTGCCCACGCAGATCAGACTGCACTGGAGAGGAGAACTCATCGCGACGCCACGCGGAGACTCCCACGACCCTCAGTGCCGCTCCAGGACGAACGCTTCGATCCGCCGCTCGCCGGCCCATACGCGCTCCTTGGTGGGACCGGGATACAAGTTCACGCCTCGTGCCCAGATTTCTTCGCGCTCGTCTGGTGTGGCGAGCCGGGCGGTTGCATCCCAGGTTGCGCCTTCGAGCGTGACTCGCGCCAGCGGGTTCGCCTTGAGGTTGTAGTACCAGCTTGGGTGTCGGGCGTCGCCGTAGTTGGTAGCGACGACCGCCACGCCGTCGGGGTGCGAAATCCCCAAAAGTGCCACCGTCCGCGGAATTCCAGACTTGGCACCGGTGGTGGTGAGAATGACCGTCGGAAAACCGGCAGCGATCCCGGCGAAGCTGTACTTCCCTCCGCTGAGCCTGCTGACGAGATGGTCCAAGCGGTGTGCCGTTGGACGAAAGATGACGCGCCCCGCCTTCGTTGCGGCAACACGACGCATCACCCGATGGAACGGATGTGCATCGTCGAAGGAGCGAACTGACACAGCGGTATTTTCCCGAATCCGCCGCGTCGACGACGGAGATTTTGGAAGGACGAGCGCCTCGGTGGCCCCGACCTGTCAGTGGGTCCGAGTAATATCGCACACATGTTCGAGGGGTTCGATGACGCGGCGGTGGTCGGGACCATCACCGCGGCGTCGCGCGAGCAGAGCGCAGCCTGCGGCCGTGAGCTCATGGCCATCGGCGAGCTTTATGCCCGCCGTGCCCCCGAGGACGATCGCGAGCGGGCGAACTGGGCCATCGACGGCCATGCCAACGTCGTGGCCGAGGTCGCGGCGGCACTGAACATCAGTCGGGGCCGCGCAGCCGGCCGCCTTCGCTACGCGATCGACTTGCGCGAGCGCTTGCCCAGGGTGGCCGAGGCTTTCGCGAACGGGCAGATCGACTTCCGGATGATGGCCGCACTGGTCAGCCGCAGCTCCAATGTCGAGGAGGACGACTGCCTCGCCCGCCTCGACGCAGCGTTCGCAAAATGGGCACCGAAGTGGATGAAGTTGTCCGGCCCAAAACTTCACGAGCGCATCGACATGTGGGTGGAGAAGTTCGATCCGGCGGGTGTGCGCGAACCCAAGCCGGAAAGCGACGGTCGGTACCTGCACGTCGGGCCCATGGGCAAGGGGATGGTCGGGGTGTGGGCGCGGCTCACTTTCGAGGAGGGTGTCGCGTTCGATACCCGCGTCGACCAGGTTGTCGCCACCGTCTGCGATGACGACCCGCGCACCCTGGACCAGCGGCGCGTGGACGCGATGATGGCAATGTCCGAAGGCCGGATGTATCTCGTGTGCGGTTGCGGCGCCGACAATTGCCGAAGCGGTGCGACCGCCGAGCCGTCCACCCAGATCGTCATCAACGTGCTCGCCGACCAGGCAACGATCGAAGGCCGGTCGAACAACCCGGGCTTTCTGCCGGGCTACGGTGCGGTGCCGGCGGCGATGCTGCGCGAACAGCTGACGACAGCCAAGTTGCGTCCGGTCACGCTTCCCGAACCCTGCGCCGAGGCTGGGTACCGGCCATCGGCGGCGCTGGCCCGCTTTATCCGGTGGCGCGACCTGACGTGCCGGTTCCCGGGGTGCGACGTCCCCGCTGAGCAATGCCAGATCGACCACACGATCCCCTGGCCGATGGGACCGACTCACCCGTCAAACCTCAAGCTGCTGTGCGTGTTTCATCATCTGCTGAAGACGTTCTGGATCGGTGAGGGCGGCTGGAGCGACCAGCAGTTGCCCGACGGGACGGTGATCTGGCGAGCGCCGAGTGGGCGGACGTACACCACCACTGCGGCCGGTGCGGAGTTCTTCACACAGCTGGCGGTGCCTACTGGCCAGGTCGAGATCACGCAGTCGGACCGACCGGCTTCCGGGCAACGCGGAGCGATGATGCCGCTGCGTCGTCACAGCCGCGCCGAGGACAGGGCGTACCGCATCGCGCTCGAGCGGCAACACAATGCCGCGCGGATCGCCCGAAAGCAACTACTCCTCTCCGAACGCATCGCCAGGGACGACGAACCGCCGCCCTTCTGACGACTCGTCGGCGCCATCACGGAATCCGGCCTCGTAGTCCACCGAGGCAGATCGGAACATGGCGCTGCGCGGGTCCATCACGCATTGCCGTGACGTGGACGCTCTTTGGCTCATATCTGTTCAGACGACGGGTTCTGCCCGGCGGTTCCATCGGCTGCGGTCATAATGGCCGTCATGGCAGACAAGGGCGGGCGGCCGGTACGCACCGGACCGGAACGGATCAGGAAGCTCGCGCAGGCGGCGCTGAACGCCGACGTCACCGTCGAGCAGGTCGACACCATCCTGGAGGGGCTGAGCGAGACGCTCGAGGACCTCAACAGCTCGACAGCCAACCTCGACGCCACACTGGAGCGCTTCAACGAAACGATCAACCAGATCAACGAACTGGCGCCGCGCCTCAACGGCGTCGTCGACCGCATGGAAGGCATCGTCAGCCGGGTCGAACGCATCGTCGGCCTCGGCGAGTCCGTGATCTCCCCGCTGACCGCCACCGAGCAGGTGGTGCGCGGCGCGGTGAACAAGGTGCGCCGCTCCGCCGGACTGTGATTTAGCCGCTGTTGCGCAGCGCGGTCGCCAACCCGCTCATCGTCAGCAGAATCCCCCGCTGGACGAGCTCGTCGTCGTCACCTGAGCGGTAGCGGCGTAGCAACTCGACCTGCAGGTGATTCAGCGGTTCGAGGTACGGGAAGCGGTTGAACACCGAACGGGCCAGCGCGGGGTTGTCCGCCAGCAGATCGTCCTGGCCGGTGATCAGCTTGTGCATCCGGATCGTGCGCTCGTGCTCGGCGGCGATCTTGTCGAACACTCGCCGGCGCAGTTCCTCGTCCTCGACGAGTTCGGAATAGCGCGCCGCCAAGCCCAGATCCGACTTCGCCAGCACCTGGGCCATGTTCGACAGCACGGTGCGGAAGAACGGCCACCGTCGGTACAGGTCCCGCAGCACCTCCACGCGGTCCTCGTTCGACTCGGGGCCCTCGGCGATCCACTCCTCGAACGCCGCGCCCGTGCCGTACCAGCCCGGCAGCATCACCCGCGACTGGCTCCATGCCAGCACCCACGGGATCGCCCGCAGATCCGCGATTGACGTCGTCGGTTTGCGCGACGACGGCCTGCTGCCGATGTTGAGCGCGCCGATCTCGCTCACCGGCGTCGACGCCTTGAAGTACTCGACGAATCCCGGTGTCTTGTGCACCAATTCGGCGTACGCCCGCTGAGCCCGCGCGGCCAGGTCGTCGAGCACTTCATACGCCGGACCGGCCTCGTCGCCGAGACCTTCGACGTCGAGCAGCGTGGCCTCCAACGTGGCGGCAAGCAGCGTCTCCAGGTTGCGGTACGCGACCTGCGGCTCGGCATATTTCGCGGCGATCACCTCGCCCTGTTCGGTGAGGCGCAGCGATCCGTTCACCGCCCCCGGCGGCTGGGCCAGAATGGCGTCGTAACTCGGACCGCCGCCGCGACCGACGGTGCCACCGCGACCGTGGAAGAGGCGCAACCGGATTCCGGTCTTTCGCGCCGACTCCACCAGGTCGAGTTCGGCCCGGTACAGCGCCCAGTTCGCCGCCAGGTATCCGCCGTCCTTGTTCGAGTCGGAGTACCCGAGCATGACCTCTTGGCTCTCGCTGCGCGCCGACACGATCGACCGGTACACCGGAAGATCCAGCGCCGCTTCGAGAATCGACGAACCACGCTGCAGATCATCGATGGTCTCGAACAGCGGAACGATGCCCACGGGGGCATACGGCTTCTCCCCCGACACGTCGAGCAGCCCCACCTCTTTGAGCAGGATCGCCGCCTCCAGCATGTCCGACACCGACTCGCACATCGAGATGATGTAGTTGGGCACCGCCCGTGAGCCGAAGACCCGCACCGCCCGCGCGGCCGCCGCGACGATGTCGAGTTCCTTGCGGGCCAGCTCGGACAGCTCGGCGTCCGGCGTGACCAGCGGTCGCCGCGTCGCCAGCTCACCCGCGAGAAGCTCCACTCGCTCGGCCTCGGTCAGCGACGCGTAGTCGCCGTGCACACCCGCCCACGCCAGCAGCTCGGCGATGACCTCCTCGTGGACCTCCGAGTTCTGCCGCATGTCGAGGCCACTGAGGTGAAACCCGAAGGTGCGCACAGACTCCCGCAGTCGCGCGAGCCGGTCATCGGCCAGCACCGCGCTGCCGTTGGTACGCAACGACGCGTCGACCACATCCAGATCTGCCAGCAACTCGGCGGGCGACTCATAGCGCTCGAGTCCCAGATCGAGTTCGTGTTCTGGCTGCTCGTCGAGGATCTCCTTCGCCGTCGACGTCAATCGGGAGTGGATCACCCGCAGCGCGCGCCGGTAGGGCTCATCGGCCCGCGCGGGCTCTTCGCAGCGGGCGGCCAGCGCTTCGAGTTCCTCACTGATCCTGACCAGCCGCGCCGACATCGACAGCTCTTCCTCGAGCGCCGTGATCTCGGTGAAGTAATGGTCCATCGCCGTGTACGCGGCTCTCCCCGTGGCCTGCCGGACGACGTCGGCGGTGACGTTCGGGTTGCCGTCCCGGTCGCCGCCGATCCACGAACCCGGCCGCACGATCGGCTCGTCCAGCAACCGGGCGTCGGGCCAGCGGGCTTGCAGTTCGCTACGCACGTCGGCGTTGACCTGCGGGATGACCTCGAAGAACGCCGCCGGATAGTACCGCAGACCGGTCTCGATCTCGTCCTGAATCTTCAAGCGCGACAACCGAACCAGCGCGGTCTGCCACAGCGTCAGGATGTGGCGGCGCAGTTCCCGCTCGATGTCGCGGCCATCGGCTTCGTCGTGCCCGTGCAGCCGCAACCGCATCAGCTCGGTGATGCGGTGTTGGGTGTCGAAGATCGTGCGGCGCCTGGTCTCGGTCGGGTGTGCGGTGATCACCGGCGAAACCATCGCCCCGGTCAGGGCTTCGGCGACGGTGCGCGCATCGAGGTCGACGGCGTCGAGCTTGGCGTAGGTCGCGGCGAGGGTGCTGTTCTGCGGCGGCTCCCCCGCTGCGACATGGATCGCGCGGCGCCGCTCCCGGTGGATGTCCTCGGCGACATTGGCCAGCAACGCGAAATGGGTGAACGCGCGGATCACCGGGATCGCCTGACGGACATCGATGCCGTCGAACATGCCCGCCAAATCCGCGCGGTCGATTTCGGAGCGGCGCACCCGGAACGACTCGACGCGGGCGCGCTCGACGAGGTCGAAGACCTCGTCACCGTTCTGCTCGCGGACGGTGTCGCCGAGGATGGCGCCGAGGAGTCGGATGTCCTCTCGCATCGGCTCGGTGGCGTCTCGACCGACCTTGGTCCGCCTGACCGCGCCTATCGGTTCCAGTCCGGCGACTTCAGCCATGACTCAAGTATCGACGGCCCGAGGCCGGGCCGCACAGCGAGGTGGCGTGAATCAGCTGTACTTGATGAGCAGCGCGACGCCGACGATCGAGACGAGCCAGATGCCGGTGACGAACAGCGTCAACCGGTCGAGGTTCTTCTCCACCACGGTCGAGCCGGACAGGCTGGACTGGACGCCGCCGCCGAACAGCGTGGACAGGCCGCCGCCCTTGGCGCGATGCAGCAGCACCAGGAGCACGACCAAGACACTGGTCACGACCAGGGTGATCTGCAGGGCCAATTCCATGCGCGCAAGACTACCTAATCGAGGACGACGCTCACTAATCGGACGGTCAGGGCAGGGGTCCGCCGGCAGCGATGGCCGACAGTGTGGCGAACTGCTCGCCGTCGAGGGAGGCGCCGCCGACGAGGGCGCCGTCGATGTCCTCCTGCGCCACGATGTCGCCGACGTTCTTGGCGTTCACCGACCCGCCGTACAGCACCCGGACACCGGCGGCCACCTGCGGCGAAGCCAGCTTGCCCAGTTCGTCGCGGATCGCCTTGCACACCTCCTGCGCATCCGCGGCGCTGGCCACCCGGCCGGTGCCGATGGCCCACACCGGCTCGTAGGCGATCACGGCCTGGCCGATCCGCTCGGCCGAGAGGCCCGCCAGCGAACCGCGCAGCGACTCGACGTTGTGCTCGACGTGGTTACCCGCCTCGCGAACCTCGAGTTGCTCACCGATGCAGATGATCGGCACCAGGCCGTGCCGGAAGGCGGCAGCCGCCTTGGCCGCGACGATGGCGTCGTCCTCGTGGTGGTAGGTGCGCCGCTCGGAGTGCCCGACCACGACGTAGGTGCAGCCCAGCTTGGCCAGGAAGGCCCCGCTGATGTCGCCGGTGTAGGCACCGGAATCATGCTGGGAGAGATCCTGCGCGCCGTAGGTCAACAGCAGCTTGTCGCCGTCGACGAGGGTCTGCACGCTGCGCAGGTCGGTGAACGGCGGAATGACCGTCACGTCGACCTTGTCGAAGTACTTCGCAGGCAACGCGAAAGCGATCTTCTGCACCAGCGCGATCGCCTCGAAGTGGTTGAGGTTCATCTTCCAGTTGCCGGCGATCAGCGGCTTACGGCTCACGATTCGAGTACCTCCAGACCGGGCAGTTTCTTGCCTTCAAGGTATTCCAGCGAAGCCCCGCCCCCGGTCGAAATGTGGGAGAAGCCCTCTTCGTCCAGCCCGAGCTGACGTACCGCCGCAGCGGAATCGCCGCCGCCGACGACGCTGAAGGCGCCCTTACCGGTCGCGGCGATGATCGCCTCGGCGACGCCCTTCGTACCGGCCGCGAACGCCGGGAACTCGAACACGCCCATCGGCCCGTTCCAGAACACGGTCTTGGCGTTGGACAGCAGCGTGGTGAACCGCTCGATCGAGCCGGGGCCAATGTCGAGGCCCATCTTGTCGTCGGGGATCTTGTCGGCGGCGACGACCTCGGCCGTCGCGTCAGCGGCGAACTTGTCGGCCACCACGATGTCGACCGGGACGTGGATCACGTCGGCGTAGGTGTCGAGCAGCTTGCGGCAAGTCTCGATCATGCCTTCCTCCAGCAGCGAGGTGCCCACCGAAACACCCTGTGAGGCAAGGAAGGTGAAGCACATACCGCCGCCGATGATCAGGCTGTCGGCCTTCTCCGCGAGCGATTCGATGACCGCGAGCTTGTCGGACACCTTGGACCCGCCGAGCACCACCGCGTAGGGCTTGTCGGTCGAGGTGGTCAGCTGCTCGAGCACCTTGACTTCGGCTGCCACCAGCGTGCCCGCGTAGTGCGGGAGCAGCGTCGCGACGTCGTACACCGACGCCTGCTTGCGGTGCACCACACCGAAACCGTCGGAGACGAAAGCGCCGTCATCGCCGACGAGTTCGACGAGCTGCCTGGCCAACGCCAGGCGCTCGGCGTCGTCCTTGCTGGTCTCGCGGGGGTCGAAGCGGATGTTCTCCAGCAGCAGGATGTCGCCGTCGGTCAACCCCTCGGCGCGGGCCAGGGCGTCGGTGCCGACGACGTCACCGGCAAGCTGCACATGACGACCGAGCTGCTCCCCCAACGCCTTCGCGACCGGAGCCAGCGACAGCTTCGGATCCGGCCCGCCCTTGGGCCGACCGAGATGTGCGGTGACGATGACCTTGGCGCCCGCGTCGGAGAGCGCCTTCAGCGTGGGCACCGACGCGGTGATGCGGCCCGGGTCGGTGATGTTGCCGTCGTCGTCGAGCGGGACGTTGAGGTCCGACCGGACCAGCACGCCACGATCTGAAACACCTTCTCCGAGAAGGTCTTCCAGGGTCTTGATGGTCACGGCGTTACAGCGACTTGCCGACAAGGGCGACCAGGTCGACCAGCCGGTTGGAGTAACCCCACTCGTTGTCGTACCAGGACACCGTCTTGGCCTGGTTGTCGATGACCTTGGTCAGGCCGGCGTCGAAGATCGAGCTGTGCGGATCGGTGACGATGTCGCTGGACACGATCGGCGCGTCGTAGTACTTGAGGATGCCCTTGAGGGGACCGTCCGCGGCGGCCTTGAACGCCGCGTTGATCTCCTCGGCGGTGGCCGACTTGGACAGTTCGGCGGTCAGGTCGGTGCAGGAGCCCGTGGGGATCGGCACGCGCAGCGCGTAGCCGTCGAGCTTGCCCTTGAGCTCGGGGAGCACCAGGCCGATGGCCTTGGCGGCACCGGTCGAGGTCGGGACGATGTTCAGCGCGGCGGCGCGGGCACGGCGCAGGTCCTTGTGCGGGCCGTCCTGCAGGTTCTGGTCCTGGGTGTAGGCGTGGACCGTCGTCATCAGGCCCTTGACGATGCCGAACTCGTCGTTGAGCACCTTGGCCAGCGGGCCGAGACAGTTCGTGGTGCACGAGGCGTTGGAGATGATGTTCTGGCTGCCGTCGTACTTGTCGTCGTTGACGCCGAGGACGATCGTGATGTCCTCGTCGGTGGCGGGCGCGGAGATGATGACCTTCTTGGCGCCGGCGTCGAGGTGGCCCTGCGCCTTGTCACGCTTGGTGAAGATGCCGGTGGACTCGACGACCACGTCGACCCCGAGGTCGCCCCACGGCAGCGCCGCCGGACCTTCCTTGACCTCGAGCGCCTTGATCTTCTGATCGCCGATGACGATGGTGTCGTCGCCCTCGAGGCCGATCTCCGCGGGGAACCGGCCGAGGATCGAGTCGAACTTCAGCAGGTGCGCCAAGGTGGCGTTGTCGGTGAGGTCGTTGACGGCAACGATCTCGATGTCGGTGCTCTTGCCCTCGGCCTTCTGCGCGGCGAGCGCCCGGTAGAAGTTGCGCCCGATGCGGCCGAAGCCGTTAACGCCTACCCGGATGGTCACTGGTCTCTCCCTTAGTTGCCTCAACGTGTAGTGCTCGACCGCCAGCCTAGTGGTGTGATAGCGGCCACGTGTCACCTGGTCAGTGCACGGCCAGGCTCTGATCCGCGAACGGGTTGCCGAGCCATTTCCTGCGCATCTGCTGCAGGGTGCCGTCGGCTTCCAGCTCGGCCTGCGCGACGGTGAGCCGACCCAGTAGTGCCTGGTCGCCGAGGGGTACGGCGATCGCGATGTCTTCGGCGGTGAGGCCGCGCTGGACGACCTCGACGCCGGCGACCGATTTGACCAGTTCGGTCAGCACCGGCGCGAGCTTCATGAACACGTCGCACTCACCGGTGGAGAGGTCGGTCAGCGCGTCGCGGACGGAGCCGTAGTCATAGAGCCGCACGGCGCGGGCCTTGCCCTCGTCGACGAGGCGTTCGGCGATCGGCTGGCTGGTGTTGCCCCGCTGCACGCCGATGGTCAGACCCTCCAGGTCGTCGATGGAGGCGACGCGCGGCAACCGGCGGGTGTCGACGGCCAGCGCCTGGCCGGAGATCACATAGGGCGGGAGGAACGTCGCCTTCTTCTCACGCTCGGGTGTGACGGTAGTACCGGCGGCGACGCAGTCGTAGCTGGAGCCGAGGCCGTCGAAGATGCCGTCGAAGTCGGCTCCGTCGTAGGGAACGAATTCGACTGTCGCGCCGATCTTGTCGCCGAGCGCGTGCATTAGGTCGATGTCGAGGCCGCCGTCGTCCGGCATCCCGTTGAAGGGCGGGTCGGGCTTGGCCACACCGACTCTCAGTGTCTCCATGGGTTCACCGTAGTTGTTGCAGCTGCGCCCGGGCGTGGTCGATCTGCTCGTAGGCGTAGGCCACGACGGAGGCCATCGTCATCGACTCACCCCTTCCGGCCAACGATTCGTAGGTGTTGTCGCCGAGCACTGCACGGAGGTGCGCGATGGAGGTCGTGAACTCGGGGAGCACGGCTAGAGCCAGCGGACTGAGTGAATACCCGCTGATGATGGCGGCCTCTTCAAACCGGCCGACGCGGTCGAGAAACGTACTCAGTACGGCAAGTGGGCTACGAATGCTGCCGACATTGCCCGAGTCGTGGTAGTTGCGTAGGACCAGCGTCAAGTACTCAAGCCCCTCGGGGGTGACCACCTTTGAGGCCTCAAACCTAGCCATGGCGAGGGCGAGAATCGATGCGTTGAAACGATTGCCGCTCTCCAACGCCATCGCCAAAGCGTCTCTGCAGGTTTGGATGCCCGCACCTGAGCCCTTCGCGTGGAGAGGAAATGTGCTGGCGGCGATCGCGAAGGTATGCAGGTAGGGGTTCTTGGTTGCGGCGCCCGCTTCGACTAGGCCTACCGCCGCCTCCACCGCTTCATCGATCAGTCCCGAGAACGAAAGAGCGAACACGCGGCAGCTGCGGATGTACACATCGTTGTCGCCGCGTCGTTCCAATTGAGCCTGGCATACCTCAGCCCATCGCAAAGGGACCCCGGCGGGAAGATAAGCCGCGCCGAGCCAGCCCTCCATCCCGTAGGGGGGTGCATTCTCGTTGCGCGCCAACACCGCTTCACCAGCTTCGGCATACCGAAGCGCATTCTCCAACCGGCCGGCCATCCAGCAGACAGCTGCGATCACGTAGAGGCTCGGTACACGTCGATGCTCGACGGCGACAGCAAGTTCGATGATTTCCTCGGCCCATCCGATCGGCTCGTAATTCTCGACGCCCATGCCGAGCAGCCCAACATAGGTGGCAATGGCCGTGGCCACGTCGATATCGCCTTCGTCGGCCGCCCAGCGGAAGGCGGTGCGCAGGTTTGCCAACTCAATGGCCAGCCAGCGATACGCGTCCCGTTGAGCGGGACTGTCCCATAGGGACATCACCGTACTTTCGAGTTTCGCGAAGTGGCGGGCATGGGCGTATCTCACCTCATCTGCCGCACCGCGGGAGGCCAGTTGTTCCTCGGCGAACTGTCGGACGGTCTCGAGCATGGAGAATCGGGCGGTAGCTTCCGATCGGTCCACCGTGAGCAACGATTTGCGGACCAACGAGTCGAGAAGGTCCACGACTACGAACTCGTCGTGCTCCGTTCCGGCAACTGCACAGGCACTTCGGATATCGAATCCACCAGCGAATACCGAGCACCGTTCCAGCAGTCTCTTTTCTTCCTCGCTCAGGAGGTCGTACGACCACTGCACTGCGTGCCGAAGTGTCTGGTGCCGTTCGAGACTGCGCCGCGACCCCACGAGGAGCCTGAATCGCTTGTCGAGTCGCTCACGGATGTCGCCCAGCGTCATCACCGAAACCCGGGATGCAGCGAGCTCTATCGCCAGCGGGATGCCGTCGAGGCGACGACAGATCTCGGTGACCGCCGCCATGTCGCCAACGGCAGCGCCGGGCGCGATGCCTTCCGCACGTTCGATGAACAACTCCGCCGCCGCGACGTCAATGAGCGAGCGGACCGGCCAAATCTGCTCTCCGGCCACACTCAAGCCTTCTCTGCTGGTGGCGAGGATGCTCACGGTCGAGGACTGCGCCAGGATGGATTCGACAAGTCCCGCCGCCGCATCCAATACATGTTCGCAATTATCGAAGAGCAGCAGTCGTTTTCGGTTCTCCAGGACGGCCGCAACCGAGTCACGCATGCTCATTCCGGGTTGTTGGGCGATGCCCAGAATCGCGGCCACCGAATCGGCCACGACGTCCGCGTCGGCCACGGATGCAAGCTCGAAAACCCAGACACCGTCGCTGAAGTCGTTCGCCAAGCGTCCGGCGACTTCGAGCGCCAGCCGCGTCTTGCCGACCCCGCCAACGCCGGTCAGTGTGACAAAACGATTGATGCGCAAAGCCTCCGCGATCTGAGCCACTTCGTCGTCGCGGCCGACCAACCGTGTTCCCGGGGGCCGGAAATTTCCCCGGTCGGCATCAAGGCTACGCAACGGTGGGAAGTCCCAGCGAAGGCCTTGAGCTCGCAGCTGGAAGATCGTGATCGGATGTGTCACGTCGCGCAAGCGCTTCGGCCCCAGCTTCACCAGATCAAAGGAACTCACCAGCCCCACCGTCGACTCCGCGACGAGGATCTGCCCGCCATGCCCGGCCGCCATCACCCGTGCCGCGCGGTTGAGCACCGTTCCGAAGTAGTCACCGTCACGCCGTTCGGCCTCACCGGTCGCGATTCCCATCCGCACGGGGAGTTCCAATTCGCGCTGTGCGTCGACGGCAGCCGCAACGGCATCGCTGGGAGACGCGAACGCCGCCGCGAGACCATCGCCGCTGTGACTGAACACGAATCCGTCGTGCGCCTCGATCGCCGAGCGCAAGATTTTGTCATGGCAAGCAAGCGCCGCGCGCATGGCATCCGCGTCGGACTCCCACCGACGAGTCGAACCTTCGATGTCGGTGAACAGGAATGTCACGACGCCGGTGGGCGGACCGCCCGCGGACACAAGTGAAGTGTCGGCCGAGAGGCCGCTTGTCACACGCGTTTCGCCGAAATGCGTGTCACAAGTGGCCGGTCTGCGCTAGGCGTCCTCGAGCAGGTCGGGTGTGACGGCCGACTCGGTGTCGGGAATCCCGTCCTGCTTGGCTTTGCGATCGGCCATCGACAGCAGCCGCCGGATCCGGCCCGCCACAGCGTCCTTCGTCATCGGCGGATCGGCGAGCCGGCCCAACTCCTCCAGCGACGCCTGCCGATGTTCGACGCGAAGCTTGCCCGCCGCGGCGAGGTGATCGGGCACCGTATCGCCGAGGATCTCCAACGCCCGTTCCACGCGGGCCGCCGCGGCGACCGCCGCACGGGCCGAACGGCGCAGGTTCGCGTCGTCGAAGTTGGCCAACCGGTTGGCCGTCGCGCGGACCTCGCGTCGCATCCGACGCTCTTCCCACGTCAACCGGGTGTCCTGGGCGCCCATCCGCGTCAACAGCGCGCCGATCGCCTCGCCGTCGCGCACCACCACTCTGTCCGTTCCGCGAACCTCGCGCGCCTTTGCGCTGACCCCCAACCTGCGCGCGGCGCCGACGAGTGCCAGCGCCGCCTCGGGTCCCGGACAACTGACTTCCAACGCCGACGACCGTCCTGGTTCGGTGAGCGATCCGTGCGCCAGAAACGCTCCCCGCCAAGCTGCTTCGGCGTCGGCCACACTGCCGCCGACCACCTGCGCAGGCAGCCCACGCACGGGCCGGCCCCGCAGATCGAGCAGACCCGTCTGCCTCGCCAGGGCTTCGCCGTCCTTGGCCACCCGAACCACGTACCGGGTGCTCTTGCGGATTCCGCTGGCCGATACGACGTGCACCGACGCGTTGTACCCGTACAGGTCGTAGATGTCCTTGCGCAGCCGCCTGGCGATGATGCCGAGATCGACCTCCGCCTCGACCACCACCCGCCCGGAGACGATGTGCAGTCCGCCCGCGAACCGCAACAGGGAGGCCACCTCGGCGCGTCGAGCACTGACGGAATTGACGACCAGCCGACTCAACTCATCCTTGACCTCGGCTGTCATCGCCACGGGTCGTCACCTCTCGGTCCATTCGCTGTCGACGTGGGCACTGCCGGCGCCGGATCGGCGGCGCCGCGAAGACGCACACCTTCCAGCGCCGCGGCCAACCGCGCCGGGTCATGTAAAGGTGTACCAGGTCTGGACACGTCAGCAAACTGAACTTGAGCACGAAGGATGTTCGCGGTCCGACGCAATTGCTCACGCTCACGCTCGCTCGGCACTCGGCTCGCGTCGACGATGATCTCGTGCACCGTGAAATCGGGGGCATGCTGCGCCAGCACGTGGATGTGCCGCTCGACCGAGAAGCCCGCCGTCTCCCCCGGTTCGGCCACCAGGTTGAGCACCAACGCCCGCCGCGCCGCGGTTGCCTGCAGCGCCGCCGCGAGTTCGGGCACGAGCACATGCGGGATGACGCTGGTAAACCACGAGCCGGGTCCCAGCACGACCAGGTCGGCAGCCATGATCGCGTCGACCGCTTGGCGGGTGGCGGGCGGATCGCCGGGCAGCAGCCGCACACGGCGCACCTTGCCCACGGTCGTGGCGATCGCCACCTGCCCGCGGATCACGCGGCTCATGCGCGGATCGGATTCCAGCCCCGCCACGTCGGCCTCGATGCCCAGGCCCATCGGGCACATCGGCAGCACGCGGCCCTTCACGCCAAGGATGCGTCCCAGTTCGTCGAGCGCGGCCACCGGGTCGGCCAGGACCTCGCTGAGTCCTGCGAGCAGCAGGTTGCCGATCGGATGACCCGCGAGCGCGCCGCTGCCACCGAACCGGTGTTGGATGATCGTCGCCCACAGGCGGCCGTGCGGGCTGTCGGATGCCAACGCCGCCAAGGCCATTCGAAGATCACCGGGCGGCACGACGTCGAGCTCGTTACGCAGCCGACCCGACGAGCCGCCGTCGTCGGCGACCGTGACGATGGCCGTCACATGCGGGGTCAACCGGCGCGCCGCCGACAAGGTTGCATAAAGCCCGTGCCCACCGCCCAGTGCGACGATTCGCGAACTCATTCGCGCCCCAGGTCCCGGTGCAGCACCCGCACCGTCAGGTCATCACCGTCCTGCAGCCGCGCCGCCAGCGCCTCGGCGATCGCCACACTTCGATGTTTGCCGCCGGTGCATCCGATGGCGACGGTCATATATCGCTTCCCCTCGCGACGGTATCCGTCGATGACTACGTCGAGCAGACGATGATAGGTCTCCAGGAAGTCACCTGCACCCGGCTGCCCGAGAACGTAGTCGCGGACCGCGGGATGCTGCCCGGTGTGCGGGCGCAGGTCGTCTACCCAGTGCGGGTTGGGCAGAAACCGGACATCCATGACGGTGTCGGCGTCCATCGGCAGGCCGTACTTGTAGCCGAAGGACTCGACCGTGACATTCGTGTGGGCGACGGTCTCGCCGCCGAAGGCGCGTTCGATGCTCTCGCGCAGCGCGGGCACCGACAGCGCGGAGGTGTCGATCACCAGGTCGGCCGACGCGCGGACCGGAGCCAACAGCGCGCGCTCGGCCGCAATGCCTTCTGCCAGAGTCTGATTACCCTGCAGCGGGTGGCTGCGACGGTTTTGCTCGTACCGGCGCACCAGGCTCTCGTCCGAGGCCTCGAGGAACAGCACCCGCGGCGCGATGTTGCGGGTCGCGAGCTCGTTGCGCACCCAGTCCAGGTCTCCGGTGAACCCGTGCGAACGCACGTCCATCACCACCGCCAGCTGGGTGATTCGCGAACCCGCCGCGAGCCCCAACTCGACCATCTGCGCGATGAGCTCCGGCGGGAGGTTGTCGGCGACGTACCACCCGAGGTCCTCGAGCACCTTGGCCGCCGTGCCCCGGCCCGCTCCCGAAAGGCCGGTGACCAGAACCACGTCGATGCCGGAATCGGCGTTCGCCTCGTCCCGAAGATCCTCGTGCATTCCCTGGTCCGTCATCCCGATACCTTGCTCTGATCATTACCGATCGCCGCGTCGGGCGCGTCGCTTTCGGACGGTACGCCGAGCGCGTCGAGTACCGCACGGGCGGTGGCCACACCGATTCCGGGCACCGCGGTGATCTCCTCGATCGACGCCTCCTTCAATCGGGCCACCGAGCCGAAGTGGGTGACCAGGGCTTTGCGACGGTGCTCACCGAGCCCCCGCACCGAGTCCAGCGCCGACGCGGTCATCCGCTTCGAACGTTTGCTGCGGTGGTATGCGATGGCGAACCGATGCGCCTCGTCACGCACCCGCTGCAGAAGATAGAGCCCTTCGCTGTTGCGCGGCATGATCAGCGGGTCCGGCTCGGACGGAACCCACACCTCCTCCAGGCGCTTGGCCAAGCCGATCACCGCCACATCGGTGATACCGAGGTCATCGAGAACCGATTGCGCGGCATTGACCTGCGGCGCACCGCCGTCTACGACGAACAGGTTGGGCGGATAGGCGAACTTGCGTGACTTTCCTTCCGGCGCAAGCTCTGTCGGATGCTGGGTGTCGTGCAGGTGACGGTAGAACCGCCGCCTGGTCACCTCGGCGATGGAGGCGACGTCGTCGCTGCGGCCCTCGCCCGCGGCCTCCCGGATCGCGTAGTGCCGGTAATCGGACTTGCGCGGCAGACCGTCCTCGAAGACCACCAGCGAGGCCACCACGTCGGTGCCCTGCACGTGGCTGATGTCGACGCATTCGATCCGCAGCGGCGCATCGGCCAATCCCAGAGCGTCCTGAATGCTCTGCAGCGCAGCGGTTCTCGCGGTGAAGTCGCCGGCTCGTTTCAGCTTGTGCTGGGTGAGCGCGTCCTGCGCGTTGCGGCGGACGGTCTCGGCGAGGGCGCGTTTGTCACCGCGCTGCGGCACCCGCAGCATCACCCGCGACCCTCGCAGCTGGGAAAGCCACGCCGACAGTTCGTCGGAGTTGCTCGGCAGGCACGGCACCAGCACTTGGCGCGGAACGGGATTGGTGGATTCGTCCCCGCCAGTGTCGCTGGCACCGCCCAATTCGGCCTGATCGCCGTAGAACTGGGTCAGGAACTGTTCGACCAAGTGTTCCTGGCTGGTCTCGCCCGGTTCGCCCGACTTCTCGACGATCCAGCCGCGCTGGCCGCGCACCCGGCCGCCGCGGACGTGGAAAACCTGTACCGCCGCTTCGAGTTCGTCGTCGGCGAAGGCCACGACGTCGGCGTCGGTGCCGTCACCGAACACCACCGCCTGCTTCTCGAGCGCACGTTTGAGGGCGCCGATGTCGTCGCGCAGGCGTGCCGCCCTCTCGAAGTCGAGTTCCTCGGCGGCCTCGTTCATCTGGTGTTCCATGTCACGGACCAGCCGGTCGGTCTTGCCCGCGAGGAAGTCGCAGAAATCGAGGACGATTTGGCGATGCTCGTCGGCACTGACCCGACCGATGCACGGCGCCGAGCACTTGTCGATGTAGCCGAGCAGACAGGGCCGGTCGATCTGCCTGTGCCGCTTGAACACTCCGGCAGAACACGTACGCGCCGGAAACACCCGCGTGAGGAGGTCGAGGGTTTCGCGGATCGCCCACGCATGCGAGTAGGGACCGAAGTAGCGCACGCCCTTGCGCCGCGCTCCCCGGTACACCATCAGCCGCGGATACTCCTCGTTGAGCGTGACCGCGAGCACCGGGTAGGACTTGTCGTCGCGGTATCTGATGTTGAACCGCGGATCGAATTCCTTGATCCAGTTGTACTCGAGCTGCAACGCCTCGACTTCGGTGTTGACCACCGTCCACTCGACGCTGCCCGCGGACATCACCATCTGGCGGGTGCGCGGCGCCAGGTTCGCGATATCGGCGAAGTAGGAGTTGAGCCGGCTGCGCAGGCTCTTCGCCTTGCCAACGTAGATCACCCGGCCGTGCGGGTCGCGGAATCGGTAAACGCCCGGTTCGACGGGAATCGACCCTGGGGCGGGTCGGTACGTCGATGGATCAGGCACGGAATCCAGGTTACTGCCGCCTTCCGACGGCCCCGATCCACTACCGTCGAGTGATGCGGATCTCCTCACTGACGAGGGTGATGGCCCCGCTGACGGTGTTGGTGCTCGTGTTCGCCGGATGCTCCGCAGACGACGCCGCCGAACCCGACGCCTCGGGACCGTGCGCGATCGTCGAGAACGGCACCCCGGTGGTCAAGACCACCGCCGGATCCCCTCCCGGGGCGCCGCCCACCTCCAGAGACATCTCCACCAACCCCGAGGTGGCCACGGGCTACCGCAGCGACATGACGCCGGTGCGCACCAACAGCTACTCGGTCGTCACCGCCAACCCGCTGGCCACCCGGGCCGCGTGCGAGGTGCTGCGCGACGGCGGCACCGCGGCGGACGCGCTCGTCACCGCGCAGGCCGTGCTCGGCTTGGTCGAGCCGCAGGCATCCGGTCTCGGCGGCGGCGGATTCCTGCTCTACTTCGACGCGGCATCCGGCCGGGTGCAGGCCTACGACGGTCGCGAGATCGCCCCCGCCGCGGCCACCGAGAACTACCTGCGCTGGATCTCCGACAGCGACCGCACCGAGCCGAAGCCGGACGCCCGCGCGTCCGGCCGCTCTATCGGCGTACCGGGCATCCTGCGAATGCTTACCGAGGTTCACGCCGAACACGGCAAAACCGGCTGGCGCGATCTGTTCACCCCCGCCGTGACGCTGGCCGACGACGGCTTCGATATCAGCCCGCGGCTCGCCGCCGCCATCGAGGACGCAGCGCCGGAACTCACGCTCGACCGCCAAGCCGCCGAGCACTTCCTCGAACCCGACGGCAGCCCCAAGACCCAGGGCACCCGGCTGACCAATCCCGCGTACTCGAAGACGTTGGGCGTCATCGCAACCGATCCGGAGTCCTTCTACACCGGCGCGATCGCACGTGACATCGTCGCCGCGGCGGCCGACGACTCCGGCGGCCGCACGCCCAGCCTGATGACCGTCGAGGATCTCGCCGGCTACGCCATCGAGAAACGCGAGCCGCTGTGCAAGCCATACCGCGGCCGGGAGGTGTGCGGGATGCCGCCGCCGTCGTCCGGCGGCATCGCCGTCCTCGCGACCCTCGGCATTCTCGAACACTTTCCGATGGCCGATCACAAACCGACCGATGTCGATCGCAACGGCGGTCGGCCCTCGGTCATGGGTGTCCACCTGATCTCCGAGGCGGAGCGCCTGGCGTACGCCGACCGCGACAAGTACGTCGCGGACACCGATTTCGTTCCGCTGCCCGGCGGCTCACCCGACACACTGCTCGGCAGCGACTATCTCGCCGGGCGCGCGGCGCTGATCTCCGAGCAACACAGCATGGGCACCGCCAAGCCCGGCGAGTTCGGCCCGCCGACCAGTCCCGCGCCGCCCGTTCCCGAACACGGCACCAGCCAGGTCAGCATCGTCGACTCGCAGGGCAACGCCGCGTCGTTGACCACAACGGTGGAGTCGGCCTTCGGCTCGTTTCACATGGTCGACGGGTTCATCCTCAACAATCAGCTCACCGACTTCTCGGCCGAGCCGACCGGTCCCGACGGCGCACCGGTCGCGAACCGGATCCAGCCCGGGAAGCGACCGCGCAGCACGATGGCGCCGACACTGATATTCGATGAGGGGCGGCCCGGACAGCACGGGCCGCTGTCCGCGGTCCTGGGGTCGCCCGGCGGCGCGGTCATCATCCAGTTCGTCGCGAAAACGATTGTGGGAATGCTGGATTGGGGGCTCGACCCGCAACAGGCGGTGTCGATGGTCGACTTCGGCGCCGCTAACACGCCCAAGACGAACGTCGGCGGCGAACACCCGATCATCGACACCTCCGACAACGGTGACCATGACCCTCTCGTGCAGGGTCTGCGCGAACTCGGTCACCAGGTGGATCTGGCCGATCAATCGAGCGGCCTTTCGGCGATCACCCGGGACGGTGCGGGCCTCATCGGCGGTGCGGATCCGCGCCGGGAAGGGTTGGTCATGGGCGACACCCGATGACCGAACACGTTGCCCGGCTGGGCGAATCCGATTGGCAGACCTTTGCCGCCGTGCGAATGAGGGCACTGGCCGACTCCCTGGGTGAGAACGATCCGAGCTACCTCGACGAGGCGGCCTTCACCGCGGGCCAGTGGCGCCGGCGGTTGCGCGACCATGCGCAGTTCGTGGCGTTCGACGGCGACCGACCCGTCGGCCTCATCGGGGCGCAGCAGGAGAACGCGGACAGCGTCTATCTGTACTCGCTCTGGCTCGAACCGGCGGTGCGCGGCCGGGGCCTGGCGCGACGACTGGTCACCGCCGCCCTGGACTGGGCACGCAGCAGCAACGTGCACACGGTCCGGTTGCGTGTGGCGACCGACAACGCGGCGGCCCGTCAGGTGTACGAAAGCGTCGGGTTCACCGTGACCGACGGCCAAATCGCCGCACAGCGAGACGAACTCGCGATGTCGCTCAGCGTGAGTTGAGGCCCTTGTAGCGTTCGAGCACACCGCGGACCCGGTCCATCGCCTCGACGGCGCGCTGCTTGTCGACGGCCTGGATCGCCATGATCGGGATGTACTCGTCGTCGGGCAGGTCCACGCGGGCCCACCGCGCGCCGCGCGGGAAGGAGATGTCGACCACCTCGGACCACGGGATCGTCTTGTCGGCGAGCAGGTTTCGTACCGTCACACCCGACGCTCCGACCCGCAACCGGGGCCGGGCGAAGAGCAGGACCACCGCAGCGATGACGACGCCCAGCAGCGCGATCGCCACCTGATCGGCGGTCCGGAAGATCACCCCGGTCGAGCCGACCTTCAGCAGCGCCCCGACCGTGACATGCGCGGCCAGGATCAGCGCCGCGGCGGCGTACACGAAATACGGTGCCAGGTGAGGGCGTATCTCGACATCCCAATCGGTCATGTGCGTGAACGAAGCCCCCGCAGGGTCAGCGCCGTCGACAGCGCCGCGGCCGCCGCTTGAGCGCCCTTGTCCTCGGACGACGACGGCAGGCCGGCCCGGTCGAAAGCCTGCTGCTCGGTGTTCGTCGTCAGCACACCGTTGGCCACCGGCGTCGACGCATCCAGCGACACCCGCGTCAGCCCTTGCGTCACCGCATCGCATACGTAGTCGAAATGTGGTGTCTCGCCGCGGATCACCACGCCGAGGGCCACGACCGCGTCATGGGTGGCCGCCAACGCCTGTGCCACGACCGGAATCTCGATGGCGCCGAGCACCCGCACGACCGTCGGGTTCTCGACGCCGGCACCCGCAGCGACCTTCAGGGCGCCGTCGAGCAAAGCGTCGCAGATGGTTTCGTGCCAGGTGCTGGCCACGACGGCGAGCTTGAGTCCCGATCCATCGATGTCCGGAAGATCGGGTACACCCGTACCGCTCACAGGGCTCCACCGAGATCGGTCGGCCGACGGTCGCCGAGCAGGTACACGCCCTCGTCGTAGTCGGCCATGGTGGTGGCTTCGTGATAGTCGTCGAGTCCACTCAGGTCGTGGCCCATCCGGTCACGCTTGGTCATCAGGTAGCGGATGTTCTCTTTGTTGGCCCGCACCGGCAGTGGCACACGTTCGATGATGTGCAGCCCGTAACCGTCGAGACCGACCCGCTTGGCGGGGTTGTTGGTCAGCAACCGCATCGAGCGCACGCCGAGGTCGACGAGGATCTGGGCGCCGATGCCGTAGTCGCGGGCGTCGGCGGGCAGGCCGAGCTTGAGGTTCGCATCGACGGTGTCGTCACCGGCGTCCTGCAGTTGGTAGGCCTGCAGCTTGTGCATGAGGCCGATGCCGCGACCCTCGTGGCCGCGCATGTACAGCACGATGCCCCGGCCTTCGCGGGCGACCATCGCCATCGCCGCGTCGAGCTGGGGTCCGCAGTCGCACCGCTGGGACCCGAACACGTCGCCGGTGAGGCATTCGGAGTGCACGCGCACCAGCACGTCGTGGCCATCGCTCGTCGGACCCGCGACATCGCCCTTGACCAGCGCGACGTGCTCGACGTCGTCGTAGATGCTGGTGTAGCCGACGGCGCGGAATTCACCGTGGCGGGTCGGGATCCGCGCCTCGGCAATGCGCTCGATGTGCTTCTCGTGCTTGCGCCGCCACTCGATCAGATCGGCGATCGAGATCAGCGCGAGGTCGTGTTCGTCGGCGAAGATGCGCAGCTCGTCTGTCTGCGCCATCGAGCCTTCGTCCTTCTGGCTGACGATCTCGCAGATCGCACCGGCCGGCTGCAGCCCGGCCAGGCGCGCGAGGTCGACGGCGGCTTCGGTGTGGCCGGGACGGCGCAGCACGCCGCCGTCCTTCGCGCGCAGCGGCACGACGTGGCCCGGTTTGGTGAAGTCGTCGGCGATGCTCGACGGATCCGCGAGCAGCCGCATCGTCGTCGCGCGATCCGCAGCGGAAATACCGGTCCCCACACCGTTTTTCGCGTCCACCGTGACGGTGTACGCGGTGCCGTGCTTGTCCTGGTTCACCGCGTACATCGGCAGCAGGCCCAGCTTGTCGCAGATCGCACCGTCCAGCGGCACGCAGAGGTAGCCCGAGGTGTAGCGGACCATGAAAGCGACGAGTTCCGGGGTGGCCTTTTCGGCGGCGAAGATGAGGTCGCCCTCGTTCTCGCGATCCTCATCGTCGATCACGACGACGGCCTTGCCCGCGGCGATATCGGCCACCGCGCGCTCAACAGTGTCAAGCCTCGTCACCACATCAGTATGAACCACCAGGGCCCAAAACTTATTGCCGGTCCGCTGACCTGGCGGTATACCGGTGTAGTCGGTGACGGCGGCCGGGCCCGCGATCGGGGTTTTTCCGGAATCGCTCCTCGGCCGAGTGGCCTGACGCCTACGCTAATTTCCCGGTCACGTCGAAGAGGACACATATGAAAGCGTCACGTCTCACCGCCCCGAGGCTGCTGATCGCCACGTGTGCCGTGGCCGCCTCCGGGCTCTCCCTCACCGCCGCTCCCGCCGTCGCCCAGCCGGCCGACCCGGTGTCCCCCGGACCCAGCGCCGGTAGTGCAGATGTGATCCCCGCCATCGGAGTTCTCGAAGGCATGTGGCGGCAGTACGTGCCGCCCAACGCGGCCCCGCCCGCCCAGATGGGTGCGGTCGACCGCTTCTTCAACGAATTCGTCCCGTCTCCGGCTCAGGTCGGCGATTTCTTCGGCTTCATCGAGCAATTCCGTGGCCCCACGGGGCGTCTCGGCTACTAGGCCGCACGTCTACCGAGGCGTATGGCCTCAAAGTGACGCCGCTTCAGTCGTTTTGGGGCGACAGCAGCCGCTCGACGTATTTGGCGATCACGTCCACCTCGAGGTTGACCAGCGCACCGACCTCGGCGCGGCCGAGCGTCGTGAGATCGAGTGTGGTGGGGATCAGCGACACCTCGAACCAGTCGTGTCCGATCCCCGACACCGTCAGCGAGACGCCGTCGACGGTGATCGAGCCCTTCTCGACGACGTACCGCGACAGCGCGGTCGGCAGGGCGATGCGCACCACGGTCCAGCGTTGCGAGGGAGTGCGCGCGATGACGTGACCGGTGCCGTCGACGTGGCCCTGGACGATGTGGCCACCGAGGCGGCTGTTCAGGGCCGCCGCCCGTTCCAGGTTGACCTTGCTGCCGACGCCGAGGCGGCCGAGGCTCGATCGGCTCAGCGTTTCGCCGATCACGTCCGTCGTGAAGGTTGCCTCCGGCTGTACCTCCACGACGGTCAGGCACACCCCGTTCACCGCGATCGAGTCGCCGTGGCGGGCGTCCGACGTGACGAGGGGCCCGCGGATGGCGAGCCGCGCGAAATCGCCGAGATCCTCCTTGCCGACGACCTCACCGACCTCTTCGACGATTCCGGTGAACACGCAGCCAGACTATCGACAGCGCCGTCTGCGCTGGCAGCGCCCCGCGCCCCGAGTCCACACCGTCGGACCCTCTACGATGCAGTCATGCCCAAGCGCCTCGTGTTGATTTTTTTCACCCTCGTCGCCGCCGTCGCCGTCTTCGCGGGGTGCTCGAAGTCCGAGGAGCCAGCGAAGGACCTCCCGGACGCCGCGACGCTGCTGCAGCAATCGAGCGATACCACCAGGAGCCAAACGAGCGCGCATATGAAGCTCACGATGGAAGGTCCGCCCGAGAAGCTGCCGATCGAGATGCTCGAGGGCGACCTCAGCAACTCCCCAGTCTTCACTGCTCAGGGGAAGGTCAACCTGCGGATGATGGGCCAACGCCTTGAGGGCGTCGAGTTCAAGGTGGTCGATGGAACCCTCTATGCGTCGTTGACTCCGGGCGCCGGATTGTCGAACTTCGGACCCGCTGCCGACGTATACGACGCCTCGCTGATCCTCAACCCCGAAACCGGCCTGGCCAACGTCCTCGCCAACTTTTCCGACCCGAAGGCCGAGGGTCGGGAGACGATCGACGGCACTGAGACCGTTCGTATCACCGGAAACGTCAGCGCCGACGCGGTGAACAAGGTCGCACCGCAAATCGGCGCAACTGGTCCCGTTCCCGGAACCGCTTGGATCGCCGAGGAGGGCGACCACAAGTTGTCCCAGGTCAAACTACAGACCAGTTCAGACTCAAGCATCACCATCACGATGTCCGAGTGGGGCAAGCCGGTGACGGTCGCTAAGCCGCCGGCGGCCTGATGTCGATCTCCGCTCGAACAACGGGCGCCAGCGCCGAGGCGAAGACAACGGCGTCCAATCGCAGAATTGCGATCAGCGCCGGCAGCCTCGCAGTGCTGCTCGGCGCGCTGGACACCTATGTCGTAGTCGCCATCATCAGCGACATCATCACCGACCTCGGCATCCCGGTGAACCAGATACAGCGGGTGACTCCGATCATCACCTGCTATCTGCTCGGTTACATCGCCGCCATGCCGTTGCTCGGCCGGGCCTCCGATCGATTCGGTCGGAAATTCATCCTCCAGCTGAGCCTCGCCGGCTTTGCAGTCGGATCGGTGGTCACGGCTCTGTCGACCGATTTGGTTCCGATGGTCATCGGCCGGTCGATACAGGGCGTCGCCAGCGGCGCTCTTCTGCCGGTCACACTGGCCCTCGCCGCCGACCTATGGGCCAGCCGCAGTCGGGCGTCGGTCCTGGGCGGTATCGGCGCCGCACAAGAGCTCGGCAGCGTGCTCGGTCCGCTGTACGGCATCGTCGTCGTTGCCGTTCTCAGTACGTGGCGTGACGTGTTCTGGATCAATGTGCCGCTGGCCGCTGTCGCGATGCTACTGATCCACTTCAGCTTGCCAGCCCGCTTGAAACCCGAGAACCCGGAGCGGGTCGACGTGGTCGGCGGCGTACTGCTCGCGGTTGCGCTCGGTCTGTCGGTGATCGGGCTCTACAACCCGGCACCAGACGGCCGCAAGATCCTGCCGAGCCACGGGCTGCCGGTCCTCATTGGCGCGGCAATAGCCCTGATCTTGTTTTTCGTCTGGGAGCGGTTCGCACGCACGCGGCTTATCGAGCCTGCCGGCGTCCACTTTAGGCCTTTCCTGGCCGCCCTTGGTGCGTCGCTGTGCGCAGGCGCCGCACTAATGGTGACGCTGGTCAACATTGAACTGTTCGGCCAGGGGGTGCTCGGGAAGAATCAGACTGAGGCCGTTCTGTTGTTGTTGCGTTTTTTGATCGCCCTGCCGATCGGCGCCGTCATCGGCGGGTGGATTGCGACGCGTATCGGTGATCGTGTCGTCACGTTCATCGGGCTGATGGTTGCCGCGGGTGGGTATTGGCTGGTGTCGAACTGGCGTGCCGACGTCCTAACCACCCATCACGATCTCGGGTTCGTGCAACTCCCCGTTCTCGACACAGATCTTGCGGTCGCCGGCTTGGGCCTTGGCCTGGTCATCGGACCCCTGACCTCTGCCGCCCTCCGAGTTGTACCAGCCGCCCAGCATGGGATCGCTTCGGCAGCGGTCGTGGTTGCGCGCATGGTCGGAATGCTGATCGGTTTGGCCGGGCTGACCGCGTGGGGTCTGTACAGGCTCAACCAACACCTTCAGACACTGCCATTTCCGCCGGCTAACACTCTCGCCGAACGCCTGGCGGCCGAAGCGACCCGCTACCGCGAGGCCTACGTGCTTCAGTACGGCGATATCTTCCTGGTCACGGTCGTCGTCTGCGTCGTCGGCGCACTCCTCGGCCTGCTGATCGGAGGCAAGCAGGAGCACGCCGACGAACCGGCGGAGTTGGTCGAAGGTACGGACCCGGAGCCCGCCGGGAGCGCCTAGCAGCGCTCAAGGCCGCGCTGCAGCAGCGCGGGCTCGCCCGGCTTCACGGACGCGGCGGCCTCTTCGGCGGGTTGTGCGGTCGGTCCCCGGAAGGTGTCGCAGATCATCGCCTTGAGGGTCCGGGGATGCATCGGGCGATAGCTGAGCCAGTCCTGCAGTGCAGTCATGGTCGTCGTCCTTTGTTCGTGCTCACCAGCGCGCAAATCGTCGGTGAAAGCGCGATTTCGGCGGGCCCGCTCGGGCCCACTCTGGTACGAGTGTACCGACGTGAGCGCGCTGATTGACTCCTCAACGCGCGGGGTATGCGTGCCATCACACCTACCTCAACGGAGAAAGCTCATGGCAAGTTCACTGAATGGCAAGAAGATTGCGTTCCTGGTCGCTCCCGAAGGCGTCGAACAGGTCGAGCTGACCGAACCATGGAAGGCCGTCGAGCAGGCCGGCGGAACCCCGGAACTGGTGTCGACGGAGGTCGGGAAGATCCAGGCGTTCAACCATCTGACCCCCGCGGACACGTTCGACGCCGAGAAGTCCGCCGACTCCGTGTCGGCTGGCGACTATGCGGCGCTGGTGCTGCCCGGCGGCGTCGCCAACCCCGACAACCTGCGCATGAATGCCGACGCGGTCGCGTTCGCGAAAGGCTTCTTCGACGAGGGGAAACCGGTCGCGGTGATCTGCCACGGGCCGTGGACGCTCATCGAGGCCGACGTGGTGCGCGGACGCACCATCACGTCGTGGCCCAGCGTGAAGACCGACCTGGTGAACGCCGGAGCCAACTGGGTGGACGACGAGGTCGTCGAATGCTCCCGTGGGCCAAACACTTTGGTGTCCAGCCGCAAGCCCGACGACCTGCCCGCATTCTGTAACACGTTGGTCAGCGCTTTCGCGAAGTAGCCGCAACCCGGCCCGCCGACCGTCGTCACCGGGGTAACGTCGCTGACATGCTCATCGCCGCGCTGCGCGACATGCAGTGGCGAAGGCGGCGTTTCTCCATCGCGGTGCTGTCCACCGCGATCATCTTCGGAATGACGCTGGTTCTCACAGGTCTGGCCAACGGTTTCCAGACCGAGGCCAGGCGCACCGTCGACTCCCTCGGCGTCGACCAGTTCATCGTCAAGGCCGGCGCATCGGGACCGTTCGTCGGCGCGACGCCGTTCGCACCGGTGGAATTGCGTCGTATCGCCGCGGCCCCCGGCGTCGACGCCGCCGCTCCCCTGGCCTACGCCGGCGGCACTGCGAATCTCGACGGGGATACGCGCAACGTCGACATCTTTGGTGCGCCGGAACGCGGACCGGGGATGCCGGAGGTCGTCGAAGGGCGCGCCCCCACGGCACCCGACGAGGTCGCGGTGTCGACGACGTTGGGCCGCGGGGTCGGCGACGAGGTCGAGATCGCCTCGCAAAGGCTGCGTATCGTCGGCTTGGTGGAGAACTCGACCGCATTGGCCAACCTGCCCAATGTGTTCCTCACCACACAGGGTGCGCAGCAATTGGTCTACGGCGGTGAGCCTCTCGTCGCTTCCATCGGTGTGCGCGGGACGCTCGAGCAGGTGCCGGACGGTTACCGGGCGGTCGACCGCGCCGGGGCGATCGAGGACCTGCTGCGCCCGTTGAAGGTGGCGGTCAATTCCATCACCATCGTCGCCGTCCTGTTGTGGATCGTCGCGGCGCTGATCGTCGGCTCGGTGGTCTACCTCTCGGCGCTGGAACGGCTGCGAGACTTCGCCGTGTTCAAGGCGATTGGGGTACCGACCCGTTCGGTGATGGCCGGGCTCGCGCTGCAGGCGGTGATCGTGGCGCTACTGGCCGCGCTGGTCGGCGCCGGGCTGTCGCTGTTGCTCGGACCGCTGTTCCCGATGCAGGTGATCATCCCCACACAGGCATTCGTCGCGCTGCCGGTGGTTGCGGTGGTGATCGGCCTGATCGCCAGTGCGGCCGGATTGCGCCGCGCGGTATCCGTCGATCCCGCACTGGCTTTCGGGGGGCCCTGAACGATGGGCGACCTGTCGGTTCAGAACCTGGTGGTCGAATACACCAGCGGCGGGCACGCCGTGCGCCCGATCGACGGCCTCAACCTCGACGTGCCCGCGGGATCGCTGGTGATCCTGATGGGCCCCAGCGGATGCGGGAAGACCACGCTGTTGTCGTGTCTCGGCGGGATCCTGCAACCCACCGAGGGCGCCATCAAGTTCGGCGACGTCGAGGTGACGTCGCTGAGCGCCAAAGAGCTTGCGACGTATAGGCGCGAGACGGTGGGGTTCGTGTTCCAGGCCTTCAACCTGGTTCCCAGCCTCACCGCGGTCGAGAACGTGATGGTGCCGTTGCGCGCGTCGGGCATGTCGCGCCGCGCTTCGCGCAAGCGAGCCGAACAGCTGCTGGCCCGGGTAGGCCTGCAGGACCGGCTGCACCACCGCCCCGGCGACCTCAGCGGCGGACAGCAGCAGCGGGTGGCGGTGGCCCGCGCGATTGCGCTGGATCCCCCGCTGATCCTGGCCGACGAGCCCACCGCGCACCTGGATTTCATCCAGGTCGAGGAGGTGCTCAAGCTCATCCGTGAACTCGCCTCCGGCACACGGATGGTCGTCGTCGCCACGCACGACAGCCGGATCCTTCCGCTGGCGGATCGCGTCGTAGAGATGGTGCCGAACTTCGCCTCCGCCGACCGCCCGCCGGAGACCGTGGAATTGGAGGCCGGCGACGTGCTCTTCGAACAGGGCACGATGGGAGACCTGATCTACATCGTGGAAGACGGTGAGATCGAGATCGTGCGCGAACTCCCCGGCGGCGGTGAGGAATTGCTGAAGTCGGCGACTGAGGGCGACTACTTCGGTGAGATCGGCCCGCTGTTCCACCTGCCGCGATCCGCGACGGCTCGGGCGCGCACCGACACCACCGTCGTGGGCCACACGGTGCAGGCATTCCGGGAACGGTTGGGCATGGCCGGCGTTCGTGACCTCATCGAGCACCGTCCGCTGGAAGAGGGCCCGCTGAGCGGCGAATCCGACGAGAGCCCGTCCGAGGAACCCGCTACGCCGGAATGAGGCTCAGCAGTACGTCGGGGCCGATCGGTTCGATCCCGTCGAAGCGCCACCGTTGGGCGTGCGCGATGCTCAACACACCGACATCGTCCACCGCGGTGATCGGACCGCCGAGCAGGATCGGCGCCACATAGGCAAGGATCCGATCGATAACCCCGGCGCGCAGGAAGGCGCCCGCCAATGTGGGCCCGCCTTCCAGCAGCACGTCGGTCCGATCCGACAGGGCCTTGATCACCTCGTGGGGATCGTGGGTGCGAATCACCATGGTGCGTGAATCGTCGTTGAGAACCCTTGCTTCCTGGGAGATCTCGCGTTCTCCGACGACGACGCGCAGGGGTTGACGGTCGGCAAGCGTGCCGTCGGGAAGGCGCGCCGTCAGCGCGGGATCGTCGACGAAGACGGTGCCGGTGCCCACCACGATGGCGTCGGCGACGGCGCGCCTGCGATGCACGTCCGCGCGGGCGGCCTCGCTGGTGATCCACTGGCTGCTGCCGTCGGCGGCCGCGCTGCGACCGTCCACGCTGGTGGCGAATTTCCAAGTCACATGCGGGAATCCGGTGCGCTGTTTGTGCAGCCACTCGCGCAACGTTCCGCCGGCCACCGCGTCGGCGAGCACACCGGCCGTCACGGTGACACCGGCCTCGGCGAGGCGTGCGGCGCCGCCCGCGGCGATCGGGTTCGGGTCGGCGACCGCATAGGCGACCGCCGAAACACCCGCGGCGAGAAGCGCGTTCACACAAGGCGGCGTCCTGCCGTGGTGGTTGCACGGCTCGAGCGTGACGACCATGGTGCCGCCGGCCGCGCGGTCACCGGCCCTGCGCAACGCGAGGATCTCGGCGTGCGCGCCGCCGGGCGGTTCGGTCCCACCCACGCCTGCCACCTCGCCGTCGCGATCCAGGATGACCGCCCCCACGGGCGGATTGGGGTAGGTCGTGCCCTTGACCTTCTCGGCCTGCTGGATCGCCAGCTGCATCGCGGCTTCGAGGTTCATGCCTTCAGATGCTTGGATGCGGCGGCGGCCTGCCTGCGCAGCGACTCCACCGCCGCGGCCGGGTCCTCCGCGCTGTAGACGGCCGAACCGGCGACGAAGCAGTCCACGCCCGCCTCGGCCGCCTGCTCGATGGTGTCGGCGTTGATGCCACCGTCGATCTCGACGACGATCGTCAGCTCGCCCGCATCGACGAGCCGCCGGGCCGTCCCGACCTTCACCAGCACCTCGGGAATGAACTTCTGGCCGCCGAACCCCGGCTCCACCGACATGATCAGCAGCGTGTCGAACTCCGGCAGGATCTCCAGGTACGGCTCCAGCGGGGTGCCGGGTTTGACCGAGAGGCCCGCCTTGGCCCCCGCCGCGCGGATGTCGCGGGCGACGCCGACCGGGTTGTCGGTGGCCTCGGCATGGAAGGTCACGTTATAGGCGCCCGCTTCGGCGTACGGCGGTGCCCACCGGTCGGGGTTCTCGATCATCAGATGGCAGTCCATCGGGATGTCGGTCACCTTCAGCAGCGATTCGACGACCGGTTGGCCGATGGTCAGGTTCGGGACGAAGTGGTTGTCCATCACGTCGACGTGCAGCCAGTCCGCACCCCGCACCGCCGCGGCCTCGTCGGCGAGTCTGGCGAAGTCGGCGGCCAGGATCGACGGCGCGATGAGGGGTCCAGCCATGCGCCTACCCTACTTTGAGCGCGGCGGCGAACATCGCATCGGTGCCGTGGCGGTGCGGCCACAACTGCACGTGCGGGCCGTGGCCGCAATCATCGACCGGCGCGAAAAGCGGCCGGGTGTCCAGCGCCGTCACCGGGTGCCGTCGCAGCGCGTCCGACACGATGCCGACGGTCTCGGCGAGGTGCGGCGAACAGGTGGCGTAGAGCACCACGCCGCCCGGGCGCGTCAACCGGATCGCCGAGGCGAGAAGTTCGCGTTGCAGTTTGGCCAGGGGCGGCACATCGCCGGGCTTTCGCCGCCACCGTGCCTCCGGCCTGCGCCGCAGCGCGCCCAGCCCGGTGCACGGGGCGTCCACGAGCACCCGGTCGAAGCCGGGTTCGAGACCCGGGTCGCGGCCGTCGACCCGCAGCACGTCGACGGGCAGGCCGCGGGTGTTCTGTTCGACGAGGTCGGCGCGGGCAGGGGCGGGCTCGACCGCGGTGACTCGGGCGCCGTCCGGTGCCAGCGCGGCCAGCAGCGCCGTCTTGCCGCCGGGGCCGGAACACAGGTCGAGCCAGCGGCCGCCGTCGGCGCCGTCGATCTCCGCCAGGGTCAGCGCCCGCGCGACGAGCTGGCTGCCCTCGTCCTGCACCAGCGCCGCGCCGTCGCGGACCGCCTGCAGCCGGCCCGGGTCGCCGCCCGACAGGTAAACGGCGTACGGCGAGTACCGGCCGACGGTGCCGTCGACCTGCGCCGCCAGCTCTTCGGCGGTCAACGCCCCCGGACGGGCGGCGAGATGGACGGCGGGACGGGCGTCGTCGCTGGCGAGCAGCGCATCGAGTTCGCCGGCGTCGGCGCCGAGCGCATCGGCGAAGGCCTGTGCGATCCAACGCGGGTGTGCGTGGACGAACGCCGAATGCCCGATGGGATCGGTCGCCGCGTCGGGGGCGAGTTCGGTGATCCAGGACTGTTCGTCGCGTGATGCGATCGTGCGCAGCACACCGTTGACGAAACCAGCACGGGCAGCGTCGAATTCGATGCCGGCCTGCTCCACGGTGGTGGACACCGCGGCGTGCTGTTCGACGCGGGTGCGCAGCAGTTGGTAGGCGCCGAGTCGCAGCAGGTCGAGCAGGACGGGATCGATCTTGTCGGTCGAACGGCCCGCGGCGTGGCCGATGACCGCGTCCAGCAGCCCCTTGGTGCGGCAGGCCCCATAGGCGAGTTCGGTGGCGAAGGCGGCGTCGCGGCCGCTGATGCGGCGGTCACGCAGGATCGCGGGCAGTGCGAGGTTGGCGTAGGCGTCCTTCTCCGTCACGGCGCGCAGCACGTCGAACGCGGCGCGGCGGGCCGGGTCCAGCGGTTTGCGTCGTTGCGGACGACGGTTGCGGGGCTTGGTCATTGGGCTTTGGCCGTATCGTCGAGCCGGGCGCCGCGGGCCCAGTCGGCCGCCTTCATCGGCTTCTTGCCGGGCGGCTGGATGAGACCGAGCCGCACGGGCGCGGACGCGGTGCCGATGCGCACCCCGTCGCGGCCCACTCGGATGGCTCCGGGGGGCAGGGAATCGGCCGCATCGTCGACGGTGACCGGGCCGAGCTTGACCCTCACATCGCCGATCATCGTCCACGCACCGGGATTCGGTGTCACCGCGCGGATGCGTCGGTCGACGACGTGGGCGGGCAGGTCCCATCGCACCCGCGCCTCGTCGACGGTGATCTTCGGGGCGATGGTCACGCCTTCGGACGGCTGCGGCACGGGTGTGAGCGTGCCGTCGGCGATGCCGTCGAGCGTGTGGCTGAGCAGGTCGGCACCCGAAACCGACAGCCGCTCAAGCAGATCGCCCGCCGTGTCGGTGGGGCGGATGGTCTCGGTGACGACGCCGTAGACGGGCCCGGAGTCGAGCGCGGGTTCGATCAGAAATGTCGTCGCACCGGTCACGGTGTCCCCTGCGGCGATCGCCGCCTGCACCGGCGCAGCCCCGCGCCACGCGGGCAACACGGAGAAGTGAAGGTTGACCCAGCCGTGCTCGGGCACCGCCAGGAGTCGCTCACTGAGCAGGGCGCCGTAGGCGACCACCGCGCAGCATTCCGGACCCAGCTCGGTCAGTTCGGCGATGAACTCGTCGGAGTTCGGCTTCGACGGCCGCAGCACCGGGATGTCGTGCTCGAGCGCCAGCCGCGCGACCGGCGACGGCGCCGGCTTGCCGCGCCGGCCCGACGCCGCATCGGGGCGGGTCAGCACCGCGACGACGTCGTGACGTGGCGATTCGATGAGTCGGCGCAGCGACGGCAGGGCGGGTTCCGGGGTGCCGGCGAAGACGATGCGCACCGCGCCAGTCTAGAGAGGACGCTCGCGCCGCCTCCGAGCGCTCAGCGCGGGGTCTGGTAGTACTCGCGTTCGGACACACCGGTCAGCGGGGCCACGAACATCCACGGGATCGTCGTGAGCGACCGGTTCAGGGTCGCGACCGCGTCGTTGTAGTACTGCCGCGCGAACGCCAACTTGTTTTCGCTGTCGGTGAGGTTCTCCTGCAGGTTCAGGAAGTTGTTCGACGAGTTGAGTTGCGGGTACTGCTGGCCGAGCGCCAGCAGTGGCGCCAAAGCGGTGTCGAGTTCCTTTTCGGCGGCGCTGCGCTGGGCGACCGACTTACCGGTGGTGGCGGAGGCCAGCGCGGCGCGGGCGTTCGTGACGTGGTCGAGGATGCCCTTCTCGTGCGCGGCGAAGGTCTGCACGGTGTGCACGAGGCTCGGGATCAGCGACGCGCGCCGCGTGAGCTCGACGTCGATGCCGCTGAGGGCCTCGGCGACTCGTACGTCGGCCGAGCGCAACTTGTTGTAGCCCAGCACGAAAACGACGAACGCCAGCACCGCCAGCAGTAGCGCGATCACCAGTAGCACTGTCACCATGAGCCGCCTCCTCCTCCGCCGCCGCCACCGCCGCCACCGCCACCGCCGCCACCGCTGCTGCCGCCGCTCCCACTGGACGACTGCGATGCGGTGTACGCGCCGATCGACGACGAGAGCGCCGACTCGAAGCTGTCGAAGTCCCCGCCGCCGGAGCTGCCGACGAAGCCCATTCCGCCCGACGATGACGAGTGATACCAATCAGGTTGTGGCGCAGGCATTCCCATTGTCGTTTCATACTTCTTGGCCCAGAGGGCCGCGGCACCGGCGGCGACCGCGAAGGGAACGTACGCCGAGTAGAGATCCTTGCGCGCCCCGAAGTCGAAACGTGCCTCGGCGGAGTCGGTGGTCAGCATGCGGTGGAAACCACCTGCGCGCGACCACAGTTCGCGACCGGCCTCGGTGCGCCGGGTGCCCACGCCCGCGGCCCAGGATCCGATCGACAGCAGGAAGAACGCCGCGAACGGCAACGCCCACATCGTGGTCGGGAACAGCCACCGGAAGACGGCGCAGAGCATGAGGAGGAACGCGATTGCGTTCGCGGTGCGCAGCCACAGTTCCTTGCTGCGCTTGACGAGGAGCTTGTTGTCGAAGGCCCAGTTCTGTACCGCCTTGGCCAGGTCGGTCTTCGCCTTGTTCAGCTTCTGTCCCGACTTGACGGTTTTCTTCGCTTCGAACTCGCTGCCCGGATGCAGGAGTTTCAACACCGACCCGACGGTCACGCTGACCGGATCGACGTCGACCCACGCCCCGTGATCGGCGATGCTGCGGATCTTCCAGTGTTGGGAGTTGACCTGACGGAGTTCGATCAGGCCTCGCTCGGCGAGATAGAACAGCGTCGCGGTGAGGGCCTGTTTGGGCACCGCTTCGGTGCGGATGTATTCGGTCTGTACCGGGCCCAACCCTTCTGGCGGCGCGTACTGCAGCGGAAAACCCGGCGACGGTTCGACCGTGGTGCGGTACCACATCAGGGCGGCCAGACCGGATGCGACGGTCAGCACCGCGACCCACAGCACCCCGGTCAGCGACCGTCCCAGAACACGGTCCCATTCGTAGCTCCACGGCACTTCGCCCCTCGGCGGCGTCGGCACGTCCACGCTCGCGCGCACCGTCACCGGTGTGCGCGGCGGCAGGTTCCGCGCCGAGAACGTCACCCGCTGACCCGTCGTCGTCAGGTTCTGACACGGCCCACCGACGCCGTAACCGACCGAACACTGCACGGCGGGAACGTCTCCGGGTAAGCGGATCGAGATATCGGCGCGCTGGATCCTGTTGTTCCAGGCCGGCGCGATCACGTTCCAGTAGAACACCGACCCCGCATCCGCGGGTTCGCCCGTCGAGGTGGCGAATCGGCGGTCGGCGCCGGTGGTTCCGGGGTCCAGGACGCCGTCGATCGAGTAGCGGATCTCGTAGACGTGTTGGCCGTAGCTCAGGTAGCTGTCGGGGTCGCCGATCTTGGCCACCCGGAACCGCTCGTCGCTCTCCCAGAGCAGGTCGTAGGGCACCGAGTCGCCGTCGAGCAGAATGGATTTGATCTCCGGCACCTGGCGGACGCGAGGGGTGTTGGGATTGGTCACATCCCAGTACCGGAAGATCCCGTGTCTACTGGTCGGGAAATCCGCCGTGATGGTCTCGACGGCGTCGAGGCGGCCCTGCTCGTCGACGACGAGGTCGACCTTGTAGTTCGTGATGACGACCGGGTCGTCGGCCGGAGTGGCCTCCGCGCCGCCGCCGGAGAACACCACGGGCCACAGCACCGCAAACGCCAACACCAGCAACGTGAACAGCCACGCGAACAGCCGGCGCATGCGGCCTCCTAATGCCTGCGACGTCAGTTTTCCGGTTCACCCTAAGCGCAAACCGGCGGTTTTCGACGTGAACTCGTCGTTCGCGCCGCCGAGCGTGCGCCCGGCAATCGGCAACGGGCTCACCATGAACCGCCTCCTCCCCCGC
>JBNMQV010000007.1:0-245163 GCA_050205545.1 Mycolicibacterium celeriflavum
CCTTGATGGACGTCGGGCGACTGCTGACCGTGGGTGGACTGCTGGTCGCTGTCGTCGCTCGAGCTGCTGCCGCTACTGCTGCTGCCGCTGCTATTGCTGCTGCTGGAGGACTGGCCGCTGGACTGCGACGTGCTGACCGAGTCGTCGTCGGTGATCGGGATCGGTGGGAAGTTCAGCCGCTCCTCGGGGATGTCCGGCGGCGGCACCGGCGGCTGCCCGTTGATCAGCAGCGGGCCCTTCGCGCTGTTGAGCAGCGTCGACCAGCCGCCGTTACCCAGCGTCGCGCCGATGCTGCACGACACCTGGCGGCTGCCCGCCGACCAGCTCGGCAGCGAGATGGTGCTGTAGATCAACGTCAACGTCGTGCTGCGCAACTCGATGGGCGCCAGGTAGGCGTCCGTCATGCGGGTGCACGCGTCCTTGATGAAGCCGTCCTGCTCGGGCTCCGGCGGCAGACCGCCGGGGAACTTCTCGGCGAGGTTCACCGCGCCGGTGACCTCCATCGCGTGCGGCGCCGCGCAGTCGACCGGGATGTCGGTCGGCTGGTTGGTGGTGGGGTCGATGCCCAGGCACGTTCCGGCCGGCCACACCTTCGACTGGTCCACCTCGCCGACCTTGCCGGTGAACGGCAACTGCTGGTTGTTCGGGCCGGGCAACTGCAGCCCGCACAGCATCCGGCGCTCACCGGACTGGCGCCAGGCCTTGTCCCCCGACCACAACATGCTCACGGTGAAGCGGCTGTTCGGGTCGAAGCGCGGGCCCAGATAGTTCTTCACGGCCGTGGAGCACTGCTCCTGGCTGATCTGCTGAATGCGGGTGGCCGACGGTGGCGCGGCGTCGGGCCCGTACTCGCTGCCCGGGAAGGTCCGCATGTCGACGGACTCGGCGACCTCGAACCGGTGCTCCTTGCCGCAGTCGACGATCTCGGCGGCGTCGGGCGTGCGGTCGGGCCAGTTGAGGCAGTCGCCCGCCTTGGCGTGTTCGAAGGTCGCATTGCCCCGCGGGCCCAGCGAGATGGTGCTCGCGGTCAGCCCGCTGGCGGCGTCGTTCTGCGGCAGGGCGGTGATGAGCCCGGCGATCAGCAAACCGCCCAGTGCGGTCAACACAAGCGCACGGCGCGTCGGCGTAGCGTGCAGGCTGGTCCACCACGCGACCCGCTGCGATGCCTGAGAGTCGCCTCGCCGCAGATCGGCGGGGTCGTCCTCGCCGATAGGGCGATCGGGTGCATCCAACATCTGCTCCATTGTGACAGGCGTGTCAGGTGCTGTGACAAGTGATGCAGTTGTAAAGTTATGCGGTTGTGCTGGCCAGGGGGATGGACCAGTAGGGTTGCGCCCGTGATCGACCTCAAGTTGCTGCGCGAGAACCCGGATGCGGTGCGTGCCTCGCAACGCGCCCGCGGAGAAGACCCCGGCCTCGTCGATGCGTTGCTCGAGTCCGACGCCGCCCGCCGGGCGGCGGTGTCGGCGGCCGACAACCTGCGTGCCGAGCAGAAGGCCGCGAGCAAGAAGGTCGGCAAGGCGTCGCCGGAGGAGCGGCCCGCACTGCTCGAACAGGCCAAGCAGCTCGCCGAGAAGGTCAAGGCCGCCGAGGCCGAACAGGCCGAGGCCGCCCGCACGTTCACCGCGGCCCACATGGCGCTGTCGAACGTGATCATCGATGGGGTGCCCGCGGGCGGCGAGGACGACTTCGAGGTGCTCGACACCGTCGGCGAGCCGCCGCGCATCGAGAACCCCAAGGACCACGTCGAGCTCGGGGAGTCGTTGGGCCTGATCGACCTCGAACGCGGCGCCAAGGTCTCCGGCGCGCGGTTCTACTTCCTGACCGGGCCCGGGGCCCTGCTGCAGCTGGGCCTGCTCCAGCTGGCGGTCCGGCTCGCCACCGAGAACGGGTTCACGCTGATGATCCCGCCGGTGCTCGTGCGCCCCGAGGTCATGGCGGGCACCGGGTTCCTCGGCGCGCACAGCGAGGAGGTCTACCGCATCGAGGCCGACGACCTGTATCTCGTCGGTACCTCAGAGGTGCCGCTGGCGGGCTACCACGCCGACGAGATCCTCGACCTGTCCGGCGGACCGCTGCGCTACGCGGGGTGGTCGTCATGCTTCCGGCGCGAAGCGGGCAGCCACGGCAAGGACACCCGCGGCATCATCCGGGTGCATCAGTTCGACAAGGTCGAGGGTTTCATCTACTGCAAACCCGAGGACGCCGAGACCGAACACGAGCGCCTGCTGGGCTGGCAGCGCCAGATGCTGGCCGCGATCGAGGTGCCGTACCGCGTCATCGACATCGCCGCGGGCGACCTCGGGTCTTCTGCCGCGCGCAAATTCGATTGCGAGGCTTGGGTTCCCACGCAGCAGACCTACCGCGAACTCACCTCGACGTCGAACTGCACAACGTTTCAGGCCCGTCGACTCGCCGTGCGGTACCGCGACGAGAACGGCCGTCCGCAGACCGCGGCCACGCTCAACGGGACCTTCGCCACGACGCGGTGGCTGGTGGCGATCCTGGAAAACCATCAGCAGCCCGACGGCAGCGTCCGGGTTCCGGCGGCGCTGGTGCCCTTTGTCGGTACCGATCTGCTGACGCCAGCCGAATAGGCCCGCGCGGGAATCGGGTGTTTCGCGCGCCCTCACCGGGGTAAAGCGAACGCATCCCGACTCTAGGAGGCGCGCCGTGAAGGCGATGGTTTACCGCGGCCCGTACAAGGTACGGGTGGAAGAAAAGGACATTCCGCCGGTCGAGCATCCGAATGACGCGATCGTGCGGGTGACGCTCGCGGCGATCTGCGGTTCGGACCTGCACCTCTACCACGGCATGATGCCCGACACCCGGGTCGGCATGACGTTCGGTCACGAGTTCATCGGCGTAGTCGAGCAGGTCGGCTCGTCGGTGCAGAACCTCAAGGTCGGCGATCGAGTCATGGTGCCGTTCAACATCTTCTGCGGTTCGTGTTACTTCTGCGCGCGCGGCTTGTACTCCAACTGCCACAACGTCAACCCGAACGCGACCGCCGTCGGCGGCATCTACGGCTACTCACACACCTGCGGCGGATACGACGGCGGCCAGGCGGAATTCGTCAGGGTGCCGTTCGCCGACGTGGGCCCGGCCCGCATCCCGGACTGGATGACCGACGAGGACGCGTTGATGTGCACCGACGCGCTGGCCACCGGTTACTTCGGCGCGCAACTCGGCGACATCGTCGAGGGCGACGTCGTCGCGGTGTTCGGGGCCGGACCCGTCGGCCTCTACGCCGCGAAATCCGCGTGGCTGATGGGTGCGGGCCGGGTGATCGTCATCGACCATCTCGAATACCGGCTGGAGAAGGCCCGCACGTTCGCCCATGCCGAGACCCTCAACTTCGCTGAGTGCGAGGACGTCGTCGTGGAGATGAAGAAGACCACCGGCTATCTCGGCGCCGACGTCGCGATCGACGCGGTGGGCGCCGAGGCCGACGGGAACCTGCTACAACACGTGACCGCAGCCAAACTCAAGCTGCAGGGTGGTTCACCCGTCGCGCTGAACTGGGCGATCGACTCGGTGCGCAAGGGCGGCACCATCTCGGTGATGGGCGCCTACGGGCCGCTCTTCTCCGCGGTGAAGTTCGGTGATGCGCTGAACAAGGGGCTGACGCTGCGGATGAACCAGTGTCCGGTCAAACGGCAGTGGCCGCGGTTGTTCTCGCACATCCAGAACGGCTATCTCAAGCCCAACGACATTGTCACGCACCGCATTCCGCTCGAGCACATCGCCGAGGGCTATCACATCTTCTCCGCCAAGCTCGACGACTGCATCAAGCCGGTCATCGTGCCCAACGCCGCCTGACAGGAAGACCATGACCTACACCGCCGACCATCCACCCGTCCCCACCTCCGACGACCTGCGGGCGCGCATCCCCGGCTGGGGCGCCGACCTCGACCCGGCCGACCGGCCGTCGGTGCCCAAGCTCAAGGCCGTCGACACCGGTGCCCGCTGGGACTTCCCCGAGCGTCAGCCCGAGAAGTGGCCGCGGGAGCGATCCATTGAACATCAGTTCCTGACACCGGTTTTCGGCACGTCGACGCCGCCGCGCGGGCTCTCGGGGGCGATCCGGCGCTATTCCTACCGCAAGTACAGCGAGGGGCGCGCCGCCCACTGGCTGCTGCTGATCCTGGCCGACCGCGTGGACGCCGTCGAGCACCATCTGCAGTCGCTGGTCAGCCTGCGGCCGGACAACCCGATCACCGAGACCGGGGTCAAAACCGAGTTCACCCACAACCGCCTGTTCGCGCGCGCGAAAAGCAAACGGGCGGACGCGAATCACATGTGGCTGGACCCGATCATCGTGGCCGGTCCGTGGGTGGCGACGGCAGGGGCCGGATTGCTGGCGGCGCGACGGTTGCGCCGAAGCGCCCGCTAACCCTCGAGCAGTTCGTCGAGCACCTCGATGAAGCGGTCGGGGTGCTCGGGGGTGCACGCTGGTTGCCACGGGTTGCCGTCCACGTCGAAGGTGACCAGCGTGCCTTTCAGCGGCCGCCGCACATCCAGCGGCAGCCAGCGCCGCAGATCCGAGCTGCCCCAGAGCCGGTAGCGGTGCATCCAGTTCAACGGTGACGCGGTGTATCCGCGGATGGCGCGCAGCGGAATGATCTTCGACGTGCCCGACGGGAAGTGATAGCGGCGTAGCGTGACCGCCTCCCGGTCGACCTGGATCATACCGTCGTCGTAAAGCTGTTGCGGGGCCGTCACTTCCGTTCGCTCCGCAGCTCGTGGCCCTTGGTGGTCAGGCAGCGGCCGTTCTCCAGGTTCCACTGCCATCCGTGCAGATTGCAGGTCAGAGTCTTGCCCTCGACCACGCCGAACTTCGACAGGTCGGCCTTCAAGTGTGGGCACCGTCGCTGGATCTCCCAGCCGTCCAACGTGATCGACGCCGAGTCGTCGTGCGCTTCGGCGAACCAGCCGTCGGCGTAGGCGATCCGCTCGTCGGTCAGGCACTTGAAGAACGTGTAGAGGTATTCGTTGTATCCGCCGACCCGCCACGCCCGGAACCGGGTGGACAGGAAGATGGTGTTGACCCAGTCCGGCTCGTTGTCACGCAGGACGGTGCGCACCAACTCGGGCGGGATCGCGAAACCGTAGCGGAACTTCTCCTCGGGAATCGGTTCGCGCACAACTCGTTTCGGAAAATCGAGGACGACCGTTTCGGCACCGAGCCGCAACTCGATTGGATAGCCGATGCCGTCGCAGATCTGATCGCTCTGGATCATGATCGGCTCGAACGCGGTGCGCAGCGGCTCCAGCAGGGGCTCGCCCGCCGCGTCGGCCCAGCTCGCCTTCTCCGCGGCCAGCACGGGCGCCATCCGCTCGGCGTAGTCGGCGATGTAGTTGGCCTTGCCGGTGGTGAAGATCGCTTCCACCTGGTCCTCGGGAAGCGGGTTGTTCAGCGAATCCAGTTGCGAGCCCGTGAAAGTCGCCGTTGAGCCGGGAATCATCAGCAGGCCGCCGTCGTGACCGTGCGTGCGCATCTGGCCCAGGAACACCACCTGGTCGGGGAAGATGTTGGCCGGGTCGTCGTGGTCGTCGTTGAGGTCGCGCAGCTCCGGATCGAGGAAGCACGGCGGGCCCGCGGACGGGATGACCCAGGTGGCCCCGACCTGGGCGATGTACTGCCGGCAGCGGTCCATCTGGCGCTGGCGCTTCTGGATGCCGAACGCCTCCTTGGCGCGCGCGGGCATGTCGTAGACCATCGGATACCAGATGGCGCCGGAGTACTGGAGCATGTGCACGTCGACGTGGCCGAAGTCGGCGTGCACCACGTCGAGGTCGACCGGGCGCGCGTCGTTCATGTTGAACGCGACCGTCTCACCGTCGTCGACCACGAGCCCCGAGTCGCCGATCGGGCCGTCGGCCGGTGCGCGCAGCGCGATGATCATCACACCGAGGTCGCCCTTCGGGCCCGACACGGTGTGGCGCACCGAATCGGTGGTCTCGAAGAACCGGTGGAAGCCGAGCTTTTCCAGTTCACGGCGCAGGTCGGGCACCGGGTAGTCCGGCAGCAACACCACCGCGTCCTTGTTGACGTGTTCGCGCAGCAGCTTCGGGTCGAAGTGGTCGCGGTGCAGATGCGAGACGTACAGGTAATCGCAGTCGCCGAGCGCATCCCAGTCCAGCTCGCTGTTGTCGGGGAACGGAAACCACGACGCGAAGTACGCCGGGTTCACCCAGGGATCACACAGGATGCTCCCGGCCGCCGTGTCGATGCGGAAACCCGCATGGCCGATGCTCGTGACCTGCACAAATACCCCTCCGGCAAAGATGACTGCTCGCGGAGAGTCTAGCCCGCCGCCGGGCCCGGTCCGTGCCACGCGCGGCGGTGCGGGGCCCGTAAGGGGCAACGCGGCCGACGATCCGAGCGGCCTGCCGTAGCCATCGGCACGGGTTCGGCGAGCATCCTCACCCGACTAGGCTGCTCGATGTGGAACCCGTATACGGCACCGTCATTCAGCTGGCGCGGCTGATCTGGCGCGTGCAGGGGCTCAAGTTCACCGTCACCGGTGTGGAGAACCTGCCGACCACAGGCGGCGCGGTGATCGCCATCAACCACACCAGCTACTTCGACTTCACGTTCGCGGGCCTGCCCGCCTACCGGCAGGGCCTCGGGCGCAAGGTCCGCTTCATGGCGAAGAAAGAGGTCTTCGACAACAAGATTTCGGGCCCGATCATGCGCAGCCTGCGCCACATCGAGGTGGACCGCGACAGCGGCGCCGACTCGTTCGCCCAAGCCTGCCTCAAGCTCAAGGAAGGCGAATTCGTCGGCGTCTATCCGGAGGCCACGATCAGCCGCAGCTTCGAGATCAAGGAGTTCAAGTCCGGGGCCGCCCGCATGGCGATCGCCGCGGGCGTGCCGATCGTCCCCCACGTCGTGTGGGGCGCGCAGCGGATCTGGACCAAGGGCCACCCGAAGAAGATGTGGCGGCCCAAGGTGCCCATCTCCGTCGCGGTCGGCGAGCCGATCGAGCCGACCCTGCCGACGGCGGACCTGACGGCGCTGCTGCATTCACGGATGCAGCATCTGCTGGAGCGGGTGCAGGACGAGTACGGCCCCCACCCTGCGGGCGAGTTCTGGGTGCCGCACCGGCTGGGCGGGGGAGCGCCGACGCTCGCCGAGGCCAACCGGATGGACGCCGAGGAGGCCGCCGAGAAGGCCGCACGGCGCGCCCAGCGTCCCGACCCCAGCGGGGCCCCGGGGTAGCGGCCATGGAGCCCGTCTTCTTCACGCTCGAGGTTCTGGTCAAGACGGCGGTCAGGATCGACGGACTCAAGATCACCTTCCGGGGGCTGGAGAACATCCCCAGCAGCGGCGGCGCGGTGATCGCCATCAACCACACGAGCTACGTCGACTGGCTTCCAGCCGCGCTCGCGGTGCACTACCGCAAGCGGCGGCTGCGCTTCATGATCAAACAAGAGATGCAGGAAGTGAAGGTCATCAACTTCCTGATCCGGCACACGGGCACGATCCCGGTCGACCGCCACGCCGGGGCCGGCGCGTACACCGTGGCGGTGGAACGCCTGCGGGCCGGCGAACTCGTCGGCGTCTATCCGGAGGCCACCATCAGCCGCAGCTTCGAGCTCAAGGACTTCAAGACCGGCGCGGCGCGGATGGCCCGCGACGCCGATGTGCCAATCGTTCCGCTCATCGTCTGGGGTGCGCAGCGGGTCTGGACGAAGGACCACCCGCGCCATCTCGGCCGCACCAAGATTCCGATCACGGTGCAGGTGGGTACACCGATACGGGCCGGCGAGACGATGGAGCAGACATTGCAGGAATTGCGTTCGGCGATGACCGAACTGCTGCACGAGGCGCAGCGCGACTATCCCCGCCCGGAAGGGGCGTACTGGGTGCCGCGGCGCCTCGGCGGCTCGGCGCCGACCCTGGAGGAAGCCAGGGCGCTCGACGAGGCGGAATTGGCCGAACGGGCCCGTAAGCGCGCCCTGCGGGAAGCCAAGAGCCGCCGGTCTGCCCTATGAACCGGCCGCTGTTGATCGCCTCGGATGTGGACGGCACGCTGCTCGACGACGACGAGAAGGTCTCCCCCCGCACCAAGGCCGCGGTGAGCGCCGCTGTCGAGGACGGGACGAAGTTCGTGCTCGCCACCGGGCGCCCGCCGCGGTGGGTGCAGCCGGTCGTCGACGCACTCGGCTTCGCCCCGATGGCGGTGTGCGCCAACGGCGCAGTCATCTACGACCCGGCGACCGACCGCATCGTGTCAGCGCGCACGCTGTCCACCGACGTGCTCGGTGAGCTCGCCGAGATCGCCACACGGGTCATCCCGGGGGCGGGCCTGGCCGTCGAGCGCGTGGGCCGCAGCGCCCACGACGCCGCGACCCCGCAGTTCGTCAGCTCACCCGGTTACGAGCACGCGTGGCTGAACCCGGACAACACCGAGGTGTCGTTCGAGGACCTGCTCAGCGCGCCCGCGATCAAACTGCTCGTCCGCAAGGCGGGCGCGCAGAGCTCCGACATGGCCGCCGCACTCGCCGAACACGTTGTGGGCATTGGGGATATCACCTACTCGACCAACAACGGCCTCGTCGAGGTCATGCCGTCGGGCATCAGCAAGGCCACCGGAGTGGCGGATCTGGCCACGCCACTGGGCATCACCGCCGAGGAGATCGTCACATTCGGCGATATGCCCAACGACGTGCCGATGCTGCAGTGGGCGGGGCTGGGTGTCGCGATGGAACACGCCCATCCGGAGGCGTTGAAGGCGGCCGACGAGGTCACCGCCACAAACAACGAGGACGGTGTCGCGCGCGTGCTCGAACGGTGGTGGAGCTGAGCCTCAGGTGCTCATCGGCGGTGTGAACCGCTCGAGCTGAACGGGCGGGGTGTCGAAGTCGGGCTTCGGCAGTTCGACCGGGATGCCGTCGAAAACCCTTGTCACCGTGCCCTTCTCGCGGTCGAAGTTGAGCGTGCCGTGCTGGAAGTTCTGGACGATGTAGAGCGGCTCCTGTATTTCGCCGCTGGTGGGCAGTCCCAGCGCACCGCGTTCGAAACCGAGTGTCCCCCATGCCTTGTAGATCTCGCCGGTGAGCGGCTCGGCGCCGCTTTCCGGCGACCAGTAGATCGCGCCACGCTCGAACGTGACGTAGCGGGCGCCGCCCTCACCCTGGGCCTCCAGCGATGTCGGCCTGCCCAGCGGGCTCTTCATCCCGCCCATGGCATCCCACTTCGCGAAAATCGCGCCGCCGCGCAGGGATTCGGCCAGATCGTCGGGGCCGGGTGGCTGGTGGAAGCGCGCGGCGATGTCGCGGATGTGGTCCATCAACGCGTACGCCGCGTTACCGGGGCACTCGGTGGCGCCGACGTCGCGGTGGGTGAAGATCGCGGGCAGCAGCGGTGTCGAACCGGTCGGAAACTTCGAGAACGACCCGCCTGCGGAGGCCAGCACGACGGTGCCGCGCGGGTCGACGTGGTCGAGCCCGAGCCGCCATCCGAGCAGTCGGGCCGTGGTGCGCAGCTGGATCGGCGTCGGCGGCACCATCTCGAAGTTGCCCATCATCGCCACACCCCAGGTGTCGTGGTTGAAGCCACCGGTGTGCGCGCCCTCGACGGGGCGGGTGATACCGCCCGCACGGCCCTCGAAAACCTGCCCGAACTTGTCGACCAGTGCGTTGTACGCGATGTCGCACCAACCCAGGGTGCGGGTGTGGTACTCGTAAATCGAGCGCACGATGCCTGCCGAGTCTTCCGGGGCGTATTCGTTGCTTCCGGCGGTGTGGTGCACGATGCCCGCGCGGACTCCCCTGTCGAATCGGGGGTCTCCGCAGCGCATCGACTCGTCGGCGCCCCACTGGGCGCGGTTGATGATGTTCGGCGGCACGCCGGGCGCGTTCACCGCCGACGGCGGCGGCAGCGTGTCGACCGGCGGGGCCTGCGGAGGGCTGATCAGCACCGCGTTGAGGTTCTGCCCGAACGGCTGCTCGGTGTTGGCCGGGACGTATCCCAGCCCCTCGGCGGGCTCGGGCGTCTGCTCCGGGGTCTTGGGTGCGTCGGGCGGACGGGTCACCGCGATCTGCACCGTGGTGGTGCGGCCCACGAACACCGGCTCGGTGCCGACGGGCCCGGGGGACGGCGAGTCGGGTCCGACGCCTTCGAGGGGTTCGGCGTCATACCACGGCCCCCAGGTGCCGTCGGCCTTCTTGGCCCGCACCCGCGCCGTGGTGCCGGTGAAGTCCTGTGCGGTCAGCGCCACCATCGAGAACGGTGTGTCCTGGTGGATCTCGCGGATCGTCTCGCCGCCGCCGACACCGGTCAGCGGACGCTGCGCGAGTTGGGGCGCCTCGAGGGTCGCCGCGTCGTCACCGGGCAATCCAAAGAGCGCCATCGGCAACATCACGACCGTCGCCGCAAGCGCGGTGAACAGCAGCGACGCTGCGGGACGGCGAGACGGCACGGACTGATGTTACGTATGTGCCCGGTGATGCTAGTGGTGCGACACGGTCCGGAGCCGAACTAATCGAATGCACACCTGCACCGGCACCGCAGAGCCGTCGAGGCTTCTGCGGTGCCGTCTGGTGACAGGTCTCAGGCGCCGGGGGCGGGCGCCGGCACGGGAGCCGGAACCGGAGGCGCTGCCGGAACACCCGGCGGCTTGGCCGCCGACATGATCGCCGGCATCACCATGCCCTTGAGCAGGTCGATCGCCTGTCCCGCGCCGAGCTGGTCGGCCATGGAGGACAGCTCGCCGATGATGCCGCCGCTGCCGGTGGTGCCGGTCGCCGCGGGCATCGTCGCCAGCGAGGGATCGCCGAGGATCGGGTACGTGCCTGCGGCCGGGTCCAGCCCGATCGGCGCGGCGATCGGTACCTCGCCGGGGGCGGGCAGCCCGGAGGCCGACGAGATCGGCGACGCGCCGAGCGCCGGGTCGGTCAGCGCCGGCGGGGTCGACAGGCCCGGCGTGGTCAGGCCCGCGTCACCGGCCGGGCTTGTCAACCCGGGGCTCGACAGCGCCGGATTGGTCAACGAGGGGTTCGACAGCGCCGGATCGGTCAGCGAAGGTGCGGTTGCGCTGGCCCCCGGGATCGTGGCGCCCGGAAGCGTGGCGCTCGGCGCGGTGAGGCTCGGTGAGGTCAGCTCGGGGGTGGTCAAACCGGGCGTGGTCAGGCCGGGCGCCGTCAGGCTGGGCGACGTCAGCTCGGGCGTGGTGAGGCCCGGCGTGGTCAGTCCCGGAGACGTCAGCGTGGTGGGTGAGCTCGATCCCGTTCCCGACAGGATGCCGGTCGGCATCGGGGGCAGGTTGATACCGAACTGCGAGAGGCCCTGGGACAAGGCGGACATCAGCTCGTTGGGCAGATCCGTGATCGTCGCCGCCTGAACGAATTCGCGGTGCTGGGGGGCCGGCTTGGTGGCCTCCGACAGCTCGGTCACGGCGACTACTGCAGCGGGACTCGCGACTGCCAAGGCCAGGACTGCGCTCGTGGCTGTCGACAGCCTGCGTCGACGTCGGTTCGGCACGGAAGTCTCCTCAATACATGGGCTACGACGATTAGATGGTCGCTTCGTGTTCGTTGGGCGATTCAGGTGAACGGCCCAGGTCCTGCACTGTCGACGGTCGGCGCCGACGTGATCGACGGTACTGGTGTGACTAGTGGGACGAAAGTGACGATATGTAATCGTGAGCCGATCGCAATATTCGGCTGCTGTCGGATTCGGGTCGCGCGGTCACGGTCGGATACCCTTGCTGCCGATGACAGCTCGTTTTGACCTCTTTGTCGTCGGCTCCGGATTCTTCGGCCTGACGATTGCCGAGCGCGTGGCAACACAACTGGACAAGCGGGTTCTCGTCGTCGAGCGACGCCCGCACATCGGCGGTAACGCCTACTCCGAGCCCGAGCCGCAGACCGGGATCGAGGTGCACAAATACGGTGCGCACCTGTTCCACACCTCGAACAAGCGGGTGTGGGACTACGTCCGGCAGTTCACCGAGTTCACCGGTTATCAGCACCGGGTCTTCGGCCTCTACGACGGGCAGGCCTATCCGCTGCCGATGGGCCTCGGTCTGGTCTGCCAGTTCTTCGGCCGCTACTTCACGCCCGACGAGGCCCGCGCGCTGATCGCCGAGCAGGCGGCCGAGATCAAGACCGAGGAGGCGCAGAACTTCGAGGAGAAGGCGATCAGCCTGATCGGTCGCCCGCTCTACGAGGCGTTCTTCAAGGGCTACACCGCCAAGCAGTGGCAAACCGACCCCAAGGAACTGCCCGCGGCGAACATCACCCGGTTGCCGGTCCGCTACACCTTCAACAACCGCTACTTCAACGACACCTACGAGGGGCTGCCGGTCGACGGCTACACCAAGTGGTTGGAGAACATGGCGGCCGATGACCGCATCGAGGTCCGGCTGGACACCGACTGGTTCGACGTGCGGGAGCAACTTCGCGCCGAGAACCCGGATGCTCCGGTGGTGTACACCGGCCCGCTCGACCGGTACTTCGACTACGCCGAGGGCCGGCTGGGGTGGCGGACCCTCGACTTCGAGCTGGAAGTGCTCGAGACCGGGGACTTCCAGGGCACACCGGTGATGAACTACAACGACATCGACGTGCCCTACACCCGGATCCACGAGTTCCGGCACTTCCACCCCGAACGCGCATACCCGACCGACAAGACGGTCATCATGCGCGAGTTCTCCCGGTTCGCCGACAATGACGACGAGCCCTACTATCCGATCAACACCGAAGCCGACCGCGCGTTGCTGGCCGCTTACCGGGCCCGGGCCAAGGCCGAAACCGCTTCTGCGAAGGTGTTGTTCGGTGGCAGGCTGGGGACCTACCAGTACCTGGACATGCACATGGCCATCGCCAGCGCGCTGAGCATGTACGACAACACGCTCGCCCCGCATCTGCGCGACGGCGTGCCACTGACCGAACCGGGCCCAGAAAGCAGTAGCGCATGAGCGAGATCCCGTCCGGCGCGCTCGACTCCGCGGAATCGAAGGCGGTCAGCTTGCTGGCGCGCGTGATCCTGCCGCGTCCAGGCGAACCACACGACGTCCGCAAGCTCTACATCGAGGAAGCGGAGACCAACGCCAAACGCGCGCACGCGCCGAGCCGCACCGAACTCGAGATCGGCACCGAATCGCAGGTGTCGTTCGCGACCTACTTCAACGCGTTTCCGGGCAGCTACTGGCGTCGCTGGTCGATCCTGCAGTCGGTGGTGCTGCGCGTCGAGCTGACCGGCAGCGCACGTGTCGACGTCTATCGGTCCAAGGCCACCGGCGCCCGGATCACGGTCGGCGGCGCCCCGATCGTCAGCGAGCGCGAGGGCGAACCCGCCCACGTCGAGTTCGAAATCGACCTGGGCCCGTTCGAGGACGGCGGCTGGATCTGGTTCGACATCGCCACGGATTCGGCGTGCACGTTGCACCACGCCGGCTGGTACGCACCGGAGCCGGCGCCGGGCCGGGCCAACATCGCCGTCGGCATCCCCACCTTCAACCGCCCCGCCGACTGCGTCAACGCGCTGGCGGCGCTGACGTCGGACCCGTTGGTGGACAAGGTGATCGGCGCCGTCATCGTGTCCGACCAGGGGACGAAGAAGGCCAAGGACCACCCGGGCTTCGAGGAGGCGGCGACCGCGCTCGGCAACCGGTTGTCGATCCACAACCAACCCAACCTCGGCGGCTCCGGCGGCTACAGCCGGGTGATGTACGAGGCGCTGAAGAACACCGATTGCGAACAGATCCTGTTCATGGACGACGACATCCGCATCGAGCCGGACTCGATCCTGCGGGCCTTGGCCATGAACCGGTTCGCCAAGACGCCGACCCTGGTGGGCGGGCAGATGCTCAACCTGCAGGAGCCCTCGCACCTGCACGTCATGGGCGAGATGGTCGACTCCGAGAACTTCATGTGGACCAACGCGGTCAACACCGAGTACGACCACAACTTCGCCAGAGACAGCCTGGCCGACGAGGATTCGCCGCGCAGCAAGCTGCTGCACCGGCGCATCGACGTGGATTACAACGGCTGGTGGATGTGCATGATCCCGCGTCAGGTCGCCGAGGAACTCGGCCAGCCGCTGCCGCTGTTCATCAAATGGGACGACGCCGACTACGGCCTGCGGGCCGGTGAGCACGGCTATCCGACCGTCACGCTTCCCGGCTGCGCGATCTGGCACATGGCGTGGAGCGACAAGGACGACGCGATCGACTGGCAGGCGTACTTCCACCTGCGTAACCGCTTGGTGGTGGCCGCCCTGCACTGGGACGGCAACGTCGGCGGACTGATCGCCAGCCACTTGAAGGCGACGCTGAAACACCTTCTGTGCCTGGAGTATTCGACCGTCGCCATCCAGAACAAAGCGATGGACGACTTCCTGGCGGGTCCGGAGCACATCTTCTCGATCCTCGAGTCGGCGCTACCCGAGGTGCGCAAGATGCGCCAGGAGTATCCCGACGCGGTGGTGCTGTCGAGCGCGGCCGAGCTTCCGACGCCGTCGGACAAGCGCTGGCGCAGGAAGGTGAAGATCCCCACCAACGCGCTCGCGATCTCGACGCGGCTGTCGCGCGGAGTGGTTCACCAACTGCGCCCGCATGATCCAGAGCATCACCGCCGTCCGCAGATCAACGTCGCCACCCAGGACGCCCGGTGGTTCTCGCTGTGCCGGGTGGACGGTGTCACCGTGACGACCGCGGACGGCCGCGGCGTCGTGTACCGCCAGCGCGACCGCGAGAAGATGTTCCACCTGCTGCGGGAATCGCTGAAGCGCCAGGCGATCCTGGCTCGCAGGTTCAACAAGATGCGCAAGGTCTACCGCGAGGCGTTGCCGACGCTGACGAGCAAGCAGAAGTGGGAGACTGTCCTACTGGAGTCGTCTGCACATGGATGAGAGCCCGCGCGGCGAAGAGGCCGCGTTGGTCGCGGTGCAGTCCGCGCTGGGTGACCGGCCGGCGATCCTGTCGGCCGCGCGCACGTTGTCCCATTTCGGCGAGCACAGCCTCGGCTGGCTCGCGATCGCCTTGCTGGGAGCGATCTTTCAGGGCGACCGCCGGCGTGCCTGGCTGACCGCGGGGGCCGGTGCGTTCATCGCACACGCCGCCGCGGTGCTGATCAAACGCGTGGTGCGCCGCGAACGGCCGCACCACCCGGCGATCTCGGTCAACGTCGGAACCCCGAGCCGGCTGAGCTTTCCGTCCGCGCACGCGACATCGACCACGGCCGCCTCGGTGCTGATGGCCAGGACCACGGGCCTTCCGCTCCCGGCGTTGCTCGTGCCGCCGATGGCGTTGTCGCGGTTGGTGCTTGGTGTGCACTACCCCAGTGATGTGCTCACCGGGGTCGCAGTCGGGGCGGTCGTCGCGAAGGTCGTCGGCTCGGTGGCCGACCGCGCCGAAGGGAACTCATGAGCATCTCCAGTGACAGCAGCGCAGAGAGCGTACGGCCAATGGGTGAACAACCGGCACAGCAGAAGGGCCCGCCGCGCAACGCCGCGACCGGCTTGATCAAGGCGATCCGGCCGCGGCAGTGGGTGAAGAACCTGCTCGTGCTGGCCGCACCGATCGCCGCGCTCGGCGGGGACATCCATTACGACTACCGCGACGTCGCGGTCAAGATCCTCATCGCGTTCGTGAGCTTCTCGCTGGCGGCGTCGTCGATCTACCTGGTCAACGACGCCCGCGACGTCGAGGCCGACCGTCAGCATCCCACGAAGCGGTTCCGGCCGATCGCCGCCGGCGTCGTCCCCGAATGGCTGGCCTACACCGCGTCGGTGGTGCTGGCCGCTGCCGCGCTTGGCATTTCGCTGCTGGCGTCGGTGAACCTGACCGTGGTCCTCGCGGTCTACATCGCGATGCAACTGGCGTACTGCTTCGGCCTCAAGCACCAGGCGGTGCTCGACATCTGCATCGTGTCGTCGGCGTACCTGATTCGCGCCATCGCGGGCGGAGCGGCGGCGAACATTCCGCTGTCGCAATGGTTCCTGCTGGTGATGACGTTCGGCTCGTTGTTCATGGTGGCCGGAAAGCGCTACGCCGAACTGCAGCTCGCCGAACGCACCGGCGCCAAGATCCGCAAGTCGCTGGAGAGTTACACGGCATCGTATCTGCGCTTCGTGTGGACGTTGTCGGCCACGGCGATGGTGCTCTGCTACGGCCTGTGGGCCTTCGAACGAGACGGTGCCACCGCGTCGTGGTACGCGATCACCATCATTCCGATCACCATCGCGATCCTTCGGTACGCCGTCGACGTCGACGGCGGACTGGCCGGGGAGCCGGAGGAGATCGCGCTCAAGGACCGGGTACTGCAGCTGCTGCTGCTGGCGTGGATCGGGACCATCGGTGCCGCCGTCTTCCTCAGCTGAAAAGGTGCGCCCGCCCTCGGCGGGCCAGTGGCTCGACGACCTCGGGCGCAGCCTGTCCCGCTGGCCCGCCTTCCGGTATGACAACACGGTCCGGATCAGCCTGTGGGTCAGCGTGGCGGTGGTCGTGGCGCTGTTCGGCTGGGGCGCCTGGCAGCGGCGCTGGATCGCCGACGACGGCCTCATCGTCCTGCGGACGATCCGCAACATGTTGGCCGGCAACGGTCCGGTCTTCAACGCCGGCGAGCGGGTTGAGGCCAACACCTCGACCGTGTGGACCTACCTGGTCTACCTCGGCTCGCTGATCGGCGGCTCCGTGCGGCTGGAGTACGTGGTGCTCGTGCTAGCGCTGGTGCTGAGCCTGTTGGGTGTCGCGTTCATGATGCTGGGCGCCGGCCGGTTGTACGCACCGAGCCTGCGGGGCCGGCGCGCACTGATGCTGCCCGCCGGGGTGCTGGTGTACATCGCGTTGCCGCCCGCGCGCGACTTCGCCACCTCCGGACTCGAAAACGGTTTGGTGCTGGCATATCTCGGCCTGCTGTGGTGGATGATGGTGTGCTGGTCGCAGGAACCGCGCAGCCGCCGCGCCGGCCCCGCGCCCGCCGTGCGCGGTGGTGCCCCGACGATTCGCAGGCAACCCCTCGCCCCGCAGGCCTCGCCGCCGGCGACACGGGTCAGCGGAACCTTCGACGTCGCACTGGCTTTCGTGGCGGGCCTGAGCGTGCTGGTCCGCCCCGAGTTGGCGCTGATCGGCGGGTTCGCCCTCGTGATGATGCTGATCGCGGCGCGCGATTGGCGGCGGCGCGTGGTGATCATCGTCGCCGGCGGCCTGCTTCCGGTGGCGTACCAGATCTTCCGGATGGGCTACTACGGTCTGCTGGTCCCCGGTACCGCACTGGCCAAGGACGCGACCGGTTCGAAGTGGTCGCAGGGATTCGTCTATCTGGCGAACTTCAATCAGCCCTATCTGTTGTGGGCGCCTGCGATCCTGCTCGCCGGCCTGGCGGGGGTGGTGTGGGTCATCCGCGGGCGGCCCCGGCCGAACCGCGGCGTGGTGGCGTCGGGTCACGGATGGTTGGCGCGCCTGGTGCAGAGCCCCGCGGCGGTGGTGCTCTTCTTCCTCGTCAGCGGTCTGCTGCAGGCGATCTACTGGATCCGCCAGGGCGGCGACTTCATGCACGGCAGGGTGCTGCTGACCCCGGTGTTCCTCATGCTCACGCCGATCGCCGTTGTCCCCCTTGTGCTTCCGGACGAAACGCGGATGGCCCGCGGCGCGGGCTACTTGTTCGTCGGCGCCACCAGTGTGCTGTGGCTGGCCGTGGTGGGGTGGGCGCTGTGGGCGGCCAACTCGCCGGGGATGGGCCGCGACGCCACCCGCGTCACGTACTCCGGCATCGTCGACGAGCGGAGGTTCTACTCCCAGGCGACCGGGCACTCGCATCCGCTGACCGCCGCGGACTATCTGGACTATCCGCGCATGCGGGCGGTGCTCGAGGCGCTGGAGAACACCCCCGACGGTGCCCTGCTGCTGCCGTCGGGCAATTACGACCAGTGGGATGTGGTGCCCGCGCTGCCGCCGCCACCCGACGCGCCGGACGATTACAAGGGTCCGCACACCGTGTTCTTCACCAACCTCGGCATGTTGGGCATGAACGTCGGGCTGGATGTGCGGGTCATCGACCAGATCGGGCTCGCCAATCCGTTGGCCGCGCACACCGCGCGGCTCGAGGACGGCCGAATCGGCCACGACAAGAACCTGTTTCCCGACTGGGCCATCGCCGAGGGGCCGTTCCTCAAGGAGCCCCCGTTTCTCCCCGGCTACATCGACGAGGACTGGGTCAGGCAGGCCGAGGCGGCGCTCGAGTGCCCGGCGACCGACGCGATGCTTAACTCCGTGCGTGGACCCATGGGTCCGCGGCGGTTCCTGTCGAACCTCGTGCACGCCTATCAATTCACGAAGTACCGCATCGACCGCGTGCCCCTCTACGAGCTCGCGCGCTGCGGGCTGCCCGTGCCGGAACGCGTGAACGAGCCCTACACCGGGATGCCCGCCACGGGTCCGTAACGCCGCGACCCCTCTCGGCCGATAGACAGACGCGGATCGCTCTCTGCGGCGCCCGAGACACACGAACGGATGGACCAACCTGTGCGAACTTGGCTTCGCCGCGCGCTGGCTGCGGCGACCGCGGCCGTCGCGCTGCCGAGTGCGATCGCCGCGGTCGGTGTGGCGCCGCAGGCGGGCGCGTTCTCCCGCGAGGGTCTTCCCGTCGAGTACCTCGACGTGTACTCCCCGGCGATGGGCCGCCTCGTCCGCGTCCAATTCCAGCCCGCCGGAAGCGATTCCGGCGAGCAGAAGGCCGTCTATCTGCTCGACGGGATGCGGGCACGCGATGACTACAACGGATGGGACATCGAAACCGCGGCATTCGAGTGGTTTTTCGAGTCCGGCGTGGCCACGGTGATGCCGGTGGGTGGAGAGGCCGGCTTCTACGCCGACTGGTATGCACCGTCGAGCTTCAACAGCCAGCCCTACACCTATAAATGGGAAACCTTTCTGACCGACGAGCTTCCCGCCTGGCTTTCCACGAATAAAAACGTCTCCACCACCGGTAACGCGGTCGTGGGGGTGTCGATGTCGGGCAGTGCGGCGCTGATCCTTTCCGCGCATCACCCACAACAATTCGCGTACGCGGCGTCACTCTCGGGATACCTGAACCCGTCGGCGCCGGCCATGCAGCAGGCGATCCGGGTCGTGATGCTCGACGCCGGCGGCTACAGCGTCGACAACATGTGGGGCGCGCCGTGGGACGGCGCGTGGAAGCGTCACGACCCGGTCCACCAGGTCGGCAGGCTGGCGGCCAACCGCACCCGCCTGTGGATTTCCTGTGCGCCAAGCGGATTGACACCGCCCGACGACAATTTCGACCCGAACCAGGCGCTGACCGCCGACAGCCTGGAATCCATGGCGTTGAAAAGCAATAAAGACTTCCAGACGGCCTACCTGACGGCCGGAGGAAACAACGCCACGTTCGAATTCCCGCCCGAGGGAAATCACACGTGGCCGAACTGGGGTGCGCAACTGCAAACCCTGAAAACGGACCTGGTCACAACACTCCGGGGTGGAGGGTCGTGACCAGGGTCGACATCTCTCGAATGGGAAGTTCACGCCGACGTGTGGTTGACTGCACGGGTTACGCGGCTTGCCCGAGGGGCACTTCCGCGTGCGGCATACAACAGATGGGATAGATGAAGCATGAAGTTCGTTGGCAAGATCCGGGGTGCCTGGGTCCGCCGGCTTGCGGGAGCCGCCCTTGCGGCCCTCGTGCTGCCGGGCTTGGTGAGCGCCATCGGAGGCTCGGCCACCGCGGGGGCTTTCTCTCGTCCGGGTCTGCCGGTCGAGTACCTCATGGTTCCGTCCGCAGGGATGGGCCGTGACATCAAGGTTCAGTTCCAGAACGGCGGTCCGAACGCGCCGGGCGTCTACCTGCTCGACGGACTTCGCGCGCAGGATGACTTCAACGGCTGGGACATCAACACCGCGGCGTTCGAGTGGTACCTGGACTCCGGCCTCGCGGTCATCATGCCCGTGGGTGGTCAGTCCAGCTTCTACAGCGACTGGTACAAGCCGGCCTGCGGCAAGGCCGGTTGCTCGACCTACAAGTGGGAGACGTTCCTCACCCAGGAACTGCCCGCGTACCTGGCGGCCAACAAGGGTGTGAACCCGAACCGCAACGCCGCAGTCGGGCTGTCCATGGCCGGCTCGGCCGCGATGACGCTGGCCATCTACTACCCGCAGCAGTTCCAGTACGCCGCTTCGCTGTCGGGCTTCCTGAACCTCTCCGAGGGCTGGTGGCCGATGCTGGTCGGCCTGTCCATGGGTGACGCGGGCGGCTACGAGTCCGAGGACATGTGGGGCCCGTCGAGCGATCCCGCGTGGAAGCGCAACGACCCGATGGTCAACATCGACAAGCTGGTCGCCAACGGCACCCGCATCTGGGTGTTCTGCGGTAACGGCAAGCCGGCCGAGATCAACGGTCAGGTCGCCGGTGACAACTTCAACGCGAAGTTCCTGGAGAGCTTCACGCTGCGCACGAACGAGACGTTCCAGGAGCAGTACCTCGCCGCGGGCGGCAAGAACGGCGTGTTCAACTTCCCGCAGGGCGGTACGCACGACTGGCCGTACTGGGGTCAGCAGCTTCAGCAGATGAAGCCGGACATCCAGCGCGTGCTCGGTGCCACCCCGCAGCCGTCGACGCCGATCGCCACCCAGGCCTCGGTGGAGACGACGGACGCCGGTAACTGAGTGGTACGGCGATAACTTCACAGCCGGCGGCGGCGATCCTGCGGGGTCGCCGCCGTCGGTCTTTTTTTGCTCCTCGCGTCCGCGGTGGCCTTTTTTTGCTCCTCGCGTCCGCGGTGGCCTTTTTTGCTCCTCGCGTCGGCGGGGCCTTTTCCGACCACGCCCCCGCCGGTGTGTGATTGACTACCTCGCGCGGGGACCAGCAGACCGAGGTGAGGTGGGCGAGCCGATGCAGGGGATCTTCCGGGCGATCTTGACCGTGGCACTGGCCGCGGGTCTGTGGACCGCGGGTACGGCGGTCGCGCCGTCCGCCCAGGCGCAAGTCGAGATGCTGATGGTGCCGTCGGCCGCGATGGGCCGCGACATCCCCGTCGCCTTCCAGGGCGGTGGCCCGCACGCGGTCGTTCTGCTCGATGCGTTCAACGCCGCACCCGACGTCAGCAACTGGGTCACCGCGGGCAACGCGATGAACACCCTCGCCGGGAAGGGCATCTCGGTGGCCGCGCCCGCGAGCGGCGCGTGGAGCATGTACACCAACTGGGAGCTCGACGGCAGCAAGCAGTGGGAGACCTTCCTGGCCGACGAACTGCCCAACTGGCTGGCCGCCAACAAGGGCTTGGCGCCGGGGGGCCACGGCATCGTCGGCGCGGCACAGGGCGGTTACGGCGCGATGGCGATGGCCACGTTCCATCCGGACCGCTACCGCTTCGCCGGCTCGCTGTCGGGCTTTCTGACCCCCGAGCGCACCGGTGTCGACGGCGCAATCACCGCCGGGCTCGCCCAGTACGGCGGCGTCGAGACCCGCAACATGTGGGGCCTGCCACAGCTGGGCCGGTGGAAGTGGCATTCGCCCAACGTCCACGTGCAGTTGCTGGCCGACAACAACACCCGCCTGTGGGTGTGGAGCGCCCCGGCAGGCGGGTGCACCGATCCGCCCGCGATGATCGGCTACTGCGACATCGCCCAGGGCACCAATCGCGAGTTCTACCAGCACTACCGCTCCGTCGGCGGCAAGAACGGGCACTTCGACTTCCCGACCAGCGGTACCCACGACTGGGGTTCCTGGAGCGGTCAGCTCGCGGCCATGAGCGGGGAATTGGCGGCGACGATCGCTTAGCCGGCGACCCGCTCTGCGGAACCGGGGCCGCCCGTCGGCAGCCGGTACCTTGGAGGAGTGCAACGCTCGGTACGAACGACAGCGGCAGGTTCGCTGCTCATCGCTTCGGCGACGGCGTTGCTGACCGGGTGTTCCGGCCACGACGTCATGGCGGCCATGGGCATGCCCACGTCGGAGGCCGCGCCCGCGCCCGCACAGCCCGGTGAGGCGGCACCTGCCGCGCCGCCGGCGACCGGGCACTCCAACACGCTCGTCCTGACCGACCGGCAGCAGGGCTACCTCGACGAGCTGGCCGCGGCCGGGGTGACGCGGTCCAGCGACCTGTTGGCGCTCCGGATCGGCTCGTACGTATGCCAGGCCCGTGCCGCCAAGCACGACGATCAGAAGGTGTGGGATTCGGTCTATCCGCTGGTGCGCGGCGATGTGAGGGATCACATATCCGGTACGGCGCCGACCGTCGACGTCGACGCCGCCACCGCCGATTACATTCGCATCGCAACCGAACGACTCTGCTAGCAGGAGCCCAACCGATACATGGCCACTACCAACCGGCGGAAACGCCACCGCATCCTCGCGCTCATCGCAGCCGGCGCGATGGCAATCGTGGTGGTGCTGCTGATCGTCATCGTCGTTGTGATCCTGCGTAAACCCGAGGGTCCGACGGGCATCCCGCCCACGGGCGTTCCTCCGACCGGAGCCAGCCCCACGAAGAAGCCGCGCCCGGAGTTTCAGGACGCGAGTTGCCCGGACGTGCAGATGATCTCGATCCCCGGCACGTGGGAGTCCTCACCGCAGCTCGACCCGTTCAACCCGACGCAGTTTCCGATCGCGTTGCTGCTCAACGTGACCAACCCGGTCCGCGGGCAGTTCGGCAACGACCGGCTCGAGGTGTTCACGGTTCCGTACACGGCGCAGTTCCACAACCCGTTCTCGCAGGACGGCCAGATGAGCTACAACGACAGCCGCGCCGAGGGTTTCGGAGCGACGGTCAAGGCCATGACCGACATGAACGAGCGTTGCCCGCTGACCAGCTACGTGCTCGTCGGGTTCTCGCAGGGCGCGGTCATCGCCGGTGACATCGCCAGCGACATCGGCAACGGGCGCGGCCCGGTCGACGAGGACCTGGTGCTGGGTGTGACGTTGATCGCCGACGGCCGCAGGCAGACCGGCGTCGGTGTGGACGTCGGTCCCAACCCGCCCGGCCAGGGCGCCGAGATCACGCTGCGCGACGTGCCCATGCTCGACGGCATGGGGCTCGCCATGACGGGTCCGCGACCCGGCGGGTTCGGGGCACTGAATGACCGCGTCAACGAGATCTGCGCCCCGGGCGATCTGATCTGCTCGGCGCCGCCCGAGGCCTTCAACATCATGAACCTGCCCAAGACCATCGACATACTGCTCGGCGGTGCGGGGCAACCTATCCACGCGATGTACGCCACCACGCAGTTCTGGAACGCCGACGGTGCGTCCGCCACCCAGTGGACGCAGCGCTGGGCGCAGGAATTGGTCGATAACGCCCCGCGCCCGAAACATGGCTGACTCGTGACCAGACCTGATTTGGACTGCGTTAACCAGTCACCTAACATTAAGAAAAAACTAAGAGCAGTAAGCGGATAGCCGACCGGTACCCTTTTCCGGGGTGCGGGGCCCGCAGGGCGGCTCCGAAATCATGTGCGATCGGCATCGAGAAGCGTGTGCCGCTGACAGGAGAGTGCGATGGGGTTCCATAACCCGTTCATCAAGGACGGACTGATCAAGTTTCCCGACAACGGGAGCCTGGTCAAACACGTCGAACGATGGGCGAAGGTACGTGGAGACAAGCTCGCGTACCGGTTCCTGGACTTCTCCACCGAACGCGACGGCGTCGCCCGCGACCTGCGCTGGGCCGACTTCGGCGCCCGCAACCGCGCCGTCGGCGCCCGGCTGCAACAGGTCACCCAGCCCGGCGACCGCGTCGCGATCCTGTGCCCCCAGAACCTCGACTATCTCGTCGCGTTCTTCGGCACGCTGTACTCGGGCCGCATCGCCGTTCCGCTGTTCGATCCGAACGAACCGGGACACGTGGGTCGCCTGCACGCCGTGCTCGACGACTGCGAGCCGTCGGCGATCCTGACCACAACCGAGGCCGCGGAGGGTGTGCGGAAGTTCTTCCGCACCCGGCCCGCCAACCAGCGCCCCCGCGTGATCGCCGTCGACGCCGTGCCCGACGAGGTCGGAGCCACCTGGGAACCCGTCGAGGTCGACGAGCACACCATCGCCTACCTGCAGTACACGTCGGGCTCGACGCGCATCCCGACCGGTGTGCAGATCACCCACCTCAACCTGGCCACCAACGTGGTGCAGGTGATCGAGGCGCTGGAAGGCGAAGAGGGCGACCGCGGCGTGTCCTGGCTGCCGTTCTTCCACGACATGGGCCTGATCACCGTGCTGCTGTCGCCGATGCTCGGCCACTACATCACGTTCATGACCCCGGCCGCGTTCGTGCGCCGGCCCGGCCGCTGGATCCGTGAAATGGCCCGCAAGGAAGGCGACACAGGCGGCACCATCTCGGTGGCCCCGAACTTCGCGTTCGACCACGCCGCCGCCCGCGGCGTGCCCAAGGACGGCGAGCCGCCGCTCGACCTGTCCAACGTCAAGTGCATCCTCAACGGCAGCGAACCGATCTCGGCGGCCACCGTGCGCCGGTTCAACGAGGCGTTCGGCCCGTTCGGATTCCAGCCCAAGGCGATCAAGCCCTCCTACGGCCTGGCCGAGGCCACGCTGTTCGTGTCGACCACGCCGATGGACGCCGAACCGACGATCACTCCGGTGGACCGCGACGAGCTCAACGTCGGCCGCTTCGTTCCGGTATCCGACGATTCGCCGAAGGCCGTTCCGCAGGCCGGCGCCGGCAAGATCGGCATCGCCGAGTGGGCGGTCATCGTCGACAACGACACCGCGACCGAGCTGCCCGACGGGCAGATCGGCGAGGTCTGGATCAGCGGTCAGAACATGGGCACGGGCTACTGGGGGAAGCCCGAGGAGACCATCGCGACGTTCCAGAACATCCTCAAGTCGCGGACCAACCCGTCGCACGCCGAAGGCGCGGCCGACGACGCGACCTGGGTGCGCACCGGCGACCTCGGCGCCTACTACGACGGTGAGCTCTACATCACCGGCCGCGTCAAGGATCTGGTGATCATCGACGGGCGCAACCACTATCCGCAGGACCTGGAATACTCCGCACAGGAGGCGACGAAGGCGCTGCGCACCGGGTTCGTCGCGGCGTTCTCGGTGCCCGCCAACCAGCTGCCGGACGAGGTGTTCGAGAACGCCCACTCCGGCCTCAAGCGCGATCCCGACGACACGTCCGAACAGCTGGTGATCGTCGGTGAGCGGGCACCCGGCTCCCACAAGCTCGACATGGGTCCCATCGCCGACGACATCCGCGCCGCGATCGCCGTGCGCCACGGCGTCACGGTCCGCGACGTGCTGCTGACCCCCGCGGGCGCGATCCCGCGCACCTCGAGCGGCAAGATCGGCCGCCGAGCGTGCCGCTCGGCTTACCTGGACGGCAGTCTGCGCAGCGGGAAGATCGCCAACGCGTTCCCCGACGAGAGTGACTGAGACCAACTCGAATATGGCTGATACACAGGACGATTCGCAGCAACCCGAGATGCCGTCCGGCGACGACATCCAGCTGGCACCCGAGAAGCCGCTGACCGCCCCCAGGACCGACATGACGGTCAACGAGATGCGCGAGTGGCTGCGTAACTGGATCGGCAACGCCACCGGCCAGTCGCCCGACTCCATCAGCGAGTCCGCGCCGATGGTCGAGCTCGGCCTGTCGTCGCGCGACGCCGTCGCGATGGCCAGCGACATCGAGGACCTCACCGGCGTCACGCTGACGGCCACCGTGGCGTTCCGCCATCCCACCATCGAGTCGTTGGCGACGGTGATCGTCGAGGGTGAGCCGGAGCCCGACGACGCCGGCGACGACGAGGACTGGACCCGCGCGCGCGACGTCGAGGACATCGCAATCGTCGGCCTGGCCACGCGGTTCCCCGGGGACATGAACACCCCCGACGAGACGTGGCAGGCGCTCATGGAGGGCCGCGACGCGATCACCGACCTGCCCGAGGGCCGCTGGGAGGAGTTCCTCAGCGAGCCACGGATCGCCGAGCGGGTCGCCAAGGCCCGCACGCGCGGCGGCTACCTCTCCGACATCAAGGGCTTCGACGCCGAGTTCTTCGCGCTGTCGAAGATGGAGGCCGACAACATCGATCCGCAGCAGCGGATGGCCCTCGAATTGACCTGGGAGGCACTGGAGAACGCCCGCATCCCGGCGTCGAGCCTGCGCGGCGAGTCGGTTGCGGTGTACGTGGGTTCGTCGAACGCCGACTACCAGAATCTGGCCCTGTCGGACCCGAGTGTCACCCACCCGTACGCGATCACCGGCAACTCCAGCTCGATCATCGCCAACCGCGTCTCCTACTTCTACGACTTCCGTGGCCCGTCGGTGACTGTCGACACCGCCTGCTCGAGCTCGCTGGTCGCCGCGCACCAAGGTGTGCAGGCGCTACGTGCGGGTGAGGCCGACGTCGCGATCGTCGGCGGTGTGAACGCCTTGATCACCCCGCTGGTCACGGTCGGCTTCGACGAGGTCGGCGGAGTGCTCGCGCCGGACGGCCGGATCAAGTCGTTCTCCCAGGATGCCGACGGCTACGCGCGCTCCGAGGGCGGCGGCATGCTCGTGCTCAAGCGGGTCTCCGACGCCCGGCGCGACGGTGACGAGATCCTCGCCGTCATCGCCGGCAGCGCGGTCAACCACGACGGCCGGTCCAACGGCCTGCTCGCGCCGAACCCGGACGCGCAGGCCGACGTGCTGCGCAAGGCGTACAAGGACGCCGGCATCAACCCGCGCCTCGTCGACTACATCGAGGCGCACGGCACCGGCACCATCCTCGGCGACCCGATCGAGGCCGACGCGCTCGGCCGTGTCGTCGGCAGGGGCCGCGCGGCCGACAAGCCGGCGCTGCTGGGCGCCATCAAATCCAATGTGGGACACCTGGAGTCGGCCGCGGGCGCGGCGAGCCTGGCGAAGATGGCGCTGGCGCTGCGCAACGACAAGATCCCGCCGTCGATCAACTACACCGGCCCCAACCCCTACATCGACTTCGACGGTGTGCACCTCAAGGTCGCCGACACCGCCACCGACTGGCCGCGCTACAGCGGATACGCCATCACCGGCGTCTCCGGGTTCGGCTTCGGCGGCGCGAACGCGCATATGGTGCTGCGCGAGGTGCTGCCGTCCGACCTCGTCGAGCCCGAACCGGAACCGGAGCCCGAAGCCGAGGAGTCGACGTCGGCCGACGCCGACGCCGTCTACATCGGCGGCGTGCGGATGGACGAGTACGGCGAGTTCGTCGATGATGACGATGACGACGCGCTGGACCAGCCCGCCCACGCGCAGCTCGACGAGCCCGAACTGCCCGGCCTCACCGACAGGGCGCTGCAGCTGCTCGAGGCCGCGCGCGAGGAGATGGAAGCCGACGAGCAGCCCACTCCGGTTGTGCCGCTGGCCGTTTCGGGGTTCCTGACGTCGCGCAAGAGGGCGACGGCGGCCGAGCTGGCCGACTGGATCGACAGCCCCGAGGGGCGGGAGTCGTCGCTGGAGTCCATCGGGCGCGCGTTGTCGCGGCGCAACCACGGGCGGTCCCGCGCCGTGGTGCTGGCTCACGATCACGACGAGGCCATCAAGGGCCTGCGCGCGGTGGCCGAGGGCAAACAGCACCCGAGCGTGTTCAGCGCCGACGGCCCGGTGACCAACGGGCCGGTGTGGGTGTTGGCCGGTTTCGGCGCCCAGCACCGCAAGATGGGCAAGAACCTGTATCTGCGCAACGAGGTGTTCGCGGAGTGGATCAACAAGGTCGACGCCCTCATCCAGGACGAACGGGGCTATTCGATCCTTGAGCTGATCCTCGATGACGCGATCGACTACACCAACGAGACCTGCGAGTACCCCATCGAGGTCGTCCAGACGGTGATCTTCGCCCTGCAGATCGCGCTCGGTGAGTTGCTCAAGCACCACGGCGCGAAACCCGCTGCGGTGGTGGGCCAGTCGCTCGGTGAGGCGGCCGCGGCGTACTTCGCCGGCGGCCTGTCGCTGGAGGACGCCACCCGGGCCATCTGTTCGCGTGCTCACCTCATGGGTGAGGGCGAGGCGATGTTGTTCGGCGAATGGATCCGGTTGATGGCGCTGGTCGAGTATTCGGCCGACGAGATCCAAACCGTCTTCGCCGACTTCAAGGATCTCGAGGTGTGTGTGTACGCCGCGCCGACGCAGACCGTCATCGGCGGGCCGCCCGACCAGGTCGACGCGATCATCGAACGCTGCGAGCAAGAGGGCAAGTTCGCTCGCAAGATGCAGACCAGGGGCGCCAGCCACACCTCGCAGATGGACCCGCTGCTCGGTGAGCTCGCCGCCGAACTGGTCGGCATCGAACCGCACCCGACGAAGATCGGGTACTTCTCGACGGTGCACGAGGGTCGCTACATCCGGCCCGGCGAGACCATCCACGACGTCGACTACTGGAAGAAGGGGCTGCGCCACAGCGTCTACTTCACCCACGGCATCCGCAACGCGGTCGACAACGGGCACACGACCTTCCTGGAGCTGGCGCCGAATCCCGTCGCGCTCATGCAGGTCGGCCTGACGACAGCGGCGGCCGGTCTGCACGACGCGCAGCTGATCGCGACGCTGGCGCGCAAGCAGGACGAGGTCGACTCGATGACCACGGCGATGGCGCAGCTGTTCGTCCACGGCCACGATCTGGACTTCCGCACGCTGTTCCCCCGCCGGAACAAGGGACTGGCCGGGGCGTTGGATTTCGCGAACATCCCGCCGACCCGGTTCAAGCGCAAGCCGCACTGGCTCGACGCGCGGTTCACCGGCGACAGCTCGGCGGTGATGCCGGGCAACCACGTCGCCACGCCGGACGGCAGGCACGTCTGGGAGTACGCCCCCAAGGGCGAGGCGGACCTGGCGGCGTTGGTGAAAGCGGCTGCGGCATCGGTCATTCCCGAGGCCAAGCTGGTCGCCTCCGAACAGCGCGCCGTCCCCGGCGAGGGCGCGCGGCTGGTGACGACGCTGACCCGCCATCCCGGTGGGGCCAGCGTGCAGGTGCATGCGCGCATCGACGAGTCCTTCACGCTGGTGTACGACGCGGTGGTGAGCCGCACCGGTGCCGCGGGCGCGCTACCCGTCGCGGTGGCCACCGGAGCGACTGTCGCCGAACAGGTTTCGGTCGCCCCGGTTGAAGAGGAGCCGGATGCCGAGATCCTGCAGGACAACCTGACCGCGGGCGCCGGCCTGGCCGCAGGCTTCGCGAAGTGGTCGCCGGACTCGGGGGAGACGATCCACGACCGGCTCGGCGCGATCGTCGGCGGCGCAATGGGTTACGAGCCCGAGGACCTCCCGTGGGAGGTGCCGCTGATCGAGCTCGGCCTGGACTCGCTGATGGCCGTGCGGATCAAGAACCGGGTCGAGTACGACTTCGACCTGCCGCCGATCCAGCTGACCGCGGTGCGCGACGCCAACCTGTACGCGGTCGAGAAGCTGATCCACTACGCGATCGAGCACCGCGACGAGGTCGACCAGCTCGCTGAGCACCAGAAGAGCAAGACCGCCGAGGAGATCGCGGCCGAACAGGCCGAGCTGATGGGTGGTGCGACCACCGTCGCCGAACTCGAGCAGGTGTTGGCCGAGAAGACCGGCATCGCCTCGGAGGTGACCAGCGCGGGCACCGCGACGGCGTCGGACATCCCCGCCCCGCCGACCGACCCGAGCGGCCCCGCGGTGCCACCACCGCCGACCGATCCGAGCGGCCCGGCCGTTCCGCCGCCGCCGACGGACCCCAGCGGGCCGACGCCCGCGGCGGGCCCCTCGCAGTCGACGGTCGCGGCCGCGTCCAAGGTGCTCACCCAGGAGGCGGTGACCGAGGCGCTGGGTTCCGACGTGCCACCGCGCGACGCCGCCGAACGCGTCACGTTCGCCACCTGGGCGATCGTCACCGGCAAGTCGCCGGGCGGCATTTTCAACGAGCTGCCCGAGGTCGACGAGGCCACGGCGGGCAAGATCGCCGAACGGCTGACCGAGCGCGTCGACGAGGGCACCATCACCGCCGACGACGTCCGCTCCGCGAAGACCATCGAGGAGCTCTCGACGACCGTCCGCGAGTACCTCGAGGGCGGCAAGGTCGACGGCTTCGTGCGGACGATCCGGGCGCCGCAGGAGGGCTCGAGCCGGATTCCGGTGTTCGTCTTCCACGCCGCCGGTGGTTCGACGGTGGTCTACGAGCCGCTGCTGAAGCGGTTGCCTTCCGATACGCCGATGTACGGCATCGAGCGCGTCGAGGGCTCCATCGAGGACCGGGCGCGCGAGTACGTGCCGAAACTGTTGGAGCTCAACGGCTGGACCGACGGCAAGCGGGGCAAGCCGTTCATCCTCGCCGGCTGGTCGCTCGGCGGGGTGCTCGCCTACGCGTGCGCGATCGGGCTCAAGGACGCCGGTGCCGACGTGCAGTTCGTCGGTCTCATCGATGCCGTGCGCTCGGGTGAGGAGATCCCCCAGACCAAGGAGGAGACCCGCGCCCGCTGGGACCGCTACGCTCGCTTCGCCGAGCGCACGTTCAACGTCGAGATCCCCGAGATCCCGTACGAGGAGCTCGAGGCGCTCGACGACGAGGGCCAGGTGAAATACGTCCTCGAGGTGGTGCGCCAGAGCGGGGTGCAGATCCCGGGCGGCATCATCGAGCACCAGCGCACGTCGTACCTGGATCAGCGGGCCATCGACACCGCCGAGATCAAGCCGTACGACGGCAAGGTCACGCTGTACATGGCCGACCGCTACCACGACGACGCGATCTACTTCGAGCCGCGCTACGCCACCCGTAAGCCCGACGGCGGTTGGGGTGAGTTCGTCTCCGAGCTGGAGGTCGTGCCGATCGGGGGCGAGCACATCCAGGTGATCGACGAGCCGTACATTGCGAAGGTCGGCGCTCACATGAGCGAGGCGATCAACCGGATCGAGTCTGAGGAGAAGCCCTCGAAGTGACCACTGAAGCCACTCCCATCCGGACGAAGACCACCGCGGAACTGCTGGCCGAGCTTCGCGAGAAGCTGGAGCAAGCCAAGGAGCCCGGCGGGGAGAAGGCGGTCGCGAAGCGGGAGAAGAAGGGCATTCCGAGCGCCCGCGCGCGCATCCACGCCCTCGTCGATCCCGGTAGCTTCCTCGAGATCGGCGCGCTGGCGAAGACGCCGGGTGATCCGAACGCGTTGTTCGGCGACGGTGTGGTGACCGGGCACGCCCGGATCAACGGCAGGCCGGTCGGCGTGTTCAGCCACGACCAGACGGTGTTCCAGGGTTCGGTCGGCGAGATGTTCGGTCGCAAGGTGGCCAAGCTGATGGAGTGGGTGGCGATGGTGGGCTGCCCGATCATCGGCATCAACGACTCGGCGGGTGCGCGCATCCAGGACGCCGTGACGTCGCTGGCGTGGTACGCCGAACTGGGGCGCCGCCACGAGATGTTGCGCGGACTAGTGCCCGAGATCTCGCTGATCTTCGGCAAGTGCGCGGGCGGTGCCGTGTACTCGCCCATCCAGACCGACCTCGTCGTCGCGGTCCGCGACCAGGGTTACATGTTCATCACTGGCCCGGACGTCATCAAAGATGTCACCGGCGAAGACGTCACCTTCGACGAACTCGGCGGCGCAGACGTTCAGGCCGAGCGCGGCAACATCCACAAGGTGGTCGCCTCCGAGGCGGAGGCGTACCAGTATGTGCGTGACTACCTCGAGTTCCTGCCCGCCAACACCTTCGACGATCCGCCGATCGTGAATCCGGGTCTCGAGCCGGAACTGACGCCGCACGACTACGAGCTCGACTCGATCGTGCCGGACAACGACAACATGGCCTACGACATGCACGAGATCCTGCTCCGCATCTTCGACGACGGGGATGTGTTCGAAATCGGCGAGCAGCGCAGTCCGTCCATGATCACGGCCTTCGCCCGCGTCGACGGCCACCCGGTCGGGGTGATCGCCAACCAGCCGATGCACATGTCCGGCGCCGTGGGTAACGAGGCGTCCGACAAGGCGGCCGGTTTCATACGCTTCTGCGACTCGTTCAATCTGCCGCTGATCTTTGTGGTCGACACCCCGGGGGCGATGCCGGGTGTGGAGGAGGAGCAGCGCGGCATCATCAAACGCGGCGGCCGGTTCTTCAATGCCATAGTCGAAGCCGATGTGCCCAAGGTGACCATCATCGTGCGCAAGGCCTATGGCGGCGGTTACGCGGTGATGGGGTCCAAGCAGCTGTCGGCGGACCTGAACTTCGCGTGGCCGACCGCGCGCATCGCGGTAATCGGCGCCGAGGGGGCGGCGCAACTGCTGGTGAAGCGCTTCCCCGATCCGACCGCGCCCGAGGTGCAGAAGATCCGGCAGGACTTCATCGAGGGCTACAACCTGAACATGGCCACGCCGTGGATCGCCGCCGAGCGCGGCTACATCGACGGTGTCATCGAGCCGCACGAGACGCGGCTGCTCATCCGCAAATCGCTGCGGCTGCTGCGTGACAAGCAGCCCACGAAGAAGGTGCTCCGCAAGCACGGCCTGACCCCGCTCTAATTTCAGCGAGTTTGCACCTAACGGCGAATCCATCGGACGATGACGGTGCCGTCGTCGCCGAGCAGAACGTCCTTGCGCCGCATGCGGATTGCGACATGCTCAGGTGTGGCGGCGATTCGACGCGCGGGCCCGGCCACCATCATCGGGCTGGTGGTGAGGCACAACTCGTCGATCTCATCGCCGGCGATCAGGTGTGAGAACAGCGTCGGCCCACCCTCCACGAGCACTCGGTGCAAACCGAGACCGTCGAGCGCCTGACGTATTGCGGCAGAACCGATCTGACCCTCCGCCATCTCGCACACCACCGCCCCGGACGCGTCCAGCGCCCGCCGCGCCGAACTCGTGGCACTCGCAGAGACCAACACGATCGGCGGAACCGTCGCCGTAAACAGGTGAGGCGGGATCACGCCGCGACTGGACACCACCACCAAGCGCAGGGCGGGCGGCAGGCCGTGCGCAAGCCGCCATGTGTGCGCGTCCGTGTCGAGACGTAGGTCGGCGTAGGGTTTGGACGCCGCCGTGGTGGCGCCGACGACGATCACGTCGGCGACCTCCCGCAGGCGGTTGAACACGCGGCGGTCGGTCGGCGTCCCGAGTTTGCGGCCCGCCCCGTCGAGCGTCACGGCGCCGTCGATGCTCGCGATGAAATTGGCGCGAAGTCTTGGGCCTGTGAGGTTTTCGGGGTAGGCGAGCAGATCCCGCAGCGCGTCGTCGGTGAGGGTCTCGGCCTCGTGCAGGGTCGACGGAGGCCTTGCGCCGACAGCGGTCATAGCGCGGTGCTCACATTTCTCTCGGAGTGGCTCACGGCTTGGTCGGCTCGTGGCGAATGGCCGGTGAAGAAGAACGCCGCGATCGCGCCGATTCCCGCCGCCGCCGCGGGCAACAGCATGGAGTGCGACATCGCCTCGACGGTCGCGGTTCCGGACAAGGCCGGCACAAGCTCCGAATCGTCGTGGGAGTCGATGTCGGCCACGGTGGCCAACAACGCGGCGATGCTCGCGCTGCCGAGCGTGGCCCCGACCTGCCGGATCGTGTTGAAGACGGCCGAGCCGGCGCCCGCCAGATCGTCGGGTAACGTTCGGGATGCGATGACCGCCAGCGGCTCCCACGTGAGTGCACCCGCGGCCCCGATGAGCGTGAGCGGCAGCGTTATTCGCCAGATCGGTGCCGACTGGTTCATCTCCAGCGCGAGCCAGACCAACGCGACCGCTGTCAGTGTGAAGCCGGGGCACACGATGGAGCGCGGCGCGACGCGGTCGACGAGCCGTCCGACGATCGGGGCGAGGACTCCGGTCGCGACCGCCATCGGGGCCGTCACGAGGCCCGCATGCGTTGCGGGCATACCGCGCACGTCTTGCAGATAGAACATCAGCGGAACGGCGAAGGCGACGATCGTGAAACTGATCAGCGCGATGCCGACATTCGACAGTGCGAAGTCGCGGCGGCGGAACAGCTCGAGGGGCACCAACGGCTCCGACCGCTGAATCGACTGCCACAGAACGAAACCCGCCAGAAACGCACATCCGCCGGCGATCGCCGCCCACGTCGTCGGCCCCCACTCGTGGTGACGTCCCTCCTGCAGGGCGAAGACGATCAGGCAGATGCCGGCCCCGGACAGCAGCACGCCGAGCGCGTCGAGGTGATGGGCGCGCCTGGGTAGGGCCGGGATCAGTCGAAGCGCCAGCACCAGGCCCGCGGCGCCGATCGGGATGTTGACCAAGAAGATCCACCGCCAGCCCAGCCCGTCCACGAGCAGCCCGCCGGCAAGCGGACCGACCAGCATGCCGACCGCCGCGGTCGCGCCCCACAGGCTCATCGGCACGCCACGCTGCTGGGGTGGGAAGATACGCGTGACTGCGGACAGCGTCTGCGGTGTCATCATCGCTGCACCGACCCCCTGCGCGACCCGCCCGGCGATCAGCATCCCGATCGACTCGGACACCCCGCACCACAGCGAGGCCAGCGTGAACGCCGCGAGCCCGGCGACGTACAGGCTCCTCGGGCCGAAGCGGTCGCCGAGGCGGCCGCCCACCGGCAGCAGGGCCGCGAACACCAGCAGGTAGGCGCTGGTCACCCAGATGACGGCGTGATAGGAGGCGGCGAAGTCCCCTTTGATCACCGGGTTGGCGACGGCGACGATGGTCGAGTCGACGACGATCAGGAAGAAGCCGATCATCATGGCCCACACCGCGCGCAGCGACGGCCTCCCGGCCGGCGCGTTCGGCGTGGGCACCGACATCACCGCTGTAAGAGGAGATGCAGCGCCTCGGCCCGTGACGCCGGATCGGTCTGGAACTGGCCGCGCACCGCGGACGTCGTCGTCACGGCGCCGGGTTTGCGCACACCGCGCATCGCCATGCACAGGTGTTCGGCCTCAATGACGACGATTACGCCGCGCGGATGCAATTTGTTCATAACCGCTTCGGCTATTTGCCCGGTCAGCCGTTCCTGCACCTGTGGACGGCGGGCATAAAGGTCGACCAGGCGCGCGATTTTCGACAGGCCGGTGACCCGTCCATCCTCGCCGGGAAGATAGCCGACATGGGCGACTCCGTGAAAAGAAACCAGGTGATGTTCGCACGTGGAGTACATCGGAATTTGCTTGACCAACACGAGCTCGCCGTGATGTTCGTCGAACATCGTCGTGAGAACGTCGTCGGGATCGCTGTACAGGCCCGCAAACGTCTCCCGGTAGGCCCTTGCCACGCGGGCCGGAGTCTCCCGCAGACCGTCGCGGTGCGGGTCTTCGCCGAGCGCGACGAGTAAATCGAATATCGCGGCTTCGACGGCCTCCTGGTTGAAAACGCGGGCCCTCGGCCGTTGGCCGTTACCCGTATGCGGCGCCTCGAAGGACTGCAACATGAATGCCTCCTCGCGATGAGCAGAAAGCGCCGCAAACAGTTTGCTGTCGGAAGTCCTTCTGGCAGCCGATATTCAGTACTAGCAGAGGCTTTACAGTGCCGTCAGTTGAATTCGAAAATTCAGATCGGCGGAAACGGGAGCCAGTCGTCGAACATGAAGGCCTCACCGCGGGCGACGACCGTGGCGCCGCCGTGGCCCGGATAGTGCGCGGGCACCACCGCGGCGCGTCGCCGCGACGCCTCGGTCAGGATGCGCCTGCGGGTCGCCGCCGCGGCCGCGAAGTCCTCGTCCCATCCGCACGGGTCGTCGGGCCTGACCACCTGGATAGGGCAATGTGTCAGGTCGCCGACGAACACCGCTGGCCGACCGGCGTCGAGCCACACTACCGACGATCCCGGCGTGTGTCCCGGTGCGGGGCGCAGCCACAGCGACTCGCTGAGCCGAAAGTCACCCGACCACAACTCGATCTGCTCAAGCACCGGGGAAACGCTGTCCGCGAACACCGTTCGGACATGCTGATGAACCGAATGCTCCTCTTCGGTGCGCGGGGTCGACGTCTGGGCCGGCCCGTCGGGACCGAAATGCCGGTAGTCGGCCTCCGAGATCAGGTAGCGGGCGTTGGGGAACGTCGCAACCCAGGCGCCGTTGTCGCGCAACGTGTTCCATCCGACGTGGTCGAAGTGCAGGTGGGTGTTGACCACGACATCCACATCGGCGGGGTCGAAGCCCGCGGCGGTCAGCGCGTTCAGGAACCCGGTCTGCAGGTCGGAGAGCACCGCCATCCGCGGCCTGCTCTTGCCGTTGCCCGCACCGGTGTCGATCAGCACCGTGAGCCCGTCGACCTCGATCACCCAGATCTGAAGCGCGATCCGCCATCCGGCCTCGGTCCAGTAGGTCGGCGAGAACTCGTCGGCGTGGTCGTCCCACACCCGCGCGGGGGTGTGCGGAAACACCGCCTTCGGCAAGGTGTCGACCTGCCACTCCACCGCACGCGTGAGTGTGGCGGCACCCCACCGGATCCGGTCCACGGCTCTCAGGCTAGAGGACCGGACGGCGGACGCGTTACGGCTTGATGCGGATGTGGCCGGGGCTGTACAGGCCGCTGTGCGTGGCTGTCCCGAAGTCCAGCGTGGCCGGCGTCGCCCCCTGCGCGTCCGGCGTCATCTCGAACCTGCGCAGCGAGCCCCAGTCGCGGCCCCAGTCGTCGGACAGGTACGTCGCCATCACGTGCGCGCGCATCAGCAGATCGGTGATCCCGAGCAGCCCGCCGTTGAGCCCGTCCTGCCAGGTGTCGGTGTCCTTGCGCTTGGCGTTGTAGTCCGGGGTGATGCGGAACTTCGGAATGTCGGTGACGCCGTTGGCGTGCAGCATCGGCTGCTGGCAGGGGAACGCCAGGCCCACGGCCCAGTCCATCAGCACCGGCTGCTCGGACCCGACGTACTCCTGGACCGATCGCAATTCGGGCACCCGCGGCGGGGTCACGGCCAGCCAGTCGCCCTGGGTGAGCGAACGATCCTCGGCGATGACGCGAACGGCGACGGCGTCGGACGGGATGTTCTCGCGGGGGAACCGCAGGTTGCGCCACGACGGAATCGGGCCGAGGTCGTAGGGCACCATCCGTCCCGCCGGCACCAGTGCGCCGTCGGGACCGCGCCGCGCGTACTCCAGCTCGACGGTCTCGCCCTCGGTGCGCCCGTTGAAAATGCTGTTGCCGGTGATGGTTCCGGCGGCGGTGACGACGACGAGCGGATGCGCGTCGTCGGCGGGCGGCAGCTCGTACCACGCCGAGGCCAACGTGCTCTCCTGCTGCGGGCCTTCGACGTAGCTTCCGGCCAGCGGCACCTTGTTCGGGTCGAGCCCGTACGGCAGCGGCACCGTCGAGCCGTTGATCCCGGGAGACTTCAGCTTGGTCGGCTGATCCCAGTCGTAGTCGGTGCCCGGCATCGGCAGGTTGACCCGGATCGCCTCGGCGACAATCTTTTCCGGTACGCCGCTGGAGGTGAATCCGACGGGTCCGACGCCGCCCAGCGGTCCCAGCGGCCCGTAGTCTCCGGGCAGCGGCGTCAGGAAACCGTCGTTGGCGTTCGGCTCGACGAGCACATCGTCAGCCAGGCCGCAGCCTCCGGCGAAGGCCCGCAGGTTGGCCCACGCGTTCGAGTACGTGGGGTACTGGCGCACCACGCCGACGAGCATCGAACCGACGAACACCACGACCATGAAGCCCGCGACCACCGGGATCGGCGCCGCGGTGAGCGCCCGCGCGATGCGGCCCTCACCGCGGGTGCGCGACGAGAAGTGCAGCCAGGCCGCCCATATCGCCGCGACGGCGAACAGCGCGAAGAAGATCGTGCTGACCGTGATGCCGCCGATCTTGGGCTCGTCGTTGTTGAACGGAACGCCGTAACTCGACACGTACCACCAGCCGTTGGTGGTCGCGAAAGTCAATGCGAGAACGAACAGTACGGCGGCCAGGAATGCCATCCGGTTGCGTGACCAGGCCAACACCTTCGGCGACACCAACACCGTCGCCAGCGCCGCCATCGCGGCACCCACCGCGGCGAACAGGCCGAAGTGATGCACCCACTTGGTCGGGGTGAACATCAGGAAGAACACCGTGCCGAGGATGATCCCCATCAGCCGCCACGCCGGGCCCCGCGCCACACCGGGCACCCGCCCCCGCCGCAGCATGATGAACATCGACGCGAACAGCGACAGCGCGGTGATCAGGAAGCCGAACCGGCGCGACAGCGAGCCGTCCACCGTGGGCAGTATCAGGTAGTAGTAGCGCAGGTTCTCGGTGTACCACTCCTGGTTCGGTCCGATGTCGGTGCGAATCCGGGTGGCTTCCAACACGGTTGCGATGGTCTGGTCGAAGAACACCACGGTCAGGATCACCGTGCCCGCGGCCAGCAGCGGCAGCAACAGCGGCCAGACGCCCACCACCTGGCGGCGGCGCACCAGGATGCGCAGCAGCGGGCGGCCACCGGCCACCAGCGCGGCCACCGCGATCAAGCCCGTCGGTTGGATGCCGAGCGTGAATGCCGCGGTGATGATCGCGAACGCGGCGGGTGTGAGCCGTCCGGAGGTGATGGCCCGCTCGATCAGCACGTAGGTGATCAGCGCACCGGTCGCGATCTGCCCCTCCGGGCGCAGGCCGTTGTTGAACGGCATCCACGCCGCCAACAGCACCAGACCCGCCGCCCACAGTGCCGGCTTGCTCGCGGCCACGGCGGGGCCGAGCCGTGGCAACACCTCGCGAGAGAGCAACAGCCAGCAGACGATTCCGCACACCAGGTCCGGAAGCCGCATCCAGATGCTCGCGTCGCTGACGCTGGTCATCATCGCCAGCAGGTTGTAGTACCACCCGAACGGGTCCTCGGGGCTGCCGAACCACCGGAAGTAGTTCGACATGTACCCGGCGTGGCCGGCCACCCGCGCCATGCCCAGGATGTAGCCGTCGTCAGACGAGTTGGCGCCGATCACATGCCAGACCGCGAAGCCGCCGACGACCACCACGTCGGTGGCGGTGAACGTACGCCACCGCTGCGGGATGAGCCGGCGCATCCGCCTGCCGTCCATGCGGTCCAGGCGCCACAGCGCCAGCAGCGCGATCGCCGTGGACACGATGGCCAGCACCATCGCCGCCAGCTTCAACGGCGTTGGCTGCGTGGTGAATCGGGTGTCGATCTCCGCCGACAGGCTCAACCCCGGCGGCGCCGGTCCGGTCAGATCGGTGAACACCCCGACAATGGCGGGACGCAGGTTCGGATCGGGGAAGCCGGTGTACTGCGGCGAACCGTCCGCCTTGGTCAGCCCGACGAACGTGGCGAACGTGCCCTCTTCGGAGGATGTGATCTCGATGCGCGAACAGCCGGGGGCGCCGTCGGTCCCGACCACGCGTGCGCGGGGCACGCTGGCCACCACCACATTTCGGTCGGTGATGTCGACGCGTTGCGTGTTGACCGTGACGAACAGGCTCTGCAGCGCGGCCTGCTTACCGTCCTTCGGCGCGGTGCCCAACACCATTCCGCCGCGCGGTGGCATCGACCGGATCACATCGCACGGCACCGTCACCGTCATCCGCACCGGGGTCTGGGTGATCAACGGCGCGGTGACGCTGTTCAACTGGCTCATGCCGTTCTGCGGCTGAGGCCAGTTCAGCGTCGCGGTGGTCTGCTCCACCGGCAGCAGGGGTGTCGCCACCGACAGCACGAAGCCGATCAACCCCGCGATCGCCGCCACCCAGCGGGCGATCCGCACCTCGGAACTCGATGTCTGGCTCATGGCAGCGCCCTGATGGGTCCGTTTCGGCTCCAACCGAACACGCGCTTTGTTCCTTGTTCGACGACGGCGTCGGGCGCCTCGGATTCGGGCACCACCCGCAGGTAGCGCTCGATCGAACCCCAGTCGCGGTACCAGTCGTCACGCAGATAAGTGGGGACCGTCGCGGTGCGCAACAACGCCTGAATGAACAGGAACGGCCCGCCGTCCTCGGCCGACTGCCACTGGTTCGACGACACGACCACCTGCTTGAGGTTCGGAAGGATCCGGTACTCCGGCAGTTCGGCGATGCCGAGGTGTTCGGAGAACGGGCGCTGGCACGGGAAGTTCGCGGCCGTCGCGATGTCCATCAGCACCGGCGTCTGCGAGCCGAGGAAATCCTGCGCGGTCACCAGCACCGGCGCCCGCGGCGGGGTGAACGCGAACCACTGGTCGGTGGACAGGTTGGGGTCGTCGGCTACGATGCGCGCGACGTTCGCCTCCGGCGGTGCGGTCGTGAGCGGGAAACGCAGGTTGCGCCAGGCCTTTTGGGGCCCGGGCCCGACGTCGATCGGCTGCACCTCGTTCAACGGCGTGTAGCTGCCGTCGGGGCGGTGCACACCCCACTGCAGCTTGAGCGACTGCCCGTAGTTGAACGAGCCGTCCTCCTCGTAGAACCAGATCGCGCCCGCGGCGGCGACGCTGACCAGCGGCCGGTCCGGGGTGCGGGGCGGCAGCTGGTACCACGCCGACGTCACCTTGGCCGCGACGGTGTTTTCGTCGTAGCTGCCCATCACCGGCGTGCGTTCGGGATCGAGTCCGAAAGGCAGGAATACGTTCGAACCGTTCACGCCGACGGGTCCGTATCCGCCGCCGGTGCCCGCAGCGAACCCGATGCCGATGTTCGGTTCGTTCGGCGATCCGTCGGAGTTGACCGTGCCCGGGTTGGCGGTGATCGGCTCGGGTGGTTCGAGGGTGTCGCTGACGCCGTTGGGGTTGAAGCCGACTGGGTCTTCGCCACCGAGCGGGCCGTACTCGCCGAAGCGTTGGCCCGGAACCGGTTGCAGCATCCCGGCATTCGTGTCCGGCTCCACCAACACCTCGTCGGCCATCGCGCAGCTGGTGTCCGAGAGCCCCGACTTCAGCGCCGAGACGTTGGCCTTGGCGGTGGTGAAGACGGGATAGCGCTGTACCGCGCCCTTGGCCATCGAGCCGACCTCGAGCACCACCATGATCGTCGCCACCACCAGCAGTGGCGTCGACGCCAGCACGCGGTTGCGTTTCGTGTTGGCGACCTCCGTATGTCCCGCGTAGTCCATGCGGAAGTGCAGCCATCCCGCGAGCAGTCCGGTCACGATCGCCAACGCAAGGAAGATGCCGGTCACGGGGATACCGGCGATCACCGGCTGCTTGTCGAACCACGGCACGCCGTAGTTGCCGACGTAGAACCAGCCGTTGATTCCCGATGTGGCCCAAGCCAATACGAACAGCAACGCGGTGACGTACAGCGCGAGATTTCGCCTGCTGTGCAACCCGACGCGGGAGAACGCGAACGCCGTCACGGCCCCCAGAGCCCCGGCCAGCCCGGCGAACGCACCGAACTGCACGGCCCACTTGGTGGGCGTGAACGTCAGCAGCAGAAGGCCGATCGCGGTCGACCCCATCAGCCGCCAGACCGGCCCGCGCGCCATTCCGATCACGCCGCCGCGCCGCAGCAGCACCGCGAGCATCCCGAACAAACACAGCAGCAGCACCAGCACCGCAAAGCGCCGGGTCAGCGATGAGTCGACGCTGTCCTCGACGGTGAGGAAGTAGTAGCGCAGGAACTCCTGGTACCACGCGATGGTCGGGCCGACGACGTATTTGATGCGGGCGGATTCGGCCACGGTGGCCAGTGTCTGGTCGCGGAACACCACCACGAATATCAGCGCGAGCGCGCTCAGCAGCGTGGCGAGCGGCGCCAGAATGCCGTCGACCGGGCGGCGGGCGCGCACGGTGCCGACGATCGCGCGGCCCCCGACCAGAAGCGGGGCGATCGCGATCAGGCCCTGCGGCGCCAGCGTCACGCTGAAGACCGCGACGATGATCGCCAGCGCGGCCGGCCACGTCCGCCGGGTGGCGACGGCGTTCTCCACCAGCACCCACACGGCGACGGTGCCGAACGCGATGAGCGGTTCGGGTCGCAGGCCGTTGTTGAAGGGCAGCCACGCGGCGAGGAACACCGCCCCGGCCGTCCACGCCGTCACCCGGTTGGCGGCCAGTCCGCGGCCGAGGCGGGGAAGGATGCAGCGGCTGACGATCAGCCAGGCGCCGATCGCGGCCAAGGTCGCGGGCACACGCATCCACACGCTCGCGGTGCTGACCGAGGCGAACGCCGCCAGCAGCGACTGATACCAGTCGAACGGGGCCTCCGAAGCGCCGAAAAAGCGGAAGTAGTTGGCGGTGTAGCCCGCGTCGGCGGAGACCCGCGCGATGGTGAGGTTGTAGCCGTCGTCCGACGACAGGGCGCCGATGAGGTGCCACAGCAGCAGCGTGCCCACGACACCGGCGTCGGCCACCCAATGCCAGAAACCCACACGCCAGAACCGTCGCCACGCCCGCGGGACGCGGCGACCGCTGGGGCGGTCCAGCACCGCCAACGCGACGATCGACGCGATCACGCACGCGACCCCGAGCACCATCACGCCCAGCTTGAGCGCGGTGGGCGAGGTGATGAAGCGGGTGTCGACGTCGATACTCGCCGACAATCCCTCCTGCGGCGCCACTTCCATATCGGTGAAGACGCCCGCGACCTGCGGCTTCTCCTCGGCGGGCAGCGTGCCCGCGGAACCGGGGAGCCCGATGAAGTCGGCGCCGACCTCACCCGGGTTGGCCCAGATGTGCAGCGTGCTGCAGGCACCGTCCTCGACGGCCGGGCGCGGTGCGACCGCGGCGACCGAGTCGCGGAACGCGACCACGACGACGTCGGCGGTGGCGCGCACGAACAGCCCGTTGCGGCTGGCGTCGATGCCGCCGGGCGGGACGGTCGACAGCACCAGGCCGCCGTCGTCGGGCAGCGTGGCGACCGCCTGGCAGGGAATGGAGATGTCGAGGGACTGCGGCGCACCGGAGACCAGCGGAGCGGTGATGTCGCTGATGAACCCGTCGGGCCCCGTGCCCTGTGGCCACAGGATGGTCGCGGTGGTCTGTTTGACCGGGAGCAGCGGGACCAGCCCGCACAGCAGCACACCGGCAATGCCTGCGACGACGGCGATCAATCGCGCGATTCGATGGGCAGGCACGAGCGTCGATGGTAGGCGACGAAATCTGCGGAGTCCGTGACGCCAGGCCGATATGCCTAGAACTGCTAGGGTATGACCTAGTACTTCTAGGTATGGGAGGCGTCGGCGTGCACATCGAGAAGGATCTCGTGGCGGCCTCGGCCACCCCGTTGGTGCTCGGCATCCTCGCCGAGGGGGAGTCGTACGGCTACGCGCTCATCAAGCGGGTCAACGAGTTGTCGGGCGGCCGGATGCAGTGGACGGACGGCATGCTCTACCCGCTGCTGCACCGGCTGGAGCGCCAGGGCTACGTGTCGGCGAACTGGCGGGTCTCCGACGGCGGGCGCCGCCGCAAGCACTACGCCATCACCGCGGCCGGGCGGGAGGTGCTCGCCGAACGGCGCCGCCAGTGGACCGTCGTCGCCGAGGCGCTGGACCGCGTGTGGAAACCGTTGTCGGCCGACGTCGCACCGGGGTGGGCGTGATGCGGGCGGACACCGAACTCGAATCGCAGATCGCGCAGTGGCGCGGCTACGTCCAGCGGCACCGCGCGATCGCCGCGGCCGACGTCGACGAGATGGAGGACCACCTCCGCGAGCAGATCGCCGACCTGTCGCGTGCGGGCCTCTCCGACGACGAGGCGTTCCTGGTCGCGGTGAAGCGGATGGGCAACGTCGACGCGATCTCGCGTGAGTTCGCCCGCGAGCACTCCGACCGACTGTGGAAGCAGCTGGTGCTCGTCTCCGAGGACGCGGGGCCGACGGCCCGGCCGAACCGGGAACTGCTCGTCGTGCTCGCGCTCGGCCTCGGCGCCGGCATCGCGGTCAGGCTGGGCTTCGCCCTGTTCGACGACACCCTCACGTTCTGGCGTAACGCGGCGTTCCTCGTATTCCCGTTCCTGGCGGGCTATTTCGCGTGGAAGCGGCGACTGGGGTGGCGGCAGTGGGCGCCGTTGATGGTGCCGGCCGCGGTGCTGGCGGTCGCCATCAACACCTTCCCGTTCGGCGACGACGTCTTCGACGACCCCGACACCGAAGCGCTGGCCGGGATGCACGTGCCGATCGTGCTGTGGCTGCTGGTCGGGCTGGGCTATGTCGGCGGACGGTGGCGATCCGATTCGCGCCGAATGGATTTCATCCGGTTCACCGGTGAGTTCGTCGTGTACCTCACACTGCTGCTGATCGGCCTCGCCGTGCTGCTGCTGTTGACCGGCGGAGCGTTCGACGCCATCGGGATGGACCTCGAGGAGTTCGTCGGCGACTGGGCGCTGCCGATCTTCGTGCCGCTGGCGGTTCTGGTCGCGGCGTGGCTGGTCGAGGCCAAGCAGAGCGTGATCGAGAACATCGCGCCGGTGCTGACGCGGGTGTTCACCCCGTTGACGATCGTCATGCTGCTGGCGCTGCTGGTGGCGTTCGCGACGGCCGGCAGCGTCATCGGCGTCGACCGCTACCTGCTGATCCTGATGGATCTCATCCTCGTGCTCGTGCTGGGACTGCTGCTGTACGCGATCTCGGCCCGCGACCCGCTCGCACCGCCGACCGTATTCGATTGGCTGCAACTGGTTCTCGTGCTCAGCGCGCTGGCCGTCGACGTGCTGATGCTCACGGCGATGCTCATGCGCATCGCCGAGTTCGGCTACAGCCCGAACAAGGTCGCGGCGCTCGGCATGAACCTGGTGCTGCTGGTCAACCTGGCCTGGTCGGCGTGGCTGGTCATCGGCTTCCTCCGGCGGCGGCGGCCGTTCGGCGACGTCGAGCGGTGGCAGACCCGCTACCTCCCGGTCTACGGGGTGTGGGCCGCGTTCGTGGTGCTGGCGTTGCCGCCGTTGTTCGGATTCGTCTAACGGGTTGATTCCACACACCAGGTGCGTGCGATCCACCCGTTAAGCCCCGAAATCAGGACAGCCGCAACGGCGCCGGGCTCCACAGCCCGCTGCGCGTCGCCGTGCCGAGGTCCAGTCGCGCCTCCGCCGCGTTCGGGTACCACGGCGTGAGCTGCTGCAGCGAGCCCCAGTCGCGGAACCAGTCGTCGTCGAGGTAGGTCGGCACGGTCGTCGCCCGCACCAGCAGCTCGGTGATGCCGAGCGGACCGCCGCCGAGGTAGTCCATCACCGGCGAGTTCGCTTCGGCGCCAAAGCGATCGGGCAGGATGCGCCACTTCGGCACCTCGACGACGCCGTTCTGGTGTCCGAACGGCCGCTGGCAGGGGAACGCCAGGCCGACGAGCCAGTCGAGCAGCACCGGGTCCGACGAACCCACGACGTCCTGCAGCGTGCGCAGTTCCGGGATCCGCGGCGGCGTCACCGCGATCCAGTGTTGCGGGTCGAGGTCCTCGTCGGAGGCCACCAGCCGGATCTGGGTCGCCTCTTGCGGTATCGCGTCCAACGGGGCCCGCAGATTGCGCCAGGCCGGGGAGGCGCCGACGTCGGCGAATCCGATCGAACCGCCCGGCTCGTCGGCCGCGGCCTGCTCGTCGGTGGCCCACTGCACGGTGACCTCACCGGCGTCGAAACGCCCCGCCGCCGAGACGACCAGCAGCGGTCCGACGTCGTCGCGCGACGGCAGGCGATACCAGGCCGAGCGCAACTGCGCCGGCTGCTGCGTGCCGGGACGCCAGCTGCCCATCACCGGCGTGGTCGCCGGATCGAGCTTGTACGGCAGCCGCGCCCGCGACCCGTTGACACCGGCGGCGGCCGTCGTGCCGCCTTCCGTTCCGCCGTTGCCGGCCTGGTCGTCTTCGCTGTCGGTGTCGGCGAAGTTGGTGGACGTGCCCTGCCCGCTCATCGTCTCGTCGGCCGACACATCGGTCGGAATTCCGTTGGGGTCGAAGCCTTGTGCGGTGCCCGCGCTGATCGCCTCACCGACAGGCGTGTCGATCGGCCTCAGCATCCCGACGTTGGGGTCCTCTTCGACCAGCACGTCCTGGGCCATCCCGCACGTCTTGCCGGTCAGCGCCTCGAGGTTGGACCGCCCGACGCTCCACGCCGGGTACTGGTCCATCATGGCCAACGTCAGCGAGAGCACCTCGAACACCACCAGCACCCACGTGGCGATCGCCAACGGCGCCTGCAGGATTCGTTGCCACCGCCGTTGCGGGCCCGGCGGTGACGAGTCCCGCCCGGAGAAGTGGAACCACGCCGCGGCGATCAACGCCAGCACCGACAGCCCCAGCAGGATGGTGGAGAAGCCGAACTTCCACTCCGGCATGGCATTCGACCACGGCACGCCGAAGTTCGACACGTACCACCAGCCATTGACGGTGGCGAACGACAGCGCCATCGCGAACAGCACCGCCGCGCCGAACACCGAGCGGTTGCGCCGCGAGCGCATCGCCCTGGCGGTGACCGCGACGGCCGCCAGCGCACCCAGCGAGCCGGCCAGCCCGGCGAACACGCCGAAGTGGTGCGTCCACTTGGTCGGGGTGAACATCATGGCCAAGAACGAGATGACGGTGATGCCGATGATGCGGCGACTCGGTCCCAGCGCCGTGCCGGGAATCCTGAACTTGCGCATCGACATCGCGACCGCGACGGCCAGCGCGATCAGCAGCATGAGAACCGCGAAGCGCCGCGCGACCGACCCGTCCGGGCTCAGCGTGAACAGCCGCTCGTAGCGGATGTGCTCGTCGAACCAGCTCAGGCTGGGCCCGACCGCGGACTTGAAGGTGCTGGCCTGCAGTTCGGACGCCAGCGTCTGGTCCCGGAAGATCAGGATGATCGTCACCGTGGCCGCGGCCAGGATCGGCGCCAGCAGCGCCAGGTAGCCGAAGCGCGAAACATGCGCGGCAACAATGGTTTTCAGCGGACCGACGGCCACCAGCAGCGCGCCGATCGCGGCGATGCCGGTCGGACCGGAGAACAGCGTGAGCGCGCCGATGATGATCGCGATCGCGACGGGCAGCAGCCTGCTCGTGGCCACGCCCCGCTCGACCGAGCACCACGTGAGCAGGATGCCCAGCGCGATGATCGGTTCGGGCCGCAGCCCGTTGTTCAGCGGCAGCCAGAACGCCAGGAACAGACCCGCCGCCGTCCACGCGGCCGCAGGCGTCGTCTTCACCGCGTGGCCGAGTCGCGGGATCACCTCGCGGCTGATCACCCACCAGCACGCCAGCGCCATCACCAGCGTCGGCAGGCGCATCCACACACTGTGGGTGCTGACGTGCGCCCACAGCGCGAGCAGGTCGTAGTACCAGCCGAACGGCGCCTCCGGCGTACCGAACCAGCGGTAGTAGTTCGCCATGTAGCCGGCGCTGTCCGACACCCGCGCCATCGTCAGGATGTAGCCGTCGTCGGCGGTGTTGGCGCCGACGAAGTGCCACCACACCAGCACCGCGGCCACCACTCCGTCCAGCGGGCGCAGGGTCCACCACCGCGGCGGCAGGAACCGCCGGACGCCGCGGCCGTCGGCGATGTCGAGGAGATGAAGCGCAGCCAACGCGATGACGGTCAGCGCGACCCCGATGATCATCGCCAGCGTCTTGAGCAGCGTCGGCGTGGTGCTGTAGCGGGTGTCGAGCGTCGCGGACAACTCCAGGCCCGGCGGCGCGGGACCGCTGAGGTCGGTGAAGACGCCGACGATCTGCGGCCGGAAGTCGTAGCCGCCGCGTTCGCCGCGCAGCGGTTCACCGGGGTCCTCGCTCGGAATGCGCCCCGGGCCCTGTACGAGGCCGACGAACTCGCCGGTCACCTTGTCAGCGTGTGCGGTGAAGGTCAGCCGCTGGCACTGCGGGCTGAGCACCTGATCCAGCGGCGCGCTGACCACCGGGGTGTTGCGCACGATCACCAGCAGGTCGTCGTTGACCCGTTCGATGAGCAGGCCGCGGTCGATCGCCTTGGGCGCCTGCTTCGGCACCGTCGACAACAGCACCGAGCGGCCATTGGCCAGCCCGGCCGCCGCTCGGCAAGGCACGCTGATCTCAAGGTCGGTCGCGACGTAGCCGATGAGCGGGGCGTCCACGCTGCGCAGCACGCCGTCCTGCGGCCAGTTCAGCTGCGCGGTGGTCTGCGTGACCGGCATCAACGGCGTCGCGATCGCCAGGAGTGCGCCGAGCAACCCCGCAACGATGGCTATCAGCCGCACCGTCCGATGGTTCGACCCGACCCCGGCTTCACCGACCACGGCGTTCGATCCTAATTGGGCTTCCTGATCGCCAGCACGAACGGGCCGATGCTGGAGACCTCGAAGCGCGGATCGTCGAACAATGCTTCGTCAAGCGCGACGTGGTAGCGCCGCACGTTGGGCTGGTTCGGGTACACGTCGGAGGCCAGCCGCAACGTGTAGGTGTCATCGGCGCCGCGGCGCATCAGAAACACCGTCGGCGGGTCCCACGGCAACGAGTCGAGCGCCTCGATGAACTGGTCGGCGTCGGTCAGCGTGGCCCAGCCCTCGATGGCTTCGGCGCGCCTCTCGAACTGGGCGAGCGGGTTCGCGTAGTGCGACGTCAGTCCCTGGAAGCCGTAGTAGGGGTAGTAGGACAGGAAGCTGTAGTCGGCGGTCAGCACGACGGTCTCGTCGCGGGGACGGCCGGTCACCTCGGTGATCTTGGCGTCGATCTCGCGGTAGTAGCGCTCGGCGCCCGGCGGCCGCCGGTCGGCGCGCTGACCGTAGCCGTCGGTGTCGGTGTAGGCGACCACGATGTCGGACCGCAGCACGTCGGGGATGTCCTGGCTGTAGGTGACGGCGCCGATCGTCCCCAGTGCGGCGGCGGCCGCGACGACGCGACGCGCGTTCTCGGGCCGCACGCGCGCCGCGACGGCCCGCGTGACCTCGATGAAGCCGAAGGCCCCCGCCGCCGTCAGCAGCACGGTCAGCGTCGGGTTCAGCCGGAACGACAGCAGGGTGGTGCCCGCCAGCGTGGTCAGCATCGACAGCAGCGACCACGCGTAGACCGCGAGCACGGCGATTGCGAGCGCGCCGGCCCGGGTGGACGGTCGATGAGCCCCTTGGTCGAAGAGTCGCCAACCCGGCGCCCGCCAGACCAGCCATAGGGTGCCGAGCATGCACAGCGCGCCGAGCAGCGTGAAGTGGAGCATCGGGAACTCCAGCTGCGCGCCGTCGGTCGGTAGATAGTGCTGGGCGGTGCCCGTGGACGAGATCGAGCCGGCGGGCCTTCCTATCGCGGCCAGCAGATACGGCGCCCAGCCGATCAGCGCGATCGCCCCCGAGATCACCGCGATGACAGCCAGCCGCAGCAACGGGTCGATGCTCTTGCGCGCGACGGCGAGCAGCACCCCCATGATCGCCAGCGTGAACGCGGCGTAGGCGAACAGCAGTGTGTACGACAGCGCGGCTCCGCCGAGGAACAGGCCGGTGCCGACGATCGCGGCCCACCCGCCGCGGCGGGCCTTGCCGTCCACGGCAGGGCGGCCCCCGGCCCGCAGCCCCGACCACGCCAACACGAACACCGGGGGCAGCAGCACACAGATGATCGCCGCGTAGGGCTCGGCCGGTGAGTACGACAGCGCGGCGGCGGTTGTCGCGGTGGTCACCACGAGCGCGTACTCGAAGCGAATCATGGCCGCCCACAACACAAAGGCGACGGCCACCGCGGCGGTGATCGAGATGATCGCCCACGGTTTGAACATCTCCCATGCGGGGGTCCCGGTCAGCGCGGCCAGGCGGCCACCGATCCAGAACCAGCCCGGCGGATAGAAGGGCGGCAGGCCCATGTAGGTCATGTCGCGCAGCGCGGCGCTGTCGGCCAGCCGGGTCAGGTACTCCGTGCGGAACTGCTGATCGACCGAGATGCCGTACAGATACAGCTTTGTCGCGCCCAACGGCATCGCCAGAGTCACCACCGCGAAGGCGGACAGGAACAGCGTCGCACCGACCTTCGCCGGCGTTCGGCGGCCGCGTCGCCACACCCATCCGCTGGCGAACAGCCCGGCCAGGCAGACGACCTGGCCCACCGTGGTCAGCGCATGAAGTTGATTGGAGGAGTTGTACGCCGGCCACTCCACCCGCGCGATCGCGGCCAGGGAGACGACCGCGACGACGACCGCCGCAGCGGCGGCCGCAACCATCTGGCCGGCGACCTTGATCGGCATGGCCGTCGAGCCGTCACGCATCAGATGGGTAGCTTGCGGAAGATCGGCCGCGGGATGTGGCGCAGCACCATCATCACGTACCGGAACGCTCCCGGCGCCCATACCAGTTCCTTGCCCTTGGCCGCCGCCGTGACCGCAAGCTCGGCGACGTCCTCTTTGTCGACGGTGAACGGCGCTTCCTTGGCACCGGTGGCCTTCCAGTGCTCGATGGTGGTGGTGGTGCGCACCTGTCCGGGGCGGATCACGAGCACCCGGACGCCGTACTCGCGCAACGCTTCTCCGAGGCCGAGGTAGAAGCCGTCCAGGCCGGCCTTCGTCGACCCGTACACGAAGTTGGACCGCCGCACCCGCTCGCCGGCCGCCGAACTCATCGCGATGATCTGCCCGAAGCCCTGGGCTCGCATCCTCTCTCCGAGCAGCACACCCACCGAAACCGCTGCGGTGTAGTTGATCTGGGCGGCCTGAACGGCCTTCGCCTGGTTCTGCCACAGCTCCTCGGCGTCGCCGAGCAGGCCGAAGGCCACGATCGCCACATCGACATCGCCACCGGCCCAGGCCTTGTCGATGACGTCGCGATGCGCGGCGGTGTCGGTGCCGTCGAAGTCGATCCATTCGACGGACTTGGCGCCGGCCGCCGTCATCGAGGCGATGGCGTCGTCCTTGCGCGGATGGTTGGGCAGGTCGGCGAGGACGATGCGGGCGTGCGCATTGCGCAGGTAGCGCTCGCAGATCGCCAGGCCGATCTCCGATGTCCCGCCGAGCAGCAGGATGGTCTGGGGGTTACCTACGGCATCGAGAACCATCTACAAAAGCTCCAAGCGTCGGGCCATGTCGGATGCGAAGACGCCGTTCGGGTCTGCCTTGCGGCGCGCGGCGATCCACTCGTCGATCCGGGGATACATCTTGTGGAACCTCTCCGCGCTGACTCGCGAATCCTTTGCGGTGTAAACGCGCCCACCGAACTGCATGACGCGTTCGTCGAGTTCGTTGAGGAATTCGTTGACCCCGGGCCTGTTCGGGAAGTCCATCGCCACGTTCCAGCCCGCCATCGGGAAGCTCAGCGGTGCGCGGTTTCCGGGACCGAACAGCTTGAACACGTTCAGCGCCGAGTAGTGTCCGCGGGTCTGGATCCAGCGGATGATCGCCTTGAACTCCTCGAGGGCGTCGGGCGGCACCAGGAACTGATGCTGCGCGAAACCCGCTGGGCCGTAAGCGTTGTTCCACCCGCTGACCAGGTCGAGCATGTGGTAGAACTGCGACAAGTTCATGATCTTGCCGGTGTAGGTTCCGCCGAGGCGGTAGTACACCTCGCCGATCGCCATGAACGACAGCTTGTTCATGGCGCTGACCGGGAAGATGTCCGGCACCGAGAGCAGTTGCGGCGCATCGAATTTGAGCGGGTTCTTGGCGAGCTTGGGCGGCAGCTGGTCGAGGGTCGCGAGGCTGCCGCGGCTGATCGCGGCCCTTCCGAGCTTCGGCGGCGGGCTGATCAGGTCGAACCACGCGCTGGAGTAGGTATAGCGGTCCTCGCTGCCGTCGAGGTGGACCGCGACCGTCTCATCGAGGTCGTTGGTGGAGACGCCGTCGGCGATGAAGTACGCGGTCTCGGTGCGCGTCATCGCGATTCGCGCGCGCAGCACGATCCCGGTGAGACCGTTTCCGCCCACGGTGGCCCAGAACAGCTCGGCTTCCGGGCCGTCGGGGGTGAGGGTGCGAACCTCGCCGTCGGCCATCAGCAGGTCCAACGAGAGCACGTGATTGCCGAAGCTGCCTGCGCTGTGGTGATTCTTGCCGTGGATGTCGGACGCGATCGCCCCGCCGACGGTGACCTGCCGGGTGCCCGGCAGCACGGGCACCCACAGCCCGAACGGCAAGGCGGCCTTCATCAGCTGATCGAGGCTCACGCCCGCGTCGACGTCGGCCACGGCGGTGTCGGCGCTGATCGAGTGGATCTTGTGCAGCGCGGTCATGTCCACGACCAGACCGCCTCCGTTGCACGCCTGGTCGCCGTAGGAGCGGCCCAGCCCCCGGGCGAGGACGCCCCGCTGCAGGAACGACGGGCTGGATGCGCTGCGGTCGGCGGCCTCGCGAACCGCCCGCGCGATCAGGTCGACGTCCGGCGTGCTCAGCACCTGTGCGACCGACGGTGCGGTGCGACCGAAGCCGGTCAGGGCACACGAGGTCGTCGGCAGGTTCTCGGACATCGCAACGAGGGTACCGTGCCGTCCCCGGGGCCCCGGTGCGCCGCATTTCACCCGGTGACGGGCCGCGCCGGCTATCGCAGGCGGAAGATCACCGCCCGCTGGACGACGAAGTTGATGACGGTCGCGGTGCCCTGGGCGATGACGAACGCGACGACGACCGCGGTCGGCGTGTAGTCGAGCAGGTCGAGGAACAGGTGGTTGAGCCCGACCTGGACGACGAATGTCGTGATGTAGAGCGCCCACACCGCGGCCATCCGGGCGTGGCTCGGCGGCGCCTGAAACGTCCATCGCCGGTTGAGCATGTACGCCGTCGTCGTGCCCGCAACCCAGCCGAGCGCCTTGGCCAGGTCGGGCTGCATCCCGCCGACCCGGTAGAGCAGCACGTACAGGCCGAAGTCGACGATCGCCGAGAATCCGCCGGTGACGACGAACCGCCAGACCTGGGTGCCCAGGCTCAGAGCGGGTTGCATCGGGGGCTCGGCCACCCGGGCAGCTTACGGCGCGGCGCGCCTCAATCGGATCAGCGGGACAGCCCGCTCGATGCCAGAACGCCGCAGAGCGCCTCGACGGCCCCGGCGAACGCATGGTCGGCGGGTGTGCCGAAGCCGATGACGACCCCGTCGCGCTGGGACACGTCGGCGCCCGCCAGCGGATGGCGCATAAGCGAAAGCCCTTGCAGCCCAACGCCTGCCTCGCCGGCGCGCTGCACCACCTCGTGTTCGGCGCCGTCGGGCAGGGTCAGCAGCATGTTGAGCCCGGCGTTGAGGCCGCGGATCTCGATGTCGAACCGCCCCAGCGCATCCACGAGAATGTCGCGGCGCCGCCGGTAGCGGATCCGCATGCGGCGGATGTGCTTGTCGTAGGAGCCGCTGGTGACGAACTCGGCCATGGTCAGCTGCGCGATGCCGTTGACGTAGAACTGGTCGCCGCCAAAGGCCTCGATCACCGGGTCGACCAGGTCGGCGGGCAGCGCCATCCAGCCCAGGCGCAGCACCGGCGAGAGGCTCTTGCTGGCCGAACCGAGGTAGACCACGCGGTCGGGGCTCAGCGCCTGCAGCGCGCCGACGGGCTGGCGGTCGTAGCGGAATTCGCCGTCGTAGTCGTCGTCGATCACGTAGCCGCCGGTGCGCTGCGCCCAGTCGACGACCGCGGTGCGCCGCGACGGGTGAAGGGGCGTACCGAGGGGGTTGTGATGGGCCGGGGTGAGGAGCACCGCGGGTGTGTCGAGATCGTCGAGATCGCCCACCACCGCGCCGTGCTCGTCGACACCGATCGGGACCGTCGACATGCCGAGCGCGGCGATCGCATCTCGAAAGATGAAGAGCCCGTAGGCTTCTACGGCGATGGGGCGATCGCCGTAAAACAGGCGGGTCAGCACCTCCACGCCGTGCCGGACGCCCGCGCAGATGACGATCGACTCCGGTGAGGTTCGGACGCCGCGCGCCCGCGTCAGGTAGTCGGCGATGGCCTCGCGCAGCTCCGGCCGCCCGCGCGGATCGCCCATGCGCAGCGCTTCGGTTGGCGCCTTGTGCAGTGCGCGACGTGTGGCGGCCACCCACTCGGCGCGGGGGAACTCCGAGACGTCGGGGGATCCCGGCCGCAGGTTGTGGCGCGGCGTCGAACGCACACCGCGCGGCGCGGCCGGGACCGCGGCACCCGCGTTGTTGACCACCCAGGTGCCCGCACCCTGCCGGGAGGCGAGCCAGCCCTCGGCCACGAGTTCGGCGTAGGCCTCGGCCACCGTGTTGCGCGCCAGCCCGAGGTCGGCGGCCAGGCTGCGCGATGGTGGCAGCATCGTGCCGGGCGCCAGCCGACCCGAACGCACCGCGTCACGCAGGGCGCCGAGCAGCAATTCGCGCGCACCGCGCGCGCCCGGGGTGATGCGCTCCCGCAGATCCAGGTGAAGGTCGCGGATGGGCGCATTGGCCCATGAAGACATGACTGAATTGAACCATGACCATGGGACATTGCGCACTAGCGTTGGGCGTATGACACAGACACTGGACAGGGAAACCGTCGATCGCATCAAGATCTACAAGACCTCGCCGGAACTGCTCGAGGCGATGCTGACGCTGAGCAGTGCCGCGTCGAAGGACGTCGACGCCGAACTCGGCGAGCTGATCAAGATCCGCGCGTCGCAGATCAACCACTGCGCGTTCTGCCTCGACATGCATCTGCGCGACGCCCGCAAGCACGGCGTCAGCGAGCAGAAGCTCGACCTGATCGCCGCCTGGGAGGAAGCCGGTGACCTCTTCTCCGAGCGGGAGCGCGCGGCGCTGGCGCTGACCGAGGCCATCACCGAACTGCACAACGGGCACGTCCCCGACGACGTGTACGCCGCGGCGGCCGAGGTCTTCACCGACCGTGAACTCGGGCAGGTGATCGCCATGGCCGTCACCATCAACGCGTGGAACCGGATCAACGTCACGATCCGCCAGGCGCCCCGCGCGGCACTCAAGTAGCAGGCCCACACCCGGACCGCAGCGGCGTGACAACCCAGCTGCAGCCGCCACGTCGCTAGGTTCTCAGGTGTGCAGACCCGGTCCGGTGCGGAGATCGTCGTCGACGGTGACGTCGTCTACAAACTGCACCGGCCGGGCACCAACCCGCGCGCCCTGACGATCCGGCTCGGCGTTGCCGCCCGCTCGGACTGCCTGCTCTCGCCGCTGTCGACGGTTCCCGAACCGGTCGCGGGACGCTGGCGCACCCGCTGGCCGCGTGTGGAAATCCTTGCGCAGCAACCGGACTCGGTGCCCTGGCCGGAGGCCGGGCAGCTGCTCGCCCGGCTGCACCGCGAATCCCCGCCGCCACGGGTGCCGGTACACGGCTGGCCGCAGCGGCTGCGCCGGGCGGTTGACGTGGCGCGCGGCGGCAATCCGACGGTGCGACGGGCAGCGTCCGCCCTTCCCGACGCGGTGTGGCGGGCGGGATCGGCGGACCGGCCGACGACGCTGGTGCACGGCGACTGGCATCTCGGCCAGCTCGCGCGTCCGAGTACCGCGTGGATGCTTCTCGACGTCGACGATCTCGGGGTCGGCGACCCGGCGTGGGATCTGGCGCGGCCGGCCGGATTCTGGGCGGCCGGGCTCATCCCGGACCACGACTGGGAGCGCTTCGTCGATGCGTACCGCGCAGCGGACGGTCCCGCGCTGCCCGACGGAGATCCGTGGCCGGTCCTCGACGCATTCGCACGCGCGGCCGTCGTGCAGGCGGCGGCGCACCACCCCGACGACGAACCACTGCTGGCGGCCTGCGCGCGGATGGTCTAGTCACGCCGAACGTGCGTCCAGCGCGAAAAGTCGGCCATTTTTTCGACCTGAGCGCACGTTCGACGAGACCGGATGGTCTAGCTGGAGAAGAACAGCCGCCCGAACCCCTGCTTGCGGTAGTACTTGTTACCGCGATGTCCCCAACCGGGGCCGTAGCCGTACCCCGGCTGAGGCGGCGGAGGCGGCGGTGTGCTCTGCACGAACCGGTTCTCCATCTGAGTCAGCGCCTCCAGCTCGCCGAAGTCGAGGAAGATGCCGCGGCAGGTGTCGCACTGCTCCAGGTGGATGCCGTTGCGTTCGTAGGTCCGCATCGAGCCCGCACACTTCGGGCACGTCAACGTGCCCGTCGGCGCGGACGGTGTGGACGACGGCGGCTGATATGGCGGGATGCTCATATCCGCATAACGGCCATGGGCGACGCTCGAGTTCCGCGCGCTTACACCCAGTACGCGACGCGGGCGCGGTACTGCCGCATGGCGAACGCCGCGAAGATCCAGCCGATCACGGTCAACACGATCACCACGAGCCAGTGACGCAGTTCCTGATCGGCGCCCAGCAGCGGGGCCCGCACGATGTCGAGATAGTGCAGTAGCGGGTTGAGCTCGACCACCTTGGCGTACTGCTCGGCGCCCTGCTGTTGCAGGGTGGACTCGTTCCAGATGATCGGGGTCATGAAGAACAACAGCTGCACGAGGCTGACCAATAGCGGGCTGATGTCGCGGTAGCGGGTGGCCAGGATGCCGAAGCACAGCGACACCCAGATGCAGTTCAGCACGATCAGGCCGAGCGCCGGGATGACCGCGAGGTCGGTCCACTTCCACGGCTTGGGATAGATGATCGCGATGATCACGAAGATGATCATGTTGTGCCCGAACAGGAGTATCTGCCGCCACACCAGCCGATAGACGTGCACCGACAGCGGTGTCGGCAGCTGTTTGATCAGGCCCTCGTTGGCCACGAACACGTCGGCGCCCTCGAGGATCGCCGCGTTGATCAGGTTCCACACGATCAGGCCGAGGGTGACGTACGGAAGGTGTTCGGACAGCTCGAGTTTGAACAGTTTGGAGTACAGCAGGCCCATCGCGACCGCGGTCGCGCCGGTGGCGATCGTGATCCAGAACGGCCCGAGCACCGAACGGCGGTAGCGCTGTTTGATGTCCTGCCAGCCGAGGTGCAGCCACAGTTCGTGCTTGCCGAAGCCGGCGACGAGGTCGCCCCACGCCCGGCTCATCGTCCGCGATTGCGCGGCGGCGTCGGTGAACGTCACGATCCGGGCCTCCCGAACCTCTCCTTGCGACCCATGCGCCGCAACCGGATCCACTCCATCAGGCCGGCCGGGTCGCGGCGCGACACCAGAAAGTACCAACCGAACCGGGCCCATTCCTGAAACTGCAGTCGACGCAGCCCGCGCTGGGACAGCAGATAACCGCGGTTGCGGTAGGTGAAGAACCGCTTGCGTTCGTCGTCGGGGTACTGCGTGTGCATCCGGCCGCCGAGGATCGGCTTGAACTCGTCGGCGCCCTGCGGGTGCAGGTACACCGCGTCCAGGCAGGTGCCGAACGGTAGCCCGGAGCGGACCAGCCTGCGGTGCAGTTCGGTCTCGTCGCCGCGCACGAACAGCCGCAGGTCCGGCACTCCGGTGGCCTCCAGCGTCGCGGCGGCGAACAACGCACCGTTGAACAACGATGCGATGCCCGGCAACAGGCCCGCGCGAGCCCCCGCTTCTCCGGATTCGGTGCGCAGCTCGTCGACCCGACGACGCCACACCAGGCCGCGGCGCAGGGGGAAGGCCAGCCGATCCGGGTCGGTCATGTCGCAGACCATCGGCGACACCTCGGCAAGCCCGTGGCGCGCGGCGCATTCGAGCAGCGTGCCCAGCACCTCCGAGTCGGCGGGACGCCCGTCGTCGTCGGCCAACCACACCCAGTCCGCGCCCAACGCCAGCGCGTGCAGCATGCCGAGCGCGAAACCGCCTGCGCCGCCGAGGTTTCGCCGCGATCCGAGGTAGGTGGTGGGCACCGGTTGCGCTGCCACCAGCTCCGCGACGCGGGGGTCGTCGTCGTTGTCGACGACGATCAGGTGGTCCGGCGCGCGGGTCTGCGCCGACACCGACTCCAGCGACTTGGCCAGATCGTCGGGACGACGGTGGGTGACCACCACCGCGCATACGGTCTCGGTCATCCCTGGCGCGTCTCTTCGAGCACTTCGCGCACGGTGCGGGCGGCGTCCTCGCCCTCGTACGCACGGACGACGTCCTCGATGCCGCCGGTCATCTTGATCGTGCCGTGGTCGATCCACATCGCGGTGTTGCAGAGCCGGGCCAGAAACTCGTTGGAGTGGCTGGCGAACACCAGGATCCCGGAGCGCGCGACGAGTTCGGACAACCGGCTCTGCGCCTTCTTCAGGAAGTCGGCGTCCACCGCGCCGATACCCTCGTCGAGCAGCAGGATCTCCGGGTCGATGCTGGTCACCACGCCCATCGCCAGACGCACGCGCATACCGGTGGAATACGTGCGCAACGGCATCGACAGGTAGTCACCGAGCTCGGTGAACTCCGCGATCTCGTCGATCTTGGCCATCATCTGCTTGCGCGTCTGTCCCAGGAACAGGCCGCGGATGATGATGTTCTCGAAGCCGGAGATCTCCGGGTCCATGCCGACCCCGAGGTCGAACACCGGCGCCACCCGGCCGCGGACGGTGGCCACCCCGCGGGTGGGCTCGTAGATGCCCGACAGCAGCCGCAGCAGCGTCGACTTGCCCGCGCCGTTGTGCCCCACCAGTCCCACGCGGTCGCCGAGTTCCAACGACATCGTGATGTCCCGCAGCGCCTCGATGACCACGACGTTGGAGTCGTTGCGCCCGATGGCACCGCCGGCCTTGCCGAGGAACGCCTTCTTCAGCGAGCGGGATTTCGCATCGAAGATCGGGAACTCGACCCACGCGTTGCGAGTCTCGATGTGGGGGACCAACGCCTGCCTGCCCTAGAGGTACTGTCCGGTCCCCGGATGCGACGGGTTGCCGCGCACCGCCACGCCGGGAGGCAGCGCACCCTGTCCCCGCATCTGCTCCAGCTGCTGGCGCGCCGCCATCTGCTGGGCGAACAACGCCGTCTGGATTCCGTGGAACAGGCCTTCCAGCCAGCCCACCAGCTGGGCCTGCGCGATGCGCAGCTCGGCGTCCGACGGCACGCCCTCCTCGGTGAAAGGCAGCGTCAGCCGCTCGAGCTCGTCGCGCAGTTCGGGGGCCAGGCCCTCCTCCAGCTCGCTGATGCTCGTGCGGTGGATCTCGCGGAGCCGGTTGCGGCTGGCGTCGTCGAGCGGCGCCGCCCGCACCTCTTCGAGGAGCTGCTTGATCATGGTGCCGATCCGCATCACCTTCGCGGGTTGCTCCACGAGCTCGGTCAGCGACTTGCCGTCCTTCTCGTCGTCGCTGTCGGCGTCGGTGTTCTGGCCGCTGATGATCTCGATGTTGTCGTCGTCGGTCATACTTTCTGCGTTCCCTCTAATCTCCACGCCATTCGTCGCTGGGTCCCGCGATCTCGCCCTCGACCACGGACCATGTAGCGACACTAGTCGCGTCGCCCACGAGGCGGTCGCCGCGTGGCGCACGGGCGAAGTTCCCCCGGTCACCGCAAACCCGCCGACGGAACGACGCCGACGGTCGAGCAAACGGCGTCATGCGTGGCTACCACGGTGGACATGTTCATTCGTTAACCTGTCGCCGCGAGCGGCCGGCGCTGCCGGACTGACCAGCAACGACAACGGGTTTAGCCCTCCGAACGCCAAGGTCACTGGACTAGTATGGCTGCCCAGCAGACCCAGTCCGACATGGCGGGTCGGGCCGACTATCGGCCAGAATCGTGTCGGTTTGTGAACTCACGGACGCTCGAAGGTGGGCTGGCATGGCATACGACGTCGCCCGGGTGCGCGGTCTGCACCCGTCCCTGGGCGACGGATGGGTGCGGTTCGACGCCCAGAACGGCATGTTGTTGCCCGACTCGGTGGGCCGCGCGGTGTCCACGGCGTTCCGCGGGTCGATGCCCACGCCGGTGGGTCCGCACCCGTCGGCGCAGCGCAGCGCCGCGGTCTTGGAGGCCGCCCGCTTGGCGGTGGCCGATCTGGTCAACGCCGACCCGCGGGGCGTCGTGCTGGGCGCCGATCGCGCGATCCTGCTGACGTCACTGGCGGACGCGTCGTCCTCACGGGTGGGCCTCGGTTACGAGGTGGTGGTCACCCGCCTGGACGACGAGGCGAACATCGCGCCGTGGCTGCGTGCGGCCAATCGCTATGGCGCCAAGGTGAAGTGGGCCGAGGTCGACATCGAGACCGGCGAACTGCCCAGCTGGCAGTGGGAGAGCCTGGTCACCAAGCCGACCCGGTTGGTCGCAATCACTTCTGCCTCTTCGACTTTGGGCACCGTGACCGACCTGCGAGCGGTAACGAAGCTGGCGCACGATCAGGGTGCGATGGTCGTGGTCGACCACTCCGCCGCCGCGCCCTACCAGTTGATCGACATCGACGAGATCGACGCCGACGTGGTGGCGGTCAATGCGCTCGCGTGGGGCGGACCGCCCATCGGCGCCTTGGTTTTTCGCGATCCGTCGCTCATCGACTCCTTCGGTTCGGTGTCGCTCGACCCGAGCGCGACCGGCGCTGCCCGCCTCGAGGTCGGCGCGCACCAGTTCGGCTTGCTCGCCGGTGTGGTGGCGAGCATCGAATACCTGGCCTCGCTCGACGAGAACGCGCACGGCACGCGCCGCGAACGCCTGGCGGTCTCGATGCATTCGGCGAACGCCTACATGAGCCGGTTGTTCGACTACCTGCTGATCTCGCTGCGTTCGCTGTCGACGGTCATGGTCATCGGTCAGCCCGAATCACGAATCCCCGTACTGAGTTTCGCGGTCAACGACGTGCCCGCCGATCGTGTGGTGCAGCGCCTCGCCGACAACGGCATCCTGGCGATATCGAATGCGAGCTCGCGGGTGCTCGACGTGATCGGCGTCAACGACGTCGGCGGCGCGGTGACGGTGGGGCTGGCTCACTACACCACTACGGCCGAGGTCGATCAGCTGGTTCGCGCGCTGGCCTCGTTGGGTTAATCCGCCACGCGCAGAAGGACTTTCCCGGACACTTCGCCGGACTGCAGCAGCTCGTGCGCGGCAGCGGCCTCCTGGACGGGGTACTCGGCGCCGATGATCGGGCGCACCTGGCCGCTTTCGACCATCGGCCACACGTTGGCCACCACCTCGGCGACGACGTCGCCCTTGCTTCCCCGGCCGCTGACCGGGCGCGCGCGAAGAGCGGTGGCGATGACGCCGCCACGCTTGCTCAGCAGCTTGCCGATGTTGAATTCGGCCTTCACTCCGCCCTGCATCCCGATGATCACGATCCGGCCGTCGTGGGCCAGCGCATCGATGTTGCGCTCGAGGTAGGCCGCGCCCATGATGTCGAGGATCACGTCGGCGCCGCCCTCGGCCTTGATCCGCTCGACGAAGTCCTCGTCGCGGTAGTTGATCGTCACCTCGGCGCCGAGTTCGGCACACAGGTCGAGCTTGTGGGCCGAGCCGGCCGTCACGGCCACCCGGCAGCCCAGGGCGCGCCCGACCTGGACGGCGTGGGTGCCGATGCCGCTGGCGCCGCCGTGGATCAGGACGAGCTGACCCGACTGCAAGCCGGCCGTCATGACGAGGTTCGACCACACCGTGCAGGCCACCTCGGGCAGCCCAGCGGCCTCGTGCAGCGACACCGATTCCGGGATCGGCATCACCTGTCCGGCGGGAACGGCTACGTACTCGGCGTAGCCGCCGCCCGCCAGCAACGCGCAAACCTGTTGTCCGACCGCCCATTCGGACGCGTTGTCGCCGACGGCCGCGACCGTTCCCGACACTTCGAGGCCGAGGATGTCGCTGGCACCTGGCGGTGGGGGGTACTTGCCCGCGGCCTGCAGCAGATCCGCACGGTTGATGCCCGCGGACGCCACCTTGATCAGCACCTCGTCGTCCTTGGGTGCGAGGTCGGGAACTTCCTGCCAGCTCAATCGGCCTTCCGGCCCGGCCACGATCGCATGCATCCGGATAACGCTACTAGCCTGCGAGAACAGTCTGTCGAATAAGTCGCCAGCAATGTCGCGGCCGTTTACTATTGCCGCATGGAGGGGATTATCGCGGGTCGTACCGCGGGGGATATGCCGGGGCTGGACATCGCCGAACAGCGGTCCTGGCAAAATTTTTTGGATGCCGCTTTGCGGCTGTATGCGACCTTGAACCGGTCGCTGGTGGATAAGCATCACCTGACGCTCAACGATGTCAGGCTGCTGGACATCCTGGACAAGTCGCCGACGGGCTCAGCCCGGATGGGGGATCTCGCCGAGGCGTTGATGTCGCTACCGAGCCGGGTCACCCGGCAGATCCGTCGCCTGGAGATGCAGGGCCTGGTACGACGCGGGGCCAGCCCCGACGACGGCCGGGGTGTACTCGCCAGCATCACCGACGACGGGCGGACCGCGGTGCGCGACGCGATGACCACCTACGCCGAGGGCGTGCGGTCGCACTTCTTGGACCGGCTGTCGCGGCCTCAGGTCGCGGCGATGGGCGAGAACTGCAGGCGGATCAGCGTCGCGCTCAAGAACGGCTCGACGAACGCCAAGCTTGGCCGGGTCTGAGGGATTCCCCGTCGCGGCGTCCGAAGCCGACCCGTACTCTTGTCGGCGGTGGCGTGGCAGAGCGGCCTAATGCACTCGCCTTGAAAGCGAGAGACGGCTAACACCGTCCGGGGGTTCAAATCCCTCCGCCACCGCTCACGAGATTCGGTGCGCGATGTGCGCCAACACCCGCACGCCCGAATCGAGCTGCGACTCAGTGAGGTTGGCGTAGCCCAACAGCAGACCCGGTGGCGCCGACGCGGGGTCGGCGTAGCACGGGGCGAGCGGCTCGACCCGCACCCGCTGGTCGGCGGCGCACCGCACCAGGTCGTCGACCGGGAAGCCGTCGGGGAAGCGCACGGTCAGGTGAACGCCGGCGGCGGCGCCGAGCACGGTCGCCTGCGGCAGATGCCGGGCCAACGCGCCCAACAGCGCGTTGCGCCGGGTCAGGTACCGACGGCGCATCTGGCGCAGGTGCCGGTCGTATCCGTCCGACCTCAGCAGCTGCGCGAAGGCCAGTTGGTCCATCACCGAACTTCCGGTGTCCGCAAGCCCTTTCGCCCGTTTGACCACGCCGACAAGATGAGCGGGCAGCACCATCCAGCCGATGCGAAGCCCGGGGGCCAGGGTCTTGCTGGTCGAACCGAGGTAGACGACGCGCTCCGGCGCGATCCCCTGTAATGCCCCGACGGGCGCACGGTCGTACCGGTATTCGGCGTCGTAGTCGTCCTCGATCACCAGTCGGCCTGCCCGCGCCCAGTCCATCAACTCGGTGCGCCGAGCGGCCGACAGCACGACCCCGGTCGGGGACTGATGCGCCGGCGTGGTGAGCACCGCGTCGGCGCCGGCGGCGGCCAGCGCGTCGACGTCGAGCCCGTCCTCGTCGACCCGAACGGGCCGCGGCTCGATTCCGTTGTTGCGCAACACCATCCGATGCAGCCAGAATCCGGGGTCCTCCATGGCCAGCGACGTCGTCGGTAGCGACCTGGCGAGCAGCGCGACGGCCTGGGTCGCTCCCGAGCACAGCACGATGTTCTGCGGGTCGGCGAGCACACCGCGCACACGTCGCAGATAGTCCGCCACCGCGGCGCGGGCCGTGAGCAGGCCTTGGGGCGCCACGTAACCGAATGCGTCCGACTCGATCTCGGCCAGTCCCTGGCGCAGCGCCCGCAGCCAGGCGTCGCGCGGGAAACTGCGCAGATCCGGCGAGCCCGGCAGGAAGTCGACGTCGTAGCGGGCCGTCGACCCGTCATCGCCGCGGGCCGGCGTCTCGACGGTGTCGACGGTGGCCACGACCGTGCCCGATCCGTGCCTGCTCAGCAGGAACCCCTCGGCGGCGAGCTGGCTGTAGGCGTCGACCACGAGGCGACGCGACACCCCCAGGTCGGCGGCCAGCACACGACTGGACGGCAGCCGCGTCCCCGGTGCGAGGCGCCCGGTTCGAATTGCGGACCGCAGCCCGCCGGCCAGCTGGCGGTGCAGGGGATCGGCGGCGTCGCGGTTCAGCTCCAGCAGCAGCTCCGGGCCGGAAGTGGTACCCGTTTTAGCCATCAAAGTGGTGCCTATCTTGAGGCCAGTAACGAACTAGCGTGACGGTATGACAACGACACCGACGCGCACAAGGGCCGGACTGGTCGAGGTGACGCTGATCGTGTTCGGGCTGTACGCCCTGGCCGTGGGGTTGTTCATGTTGTTCGCCCCCGGCGCGTTCTTCGACACCCTCGGCAACTTCGGCATGCGCAACGACCACTACATCTTCGACACCGCGACCTTCGAGGTGCCGCAGGGGCTCATGCTGCTCGCGGCCGTGCGGTGGCATAGTTGGCGCACTCCGGCGCTGGCGTTCGCGACGGTGCACTGGTCGCTGCACGCGCTCAGCCACCTCATCGACCCCCACCACGGTGCGGGTGACTGGATCGGCTGGCTGGAAGCGGGCGGCCTGGTGGTCACCACCGCGATCCTGGCGCTCGCCCTGCGCGCCAACGTCATCACCGATAGGAAGCAATGATGCGTGTCTTGGTAGCCGGCGCGACGAGCGTGCCGGGCATTCCCCTACTGCGCGAACTCAACGACCGCGGCCACGAGGTCGTCGGGCTGACCCGATCGTCGAGCAAGACGGCGGCGATCGAAGCGGCGGGTGGCAGACCCGTCGTCGCCGACGTGTTCGACCCCGATGACATCGACAAGGTGGTCGCCGACGTCGGTCCCGAGGTCGTGGTGTCGCTGTTGACCACGCTCCCCAAGCGGGGACCGATGCGCGTCAAGGACTTCGAGCCCGCGAGGAGGCTGTGGGGCGTCGGTGCGCCGAACCTTTTGGCGGCCGCTCAACGTGCCGGCGTCCGGCGCGTCGTCGCCGAGTCGGTGATGTTCGCGTACGGCTACCCGGCCTCCGGTCCGGCGATGTGGGACGAGAGCGACCCCTATCCCGGCCCGCCGCCGCCCGGAGGAGACGCGATGCTGGCGGCGCTGCGCGACATGGAGCAGAAGGTGCTGGCGTCCGGTGAGCACAGCGACACCGAGGGAATCGTGTTGCGCTACGGCGCCTTCTACGGCTCCGGTGTGCCACACGACGACATGTTCGCGCGCATGGCCAAGTGGCGTGTGACGCTCGACATGGGCGGGCACGGGATCGCGTCCTGGATCCACATCGACGACGTCGCGACGGCCACCGCCGACGCGCTCGACCGAGGGCGGGGCGGCCAGATCTACAACATCGTCGACGACCGCCCACAGTCGTTCAACGGCTATCTCCGCGAGCTGGCCGAGAACCTGGGACGCCCACGGCAACTACGCATTCCGCGTGCGGTGCTCAAGCTCGCCGCGCCCTACGGGGTCACCGCCTTCGGCGACAGTTGGCTGCCGCTGTCGAACGCCAAGGCCAAGGCCGAACTCGGCTGGGCGCCCAGATCTCGGGTCTGACTCCTCAACGCGGCTCGTTCCTCGCCGCTTGATCGTCGTCAGACGGGCCTCGGGTCTGACTCCTCAACGCGGCTCACGCGTATCCCAGCGCCTGGTTCTCCGCCCGGATGCGGACGTTGAGCACCACCGCATTGGCCACCGTGAACACGATCGCGGTCAACCACGCCGAGTGGACGAGGGGCAGCGCCGCGACCTCGATCACCACGGCGGTGTAGTTGGGATGGTGCAGCCACCGATACGGACCGCCATGCACAAGGGGTGCGCCCGGGATCACGATGAGCCGCGGGTTCCACCGCTTCCCCAACGTCGCGACGCACCACCACCGCAACGCCGTGCTCGCGCACACGACGGCCACCATCGGCCAGCCGAGCGCGGGTATGAACGGCCTGTGCAGCGTCGCCACCTCGACGATGCACGACACCAGCAGCAGCGTGTGCATGGACACCATGATGGGATAGTGACCCTGGCCGAACTCCTTGCCGCCGTTGGCAAGAGACCACCGCGTGTTACGTCGTGACACCGCCAGCTCGACGAGCCGCTCGAGGCCGATCGCGACGATGAACAAGTAGTAGGCCATCGCGGTTCACCACTTCAGCAGGAGCATCTCGAAGCTGAAGCCCGGCCCCATCGCCAGCAGGACGCCGAACGAGCCCGGGGCGGGTGGCGAGGCCAACGTCCGGTGCAGCACGTCGAGCACCGACGCGGACGAGAAGTTCCCGTTCTCGCGCATCGAATTCCGGCTGTGGGCATTGGCTTCCGGCGCCAAGCCGAGCGCATTGTCGATCGCGCCGAGCACCTTGGGCCCGCCCGGATGGCAGATCCAGGTGGCGATGTCCGCGACCGTGAGCCCATGCTCGCCGAGGAACGCGGTGACCTCCTCCTCGAGGTAGTTCGCGGCCATGTGCGGAACCTCGCGAGACATGACCAACCCGAAACCGTCCGACGAGACGTTCCACCCCATCACGTCGACCGTGTCCGGGAAGAGCCGGCTCCTGGTCGCAAGCACCGCGGGTGCATGCGCGATCGTCGGGGGAACGCGGTCGGCGCCGGAGACCACCACGGCCGCCGCGCCGTCGCCGAACAGGCAGGCGCCGATCAATGCGGGGATCGATGTGTCGTTGCGCTGCAACGTAAGTGAACACAGCTCAACAGAAAGCAAGACGGCGACGTCGGACGGGAAGCCCCTCAGATAGTCGTGCACGCGTGCCATTCCGGCTGCGCCTGCGACGCAACCCAGTCCGAAGAGCGGGATCCGTTTGACGTCGGGCCGCAATCCGATTCGAGAGGCGATCCGTGCGTCGATGGTGGGCACGGCGACCCCGGTGCTCGACACGAACACGATCGCGTCGACCTCCTCGGCGGCGACATGAGCCGCCTCCAGAGCCGATCGCACGGCCTGCTCACCGAGGTCGACGGCCACCTCGATGTAGGCGTCGTTCGCCTCGGTGAAGCTCGACAATTCCGGATAGCGCGACAGCGGCAGCGAGAGACTGCGACTCTGCACGCCGCTGGTCTGAGCGAAACGGACGAACTCCGGGCCGCCGACGCTGGTGAGCATCGTCGCGACGTCCTCTTGCCCGTAGCGATTCGCGGTGAAGGCCACCGCTGTGCCCCCGATACGGGGGGCACCGATTCGTTGAACCGCGTCGCGATGAAGCGACGCGAAGTGAGTTGTATCTGTCATGTAGTGCTGAACGCCGCCACCCACGAGATCGTTGCCCGAGGTGACGCAAAGCACAGCAAAGCGTCCTGAAATCCCTTGTGCCCGAAGGGATTCAGTACTCCTATTTCCTGACGGACAGCCGGGAATCCGGTGGGAATGTGCTGGGAGTCAACGTTATTCGCCGGTGAATTCCGGCGGCCGCTTCTCGAACATGGCCTTGACGGCCTCGCCCAGGTCCTTCGACGGCAGAAACGCCGAATTCCACGCTGCCACATAGCGCAAGCTCTCCGACACCCTGGCGATGCGCTGCTGGTCGAGCACGTCCTTGATGCCGTGCACCGTCAAGGGCGGGTTGGCGGCGATCTCGGCGGCGGTGGCGTGCGCAGCGGCGAGTGAGGCGTCGGCGTCGTCGTACACGTCGTTGACCAGACCGATCTTCTCGGCGCGCGCAGCGTCGATGTCCTTGCCGGTCAGCGTCAGCTCGCGCAGGTGCCCGTCGGACAGGATCAGCGGCAGCCGCGCCAGCGAGCCCACGTCGGCGACGATCGCCAGCTTCACCTCACGCACGGAGAACTTCGCGTCGGCGCTGGCGTAGCGGATGTCCACCGCGCTGATCAGGTCGACGCCGCCGCCGATGCACCAGCCGTGCACTGAGGCGATGGTGGGGGTGCGGCAGTCCGCGACGGCGTTGATGGCGCCCTGCATCCGCTGCAGGGTGGTGTGGAACTCGAGGCGGCCCTTCGCGCCCGACTCCATGCCCGGAAGGCTGCCGCCCATCGCGACGAGGTCGAGCCCGTAGCTGAAGTTTCTGCCCGACCCGGCCAGCACGATGGCGCGAACCTCGGGGTCGGCGTCGAGCGCGCCGAACACCTCGGGCATCTCGGCCCAGAACGCCGGGCCCATGGCGTTGCCCTTGCCGGGCCCGATCAGCGTCACCCGCGCGACGCGATCGGAGATGTCAACGGTGACGGATTCGTAGGTCTCGCCCATGGGGCAACACGCTAGCCGGTCAAAAGTTCGCTCACGGTGGCGGCTTGCCCAGCAGGACCTCGTTCACGGTGGCGCTGGGCAGGAACTGGCAGGCGGCGTCGACGAGCATCTGGCCGATGCCCTCGCCGTCGGGCCCGAGGGGGTTGCCCTCCTGGGCGAGGATCTCGCGGATCACGGCGACCTGCGTCGGCTCGTCGAGACCGTTGTACTCGTCGCACCTCATCGCCAACGCGTTCGGCGGCGCCGGGACCACCGGGACGTCGGTGTTGCGCGTCGGCAGCGGGATGTCGGGAAGGCCGATGTCGGGCAGCCCGGGAATCGACGGCGACGTCGGCCGGGTCGGCGAGGTGGTCAACGGGGGCCCCGGCTCGGTCGTCATCGCGACGGATCCCTCCGTCGTGCGCGAGCATCCCGCCGTGACACCAGCGAGGACCAGCACCGCGGCCGCCACTCGCACGTGCGTCTTCATCTCGGCAACGATAATGCCCAACGGCGACGTAGCGTGGCGTCATGCCCGATGACTTGCGTGCAGGACCCGAATCACCGCCCACCGACGAACTGCGGAGTGCGGAGAAATCGTTCGCCGTGCTGCAACACGTGCTGCACGGCATCGCCGCCGACGATCTCGACAAGCAGACCCCGTGCCGGGAGTTCGACGTGGCGGCGCTGACCGACCATCTGCTCACCTCGATCACCCTCCTCGGCACCATGGCGGGCGCGGAGTTCGGTGAGCGCGACCGTGACGCGCCGATCGAGCAGCAGGTGGTGTTCGCGGCGCGTTCGGCGCTGGACGCCTGGCAGCGTCGCGGGCTGGACGGCACCGTGGAGTTCGACGGCAACGAGGTGCCGGCCCGGATGATGGCCGGCATCCTGTCGCTGGAGTTCCTGGTGCACGCGTGGGACTACGCCGCCGCGGTCGACCGCGAGGTCAACGCACCCGAGCCGTTGTGCGATTACGTGCTGGGGCTGGCGCGCAAGATCATCACCCCCGAGGGGCGCGTCAACGCCGGCTTCGACGACCCGATCGACGTCCCCGCCGACGCCGATGCGCTGACGCGGCTGCTCGCCTACACCGGTCGGCAGGCCTAGCGCTACACCCGCTCGAGGTAGAAGTACAGGTGCCGACCTTCATCGAGCGCGCCCTTGCCGTTCATGATGCCGACGACGGCGTTCTCGTCGACGACCTTGAAGTGGTCGTGCACCGGCGCGCCGTCGTACACCATCGACGCGGTCACCTCCCCGCGGAACTCCTCCATCCACAGGCTGGCCTCGCCCTTCATGGCCTCGGTGTTGGAGAACTTGCTGCCGTCGGCGTCCAAACACACCAGGGGCTTGGCGTCGGTCGCGGAATGGAAGGTTTTACCGAACCAGTTCAGGCGCTCCATGAACCCGTTGGCCTTGTGGCCGGTGTGGAACTCGCCGCCCTTCCACTCGCCGATCATGAAGTCGATGGTGGCCGGGGTGAGCGTCGCCCAGAACTCGTCGAGTTCGGCATCGGAGATGGTGCCGGTGCGCTGCTTGAGCTCATCGGAGGTTTCGCGGGCGTCGCTCATGACTGTCCTATCCATCGGCGGGCGAACTCGAGGAACGCGTCGTTCTCGTGCGGCGCGGCGACGGTGACGCGCACCCCGTCGTCGCCGTAGGGCCGCACGATGATGCGGTTGTCCGCCGACGCCTCGGCGAATTCCTGGGCCCGCCCAGGCAGCGGCAGCCAGACGAAGTTGGCCTGCGAGTCGGGCACGGTGTAGCCGGCGCCGCGCAGCTCGGCGGTCACCCGGGACCGCTCGGCGACCACCGCGTCGGTGCGCGCGAGCAGCTCGTCGGCGGCATCCAACGACGCGATCGCGGCGGCCTGCGACACGCTGGTGGCGGTGAACGGCACGTACACCTTGCCCAGCGCGGTGATGAGGTCCGGATCGCCCACCGCGTAGCCGACACGCAGCCCGGCCAGCCCGTAGGCCTTCGAAAACGTCCGCAGCACAACAAGGTTGGGATGCGAGCGGACCAGGCCGAGGCTGTCGGGGATCATCGGTTCGCGGATGTACTCGACATAGGCCTCATCGAGTGCGATCACGATGTGCGGCGGCACCGCGGCGACGAAGCGGGCCAGCGCATCGGGGGCGACCACCGTCCCCGTGGGGTTGTTCGGATTGCACACGAAGATCAGCCGGGTGCGGTCGGTGACCGCGGCCAGCATGGCGTCGAGGTCGTGCGTGTGGTCGGTCAGCGGAACGGCGACGGGCGTGGCCCCCGCGGTGCGGACCTGCAGCGGGTAGATCTCGAAGCTGCGCCAGCCGAACAGCACCTCGTCGCCGACGGTCGAGGTGATCTGGATCAACTGCTGGCACAGGCTGACCGACCCGCAGCCCACGGAGATGTTCTCGGGCGCGACGTTGACGTGCTTGGCGAGCCGCTCGCGGAGCTCGACGTAACCGTTGTCCGGATAACGGTTGATATTGCCGACGGCTTCTGCGATCGCGGCCCGCACGCTCGGCAACGGGGGGTGCACCGTTTCGTTGCTGGCGATCTTGATGGCGCCGGGAACCGTCCTGCCGGGGGTGTAAGCGGGCAGATCAGCCAGTTCGGGACGCAGCCGGACGGTCACCGCACCAGTTTATGGGTCGGGCGAATGCGCTTTGCCTCGCGCGGTGGGCCATGTGTACGCTGTCGGATCGGCGGTAATCGTCAGGAGGCGTGCCAGAGCGGCCGAATGGGGCTCACTGCTAATGAGTTGTCGCCCTCAAAGGCGACCGGAGGTTCAAATCCTCTCGCCTCCGCCACGGCTGACAACCTCAGCCGGACAATTGAACACTGAAGATCGACCATGCGCCCGTAGCTCAACGGATAGAGCATCTGACTACGGATCAGAAGGTTGGGAGTTCGAGTCTCTCCGGGCGCGCTCAACGGGATTATTCCCGCTTCGATTCGCCCCGCGGAAATGTCGGACCCTCGTGGAAGGCTCCGTACATGGTCGATGGCGATCTAGGCCTCGTGCACCGCGCCCGCGCATATCGATTCGCACTCGATCCCACACCGCTGCAGGAAGAGCAGTTGCGATCGCACTGCGGCGCACAACGCTTCGCCTACAACTGGGGATTGCGTCTGGTCAGAACGAACCTCGAGCAGCGCGCGGCGGAGCGCACGTATGGACTCAGCGCCGACCAGTTGACCCCCACGCTGAACTGGTCGGCGTTCGCCCTGCGCAAGACATGGAACAACGTCAAGGACGACATCGCTCCGTGGTGGCGGGAGAACTCGAAAGAGGCCTATTCCTCCGGCTTGGCCAACTTGGCTGCAGCCTTGCGGAACTGGGCCGCCTCTCAGTCAGGCGATCGGCGGGGTCGTCCGAGCCGGTTCCCGAGGTTCAAAACCAAGAAGAGTCGCCTGTCGTGTCGATTCACCACTGGCGCATTCGGTCTCGTCGACACAGATCGTCGACACATCAAGTTGCCTCGCATAGGACAGGTGCGCACGCACGAATCAACTAGGAAACTCGCTCGACGCCTCGAAAGGGGATCGGCGCGGATCAGATCAGCGACGGTCAGCCACACCCGTGGTCGTTGGTTCGTGGCGTTCTCCGTCGAGGTTTCCGACTCGCCACCCTGTCATGTCCGTCCCCGTCACGTCGTCGGTGTGGATTTCGGGGTCAGCAAGCTAGCGGTTCTCTCGAGTCCCGTCCCCGGCGTTTCCGACGCACGCGGGGTGGTTCCGAACCCGACTCGATACGAACATTCGTTGAGAAGACTTCGTCGGCTGCAGCGTAAGGTCGCGAGGCGGGCGGGTCCGGACCGGCGCACAGGAGCGACTCCGTCTCACCGGTGGGCTCGCGCCATGGCGGAGGTCGATCGCCAACATGCTCGAATCGCGAACCATCGGACCGCTACCTCGCATCGATTGACGAGCGTTCTCGCCGAACGCTTTGGAATCGTCGTAATAGAAGACCTGCTCGTAAGTGGGATGCTGCGGAACCGGCGACTGGCGCGCCGGATCGCCGCCGCCGGATGGGGTGAACTGCGACGTCAGCTGGATTACAAGACCAGCTGGAACGGTGGGACCTTGATGGTTGCCGACCGGTTTTACCCCAGCTCCAAGACCTGCTCGGGATGCGGCGTGGTGAAAGCCAATCTGCGCCTGTCTCGTCGGATATTTTGCTGCGATGCATGCGGCCTGTCGCTGGATCGCGATGAAAACGCTGCCCGCAATTTGGCCGCGCTCGCTGCCGGGATTGCTGACAGCACGTCCTCCCCGAGTTGCGGGGCGACGCGAAACGAGCCCGCTGGAAACCCACTGAACAGCGGCCTTCGTGGCCGTGGGTATTGCCACGGGAAGCCCCTTGAGGGCAACGTCGCGTGAGAAATTGCGTGGCTGCCGCAGAGTAGTCCTCTGGCTGCGTTCGCGGTAACGGTTCGAATCCCTTCGGGCGCACGCTCGACTCCGGTTGGCGTGGCCAGACGTACCGGATTACTCACGGGTCGTGTAAGGCCGGCGGACCTGGAGCCAGCCGGGCGGATATGGCGTCACGCGTGCTTGCGCATCGTGAAGCTGACGTGCCGCTGGGTCCCGCCGGCTGATCCCGCGCGTCGCCCACTAGATTGGGAACAGTGCGGCTGTTGTTGATCGCCGATACTCACGTCCCCAAACGCGCCAAAAACCTGCCCGCACGCGTGTGGGACGAAGTGGCCAAGGCCGACGTCGTCGTGCACGCGGGCGACTGGGTGGACCCGTCCCTGCTCGATGAGCTGGAGGCACGCGCCAAGCGCCTCGTCGCCTGCTGGGGTAACAACGACGGCGCCGAGCTGCGGCGCCGACTGCCCGAGCGGGCCGATGTCACGCTCGACGGACTGCGCTTTACCGTCGTCCACGAGACCGGTGCGGCGACCGGCCGCGAGGCGCGCATGGCCAAGGCCTATCCCGACACCGACGTGCTGGTGTTCGGCCACAGCCACATCCCGTGGGATACGACCGCGAAAACAGGTCTGCGACTGCTCAATCCGGGCTCGCCGACCGACCGCCGGCGCCAGCCGCACTGCACCTACATGACCGCCACGGTGCGCAAGGGCACGTTGTCCCGCGTCATGCTGCACGCCCTGGACCGCCATGCGTGACCGGCCGGCGCGGGTGGCCGACGTCCACGAGATCGCCGCGGCGATGCCCCACGTCACCCGCATCGAGGGTCCCAAGGGCAACGCGATCTACCAGGTCGGCGGCAAGTCGTTCGTGTTCTTCCGTACGCCCCAACCCGACGCAGAGGATCCCGAGACCGGCGAACGCTACGCCGACGTGATCATGATCTGGGTGGAGTCGGAGATGGACAAGCTGGCGCTGGTGCAAGACCCCGACTCTCCGTTCTTCACCACCGACCGCTTCGAGGGGCACCCCTCGGTCCTGGTGCGTGCGAGCCGATTACGCGAGATCGGCAAGGTCGAGCTGACCGAGCTCATCCAGGACGCGTGGCTCTCCCGCGCCTCGAAGCGCAGGGCCGATCGATGGCTTGCCGAACACCAGGGATAGCTGGCGACTACTTCGCCTCGACGCCGGCGTGCACGGCGCCACAGATGAACACCGCCATCCGCGCGGGTGTGTCGCCGGGGTTCTTCCAGCGGTGGCGGGTCCCGTTCTGCACGACGGTGTCGCCCGGGTGCAGCGTCACTTCGGCGCCGTCGTCGAGTTCGAGCACGACCGTGCCCTCGAGCACCACCTCGAAGTCAACGGTGTCGGTGGTGTGCATCCCCGGGTCGGTGTAGTCCATGTAGCCGAGCATTCCCGGCAGCTTCTCCTCCATCTCGGCCATCGCCTCGTCGATGTCGAGGGCGTCGGGGGCCTCGGCGCCGTGCGACGGGGGCAGCGTCAGCATCGCGAACCGGAACCCGCCGACGGGCGGAAAATAGTTGTGCCACTGCGGCATCGAACCGTCATCGGGAAAGCGGCAGGGTTCGTCACCGCCCCACAGCAGATGGTTCTCGAAGCCCGGCATCAGCATGGTCTCGATGGGCGCGACGTTGCCGTCGCTGACGAAGACGGATTTACCCGACGGATCATGACCCGTTACCACTCGGCGTACCTGCATGGGGTCAGTGAACCAGCCCCGCGCCGACGTGGGGATGAATATCGTGACGCCATGGAGCAGAAACCGCCCACGGCCGTCATCGAGTCCGCACACCGGGAGCACCTCGCGGCATTGCCTTTCGACGACACGTCGGATTTCGAGAATGCCGATCGCGGCTTCATCGCGGCGCTGGACCCTTGCGTGATCGAGGCCGCCGACGGCCGGGTGGTCTGGAACAACGACACCTACGCGTTCCTCGACGGCGACGCCCCGCCGTCGGTGCATCCCAGCCTGTGGAGGCAGAGTCGCCTGTGCGCCAAGCAGGGGCTCTACGAGGTGGTCGAGGGCATCTATCAGGTGCGCGGATTCGACCTGTCCAACATCACCTTCGTCGAGGGCGACACCGGTGTGATCGTCATCGACCCGCTGATCTCCACGGAAACCGCGGCGGCCGCGCTCGCGCTGTACCGCGAACAGCGCGGTGATCGTGCTGTCGTCGCCGTGATCTACACCCACAGCCACGTCGACCATTTCGGCGGCGTCCTGGGCGTCACCTCCCAGGCCGACGTCGACGCCGGTCGCGTCGCGATCATCGCGCCGGAGCACTTCACCGAACATGCCGTGCAGGAGAACGTGTACGCGGGCACGGCGATGGGTCGCCGCGCGAGCTACATGTACGGCGCGCTGCTGGCCCGCGGCCCGCAGGGCCAGGTAGGGTGCGGGTTGGGGCAGGTCACGTCGACGGGCGAAGTGGCGCTGATCGTTCCGACGATCGACATCCGCGAGACCGGCGAAACCCACACCGTCGACGGCGTCGAGATCGAGTTCCAGATGGCGCCCGGCACGGAGGCGCCCGCCGAGATGCACTTCTACTTCCCGAAGTTCCGCGCGCTGTGCATGGCCGAGAACGCCACCCACAACCTGCACAACCTGTTGACCCTGCGCGGGGCGCTGGTGCGCGACCCCCACGGCTGGGCCGGCTACCTGACCGAGGCGATCGACGCCTTCGCCGACCGGGCCGACGTCGTCTTCGCCTCCCACCACTGGCCGACCTGGGGTCGGGACCGCATCGTGGAATACCTGTCGCTGCAACGAGATCTGTACGCGTATCTGCATGACCAGACCCTGCGCCGGCTGAACCAGGGTATCACCGGCATCGAGATCGCCGAGGACTTCACGCTTCCTCCTGCGCTGCAGAAGGCCTGGCACGCGCACGGCTACTACGGGTCGGTCAGCCACAACGTCAAGGCGGTCTATCAGCGCTACATGGGCTGGTTCGACGGCAATCCGGGGCGGTTGTGGGCGCATCCGCCGGAAGCCGCCGGGCCGCGTTACGTCGAGGCGATGGGCGGACTGGACAAGGTGGTCGAGATCGCCCGCAAAGCCTTCGAGGAAGGTGACTACCGCTGGGCGGCAACTCTTCTCGACCACGCGATGTTCACCGGCGAGCGGCACGCCGCCGCCCGCGAACTCTACGCCGACACCCTCGAACAGCTCGCATACGGCGCGGAGAACGCGGTGTGGCGCAACTTCTTCCTCTCCGGAGCGACCGAGTTGCGCGAGGGTAACTTCGGCACACCCACCCAGACCGCGTCGACGTCGATGGTGATGCAGTTGGCTCCCGAGCAGATTTTCGACGCGCTCGCCATCACCGTGAACGGGCCGCGGGCATGGGATCTCGACCTCGCGATCGACGTCACCTTCGTCGACACCGCGACCAATTACCGGTTGACGTTGCGCAACGGCGTGCTGGTGCACCGCAAGGTGGCCGCCGACGAGGGGTCGGCTCAGGCGACGGTCAAGGTGGCCACCAAGCTGCGCCTGTTCGCGCTCGCCGCGGGCGACGACAGCTCACCCGGCCTGGACATCTCCGGCGACACCGGCGCGCTGCAGTCGCTGATCGGCGTGCTGGACCGCCCCGACCCGGCGTTCGACATCGTCACGCCCTAGTGATTTCGGTGCACTCGCAGTCGCTCACCGACTTGTAGCGCACCGAAATCGCTACGGCATCCCGCCGTCGACGCGGATGATCGAACCCGACGTGTAGCTCGACGCATCTGACATCAAATACAGTGCGGCGCCGACGATCTCGGGTGGCTCGCCGAGCCGCTGCAGCGCGAAGTGCTGCGCACCCTTTTGCGTCGCGGGGATGTCCCACGCCTTGCTGATGTCGGTGAGGAACGGCCCGGGCATCAGGGTGTTGACCCGTACCATCGGCCCGTACGCCAGCGCGAGCCCCTCGGTCAGCGCGTTCAGCCCCGCCTTGGCCGCCGAATACGGCAGCTGTTCGGGGCGCGGGCGGCGCGAACCGCTCGAGCTCACGTTGATGATCGACCCGCCGCCGTCGGCGACCATGCGCTCACCGACGAGCGCGGACAACCGGAACGGGCCCTTGAGGTTCAGGTTGACGACCGAGTCGAACAGCTTCTCGGTGACCGAGGTGAGCGACTCGTACAGCGGCGACATCCCCGCGTTGTTGACGAGCACATCGACCTTGCCGAAGCGTGCGTAGGCCGCGTCGACCAACCCGTCGAGTTCATCCCACCGCCCCACGTGCACCTGGTAGGGCAGCGCGGCGCGGCCGGTCGCGGCGGTGATCTCCTCGGCCGTGGCCACACAGGAGTCGTACTTGCGGCTGGCGATCACCACGTCGGCGCCGCACCGCGCCGCAGCCATCGCCATCTCCTTACCCAGCCCGCGGCTACCGCCGGTGACGAGCACCACGCGGTCGCTGAGGTCGAAGAGGTCGGCTGCGAAATCCTTGTCGGAACCCATGGCCATATGGTGGCACGGTGCAGTTGCTCATCATCCGCCACGCGTTGCCGCTCCGCAGCGAGCCGGGGCAGGGCTCCGATCCCGACCTTTCCGAAGAGGGCATCGAACAGGCCAAGCGCCTGCCGGAGGCGCTGGCGCGGTTCCCGATCTCGCGGCTGGTCAGCAGTCCGCAGAGGCGCGCGATCCAGACCGCGGAGCCGGTCGCCGAGGCGCTCGGCCTGTCGATCGACATCGACGACCGGCTGGCCGAATACGACCGCGACCTCTCGCATTACACGCCCGTCGAGGAGATCTCCGAAGAGGACATGCGCCGGCTCGCCAACGGCGAGTTGCCCAGCGGCGTCGACCAGTCGGCGTTCCTCTCCCGGGTCAGGGCAGGGGTGGACGACATCGTCAAGGCCGCCAAGCGGGAGGACACCGTCGCGCTGTTCAGTCACGGCGGCGTGATCAACGCCCTGGTGCACGACGTCATGGGCACCGAACGCCTGTTGTGCGTGCAGGTGGACTACGCGGGCATCACCCGGCTGCTGTGGTCGTCGACGCGCGAGGCGTTCTTCGTGGCCGGCGTCAACTCCACCGAGCACGTATGGGACCTGCTGCCGAGAAATCAGCAGTGGTAGACATTTGCGAATGACCGCCTCGCTGGAAGGGCTCGACCTCGACGCCCTGGACCGTCATCTGCGTTCGGAGGGCATCGCCCGCTCCGGTGATCTGCGCGCCGAACTCATCTCCGGCGGCCGCTCCAACCTGACCTTCCTGGTGTTCGACGAACACTCGAAGTGGGTGCTGCGCAGGCCCCCGCTGCACGGCCTCACCCCTTCGGCGCACGACATGGCCCGCGAGTACAAGGTGATCTCGGCGCTGCAGAACACCGCCGTGCCGGTGCCTCGCGCGGTGACCATGCGCAACGACGACTCGGTGTTGGGCGCGCCGTTCCAGATGGTCGAGTACGTCCCCGGCCGGGTGATCCGCCATTCGGCCGAACTGGAGGCTCTTGGCGACAAGACCGCCATCGACGCCTGCGTCGACGCGTTGATCCAGGTGCTCGCCGATCTGCACGCCCTGGACCCCGAGGAGGTCGGGCTCGGCGACTTCGGCAAGCCCACCGGTTACCTCGAACGCCAGGTCAAGCGGTGGGGCGGCCAGTGGGAGTTGGTGCGCCGCGACCGCAACGGTGAAGGGGACGAACGCGACGGCGACGTCAAGCGACTGCACGCCGCGCTGGGCGAGGCGTTACCGGCGCAGAGCCGCAGCGCGATCGTGCACGGCGACTATCGCATCGACAACACGATGCTCGACGCCGAGGACGGGACCAAGGTGCTCGCGGTGCTGGACTGGGAGATGTCGACGCTGGGCGACCCCATCAGCGATGCGGCGTTGATGTGCGTGTACCGCCACCCGATGTTCAACCTGGTGCACGCCGACGCCGCATGGGCGTCACCGCTGATCCCACCGGCAGACGAACTCGCGCAACGGTATTCGGTCGCGTCGGGTCAGCCGCTGGACCACTGGGAGTTCTACATGGGCCTGGCGTACTTCAAGCTGGCGATCATCGCCGCGGGCATCGCCTATCGCGGCCGGGTGGGCGGCGCGCCGACGGACTTCGTCACCATGGTCGACGACGCGGTCGCACCGCTGATCGACGCGGGCCTCGAGGCGATCAGCTAGCGCAGCGCGGCCTTGTAGTTCTTCTTCGCCGCGCGGCGAAGTTGGACCATGCGCGCCATGCCCGCCAACGCGGCGATCAGGCCGCCGCACACCGCGGCGAGCAGGATCGCCACGCCCAACGGCAGCTGCCAATGCCACCCGAGGAAAGCGAACTGCGCCGACTCGGTGTTCTGCGCGATGAAGATCAGCAGGACGATCAGGATGAGCAGGCCGCCGATGACCGCGGTCCACAGTGCTGCTGCCCGGGTGAAGTGAACCTTGTTGACCGACGGGGGTGTGCGCTCGGCGATCTCGTCGTCCGTCGGCGGAACCGGCGGCCCGGGGTTGGGTGGACCGTAGGGTTCCGGCTCGTTCTGCGCTGACGCCCCATACGGATCGGTGCTCATGGGTCCATCTTTGCCCTTTCCTGCGCGAGACAAACGGCGTTTGACGTGGCCCGCCGAATCCGGGACCGGCCAAACCGCGCGTAGCTGCGGCGATGTCGATACTGTCGGATTCATGACCTCGATGCCGCGACGCCGGCGCCGGCCGCTCGTCGTGGTGGTGGCGGTCCTCGCGTTCCTGATGAGCACGTCCTGCGGTAGCTCGAACCCGCTCGGCGGCGGCGAGATCTCCGGTGACCTCAAGACGATCGCGGTGGGTTCGGCGGACTTCACCGAATCGAAGATCATCGCCGAGATCTACGCCCAGGCGCTGGAGGCCAACGACTTCACCGTGCGCCGCCAGTTCGGCATCGGCAGCCGCGAGACCTACATCCCCGCCGTGCAGGACCACTCCATCGACCTGATCCCCGAGTACACCGGCAACCTGCTCCAGTACTTCGACGAGGAGACCACCGCCACCACCCCCGACGCGGTACTGCTCGCGCTGCTCAAGGTGCTGCCCGGGGATCTGTCGATCCTGTATCCGTCTCCCGCGGAGGACAAGGACACCCTTGCGGTGACCGAGGCGACCGCGCAGCGTTGGAACCTCAAGACCATCGCGGATCTGGCCGAGCACTCACCGGAGGTGAAAGTCGGTGGACCATCGGAGTTTCAGACGCGCGTCACCGGCCTCGTGGGCCTGAAGGAGCGGTACGGCCTCGACATCGCGCCGGCGAACTTCGTCGCGATCAGCGACGGCGGCGGGCCGGCGACCGTGCAGGCGCTCAACAGCGGTGCGGTCACCGCGGCGAACATCTTCAGCACCTCACCGGCGATCGAGCAGAGCAAGCTCGTCGTGCTCGAGGACCCCGAGAACGTGTTCCTCGCCGCCAACGTCGTGCCGCTGGTGGCGTCGCAGAAGATGTCCACCGACCTCAAGACGGTGCTCGACGCGGTCAGCGCGAAGCTGACCACCGAGGCCCTGATCGAGCTCAACACCTCGGTCGAGGGCAATCGCGGTGTCGACCCCGACGAGGCGGCCCAGAAGTGGATCGGGGACAACGGATTCGACAAGCCGGTGCAGAAGTGATCGAGTTCTCCAACGTCACCAAGCGCTATCCGGACGGCACCGTCGCGGTCGACGACCTCACCCTCGAGGTACCGGAGGGCACGCTGACGGTTTTCGTCGGCCCGTCGGGGTGCGGCAAGACCACCTCCATGCGGATGATCAACCGGATGATCGAGCCCAGCTCGGGCACCCTGACCGTCGACGGCCGCGACGTCACCAAGGTCGACCCGGTCAAGCTGCGGCTGGGCATCGGCTACGTGATCCAGAGTGCGGGCCTCATGCCGCATCTGCGCGTGGTGGACAACGTCGCCACCGTTCCGGTGCTGCGAGGCGAATCCCGGCGCAGCGCACGCCGATCCGCGCTCGAGGTGATGGAACGCGTTGGCCTGGACGTCAAGCTCGCCGACCGCTATCCCGCGCAGTTGTCGGGCGGTCAGCAGCAGCGTGTCGGTGTGGCGCGGGCGCTGGCGGGAGATCCGCCGATCATGTTGATGGACGAGCCGTTCAGCGCCGTCGATCCCGTGGTACGGGAGGATCTGCAGGCCGAGATCGCCCGTCTGCAAAGCGAATTGCGCAAGACCGTCGTGTTCGTCACCCACGACATCGACGAGGCGGTCAAGCTCGGCGACCGGGTGGCGGTGTTCGGCCGCGGCGGGGTGTTGCAGCAGTACGGCGAACCCGCGTTCGTGCTGTCCAATCCGGCCAACGAGGAGGTGGCGGCGTTCGTCGGCGCAGACCGCGGCTACCGCGGCTTGCAGTTCTTCCACGCATCGGGCCTGCCGCTGCACGAGATCGGCCGCGTCGACGAGAACGACATCGACACGCTGCAGTTGGGTCCGGGTGACTGGCGGCTGGTCACCAAGGCCGACCGTAAACCGTATGCCTGGATCAACGCCGACGGTGTGGCACTGCGCCGCGGCGGAAAATCCCTCTACGACAGCACGATCGGCGGCGGATCGCTGTTCCGCCCGGACGGCACGCTGCGTAACGCGCTCGACGCGGCGCTGTCGTCGCCGAGTGGGCTGGGGGTCGCGGTCGACGACGACGGACGGGTGATCGGCGGGGTGAGGGCCGACGACGTGCTGGCCGAACTCGAAAAGCAGCGCCAGGTTCCGGAGTTGGGCTAGCGGATGCGCTATCTGCTCACGCACCTCGACGATCTCTTGGCGTTGACGGTGATCCACCTGCGCCTTTCGTTGATCCCGATCGTGCTCGGGCTGATCATCGCCGTGCCGCTGGGGGCGGTGATCCAGCGCACCACCACGGTACGGCGGTTGACGACGATCACGGCCAGCATCGTTTTCACCATCCCGTCGCTGGCGCTGTTCGTGGTGCTGCCGTTGATCATCCCGACCCGCATCCTCGACGAGGCCAACGTGATCGTGGCGTTGACGCTCTACACCGTCGCCCTGCTGGTGCGTGCGGTGCCCGAAGCGTTGGACGCTGTGTCGCCGACGGTCCTCGACGCCGCGACGGCGATCGGATACCGCCCCCTGACCCGGATGGTGAAAGTCGAACTACCCCTTGCTATTCCGGTTCTGATCGCGAGCCTGCGCGTCGTCGCCGTCACCAACATCTCCATGGTGTCGGTGGGTTCGGTGATCGGTATCGGCGGGCTGGGCACCTGGTTCACCGAGGGCTACCAGGCGAACAAGAGCGACCAGATCATCGCGGGCATCATCGCGATCTTCGTGCTGGCGATCGTCATCGACACCCTCATCATGCTGGTCGGTAAGGCGCTGACACCGTGGACGCGCGCCACGAGCGGGGCCCGCACGTGGGGCAGGGTGAAGGCGGCGTCATGACGGGCCCGATGGATTTTCTGCGGGAGGCACTGTCCTACCTGTTCACCGCGGCGAACTGGGGCGGGCCCGCCGGACTGCTCGCCCGCACCCTCGAACATCTCGAGTACACCGTGGTCGCGCTGTTCTTCTCCGCGCTGATCGCGATCCCGATCGGGATGCTCATCGGGCACACCGGGCGCGGCACGTTCCTCGTCGTCACCGGGGTGAACGCGCTGCGCGCGCTGCCGACGCTCGGTGTGCTGCTGCTCGGTGTGCTGCTGTGGGGCCTCGGGCTGATCCCGCCGACGGTCGCGCTGATGCTGCTCGGCATTCCGCCCGTGCTGGCGGGCACCTACGCCGGAATCGCCAACGTGGACCGCACCGTCGTGGACGCCGCACGGTCGATGGGCATGACCGAACGCCGCATCCTGCTGCGGGTCGAGACACCGATCGCGTTGCCGTTGATCCTCGGCGGCCTGCGCACCGCCACCTTGCAGATCGTCGCGACCGCGACGGTCGCCGCGTATGCCAGCCTCGGCGGGCTCGGCCGCTATCTGATCGACGGCATCAAGGTGCGGCAGTTCCATCTGGCGTTGGTCGGCGCGTTGATGGTGACGGCGCTGGCGTTGATTCTCGATGCGGCACTCGCTTTCGCGGTGTGGCTCTCGGTGCCGGGAACCGGGCGGCTCAGTCTTGGCAGGCGCCGCATGCCCCAGCCGTTCCTCGGTGACGAAGTCGTTCTCGAATCGCGTCCCCGCGCAACATCACAGCGCTCCGGAAAAACCACCGACCAAGCACGTTACGAACGAGGGGACCCTTCGCATACGGTATAGGGGTGAGTGAAGCAGGCGGCTCCGAGAAGTCATGGCCGGCGATCCTGACCTGGCGGGCGCACGACGTCCCGCGGATGGAATCGGTCCGGGTGCATGTGGCCGGCAACCGCATCAAGGCTTACGGCAGGATCGTGGCCGCCGCGACGCCGTCGCACCCGGCGTTCTCCGCCGACTACGACTTGGTGACCGACGAAACGGGCGGCACCAAACGGCTGTCGATGACCGTCACTCTCGCCGAGCGGGAGCGGCAGCTCTCCATCGCCCGCGACGAGGAGAACATGTGGCTGGTCCAGCAGCACACCGGTGAGTCACGCCGCGCCGCCTACGACGGCGCCCTCGACGTCGACGTGATCTTCAGCCCGTTCTTCAACGCCCTGCCGATCCGGCGCACGGGTCTGTATCAGCGGTCGGATTCGATCAGCTGCCCGGTGATCTACGTGCGGCTGCCCGAGCTTTCGGTCGAGACGGCGGTAATCAGCTACAGCAGCGCCGAGGACGGCATCAAGCTGCACTCGCCCGTCGCCGACACCACCATCACCGTCGATTCGGACGGGTTCATCCTCGACTACCCAGGACTGGCAGAGCGGATCTGATCACCCCGCCCGCGCGGCCCGCGGCGGCCAGTTCCTCGCGCCACTGCTCCTCGCCGATCACGACCGCGACGATGTCGGGCCTGCCGAAGCTGTCGTAGCGGATCCGGGCGGCGTGCCCGGTCTCGACCAGGTCGGTCAACGGTTTGCGCTCGGCCAGCGCATCGCGGGCGTGGGTGAGGAGTTCCAACGCGCGGTCCAGCACCGGCAGCAGTTCGTCGGCGTTGGCTTCGCACATGGCCCGCACCAGGGTGGGAGCGGTGGCGGCCACCCGGGTGCCGTCGCGGAATGACCCCGCGGCCAGGGCGAACGCCAGCGGCACCTCACCGGCGGTGGCCGCGAGTGCCTCGGCCAGCAGGTGGGGCAGATGCGAGATCGTCGCGGCGGCCGCGTCGTGTTCGTCCGAGCGGGCGGGGACGACGACGGCGCCGCAGTCCAGCGCCAGGTTCATCACCAGGCTCCAGATCTGCGGGTCGACGTGGTCGTCGACGCTGATCACCCATGGCGCGCCCACGAACAACCGCGCGTCGCCGGCCTCCCATCCGGAGTGCGCGGTGCCCGCCATCGGATGGCCGCCGACGAAGCGGTCCAGCAGGCCGTGCGCCTGGACCTCTTGCAGCACAGCGGTTTTCACGCTGGTCACGTCGGTCAGCGGGCAGTCCGGCGCCGTCTCGCGGATGTGGCCGAGCATCTGACCCAGTGCGGGCACGGGCACGGCTAGCACGATCAGCGCGTTCTCGGTCGCCGCCCGCTGCAGCGCGGCGTCGAGGTCTTCGGTGGCGTCGAACCCGTCGGCCGTCGCGGCCTGGACGCCTTCCACGGAGCGGTTGTAACCGAACACCTCGCGTCCCGCGGCCGCCGCGGCGCGCATCACCGAACCGCCGATCAGCCCGAGGCCGAGGACGCAAACCGGTGTGTTGGTCACCCTCCAAGGTTGGCACACCGAACGCCATCGACCGACGTCAGGCTTGGTGACGATTCCTGGTCAAGGGCATGGACGGCGACTACCGTAGGCCGACATGGGAGCACAGCGTGCACAGGCGCGGGAGCAGTCCCCGGACACTCCCGACGGCTTCGGCGTTGCTGTCGTCCGTGAGGACGGTAAGTGGCGGTGCGCGCCGATGCGCAGGGCCGCCCTGACCAGCCTCGCCGCCGCCGAGCGGGAGCTGCGCGAAATCCGCAGTGCGGGAGCCGTCTTCGGGCTCCTCGACATCGACGACGAGTTCTTCGTGATCGTGCGTCCCGCCCCATGGGGCACACGATTGTTCCTCTCGGACGCCACCGCCGCGCTGGACTACGACATCGCCGCGGAGGCACTGGAGATGCTCGACGCCGACATCGAGCCCGAGGAGCTCGAGGAGGCCGAACCGTTCGAGGAGGGCGACCTGGGCCTGCTCTCCGATGTGGGGCTGCCCGAGGCCGTGCTGGGCGTCATTCTCGACGAGTCCGACCTCTACGCCGACGAGCAGCTGGGCCGCATCGCCCGCGAGATGGGCTTCGCCGACGAATTGTCGGCCGTGCTCGACCGCATGGGCCGCTGATCGCGCACGGTCCCCGATGACCCCCGATGACGAGGCGCTGATCCGCGCCGCCCTCGAGGCCGCTGACACCGCCGGCCCGCTCGACGTTCCTATCGGCGCCGTCGTCGTCTCCGCCGACGGCACCGAACTGGCCCGCGCCGCCAACCAGCGCGAAGCCCTCGGCGACCCCACCGCGCACGCCGAGATCCTCGCGATCCGGGCCGCGGCGGCCGCGCTCGGCGACGGGTGGCGACTGGAGGGCGCCACGCTGGCCGTGACGGTCGAACCCTGCACCATGTGTGCGGGCGCGCTGGTGATGGCCCGGGTGGCGCGGCTGGTGTTCGGCGCATGGGAACCGAAGACGGGCGCCGTCGGGTCGCTGTGGGATGTTGTCCGCGACCGGCGGCTGACGCACCGGCCCGCGGTGCGCGGGGGCGTGCTGGCCGCCGAATGCGCCGCGCCGCTGGAGGCGTTCTTCTCCCGGCAGCGATTGGAGTAGTCCGGTGTGCGCCCGGTAAGCTGCCACACGGTGGCGTGTCCGAGCGGCCTAAGGAGCACGCCTCGAAAGCGTGTGACGGGTAACCCCCGTCCGAGGGTTCAAATCCCTCCGCCACCGCCACAACGATTCAGGCACTATTGTCAGGATCTGTCACTGAAGCAGAGGTCGAGGCGACCGCGGTGACCAACCCGGAAGATTTGGCATATGCGCGCGCTTCATGACCAAGACCCCTCGGCCTCGGCCGGAGGTGGCGCTGCGCTGCGCCCGTTTTCCGTGCTCCTCATCGAGGACGACCGCGGCGACGCCATCCTGGTCGAGGAGCTCATCGCCGACGCGGACGCCAAGATCAAGGTCGTCTGGGCGCCGACCATGGAGGACGCCGAACAGCAGCTCGAGGTGTTCCGCCCCGACTGCGTGCTACTCGACCTCAACCTGCCCGACGCCGACGGCATCAAGGCCCTCGACCGCGTCGCCCGGCGCGACGTCACGATGCCGATCGTCGTGCTGACCGGCCTCAACGACGAGCACTTCGGCATCTCCGCGGTCGCCGCCGGCGCGCAGGACTACCTGGTCAAGGGCCGTGTCGAACCGGAGACACTGCGCCGCGCGCTGCTGTATGCGGTGGAGCGCAAACGCGCCGAGCTGACCTCGGTGGAACTGCACGCCAGCGAACTGCGCGCGATGGAGAACTCCCGCCTCGAGCGTGGCCTGCTGCCGTCGCCGCTGCTGCTGGACCAACCCGGGGTCGACATCGTCGCCGAATACCGGCCCAGCAGGCAGCACGCCCTGCTCGGCGGCGACTTCTACGATTTCGTGCAGACACCCGACCGGACCGTGCACGTCATGGTCGGCGACGTCGCCGGGCACGGACCCGACGAGGCCGCGCTCGGCGTGGCGTTGCGGATCGGTTGGCGGGCGCTGACGTTCGCCGGGCTGCGCGGCAACGAACGCATGCGCCAGCTCGAACGGATCTTGAGCACCGAACGGCCGGGGTCGAGCATCTTCGCCACCGTGTGCAGCGTCGCGATGTCCACCGACAACCTCAGCTTCAACGTCGTGTCGGCCGGCCACCCGGGCATGCTGCTGCACGGAAACAACACCGTCGAGTGGATCGAGCCCAGGGTCGGCCCGGCGCTCGGTCTGTATGGCCGCGAGTGGCCGCTGAACCTGTTCGAACTGCCCCCGGGCTACGGCCTGGTGCTGCTGACCGACGGACTGTTCGAGGGACGCTCGGGACGCGGAACCGAACGCCTCACCGAGGCGGGCCTGCTCGAGGTGGCCAAGAGCTATGCACACCTGCCCGGGCGCGATTTCGTCACCGCCGTCATCGACGACGTCGAGCGCCGCGCGCAGTCCGTCGGCGGCATCAGCGACGACATCGCGGTGGTGCGGGTGGAGCGGACGACGACCGGATGAGGGGTCGCCTCACCGTTCAGGGCTGGCAGAACCTGGTGCTGTCCCTGATGGGCATCGTGGTGATCGGTGGTGCGATCGTCGGCGCGCTGCTGCTGAACCGCACCGACGACGTCTCGCGCGAGCTGAACCTCGGCATCCAACCCGCCCGCGTGGCGGCGTATCAGCTGCAGGCCGCGCTACGCGATCAGGAGACGGCGATCCGCGGGTACGCGATCGCGGCCGACCCGCAGTTCCTCGAGCCCTACTACGAGGGTCAGCAGGCCGAGAGCGACGCCGTGCGTCAGATCCGCGACGGCGTCGGCCACCGGCAGCAACTGATCGACGACCTCGAGGCGATCGAACGGGCCGCGAACGCGTGGCGCACCACCTACGCCGACCCGCTGATCGCCTCGGTGACACCCGGCACGCCGAAAGTGTTGGACGCCAGGACAGCCGAACGGGGCAAGACCGAATTCGATGCCCTGCGGTCGCTGTTCGACGCCCAGAACCACGACCTCTCACAGGCCCGCCAGGACGCCGTCGACGAGCTCAGGGCGGTCCAGACGTGGCGCAACGTTCTGTTGCTCTCGATTCTCGTGGCGTTCTTCGTCGCGGGAGCCGTGCTCGCGCTGTTGGTGCGCAAGGCCGTCACGGGCCCACTCGAACGGCTCGCCGCGTCGTGCCGCCGGATCACCGAGGGTGACTTCGACGAGAAGATCGCGGTGCGGGGCCCGCGCGACATCCAGGCGATCGCCGCGGATGTGGAGGACATGCGGCAGCGCATCGTCGACGAGCTGGAGTCGTCGCGTTCGGCCAAGGAACAACTCGGCGAGCAGGCACTGGAACTGCAACGGTCGAACGCCGAGCTGGAGCAGTTCGCCTACGTCGCGTCGCATGACCTGCAGGAGCCGCTGCGCAAGGTGGCGTCGTTCTGCCAGCTGCTCGAAAAGCGCTACGGCGACAAGCTCGACGAGCGCGGAGTCGAGTACATCGGGTTCGCCGTGGACGGCGCGAAACGGATGCAGGTGTTGATCAACGATCTGCTGACGTTCTCGCGCGTCGGGCGGCTCGGCTCGACCGAAGACGACGTCGACCTCGACGCCGTGCTCTCCGACGCGGTCGACAACCTCGCCGCGTCGATCGAGGAGTCCGGCGCCGAGGTGGTCCGCACCGGGGAGCCGTTGCCCACCGTCAAGGGCGATCCCACCCTGCTGACGATGCTCTGGCAGAACCTGATCGGCAACGCGGTGAAGTTCCGCAAACCCGACATCTCGCCGCGGATCGTCGTCGACTGCTCGGTGGGTGAGGGGATGCGCGAGGGTTCGTGGCTGTTCACGGTGACCGACAACGGCATCGGTATCCCCGAGGAGTTCGCCGAGAAGGTCTTCGTGATCTTCCAGCGCCTGCACGGCCGCGACATCTACACCGGCACGGGAATCGGCCTGGCACTGTGCAAGAAAATCGTCGAACACCACGGCGGTAACATCTGGATCGACACCGGCCACACCGAGGGCACCCGGTTCCGCTTCACCATTCCCTGCGTCCTCGACGACCCTGTCGAGGCCGAATTGGAAGGATCAACCGCATGACACTGGACGGCCGGGCGATCGACGTACTGCTCGTCGAGGACGACCCGGGTGATGAGTTGATCACCCGAGAAGCGTTCGAGCACAACAAGATCAAGAACACCCTGCATGTCGCGCACGACGGCGAGGAGGGACTGGACTTCCTCTACCGCCGGGGCAAGTTCGCCGACGCACCGCGGCCGGATCTGATCCTGCTCGACCTGAACCTGCCCAAGTACGACGGCAGGCAGTTGCTCGAACAGATCAAGTCCGACGCCGAACTCAGCCACATCCCGGTGGTGGTGCTGACGACGTCGTCGGCCGAAGAGGACATCCTGCGCAGCTACAAGCTGCACGCCAACGCGTATGTCACCAAGCCCGTCGATCTCGATCAGTTCATGAACGCCGTCCGCCAGATCGACGAGTTCTTCGTTCAGGTGGTTCGGCTGCCCAACTCCTGACCGCCGCGTTCGGCGTCGGTCACATCGAAGTCCATGCGCACCGTGGTGCCCGACGTCGACCGCTTCACCTCGACGTCGTTGCCCAGGGCGCGGATGATCGGCAGGCCTCGTCCCCGCGTCGTCGGCTCCGTGCTCGGGGTGCGCCATTCGCCATGATCGGAAACGCAGACCACGATGCGCCCGTCGTCGACGATCGCCTCGACCACCATCACGCCGTCCGGAGAGTTCAGGTAGGCGTGTTCGACGCAGTTGGTGGCGGCCTCGTTGACGGCGAGCACGATGTCGGAGCCGACGGCGTCGGGCACGCCGATCGGTTCCATCCATCCAAGAAGCCGGCGCCTGATCTGTGCCAGTCGATCCGCGGTGGCCGGCACCTCGATCCTCAGGGGGTCTGCCGGCCGCAGACGCACATCGATGACCACGCCCGTGGTTGTACCCCGCTTGCCCCGATTCCTCACGTACGCCACGCATCCGCTGTGGATGTCAGCGCGGTAGCGAGGCGCAGATCACAACCGAGACACGAAGAAAGGGCCGACAGATGCCGGTGCTGACGCCGCAGCGCGAGGACTTTCCCCGCTGGTACCAGGACGTTCTCAACAAGGCGAAGCTCGCCGAGAACGGGCCCGCGCGCGGCACCATGGTGATTCGGCCCACAGGCTATGCGATCTGGGAGCGCATGCAGGCCGACCTCGACGCGCGGATCAAGGACGCCGGTGCGCAGAACGCGTACTTCCCGCTGCTGATCCCGATGAACTTCTTCGAGCGCGAGGCCGAGCACGTCGAGGGCTTCAGCCCGGAACTCGCCGTCGTCACCCACGGCGGTGGCAAGCAACTGTCCGAGCCGCTGGCGATCCGGCCCACCAGCGAAGCGGTCATCGGTGAATACATGGCCAAGTGGATCGACAGCTACCGCGACCTGCCGCTGCTTCTCAACCAGTGGGCGAACGTGGTGCGCTGGGAGTTGCGGCCCCGAATCTTCTTGCGCACCACCGAGTTTCTGTGGCAGGAGGGCCACACCGCGCACGGTGGCGAGGCGGACGCGCGCGACTACGCCCGCCTGATCCTGCACGACGTCTACGAGCGGTTCCTGCGCGACGTCATGGCGGTGCCCGTGATCGTCGGGCGCAAGACCGCCAAGGAACGGTTCGCCGGCGCCGCCAACACCATGACGTGCGAGGGCATCATGCGCGACGGCAAGGCGCTGCAGATGGCCACGTCACACGAGCTCGGCCAGCGGTTCGCCCGCGCCTTCGACATCACCTACTCCAGCGCCGCGGGTTCGTCCGAGGTGTGCTGGACCACGTCGTGGGGCGCGTCGACCCGGATGCTGGGCGGGCTCATCATGTGCCACGGCGACGACAACGGGCTCGTCCTGCCGCCCGCGCTGGCGCCGGTGCAGGCGGTCGTGGTGGTGGCCAAGGACAACGCCGACGGCGCCGTCACGCGCGCCGCAGCCACGCTGGCGGACCACCTCCGCGCCCGTGGCGTGCGGGTGCGGTTGGACGACAACGTCGACGCCGCGTTCGGGTGGCGCGCCACCGACTGGGATCTGCAGGGCGTTCCGGTCCGCGTCGAACTCGGCCCCCGCGACCTCGACCAGAACGCGGCGACGGTCTACCGGCGCGACACCCGTGAGAAGACCGCGGTGGGCTTAGATGACGTCGGAGCCCGGGTGGCCGACCTGGTCGAGGCGATCCAGGCCGACATGCTCGCCGCCGCGACCGCGCGTCGCGACGCCGCGGTCACCGACTGCACGACGATCGACGAGGCGCGCGATGCCGCGCAGACGGGCGTGGCTCGGCTGCTGTGGGCGACCGTTGGAGTGGCGGGCGAAGAGGAGCTCGCGGCGTCAGGCCTCACGGTGCGCTGCCTGCAACGAGGCGACGGCACGCTGCCGGAGAGCGATGACGACGGCGATGCCCTGGCCTACGTCGCGCGCGCGTACTGAGGGCTCAGCCGTAGAAGATCACGTGGTAGTCGGGCGTCCACGCACCGCCCTTGCAGCTGAGCGGAACCCCGTCCGGTGACTGCGCCACCCCGGTCGCGTCCCCGCACGGCAACCGGTTGGTGCGGATGCCGACCAGCGGGGGTGACGAGATCCAGGTGCTGCGCGAGTTGCATGCCAGCGTGTTGCCCGACGCGTCGATGCCGAAGTTGTAGCGGGTGTTCTGCACGCAGTGCGTGCCCTCCACCGCGCTGCGGTCCACGTACGGAACGCAATCGGCGCCGTCGCAGAAGCCGGGCGACGCCGGCGCGTTCGCGGCGGTCATCAGGGGTGCGGCGACGAACCCGCACGCGAGCGCAGCTGCAGCCATGAACCTCATAGGTGGCTAGCCTAAGTGCCCCGCATCGACGACGGGCACGGAATAGGCTCTTAACCCATGAAGCCGGTGATGGTTGCCCTGACCGCCGCCGCGGGTGCGGCCGCGATCGTGTCCGCCCCCACGGCCAACGCCGACGTGGTCGCGTATCTGGTCAACGTGCACGTGCGCCCGGGCTACAACTTCCCGAACGCCGACGCCGCGATCGGCTACGGCAGGACGATCTGCGACCGGGTGGCGGGCCAGATGAGCTACGGCGAGCTGGTCAACCAGGTCACCGCGGACTTCCACACCACCGACAAGTACCAGGGCATGTACCTGATCAACCAGGCGGTCAACGAGCTGTGCCCGGCGCAGATCTGGCAGCTGCGGCAGTCGGCGGCCGGCTACACCGGATGAAAAACGGCGGCGCCCCTGTCGGGACGCCGCCTTCTCTCACGCTCGATGGTCTGCCTACGGGCAGGTGACTTCGATTTCGAACGGCTTGTTGACCGGCTGCAACGGGTTGGCCATGTCGACACCGGTCGCGGTGCCGGAGATCTTGTAGGTCTTACCGTCCTTCTCGGCCTTGGCTTCGCCCTGGCCGGCACCGCTCTGGAAGCCGAGCGTCACGCCGTTGACGTTGCCCAAGCCGACGGACTGCACGGTCGGTTCGTCGCCGGAGCTGACGACGGCGCCGATGCCGGTGGTGGCGTCGCCGATCGCGATGTTCGTGTTCCCGCCCATATCGCTGCACACAACGGTGCCCTGGACGGCCTGATCCTGGCCGTCGATCGTGACGGTGGTCTTACCCTCCGCGGAAGCGGCCGTCGATGTCTCACCCGTAGTTTCGGATTTCTTGTCATCCGACGAACAGCCGGACAGTCCGGCGATCAGGACCGCCGCACCGCCGACGGCGACCAGGAAACCACGCTTCACCCTGTTCTCCTTTTGTGTGTCGTGACCCGTCAAGATCGGATCATCAAAAGCAGTATGGTTCGCGGCAAACCCGGCAACCGCGATTTCGGAAAATTGCGGTCCGTCCAGATCCGCTCAGCAGGACACCCGGATTTCGAAGGTGCCGGAGGCGCGGAAGCTGGGATTGTCGGTGTTGAAGCCGTCGGCGGTGCCCGAGATGTCGTAGGTCCGGCCGGTCATCGAGATGTCGGCGGCCTCGGCCGGATCGCCGACCCCGGCCGTGTAGCTGCCGGTGAACCCGCCGACGTTGTTGATGCCGACCGACTCGACGGCCAGCTCCTCCTTGTTCGAGACCATCGCGGTGAGGCCGGACGCCTGGTCGCCGGTGGTGATCGTGGTGAGGTAACCCGTCGTGTTGCACTGCACCGCATCGGTGGTGCCCGCGTCGTGACCGTTGACCGTCACCTGCGCCGTGCCCGCGACCAGTTCACCCTTCGGGGGTGTGTACTCCGGCGGGCTCGAACAGCCGGCCAACCCCAGCGCGATCGCGGCGGCGCAGCACGTCGGAACCCACCGATTTCTCACAGTGCAGAATCTACGACGTGGCCGTGCCGAAATCTCTCGCTCCGGAAGAGTCGTCGGCCCCGTTTTTCCGCGTCACCGCCGAACTCGATGGCCGGGCCGGCCGCACCGGCGTGATCCGCACCCCGCACGGCGAGATCAACACCCCGGCGTTCATTCCGGTCGGCACCCAGGCCACGGTCAAGGCGGTGCTGCCGGAGACGATGAAAGAGCTTGGCGCGCAAGCTATCCTGGCCAACGCCTATCACCTGTACCTGCAGCCGGGCCCGGACATAGTCGACGAGGCCGGGGGCTTGGCCGCGTTCATGAACTGGCCGGGACCCACCTTCACCGACAGCGGCGGGTTCCAGGTGCTGTCGCTGGGCGCCGGGTTTCGCAAGGTGCTGGCGATGGACACCGAACGCGTGCAGGCCGACGACATCATCGCCGAAGGCAAGGAGCGGCTGGCCAACGTCGACGACGACGGCGTGACCTTCCGGTCGCACCTGGACGGCTCCGTCCACCGGTTCACCCCGGAGGTGTCGATCAGCATCCAGCACCGGCTGGGCGCCGACATCATCTTCGCGTTCGACGAGCTGACGACGCTGGTGAACACCCGGGGATATCAGGAGCGGTCGGTGCAGCGCACGCACGACTGGGCGGTGCGCTGCCTGGTCGAGCATCGACGGCTGCAGGCCGCGCGGCCGGACAAGCCCCCGCAGGCGTTGTTCGGAATCGTGCAGGGCGCCCAGTACGAGGACCTGCGACGGCAGGCCGCCCGCGGGTTGGTGGCGATCGGCGAGGGGGCCGGGCCGGCCGAGGGCCTCCAGTTCGACGGGTACGGCATCGGCGGTGCGCTGGAGAAGCAGAATCTGGCCACCATCGTCGGGTGGGTGTGCGACGAACTCCCCGCCGACAAGCCGCGACACATGCTGGGCATCAGTGAACCCGACGACCTCTTCGCCGCGATCGCCGCCGGCGCCGACACGTTCGACTGCGTGTCGCCCTCGCGGGTTGCGCGCAATGCCGCGGTGTACTCGACCTCCGGGCGCTTCAACATCACCAACTCCCGGTTCCGTCGCGACTTCACGCCGATCGACGCCGAGTGCGACTGCTACACCTGCGCTCACTACACCCGGGCCTATCTGCACCACCTGTTCAAGGCCAAGGAGATCCTCTCGGCGACGCTGTGCACCATCCACAACGAGCGGTTCGTGGTGCGGCTCGTCGACCGCATCCGCGCGGCCATCGGAGCCGGCGAGTTCGACGAGCTGCGGGCCGACGTGCTGGGCCGGTACTACTCAACCAGTACCTAATCGGCCGTTTCGATGCGGTAACCGTCGCTCATCGACCGGTTTCGCACCGAATCCCGTACTTTCTAGCCATGCGAATCCTGCTCATCGGCGCCGGCGGTGTGGGCGCGGCGTTCTGTTCCATCGCGACCCGCCGGGACTTCTTCGAGACGGTGGTCGTCGCCGACTACGACGAGATCCGGGCGCGGCAGGCCGCCGACGCGGTCGGGGACGCACGGTTCGTTCCCGCGCGGGTGGACGCCTCCTCGGCCGACGCGGTCGCCGAGCTGGTCCGCACGCACCGGATCACCCACGTGATGAACGCGGTCGACCCCCGCTTCGTCATGCCGATCTTCGACGGCGCACTCGCCGGCGGCGCCGACTACCTCGACATGGCGATGAGCCTGTCGAAGCGCCATCCGGAGCAGCCGTACGCGCTGCCGGGCGTCAAGCTCGGCGACGAACAGTTCGCCGCCGAACAGCGGTGGCGCGACGCCGGTCGACTGGCGCTGGTCGGCATCGGCGTGGAGCCGGGGCTGTCGGACGTGTTCGCGCGCTACGCGGCCGATCACCTGTTCTCCGACATCGACGAGCTTGGCACCCGGGACGGGTCGAACCTGACCGTCGAGGGTTACGAGTTCGCACCGTCGTTCTCCATCTGGACCACCATCGAGGAGTGCCTCAATCCGCCGGTGATCTGGGAGGCCGACCGCGGTTGGTTCACCACCGAACCCTTCAGTGAGCCGGAGGTTTTCGACTTCCCCGACGGCATCGGTCCGGTCGAGTGCGTCAACGTCGAGCACGAGGAGGTGCTGTTGATGCCGCGCTGGGTCAAGTGCAGGCGCGCGACGTTCAAGTACGGCCTGGGCGAGGAGTTCATCGGCGTGCTCAAGACCCTGCACAAGCTCGGGCTCGACCGCACCGAGAAGGTGAAGGTCGGCAGCGACAAAGGCCCCGTGGAGGTCAGCCCCCGCGATGTCGTCGCCGCGTGCCTGCCCAACCCCGCGACGCTCGGCCCCAAGTTGTGCGGAAAGACCTGCGCCGGCCTGTGGGTGACGGGCACGGGCAAGGACGGTAACCCCCGGTCGACCTACCTCTATCACGTCGTCGACAACGAGTGGTCGATGGCCGAGTACGGCCACCAGTGTGTGGTCTGGCAGACCGCGATCAATCCTGTTGTCGCGCTGGAACTTCTGGCCAACGGCACCTGGAGCGGTGTCGGCGTGCTCGGCCCCGAGGCCTTCGACGCGGTGCCGTTCCTGGACCTGTTGACGGCCTACGGCTCGCCATGGGGTCAGAAGGAGCTCTCCTAGTCCCGTTCGGGCGGCGACAGGTAGGTTCGCGCCATGCCGATCGAGCTCACCGCCGAGCAGGCCGCCGCGCGCCTCGCAACCGACGACACGTTGGGGATACCGCTCGGGCCAGGCCAGCCACCGGCGTTCCTGCGCGCCCTCGGGGAGCGCGACGACTGGACGGACCTGCGGGTCTACGGCGCGCTGCTGGCGGTCGGCACCGAGCTGTTCGCCCGGCCCGGCGTGCACTACCTGTCGGGTTTCTACGGCCCGCTCGAACGCGCGCTGCGCGATGCGGGCGCCAACGTCGAGTTCGCGCCGGCGGACTTTCGCCGCTTCGGTCCGCTGCTCGAACGCCAGGCGCCGCGCGTGATGACGACGGTCGCGACCCCGCCGGACGACGACGGCTGGTGCTCGCTGTCCTTGCACGCCGGCGGCACGGTCGACGAATTGCACCGCGCCGGAGCCGATCCCGAACGCCTGCTGATCGTCGAGAGCTCGCCCGGCTATCCCCGCACCTTCGGGCTCGGCGACGAGCATCGGCATGCGTTGCACGTCGACGAGATCGACATCCTCGTGCACTCGACCGACGCGCCGCTCGCGCTCCCCGGAGCCGAGGCGACTGAGGTCGATACGGCGATCGCTCGCCACGCCGTCGGGTTCATCCGGCCCGGTGCGACATTGCAGACCGGTATCGGCTCGATCCCCAGCCAGATCGCGACGCTGCTCGCCGAGGGAGAGGGCGGCGAATATGGCCTGCACAGTGAGATGTTCACCGACGGCTGCATGAAGCTGCACCGCGCGGGCAAGGTCACCAACACGGGCAAGGGCCTTTACGACGGGGTGAGCGTGACGACGTTCGCGTTCGGCTCGACGGACCTGTACGCCTGGCTCGACGGCAACCGCGACGTCGCGTTCCCGCCGGTGGAGATCGTCAACGCACCCGAGGTGATCGCCGCCAACCACGAGATGGTCTCGATCAACGGTGCGCTCGCGATCGACATCCAGGGCCAGGTCGTCGCCGACACCATCGGCGGCAACCAGTTCAGCGGCATCGGCGGCGCAGAGGATTTCGTCGCGGGCGCCGGTCTCGAGTTGTCGGACCGCTCGCTGATCTGCCTGCCGTCGACCTACGAGAAGGACGGCGAGCTGCGGTCGCGGATCGTGCCGTGGTTCGGGCCGGGGGCGGTCATCACCACACCGCGCCATCACGTCGACGTTATCGTCACCGAGTACGGCGCCGCGGAGTTGGAGGGCCGCACCGTCCGCGAACGCGGTGAGGCGCTCGCCGCGATCGCGCATCCGCAGTTCCGCGACGACCTCCTCGCGGCGGCCGAACGGGCGTCGAAGGGCCGCTCACCGGTCGCGGAGGCTACAGCGGGTTGAGGATCCGGTCGAGGAACTGGCGGGTGCGCTCCTCTTTCGGGTTGCCGATCACCTCCGCGGGCGGGCCCTTCTCCAGGATCACGCCGCGGTCGGTGAACAGCACCTGATCGGAAACCTGTCGGGCGAACTGGATTTCGTGGGTGACGATCACCAGGGTCCAGCCCTCGACCGCGAGATCCCGGATGACCGACAGCACCTCGCCGACCAGTTCGGGGTCGAGCGCGGAGGTCGGTTCGTCGAACAGCACGACCTTCGGTCGCAGCGCCAACGCCCGCGCGATGCCGACCCGCTGCTGCTGACCACCGGACAACTGGAACGGGTACTGGTCCTTCTTGTCCGCGAGCCCGACCTGGTCGAGCAGGGCCACGGCGTCCGCCTCCGCCTCGGCCTTGGGACACTTCTGCACGACGACCGGTCCCTCGGTGATGTTCTGCAGCACCGTCTTGTGCGGAAAGAGGTTGTGGCTCTGAAACACGAAGCCGCTCTGCGCCCGGTACTCGCGCAGCCGGTCCTTGGGCACCGGCTCAGAGAAGTCGATCTCGACGTCGCCGACGCGGATGACCCCGGCGTCGGGCACGTCGAGCGCGTTGAGGGCCCGCAGCAGCGTCGTCTTGCCCGAACCGGACGGTCCGATGATCGTCGTCACCGAACCCTGCGCGACCTCGAACGAGACGCCGTTGAGAACATTGTTGTCGCCGAAGGCCTTCCGCACCCCTTCGGCGCGCACACGCGATTGCGTCACTTTGCCACGAACCTTTCCAGCCGTCGCTCGAATCGGCCCTGGCCGAACGAGAGCACCAGACAGATGATCCAGTAGTACAGCGCGGCAGTGCCGTAGAGCGCGAAGAACTCGAACGTCGGCGCCGCGATGTTCTGCGCCGTCCGAAACAGCTCGGTGACCAGAATCGTCGACGCCAGCGACGTGTCCTTCACCAGCGAGATCAACGTGTTCGACAGTGGCGGTACGGCAACCCTGGTGGCCTGCGGCAAGATGATGCGCCGCAGCGCCCCAACGTAATTGAGCCCGATCGTCTCGGCCGCCTCCCACTGCCCCTTCGGAATCGATTGGATCGCCGAGCGGATGACCTCGGCCGCATAGCCGCCGACGTTCAGGCTGAACGCGATGACCGCCGCGGGGAACGGGTCGATCCGCACACCGATCTGTGGCAGCGCGAAGAACACGATGAACAGCTGAACCAGCAACGGCGTCCCGCGGATGATCGAAATGTAGAACCGCGCCAGCCCGGCGACCACGATGTTCGACGACAACCGCGCCAACGCCACGACCAACGCGATCACCAGGCCGATGGTGAAGCTGATGACCGTCAACGGGATCGTCTTCTCGATCGCCGCACGCGCCAACGGCCACAGGTTGTCCAGTATGAGTTGCCAGGTGCCCGTGGGCGCCGCCCTCGACAGGTCGACGTCGAGGTACTTCTTCGAGATCTCCGACAACGTTCCGTCGGCGCGCAGCTCCTCGAGCGCCCTGTTGAGCTCCGGCAGATAGCCGCTGTCCTTGCGAGCGGCGAACGCCTGCTCGCTGCGCTCCCCGGTCCTGGCCGCGACCTTGATCGGAGCGTCGGGATGCTCTGCCTGATACGCCAGCACCGTGATGCTGTCGTTGACCACCACATCGACCCGGCCGTCGTTGAGCACGCTGATCGCCTGGGAGAAGCCGTCGACCGAATCGATCTGTGCGCCCGCGTCGCGCGCGACGGTCGCCCAGTTGCTGGTCGGGCTCTGCGCGGCCCGCCTGCCCTCGAGATCGGCCAGCGATCTGATCGAGTCGTCGTCGGCCCGCGTCACGATCACGCCTTCGGCGATCGAATACGGATCGGACAGATCGTATTTCGCCTTGCGTTCGTCGGTGATCGTCACCTCGTTGGCGACGACGTCGAACCGGTTGGCTTCCAGCGCCGCGAAGATCGAGTCCCACGACGTCTCGACGAACTCGACTCGCACACCGAGCTTTTCGGCGACCGCCCGGGCCACATCGACGTCGTAACCGGCGAGCTGGCCGCCCTGGCTCGGGTCGTGGAACGAGTACGGCGGGTACACGCCCTCGGTGCCGACGCGCAGCACCCCCGCCGATTTGATCGGCTCGTCGCTGTCAGATTCCGAGGAGCCGCAGGCGGTGGCGCCGAACAGCACCGCCGCCGCGAGCAGGAGGGCGGGCAGTGCCCGCCGAAGGTTTCGGTGCACCGGCGGAACCTAATCCACGCGGTACGGGTCGGGGAAGTGTTCGGCTCAGCCGGGCCGGTAAATCCACGGCCGCCGAGGTAGCCGTTGCGGGTCGAACTCGGCGAGCATGCCCTCGACGTCGCGTGCGCGCCAGCCCAACGACTCGCCGATCTGCGCGAGTGCCCGCGGCACACCGATCTCGGCCAGCGTGACGGCCCCGTCCCGTTTGGCCAACCGCGCGCCGTCCTCGTTGAGCACCAGCGGGACGTGGGCGTAGACGGGCTCGGTGTAGCCCAGCATCCGGGCGAGATAGGCCTGGCGAGGGGAGGAGGGCAGCAGGTCGTCGCCGCGCACCACCTGATCGACGGACTGGGCGGCGTCGTCGACCACCACCGCGAGGTTGTAGGCGGGCACGCCGTCGCCGCGGCGCACCACGAAGTCGTCGACGATGCCGGTGTACTCGCCGTGCAGGATGTCATGGACGGTGTGCACGATCGCGTCGGTGCGCAGCCGCAGCGCGGGCGGCCGACCCGTCTCGGCTCGCCTCTGCGCGCGCTCGGCGTCGGTCAGATCCCGGCACGTGCCCGGGTACGCCCCCTGCGGCGCATGCGGGGCACGCGGCGCCTGAGCGATGTCCCTACGGCTGCAATAACATTCGTAGAGCAGGCCCCGGCCTTCGAGCTCGGCGATCGCGGCCGCGTACCGCTCGGGGTTTTCGGACTGCCACTCCACCAGGTCCCACGTCAGCCCGATCGCGGACAGGTCCGCGATCTGCCGCTGCCCGACCTCGGCGAACGTGCGGTCGTCGAGATCGTCGACGCGCATGAGGAAACGCCGTCCGGTGCTGCGGGCGAACAGCCAGGCGAGGATCGCGGTGCGCAGGTTGCCGATGTGCAGGTCGGCCGATGGGCTCGGGGCGAACCTGCCTGCGCTCATGACCGCAATCTAGCGGGCATCGATCCGGGGCCGCTCGGGTCGCTGCTGCCCACGGATCCCGCCTGACCTGAGCCGACGCTTTTTAACAGTTTCGTCAATGTTGCCTTGGGAACGGCGATTCCGGGTATCCCCCGGCCTGCGCTGGTAATTTGCCTGTGCACCGAGATACACGGCCCCGATGCCGGCGCTCGCCGGGTAGGCCGTGCCCGACGGACGCGAGGAGGCCCGGACGTGGATCCCGATGGTTCCACCAGCCCGCAGCAACGACCCGAGCACGAGGCGCCCTCCTCGGGTGACGTGAAGAAGGCGATCGCGGCCTCGGCCGTCGGCAACTACACCGAGTGGTTCGACTACGGGCTGTACGCCTACGGCGTCTCCTACATCTCCGCGGCGATCTTCCCGGGCGAGGGGACCACCGCGACGCTGCTGGCCCTGATGACGTTCGCCGTCTCCTTCCTCGTCCGCCCGCTCGGCGGATTCGTCTGGGGCCCGCTCGGCGACCGCCTCGGCAGGCGTCGGGTCCTGGCCATCACCATCCTGGTGATGGCGAGCGCGACGCTGTGCGTGGGACTCGTGCCGAGCTACGCCACGATCGGCGTCTGGGCGCCCGTCCTGATGGTGATCCTGCGGATGATCCAGGGCTTCTCGACAGGCGGCGAGTACGGCGGCGCCGCCACGTTCATGGCGGAGTACGCGCCCACCCGCCGTCGCGGCATCCTCGGCAGCTTCCTCGAATTCGGCACCCTGGCCGGCTTCTCCACCGGTGCGCTGATGATGCTCGGCTTCTCGCTGGTCCTCTCCGATGACCAGATGGATGTGTGGGGCTGGCGGCTGCCGTTCTTGATCGCCGCACCGCTCGGCCTGATCGGGCTGTATCTGCGCACCCGCCTCGACGAGACCCCGGTGTTCAAGGAGTTGGAGGACCAGGGCGAGCAGGAGGAGAACGTCTTCGCCGCGTTCAGGGACCTCCTCGCCCAGTACTGGGGCCCGATCCTTCGCCTCGGCGGTCTGGTGGTCGCGCTGAACGTCGTGAACTACACGCTGCTCACCTACATGCCCACGTACCTCGAGCAGTCGATCGGCCTGTCCACCGACATGTCGTTGGTGGTGCCGATCATCGGCATGCTCTCGATGATGGTGTTCCTGCCGTTCGCGGGCCTGGCCTCGGACCGCTTCGGCCGCAAACCGGTGTGGTGGATCTCGCTGATCGGGTTGTTCATCGCGGGCATTCCGATGTTCATGCTGATGTCGACGGGCGTCATCGGCGCCATCATCGGCTTCGCGGTGCTGGGATTGCTCTATGTGCCGCAGTTGGCCACCATCTCGGCGACGTTCCCGGCGATGTTCCCGACGCAGGTCCGGTATGCCGGTTTCGCCATCGCCTACAACGTGTCGACGGCGCTGTTCGGCGGTACCGCCCCGGCGGTCAACGACTGGTTGGTCAACGTCACGGGCGACAACCTCGTGCCGGCGTACTACATGATGGCCGCCTGCATCGTCGGCGCCATCGCGCTCGTCAAGAACCCCGAGACGGCGCGATGCCCGATCAACGGCACCGAGATTCCCGGCACGCCGGAGGCACCGCCGCAGGAGGAGTACGCGCTCGAGGGCAGCCGCTGACTCAGAGGACGGCGTTCACGGCGTCGGACCAGATGCCCGCGGCCTCGTCGATCTGCTCGGCGGTGACGACGAGCGCGGGGATGAACCTGACGACCTGCCCCCATGCGCCGCAGGTCAGCAACAGCAAGCCGCGGCGGGCGGCCTCCTGCTGGACCGCGAGGGCCGTCGCGCCGTCGGGTTTGCCTGCGCCGTCGCGGAATTCGGTGCCGAGCATGAGCCCGAGGCCGCGCACGTCGGTGATCGCGTCGAACTTGTCGCCGACCGTCCGCAACGCCTCGCGCAGCTGGGCGCCGCGTTCGGCGGCGTTGTCCACCAGTCGCTCGTCGGCGATCACGTCGAGGGTGGCCACCGCCGCCGCGCACGCCACCGCGTTGGCGCCGTACGTGCCGCCCTGCGAACCCGGCCACGCCCGCTCCATCAGCGCCGCGGGCGCCGCGATGCCCGAGAGCGGGAAGCCCGACGCCAGTCCCTTGGCCGTGATCACGATGTCCGGGCGCGCCTGCGGATCGGTGATGAAGTGCTGACTGCCCCAGAACCGGCCGGTGCGCCCGAAGCCGGTCTGCACCTCGTCGACGACCAGCAGGATGCCGTATCTGTCGGCGCGTTCGCGCAGCCCGGCGAAGAACCGTTCGTTGGCCGGCACGTAACCGCCCTCACCGAGCACCGGTTCGACGAAGAACGCGGCGGTGTCGGCGGGGGCGCTGATCGTCTGCAGGAGGTAGTCGAGCTGGTTCAACGCGAAGTCGGTGGCCTGATCGACCGGCCATCCGAAGTGGCCAGGATCGGGGAAGGGCGCGACGTGCACACCCGCCATCAGCGGCGCGAACCCCGCGCGGAACCGGGTGCCCGATGTGGTCATCGACGCCGCCGCGACGGTGCGGCCGTGGAAGCCGCCGTGGAACACGATGACGTTCGGGCGGCCGGTGGCCTGCCGGGACAGCCGCAGCGCCGCCTCAACCGCCTCGCTGCCCGAGTTGGCGAAGAACAACCGGTCCAGTCCGGGTGGCAGCACCTCGCCGAGGCGTTCGACCAGCGTGAGCAGCGGCCGGTGCATGACGGTCGTGTACTGGCCGTGGATCAGCGTGCCGACCTGACGTTGCGCGGCCCCCACCACGCGCGGATGGCAGTGCCCGGTGCTGGTCACCCCGATGCCTGCGGTGAAGTCCAGGTAGCGACGGTCCTGCTCGTCGAAGAGCAGCGCCCCTTCGCCACGAGCGGCCACGACGCCGGTCGCCTGCTTGAGGATCTGCGAGAGTTGTGGGGCTTGAGAGGCCGAGGTCATGGCTTGATACTCAGTGACTAGCTGTAGATTGTCAACAATCTGACCATTCAAGGAGGCGTGGTGGACCGCGAGCGGCATGTGATCGATGCGGTGAACAAGCGGCTGTTCGTCGACGGCAAGTGGGTCGAGGCGAGCGAGGGGCGCACCTTCGACGTCACCGATCCCGCGACCGGCCGGACGCTGTGCGCGGTCGCCGACGCCACCCCCGCCGACGCCCGAGCCGCCCTCGAGGCCGCGGTCGCCGCCCAGCGCGATTTCGCGGCGACGGCGCCGAGGGCCCGCGCCGACATGTTGATGGCCGCCTTCGAGCTGCTGCACGCGCGCGTCGACGACCTGGCGCTGCTGATGACGCTGGAGATGGGCAAACCGCTCGCCGAGGCGCGCGGTGAAGTCGCTTATGCCGCAGAGTTTTTCCGCCACTTCGCGGAGGAGGCCACCCGCATCGACGGTGGCTATCAGACCGCGCCCGCGGGCGGCGCGCGCTTCCTCATCGCCCGCCAGCCCGTCGGCCCCTGCCTGCTGATCACGCCGTGGAACTTCCCGATGGCGATGGGCACCCGCAAGCTCGGGCCTGCGATCGCGGCCGGGTGCACCAGCGTGATCAAACCGGCGCACCAGACCCCGCTGACGATGCTGGCGCTGATGGGCATCCTCGACGAGGCCGGTGTGCCGGCCGGCGCGGTCAACTGCATCACCGCGCTGGACGCCAACGCGGTGATGGAACCGCTGATCCGCTCCGGGCTCGCCCGCAAGCTGTCGTTCACCGGGTCGACGCGGGTGGGCCGCATCCTGCTCGAGCAGTGCGCCCAGAAGGTGTTGCGGACGTCGATGGAACTCGGCGGCAACGCCCCGTTCATCGTCTTCGCCGACGCCGACCTCGACGAGGCGGTCGAGGGGGCGATGGCGGCCAAGATGCGCAACATGGGGGAGGCCTGCACGGCCGCGAACCGGATCTTCGTGCACGCGTCGGTGATCGACGAGTTCGGGCGGCGGCTCGCCGAGCGGATGGGCGCGCTGAGCGTGGGCCGCGGAACCGAGGACGGGGTGAAGGTCGGCCCCCTGGTCGACGAGGCCGCGCTGCACAAGGTGCAGACCCTGGTCGACGATGCGGTGGGCCGCGGGGCCCGCGTATTGACCGGCGGCACATCGGTTTCCGGTGACGGCTACTTCTATCAGCCGACCGTGCTGACCGGTGTCCCGCGCGAGGCCAGGATGTCGGGCGAGGAGATCTTCGGCCCGGTCGCGCCGCTGACGCCGTTCGAGACCGAGGAGGAGGTCGTCGCCGCCGCGAACGACACCGAATACGGCTTGGTGGCTTACGTTTTCACCAACGACCTACGGCGTGCCCTGCGGGTGGCCGAGGCGCTGGAGACCGGCATGGTCGGGCTGAACCAGGGCATCGTGTCCAACCCGGCGGCACCGTTCGGCGGCGTCAAACAGTCCGGCCTCGGCCGCGAGGGAGGCTCGGTGGGCATCGACGAATTCCTCGAAACCAAGTACGTCGGCATCGCCCTGTAGAGATCAGTCGCCGCGCGACACCCGCGCGATCAACCGGTCCACGGCGTCCTCCATGTGGGCGATCAGCAGCTTGTCCGAGAGCTGCACGTCCCCGGCCCGGATCGCGCTGGCCAGCGCCTGATGCTCGACCACCCGGTCGCTCGGATTGTCGTAGGTGTCGGCCAGCGCGTGCACGCACATCCGCGTCTCGACGAGATACGTCTGATGCATCCGCGACAGCCGCGGGCTGCCCGCCAACTCGACGAGGCGTTCGTGGAAGCGGATGTCGGCCTCGCTGCCCTCCTCGACGTCGGCGGCCGCGGCCATCTCCTCGACGATCGCCAGCAACTCGTCACCCGCAGATGCGTAGTCCCCCTGCAGGATCCGGCGCGTGGCGGCGCGTTCGATCGCCTCGCGCGCGAGATACATGTCGGAGGCCACGTCCGGGGTCATGTCGATGACGAACACCCCGCGGTTGCGGATCGCGATCAGCAGACCCTCCTGGGTCAGCCGCTGCATGCCTTCGCGCAGCGGTCCGCGGCTGACTCCGAGCTTGCGGGCCAGGTCGGCCTCGATCAGCTGCGTTCCCGGGGCCAGTTCACCGTGGGCGATGGCCTGGCGCAGTTTGTCGGCGACGATGCTCGGCGTGGACTCCTGCTCCACCGGCGCGAGGAATTCGGTCACGCGGCCTCCCCGAACAGCCGGCCCAGGCCGGGGATCGCGGGCACCTCGCCCGCGAGTTGCAGACCCTTCCACACCGTCACCTGGTTGGCGGTCAGCACCGGTTTTCCGACCGCGGCCTCGAGGCGGTCGATGATGGCCAGCGTGTGCATCGCGGTGTCGGGCACCAGCACCGCCTCCGCGTCGGGGTGGTCGGCGGCGGTGACCATCTGCTCCACCCGCTCGGGCTCCAGCGTGCCGACTTCGGCGGCGGTGATGATGCCGTGGCTGCCCATCGCCACCACCTCGATGCCGTCGGCGGCGAGGAACCGCACGAAGTGCTCGGCGACGTCGTGCGGGTACGACGCGGCCACCGCCACGCGCCGGATGCCGAGGTGCCGCAGCCCGTCGACGAACGCGATCGAGGTCGACGAGGCCGGAACACCAGCCGCCGCAGCCACTTTCGCGGCCTGATGGCGCGCGCCCTGGGGGCCGAACACGAAGCTGCCCGACGTGCACGCCCACATCACCGCCTGCGGACGCCTGTCGGCGAGTTGGCGCACGCCGTCGGCCAGGCGCTCATCACCGCCGAGATCGAGCAGCGCGTCGACCCGATGTGCGTCCTCGCCGACCGAGGTGATGACGACGGGAAGGCGCAGCCGTCCGGCGACCCTGGCCTCGAGCGCCGGAAAGTCGTCCTCGGCGCTGTGTCCCGGGTAGAGCAGTCCTACGGTCGCCATGGCGGCCCCTTTGATCGGCAGATTGTCGACAATGTTAACAACCGGCTGGTCGAGTCCTACGCCTCCAACAGGCGCTGTCCCGGACCCACGGCCTTGCGCCCGGCGACGCGCAGCGCCGCCCACATCGTCACCTGATTGGCCGTGACCACCGGTTTCTGCAGCTCGGCCTCGAGGTCAGCGATCAGGTCGTAGGTGGGCAGGTTCGTGCAGCTGACGACGATGGCGTCCGCTTCGGGGACGTCGGTGGCGCGCACCAGGTCGGCGGTTTTCGAATACGGCACCGACCAAATCTCCGCGGTCAGGCCCAGGCCGGAGGTGGCGACGACCTCGACGCCGGCCTCCATCAGGTATTTCGTCAGGCCGATCGTCAGGTCCGACGTGTACGGGGTGACGGTCGCGACGCGGCCGACCCCGAGGTGCCGCAGCGCCTCGAGCATCGAGCCGCTGGTGGTGACCGCGGCCGGAGCGCCGGCCGCCCGCATCGCCGCCACCAGGGCGGCCTCGCCGGCCATCCCGTTGACGAAGCTGCCCGCGGTGCACGCGTACGCGGTGACGATGGGCGATACCGCCAGCACGTTCGCGGCCCCGGCGACCACGTGTTCGGGGTCCGAGATGTGCACCGCCATATCGACGGTCACCGGTAGCGGGGCGTATCGGAGCCGGGTGACGTACAGGCTGACATCGTCGGGCACCCAACGCCAGAGTTCGCGGTCGAGCGCGAAGTCGTAAGGAGTTACTACGCCTATGCCTACCTGCTGCAATGGTGGGGGCGGCACCAGTTCCCCGATCCTCATTTGCACAGTGTGAGGCCAGAAGCCCAACTCAGCAACAGATTGTTGACAATCCTACGGCGTGTCCCTAGCCTCGGGGCGTGCCAGGCCCCGGGGAGAGCGTGCGGACCACACCGTCATCGCAGCTCAGGGGCGGTTCAGCCGAACCGGTCATCGCGGTTCTGTGCGAGAAGCCCACCGACCGCCCGCCGGGCCTCGACGGGGTCGCAGCCGACCTGCGCTACTGCACCGCCGACGACCTCGCGGCCGCCGTGCGCGGTGCCCGCGCGCTGCTGCTGTGGGACTTCTTCTCGACCGCGGTGCGCGACGTCTGGCACGAGGCCATGGACCTGGAGTGGATCCACGTCACCGCCGCGGGCGTCGACACCCTGCTCTGCCCCGACTTCCCTGAGCTTCGCGACTCCGACGTGGTGGTAACAAACGCTCGCGGTGTGTTCGACCGGCCGATCGCCGAATACGTGCTCGGCGCGGTGCTCGCCCACGCCAAGGACAGCCGCACCAGCTATGCGCTGCAGCGCGAGCACCGGTGGCAGCACCGCGAGACGCGCGGGATCGCGCGGGCCCACGCGCTCGTCGTCGGCACCGGCGGCATCGGCAGGGAGATCGCGCGACTGCTGTGCGCCGCGGGCATGCAGGTGCGCGGGGCCGGCCGCGTCGCCAGGACGGACGATCCCGACTTCGGTGACGTCGTCGCGAGCGCGGACCTGGCCGGCGAGGTCGGCTGGTGCGATCACCTGGTGCTGGCCGCGCCGCTGACATCGTCGACACGCGGCCTGGTCGACGAGGCGGTGTTGTCCGCGATGAAGCCCGACGCCCATCTGGTCAACATCGGCCGCGGACCGCTGGTGGACGAGTCGGCGTTGCTTTCGGCGTTGCGCGACAACCAGATTGGTGGAGCGACGCTCGACGTGTTCAACACCGAACCGCTGCCGCCCGACCATCCGCTGTGGGACGCTCCCAACGTGACGATCAGCGCGCACATGGCCGGCGACGTGGTGGGCTGGCGCGAGACATTGGCCGAGCAGTTCGCCGACAACGCGCGGCGCTGGCTGGCGGGGGAGCCGTTGATGAACGTGGTGGACAAGAAGCTGGGCTACGTCCCGGGGGACTCGCGATGATCCCGACGGCCGCCGAGCTGCTGCGGGGCTACCGCGACAGGACCATCTCGCCCGTCGAGGCCACACAGGCGGCGCTGGACGCGATCGACGCCTACGACGGCGCGGTCAACGCCTACGTCTTCGTCGACACCGAGGGCGCCCTGGCCGCGGCGCGCGAGTCGGAGGCGCGCTGGCACGCCGGTGAACCGCTCGGACCGGGTGACGGCTTGCCGACCTCGATCAAGGACGCGTTGTGGACCAGGGGATGGCCGACGCTTCGCGGCAGCTGGCTCATCGACGAGTCCGGTTCCTGGGACGAGGACGCGCCCTGCACCGCGCGACTGCGCGAGACCGGCGCCGTGCTGCTCGGCAAGACCACGACGCCGGAGTACTCGTGGAAAGGCGTCACCGACTCGGCGCGCTTCGGCGCCACCGGGAATCCGTGGGATCCCACCAGGACGGCCGGCGGGTCGAGCGGCGGCAGCGCCGCGGCGGTCGCCCTCGGCATGGGCGTGTGGTCGGTCGGAACCGACGCGGGTGGATCGGTGCGGATTCCCGCGGGCTTCACCGGAACCGTCGCGCTCAAGGCGACTTACGGCCTGATCCCGCACTATCCGCCCAGCCCGTTCGGCACGCTGGCCCACCCGGGCCCGATGACCAGGACCGTGGTCGACACCGCCGCGCTGATGGACGTCATCACCGGTTTCGACGCGAGGGACTGGTCGGCGATGCCGACCCCGCGCGAATCGTTCCTGGCGGGCCTCGACGACGGCGTCGCCGGCCTGCGCGTGGCGTTCTCGCCGAGGCTGGGTTATGTGCGCAACGACCCGGACATCGACGCAGCGGTGCGGGCCGCGGTGAACGTCCTCGCCGACGCCGGGGCCCGGGTCGAGGAGGTCGACCCGGGATTTCGTGACCCGATCGAGGCTTTCCACGTCCTGTGGTTCTCGGGCGCGGCGAAGGTGTTGCAGGCGTACGGCGAAGCGGTCGACGATCGCGTCGACCCGGGTCTGCGGCGGATCGCCGCGGTGGGTGCGACGTTCTCGGCCTCGGACTACCTCGACGCGACCGCGGTGCGGATGCAACTCGGGGAGATGATGGGCCGGTTCCACCAGAACTACGACGTGCTGATCACGCCGACGCTTCCACTGCCCGCCTTCCCCGTCGGCCGCGACGTGCCCGAGGGCTGGCGGTCGCACTACTGGGCGAGTTGGACGCCCTACACCTACCCGTTCAACATGACTCAACAACCCGCGCTGAGCGTGCCGTGCGGCTTCACCTCCGCCGGCCTGCCGATCGGTCTGCAAATCGTCGGCCCGCGGCACGCGGATGCGTTGGTGCTGCGGGTGGGCCGCGCCCATGAGATGGCCACCGACTGGCACCGGCGCACACCGGCTTTGATGACAGAAGGAGTTCGATGAGCAGGCTGATCACCGTGTCCCTCGACAAGCGCGGCGTCACTTGCACCGCCCGCATGCTCGACGATGCGGCGCCTCGCACGTGCGCGGCGGTGTGGGATGCGCTTCCCTTGTCGGCGCCGGTGTTCCACGGCAAGTACGCCCGCAACGAGATCTACACGCTGCTACCGGCATTCGCGCCGTCCGATCCGGGCAAGGAGAACACCACGGTGACGCCGATCCCCGGCGACCTGTGTTGGTTCTCCTTCGACTCCGACCAGCTTGGCAACCCGGCTTACGGTTACGAGAACACCGCCGGGACAGGCACCACCGGCGCGATCGTCGACCTGGCGCTGTTCTACGGCCGCAACAACCTGCTGATCAACGGGGACCAGGGCTGGGTGCCGGGCAACGTGTTCGGCGCCGTGATCGAGGGCCTCGACGAGATGGCCGAAGCCTGCCAGGACCTGTGGATGGGCGGTGTGCGCGGAGAAACCCTGAGCTTCGCGCGCTTAGAGGGGTGAATTCCCGCTGGACTACAGCGGCTGCAGGCTGATCGGCTGTTCGCTCTCGCCGGGACCGGGGTCGTTGCAGGAGCCGGCCTTCCACGTGTAACGCAGGCTGCCCGTCAGGTTCGCCGGATCGAACGAATACGTCATGTCGGCCGGGCCCGTGCTGCCGTCGGCGCACGGGCGACCGTTGGAGACGTCGTGGCGCTCGACGATCCACGGGCCGTCCGCCTGCTTGCCGATCTGCGCAATCAGCCCCGTGGAGCTCGAAATCGTTCCGCCGCAACGGCCGTCGGGCGTGCACTGGCTGGTGATGGACCATCTGTTCGTGGTGGGGCCGTTGACGAACCGGTACTCGCCCTCCAGACGCCCCTGCGCCCACGCGGGGCCGGCCAATCCGACGGCGGCCCCGGCGAGCACCACCGCGGCGGCCGTCGCTCGTGTGATCACCATGCAGGCAGCATCACATGTCTGGTGCGCCGAGGTCGTCGGGTTGACGAAAGTCATTGCGGTCAGCCGAGGCCGGGGACGATGTCGCGCAGCTTGAACGTGACCGGCTGCTCGAGTTGGTCGAAGGTGCACGAGCGCGGGTCGCGGTCGGGGCGCCAGCGGTTGAACTGGGCGGTGTGGCGGAACCGCGTTCCCTCCATGTGGTCGTAGCGGACCTCGACCACCCGTTCGGGACGCAGCGGCACGAACGACAGATCCTTACCCGCGTTCCAGCGCGATCCGCCGCCGTAGCGGCGCACCACATCGGGGTCGGCGTGCGCGGCCCAGTTCCACGGGTGCTCATCGAATGTCGTTATCAGCGGCTGGAATTCGGCGAACAACTCGCGGCGGCGGGCCATCGGGAAGGCGCCGATCACGCCGACGGACGCCAGCGTGCCGTCGTCCTGGTACAGCCCCAGGAGCAGCGACCCGATCGCATCCTCTCCGGACTTGTGCACGCGATACCCCGCGACGACGCAGTCCGCGGTGCGTTGATGTTTGATCTTGAACATCACGCGCTTGTCGGGCTGGTAGGTCAGATCGAGGGGTTTGGCGACGACGCCGTCGAGGCCTGCGCCTTCGAAGTCGTCGAACCAGCGGTGTGCCGTGGTGAGGTCGGTGGTCACCGGCGTGACGTGAAACTTGGGACCGGCGCCGGACAGCGCGTCGACGAGTGCGGCGCGGCGTTCGTCGAAAGGCCTTTGCGTGTAATCGATGTCGTCGAGCGCGAGAAGATCGAACGCGATGAACGAGGCGGGCGTCTTCTCGGCCAGCATCCGGACCCGCGACTCGGCCGGATGGATCCGCTGCTGGAGCGCTTCAAAGTCGAGGTCGTGGTCGGCGGTGACGATGATCTCGCCGTCGATGACGCAGCGCGCCGGTAACTCGTGTCGGGCGGCGTCGACGAGTTCGGGAAAGTAGCGGGTCATCGGCCGCTCGTTGCGGCTGCCGAGTTCGACCTCGTCGCCGTCGCGAAAGCAGATCGACCGGAAACCGTCCCACTTCGGTTCGTAGGACGCGTCCGCGGGGATCGACGCCACCGACTTGGCCAGCATCGGCTTCACCGGCGGCATCACGGGCAGGTCCACCCGGCGATTGTCGCAGGACCGACGCCGATGACATCGCCGAGTATGGACGGTCTATATGGGTATGGACCGCAACATGGCGAAGCAAGAAGGTCCGGCTGTTCCGCCACCTTCGATGGAGCAGGGGGATATTGCGCTGCCGGAAATCGTTCCGTACGACGAATGGCAGGCGGCGCGTCAGGAGCTCCTGGCTGAAGAGAAGTCGCTGATGAAGGCGCGGGACCGCATCGCCGCAAAGCGCCGGCGGATGCCCATGACGTCCGTGCGCACCGACTACCGTTTCGTCGGGACCGACGGCGAAACAGATCTCCTGGGCCTGTTCGCCGGGCGCCGCCAGCTGATCGTCTACCGCTTCTTCTACGCCCCCGATGTCGAGAACTGGCCGGACGGGGCGTGTTCCGGCTGCTCGCTGTTCGCCGACACCGTCGTCCATCCTGCGCATCTGGCCGCGCGGGACACCACGCTCGTGTTCGTCTCGGCTGCTCCGCCGGAGCGCATAGCGCACCTCACGGCGAGGATGGGATGGCACCACCTGCCCTTCTTCACACTCGTCGGCGACGACTTCTCCCGGGACTTCGGTGTCGAGGAGATGTTCGGGCTCAACGTCTTCATCCGCGACCGCGACAGGGTCTACCGCACGTACTTCGTCAATGGACGCGGCATCGAGGAGATCGGTCCGGTCTGGTCGTTTCTCGACATCACGCCGCTCGGACGACAAGAACAGTGGCAGGATCTCCCGCCCGGGCGGCCGAGCGGTCCCCCGTACGAGTGGTGGCGCCTGCACGACAACTACGGGGGTGTGGCCGCGGAGCGCGCCGACGAGGACGGCGGCTGACCCGGCGATGACATTTCCCCGTGTCGGCGGTCTGAGTTGGCGTGAACGCAATAATGGGCAAGGTGGACCTCCCCGTACTGCCGCCGCTCGAACCGATGCTGGCGAAAGCCCAGGCGAAGGTACCGCCGGAGGCGGGCGTGTGGTCCTACGAGCCGAAGTGGGACGGCTTTCGGTCCCTGGTGTTCCGCGACGGCGACAAGGTCGTGCTGCTCTCCCGCAACGGTAAGGACCTCGGCCGGTATTTTCCCGAGGTCGTCGAGGCGGTGCGCGACGAACTGGCGCCGCGATGCGTCCTCGACGGCGAGATCGTCGTGCCCCGCGAGTTCGGCGGTCGCACCCGTCTGGACTGGGAGTCGCTGAGCCAACGCATCCACCCCGCCGCCAGCCGCATCAAAATGCTCGCCGAGCAGACCCCCGCCCATTTCATCGGCTTCGACGCGCTGGCCACCGGCGACACGTCACTGCTCAAGGAACCGTTCCGGGTTCGCCGCGAGGCGCTTCTCGAAGCGGTGACCGAGAAGCAGTGGTGCCACGTCACCCGCACCACCGAAGACCCCGAGCTCGGCGCGCAGTGGCTCGAGGAATTCGAGGGCGCCGGACTCGACGGCGTGATCGCCAAGCGGCTCGACGGCCCGTATCTGCCCGGCAAGCGCGAGATGGTCAAGGTCAAACACGCCCGCGACGCCGACTGTGTGGCGATCGGGTATCGGATCCACAAGAGCGGCGAGGGCATCGGCTCCCTCCTGCTGGGCCTCTACGACGACGCCGGAGAACTCCACATGGTCGGTGGCGCAGCGTCTTTCACCGCTAAGGACCGGCTCAAGCTGTTGGCCGAACTCGAGCCGCTGCGTGAGGGCGACGAGATGCGCGAAGGCGATCCCAGCCGCTGGAATTCGGCCGCCGACAAGCGGTGGGTCCCCATCCGGCCGGAGAAGGTGTGCGAGGTGGCGTACGACCAGATGGAGGGCAACGGCGGCGCCGCACGGCGCTTCCGCCACGCGGTGAAGTTCCGGCGTTGGCGGCCCGACCGCGATCCGCAGAGTTGCACCTTCGACCAGCTCGACGTCCCGCTCAACTACGACCTCTACGACGTACTGGAGTCCTGAAATGCCAACCGCCGCAGAGGAAATCGACGTCGACGGCACGAAGGTCCGGCTGACCAACCGCGACAAGGTGTACTTCCCGAAGCTCGGCAAGAACGGCACCAAGGGGAAGTTGTTCGACTACTACCTGTCCGTTTCCGACCCGATGGTCGCTCTCCTGCGCGACCGGCCCGTGCACCTGCAGCGATTCCCCGACGGCATCGAGGGCGAGGAGATCTACCAGAAACGCGTCCCGCAGAAGCATCCCGACTACCTCGAGACCTGCACCGTCACCTTCCCGTCCGGTCGCACCGCCGACGCCCTGAAGGTCACCCACGCCTCGGCGATCGCGTGGGCCGCGCAGATGGGCACGATCACGCTGCACCCGTGGCAGGTGCGGTGTCCCGACACCGAGCACCCCGACGAACTGCGCATCGACCTGGATCCGCAGCCGGGAACCGGTTTCGCCGATGCCAGTTCGGTCGCGGTCGACGTGCTCAAACCGCTGCTCGACGAGCTGGGCCTGATCGGTTATCCGAAGACCTCCGGCGGCCGCGGCGTGCACGTCTTCCTTCGCATCAAGACCGACTGGGACTTCATCGAGGTTCGTCGTGCCGGCATCGCGCTGGCCCGCGAGGTCGAGCGTCGAGCCCCCGATGCGGTGACCACGTCGTGGTGGAAAGAAGAGCGCGGTAAGCGCATCTTCATCGACTACAACCAGAACGCGCGGGACCGCACCTTCGCTTCGGCCTACTCGGCGCGCAAGACTCCGATCGCCACCGTCTCCACCCCGCTGACCTGGGACGAGCTCCGTTCCGCCGACCCCGACGACTACACGATCGCGACCGTCCCGGATTTCGTTGCGGGACGGCCCGATGCGTGGGCCGACATCGACCGCAAGCCGCAGTCCATCAAGAAGCTGCTGGACATGGTCAAGGCCGACGAGGAGCGGGGCCTGGGCGATCTGCCGTATCCGCCGAGCTACCCGAAGATGCCGGGAGAGCCGCCGCGTGTGCAGCCGAGCAAGAAGGTCGCCGCGAACTGGGACGAGGACGGCAATCCGGTCAACGGCTGATTTCGCGGTTTGTGTTGCCCGTCACAGGGGTACGGGGTCTTCATGATCAAGCAAGTCAGTGTTGCCTTGGGTGTCCTCGCGGTTGCTGCCGGCTGTTCCAATCAGGCGTCCGACGAATCGGCGACCACCACCACGACCACGACAACGACCACGGGCTCGGCGAGCGCCGAAGGCCTGACCGCCCAGATCAATACGCTCGACGGCAGACATGTCGCCGACGCCACCGTCGACTTCACCGGCGGATTCGCCACGGTGACCGTCGAGACCGTGGAAGACGGCGTCCTGTCGCCGGGCTTCCACAGCATGCACATTCACGGCGTCGGCGTCTGCGAGGCCGGCGACGGTTTCGCATCGGCGGGCGAGCACTTCCAGGCGCCCGGCCACACCGCCATGCCGGCCAGCGGTGATCTGCCGCCGCTTCTCGTGCGGTCCAACGGCGCGGGCAAGTTGGTCGTCACCAGCGACGCCTTCACCGAGGAGCAGCTCACGACGCCGCAAGGATCGTCGATCGTCCTTCACGAGAGCGCGGACATGGAGGGCGGTGACCCCGCCGCGGCCGAACAGCGGATCGCGTGCGGCGTGCTCAGCCCGGGAACCGCGGCGACCACCTCCGTCGAGACCCAGACGACCGTCGTCACCACGACCGCAGTGGCACCTCCCCCGCCGACCACCGTCACCGAGACACCGGCCGAGACCACTTCGCCGCCGGCCGAAACCCCGGCCACCACGACACCGCCGACCGCGACGGACACCGTCACCGTGACCGAGTCGCCGACGCCGACCACCACCACCGTGGCCCCGCCGCCCGGCGGCTGACACGACTCGCTCAGTACGCCGAAATGCAGCCGCTCGGTCGATGAACCGGGTCTCCTGTTCATATGCGCGTTTCGACGACCGCCCGCAGATGGCTGGCGGGCCTGGCACTGTTTGCACTCGTGGGCAGCGGTGTCGGGGTGGCGGCCGTGATGGTCCTGGGGTCGGTCAAGCAGGCCAAGCAGGCGGAGCACGCCGAGGCGTCACGCGCGGCGCTCGCCCCGCAGCCGAAGGTGCCCACACCGATGGAGTTCGCGATCAGCGTGAACGTAACCGACCAACACTGTGCTCCCGAAGCGCCCGGATGCTACTACAAGTACTCGATCGAGCCGAAATACATTGGCATGCATCCGCTTCCGAAGGCGCCGTTCACCGTCTTCTACGAGGTGGTGGGCGGTAACGCGCCGCAGAAGGGCGAGTTCACTGTGGAGAACGGCCAGGCCCAGATCCTCCAGGACGTCGTGTTGGAGGGTCCGCCGGCCGCCCAGCTCAAGGCGAACGTGCTGCAGGTGACCGGCTGACCCGCTACCGGCGAGGTCCGACGCCGCGGGCCTGCGGCAACGGAAGATCGTTGTAGGTGGCGATGCCGGGCGGCGCCGACACGACCGCCGGAATCGCGTGGATCGGTGGCATGGCGGTCATGATGTGGCCGAGCACGAAGAAGTCCTCGATCGACTTGGCGTTCTCGATCATGTCCTGCGGGGGCAGGAAGCCGACCTGCATGTTGACCGTCGGCCGGCCCTCGATGGCGATCTTCCAGCCGTCCCCGTCGAGCTGCCAGTCCGGGTCGAGGGTCTGCCCCTTCTTCCACCGGACGTTGATATCGACGACCGTCTCACCGTCGACGATTCCCTGCCAGCTGGCGTACACGCCCGCGACGTGACCGGCGGGGATCGTCCACGACGCCATCACGAGATCCTCTGTGGTCTGGGCGTATTCGGGCACACACTTGATCTCGTCGAGCTCGACGCCGATCGAGTCGGCGACCAGTCGCACGGCCTCGGCGAACACCGCGGTGCCCTTGGCGGCCATCGGCTGCAGGTTCGGGTCGTCGATCGCGGTGCCGAATCCCACCGGCCGCTCGGTGTCGGGGGAGTCGTAGAGCGTGGTGTCGGCGGATTCGGAAATGGTGATCTTGTCGACCCGGTCGCACGCCGTCGCGGCCACGATGGCGAGCAGTTCGGCGAAACCCGGGCTCACCCCGGAGCCGAACAGCGTCGAACCGCCGCGCTTGCACGCCTCTTCGAGCTTGTCCCGGTCGTCGCCGAGGTTGTGTCCGGTGATGAACGATGCCGATGACACCACGTTGATGCCGGCCTCGAGGATGCGTGCGAGCTCCTCGACGTCGATCCACATCGGGTTGTAGACCACGACGTCGGGCTTGAGCGCGAGCAGGGCGTCGACGTCGTTGGTCGCCTTCACGCCGAGGGGTTCGATGCCCGCGAGATCCCCGGCGTCCTGGCCGGCCTTGTCCTGCGACCACGCATAGAGGCCGACGAGTTCGTAGTTCGGGTTCTTGGCGATCGCTTCGACCGAGCTCTTTCCGACATTGCCGGTGGTCCACTGCACGACGCGATAAGGAGTGTTTGGCACCCGCACAGCATAGGGAAGCGAGACGCTTCGCGAGGATGTTTTTGCCGGGCGGCGAAAAATTCAATGCAGAGCGCATAGTCTGACTTCGATGAGCGGCCGAACGAGGGGGCGACCGGCACGGATCAACCGCGACCAGATCGTCGCGGCGGCCCGCGAGGTGGCGAGCGCGGACCTGACGATGCAGGCGGTCGCCGATGCCCTCGGGGTCAGCCGCAAGGCCCTGCACTACTACGTCGGCGACCGGGAGGGCCTGCTGACGCTCATGGTGACCGACCTGTTCGAACGCGAGCTGACCAGCGTCGAGCTACCCGACGGCGACGACTGGCGGGCGGTCCTGCGGGCCTACGCCGTCGCGTTTCGGGACGGGCTCGTCCAGGTCGGCGCGGCCACCGACTTCACGCGGTTGCGCGGCATCGGTGCGGCCGCGGCGCTGGCGCTCGCCGACCGCGTCCTCGACGCGCTGCTCACCGCGGGCTTCACTCCCGACGTCGCCCGGTACGGGTTGACCGCGGCGTCCAACATCGCGCAGTCCGCGGCGCACAGCAGCGCCGCGCAGACGCCGTCGGGAATGCACCGGCACCGGGCGGAGACGTCGGCTGCCCTGGAGTGGGAACCGCGGGAGACCTATCCGGCACTGCGGGCCGTGCTCGCGTCGGCCGAGTCGCAGCGGCACGACGCCGAGCATCAGTTCGATTTCGAGCTGGAGGTGCTGATCTCGGGCCTCGAACGCCGTCTCGGTGGTTAGAGGGGCGTCAGGGTCGCCTTGCCGGTCCGCTCGAGCCCACCGCGGTCGATCCACGTCAGGTCGACGACATCGCCGGGATAGTGGCGGTCCAGCACGTAGGTCAGCGTGGTCGCCGAGTCGAGCGTGGTGCCGTCGAGTACGAGGAGCACGTCGCCGGGCATCAGCCCCGCCCGGTCGGCGGGCCCACCGCGCAGCACGTCGGCGATCTGCACGCCGGGGCCGCGCTGCGCCGTGCGCACCCCCACTCCCAGCAGCACCGGGGGACCGATGTGGACGTCGGCCGACGGCGCGCGGGAGCGGATCTGGTTGGCGATCGGCAGGGCGTCGTTGATCGGGATCGCGAAGCCCTCGCCGCCCGGGCCGAAACGGAAGTTCACCGACGCCGCGGTGGTGATGCCGACGACCTGTCCGGCGCCGTTGACCACGGGCCCGCCGGAGTCGCCGGCGACGACCGGTGCAGCGAACTCGATGAGCCCCGCCAGCTCGTCCTTGCTGCCGGTCAGGGAGTCTTCGGCGTTGACCGTCCGGCCGAACGCGGTGATGGTGCCGACCTCGCGGGTCAGCGGCCCGTTCGTCCCGTTGGCGTTGCCGAGCGCGACGACGGACTCGCCGGGTGCGAGCAGCGCGGAGTCGCCGAGCGGCGCGACGGGGAGGCCGGCCGCGCCGATCAGCTGCAGGACCGCGATGTCGCGCCTGCGGTTGTAGCCGACCAGCTCGGCTGGGTAGGACCGGCCTCCGACGCTCGCGGTGATCCGGTCGGCGCCGGAGACGACGTGGAAGTTGGTCAGGACCTGGCCGTTGGGATCGATCACGAATCCCGCGCCGTTCCCATACGCGCCCTGATAGTCGATCTCGGTGTCGATGCGTACGACAGCGGGTTCGACCTGAGTGGCGGCCGCGATCGGGTCGCCGGGAGCGGCCGCGGCCGGGAAAGCCGGGATGACCAGGGCCAGCGCGGTGGCCAATGCGATCAACAGCGTCGCGAACGGACGCGGGACGGGGAATTTGCCCATAGGCCCATATTGCCCGATGTCGGGGCGACTAATCGTCTACGGCGACGCCTCCGCGCAGGCGCCGACGACGCCGACGTGCGGGTTCGGGCCGCCGATTGCGCAGTTTGCCCTCGGCTTCTTCGGTTTCCTGGGTGGCCTCGGACGCGGGCTCGGTCTCTTCGGCATCGGCGTCATCCTTGGTCTCGGCCTCGTCCTCTGCGTCGGCTTTGACCTCGGGCTCTTCCTCGTCGGCCTCGTCGGCTGCACCCCGCTTGCGACGCCGCTGCTTCTCCGCCTTGACCTTGAGCGGTTTCGGCGGAGGCGGCGGCATCTCGGCGACCCAGGCCAGGTAGAACGCGGAGATGCCGAGCAGGGCGATCGCCGCAGCGGCGCCGTAAATGCCGAACAACCACCTGCCTGCGGTGTCGAGCGACAGCCAGATCTCGCTGATCGCCGCGCCGATGATCAGCAGCCCGGCCAGCACGTGCAGGGCGATGGACCAGGTCCGCAGCGTCAGGGCCATCTGTGGGGTGCCGAATTCCGGCCTCCGCGTCCGCAGCAGCGTGAACACCACCGGCAGCGCGGCCAGCCCGATGAGGGCGCCGCACACGATGCGCATCACGGTGCCGAGCGTGTGCGGAATGTCACCGGACAGCTCGTACCAACGGGGCAGGACGAAGAAGAAGTACAGAACACCGGCTACGACGCTGAACAACGCGTGCCAGGTCACCGCGACAGTGCGGCTCATTCTCCTCCTAGACGCTTGATTTGGTCCCGGGGTGCGACCGGGTGTGGTGGTCGGATCTCCTCCGACGGGCCGCACCCCGGGCCGAGTGCGGAGGATGCGGGATTTGAACCCGCGAGGGCTATTAACCCAACCCGCGTTCCAGGCGAGCGCCATAGGCCACTAGGCGAATCCTCCGCGGGCCATGGTAGCCGACCTCAGGACCGAGCCGATCGGGATGCGACCGGCTCGGGTATTAGACTCGCCGTGGACCCCGCGCGGCGTCCATCCTGTGAACTCCCCCAGGGCCGGAAGGCAGCAAGGGTCAATGGGCTCTGGCGGGTGCGCGGGGTCCCCTCATCTTCCGGTTCTCCACTTGAAAGGCCTCCGGTGTCATTTCTGTCGCTCGGTCGGGACGAACTCGCCGCAGAACACGAGCAGCAGAAGCGCAACTACGCCGAACTGCAGGCCAAGGGCCTCAAACTCGACCTGACCCGGGGTAAGCCGTCCGCTGCGCAGCTGGATCTGTCGAACAAGCTGCTCGAGCTGCCCGGCGCCGACGACTTCCGCGACGGCGACGGCACCGACGTCCGCAACTACGGCGGCGTACACGGCCTGCCCGAGCTGCGCGCGATCTTCGGCGAGCTGCTCGGCATCCCGGTGCAGAACCTGATCGCCGGCAACAACGCCAGCCTCGAGCTGATGCACGACGTCATTGTGTTCTCGATGCTGCACGGCGGGCCGGACTCGCCGCGGCCGTGGTCGAAGGAACCCGTGCTGAAGTTCCTGTGCCCGGCGCCCGGTTACGACCGCCACTTCGCGATCACCGAGAGCCTCGGCATCGAGATGATCACCGTGCCGATGCTCGAGGACGGACCCGACGTCGACCTGATCGAGGAGCTCGTCGCCGCCGACCCGGCCATCAAGGGGATGTGGTGCGTCCCGGTGTACTCGAACCCCACCGGCGTCACGTTCTCCTGGGAGACGGTGCGCCGGCTCGTCCAGATGCGAACGGCGGCAAACGATTTCCGGCTGATGTGGGACAACGCTTACGCCGTTCACACGTTGACCCACGACTTTGTCCGCAACATCGACGTGCTCGGCCTGGCCGAGGCCGCGGGCAACGGCAACCGGCCGCTGGTGTTCGCCTCGACGTCGAAGATCACCTTCGCCGGCGCGGGCGTCAGCTTCCTCGGCGCGTCGCTGGGCAACATCGCCTGGTTCCTGCAGCACGCCGGCAAGAAGACGATCGGACCGGACAAGGTCAACCAGCTGCGGCATCTCCGGTTCTTCCGCGACGCAGACGGGGTGCGGCTGCAGATGCAGCGACACCAACAGCTGCTGGCCCCGAAGTTCGCCGCGGTGCTGGAGATTCTCGACGACCGGCTCGGCGGGTCGAAGATCGCGTCGTGGACCGAACCCAAGGGCGGCTACTTCATCAGCCTCGACGTCCTGCCGGGAACGGCCAAGCGCACGGTGGCGCTCGCCAAGGATGCCGGCATCGCGGTGACCGAGGCCGGGGCGACGTTCCCGTATCGAAAAGACCCGGACGACAAGAACATTCGGATCGCCCCGACGATGCCGCCCGAGCCCGAGCTGCGGGTCGCGATCGACGGCTTGGCGACCTGCGCCCTGCTCTCGGCGACCGAGGCGTTGCTCAAGGACTGATGGCCGGTTTCACAGTCCAGCCGGACGGGGCTGGGCCGCCCGGCCGTCACACCGCGCCGGTAGCCTGCTGACCGTGGCGCTCTACCGCAAGTACCGGCCCGCGACCTTCGCCGAAGTCGTCGGCCAGGAACATGTCACCGAGCCACTGTCGACGGCGTTGACGTCCGGCCGGATCAACCACGCATACCTGTTCTCCGGTCCGCGCGGATGCGGTAAGACCTCGTCGGCGCGGATCCTGGCCCGGTCGCTGAACTGTGTGCAGGGTCCGACGGCCACGCCGTGCGGCGTGTGTGATTCGTGTGTGGCGCTCGCGCCGAACGGCCCCGGCAGCGTCGACGTCGTCGAACTCGACGCCGCCAGCCACGGCGGCGTGGACGACACCCGTGAGTTGCGTGACCGCGCGTTCTACGCGCCCGCACAGTCGCGCTATCGCATCTTCATCGTCGACGAGGCGCACATGGTCACGACGGCGGGCTTCAACGCGCTGCTGAAGATCGTCGAGGAGCCGCCCGAACACCTGATCTTCGTGTTCGCGACCACCGAACCCGAGAAGGTGCTGCCGACCATCCGGTCGCGCACCCACCACTACCCGTTCCGCCTGCTGGCGCCGCGCACCATGCGCACGCTGCTGGAGAACATCTGCGAGCAGGAGAACGTCACCGTCGACGACGCGGTCTACCCGCTGGTGATCCGCGCCGGCGGCGGGTCGCCCCGCGACACTCTCTCGGTGCTCGACCAGCTGCTGGCCGGCGCCGAGGGCAACCACGTCACCTACACGCGGGCGCTGGCGCTGCTGGGTGCGACGGACGTCGCGCTGATCGACGACGCGATCGACGCGCTGGCCGCAGGCGACGCCGCGGCGCTCTTCGGGGTGGTCGAGGCCGTGATCGACGCCGGCCACGACCCGCGTCGGTTCGCCACCGACCTGTTGGAGCGGTTCCGCGACCTGATCATCCTGCAGTCGGTGCCCGACGCCGCCGCGCGTGGCGTGGTCGACGGCCCGGAAGATGTGCTCGATCGGATGCGCGAGCAGTCGGCGCGCATCGGCACCGCGACGCTGACCCGGTACGCCGAGGTGGTACACGCCGGACTCGGCGAGATGCGGGGAGCGACGGCGCCGCGACTGCTGCTCGAGGTGGTGTGCGCGCGGCTGCTGCTGCCGTCGGCCAGCGACACGGAATCGGCTCTGCTGCAACGAATCGAGCGCATCGAGACCCGGTTGGACATGTCGATTCCGGCCGGGGAGGGGGCCGCGGGTCAGCCGAGCGGGCCGCCGAAGCAGTACGCCCGCAGGAGCAAGGCCGAGGCGCCGGCCGTCGAGAAGGACGAGCCAACGCCGCAGCCGAAGCCGCGACCCGAACCCCAGCCGGCGCCCCAGCCCGAGCCCGCGCCACCGAGCCCGCCCGAACCCGCGGCCGAGGACACGCCGCCATCGCCGCCGCCGGTGCGTCCGCCGTCGGATCCGGTCGTGGAGGCCCCGCCACCAGCGGCGGTGACGGGTGAGCCCAACGCGGCGGCCGTGCGCAGCATGTGGTCGACGGTGCGGGACAAGGTGCGCGAGCGCAGCCGCACCACCGAGGTGATGCTGTCGGGCGCGATCGTCCGCGCGGTCGAGGGCGACACGCTCGTGCTCAGCCACGACTCTGCGCCGCTGGCCAAGCGGTTGACCGAACAGCGCAACGCCGATGTCATCCGCGAGGCGCTGAAGGACGCCCTCGGGGTGGACTGGAAGATCCGCTGCGAGGCCGGCGACGCGGGGTCCGCCGCACCGGCGGAGCCGAGCGCCGCAGCCGCACCGGCGCGACCGCGGCCCAGGCGCACCATCCCCGAACCGCCGCCGCCACCACCTCCGCCGGAGGAGGACGACGAGGAGAGCATGCTGGCCGAGGCCGGCAGCGACACCTCCGAAACGCCGCGGCGCGATCCGGAGGAAGCCGCGCTCGAGCTACTGCAGAACGAGCTGGGCGCCCGGCGGATCGACGGTTAGGGCCTCTTGGGTCCCTGAGCGGCGCCGATAGACGGCACGCGTCGAAAGTCGCTTGGTCGGGCGAATTCTGCGAATCCCTCTATGCGGGACCGATCGACTGGCACGCTTTTCGGTAGCGGGCTCACCGCGCACCGAGCCATCGGGGTGGCAGTGACGAAAGGAACCGTCATGCACCGACCCTCTGTCGCAGGAATTGCCGCCGCGGCCGTCATCGCAGCTCCACTGCCAACCGCCGTCATGGTTCTGGTCCCGGATACCGCCCTGGCTGCACCCCTGTGTTCGTCGACCGACGCGAATACTCCGCCGTGCGCTCCGCCCGAGGGCCCGCCCGGACAATGTGACGCCTCGGGCATCTGCAGTCAGTTGTGGTGCCCGGCGTCAGGAATGAACGCCCTTCCGCACTGGGACCGGAATGGGTCGTGTCATACGTTCTACTTCGATCCCGCCGCTCCGCTGAACCGTCCGGTCATGATCGAGGGCCAGCCCCCGGGTCCCCCGCCGCCTCCGCCGCCGCCGTGCATACCGCTGGTCAACTGCCTGCCCGGGTTGACACACCCGTGACGAGGCGCTGTCGGTTCGACGGCTTACGCCGCTAGGGCGTCCACCACGGCCGCAGCGGCAGCCCGCCGTCGTTGCCGTCGCTGTCCAGCTTGACCGCCAGAACCTGGTGCAGCTGAACGACATTCGTCTCGAAGCCCAGGCGCGACCCGGCCATGTACAGGCCCCACACCTTGGCCGTCGGCAGCCCGACCTCGGCGACGGCCTCGTCCCAGTGCTCCACCAGGTTGCGGCACCAGTCGCGAAGTGTCAGCGCGTAGTGGTGGCGCAGGTTCTCCTCGTGGACCACCTCGAGTCCGACGTCCTGAGCCTCGGTGATGATGCGGCCGGACCCGGTGAGCTCCCCGTCGGGGAAGACGTAGCGGTCGATGAAACCTCCGGCACCCGCCGCAGTCCTGTTGTCCGGTCGGGTGATGCAGTGGTTGAGCAGCAGGGCGCCGTGACGCATCTTCGACTGCAGGAAACCGAAGTAGGCGGGGTAGTTGTGCACGCCGATGTGCTCGGTCAGCCCGATCGACGACACCGCGTCGAAACCGGACTCGCGCACGTCGCGGTAGTCGCCGTGCCGCACCTCGGCGAGGTCCTCGAGCCCGTCGCGGGCGATGGCCTCCCGCGCCCACGACGCCTGCTCCTTGGACAGCGTGACCCCGGTCGCCTTGACCCCGTGCCGCGCCGCGTAGCGCACCATGCCGCCCCATCCGCAGCCGACGTCGAGCAGGCGGTCACCCGGCTTGAGGCGCAGCTTCTCGAACACCAGCCGGTACTTGTTCTCCTGCGCCTCCTCCAGCGTGGCCCCGTCGTGCGGATAGCACGCGCAGGTGTAGGTCATCGACGGGCCGAGTACCCACTCGTAGAACCGGTTGGAGACGTCGTAGTGGTGGTGGATCGCCTCGGCGTCGCGAGTCTTGCTGTGCCGCAACCCCTCCGCGATACGACGCCACCGCGGCAGGGCCTCCTGCGGCGGCGGCGCGATCGGCTTGAGGTGCTCGATGCCGATGGAGCGCACGATCTGGGCGAGCACCCGAGCGGGCGGACGCTTGAAATCCATCTTGTCGGCGAGCGCCCGCAGCAGTTCGTAGGGATCGCCGGGATGCACGCCGTGTGGTATCAGATCGCCCGACACGTAGGCCCGCGCCAAGCCCAGATCGCCAGGGGCGGTGGCCAGATACGTCGTGCCGCGCGGCGTCAGCAACTCCAGGCCGAGCGACGCGTCCTCGGGCCCGGCGGCGCTCCCGTCGTAGGCGGTGAAACGCAGCGGCAGGTTGCCGCCCGCAAAGATCTCGAGAATCTCGGCCAGCGTGAGTTTCGTTGGCGCCGTTTGTGTCGGGTGTTCCTTGAAAGTCGTCATCGCCTCTGCACCGCCTTCGCATACAGATCGAGTAGCCGTGAATCTGGATCGTAAGCCTTTTTCACGATCTTGTACGTCTCGCCGCCGTACAGATCGTCGAATTCCTCGCGACCGTAATAAGAATCCGAGTACAACGATTTGTGACCGTCGAGTTCGCTGATCCTGCGTTCGATCAACCTGTTCGTGTGCCCCTCGGTGGGACCGACCGGAACCGAGGACCAGAACCCGACGTTGACGTAGGTCTGGTGCGGCCGGATCGGATACAACGGCCAGCCCGCCTCGTCGCGAAGCCGCAACGGGCACAGCCAGATCGGTTCGATCGGCACGTTGTCGAGGAACCAGTGCACGAACTCCGCGACCCGTCCGATCGGCACCTCGACGTCCTGCACGACGCGCTCGCGCGGTGGCCGTCCGTTGCGCTTCTCGATCCGGTCCGCGATGTCGAACCGCTGGTCGTAAGCGACCAGCTTCCAGTAGAAGCTGCTGCGCCGGTACCTGCGTGGCCACCACCGGCGGATCCGAGGGTCCTGGACGCCGAAAGCCCGTGAGCACCAGAACCAGTCGGTATCCCATCGCCACAGGTAGTCGTGGATCGTCAGCCGGTCGTGTTTCTCGGCGCCGTTCTCGCCGGGGTGCTGGATCGACCGGTAGTAGATCTGCTGTCCGGTGTAATCGCTGACCGGCCCCGGCGTCGCGGTCTGGAATCCGAGCGTCAGATAAGCCTCGTCGGCGGAGAACACGACGCCGTCGAGGTAGTCCACCGGCGTCCCGTCGTAGCCGCGGGTTTCGACGATGCGGTCCATGACGGCGACGAGGTCGTCGACGGTGTTGAAGCGCAGGTGACGCAGGGCGACGAACGGTCGCACCGTCTCCAGCTCGATCTTCAACCGCACCGAATAACCCAACGTGCCATACGAATTCGGGAATGCGCGGTACAGGTCGGTGTTCTGCTCCGGCGACGCGGTGACGACATCGCCAGTGCCGGTGAGGATGTCCATCTCCAACACCGACTCATGTGGCAGGCCGTTGCGGAACGACGCCGACTCGATCCCGAGCCCGGTGACCGCGCCACCGAGTGTGATCGTCTTCAGTTGCGGTACCACCAACGGCGACAGGCCGTATGGCAACGTCGCGGCGACCAGGTCCTCGTACGTGCACATGCCTGCCACGTCGGCGGTTCGCGAGTCGGGGTCCACGGCGATGACACCGGTCAAACCCGAGACGTCCAGACCCTTGCCGCTGGTCTTGGCTCGCGCACGGAACAGGTTCGACGTGGGCTTGGCCAGGCGCACGGTGGCATCGGGCGGAATCGCACGGTAGCTGTTCAGTAGCCGCTGTACGCCCGCGGCGTGAAGAGCATGTGCGTCGGTTCGGGCTACAGACACGCATATACGCTAGTCCGCGGTCGCAGGCGATGCGACTGCATGGAACTTCTACCGAGGAGCTTGCACCGATGGGACAGGTCAGCGCGTCCAGCACCGTCTTGATCGACGCGGCGCCGGAGACGGTGTTGTCGGCCATCGCGGATTACGCGAATGTTCGCCCGAAGATTCTGTCGTCCCACTACAGCGACTACAAGGTGCTCGAAGGCGGGCAGGGCGCGGGCACGGTGGCCGGCTGGAAGCTGCAGGCCACCAAGTCACGGGTGCGCGACGTCAAGGCCGAGGTCGATGTGGCGGGTCACACGGTCATCGAAAAGGACGCCAACTCGTCGATGATCACCAACTGGACCGTCGCGCCCGCGGGTGACGGCTCGTCGGTGACGGTCAAGACCTCGTGGCGGGGCGCCGGCGGCATCGGCGGCTTCTTCGAGAAGACCTTCGCGCCGCTGGGGTTGCGCAAGATCCAGGCCGAGGTGCTCGAGAACCTCAAGAAGCACGTCGAGGGCTGACGCGGTTAACGGGTTGATTCCACGCACCCGGTGCGTGCGATCCACCCGTCAAGGGCTCACGTCGAGCCGAGGAACCCCGCGATACCGCGCACGACGGCGTCGGCGTACTTCTGCCGGCCTTCGGGCGTCTTCATCAGCGCCGAGTCGACCGGGCTCTTCATGTTGCCCAGCTCGACCAGGATCGACGGGTACTGCGCGAGGTTCAGGCCCGCGATGTCCGAGCGGGGGTTCAGTCCGCCGGATCCGATGTAGGTCGACGGCACGAACCCGGAGGCCTGCAGCTGATCGCGCATGATCGCCGCGAACCTCGGAGACGGCCCCGCCTGCGCGTCGTTGAGCGGCGGGGACGAGTACAGGACGTGGAATCCGCGCCCGGTCGGCGGACCGCCGTCGGCGTGGATGCTCACGATCGCGTTGGGCTTGATCGAGTTCGCCAGCGCGGCGCGCTCGTCGACGCACGGACCCAGCCCGGTGTCGTCGCCGCGCGACATGGCGGTGCGCACGCCCAGCGCGTGCAGAGCCTGCCGGATCCGCAGCGTGGTCTCCCAGGCGAACGTGTGCTCGGCATAGCCGTCGTCGGTGGAGGTGCCGCTGGCCTGGCAGTCCTTGGTGCCGCCGCGGCCGGTGGGCACCTGTCTGCTGATCGAGGCGTCGTTGGCACCGTTGTGCCCCGGGTCGAGGAACACGATCTTGCCCGCGATGTTGGTGGGTGCGGCATCGGCTTCGAAGGCAGGGCTGACGAGCGTCGATGCGGCGACGAGTAGTCCGGCGGCCACCGCGGCACAGCCGCGCAATGTTCCAGTGGCGCCGACACGCAGGCGGGCAGGCACGGCCGTCACCGTAACCGCAACGACGACTAGGCTGAAAGCCCAAACGGCCGCGAGCCGACGAGAGAGACCAAGTCGAGACCGGACCGCAACGAAGACGCAAGGGGACCATTCATGCAACCGCAAGGCCAACCCGATATGTCCGCGCTGCTCGCGCAGGCCCAGCAGGTCCAGCAACAGCTGATGGAGGCGCAGGAGGCGCTGGCCAACGCCGAGGTACACGGCCAGGCCGGCGGCGGTCTGGTCCAGGTCACGATGAAGGGCAGCGGCGAGGTGGTGGCCGTGTCGATCGACCCGAAGGTGATCGACCCCGAGGACGTCGAGACGCTGCAAGACCTCGTCGTCGGCGCCATCTCCGACGCGTCCAAGCAGGTCACCATCCTCGCGCACGACCGGCTCGGGCCGCTCGCGGGCGGTATGGGCAACCTCGGTATCCCGGGAATGTAATTGTTCGAGGGACCCGTCCAGGATCTGATCGACGAGCTCGGCAAGCTGCCCGGTATCGGGCCCAAGAGCGCGCAGCGCATCGCGTTCCACCTGCTGTCGGTCGAGCCGCCCGACATCGACCGGTTGACCGCCGTGCTCAACAAGGTGCGCGACGGGGTGAAGTTCTGCGCGGTGTGCGGCAACGTCTCCGACGACGATCGCTGCCGCATCTGCAGCGATCCCCGGCGCGACGCCTCACTGGTCTGCGTGGTCGAGGAGCCCAAGGACGTGCAGGCCGTCGAACGCACACGCGAGTTCCGCGGGCGCTACCACGTGCTGGGCGGCGCGCTGGATCCGCTGTCCGGTGTCGGGCCCGAACAACTGCGAATCCGCGAGCTGCTCAATCGAATCGGTGAGCGGGTGGACGGCGTCGACGTCACCGAGGTGATCATCGCCACCGACCCCAACACCGAGGGTGAGGCGACGGCGACGTATCTGGTGCGCATGCTGCGCGACATTCCGGGACTGACCGTCACCCGCATCGCGTCGGGCCTGCCGATGGGCGGTGACCTGGAGTTCGCCGATGAGCTCACGCTGGGCCGCGCGCTGGCCGGTCGACGCGCCATGGCATAGCCGAGGAAGGAAGTTCATGCCGGACGAGGAGTTCAAGGTCGAGGTCGAACTCGGCACCCCCGAGCACCACCTCTCGTTCTGGGACAAGCTGCGCACCCTCGACCTGGACGACGACGCGCGCAAGCGGCTCGGATCGCGGGTGACCGTGACCCGCGACGGCGAACGCATCCAGCTGTACACGGCCACTTTGGCCGACGCCCAGGAGGCCGAGCGCACGGTGCGCGCCTTGGTGGCCGACGACCGCGTGGACGCGCGGTACACCGTGAGCCGCTGGGACGCCACGAACCAGGAGTGGGTGGACCCGGTCAGCGGCCAAGAGGTGTCCGATGACGCGCCCGAGGTGCCCGCCCCGGACCCGGGTTACGTGGTCCTCGAGGCGTACAAACCGGAGTTCCTGCGCGACCTCGGCCTGTAGACCGCGACTTGTCGGTGCCCGCGGGCAGGATGCGGGCATGGTTGAGGTAATTCTCGGCGGGGAGGCCGTCGCGGCGGGGTGGGTCACCCGCCATGAACTGAGAACGTCGTGCCGCAAGGTCTTTCGCGGTGTCTACACCACCAACGGCGGGGAGCTCACACTTCGCCAACGGGCGATCGCCGCCTGGCTGGCGACCCGGCGCAAGGGGGTCATCGCCGGCCAGACGGCCGCGGCGCTGCACGGCACGTCATGGGTCGACGTGACGCAGCCCATCGAGGTCGCGGGAGCTTCGTGCGGTGCGCAGGAGGGGTTGGTGCTGCGCACCGAGAGCATCGCCGACGACGAAATCACCTGTGTCGCAGGGCTTCCCGTTACGACGCGAGTGCGCACCGCCTACGACGTCGGGCGCCACCTCGACCGCGAGGATGCGCTGGCCCGGCTGGACGCGTTGATGTGGGATCGGCCGTTCTCGGTCGACGACGTGTCGGTGTTGGCACGACGGTATCCGCGAGCGCCCGGCAGCCGGCAGCTGCGCGAGCTGCTCTCGCTGGTCGACGGCGGTGCCGCGACCCCGAGGGAGAGCCTGTTGCGGCTGGCGCTGATCGACGCGGGCTGTCCGCGCCCGGAGACTCAGGTGCCGGTGCTGGTCGGGGCGCAGCCGGTCGGCTATCTGGACATCGGGTGGCCGGAATACCGGGTGGCGGTGGTCTGTGGTGCCGAAGACGTTGCGCAGCAGCGGATGTTGGAGAGCCTGGGGTGGATCGTGGTCTGGGTCGGCGACGGGGAGCGGGTGCCGAGTTGGCTGGCGCGGGTCGAGGCGGCGCTGGCGCGCCGGGGTTGTTTCGTGGAGACCAGCGCCGCGGCGTGAGCGGTCAGGCGCGCCTGGGTGCGGCGAGGCGTTCGCGCCGAAGCCGTTCCACCTCTTCGATTTCCAGGGGTGCCAACTCGCCGACGACGCGGCTGAGCAGGTGGTCGGCCAGCTCCGGGTTGCGGGCCAGGCACGGGCCGTGCAGGTAGGTGGCGACGACGCTGCCCTGCACCGCGCCGTCGAAGCCGTCGCCGTCGCGGTTGCCCGCGCCGCTGATGACCTTGGCGAGCGGCCGTGCGTCCGTGCCGAGAACCGTTCCGCCGCGGTGGTTCTCGAAGCCGGTCAGCCGCTGCGAGAGTCCGTCGAGCAGCGGTTGGGATACCACCTCGCCGATCGTGCGTTTGTCCTGCGGTGAGGTCGTGACGTCGAGGAGGCCCACTCCGTCGACCCGCTCGCCCGACGAGGTCTCGTACCAGTGGCCGAGCACCTGGATGGCCGCGCAGATGGCCAGCACCGGCGCGCCTCGCGCGGCGGCCTGCTGCAGCCCCGGATAGCGCAGCAGGTGTTTGGTGGCCAGGCGCTGGGCGTAGTCCTCGGCACCGCCGAGCGTGTACAGATCGAGTTCGGCGGGCACGGGGTCGTTCAGAAAGATCTCGACGATCTCGGCGTGAATTCCTCGTAGCCGCAGGCGCTGTCGCAGCACGACGCCGTTGCCGCCGTCGCCGTAGGTTCCCATCACGTCGGGCAGCACCAACCCGATGCGCACGTTCGACTCAGACACCGCGACGCTCCAGGACTCGGTTCAGTTGCAGAAACGCGGTGTAGTTGGCGATCACCTCGACGTGACCGGGCGGGCACGATGCGATCGCGTCGAGCGTGTCGTGCACCAGCGTGTGCTCGACGCCCGCGTAGCCCAACCGCACCGCGAGGTCGGTCCCCCGCTCGCCGGCGGCCACGACGTGGGTGTCCTCGAAGTGCTCGAACCGGACGTCCCACAACCACGACAGGTCCTCACCGTCGGGCACCTGGCCGTTGACCGAGATCACCACGCCCGCACCGTGTTTGTCGACCATCGACAGCGCTTCCTGCCAACCCGCCGGGTTCTTGGCCAGCAGCACCCGCGCGGTGTGCTCACCGAGGCGTACGGTGCGGTAGCGTCCGGCGACCTCGTCGACACCCGACACCGCGGCCACCGCCGCGGCCGGATCGGCGCCCATCGCGACCGCCGCCGCGACGGCCTGCGTGGCGTTGCCGCGGTTGACGGCGCCGGGCAGCGACAGCGTCATCGGCAGCGAAAACCCATTCGGGCCATAGATATTGGTGTCATCGAACCACCAGTGCGGGCTTGGACGCTTGAAATCGGTTCCGGTGGAACGCCAGTCGTGGCTCTTACCGCCGTCGCGCAGGATGATCTCGCCGGACCGGGGACAGCTGACCGAGTCGTTGGCCCAGCTTCCGCCCGCGGCGACCCACACCACGTTGGGGCTGTCGTAGGCCGCCGAGGTCATCAGCACGTCGTCGCAGTTGGCGATGACGACGGCCGACGGGTGGCGGGCCAGCCCGGCGCGCAGCGTGCGTTCGATGTGGTTGATCTCGCCGACGCGGTCCAGCTGATCGCGCGAGAGGTTCAGCAGCACGATCACCCGCGGGTCGACCGCCTCGGACACGTGCGGGACGTGCATCTCGTCGACTTCGAGCGCGGCCAGGGGCGCCTGCCGGGCGGCGGCCAGCGCGGCGACGAGGCCGGCGTCCATGTTCGCGCCGGTGTCGTTGGTGGCGACCTCTCCGATTGTGCGCAGAGCGGCGGCGATCATCCGGGTGGTCGTCGACTTGCCGTTGGTCCCGGTGACCACGACGGTGCGACGGCCCGAGCCGAGCTGGCGCAGCAGCGACTTGTCCAGCGCCAGCGCGACCAGCCCGCCGATCATCGCGCCCGCACCGCGCCCGGTGACCCGCGACGCCCAGCGCGCGCTTGCACCGGCCGCGAGGGCCAGCCGTCCACGTGTCGTGACCACCCCGGCAGTTTAGGTAGCCGACACGCTGACGGGCGATTCGGCGAGGTCCCGTCTTTGTCACAGCCCCGTGCGATCCTGACGACGTGGGCCAGACGGACGCCGGAAGTCACCGGCCGAGCGGCTCTGATGCCGACGAGAGGCCAGGCTGGGGCCGGCCGGCGGAGCACGCCGGTCCGGGATGGGCCGTCGTCGACGTGGAGACGTCGGGTTTCCGCCCGGGGCAGGCCCGCATCGTCAGCATCGCCGCGCTCGCCCTCGGCGACGACGGGAACGTCGAACAGAGCCTGTACACGCTGCTCAACCCGGGTGTGGATCCCGGCCCGACCCATGTGCACGGCCTGACGGCGGAGATGCTGGAGGGCCAGCCCACCTTCGCCGACATCGTCGATCACCTCGTCGAACTGCTCGACGGCCGCACCCTGGTCGCCCACAACGTCGGATTCGACTACGCGTTCCTGTCCGCCGAGGCCGAGCTGGTCAGCCGGGAGCTGCCCACCGACTCCGTGATGTGCACCGTCGAGCTGGCCCGCAGGCTCGACCTGGGCACCGAGAACCTGCGGCTCGAGACGCTCGCCGCGCACTGGGGGATCAGCCAGATCCGCCCGCACGACGCGCTCGACGACGCCATGGTGCTCGCCCAGATCCTCAAACCGGTGCTGGTGCGCGCACGCGAACGCAAGGTGTGGCTACCGGTGCATCCGGTGTCCCGCAGGCGCTGGCCCAACGGCGCCGTCACCCACGACGAGCTGCGCCCGCTCAAGGCGGTCGCATCGCGCCTGCCGTGCCCGTACCTGAACCCGGGCCGGTTCGTGTCCGGACGGCCGCTGGTGCAGGGCATGCGGATCGCCCTGTCCGCGGAGGTCGACCGGACCCATGAGGAGCTGCTCGAGCGGATCCTGCACGCCGGGCTGGCCTACACCGACACCGTCGACCCCGAGACCTCGCTGGTCATCTGCAACGACGCCGCCCCCGCCCAGGGCAAGGGTTACCAGGCCAAGGAGTTGGGCGTGCCCCTGGTCTGCGACTCCGAGTTCATGCGGTCACTTGACGGCGTCGCCGGCGGCACCGGCATCGAAGAGTTCACCGACAGCACGCTCGCCGGCGAGCAGTTCGCACTGTTCTGATCTCCCATGGCAGACCATCGCATCGTCCTGGTGGACGCCGCCACTGCACCGGCCCTCGCGCAGGTGCTGCCGGTGCTGCTGCTCACGCTAACCGTCGAGCTGCGGCGTACCCAGCTGCACCGGACACAGCCCCGCGTACTGCTCGGCGCATTGTTCGTGGTGTTCGGCGTCGTCGAGACGGCCCTCGTGTTGTCGATTGACGGGTCGCTGATCCCGTTTCAGGGGTTCGATCTGGTGTCCGCGCTGGTGATCCTGGGCCTGCTCGCGATCATCTTCTGGATGTCGCTCGTCGACCCACCCAAAGCGGGCGATTCAGGCGGCGCGGTGGAAGCCGGCTAGCCGTTGGGCGTGTCGGTGTTGTGCAGGTACCACAGCCCGTCGTCGCCGGGCGAGCAGTACCAGTAGCGATACCGAGCCTCGTCCGCGGCGTTGTCCAGCGCCATATCCGGTCCGTCCCGCATGCAGCTGGCCTCGGTCGGCCAACTCCACAGCACGCCGTTCGGATCGGAAAGCACAATGTCGTCGGCGTGGGCGATCGCGGTGCCGCTCAGCGCCCCGAACACCAACGCCGCGGCGGTAATCAGTATCTTCACCGGCAACTCTCTGTCTCGTTCTGTAGCCCATCACTCGAACCCGTCGAGCGATAAGTCAGGTTACGGTTCGATCACCAAGATCACCGACGTTTTCCGTCAATCCTGAACTCACGCAGACCCAGGCGGCCGCGGTGAAGCCGGCGACGCTCGATGCGGGGCCACCGGCTTCACCACGGCGCCGGGAGGACAGACGATCTCAGCAGACCGCTGTGCGGGGGTGTGCTCAGCGATCTCATTTGCGGGGCCCGTTGGGCCGCAAGGGATTGCGCCGATCTTGTGGACCGGCGGCTGATTGCCGTCCTCAGCTGGGGGTCAGCGTGACGCGCGGTTCACCGCCGAGACCACCGCCCGAAGCGACGCGGTGGTGATCGACGGCGCGATGCCGACACCCCAGACGGTCATGCCGTCGATCGAGGCCTCGACGTAGGCCGCGGCCTGCGCCTCTTCGCCGGCCGACAATGCGTGCTCGGAGTAGTCGAGCACCGATACGTCGAACCCGATGGCGCCCAACGCATCTACGAACGCGGCCAGCGGTCCGTTGCCGGCGCCGACGATCTCGCGCTCGACACCGTCGACCTTCACCACCGCTTCGATGGTGTCGGTGCCGCCGTCGACCTCCGCGGCGGTCACTTTTTGGCGGATGCGTTCGAGCGGCCGGATCGGCGCGAGGTACTCCTCGTAGAAGACGTCCCACATGTCCTTCGGGGACACCTCGCCGCCCTCACCGTCGGTGATCTTCTGGATCGCCTGGCTGAACTCGATCTGCAGCCGGCGGGGAAGCGCCAGACCGTGATCGGCCTTCATGATGTAGGCGACGCCGCCCTTACCGGACTGCGAGTTCACCCGGATAACGGCCTCGTAGGTGCGGCCGACGTCCTTCGGGTCGATCGGCAGATACGGTACCTGCCAGAGGATGTCGTCGACATCCTTGTCCGCGGCGTCCGCATCGACCTTCATCTGGTCCAGGCCCTTGTTGATGGCGTCCTGGTGGCTGCCCGAGAACGCGGTGTAGACCAGATCGCCGCCATACGGGTGCCGTTCGTGCACCGGCAGTTGGTTGCAGTACTCGACGGTGCGGCGGATCTCGTCGATGTTCGAGAAGTCGATCTGCGGGTCGACGCCGCGGGAGAACATGTTCAGCCCCAACGTCACCAGGCATACGTTCCCGGTGCGCTCACCGTTACCGAACAGGCAGCCCTCGATCCGGTCGGCGCCCGCCTGATAGCCCAATTCGGCTGCGGCGACGGCGGTTCCGCGATCATTGTGCGGATGCAGGCTCAAGATGATGCTGTCGCGCGGGGTCAGGTGCCGGTGCATCCACTCGATCGAGTCGGCGTACACGTTCGGGGTGGCCATCTCGACCGTCGCGGGCAGGTTCACGATCAGCGGCGCGTCGGGCGTCGGCTCGATGATCTCGGCGACGGCGTTGCACACATCGACCGCGTACTCCAGTTCGGTGCCCGTGTAGGACTCCGGGGAGTACTCGAACCTCCACTGCGTGCCCGGGTACTTCGCGGCCTGCTCGACGCACATCCGGGCGCCGTCGGTGGCGATCGCCTTGACCGCGTCGCGGTCGGCACGGAACACCACCCGCCGCTGCAGGATCGACGTCGAGTTGTAGAAGTGCACGATGGCGCGGGGTGCGCCCTGGCACGCCTCGAACGTGCGCTCGATCAGTTCAGGCCTGCACTGCGTCAGCACCTGGATCGTGACGTCGTCGGGGATGGCGCCCTCGGTGATGATCTCGCGGACGAAGTCGTAGTCGGTCTGGCTGGCCGACGGGAAGCCGACCTCGATCTCCTTATAGCCCATGCGGACCAGCAGATCGAACATGCGGCGTTTGCGCTGCGGGCTCATCGGGTCGATCAGCGCCTGGTTGCCGTCGCGCAGGTCGACAGCGCACCACATCGGCGCGGAGCCGATGACCTTGTCCGGCCAGGTGCGGTCGGGCAGCGTGATGTTTTCGACCTCGTCGGCGAAGCGGCGGTACCGGTTGACCGGCATCACCGAGCCGCGCTGGGTGTTCCATGCCGGCTGGCCGGGGTTCGGCGGGCCGGACGGCTTGGTGATCTGGCGCACCGACGAGAACGCGTCAGGCGAATCGGGTGAAGGTTTCGAAAACGTGGTCACGGTGTTGCTCCGGGAGTTGGAAGGGGACTCGACCGGCGCATCGCGAACACCCGCGACGGGAAGCCGGTCTGATCAGACCCCGTCGCGGCTGCCGAGAAGGAGCACCCGCTGCACGGGGGCCACTGTACTCCGGGCCATCCCGCGTCACAAAATGCAGGTCCTGCGTCTACACCTGCGAGTCCGGGAACGCGATCACCGACAGAAACCGGATCGGCAGCTCGATCAGGTCCACCGGCCCGTGCGCGCCCTCCCCGTCGAACTGCAGGGAATCGCCCGGATGCAACCGGTACACCGACCGGCTGTGGCTGTAGTCCATGACGCCCTCGAGGACGTAGATGAACTCGGTTCCGGGATGCTGGAACAGCGGATAGGTCTGGCTCTTCTCCGACAGCGTGACCTGCAGGCACTCCAGCCGTTTGTGCTCGCCGCGCAGCGATCCGAGCAGCTGGTATTCGTGGCCTTCGCGGGTGCCCTCGCGCACGATGCGCGCTCCCGTGCCGGCCTTGACGAACGCGGCGGGGCGTTCGACGTCGGCGCCGCGGAACAGGCTGGTCACAGGGACGTCGAGGCCCGTGGCCAGCAGCGCCAGCGTGCTCAGGCTGCACGACGTCTGCGCGTTCTCGATCTTGCTCATCATCGCCTTGGAGATGCCGACCCGCGCGGCCATCTCGGCGACGGTCAGCCCCTGCTGCAGGCGTAGCTGCCGGACGTTGCGCCCGATCGCCGCCTCGATCTCGAGCTCCTCGACAGGCGCCTGCGGATCGCGGTCGCGGGCGGTGCCGGATCTGTTGCGGAGCAGCGGTACGTCAGACATGTTTCCTGTCAGGAATCATCGCATCTGCCCTGCGCCGACATACGGATGCGGGCTCGTCAGCAGGTCGCCGTCGGCGAAGCGCGACAACCGGAAGTCGGTCTCGGGGATCCGCGGATCGCTGCTGCGCCCGTCGACCACCAAGTCGGCGACCAACCGCCCCACCGCGGGCGCGATCTTGAACCCGTGCCCGCTGAACCCGGCCGCCACGAACAACCCCTCCGTTGCGGTGGCGCTGATCACCGGATTCCAGTCGGGGGTGGCGTCGTAGCACCCCGCGTAGCTGCTCGTGATCGCCGCGTCGGTGAAGCCGGGGAACCGGGTCCCGACCCGGTCGACGGTCAGGTCGACGAACGCCTCGGATGCGCGGTTGGAATACGCATCGGGATCGGCGTCCTCGGGGTCGGACAGGTCGCTGTTGCCGAATAGGATCTCGCCGCCGAGTTCGGGGCGCACGTACTGCAGCGAGACCAGGTCGGAGAACACCGGCACCGGGCCGACGTCGACGCCGGGGTTGATCAGCACGATCTGCTCGCGCACCACGCGGATCGGCACGTCGATGCCGTACGCCGCGAGGAACGGTCGCGTCCACACGCCGGTGGCGACGACGACGCTGGCCGCGGACACGGTGCTGCCGTCGGCGGTGCGGACACCGGTGACGCGGTCGCCGTCGACCACGAGTTCGGTCGCCGCGACGCCCTGCCGGATCCGCACGCCGGCGGTTCGCGCCGAGGCCGCGAAGGCCTGTGCGGTCTGGTAGGCGTCGCCGTAGCCGCCACGGGACTCCCAGCCGAACGCGGCGAACGGCGACAGGTCGGCCCACGGCCACATTCGCCCGACCTCGCCGACGTCGATCTCCTCAGTCTGCACGCCGACGGACCGTTGTGCGGCAAGGCTTTTACGCAGCGCGTCGACGTCCTGTGGGCCGACGCCGACGACGTAGCCGGTCTGCCGGAAGCCGATGTCGGTGCCGAAAATCTCGTCGGCCTTCTCGAAGACCTCCAGGCCGACGGCGGCCATCGCCGCGAGCGAGCCGACCCCGTAGTGACACCGGACGATGCCGCTCGATTTGCCGGTCATGCCCGATGCGACGGTATTGCGTTCCAGCACAACGACATCGGTGACCCCACGCTGGCTCAGGGCCCACGCCGCGGCGGCGCCCTCGATGCCGCCGCCGATGATCACGACGTCCGCCGAACTCACGAGCCCGGGATCCAGTTCGTGCCCGCCAGCGGGACCCGGGCCATGGCGGCCGCCTCGATGGTGACGGCGACGAGGTCTTCGGGTTCCAGGTGGCACACGTGGGCCTTACCGCACGCGCGGGCGATGGTCTGCGCCTCCATCGTCAACACCCGCAGGTAATTGGCCAGCCGGCGGCCACCTTCGACCGGATCGAACCGCGCCGCCAGCTCCGGATCCTGTGTGCTGATGCCGGCGGGATCGGTGCCGTCCTGGAAGTCGTCGAAGAAACCCGCGGCGCTGCCCATCTTCTCGTATTCGGCCGCGTGGCGGGGATGGTTGTCGCCCAACGCGATCAGCGCCGCCGTGCCGATGGCCACCGCGTCGGCGCCCAACGCCAGCGCCTTGGCGACGTCGGCGCCGGTGCGGATGCCGCCGGACACGATCAGCTGCACCCCTTTTCTTCCCGTCGCTCCGCTCGCCCCGGTCCTGTGCACCCCCAGTTCCTGCAGCGCCTGCACCGCCTCCGGTATGGCCGCCAGGGTGGGGATGCCGACGTGTTCGATGAACACCTCCTGGGTCGCGGCGGTGCCGCCCTGCATACCGTCGACGACGACGACGTCGGCGCCGGCGTGCACCGCGAGCTTCACGTCGTAATAGGTGCGGGTGGCGCCGACCTTGACGTAGATCGGCTTCTCCCAGTCGGTGATCTCTCGCAGCTCGTTGATCTTGATGGTCAGGTCGTCCGGCCCGGTCCAGTCCGGGTGCCTACACGCCGAGCGCTGATCGATGCCCTCGGGCAGCGTGCGCATGGCCGCGACCCGCGGGGAGATCTTCTGGCCCAACAACATTCCACCACCGCCGGGTTTGGCGCCCTGGCCGAGCACCACCTCGATGGCGTCGGCCTTGCGCAGGTCGTCGGGGTTCATGCCGTACCGCGACGGGAGGTACTGGTAGACCAGGTACTTGCTCTGGCCGCGCTCCTCGGGGGTCATGCCGCCGTCGCCGGTGGTGGTCGAGGTGCCGACCTCGCTGGCGCCGCGCCCGAGCGCCTCCTTGGCCGGGCCGCTCAACGCGCCGAACGACATGCCGGCGATGGTGACCGGGATGTCCAGATGCAGCGGGTGTTTGGCGTTGCGGTCACCGAGCACGACATCGGTGTCGCATCGTTCGCGGTAACCCTCGAGGGGGTATCGCGACATCGACGCACCGAGGAACAGGAGGTCGTCGAAATGCGGCAGCGGCCGTTTGGCGCCCCAGCCGCGGATGTCGTAGATGCCGGTTTCGGCCGCGCGCTGGATGGCGGCGATGGTGGGGCGGTCGAAGGTCGCGGATTCGCGAAGGGCCCAGTTGTTCATCAGTAGCTCGATGCGTTGTCGACGTGGAAGTGGTACAGGGAACGCGCGGACCCGTAACGGGTGTACGTGTCGGGGTCGTCGTCGAACCCTGCCGCTTGCAACAGCTCTCGCAGCTCCCGGTGATGTTCGGCGCGCATCGGCTTGGGTATGCAGTCGGCGCCCAGCGAGGCCACCTCACCGCGCACGTAGATTTGCGCCTCGTAGATCGAGTCACCGAGTGCCTCACCGGCGTCACCCCGGACGACGAGGCGCCCCGCCTGGGCCATGAACGCGCTCATGTGGCCGATGTCGCCGCCCACCACGATGTCCACCCCTTTCATGGAGATGCCGCACCGCGCGGCGGCGTTGCCGTCGATGATCAGCAGGCCGCCGTGGGCGGTCGCGCCCGCCGACTGCGAGGCGTTGCCTTTGACGTGGACGACGCCGCTCATCATGTTCTCGGCGACGCCGGTGCCCGCATTGCCGTTGATCGTCACCTCGGCGTGCTGGTTCATGCCCGCGGCGTAGTAGCCGACATGGCCTTCGATCGTCACGCGCACCGGCGCGTCGAGACCGACCGCGACGTTGTGTGCGCCAGCGGGATTGGCGATCACGAAGTCGCCGGTGAGCGCTGAGGTGTGCAGCGCGGCGTTGACCTCCCGCAGCGGCGTGGTGGCCAGGTCGTATGCCACTAGCGTGTCCATGCGTAGACCACCTCCGGTTCGGGCTCCCAGATCCTGGCCGCACCGACGCCGGGAAGCCCGGCGAGCGCGCGGTGTTCGCTGGCCATCGCGACCCAGTCGGCGGTTTCGGCGATGACGGCGGGCTTGCACGCGATGGCATCGCGCACGACGGCGAAGGAGTCGCGGTTGGAGACCAGCAGCGTATAGAAACCGTCGAACGCCTCGCACAGTTCCTTCAGCGCGGTCTGCACGTCGCGGCCCTCAGCGAGCCGGCTCGCGATGAACCGGGCACCGACCTCGGTGTCGTTCTCGCTGTCGAAACGCACTCCGGCAGCGCGCAGTTCGCGTCGGATCGCCGCGTAGTTGGCGAACGACCCGTTGTGCACCATGCACTGCTCGGGTCCGACCGCGTAGGGGTGACAACCCGCGGGCGTCACCGCCGACTCGGTCGCCATCCGGGTGTGGCCGACGCCCTGCCAGCCCTGGGCCTTGGTCAGGTTCCAGTTCTCGGCCAGCGTCCGCGGATGCCCGACTCCCTTGAGCACCGCGAGGTCGGCACCGAATCCGGCGATCAGCGCGTCGGGGTAGGCGGCGCGCACGGCGTCGAGCAGCGTCTCGACCGGAACCTTCGCGGTGACCAGATACGTCGCGTCATACCGCGCCACGGCGACGTCCAGACCGATGGCGTCGGCCGTGGGCACTGTCTCCAGGACGGAGACGCAACTCGTGCCCAACGGCGTCAGGGTCGGATCGCCGTACACCGCGATGCCCGCGGAATCTGAACCGCGGTCGCCCATTTCGCAGAGCATGTCGGTGAGCAGCTCCCCGAGTCGGGGATACAGGTCGGGGTTTCGCAGATGCAGTCCCACGATTCCGCACATCGGCAGGCTCCTTCTCAGAACGCGGTCAGGTAGTTGTCGATCTCCCATGCGGTGACCGCGCTGTGGTAGGCGAAGAACTCGTCCCGCTTGAGGTTCGCGAAGTAGGCGGCCACGCCTTCGCCCGAGGCGTCGAGCACGCCCGCGATGACGGGGTCGCCTTCGAGTTCGTCGACCGCGTGCAGCAGCGTGGCGGGCAGCGGCGAACGATGCTGAGCGCCAACGGGTCCGGGGTCGGTGCTGCGTTTGATCCCGTCGAGGCCGGCGCCCAGCGCGGCCGCGATCGCGAGATACGGGTTGGCCGAGCCGTCACTGCCGCGCAGTTCGATGCGCTGGGCGTCCGGCACCCGGATGTAGTGGGTGCGGTCGTTGCCGCCGTAACTCGGGGTGTTCGGCGACCACGACGCCCCCGATGCCGTCGCGCTCGCACGGGTTCGCTTGTAGGAGTTCACCGTCGGTGCCACCACGGCCTGCAGCGCGCAGGCGTGCTCGAGGATGCCGCCGAGGAACGCGTAGGCCGTTTCGGACAGGCCGAGACCCCGCTCGTCGGCATCGGCGGGGAACACCGGCCTGCCCGCGCTGGTCAGCGACAGGTGCAGATGCAGCCCGCTGCCCGTGCGGTCGGCGAACGGCTTGGGCATGAAGGTGGCCACCATGCCGCGCTCGGCGGCGATCGTCGAGAGCAGGTAGCGCAGGGTCACGACGCGGTCGGCGGTGGTGAGCGCGTCGGCGAATTCGAAGTTCTGCTCGAACTGGCCGTTGCCGTCCTCGTGGTCGTTGGCGTAGTTGGACCAGCCCAGCCGGTTCATCGCGGTGGAGATCGCGGTGAGGTGGTCGTACATCCGGGTGACACCGCGGGCGTCGTAGCAGGGCTGGGCGGCGGTGTCGGCGGCGTCGGCGGTGCACAGCCCGCCGTCGGGCGTGCGGCGCAGCAGGAAGTACTCGACCTCGGCGCCCACCCACGGTTCGAAGCCGGCGTCGGCGGCCTGCTGGATCAACGCCTTGAGGATGACGCGCGGTGCGTACGGCCACGGCGCGCCCTCGACGTGCGGATCGCAGTGCACGATGGCCAGGCCGTCCTTGATGAACGGGATCGGGGTGAACGACTCGGGGTCCGGGATCGCCATCATGTCTGGGTCTTTGGGCTCCTGGCCCATCGCTCCGACGGCGTAGCCGGCGAACCCGACACCCTCGGTGGCGAGCAGGTCGACCGCCTCGACGGGGACCAACTTGGCGCACGGCTTACCGCGCAGGTCGACGAACAGCGCGAGGATGAACTTCGTCCCCGACTCCTCGGCCAGGGTGGCCAGATCTTTGGACATCGCTCGAAACCTGTCTTCTGTAGTGAATCGCTGTGTCGTAGAAGGAAACTCGATAGATCCGAAATGGCCGGCGCGGCAAGGGGCGCCGCGCCGGCCGGTTCCGGGTCAGGCGGGTTGCAGTGCGTACGCCGAGTCGCGGTGGAACTTGGCGTCGATGCCGGTCTCTTCCTCGTCGGGCGAGATGCGAATGCCTATCGTCTTCTTGATCGCGAAGGCGATGAGGTAAGCGACGACGAAGGAGTACACCATCACCGCGCCCGCGGCGACCGCTTGCTTCCACAGCTGCTCGATGCCGCCGCCGTAGAACAGGCCGTTGGTGGCGCCGGGCATCGCCTCGTTGGCGAAGAAGCCGATCAGCAGGGTGCCGATGAGGCCACCGACCAGGTGCACGCCGACGACGTCGAGGCTGTCGTCATAGCCGAACCGGTCCTTGAGGCCGACCGCGTAGACGCAGATCGCGCCCGCGATACCGCCGACGAAGATCGCGCCGATCGGGGTGACCGAACCGCAGGCCGGGGTGATCGCGACCAGCCCGGTGATGGCGCCGGAGGCCGCGCCGACGCCGGTGACGTGGCCGGTCTTGAACTTCTCGACCGCCAGCCACGCCAGCACCGCCGAGCACGTCGCGACGAACGTCGTGACCATCACGATGGCCGCCGAGGTCCCCGCGGCCAGGGCCGAACCGCCGTTGAACGCATACCAGCCCGCCCACAGCAGGCCCGCGCCCAACAGCGTCAGCGGCACGTTGTGGGGCTTGCGGCTGCCGAACAGCGCCGAGCGGCCGAGCACGATCGCGACGGCAAGCGCGGCGGCACCCGCATTGATGTGCACCGCTGTGCCACCGGCGAAGTCGAGGGCCCCGAGCTTGTTGGCGATCCAGCCGCCGACCGAATCCTCGGTCACCACACCGTCGAACGCGAACACCCAGTGCGCGGCGGGGAAGTACACCAGCACCGCCCACAGCCCCGCGAACACCATCCACGCGCTGAACTTCATCCGGTCGGCGGCCGCGCCGGAAACGAGCGCGACGGTGATGGCGGCGAACAGCGCCTGGAACAACGCGAACAAGCTGATCGGCAGGCCGTCGACGGTCGTCATCGCCTCGGTGAGGTTGGTCAGCCCGTCGAATTCGGTGAAGCTGCCGATGAATCCGCCGTAGGACGTGCCGAACACCATCGAGAAGCCGAACAACACCCAGAGCACGCCGACGAGCGCCGCGGCGCCGAAGGTCATCATCATCATGTTGGTCGAGCTCTTCACCGACACCATGCCGCCGTAGAAGAGCGCCAGACCGGGGATCATCAGCGTGAGCGCGATGATGCAACACAGCATGAACGCCGTGGTTCCTGTATCCATCCACCATCTCCTGAAGTGATGCGGCCCCGCCGTGGGGCCGTTCACTGCCAGTAACCGGTGTTTCTGTTACGTGGACCGCCTCGCGATGTTGCGCGTGCGTAAAGAATTCGGGGCATGGCTAGAGTCGGGCGGTGATGACTCTTGACCGGCGATGGTGGGTGGCGATCATCGTCGTGGTGATCGCGATCGTGGCGCTGGTCTACAGCTCGCTGCAGAAACCGCCCGAGGAGTGCCGCCCGGTTCTCGACTTCCTCGAGTTCAACAAGCAGCAGAACGAGTTGATCAGCTCGAAGGGCGAGGGCGCCGAGGGGCCGCCGTCCCAGGCCGAGGAGATCGCCTACCAGCAGTGGGCGGACGGGCTCTCCGAACGCGCGCGCAACATCGACACACCGGAGCTGCGTTTCACCGCCGTGGAGGTGGCCGATCTCGCGGGGATGTTCGTCCAGAAGTTGCCGCAGGCGCGCGCCGAGACCCAGTCCCGCGCGCCGGGGGCACCGCCCCCGCAGGTCTATTACGAGATGTCGGCGCTGGATGCGCAGATCCGCCGCAAGCTCGCCGAACTGGGCAAGGCCTGTACGACCTGAGCACCTCATAAGATCACTTACGTGTGCACGCGCGTGGTCTACCTCGGAACCGGCAACCGCATCGTCACCGGTCGGTCCATGGATTGGAAATCGGAGATCCAGACGAACCTGTGGGCGCTGCCGCGCGGCGTCCACCGCACCGGCCAGGCCGGCCCGAACTCCGCGGAATGGACGGCGACGTACGGCAGCGTGGTGGCCACCGGTTACGACATCAGCACCACCGACGGCGTGAACGAGGCCGGCCTCGCGGTCAACCTGCTGTGGCTGGCCGAATCGCAATACCCGGACGCGACAGCCGCCGGCCCCGCCGTGTCGTTGGCGCTGTGGGGTCAGTACGTGCTCGACAACTTCGGGACCGTCCACGAGGCGGTGCAGGCTCTGCGCGCGACCCCGCTGCGGGTGGCCACCGCGCAGGTGCCCGGCGAGGAACGCATGGCGACGCTGCACCTGGCGATGTCGGATGCGGGCGGCGACAGCGCGATCGTCGAGTACATCGACGGTGAGCAGGTCATCCATCACAGCCGGGAGTACCGGGTGATGACGAACTCGCCGACCTTCGACAAGCAGCTGGCGATCGCCGAGTACTGGAAGCAGATCGGCGGCACGGTGATGCTGCCGGGCACCAACCGCGCCGCCGACCGCTTCGTGCGGGCGTCGTTCTACATCGACGCGGTCCCGAAGACCGACGATCCGCTGCTGGCCGCCGCGACGGTGTTCAGCGTCGTGCGCAACGCGTCGGTGCCCTACGGGATCTCCACGCCGGACGAACCGAACATCTCGTCCACCCGTTGGCGCACGGTCGTCGACCACAAGGCGCTGCGGTACTTCTTCGAGTCGGCGCTCTCGCCCAACACGTTCTGGGTCGAGTTGGGCAAACTCGACCTCTCGCCCGGCGCCCCGGCGCTGCGGCTGCCGCTGGGGGAGGGCGAGAAGACGATCTACGCCGGCGACGCCAGCTCGAAATTCGAGCAGGCCGACCCCTTCCCTTTCCTCGGAGTGGCCTGATAGCGCGCGGTTCCGGCGGGGGCCACCACGGGCGGAAGAAATCCATTGGGCGCAGCCCTTATCCTTGTTGGGATCCTTCCCCGCACTTGAAAGGCTTGTTCAGTGGCGCTCGTCGTGCAGAAGTACGGCGGATCCTCGGTCGCCGACGCCGAGCGGATCCGCCGCGTCGCCGAGCGGATCGTCGAGACGAAGAAGCAGGGCAACGATGTCGTCGTGGTCGTCTCGGCGATGGGCGACACCACCGACGACCTGCTCGATCTCGCCAACCAGGTGTGCCCCGCGCCGCCGCCGCGCGAGATGGACATGCTGCTGACCGCCGGTGAGCGGATCTCCAATGCGCTGGTCGCCATGGCCATCCACTCGCTGGGGGCGCGAGCGCGCTCGTTCACCGGATCGCAGGCCGGCGTGATCACCACCGGCATCCACGGCAACGCCAAGATCATCGACGTTACCCCCGGCCGGTTGCGGGACGCCCTCGACGACGGCGTGATCGTGCTGGTCGCCGGGTTCCAGGGGGTCAGCCAGGACAGCAAGGACGTCACCACGCTGGGTCGCGGGGGCTCGGATACCACCGCCGTCGCACTGGCAGCGGCGCTGAAGGCCGACGTCTGCGAGATCTACACCGACGTGGACGGCATCTTCACCGCCGACCCGCGGATCGTGCCCAATGCGCACCACCTCGACCAGGTCAGCTTCGAGGAGATGCTCGAGATGGCCGCCTGCGGGGCCAAGGTGCTGATGCTGCGCTGCGTGGAGTACGCCCGGCGCTACAACGTGCCGATTCGCGTCCGCTCGTCATACTCGGACAACCCCGGCACCCTGGTGACCGGATCGATGGAGGACATTCCCGTGGAAGACGCCATTCTGACCGGAGTCGCACACGACCGCAGCGAAGCCAAGGTGACGGTCGTCGGCATCCCGGACGTGCCCGGCTACGCCGCCAAGGTGTTCCGCGCAGTCGCCGACGCCGACATCAACATCGACATGGTGCTGCAGAACATCTCCAAGGTCGCGGATGGCAAGACCGATATCACGTTCACCTGCCCGCGCGACAACGGCCCGGCGGCGGTGGAGAAGCTGACCTCGCGGCAGGAGGAGATCGGCTTCACCGGCGTGCTGTACGACGACCATATCGGCAAGGTCTCGCTGGTGGGCGCCGGCATGAAGAGCCACCCCGGCGTGACCGCCAAGTTCTGTGAGACGTTGGCCTCGGTCGGGGTGAACATCGACCTGATCTCCACGTCCGAGATCCGGATCTCGGTGCTGGTCAAGGACACCGATCTGGACAAGGCCGTCGCCGCTCTGCACGAGGCGTTCGGCCTCGGTGGCGACGAGAACGCCATCGTCTACGCGGGGACGGGCCGTTAGATGGCGCGCGATCGGCTTTCCATCGGTGTGGTGGGCGCGACCGGTCAGGTCGGCCAGGTGATGCGGACGTTGTTGGAGGAGCGCGACTTCCCGGCGACCGACGTGCGGTTCTTCGCCTCTGCGCGGTCGCAGGGCAAGAAGCTGTCATTCCGCGGGCAGGAGATCGAGGTCGAGGACGCCGCGACCGCCGACCCCGCTGGCCTGGACATCGCGTTGTTCTCCGCGGGCGCGACGATGTCGCGCGTGCAGGCGCCGCGGTTCGCCGAGGCCGGCGCGATCGTGGTCGACAACTCGTCGGCATGGCGCAAGGACCCCGACGTGCCGTTGGTGGTCAGCGAGGTGAACTTCGCGCGCGACGTGCGGGGCGTGACCCTGAAGAAGGGCATCATCGCGAACCCGAACTGCACCACGATGGCCGCGATGCCGGTGCTCAAGCCGTTGCACGACGAGGCAGGCCTGGTGCGGATGATCTCCTCGACCTATCAGGCCGTGTCGGGCAGCGGTGTCGCCGGCGTGGAGGAGTTGTTCGGTCAGGCAAGTTCGGTCGTCGGCAACAGCCGGGACCTGGTGGCCGACGGGTCGGCGGTGGATTTCCCGGCGCCGTCGAAGTATGTGGCGCCGATCGCGTTCAACGTCGTGCCGCTGGCCGGTTCGTACGTCGACGACGGTTCCGGTGAGACCGACGAGGATCAGAAGCTGCGCAACGAGAGCCGCAAGATCCTGGGCATCCCGGAGCTGGCGGTGAGCGGGACCTGCGTGCGGGTCCCGGTGTACACCGGCCATTCGCTGTCGCTGAACGTGGAGTTCTCCCAGCCGCTTTCGGTGCAGCGGGCGACCGAGGTGCTTAGCTCGGCCCCGGGCGTGCAGCTGGTGGACGTGCCGACACCGCTGGCCGCGGCGGGGACGGACGACTCCCTGGTCGGTCGGATCCGTCAGGACCCCGGTGTGCCGGACGGGCGCGGGCTGGCGTTGTTCGTCTCCGGGGACAACCTGCGCAAGGGCGCGGCCCTCAACACGATTCAGATCGCCGAGCTGCTGGCCCGGGGTTGATTTGCGTCGGGACCGACGTTTCGGCGGGAAATCGCGACTGCTTTCAGCCATTTCGTCGGTCTCGGCGTTGGGTCTCGTCGCGGCGCCATCGGCCGCCGCGCAGCCCGCGCCGATCCCCGATCCCGTGCTGCCTCCGCTGGCGCCCGGTCAGGTTCTCCGGATCGGCCCGACGGCCGGAACGGGCACCCCGACACGCGATTACGGTATCGGCGCCACGGATCTCTGCGAGTTCATGGAGTTTCCCAGCGGCATCCTGCAGGTGTGCGGGGACAGCTTCGCCGGGCAGGGCGTCGGCTACGGAGGGTGGTTCTCGCCGATCGCCTTGCACGTCGAGACGGAGTCGATCGGCGACCCCGGCGGTGTGCGCTACGACGGTGTGACCGGAACCGACCGGCCGCTGTTGGCCGACCCGACACCTGAAGGCATGTCGCAGCTGCCGGCGGGCATCGTGCAGATCAACCGGCAGAACTATCTGATGGTCACCACGGTGCGGGAACTGGTGCCGCAGACATCGCGGCTGGTGAAACCCGATCCCGCACAGGGTAATTGGCCGACAATACCGGACAGCGAACGTCCGGCGTCCTACGCCGAGGGCAGGCAGTCGCAGATCAGCGGCTACTACGACCCGATTCCGCGTTCGGACTCCGAGACCGGGTGGGTGTACATCGTGGCCAACAACTTCGACCGCAGCGCGCCGCTGGTGCTGTACCGGGCCACGCCGGGAGAGTTCGAGGACCGGTCGAGTTGGCAAGGCTGGTCGGTCGATTCGGGTTGGGGGCACCCGCCCACACCGCTGTGGCCGGACGCGGTCGGCGAGATGAGTATCCGGCAGATCGACGGCAAGACCGTGCTGTCGTACTTCAACGCCACCACCGGAAACATGGAGATGCGGGTGGCCAACGATCCGACGGGTCTGGGCGCCGCACCGGTGACCACGGTCGTTGTCGCGTCCGAATGGCCCGACCCGGCCGACCACCTCGGGCCACCGGAGAACAACCGCCTCGCCCAACCGTACGGCGGGTACATCTCCCCGGGGTCGACGCTCGACGAGGTGCGGGTGTTCGTCAGCCAGTGGAATACCGGACCGCGGGGCGGGTCGCCGTACCGGGTGATCCAGTTCGCGGTCAATCCGTTCAAGCCCTGGTGATGAGGCCTTTCTCAGCATTGCGTCCGCAGTAGCTCCGCTATTGCGCTAGGAATCCGCCATCGACCGGCAGCACAGCGCCGGTGATGAAGGAGGCGTCGTCGGAGGCGAGGAAGGCGATGGCGGTGGCGACTTCGGCGGGTTCGCCAATACGGCCCATCGGGTGCATCCGCTCGATTTCCGCGAGATACTCCGAGCCGCCCGGCTCCTCCGGGAGACGCTTGACCCGCTCGGTGCGAATCGTGCCGGGAGCAACGGCATTGACCCGTATGCCGCGGTCGGCCCACTCGACCGCCAGGTGTTTGGTCAGGCCGGTGGCGACGAACTTGGCGGGGCCGTAGGCCGCCTGCCGTTTCTGCCCGGCGAGTCCCGAGATCGAGGAGATGCAGACGATGGCGCCACCGCCGGTGGGTACCATCGCCTCGATCGCAAATTTGCAGGTGAGAAACATGCCGCGCCCGTCGATGGCCATCACCTCGTCCCAATCGGCGGCGGTCATCTCCGTCGCATCGCCGAGCGGAATGATTCCGGCGTTGGCGACCAAGACGTCGAGCCGCCCGAATCGATCGGCCGCTGCCCGGATCATTCGCCGCGCATCCTCCTCGACCGAGACGTCGCCGATGACCGTTTCGACCTCCGTCCCGTTTTGACGCAATTCATCGGCCAGTCCCAGCAGCGGTTCGCTCTGAATATCGGTGGCGGTCAACCGCGCCCCCTCCCGCGCGAACAACTCGGCGGTCGCCCGACCAATGCCGGACGCCGCGCCGGTGACTAACGCCGACTTTCCGTACAGGAGTCCTCTTCCTTGGGTCACCACCCCATGCAACCATGCGCGGGGAGTGTTCCGATCCCGAACCGATTCCAGTACTGCCCGTTTCTTGTGACCGGAGCCATCAGCGCCCTACAGGTCGTCGCTATCGGTTGTACCGAACGCCTGAAATGGGTTCGCGGCCAATCCGTTCAAGCCGCTGTAACGGTTCGGCGTTCTGCGACCACTCACTTCTATACGCGACAGCAGAGGCTGTCGCCCGGAGTCGGAGGAAGTGCCATGACCACAATCAGGGATGCGCTCGCGGTCGCGACGAGTGAGTCGAACGAGTCGAAGATCAACACCGCTGCGGGTGTGGTCCTGCGATATGGCCTGGTGCTGGTCATCGGCTGGATCGGCCTGATGAAATTCACGTCGTACGAGGCGTACGGCATCGAGCCGCTGGTCGCCAACAGCCCGTTCATGGGATGGCTCTACGACGTCTTCTCGGTGATGACGTTCTCGGCGCTGCTCGGCGTCCTCGAGGTCGCCGCGGCCCTGCTCATCGCCGTAAATCCGTGGTGGCCGAGGATTTCCGCGCTCGGCAGCGTCGTGGCCGTCGGGTTGTTCGTCGCCACCATCAGCTTCCTGTTCACCACGCCCGGCATCGGCGAGGAGGCCGCAGGCGGTTTCCCGATGCTGTCGACGAGCGGACAGTTCCTCATCAAGGACGTCGTGCTGCTCGGTGCGGCCCTCTGGACGCTGGCCGATTCCGTGCGCGCCGCACGGGTGAGCGGGGTTACCCTCGCTGCACGATGAAGGCCGTCGCGGAAGACGAAGGCGCGCTCGTCACCGCCCTGAGGGAGGGCGACGAGCGCGCGTTCGCCTCGCTGGTCGAACAGCACACGCCCGCCATGTTGCGGATCGCCCGGGGTTACGTCGCGACCCAGGAAATCGCCGAGGACGTCGTGCAGGAAACCTGGATCGCATTGCTCAAGGGGATCGACGGATTCCAAGCGCGATCGAGTTTGCGCACATGGCTTTTCACGATCCTGATCAACACCGCGAAGAAGCGGGGAATCCGCGAGCGGCAGACCAGCGACGCCGAATTCGTTGCATTCACGGGCGCAACCGTGGAGGCCGCACGGTTCCGGGGCGCCGACGACCGCTGGCCCGGCCACTGGCGGGCCGATGCCGCACCGGCACCCTTCCCCGAAACGCCGGAGGGTTCCGTGCTGGCCGACGAGATGCTCGCCGTGACGCGTCGCGAACTCGACCGTCTTCCCGACCGGCAACGCACCGTCGTCACCCTGCGCGACGTGTACGGGTTCGATTCGAAAGAAGTGACCGAACTGCTCGACATCACCGTCGCCAATCAGCGGGTCCTCCTGCATCGCGGCCGCGCCGCGGTCCGGCAGGCGCTCGAGACATACCTGTCGGAGGAATCATGAGTTCCGGCTCCATGGACTGCAACGAACTCGTCGAACTGGTCACGGCCTATCTCGACGAGTCGCTGGATCCCGAAACGCGCGCCCGTTTCGACATGCACCTTCTGGATTGCGAGGGCTGCGTGAACTACCTACAGCAGTTCCGGGCGACCATCACCACGTTGAGCAACGTCGGTGACGAACTGGATCCTGCGTTCCGCGACAAGCTGATGGACGCATTCCGCAACTGGCGCTGAAATCAGGCGACGGTGCTGACGTGTTCGGCGGACTCGCCGATCGTGGCGCCGGTATCACCGATGATCGTCCGCATCAACGCCTGGTGCTGGCGGTCCCCGCGGTCAGCCGCCCGATCGATGCCTCCGGGCAGGGCCACCGCGGCGATGCTGCGAGTCAGGTTCACGGGCAGCCGCAGCATCGGATACCACGGCAGGTGCGGACGCAGACCGAGCGCACGCATGGTCCTTGGTCCCAGGAAGCCGCTGGTGACCGAAAGGTGTTGTGCCCGTGCGATGCGACGCCGGACCGCCGGCATGGTGTCGAACCGCCAGATCAGTGGGTCGTCGGCCATCGGGACGGCCAGCTGCCTCGACGACTCGTCGGGCTCGGCCAGTGCTCCCAACGTGTGATAGAGCACCCGGATGCTGTCGCGGAAGCTGCCGGGCAACCACTCGTCCTCGACGCCCATCAACCACCCGACGTAGCGGGTGAGGTGAGCGACGGCCTCATACTCCTTCGGCCGCAACACGATTCCCATACCGATAACGCCGACCGCGGGTGCGACCAGCGCACCGATCAGCGTCGCCGCCATGTCGGTCTGGTTGATCGGGACACCCCACTCGTCGGCGCGCCAGTCCGGCATCGCGGCCACATGCTTTCGCACCAGCCCGTGGATCAATCGAACCCGAAGGGTCGACCGGTAACCGGCGCCGAGGCGCTCGAGGCCGCCGTCGGAGATGACGTCCATCGCCCACTGCATCGTCTCGGCGAAGCGCTTGTTCGAGCCCTTCTCGAGGGCTCCGGTGCGCAGCAGCGTCTTGTTGAAACCCGAGAACTGGTAGCCGCCGAGCAGCGATACGTCACGCGCGACGTACATGCCGTCGGCGCCGCCGCGACGCAGTGCGCGCTGGCCGCGGCGCAGTTTGTCCGGGTCGACCCAATCGGGGAGCTTCTCGACGCTTATGAAGAACTCGCGCAACGGCTCTGGAGCGTCGGGGACCGCGTCGATGCCGTAGGTGAGCGCCTCGTCGAACAGCGGTCGTGCCTGCTTGACGCCGACGGTCGACATCCACTCAACGAGGCGGTCGACCGGTTCGTCTCCGACCGTCAGCCGCTCGCCTAGCCGGCGCCACTGCTGCGGCGTGGGCTCACCGATGCCCATCGCCTTGGCCATGACGCGGATGCTGGCCGGGACGGGGCGGGGCCGCTCCGGGTGACGCGTCGGGATGGGACGCTGCATCGTCTCGGATTCCCTTCAGGCCATTTTGACAACGCGTGTAGTCGAAACTATTCGCGCACGACACCGGATGTCAATCGGCGTTTTCACAGCCCGCTCATAGGTGGCACATGACGGGCTCATCGAAACGGCTCGCATGATGTCGGCATGACCGAAACACCCGAACCCGCCGCCGCCCCGGTGGCCGCAGGACCTCAGACCGATCCCGTCGCCCCGCGCCGTTCGCGGCTCGGCGCCGTCGCCGCGTGGGTCGGCATCGTCGCAGGCGTCGTGTTCATCGTCGCGGTGATCTTCTTCTCCGGCTTCATCCTCGGCGCGCAATCCGGCGGCCATCACCGCGGCGGCCACCACGGCGGCCACGATCGCGGCGCCGCGATCTTCCACCGTGGACCGCCGCCGGGTTTCCCGATGGGACCGGGCGCGGAGTTCGGCCGTCCGCCGTTCGGCGGCCCCGGCAACTCGCAGGGCCCGCGGTTCCAGCCCCCGTCGCCGCCGCAGTCGCCCGAGGCGCCGACCACGACGGCGCCGGCGCGCCCGTAGAGCACCTGATCGAGTGTGCGCTCAGATCGGCATTGCGGCCGAAAATTGGCCAGCCGTCGATCTGACTGCACACTCGAACGGCGTGCCGAAGCCGTTGGTGCGCAACGGGAATGCCTTGAGACCGGGCTGTCGCGCGCAGAGCCCGCCAGTACGAATGGAGACGGGTCTCTTGCCCTCTTCGCGTGGGCTGGCATGATCGAGCCCATGAGCATTGAGGTCAAGTACACCGCAGAGTCCACCGCATCCGGAGGCGGCCGCGACGGCCACGTTCGCTCCTCCGACGGAAAGATCGATCTCGACACCCGTCCGCCCAAGGAGCTCGGCGGCAGTGGCGAGGGCGTGAACCCGGAGCTGCTGTTCTCGTCGGGTTACGCGGCGTGTTTCCTCGGCGCGCTGCGCCTGCAGGCCCGCAACAACAAGATCGACATCGACGACGCCACCTCGATCACCGCGCAGGTCGGCTTCGGTCCGGACTCCGAGGGCGGCTTCGGGCTCACGGCCCACCTGATCGGTTACCTGCCCGGCCTCGAGCAGAGCGTCGCCGATGACCTGATGGCGAAGGCCCACGACTTCTGCCCGTACTCGAAGGCCACGCGCGGCAACATCGAAGTCAAGTTGTCCGCGAAGGTCTGATCGATGCGGGCGGTCGCCGCGGCGGGCGTCGGCGTGGCCATCGGGCTGTCGATGGTGGCGCCCGCCGGCCTCGCCTCAGCGCGCCCTTCGGATCCCGGCGTGGTGAACTACGCCGTGCTGCCGAAGGGTTCGGTGGGCAACATCGTCGGCGCCACAATGCGATTCGAGTCGTTGTTCACCGAACCGGTGCAGACCTTCTCGGTCGACAATCCGGCGTGCAACAACTGGGCCGACGTTGGCCTGCCGGACGTCTACGCCGACCCGGATCTCGCGTCGTTCAACGGTGCGGTGACCCAGGAGTCGCCGACCGACGCGACGCATCTGGTGAAGCAGGCGGTCGGCGTGTTTGCGACCACCGACGCCGCCGACCGCGCCTTCCACCGCGTCGTCGACCGCACGGTCGGCTGCAACGGGCAGACCACCGCGATGCACCTGGACAACTTCACGACCCAGGTGTGGACGTTCACCGGCGGGACCACCTCGGCGACCGACGCCGACTGGGTCAAACAGGAGGCGGGCGCCGACCGGCGCTGCTTCACCTCTACCCGCAAGCGCGAGAACGTGCTGTTGCAAGCGAAGGTCTGCCAATCGGGCAACGGCGGTCCGGCGGTGAACGCCCTGGCAGGGGCGATGCAGAACACGCTCGGCCAATAGGCGGAAGCGGTGTAAAGGTACTCGTAACGAAGGCGTCATCCGGAAAACGCGAGATTTGTCGGTCCCGTCTGGAAGATGGTTGAAGGGGGCGATCGGTCCACTCCCGGAAGGGGATGGTTGAGATGACCTTCACCATCACGTCCGAGGTGGAGGACGCGCATCCGCCGCCGACCGATTCCGCCGAGCTGACCAGCGCCGATTCCGCCGCACACCAGGTGAGGGCCGGATCTCTGCGCGACGGACCGGTGGGGCAGGTGGGCCTGGAGATCGAGGCGCACTGCTTCGATCTGACCGACCCGATGCGCAGGCCCGCCTGGGACGAGCTCACCGCCACCATCGCCGGCCTTCCGCCGCTACCGGGTGGCAGCCGGGTCACCGTCGAACCCGGCGGCGCCGTCGAGTTGTCCGGTCCGCCGCTTCCCGGCCCCCTCGCGGCGATCGACGCCATGGTCGCCGACCGTGCCGTTTTGCGCGCGGCGTTCGCCCGGGCCGGGTTCGGTCTTGTCTTACTGGGCGCCGATCCGTTGCGGCCGCCGCGGCGGGTCAACCCGGGCGCACGCTACCGCGCGATGGAGGCCTTCTTCACCGCCAGCGGAACCGCGGACGCCGGCGCCGCGATGATGACCTCGACGGCTTCGGTGCAGGTCAACCTCGACGCGGGTCCGCGGGAAGGCTGGGCGGACCGGGTCCGGCTCGCGCACGCGCTCGGACCGACGATGGTCGCGGTCACCGCGAATTCGCCGCTGCTCAGCGGGGAGTCCTCCGGCTGGCAGTCGTCACGGCAGCGGGTGTGGAGCCGGCTGGACTCGGCCCGATGTGGCCCGGTGCTCGGTGAGAACGGCGACGACCCCGCCAGCGACTGGGCGCGGTACGCGCTCAAGGCGCCGGTGATGCTGGTCAACCACGCCGGGGCGGACGCCGAACCGGTCTCCGACTGGGTGCCGTTCGCCGACTGGGCGGATGGGCGGGTGGCGCTCGGCGGGCGCCGCCCCACCGCGGCCGACCTCGACTACCACCTCACGACGTTGTTCCCGCCGGTCCGCCCCCGCCAATGGCTGGAGATCCGATACCTCGACAGCGCGCCGGACGCCGTCTGGCCCTCGGTCGCGTACACACTGGCCACCCTGCTCGACGACCCGGCGGCCGCCGACCTCGCCGCGGAGGCCACCGAACCCGTCGCCACCGCGTGGGACCGGGCGGCGCGCGTCGGCCTGGCCGATCCGCGGTTGCAGGCCGCCGCCGAACGGTGCGTGCGCGCAGCCGCCGAACGAGCGCCCGCCGAACTCGAGGAATCGATGCACCGGCTGCTGCGTTCGGTCGAACAGGGGCGCTGTCCGGCCGACGACTTCAGCGACCGCGCCGCACGACACGGGATCGCGCCCGCGGTCACGCAACTGGCACGAGGGGAACTGTGACACCTCGCGAAACCATCGCGCGCGAACTCACCACCGCACGCCGGCGCACGCTGCGCCTCGTCGACTTCGACGACGCGGAGTTGGGTCGCCAGTACAGCCCGCTGATGAGCCCGTTGGTGTGGGACCTCGCGCACATCGGTCAGCAGGAGGAGCTGTGGCTGCTGCGCGACGGCAACCCCGACCGGCCGGGCATGCTGCGGCCCGACGTCGAACGCCTCTACGACGCGTTCGTCAACTCCCGCGCCAGCCGCGTGAACCTGCCGCTGCTGCCGCCGTCGGATGCCAGGACCTACTGTGCGACCGTGCGGGACAAGGTGTTCGACACCCTCGACGCGCTACCCAACGATGATCCCGGATTCGCCTTCGGGCTGGTGATCAGCCACGAGAACCAGCACGACGAGACCATGCTGCAGGCGTTGAACCTGCGCAGCGGGGCGCCGCTGCTGGAATCCGGAACACGGCTGCCCGAGGGCCGAGCGGACGCCGTAGGCACGTCGGTGCTGGTGCCCGGGGGCGAGTTCGTGCTGGGCGTCGACGCGGCCACCGAACCGTATTCACTGGACAACGAACGACCCGCGCACATCGTCGACGTGCCGGCGTTCCGCATCGGCCGCGTCCCGGTCACCAACGGCGAGTGGCGCCGGTTCATCGACGACGGCGGCTACGACGACCCCCGGTGGTGGTCGCAGCGTGGTTGGGAACACCGGACCGAAGCGGGTCTGCGGGCGCCGCAGTTCTGGAACCCCGACGGCACCCGCACCCGGTTCGGCCACGTCGAGGAGATCCCCGATCTCGAACCCGTCCAGCACGTCACCTTCTTCGAAGCCGAGGCCTACGCCGCGTGGGCGGGTGCCCGGCTGCCCACCGAGGTGGAGTGGGAGAAGGCGTGTGCGTGGGACCCGGCCGTCGGCACCCGACGCCGATATCCCTGGGGCGCAAGCGAACCCACCGCAGCAGTGGCCAACCTCGGCGGTGACGCGCTGCGCCCGGCGCCCGTCGGCGCCTATCCCGCCGGCGCCTCGGCCTACGGAGCCGAACAGATGCTGGGCGACGTGTGGGAGTGGACGACGTCGCCGCTGCGGCCGTGGCCGGGGTTCACGCCGATGATCTACGAACGCTACTCGCAACCCTTCTTCGAAGGTGCTGGGGCTGGCGACTACAAGGTGCTCCGCGGCGGGTCGTGGGCCGTGGCCTCGAGCATCCTGCGACCCAGCTTCCGCAACTGGGACCACCCGATCCGCCGTCAGATCTTCTCCGGCGTGCGGCTGGCCTGGGACATCTGATGTGCAGACACCTCGGGTGGTTGGGTGAACCGGTGTCGGTGGCCTCATTGATCCTCGAGCCCGCCAACGGCCTTCTCGTGCAGTCGTATTCACCACGCCGCCAGAAGCACGGGTTGATGAACGCCGACGGTTGGGGGGTGGGGTTCTTCGACGGCGCGACACCGCGCCGGTGGCGCAGCGCCACGCCGATGTGGGGCGACGCCTCCCTCGCGTCGGTCGCGCCCGCACTGCGCAGCGGATGCATCGTCACCGCGGTTCGGTCGGCGAGCGTCGGCATGCCGATCGAGGCGGCCGCGGCCGCGCCGTTCACCGACGGCCACTGGCTGCTCTCGCACAACGGGCTGGTCGACCGTAGCGTCCTGCCGCTGTCCGCAGGCGCCGAGTCGACCAACGACAGCGCGCTGCTCGCGGCGCTGATCTTCGAGCGCGGGCTCGACTCGCTCGCAGGCACGATCGTCGAGGTGGCCGCATCCGACCCGAATGCGCGGCTGAACATCCTGGCGGGCAACGGATCACGATTGCTCGCCACCACATGGGGCGACACGCTGTCGGTGCTGCGACGCCGCGACGGCATCGTCGTGGCGAGTGAACCGTACGACGACGATCCGGCATGGGAGGAGATCCCGGATCGACACATCGTCGAGGTCTCGTCGTCGGGCATGCAACTGTCTATACTGAGAGGATCCTGATGACCGTCCAGCGGGGCGCCGAGCACACGGGCACGCTGTCGTTGTCCAACCATCTGTCCGCCGACGCGGCGGCGAACGCGCTGCGCCGCGACGTGCTCGAGGGCCTGACCTCGACTCCGAAGTCGTTGCCGCCCAAGTGGTTCTACGATGCGGTCGGCAGCGACTTGTTCGACCAGATCACGCGGCTGCCCGAGTACTACCCGACCCGCGCGGAGGCCGAGATCCTCAGGGACCGGTCGGCCGAGATCGCCGCCGCCTCCGGGGCCGACACGCTGGTCGAACTGGGCAGCGGAACCTCGGAGAAGACCCGCATGCTGCTTGACGCGTTGCGTGACCGCGGATCGCTGCGCCGGTTCATCCCGTTCGACGTCGACGCGGGCATGCTCGCCGCCGCGGGCGCCGCACTGCAGGACGAGTATCCTGGACTCGAGATCGACGCCGTCTGTGGCGATTTCGAGGAGCACCTGGACCAGATCCCTCAAGGCGGGCGCCGCCTGGTGGCCTTCCTCGGCTCGACCATCGGCAACCTCACCGCCGGTCCCCGCGCCGACTTCCTGGCCGACCTGTCCGACACCCTGCAACCCGGTGACAGCCTGTTGCTGGGCACCGATCTGGTCAAGGACGCGGATCGGCTGGTGCGTGCCTACGACGACAGCGCGGGCGTGACGGCGCAGTTCAACCGCAACGTGCTGACGGTCGTCAACCGTGAGCTTGACGCCGATTTCGATCTCGAGATGTTCGAGCACGTCGCGGTGTGGAATGCGGACGACGAGCGCATCGAGATGTGGCTGCGCGCCGCCGAAGCGCAACGCGTACACGTGCGCGAGCTCGATCTGACGGTCGAGTTCGCGGCCGGTGAGGCGATGCTGACCGAGGTGTCGTGCAAGTTCCGGCCCGAGGGCGTCGATGCCGAACTCGCCGCCGCGGGTCTGCGAATGACGCACTGGTGGACCGACGCCGCCGGCGACTTCGGGTTGTCGCTGTCGACGAAATGAGCCTCGCGCAGCGGTGGCGGTCGGCCCGGCCGGCGGTCGCCGGGATTCATCTGGACAGCGGTGCCTGCTCCCGTCAGAGCATCGCGGCGATCGAGGCCGCCGCCCAGCACGCCCGCCACGAGGCCGAGGTCGGCGGCTACGTCGCCGCCGAGGCGGCCGCGCCGGCGCTCGACGCGGGTCGCGCGGCGCTCGCCGCACTGACCGGGCTGGCGAACGCCGACATTGTGTTCACCACCGGGGCCAACAACGCGTTGGACCTGCTGCTCGGCGCGTGGCCCGGGGAGCGCAGGCTGGCGTGTCTGCCCGGCGAATACGGGCCGAACCTGTCGATCATGGCCGCCAACGGTTTCACCGTCCGCGCGCTGCCCGCCGACGGCGACGGCAGGCTCGATCCGGAGGCGGCCGCGCGCGAACTCGCGGCCGACCCGCCCGCGCTGGTGCACCTGACCGCACTGGCCAGTCACCGCGGTCTGGCCCAGCCGCTGGCGGCGCTGGCGGCCACGTGCGCGGAGCTCGGGGTGCCGCTGGTCGTCGACGCCGCCCAGGCGCTCGGCCATCTCGACTGCGCGGTCACCCCCGCGGCGATCTACGGTTCGTCGCGGAAATGGATCGCCGGCCCGCGCGGCGTCGGCTTCCTGGCGATCCACCGCGAGCTCGCTCGGCGGTTACGCCCGCGCCTTCCCCCACCGGAGTGGAACCTGCCGCTGACCGTCTCGCAGCGCTTGGAACTAGGGGAGGCGAATATCGCTGCCCGCGTGGGTTTCTCGGTCGCACTCGGCGAGCACCTGGCCTACGGACCCGCGGAGGTCCGGACCCGGCTGGCGAAGGTGGGGCGGATGACCCGTGACGCGGTGGCGGGGCTCAAGGGCTGGCGGGTCGTCGAGCCGCGCGACGAACCGACCGCGATCACCACGCTGGTCCCGACCGATGGCGCCGACCCGCAGAGGGTCCGCGCCCGGCTGATCGCCGAGCACCGGATCGTCACCACCTACCCCGAGGCGCAGCGCGCCCCGTTCGAGATGGCGGCACCGGTGCTGCGGGCGTCCCCGCACGTCGACGTCACCACCGAGGATCTCGAGCGGTTCGCCGCGGCGCTGGCGGCGGAAAAGTGAGCCGTCAACGGGTTCGGTGCACCAGCAGCGTCGCCCGGTACTCCGAAAGCGGCGTCACGTCGTCGGGTGTGCGGGGGTATGGGTCGAGCGCCTGCAAGGTCAGCTCGTAAACTGCGGTCCGGACCGTCTGACGGTTCTGCCCCTGCGCGGGGTTGGTGTTGAACTCGACGGCCTCCTCGCCGGCCCGCCCATCGTTGACCGTGACGATGATGCGCGCCTGACCGGTCCAGAAGCATTCGACCTCGGTGGGGCACCGCGAATCCTCGAGCAGCTCGGAGAACCGCAGGCGCAGCGGCTCACCGGCGACCGCGGCCTGCTGGTCTCCGGCCAACACGAACGGCCGGTCCAGCTGCGCTAGCACGGTGTCCGCGCGCGCCTGCTGGTCGCCGTGGCACCCGGCCGCGAATGCGACCAGCACCACGAGCCAGAAGACGCGTGCGACCGGACTCACTCGTCGAATCCCTCGTCCCAGGTGTGGACGGGTTCGTTGCTGTGCATCCGCATCCCGTAGCGCCGCAGCATCTCCGCCAGGGCCGCGGGCCGGGCCATCCCGCGCTCCTGCAGCGCGCGCACCGTCGCAACCTGCCAGGTGGCGCCGTTGCGACCGGTCTTGGCCCGGCCCTCGATGACCCCGAGGTACCGGTCGCGCACCTCGGCGGCGACCTCCCAGCGGCGCAGCCCCTCATCGGCCATCGGCAACAGTTGGCGCAGCACCAGCTCGTCGGCGGTCACCTCGCCGTAGCCGGGCCAGTACAGCCTGGCCTCCATGCCGTGCTGGGCGGCTTCGATGAAATTGTGTTGCGCCGCGGCGAAACTCATCTTCGTCCACAGCGGACGGTCCTCCTCGGACAGCGTCCGCAGCGTGCCGTAGTAGAAAGCGGCGTTGGCCATCATGTCGACGACGGTCGGGCCCGCGGGCAACACCCGGTTCTCCACCCGCAGATGCGGACGCCCCTCGACGACGTCGTAGACCGGTCGGTTCCACCGGTAGATGGTCCCGTTGTGCAACCGCAGCTCGGAGAGTTTCGGCGTACGGCCCTCAGCGAGCTCGCGGACGGGGTCCTCGTCGGACAGCTCGGGCAGCAGCGACGGGAAGTAGCGCACGTTCTCCTCGAACAGGTCGAAGATCGACGTGATCCAGCGTTCTCCGAACCACACCCGCGGGCGGACACCCTGCGTCTTGAGTTCGTCGGGACGGGTGTCGGTGGCTTGGGCGAACAACTCGATGCGGGTCTCGGCCCACAGTTCGTGGCCGAAGAAGTACGGCGAGTTCGCGCCCAGCGCCAGTTGCGGACCCGCCAGCACCTGAGCGGCGTTCCAGTTCTGCGCGAATTCGGCCGGCGACACCTGAAGGTGCAGTTGCATGCTCGTGCACGCGGACTCCGGCGCGATCGAGGCGGTCTGCAGGCTCAGCCGCTCCGGGCCGACGATGTCGATGAGGATGTCCTCGCCGCGGGCGGTGAAGATCGAGTCGTTGAGCGCCTGGTACCGCGTCGACTCGCTCATCCACCGTCCGGCCAGGTGTTCGGGCAGCAGCGTCGGGAGGATTCCGATCATCACGATGTGCGCATCGTGCCGATTGGCCTTGGTCTCGGCGGCGTTGAGGCTCGCCCGCACCTCGGTCTCCAGGTCGAGCGCGGCGCGCCCCGGTAGCCGCCGCGGGGGCACGTTGAACTCGATGTTGTAGGCGCCCAGCTCGGTTTGGTACGCCGGATCGGCGATGGCCTGAAGGACCTCGGCGTTGCTCATCGCCGGCTGATACGCCGAGTCGACCAGGTTGCACTCGATCTCCATGCCGGTCAGCGGCCGTTCGAAGTCGAAGCTCGACTGGGCGAGCATGGTCTCGAACACGTCGAGGCACTGTTGCACCTTGCGCCGGTACTCCCGGCGGTGCGCACCGCTGTAGCCGGTGCCCTTCACTTCCTCGCCCACACCGCCATTGTCGGCGAGCGTGCGAATTTGCACCCCGACACGCCGCGATTGGTCGACATTTTGCACACGGTCACCGCGCAACCAACCGCATAAACCCCGCCGTTGCGGGTAGGTGAAGACGATGGACGTCACCGTCACCTTCATCGGCAACGCCACGACGCTGATCAGCGGCGGCGGCATAACCCTGTTGACCGACCCGAACTTCCTGCATCAGGGCCAGCACGCGTACCTCGGCTACGGGTTGCTGTCCAAGCGGCGCAAAGGTCCGGCGCTCGACATCGACCAGCTGCCCGCGCTCGACGCGGTGGTGCTGTCGCACATGCACGGCGATCACTGGGACCGGGTGTCGCAGAGCCGGCTCGACCACGGGCTGCCGATCCTGACCACACCGCACGCCGCCAAACGACTCGCGCACCGAGGGTTCGGCCGGGCGCTGGCGCTCGACACCTGGCAGGACCACACGATCACCAAGGGCGCGGTGAGCGTGACCGTCACCAGCCTGCCCGGACGCCACGCCCCCATCCCCGTCGACCGCTTCCTGCCACCCGTGATGGGCAGCATGATCGAATTCTCCGACGGCACCGCCCGGCGGCGGCTCTACGTGTCCGGCGACACCCTGCTTGTCGACGAATTGCAGGAAATACCAGTGCGATTCGAGTCGATCGATGTCGGCGTATTGCACCTGGGCGGAACACGGTTGCCGTTCGGCAGGCATCTGCCGTTCGGTCTGACCGTGACGATGGACGGACAGCAGGGCGCCGACGTCGTCGAACTGCTCAACCTCCCCAGGATGATTCCGGTGCACTTCGACGACTACGGGGTGTTCGCATCACCCTTGTCCGACTTCGTCGACGAGATGAAGCGACGCGGACTCTCCGACCGGATCATCGAATTGGAGCGTGGTTCGTCGGTCACCGTTTGATACTTACGCGGTGTCAGCACCATGGCCGGGCGACCTCGACCAAGGAGGGCTCGAGCAGGTCTCCAGGGCCGACCGCGTCGCGTCGCTCACCGGCATTCGCGCGGTCGCCGCGCTCCTGGTGATGGCCACCCACGCCGCGTACGGCACTGGCGCCTACAACCGCGGATACGTCGGGCTCATGTTCGCCCGCATGGAGATCGGCGTCGCGATCTTCTTCGTGCTGTCGGGATTCCTGCTGTTCAACGGCTGGGTGCGGGCCGTCGCGAACAACACATCGGCGCCGAGCACACGTCGCTACGCGCGAAACCGGGTACGTCGCATCATGCCGGCCTATGTGGTGACGGTTCTGGTCGCGTTCGCGCTCTACGAGTTCCGTGCGATCGAACCCAATCCCGGCCACACCTGGCTCGGCCTGCTTCGTAACCTCACGCTCACCCAGATCTACAGCCCGAACTACGTCACCGCCTACATGCATCAGGGGCTGACCCAGATGTGGAGCCTGGCGGTCGAAGTGGCGTTCTACGCTGCGCTGCCGGTCTTGGCGTACCTGTTGTTGGTTGTGCTGTGCCGGCGCCGATGGCGACCCGGTGTGCTGCTCATCGCGCTCACCGCTCTCGGTGCGCTGAGTCCCCTGTGGCTCATCGTCATTCACACCACGGATTGGTTACCCAACGGGGCGGGGTTGTGGTTGCCCCACTACCTGGTGTGGTTCGTCGGCGGTATGACCCTGACGGTGCTGGCGCACAACGGGTCTCGCTGCTATGCCCTGCTCGCACTGCCGCTCGCGGTGGCGGCGTACCTCGTGGTGTCCACACCGATCGCCGGGCGGACCGATGCCCCGGCGCTCGATCTCGGCGAGGACATCGCGAAGGTGATGTTCTACGCGGCGATCGCAACGCTTGTCGTCGCTCCCCTGGCGCTCGGTGACACCGGCTGGTACGCAAGGTTACTCAGCAGCAGGCCGATGGTGTGGCTGGGGGAGATCTCGTACGAGATCTTCTTGCTGCATGTCGTCGTGATGGAGATCGCGATGGTGTCGATATTGCGGTGGCAGGTGTACACCGGCTCGGTGGTGGTGCTGTTCGCGGTGACGTTGGTTCTGACGATTCCGGTTGCGTGGCTTCTGCATCGGGCCACCCGACCGCGGAGTTGACCTGCGGCGACGGAGGTTTGGCGGGCCGAAAGTGGGGTATCAACCTCGGCATGAGGATGATTGGGTCTTTGTTGGCGCGGCATCCGGGTCTGTACGACGTGCTCGACGCGTTCATCGAGCTTGGCTATCAGCGTTGGCCGTTCGGTCGCAACGGATCCGGGGCGCCGCGTTGAGCCACCACCACCTGCGGGCTCAACAACCCGCCGCCGCGTAGCTCGACCTCGACGGTGGGGTCGGCGTACTCGGCCAGCGCCCGCAGCGCCGACGGACTGTACGAGCGCAGCGAGCTCGCGACGCCGTCGCGCACGAACGGCAACAACCGCGCGAGCGGCAGCACGGTCGCCAGACGTACGACGTGTAACGGCGCCGACGGTCGTGGCAGATCGATGATCAGCAGCTTGCTCGCCACCCGGGTGCCTTCGGCGATCGCCCGCGCGGCCGCGGCGGGCGGCAGGTGGTGAAACGACAGCGCGAACACCGCGAGGTCGAATGAGCCGTCGGCGGCGTCGATAGCCGTCGCGTCCATCGCGCGAACCTTCGCGCGCGGATGCTCACCGAGATCACTCGCGGCCATCGCCGCCACGGCCGCTGCGTCCACATCGGTGATGGTCAACCGGGCCGACGGGTGCCAGTCGAGGAGTTTGCGCGACAACTCGCCGTGGCCCGCGCCGAGTTCGAGGATCCTCGGGTCGGCGACGTCTGCAATCTCCGCGAGCGCGATCTCAGCGAATCGCTCGGTGCTGCCGAACCATCCGCCGGTCAGCTCGAGCGCCCGGATCACGCCGCGTTTGCGCTCGACGTCGGTGGAGGCATCGGATTCCCGATCGGTCTGCAGCAGCCGGTCCAGGCATGACGCGTCGGGCCCGCCGCGCGGCATGCGGTCGATTCCCGATGTGCGCGGCCTTCCGGCTTGAATCTCGGCGGGCTTCTCGGCCATGTAGTCCATGATGGACGACGGAGCGCAGCCGAGAGGGGAGTGCACGTTGGCTCAGAATGCCGAGTTCATCGCCGCCATCGACCAGGGCACGACGAGCACCCGGTGCATCATCTTCGACCACGGCGGCGCCGAAATCGGCCGCCACCAGCTCGAGCACGAGCAGATCCTGCCGAAGGCCGGGTGGGTCGAGCACAACCCCGTCGAGATCTGGGAGCGCACCGCGGCGGTGATCATGTCGGCGCTCAACAAGACGAACCTGTCGGCCACCGACCTCGCGGCGCTCGGCATCACCAACCAGCGTGAGACCGCGCTGGTGTGGAACAAGCGGACCGGTAGGCCCTACTACAACGCGATCGTGTGGCAGGACACCCGCACCGACCGCATCGCCTCGGCGCTGGACCGCGACGGCCGCGGCGATGTGATCCGTCGCAAGGCGGGCCTGCCGCCCGCGACGTACTTCTCCGGCGGCAAGGTGCAGTGGATCCTGGAGAACGTCGACGGGGTGCGCCGCGACGCCGAGAACGGTGACGCGCTGTTCGGTACCCCCGACTCCTGGGTGCTGTGGAACCTGACCGGCGGCACGCGCGGCGGGGTGCACGTCACCGACGTCACCAATGCCAGCCGCACCATGCTGATGAACCTCGAGACCCTCGACTGGGACGACGAGTTGTTGTCGTTCTTCGACATTCCGCGGCAGATGCTGCCCGAGATCAAACCATCGTCATGCCCGGAGTCCTATGGCATCACCCGAGACGACGGGCCCGTCCGCGGCCAGGTGCCGCTCACCGGAGCCCTCGGTGACCAACAGGCCGCGATGGTCGGTCAGGTCTGCCTGGAGTCGGGCGAGGCCAAGAACACCTATGGCACAGGCAATTTCCTGTTGCTGAACACCGGCGAGAAAATCGTCCGGTCGGAGAACGGGTTGTTGACCACGGTGTGCTACCAGTTCGGCGACGCGAAACCCGTTTACGCCCTGGAGGGTTCGATCGCGGTGACCGGATCGGCGGTGCAGTGGCTCCGCGACCAGCTCGGCATCATCAGCGGCGCGTCGCAGAGCGAGGCCCTGGCGCGTCAGGTCGAGGACAACGGCGGCGTCTACTTCGTGCCGGCGTTCTCGGGACTCTTTGCGCCCTACTGGCGTTCGGATGCGCGCGGGGCGATCGTCGGGCTCTCCCGGTACAACACGAACGCGCACCTGGCGCGTGCGACGCTCGAGGCGATCTGCTACCAGAGCCGTGACGTCGTCGACGCGATGGAGGCCGACTCCGGCGTGCACATGGAGGTGCTCAAGGTCGACGGCGGCATCACCGCCAACGACCTGTGCATGCAGATCCAGGCCGACGTGCTCGGCGTCGACGTCGTCAAGCCCGTCGTGGCCGAGACCACCGCCCTGGGTGCGGCCTACGCCGCCGGGCTGGCGGTCGGGTTCTGGGAGGACGCCGACGACCTGCGCTCCAACTGGCAGGAGGGCAAGCGCTGGACGCCGTCGTGGAGCGACGAACAGCGCGAATCCGGTTATGCCGGTTGGCAGAAGGCAGTGCAGCGCACGCTGGACTGGGTCGACGTCGACTCCTAGGCGGCGGCGTCCAGTTCGCGCTTGGTCTCCTCGTCGAGTGCGATATCGGCGACGGCGGTGTTCTCCTCCAGATGGCGCACCGATGACGTGCCCGGGATCAGCAGCACGTTCGGGGCCGCCGACAGCGTCCACGCGAGCACGATCTGCGCCGGTGTGCGGCCGAGCTTTTCGGCTTCCCGCGTGACGGCCGGATGACCGAGCACCGGATTGTCGGCGACGAAGCCCGAGCCCAGCGGGAAGAACGGCACGAACGCGATGCCGCGTTCAGTGCACGCGTCGAGCACATCCTGCGAGCTGCGATCCAGGAGGTTGTAGGCGTTCTGCACGCAGACGATCTCGGTGCGGTCCAACGCGATTCGCAGATGGTCGACGCCGACGCCGCTCAACCCGATGCCGCCGATCAACCCTTCGTCGCGGGCCTTGATCATCGCGGTCAGCTGCCGGTCGAACAACTCGCGGTTCACCGCCGGCACCGCGCTGGGGTCGTCGGAATGGATGCGCAGGTTGACCGCGGCCAACCGGTCGGTGTCGAGCGTGCGCAGGTTCTCCTCGATGCCGGCCCGCAGGTCGTCGGGCTCCTGTGCCGGTAGCCACGCGCCGGCGTCGTCTCGGCGGGCACCCACCTTGCTGACCAGGGCGAGGTCGGCAGGGTAGGGGTGTAACGCCTCGTGGATCAATTCGTTGGCGACGTCGGGCCCGTAGAACTGCGACGTGTCGATGTGGTTGATCCCGAGCTCGACCGCCCGCCGCAGCACGGCGAGCGCCTGCTCACGATCGCGCGGCGGTCCGAAGACACCCGGACCGGGCAGTTGCATCGCGCCGAAGCCGACGCATCCGACATGAAACGAGCCAAGCGGGAAGGTCTGCATATTCAATCCGTACACCCTTCCCGCCCGGCTTATTCCGGTACGGGGGTTATTCGGATTCGCCGAGGATGCCGTAGATCTCGCGGCGAGCGTTGTTGACGATCTCGACGATCCGCTGTTGTTGCTCTTCGTTGGTGGCGTATGCCGCCTGCGCGACGGCGCCCATCAGTTGTGCGACCGCGCTGCGCAGATTGACGTGGCCGGGGTCGACGCTGTCGGCGATCTCCTCCCACGGCGGCGTCTGGATCTTCTCCACCGCGGTGCGGCCGTCGTCGGTGAGCTCGAAAAGCTTCTTGTTGCCTTCGCTTTCGGTCGCTGCGATCAGACCCTCGTCGACGAGTAGCTGCAGCGTCGGGTACACCGAGCCGGGGCTCGGCCGCCAGAGGTTCTGGCTGCGCTCGGCGATCTCCTGGATCATCTCGTATCCGTGCATGGGTCGTTCGGCGAGCAGTGTGAGGATCGCCGCGCGGACATCGCCGCGACGGCCACGGCCCCGGCCGCCGCGCCGTCCGCCGGGACCGAAACCGCGTGGGCCGCCCGGGCCGAAGCCGAACGCGCGCGGGTCGAACCCGAACTCGAAGCCGCCGCGACCGCCGCGACCGGGACCGAAGCCGCCGAACGGGCCGGGACCCGCGTCGGCGTGCCGGAACTGGTCGCGCAAGTGCTCGCGCATCTGGCGCCGGGCGTGCCGGCGATGGTCGTGCAGGGCACGACGGTCGAAGGGGGTGAAACCGAAGCCGCCGGGAGGCGGGGTGAATGGTGTGCTCATGTTCGTTCCTTGGATCGAGGGGAAGCGCGATCTGTGCTTCCGATACGTTGACGATATATCGGAAACTATCGCGATGCAACGCCGATTGCCTCTCGACCCTGCAATGCGTTCAGGGCCGGTAACCGGCGAGGAAGACGCGCGTGGCGGCGGCGGCGTAAGCGTCGACGTCGATATCGGCGAGCACCTTGGGGCCGCCGCAGAACAACGCCTGATCGATACACCTGCCCACGACCAGAAACGCGAAATGCTCTGCGGCGGAATCGGGTTGGGGTACCGACAGCAGTCCGCGATCGTGTAGCCGGGCGAGGCACTCGGCGAACTGAGCGATCACCCGTTTGGGCGCCCGGTCGTAGTACTCCCGGGCCAGGGCCGGCATTCGGTTCGCCTCGCCGATCACGAGGCGGCGCAGCTGCACGACACGTTCCTGCAGGACGGCCCGCAGGTAGTCGGCGGCCAGCGCCATCATGTCGGCCTCGAGAGCCGAGGTGTCGGCGAGGGCGGCGACGCGTCCGAGGAACGGAGTGACGGTGCTGTCGAGGGCTTCGTCGACGATCGCTTGTAGCAGTTCCTGTTTGTCCCTGAAGTGCTTGTAGACGGTCTGCTTCGACACCTCCGCCGTCGCGGCCACCTGATCCATGCTCGTGCCCTGGTATCCGTTGCCGAGGAACAGTGCCATGCCCGCGGACAGAATGCTCGACCGCTTCTGGGCCGACCGCCCGAGCACCGCCTCCGCCATCGTCGCCTCCTCAGTACTGGACAGTCTAGTTTTCAGTACTGTACCGTCCAGTTTGATTTCTCTAGGGAGGCCGGCCATGACCAGCGCAGATTGTCCGCCACTGCCCGTTCGGGTCACGAAATCGCTGCTCGGCTACGGCGTGATCGCCGGACCCTTCTACGTGCTGGTCGCGGCGGCGCAGATCGCGGGTCGGCAGGGCTACGATCCGACCCGGCATGCCGTGAGCCAACTCGCGAACGGTTCCTGGGGGTGGGTCCAGATCGCGAACTTCATCGTCGCCGGCGCCATGACGGTCGCCGCCGCGGCAGGGGTTCGGCGGGCACTGGGCCCCGGTCGCCGATCGATGTGGGCGTCGGCGCTGCTCGCCGTCTACGGGGTCGCCCTCATCGGCGCGGGCGTCTTCCGTGCCGACCCGTCCGACGGATTCCCACCCGGCACGCCGCCCGGAATGGGGACGGTGTCGTGGCACGGCGTGGCCCACTTCGCTGTGGCGGGTGTGGGTTTCACATGCCTGGTGGCGGCGTGCTTCGTGTTCGCGGGGTTGTTCGCGCAGCGGGGCGAGGCATCATGGGCGTGGGCTTCGCGGATCACCGGCCTGGTGTTCGCGCTGAGTTTCGTCGCGCTGTCAACCGGATCCGGCGGCGCCGGTGCGATCGTGGCGTTCACCGCCGCGGTGGTGCTCGCGTGGGCGTGGCTGTCGGCGGTGTCGGTCAGGTTGTATCGCGCCGTGGGAACTACGCAGGGCCCCAACACATATTGCGCCGAGGACGCTAGCCGGGCGGGGTGAACCCACCGCCGCCGGACGGCGGCGGGACCGGCTGCCACGCGGGTGGCCCGTGGCCCGGCCATGGCGGCGGTGGGGGTGTCGCCTGCAGCCGGGTCAGCTCCCGGCGGTGACGCTCGGCCAGTACGGCGGCCAGCACGAGCTGCGGCGGTGTACCCGGCGGCGGTGGCGGAGAGATCTGGGCGACCACGTCGGTGGTGATCCGATACGCCATCTGGTCGCGCACCATCGGATCCAATTGTGCTGCACGCCCGAGGAACTGGCGCGCGAGCTCGGCCTGTTCAGGGCGTAGACCGGAGAGCTGCAACGACGAAGCCCACCATGCCAGCTGCGGAGGCATCGGCGGCGGTGGCGTCATCCTGGGTGTCCGCTCGCTGATCACGACGGTACCCGCGAAGATGTCCCCGAGCCGTTTCCCCTTGGCCGACAAAAGGCTGCAGATCACCGCCGGACCGCCTGCCAGCGTCCAGATCTCGATCACGCCGGCCAATGCGCGGAAGAACGCCTGCCGGAACCGTTCTGGGCCACCGTCCTCGGACACCACCCGGAGACCCATCGCCATCTTGCCCAGCGATCGGCCGCGCGTCGCGGTCTCGAACACGAGCGGATACCCAAGCATGGCAAGGACGGTGAAGATGATGAGCACCGCCATCGACAGCGCCGAGTCCAACTGCGTCAGCGTCAGGCTGAAGAGCAGGATCCCGATCAGATATAGCAGGAACACGACGGTGATGTCGATCAGGGCCGCCACCGCCCGCACGGGCAGCTGGGCGATCTGAACGTCGAGCACCACCGCGTCGCCGGTGACGACGGGTTCCTGCTGCCAGACCATAACCGTCAACGCTACTAGGATTCGGTGCGTGGATGTCGACGCGTTCGTGCTCACGCACCGGCCCACTTGGGACCGGCTCGAGCAACTGGTCAAGCGGCGTCGACAGCTCACCGGCGCCGAGGTCGACGAGTTGGTCGATCTCTACCAGCGGGTGTCGACGCATCTGTCGATCGTGCGCACCGCGAACGCCGATCCGGTGATCGTCGGCCGCCTTTCGGGCCTGATCGCGCAGGCGCGTGCGGCGGTGACCGGGGCGCACGCGCCGCTGTGGCGTGAGTTCGTGCGGTTCTGGACGGTGTCCTTTCCCGTCGTCGCCTACCGGTCGCGGTGGTGGTGGCTCAGCACGGCCGTGGTGTTCTTCGCGGTGGCCGCGCTCATCGCCGTCTGGGTGTCGGGCAGCCCCGAGGTGCGGGCCCTGATCGGCACGCCGGACGAGATCGACCAGATGGTCAACAACGACTTCGCCGCGTACTACAGCGAGCATCCCGCGACTTCGTTCGCGCTGCAGGTCTGGGTGAACAACGCGTGGATCGCGTTGCAGTGCCTGGGTTTTGCGATATTGCTCGGCATCCCGATCCCGTACGTGGTGTTCCAGAACGCAGCCAATCTCGGCGTGGCCGCCGGTCTGATGTTCGGCGCGGGCAAGGGCGACGTGTTCCTCGGTCTCATCACCCCGCACGGGCTGCTCGAGCTGACCGCGGTGTTCCTGGCCGCGGGTGCCGGGATGCGGCTGGGCTGGAACGTGATCTCGCCCGGGGACCGGCCGCGCGGACAGGTGCTCGCCGAACAGGGCCGTGCGATCGGCGCTGTCGCGGGCGGGCTGGTGGCGATCCTGTTGATCTCGGGCGTCATCGAGGCCGTCGTGACGCCGTCGCCGCTACCGACGGCGGTGCGCATCGCCATCGGTGTGGCCGCCGAGGTCGGGTTCCTGGCGTACGTCTTCTACTTCGGGCGCAAGGCCGAGCGCGTCGGCGAGACCGGCGACGTCGAGGACGCTCCCGACGTGGTCCCGACCGGTTAGAGCCGTCCGGTGGCCTTCATCGCCAGGTAATGGTCGGCCAGCGCGGGCGCCAGATCCTCGGGTGCGGCATCGACCACGTCGACCCCGCGGCGCCGCAGCCGCGATGCGATCGCGCGTCGTTCGTTGCGGGCGCGTTCGGCCGCGGCGGCGTCGTAAACCTGTGGGGCGTCGGCGCGGCCGGCCGCGAGGGCGTCGATGCGCGGGTCGGAGACCGCGGCGACGATCACTCCGTGCTTGGCCGTCAGCTGCGGCAGCACCGTCATCAGGCCCTCGTCGAGCGCGGACGCGTTGAGGTCGGTCAGCAGCACCACCAGCGCGCGCCGGCGGACGCGACGCAGCACCGCGGCGACCATCGCGCCCGCATCGGATTCGATGAGCGCCGGCTCGATCGGTGCCATCGCCGCGACCAGTTGCGCCAGCAGTTCGGTGCGCGACGCGTTGAACACCGCGGCCCTCGTGACGCGGTCGTGGGCGAGGAAGTCGACGTGATCACCGGCGCGTGAGGCCAGGGCGGCCAGCAGTAGCGCGGCATCCATCGACCAGTCCAGCCGCGGCCACCCCGACGGATCGTCGGAGGTGGGATCGATGCCCACGCGTCCGGCCGAGGTGCGGCCGGTGTCGAGCACGATCACCACGCGCTGATCCCGTTCGGGCCGCCACGTCCGCACCACCACGTCGGCGCGTCGCGCGGACGCGCGCCAGTCGATCGACCTGACGTCATCGCCGATGACGTATTCGCGCAGCGAGTCGAACTCGGTGCCCTGCCCACGGATCAGGACCGGCGTATTGCCCTCCAGTTCACGAAGTTTCGCCAGTCGCGACGGCAGGTGCTTGCGCGACAGGAACGGCGGCAGGATCCGGATCCGTCCGGGCACCCGGTGCGAGCTCTGCCGCCCGGCCAGCCCCAGCGGTCCGGTCGCGCGGACCGTGACCAGCGACGAGTCCTGGTCACCGCGACGCACCGGCCGCAGCGTCGTCGTCAACCGAAGGCGTTGGCCCGCAGCCACATCGGCCGGCTGGACACGGGGAAGCGCGCGTGCGCTCGGCGGCCAGGCATCGCGGACCACACCCTTGATGAGGCGCCGGCCGGCATTCTCGAGCAGCAGGACGGTCGTGACGTCCTGGCCCAGCCGCGCGGTGTTGTCCCCGGACCGGGTGAACCGCACCTGACGGGTGTTACCGGCGAGCGCGGCGTCGAGCGCGATCAGCACGACGAGCGCGCCCAGCAGCACCGCGAACGTGGCCGCGGGCCGGGGCGACACCGCGATCGGCAGGACGCACACCAGTGCGACCACCGCGGCGCGTCCGGTGAGGATCACTAGCGTGGCACCGGTACTGCCGCGAGGATGCCGTCGAGCACTCCGTCGGGAGTGGCGCCCTCCAGCTCGGCCTCCGGCCGGAGTTGGATGCGGTGGCGCAGGGTGGAGCGGGCCATCGCCTTGACGTCGTCTGGGGTGACGTAGTTGCGCCCCGACAGCCAGGCCCACGACCGGGACGTCGCGAGCAGCGCCGTGGCCCCGCGGGGCGAGACTCCGAGTTGCAGCGACGGGGAATGCCTTGTCGCGGCGCAGATGTCGACGATGTAGCCGAGCACCTCGTCAGCGACCAGCACCTGTCGCACGGCGGCGCGCCCGGCGGCCAGTTCCGCGGCGCCCGCGACCGGCTGCACCGCGGACAGGTCCCTGGGGTCGAAACCGTGTGCGTGCCGGTCGAGGATCGCGACCTCCTGGTCTCGCGTCGGCAGCGGCACGTTGAGCTTGAGCAGGAAACGGTCGAGTTGCGCCTCCGGCAGCTGATAGGTGCCCTCGTACTCGATCGGGTTCTGCGTGGCGGCGACGATGAACGGATCCGGCAGGGGCCGGGCCTCGCCCTCGACGCTGACCTGACGCTCCTCCATGGCCTCCAACAGCGCGGCCTGCGTCTTGGGTGGCGTCCGGTTGATCTCGTCGGCCAGCAGTAGGTTCGTGAACACGGGCCCGGACCGGAACTCGAATTCCGCGGTGCGCGCGTCGTAGACGAGCGAACCGGTGACGTCGCCGGGCATCAGGTCGGGGGTGAACTGGAGGCGTTTGAAGTCGAGTTGCAACGCCGAGGCCAGCGTGCGCACCAGCAGCGTCTTGGCGACGCCGGGAACTCCCTCGAGAAGAACGTGGCCGCGGCACAGCAGCGCGATCACCAAACCGCTGACCACGGCGTCCTGCCCGACCACAGCTTTGGCTATCTCGGCGCGCAGCGCCAGCAATGCGGTTCGCGCGGAATCGTTTCCGGCTGCCTGAGTCACGAGCGTGCGACCTGCCTTTCGATGTTGTCGAGTTCGGTTGCGAGGTCGACCAACCCGGTGTCGTCGACGGGTGGTGGGCCGAACAACGTGTGGCCGACCACTTGGGGATGGATGTTGCACTGCGCGGAGATCGCCGCAACCACCGCGGTCGGATCGGCGTTGACACCCAAACCGAGGCGGGGCTGCATGCGCTGTAGCGCGGCCGTGCGCAGGGCGTCGGCCGCGCTGTCGCGGGCACGGCGCGAACGGTAGAGCCTGCCGCGTCCCTCCACGGTTTCCGACGCGCGCACGACGACGGGCAGGCGTTCGGCGACCAGCGGACCGATCCGGCGGCCCTTCCAGAGCGCCAGCAGCACCACGACCGCGACGAGCTGCCACAGGATCCAGCTCACATGCTCGGGTGCGAGGTCGAACAGGCTTGCCGCGCCGTCGGATTCACCCTCGGTGAACTGCGGGGCGTACCAGATCATTCGTCTATCGGTGCCCGCGAGGTTCATCGCGAGCGCGGCGTTGCCCGCCTTGAGCAGTCCGCCGTTCGTCATGAATCCGGAATCGCCGACCAGCGTGATGGTCCGGCCGTTGGTGGTGTAGCGAACCAGCGTGCCGTCGTAACAGCGTGTCAGGTCGATGTCGTCGGACGTCGCCTCGTAGGTGTCGCTCACGCTGAACTGCACGGCCCCGGCGCGGGTGGCCTCCCGCAGGTCGCAGTCCGGCCGCTCACCGCCGCCGAACGCGGTGGCCCCGCTCAGCTTCACGTCCGGCGCCAGGGCGCGGCGCGTGCGTGAGTTCGGTTGCACCAGAAGGCGATCGCCCGGTAGGGCGGCCAGGCGGTCGAGCACGGTGCTGTCGACGAGGTGATAGGTCTGCACCACCACCAGCAGGGTGTCCGGCCGGGCGGCCACCTCGGCGGCCGCGACGTCGGGTGCCTCGATGACCTCGACGCCGTGTTCGCGCAGCAGCGTCATCAAGGCCCGCGCGCCGTCCGGTCCGGTGGAGTCGGGATCCATCCGTCCCCCGGGGCGCGGGGCGGTGAGATAGGCACTGAGAAGGGCGAATGCGACGATGACGGCGAGCGCCAGCAGGATCCAACGGACACCGCGCCACCGTTGGCGCATCGTCGGCTCGACGGCGGTGCCGGCGGTCATCGGATCTCCGCCCAACCGTCGGACGCGGCGGGCGCGGCGGTGGAGGGGATGGGCCCGGTGCCCCGCGACCTGACGTGGTCGTCGAGGTCGGCGACCAAGCGGTAGGCGTCCTCGGTGCCGGGCATCTCGCCGTAGGTGACATCGTTGAATGCCGTTGCCGCCAAGGACAACTCGTCGCGCAGATGCGGAAGCCCCCTGGCCGCGTCGCGCGCGAGTTCGGTGGCGGTGCGGCCGGGGACCGGATCGAGGACGCCGGTCTCCTCCAGCTGTCGGGCAACGGCCCGCAGGCGGTGCCGGATCGCCGCGGCCCAATCCGCCGCCGCGGCGAACTGTTCGGCGGCCTCCCGGTGCTGGGCCGCGGTCAGTTCGTGCTCGCCGAACAACCTCGCCTCACGGGTACCGCCGGTCCGCATGGTGCGTCGCGCGATCCGGATCGCCACGATCGCCGCGACCGCGACGAGGATCAGCAGCACCGAGATCGTCACCCACCCCCCGGGTACGGACGCGCCCTCGGCGGCCAGCCGGTACAGCAGGTCGTCGATCCAGTCGCCGAGGCGCTCGGTCAGGGACGGCTTGGGATAGATCGGCTTTGCGAGCTCTCGCTGCGCGGCCTCGTGTGCGGCATCGCTGTCGATGTCTATCGTCGGCACGTCAGTTCTGGCGGGTCAGCCACAGATGGTCGGTGGAGTCGGACGGGGCGGTCGGACCATATCCGGCGCCGGTCTGCAGCACCAGATCGAAGGCCTCTCGGCGGATGCGGGCGTCGGTGTACTGCAGCGCCACCACACCCGCGCTGAAGGGTGCGGTGATGATCTGGCCGATCGCGCCTCCGACGGACAGGAGCACGAGGGCGAACAGCGCAGCCACCGTCGTCGAGGCCGCCATCAGCACGATCTGCCCGCCGAGGCTGAACGGGAACGCGACCGCGCCGGCGACCAGCTGAGCGACGATCACCGCGAGCAACCGAATCCCCAATACCCGCCAGAAGTCTCGCTTGACCAACGCGAACGACCGCACCACCGCGGCGACGATACCGAGACGCTCGAGAACGATGATGACCGGAGCGAAGGTCAGCATCGTCCCGAGGTACACCAGGGCCGCGATCGACACCAGCACCAAGGGGATACCGATCAGAACCGCGGCCGCGCCACCGACGGCGAAGCCGACGCCGACGATGACACCCACCACTACACCGATCAGCAGCATCGCGCCGAGCACCTCGAGGACCGAGAACCCGATCAACGCCCAGATCCGGCCCCGAAGCCGTTGCCACGCTTGCCCGATGGTGATCCCGGATCCGAACACGGCCCTGCCCACCACGACGGTGAGCAGGCCGCTCAGCAGGATCGAGGCCAGGCCGGTCGCGACCGATCCGGCCAGGCTCGACATCATGCTGCTCACCAGGACGCCGGTCGACACCTCCTCTTCGCCGCTGAGCGTCGGTACCAGCTGCCCGCCCACCGCGAGCGGGCCGACGGACAGAAGCAACGCGATCAGCTGGGTTGCGACCACGACGATGGTGGTCAGGCCGAGCGTCGCCTTCGGATTGGCCCGGATGTAGGCGACCGCTCCGTTGAAGATGTCCGAGAGGGTGAGCGGGCGTAGCGGTATGACGCCCGGCTTCAGCGCGGGCGGTCCGTAACCCGGTGGTGGCCCGTAACCCGGCGGCGCACCGTAACCGGGCGGGGCGCCGTAACCGGGCGGGGCGCCGTAACCGGGTGGTGGTCCGTAACCGGGTGGTGGACCGTAACCCCGCGGGGCGCCGTAACCGGGTGGACCCGCGTAACCGGGCGGCGGATAACCCGGTGGCCCGTACCCCGCAGGCGGATAACCCGGTGGTGGATAGCCCGGCGGCGGTGGGCCCGCGTATCCGGACCCGCCGGCGTCGATGCTCATGGCCACCATCCTTACGAGCAGGGCGCGAATTGACAACGTCGTCGGCCGGTCGGGCGCGGCGTAGCTTTGGTGCATGGCCGAACTCAAGGAGCGGTTGCGGGCCGACCTCACGGCGGCGATGAAAACCCAGGACAAGCTGCGCACCGCGACGCTGCGGATGCTGCTCGCCGCGATCACCACCGAAGAGGTCTCGGGCAAGCAGTCGCGGGAGCTCACCGACGCCGAAGTGCTCAAGGTCCTGGCCAAAGAGTCCAAGAAGCGCGGCGAATCCGCCGAGATCTACACCCAGAACGGGCGCGGAGAGTTGGCCGCCAACGAGCACGCCGAAGCGCGCATCATCGACGAGTACCTGCCCACGCCGCTGACCGAGGCTGAACTGGCCGACGTCGCAGACACCGCGATCGCGCAGGTCGCCGAGGAGATCGGCGAGCGGCCCGGACCCAAGCAGATGGGCCTGGTGATGAAGGCCGCGACGGCCATCGCGGCCGGTAAGGCCGACGGTGCCCGGCTCTCGGCGGCAGTGAAGGCCCGCCTGTAGCCGCTTTGTAGCCGCCGTGGCGATCGTTTTCACCCGGTGGGCCCCGGGTATCCCGCACGCATGACGCGGTTCGGATACACCCTGTTGACAGAGCAGAGCGGGCCAAAAGAGCTTGTCCGCTACGCGGTTTCGGCGGAAGCCGCCGGGTTCGACTTCGAGGTGTCGTCTGACCACTACTTCCCGTGGCTGTCCTCGCAGGGACATGCGCCGTACGCCTGGTCGGTGCTGGGCGCGGTCGCCCACGCCACCGAGCGCGTCGAGTTGTTCACCTACGTCACCTGCCCGACGATGCGCTACCACCCGGCGGTCGTCGCGCAGAAGGCCGCGACGCTGCAGATCCTCGCCGACGGGCGGTTCACCCTCGGCCTGGGCAGCGGCGAGAACCTCAACGAACACGTCGTCGGCAAACGCTGGCCGACGGTGGCGCGGCGCCAGGACATGCTGCGCGAGGCGATTCAGATCATCCGCGAGTTGTTCACCGGCGAACTCGTCGACTGGAAGGGCGAGTACTTCGAGGTCGACTCGGCGCGCGTGTGGGACATTCCCGAAACCCCGGTGCCCATCGCGACCGCCGTCTCGGGTGAGCGGTCGGTGGAGACCTTCGCACCGCTGTCCGACCACCTGATCGCCGTCGAACCGAACAAGGATCTCGTCGACGCGTGGCACGAGGCCAGGCGCGCGACCGGCCTACCCGGCGATGTGCGCGTGGTCGGGCAGATCCCGATCTGCTGGGACACCGACAAGGACGCGGCGGTGCGCAGGGCGCACGACCAGTTCAGGTGGTTCAGCGGCGGGTGGGCCGTCAACTCCGACCTCCCGACGACGGCCGGCTTCGACGGCGCGACACAGTACGTTCGCCCCGAGGATGTCGCCGAATCCATCCCCTGCGGGCCCGATCTCGACGCGATCGTCGACGCGGTCAGCAAGTATTGGGAGGCCGGCTTCACCGATATCGCGCTGGTTCAGATCGGCGACGAAGGTCAGGAGCAGTTCCTCAAGCAAGCGGCAGCGCCGCTGCTGGAGAAACTGCGGACCGCAGCCAACTAGAAGGGACCGATATGCCGACCGGAAAAGGCATCTACGACGACGACGACGCCGACGAGCGGGACAAGCGCAAGGCACAGCGCACCGGGCCGAAGGACAAGGGCGGCGACGGCGGCATGGCCACCCGGGAGAACGCCCCCGATGTCGCGGAGTCCGGCGGCGAACCTACCGCCTGATCATTCGGCGTCGCGGCCCTGCCTGCTGCGCTTGTAGGCCGACCGCCGGAAGTCGCCGAGCCAGCGCGGGGCCAACTCGACCTCAGGGTCGCTGTGCAACGCCGGGTCGAACGCGATGTCGTCACAGCTCGGGTCGACGTGGCGCAGCGTCAACCGGGCGAGCGGCCGGAAGGCCCCCGTTCCCGGCGCCTGGTCGATGTTGAAGGTGAGGCCGGAGGCGTCGATCTGCTTTTCGACGGCCTCCAGCGACAGCCCCGGCGACTCGATCCGGGTGGCCAGTCGGGCCCGCACCCACCACAGGTCGTCGTGGTAGCGCAGGGGCATCAGGCTGGAGAACGTCGCCCCGGACCAGGACAGCACGGGCGCCAGCCCGACGCGCGTCCCGGCCACCGTCGACGCCAGCAACACATCCCAGGGGCTGCAGGCGCGCAGATCCGGCGGCGGCGGAATCCGGAAGGCCAGACCCGCGACGTCGGGTACGGCGCCGGGCAGTCCCACGCCCTTGGACACGCGGGCGATGACGTCGCAGGAGTTCATCGGCAACCCCTCGTCTTCGGGCGCGATGCGTTCGAGGATTCCCTCCGCCATAACCCCTGATGGGTGGAACAGCCGACGGTCGCGCAGGGCGGCGCCGAAGCGGATGGGCAGGGAGGCGATATCGGAGGCTTGCACGGTAGTCGTGTGCCCGCGCGAGGTGCCGGCAAAACGAGCGCTGACGTTTTAACACGCCGGATACCGGGCATTAATTCCGGGCAGTGCTGCATTTGCGCAGCAGAAGAACCTGTCGAAAGGCCGTTGTGACAACCGCATACACCGATGTCCGTGGACCGCTGGTCGCGGATGAGGGCGTCTACGCGCCGCAGGAAGATTCTCAACTGCTCATCGATGTCATGGATCAAACCGCGCTGGCCCGCGGCCGGCACGTGGTCGACCTGTGCACCGGAAGCGGCGTGGTCGCCATCGGCGCCGCCGAACAGGGGGCCGCGTCGGTCACGGCTTTCGACATCTGCCCCCGCGCGGTGCGCTGTGCGCGGTCCAATGCGCTGGCGTCCGGCGTCGATGTCGACGTTCATCTCGGATCATGGGCGCGCGCAATCGAATTCGGACCTTTCGATCTGATCGTCTGCAACCCGCCCTATGTCCCCCACGACCCGAGCGCCGAATGCGATCCGCTCCCGTCGTTCGTGGGGCCGCCTCGCGCATGGGACGCCGGGTGCGACGGCAGGCTCATCCTCGATCCGTTGTGCGCCGCGGTGCCCCATCTTCTCGACCATGGCGGTAGTCTGCTGCTCGTGCAGTCGGAGTTCGCCGACCCGCGGCAGACGCTCGGGGCGCTGGCCAGCGCCGGGCTCGACGCGGAAATCGTTGCACGGCAGTGGATTCCATTCGGCCCGGTGCTGAGCTCGCGGGCGCTGTGGCTCGAGGAGTGCGGTCGCCTCGAACCGGGGCGTCGCGAAGAAGAGCTGCTGGTGATCCGGGCGGACAAGCCGTGAGCGACACCGAACCTCGCACCGTGCGGGTGGTCCCGAACGGTCCGCTGATGGTGCAGGGTCCGGTGCGCATCGAGATGCCCGACGGGCAGGTCGTGGAATCGGACCGCTTCATGGTTGCGGTGTGCACCTGTCGGCGCAGCAAGGACTATCCGTTGTGCGACACCAGTCACCGGTGCCGAAAGCGCGCCGACACGCCCGCCAAGCAGAACGCGTCGGCCGCGAAGACCGCGTCAGCTCAGCGGCCTGCGTAGCGACGTGCGGTTCTCGGTCCAGCAGTCCATCACGTGCTTGGCCAGCCGCTCCTCGACGACGTCCCGCGCGCGGATTCCGAACACCACGTCACGGTCGAGATGCGGCTCCCGGCGCACGAGGTCGCCGACGACGTCGGTGCGGACCACCTGCTCGTGGACGGCATCGGCCACCACGTGCTCCTGGTAGAACGCGACGCAGGCGTCGGGAGCGCCCATGCGTCGCAACGCTTCCACCAGCCGTCGCGAACCGGGTGACGACGTTATCTCCGTCGACGCGAAGTGTCCGATCGAAGCGCCGCGCAGCTCACGGTGCAGGCCGAACATCGACATCAAATTCACCGACGCCAGTGCGTCGGCGGTCACGTTGTCGAGGTAGCCGAGGTATGACGCGTCGAGGCCGGCGGCATCCATCAGCTCGGCGTAGAGGTGCTGGTGCACGTGTTCGCCACGGCCGCCGCCGAACTCATCGAACTCGACCGCGACGAAAGCCGCCTTCGAGTGTCCCGCCAGGCGGGGGATCGTCCACGCGTGCGGGTCGCCCTCCTTGAGGTGATACACCGAGCGGTGCACGAAGTATTCGCACATCTGCTCCCAGATGCCCTTGTCGCGCAGAAAGTATGAGGGACCCTCGCCGTCGACCGGTTCGATCGACAGCTTGTCCATCTCGGCCTCCGCGGTCTCGCCCTCGGCGATCTCGCCGACGTCCTGGCGCACCGCGTCGAGGAACGCCTCCTCGAACCGGCCGCGCAGGTGCAGCAGCGCGGGGTTCCACTCCCAGCGCGGGCTCACACCGGCGAAGCCGCGGTAGTGCAGCTCGTAGCAGATGTAGAGCGCGAGCTGGAGGTCCAGACCATAGGGGTCGGCGTCGAACATCGGCACGTCGATCGGGCGCAGCGGCAGCGACGGACGGCCTCGCTGCAGGAGATCGATGACGGCCGCGGACAGCGGTCCGGCGGCCTTCGGCAGGGCAGGTTCGACTAGCGTCGACGGAAGAGTCACGCCCATCTCAATACCCGGCGTTCGCCCCGGTCAAACACATGTTCGGCATCGCGCCACCCGCTCACCGTCGATCTCGAGCCGATGCTTTCTTGTCGGGGTGGCGGGATTCGAACCCACGACCTCTTCGTCCCGAACGAAGCGCGCTACCAAGCTGCGCCACACCCCGCGTGAAGCCACGACAGCGTATCGCACCGGCGGGTCGCTAAGCCAAACGCCCACGGGCGACGGCGGTCCCGCGACCTGTGCCCCGGCGCGGTCGGCGGTGAATTTCGCGCCGATGCGGAGTCGATATTGATGCCGACTGGGTGAGCCGTGATCTGCGACACGCCCCGGGAAGCAACGAGTTGTCGGTGGCGTTGTTCATCATTGAAACCATCGAACGAAGCGAGGACGAGATGACTGGCCTTGGCGCATCCATCTACCTGGGTTTCTTCGTGCTCGCCGCGGTGTGGCTGTTTCTCACCTCCGACGGCCCGCTGATCGGCGGGGCGGACGATCAGGCCCAGCGGCCCGAACGTTCGAACTCGGCCAACACCGACGTGAACTCCGAGGGGTCCAACCCCTGGCTGGTCAGCCACTCGTCGCAGAAATAGGTGTCCGCGTAGCGGTCGCCGCTGTCCGCGAGCAGCGTGACCACTGATCCGCCCCGTCCTTCGCTCCTCATCTCGGCCAGCAGTCCGAACGCTCCCCACAGGTTCGTCCCCGTCGACGGCCCGATCCGCCGGCCCAGCACCTTGCTCGCGTGTTGGGCGGCCGCCACCGAAGCCGCATCCGGCACCACGACCATCCGGTCCACGACGCCCGGCAGGAACGACGGTTCCACCCGCGGCCTGCCGATGCCTTCGATGCGCGACGACATCCCCGTCGCCACATCCCCGCGCCCCTGCGCGTAGGAGGGGAAGAACGCGGAGTTCTCGGGGTCGACCACACACAACCGGGTGGCGTAGCGACGGTACCGGATGTAGCGGCCGATCGTGGCGCTCGTCCCGCCGGTGCCCGCGCCGACCACGATCCATTCGGGCACGGGGTGGGCCTCGTCGCGCATCTGCTCGAAGATCGACTCGGCGATGTTGTTGTTGCCGCGCCAGTCGGTGGCGCGCTCGGCGTTGGTGAACTGATCGATGTAGTGGCCGCCGGTGTCCTCGGCGAGCCGTTCGGCCTCGGCATAAACCTGGCTCGCCTCGGCTACGAAATGGCAACGGCCGCCTTGAGATTCGATCAACCTGATCTTGCTGGTGCTCGTCGACGACGGCATCACGGCGATGAACGGCAGGCCCAGCAGCGCCGCGAAGTACGCCTCGGACACCGCGGTCGATCCCGACGACGCCTCGATGATCGTGGTGTTCTCGTCGATCCACCCGTTGCACAGGGCGTAGAGGAACAGCGACCGCGCCAGCCGGTGCTTGAGGCTGCCGGTGATGTGGGTGGTCTCGTCCTTGAGGTACAGCTGCAGATCGCAGCCGTCGCTCCACGCCGACGGCAACGGGTACCGCAACAGGTGGGTGTCGGCGCTGCGGCGGGCGTCGGCCTCGATCAGCCGGACCGCTTCATCCACCCACGCGCGTGGGCCGCTACGACTTGCTGTCAGTGCCTTGTCGGTCACCGCACCGAGACGCTCGGATGGGACGTGCCCGCCCGAGCGCCCGCGTCCCTGCCGCCGATCGGCGCCGCGACCAGCGTCAGCAGCGTCGCCTCGGGGCGGCAGCAGAACCGCAGCGGCGCGTACGGCGAGGTGCCGATGCCCGCCGAGACATGCAGTTGGGTGCGTGCACCCCAGCGCGACGGGCCCTTCACCCGCGAGCGGTCCAGGCCGCAGTTGGTGACCAGGGCCCCGTAGACCGGCAGGCACAGCTGCCCGCCGTGGGTGTGACCCGCCATCACCAGCTGGTAGCCGTCGGCCGCGAACCGGTCGAGGACCCGCGGCTCCGGGGAGTGGGTCAGGCCCAGCGTCAGGTTGGCGGCGGGGCTGGCCGGGCCGGCGATCGTGTCGTACCGGTCGCGAGACAAATGCGGGTCGTCCACGCCGGCGGCGGCGATCGTCAGACCGCGAACCTCCAGCTCACGACGGGTGTGGGTGAGGTCGAGCCAGCCGCGTTCGGTGAACGCCGCGCGCAGGTCCTGCCACGGCAGCGGTTCGCCGTGGATGCGATGGCTCGGCCGGGTGATGTAGTTCAGGGGGTTCTTCGGCCGCGGCCCGAAGTAGTCGTTGCTGCCGAAAACGAACACGCCCGGCACCGACAGCAACTCCGACAGCGACTGCACCACCGCGGGCACGGCCTTGGGGTGCGCCAGGTTGTCGCCGGTGTTGACCACGAGGTCGGGCTCCGTGGCCACCAGTTCGCGCAGCCATGTCTGCTTGCGGCGCTGCCCGGGACGCATGTGGATGTCGCTGATGTGCAGCACCTTCAGCGGCGACGACCCGGGCGAGAGCACCGGCATCGTCACTTCGCGCAGCACGAACGCGTTTCGCTCGATCACCGATGCGTAGCCGATGCCGGCCACCAACGCGCCGGCGGATGCCGCGGCGGAGTTCTTCAGGATCGTCGTCGAACGAGCGGACATGCTGCAGAGCCTACTGCCAGCGGCCCCAACTGAGCGCCCTCGTGCGGCGCGGCGTGGGCAACCGCACACCGATCACGGCGGCGGCGGTGGCGCGGGCGGCGGCGGCCCCAGCACCGGCACCGTGATCGGCGGTAGGCCGGGGATCTCGACCACCGTCTGCCCGACGGGCGCGGGCAGCCCTGGTATCGCGCCCGGCGGTGGCGGCGGCGGCGCCGGCGGAATGCCGTTGGAGACCTGGATCGTGATGATCGAACCCGGCACCGTCTGCCCGCCAGGCGACGTGCCGACCACCGAGCCGCGGGGGGCGTTGCTGTTCACCGACGACGCCTGGTCGGCGACCTGGAAGCCGGCGTCACGCAGGCGCTGGCGGGCGGTGCTCTCCGTCATGCCCGAAACGCTGGGCACGCGCGAGCCGGGACCGCCCTCGACGTAACGCGGGTCGGTCGGCGGCAGCCGGACCTCGCCGAAGTTGTTGGCGATCGGCTTCATCGCGGCGAACCACGTCCGCGCCGGTTCGTTGCCGCCGTACAGGTTGCCGGACCCGCACTTGCGCAGCGGGAACGAACACAGTTCGCCGGGGGAGGTCGAGTCGTCGTAGATGTAGTTCCCGGCCGCCAGCGTGTTGGTGAAGCCGAGGAAGGCCGACGAGCGGTGCGCCTCGGTGGTGCCGGTCTTGCCCGCCATCGGCAGGTCCCAGCCGACCGAACCGGCCGCCGCGGCCGCGGTGCCCGCGCCCTCGTGGTCCCTGCTCATCGCGTTGGCCAGCGTGTTGGCCAGGCCTTCGGGCACCGCCTGTTCGCAGGTCTCGGTGGTGACGGAGACCGGTTCGCCGTTACGGTCGATGACCTCGGCGATCGGGTTCGGTGGGCACCACACGCCGCCGGAGGCGAGCGTGGCCCCGACGTTGGCGAACTCGAGCGCGTTGATCTCGATCGGGCCCAGCACGAAGGACCCCAGGTTCTGCCGTTTGATGAAGTCGGCCAGGCTCTCGTTGCTGCCCGGGTCGTAGTCGCGTGCGGTGCCCGGCAACGCATAGGACCGCAGGCCCAGCCGCACCGCCATGTCGACGCTGCGCTGCACGCCGACCTGCGAGATCAGCTTGGCGAAGGCGGTGTTCGGCGACGTCGCCAAGGCGTCGGTGATGTTCATCGTGCCGCGGTAACCACCCGCGTTCTTCACGCACCACGTCGCGGCGGGACAGCCCGGGGTGTCGCTGCTGCCAAGGCCCTTGGCCTGGAACTGGGCGGGCACGTCGAGCTGAGCGTTGATGCCCATGCCCATCTCCAGGGCCGCGGCGGTCGTGAACAGCTTGAACGTCGACCCGGCGCCGTCGCCCACCAGGGAGAACGGCTGGGGTTGCATGGTCTCGCCGGCTTCGGAGTTCAGCCCGTAGGTGCGGCTGCTCGCCATCGCCAGCACCGGGTGCGATTCCTTACCCGGTTTGATCACGCTCATCACGCTGGCGACGCCGTTGAGGTCGGGGCTGGCGAACTGGTTCACCGCGGCTTTCACCGGGCCCTGGACATCGGGGTCGAGCGTGGTCCTGATGAGGTAGCCGCCCCTGGCGACCTGTTCCTTGCTGATGCCGGCGCGCGCCAGGTACTCGAGCACGTAGTCGCAGAAGAACGCCCGGTCGCCCGCGGCGATGCAGCCTCGCGGCAGCTCCTTCGGCTGCGGGAGGACGCCCAGCGGCTCCTCCTTTGCGGCCCGCAGCGCCGCGGCTTCCTCGGGGATGTTCTGGATCATGGTGTCCAGCACCAGGTTTCGCCGCGCCAGCGCACCCTCGGGGTTGGTGTACGGGTTCAGCGTGCTGGTCGACTGGACCATGCCCGCCAGCAGGGCGGCCTGCTGCCAGTTCAGCTCGGAGGCGTTGACACCGAAGTACGTCTGCGCGGCGTCCTGCACACCGAAGGCGCCGTTGCCGAACGACACCAGATTCAGGTAGCGGGTCAGGATCTCGGACTTGGTGAACGTCTTGTCCAGCGTCAGCGCCATCCGGATCTCGCGCAGCTTGCGGGCCGGGGTGGTCTCGATCGCGGCCCGCTTCTCCGCCTCGGTCTGGGCGATCACGAGCAGTTGGTAGTTCTTGACGTACTGCTGCTCGATCGTCGAGCCGCCGCGGGTGTCCAGATTGCCGGACAGGTAGCCCGACAGGCCGGTCAGCGTGCCCTGCCAGTCGACGCCGTTGTGCTCGGCGAACCGCTTGTCCTCGATCGAGACGATCGCCAGCTTCATCGTGTTGGCGATCTGGTCGCTGGGCACCTCGAAGCGGCGCTGGTTGTAGAGCCAGGCGATGACGTTGCCCTTCGCGTCGACCATCGTCGTCACCTGGGGCACCTCGCCCTCGACGAGTTGGGCCGAACCGTTGGCCACCACGTCGGAGGCCCGGTTGGACACCAGGCCGAAGCCGCCGACGAGCGGAAACAGCAACGCCGCGGTGATCACGCTGGCCAGCAGGACGCACCACGCGAGCTTGATCACCGTGACCGCCCGCGGAGGCGCAGACGGTGGCGGGCTCTCCGGCATGACCTACAGACTAACGACGTCGGGAAACACCGGCTTGCGATGGTCGATCGGCGGACCGGAAACCCGTCTTTAGCGGCGCGGACGTCAATTTTGCCGATTGACGGCACGGTCGTCCCAAAAAAGTGGGGGCGTACGTATTGCGCAGAACGGCTTTGACCATCTAATTTGGTCGGACAGTGCGATGCAGGTCACACTGACCCCTCGCAATGTGGCGTAGATCGCATCAGCGTTCTACTACCAGGGATCGCGCCGTACCGGTGTTGACCGGGGGGCGGTTGGAACGGAGGGAACTCTGGTGTCAGCTACTAGGCCCGCGGCACGCAGGACCGCGATGACGTCGTCGGCTCACAGCGTTGTTCATGGTGCTGAAGCCGAAGCCCGCATCGCCTGGGTGTCGCAAGCCCGATGCCGCCAGACCGATCCTGATGAGCTGTTCGTCCGGGGGGCCGCACAGCGCAAGGCCGCGGTGATCTGCCGGCATTGTCCGGTGATCCTCGAATGCGGCGCCGATGCGCTGGACAACCGGGTGGAGTTCGGGGTCTGGGGTGGGATGACCGAGCGGCAACGCCGCGCTCTGCTCAAGCAGCATCCCGAGGTGGTGTCCTGGGCGGAGTTCTTCAACGCCCAGCGCAAGCACCGCAACGCGGTCTAGCGCCGGCTACGCGGCGGCCTCGCCGGTGATCTGATCGGCGATGGCCCGCAGCGCCTCGAGGTCCGAGACGTCGAACGGCAGCGAGGGCACGCCCACGATCGACACGTGCGGATTGGCGCCGGTGAAGCGCGACAGCAACCGGATCTCCCGCTTGGAGGTCATGGCCCGGTCGGCGTGGATCCGCAGCACCGCGGCCGTCACCGACTCCGGATCGTTCTTCTCGATGGTCTCTGCGGCCTCATCGGCCTTCTCCGCGTGCAGTTCGCACAGCATCGGATGGGTGCGGTTGAGGATCAGGCCGGCCAGCGGCATGTGTTCCTCGGAGAGCCTGTCGACGAAGAAGGACGCCTCGCGAAGCGCGTCCGGTTCGGCCGCCGACACCACCACGAACTGCGTTCCGCGCCGCTTGAGCAGCTCGTAGGTGCGGTCGGCCTTCTCGCGGAAACCGCCGAACGTCGAGTCGAGTGACTGCACGAAAGACGCTGCGTCCGAGAGCATTTGCGATCCCAGAACCGTCGACAGCGCCTTCATCGCCAGACCCATCGCGCCGGTGACCAACCGGCCGATTCCCCGGCCGGGGCCCAGCAGCAGCTTCCAGAGCCGGCTGTCCATGAACCCGCCGAGGCGCTTGGGCGCGTCCAGGAAGTCCAAGGCGTTGCGCGAGGGGGGAGTGTCGACGACCACCAGGTCCCACCGGTCCTCGGCGAGGAGTTGGCCCAGTTTCTCCATGGCCATGTACTCCTGCGTGCCCGCCAGCGACGTGGCCACCGTCTGATAGAACTGGTTGTCCAGAATCTCTTGTGCCCGTTGGGTTCCCGAGTACTGGATGACCATCTCGTCGAACGTGCGGCGCATGTCGAGCATCATCGCGTGCAGTTCGCCGGGCACCTCGGGAGCCAGCGGAACCCGCTGCGGGGTGTTGCCGAGCGTCTTGATGCCCAGCGCCTGGGCCAGCCGCTTGGCCGGGTCGATGGTGAGCACGACGACGGTCCTGCCGTACTCCGCCGCGCGCAGCGCCATCGCCGCAGCGGTCGTCGTCTTGCCGACGCCCCCTGCGCCGCAACACACCACGACGCGGTTCGACGTGTCCTTGAGGATCGAGCCCATGTCGAGGGCCGGCGGTGTGGTGCTCATCGAATCCGATCCTTCTTCGCGCGAGCGCTCATCAGCGGACCCCCTGGCGTTCGAGTTCTTCGGCGAGTTCGTAGAGGCTGCCGAGGTCGACGCCGTCGGCGATCTGCGGCAACTGCAGCCGCGCCACGTCCAGCGCCTCGAGTTGCTCCGCGCTTTCGGCGCGCGCCCTGATCCGCGTCGCGTGCTGGATGGCCTCGGTGAGCAGGCCGGCGAAATCGGCGTCGGACAACGTGATTCCGACTTCGGCCAGCTCGGCGCGCACGGTGTCGGCGTCGATGTCGCCCTCGGCGGCCTTGGCCAGCGCATCGGGGGGCAGGTAGGCGGGGATGTCGCGGTTGACGATGACGCTGCCGATCGGCAGGTCGAGCTCCTTGAGCTCCTCGATCGCCTCCAGCGTCTCCTGGATGGGCAACGCCTCGAGCAGCGTGACCAGGTGGATGGCGGTCATGTCGGAGTGCAGCACCTTGACCACGCTCTCGGCCTGCCCGTGCACCGGGCCGCCCTTGGCCAAATCCGACACCGCCTTGGTGACGTCGAGGAAGCGCGCGATGCGCCCCGTCGGCGGCGAGTCGACGACGACCGCGTCGTAGACGGGCTGCTTGCCCTTCTCGGCGCGGGTCACGATCTCGCGGATCTTGCCGGTCAACAGGACGTCGCGCAGACCCGGCGCGATCGTGGTCGCGAACTCGACGGCACCGATCCGGCGCATCGCGCGGCCCGCCAGGCCCAGGTTGTAGAACATCTCGAGGTACTCGAGGAACGCGGCCTCGGTGTCGATCGCCAGCGCATTTACCTGTCCGCCGCCTTCGGCGGTCGCGATCTTGACCTCCTGGTAGGGCAGCGGCGGCACGTCGAACAGCTGCGCAATGCCTTGTCGCCCTTCGACTTCCACCAACAGCACCTTGCGTCCGCCCGCCGCCAGCGCCAACGCCAGCGATGCGGCGATCGTGGATTTGCCGGTGCCACCCTTGCCGGTGACGAAATGCAGGCGAGCTTTGCTCAGCCGGGACGGCCAGCCGACGGATCTACCGCCATTGGTAGTGGAAGCCACTCGTGCATGCTAGCCAACGGCTTTTCGCGCTCCGCAGGTCCGCGGCCCGCCGGCGGTCACCGATAAGCTCGCCCCATGAGCGAATCGACCCGGTGGGAATACGCCACAGTTCCGCTGCTGACACACGCCACCAAGCAGATCCTCGACCAGTGGGGCGAGGACGGCTGGGAGTTGGTGTCCGTGCTGCCGGGACCCACGGGCGAACAGCACGTCGCCTACCTCAAGCGCCCGAAATGACGGCGTCCGCGCGCCTTGCCGAGTTGGGCATTGAGCTGCCGCCGGTGGTGGCGCCGCTGGCGGCCTATGTGCCCGCGGTGCGCACCGGCAACCTCGTCTACACCGCGGGCCAGCTGCCGATCCGCGACGGAGAACTCGCGCTCACGGGCAAGGTCGGCGCGGGCGTCAACCCCGAGCAGGCCCACGGGTTGGCCCGGGTGTGTGCGCTCAACGCGCTGGCCGCGGTGCACTCGCTGGTCGGCATCGACTCGGTCACCCGGGTGGTCAAGGTGGTCGGGTTCGTCGCCTCGGCACCGGGATTCCACGGTCAGCCCGGCGTGGTCAACGGCGCGTCCGAATTGTTCGGTGAGGTGTTCGGCGAGGCCGGGGCGCACGCCCGGTCCGCCGTCGGCGTCTCGGAGCTGCCGAGGGACGCCCCCGTCGAGGTCGAAGTGATCGTGGAGGTCGCGTGACGCCGGAGCATCCGGCATACGGGCTGCTGCGCCCGGTCACCGACAGCGCCTCGGTGCTGCTGTGCGACAACCCCGGCCTGATGACGCTCGAGGGCACCAACACCTGGGTGCTGCGCGGTCCCGGAAGCGACGAGATGGTCGTCGTCGACCCCGGACCCGACGACGACGCGCACATCGAGAAGATCCTCGACCTCGGCACCATCCCGTTGGTGCTGATCAGTCACAAGCACGAGGACCACACCGGCGCCATCGACAAGATCGTCGACAGCACGGGCGCGGTGGTGCGTGCTGTGGGCAGCGGATTCCTGCGCGGTCTCGGTGGCCCACTGACCGACGGGGAGGTCATCGATGCCGCTGGGCTGCGCATCACGGTGATGGCCACGCCTGGGCACACCGCCGACTCGGTGTCGTTCCTGCTCGACGATGCCGTGCTGACCGCCGACACCGTGCTCGGCCGGGGCACGACCGTCATCGACAACGAGGACGGCAACCTCGCCGACTACCTGGAGTCGCTGCAGCGGCTGCGCGGCCTCGGCCCGCGCACGGTGTTGCCCGGGCACGGCCCCGATCTCGACGACCTCGAAGCCGTCAGCGATATGTACCTGGCCCACCGGGAGGAGCGGCTCGACCAGGTGCGGGCGGCGCTGCGTGTGCTCGGCGACGACGCCACCACCCGGCAGGTCGTCGAACACGTCTACACCGACGTCGACGAAAAGCTGTGGGACGTAGCGGAATGGAGCGTGCAGGCGCAACTCGACTACCTGCGCGCGTGATCTCGCGCCAGGTGCGCTAGCTACCTCGCCCGGCGCGCCAGCCGCTCGGAGTCGGAGATCAGAACGCTCTTGCCCTCCAAGCGAATCCAGCCGCGATGGGCGAAATCGGCCAGCGCCTTGTTGACGGTCTCCCGGGAAGCGCCGACGAGCTGGGCGATCTCCTCCTGGGTGAGGTCGTGCGTCACCCGCAGCGCGCCGCCCTCCTGGGTGCCGAAGCGCTGCGCCAGTTGCAACAGCTGCTTGGCGACGCGGCCGGGCACGTCGGTGAAGATCAAGTCGGCGAGGTTGTTGTTGGTGCGGCGCAGCCGGCGGGCCAACACCCGCAGCAGCTGCTCGGCGATCTCGGGCCGGTCGGCGATCCACGCCCGCAACGCGTCGCGGTCCATCGAGACGGCGCGAACCTCGGTGATGGTGGTCGCGCTCGACGTCCGCGGACCGGGGTCGAAGATGGAGAGCTCGCCGAACATGTCCGACGGGCCCATGATCGTGAGCAGATTCTCGCGGCCGTCCGGCGAGCGGCGGCCGATCTTTACCTTGCCCGAAATGATGATGTAGAGCCGATCGCCGGGCTCACCCTCGGCGAACACGGTGTGTCCACGGGGGAAGTCGACTGGCTGCAGTTGCTTGGTCAGCGCGGTGACGGCGCTGGGTTCGACCCCCTGGAAGATTCCGGCCCGCGCCAGGATCTCGTCCACGTTGCCCCTCTTAAGCTGTTAGGTGAAGCCGACCTCTATCGGTAAGCGAGATAAGTCTAGAGGTACCCGATTTCGTGACCAGCCCACGCTACACACGATCGGCATGTCGGGTCTGCTGAAATTCCGGATTGATCCGGTGCTGCGCTACTGCCGTACCGGCAGATCCGGGGCACCGAAATGCGCCACCGACCCGTTGGGGATCGCATGTTCGACGTGCTGCCGCCGGCGCATACCGTCCAGCGCCCGGCTCATGCCGTCGCGCGCCAACCGGTCCACGTCGGACGGTTCGGCCCGCTCGAAGAACTTCGCCACGTCGGTGGCCGAGACCGTATCGCGGTGGAGGCCCTCCTCGAGCCGCTGCAGCCCGAGCGTCGCCGCCATCAGCAACCCCGGAATCAGGCCAACGAGCAACCACGACACAAGGCAGAAGTAAACACGCCGAAGGTCTCAGCGGGATCACGAATCGTCACCGGTCCGCAGTAGTTCGCGACGGCGGTTGTGATGGCTTTGTCCGAGCGGCTCAGTACGCTGGCATGCGTGACCGTGAGCGAGGCTTCGGCAAAGAAGGCGGGCACGCCCAAGCGTGCCAAGAACCGGGACGGCGAGACGCGCATCGGTCTCGTCCGCCGCGCGCGACGGATGAATCGCACGCTGGCGCAGGCGTTTCCGCATGTGTACTGCGAACTGGACTTCACCAACCCGCTCGAGCTCACCGTCGCGACGATCCTGTCGGCCCAGAGCACCGACAAGCGGGTCAACCTCACCACCCCGGCGTTGTTCAAGAAGTACCGCACCGCGCTGGACTACGCGCAGGCCGACCGCACCGAGCTCGAGGAGCTGATCCGGCCCACCGGCTTCTACCGCAACAAGGCGAACTCGCTCATCCGGCTCGGGCAGGAACTCGTCGAACGCTTCGACGGCGAGGTGCCGGCAACGATGGAGGAGCTGGTCACCCTTCCGGGCGTCGGACGCAAGACCGCCAACGTCATCCTCGGCAACGCCTTCGGCGTCCCCGGCATCACCGTCGACACCCACTTCGGCCGGCTGGTCCGCCGGTGGCGGTGGACCACCGAGGAGGATCCCGTCAAGGTCGAGCACGCGGTCGGTGAGCTCATCGAGCGCAGCGAGTGGACCGACCTCAGCCACCGGGTGATCTTCCACGGCCGCCGCGTCTGCCACGCCCGCAAACCGGCGTGCGGCGTCTGCGTGCTGGCCAACGACTGTCCGTCGTTCGGCACCGGCCCGACCGACCCCTTGACCGCCGCGGCGCTGGTCAAGGGGCCCGAGACCGAACATCTGCTGGCCCTGGCCGGGCTGTAGCCCGCGCCGCGATCGACCGTGCGTACCTCGACCCGTTGGACCGTCGTGGTGCTGGTGGTCCTCGTCGCGCTCGGATGGGCGTTGTGGGCGCAGCTCGACCGCGACACCGGACCCTCCGGCACATCGGCGCAGCACAGCGACCGCGATCGCCGCGCCGCCGACACCGCCGAGGCACTGGCGGGGCCCCGCGCCCAGGCCGATCTGCCACCGTGTCCCGGTCCGGGAGCGGGGCCCGGGCCGGAGGCGTTGCGCGGGATCACGCTCGAGTGTGCGGGCGACGGCGCGGTGGTCGACGTGTCCAGGGCGCTCGCCGGCCGCGTCGTCGTGCTCAATCTGTGGGCGTACTGGTGTGCGCCGTGCGCCGAGGAGCTTCCGGCGATGGCCGAATACCAGCGCCGCATGGGCTCGGCGGTGACCGTGCTGACCGTGCACCAGGACGAGAACGAAACCGCGGCGTTGTTGCGGCTGGCCGAACTGGGCGTGCGGCTGCCCACGCTGCAGGACGGCAGGCGGCTGATCGCCGCCGCGCTGCGGGTACCCAACGTCATGCCCGCAACCGTGGTGGTGCGCGCGGACGGTACCGTGGCCGACATCCTGCCGCGCTCCTTCACCAGCGCCGATGAGATCGCCGCAGCGGTGGGGCCGCAGGTCGGCGCGAGGACGGGAGAGCCGGGGTGAGTTGGGTCAGCGAAGGTAGCGGGTTGGCGCCCGAAGCCGCCCCCGCCTGGCTCAAACCGCTGCTGGACAACGCCGGCGACATCAAGCGGGCCTACCGCAGGCGGGTACCGCCCGAACTGCTCGCGATGGTCACCAGCGAGGGGAACCCGGCGCAGGCGGACGCCCGCGAGGCGGCGGTGCTGGTGTTGTTCTCCGGGCCCGCCGACTCACCGACCGGCGGCGTGCCCGACGACGCGGACCTGCTAGTCACGGTGCGCGCGGGCACGCTTCGCCACCACGCGGGCCAGGCGGCGTTCCCCGGCGGCGCCGTCGAGCCGGGTGACCACAGCCCGGTGCAGACCGCGTTGCGCGAGGCGAACGAGGAGACGGGCATCGACGGCGGGCGGTTGCATCCGCTCACCACGATGGAGCGGCTGTTCATCCCGCCGTCGGGCTTTCACGTCGTCCCGGTGCTCGCCTACTCACCGGACCCGGGTCCGGTGAGCGTCGTCGACGAGGCCGAGACTGCGCATGTCGCCCGGGTGCCGGTGCGGGCGTTCATCAACCCCGAGAACCGAATCATGGTGTACCGCAGCGCCAACACCCGCCGGTACGCGGGCCCGGCGTTCCTGCTCAACGAGATGCTGGTGTGGGGTTTCACCGGTCAGGTGATCTCGGCGATGCTCGACGTCGCCGGCTGGGCCCAGCCGTGGAATACCGACGACGTGCGCGAACTCGAGGACGCAATGGCGCTCGTCGGCCGCGGCGCCGGTTACGGTGATGCACAACCATGACTTCGTCACAGTGGGTGGACCTCGTCGTCCTCGGCATCGCCTTCGTAGCGGGTATCTCGGGCTGGCGCTCTGGCGCGCTGGGCTCGATGCTGTCGTTCCTCGGGGTGGTGCTCGGCGCGGTCGCCGGGGTCCTGCTGGCGCCGCACCTGGTCGCCAACATCGAGGGGCCGCGCACCAAGCTGTTCGTGACCCTGTTCTTGATCCTGGCGCTGGTGGTCGTCGGCGAGATCGCCGGCGTCGTGCTGGGTCGCGCGGTGCGCAGCGCGATCCGCAACCGCTCGCTGCGGACGGTCGATTCGCTGGTCGGCGTGGCGATACAGATCGTGGCCGTGCTGGTGGCCGCGTGGATGCTGACCTACCCGCTGCAGTCGTCCGATCAACCCAACCTCGCCGCGGCGGTGCGCGGCTCGAAGGTGCTCAAAGAGGTCAACGACGCCGCACCGGGCTGGCTGCGACAGGTGCCCACACGGCTCTCGGCCCTCTTGGACACCTCGGGCCTGCCCGACGTGCTGCAGCCGTTCGGGCGCACCCCGATCGTCGCCGTCGACGCACCCGACGCCGCGCTGGCCGGTGACCCGGTGGTGGCGGCGACGCGGCCCAGCGTGGTAAAGATCCGCGGCGTGGCGCCGGGTTGCCAGAAGGTGCTCGAGGGCACCGGCTTCGTCGCGGCCAGCAACCGCGTGATCTCCAACGCCCACGTGGTCGCGGGGTCGGAGAGCGTCACCGTCGAGGCCGACGGGCAGACCTACGACGCGTTCGTCGTGTCCTACGACCCGCAGGCCGACATCTCGATCCTCGACGTGCCGGACCTGCCGTCGGCGCCGCTGTCGTTCGCCCAGACGCCGGCCACCACCGGAACCGACGCGGTGGTCATGGGCTATCCCGGCGGCGGTAACTTCGTCGCCACCCCGGCACGCGTCCGCGAGATCATCGAGCTGAGCGGTCCCGACATCTACCGCACCACCACCGTCGAGCGCGAGGTCTACACGATCAGAGGCACTGTGCGCCAAGGTAATTCGGGCGGACCGATGATCGACCGCGAGGGGCAGGTGCTGGGTGTGGTGTTCGGCGCCGCGGTCGACGACGCCGACACCGGCTTCGTGCTCACCGCCGACGAGGTGTCGCACCAACTGGCCAAGCTGGGCAACAGCGAACGCGTGCCCACCGGCGCCTGCGTCGCCTAGCCGTAGACCTGGCCGAGAAACCGCGACAGCTGGTCATTGACCTTGGCCGGCGCCTCCTCGTGGCCGAAATGTCCTGCGCCGTCGATGGATACGTAACGGCCATGCGGCGCGTACCGCTGCGTGCGATACACCGGGTCCGCCAGCACGTACGGGTCGGCGTCGCCGCGCATGTGCAGCACCGGCACGTTGATCGGTCGCTTCATCGAGCGCATGAACCGGCGGCCTTCGCCGCGCAGCTGGCTGCGGACCGCCCAGCGCTGGTATTCCAGGGCCGAGTGCACGGCTCCGGGTATCTGGATGGCGCGCCGCATGTGTGCGATGGTCTCGGAGAAGTCGTCGGAGGCAAGCCAATTGCTGCCCGCGCGGCTACGCACCACGCGCTCCAGTTCCTCGGCGTTCTTGCGGGTCAACGCCCGTTCGGGCCACATCGGCACCTGATAGCGCAGCATCCATGGCAGCAGCGCGCGGCCCTGATCGCGGCGGCGCAGCGCGGAGGCCCGCAACGCCGCCGGATGCGGGGAGCTCACCACCGCGATGGCGTCGACGGCGCGCGGATGCAGCACCGCGGTGGCCCAGCACACCAGGCCGCCGTCGGCGTGCCCGACCAGTGTCGAAGACTTGTGTCCCAGGGCGCGAACCAATCCCGCGGTGTCACCGGCCAGCGTCCAGCCGTCGTAACCTCGCGGCGGCTTGTCGCTGGCGCCGTAGCCGCGTAGGTCGACGGCGACCACCCGCGCACCGGTCAACCCGCGCAACTGATGACGCCAGGACCACCAGAACGAGCCGAATCCGTGCAGCAGGATCACCAGCGGCCGCTCGGTGCCCGCGGCGGCGTCGGGGTGCGCTTCGACCACATGGAAGCGAATCCCGTTGGCGTGCACCTCGAGATGGCGCCACGGCCCGTCGATGCGGACGACCGACGGGGCGGGTGGCGGCATTTACCAGCCCGACGGGTCGGCCGTCGCCGCCGGCTTTCCGTCGCCCGAGGCGAGCTCCTTGCCCTTGTCGTGGCCCGGCGTCAGCGCCTCGGGGATCTCCTTGACCGATTCGATCGTCTTCTGCGGGCCGCGAATGCGCCGCACCTTGAGATAACCGAGGAAGGCGAAGATCGCGGTGACGACGACCATCAGCCCGAACACGATGAGGTAGGCCGCCCACTTCACCAGCCACAGGTCGAGCAGCTCGCCGAGGAAGAAGAAGAAAAAGAACGTCGAGTAGAACAGCACCACCAGCGCGAGGATGAAGAAGACGCTGCCGGTGAGGCCCTTCTTGACGTCGCGGGTGATCTCGGCCTTGGCCAACTCGACCTCGGCGCGCACCAGCGTCGACACCTGTGCGGTGGCGTCCTTGACCAGATCGCCGATGGACGGGTCGGCCTTGGGTGCGTGCGGGTCGACCAGCGGTATCGACGTGACGGTGGTCGGTGCGCCATTCCTGCGATCGCTCACGACGGTTCCTCCCGCATAGGCCGGCGTTGGTTCCACTGCCGGCGCCGCCGGCGTTGGTGTCGGTCGCGACTCATGTTGCCATGTGGCGTGCGCTCAAACGATCCCGGCCGACGATAGACTGGCTGGATCAGTGGCAGGGCAGGTCGGGGCGCGTCGATAGGGGAAACGTTCACGTGAAGACCAGCGGCCTGTTCCTGTGCCGTCTCGCCGCGATCGTCATCGTCGCCGCGGCATGCCTCGTCTCCAATTCCGTCGTCGGGCACGCGCAAGAGCAGGTTCCGCTGGGCGGTGGCTCGGGCCTGGTCGTCAACGGCGAGACGCTGTGCACGCTCACCGCGATCGGCCACGACAACCGCGGGCGGCTGGTGGGCTTCACGTCCGCACACTGTGGCGGCCCGGGCGCCACGGTCAGCGCCGAGGGCGCGGATGCCGCCGGAGTGGTGGGCAAGATGGTGGCCGGCAACGACGCGCTGGACTATGCGGTCATCGAGTTCGACCCGCAGAAGGTACGCCCGGTCAACAACGTCAACGGGTTCCAGATCGACGGGCTGGGACCCGATCCGGTCTCCGGCGACGTCGCGTGCAAGCTCGGCCGCACGACCGGTTACTCCTGCGGCGTGACGTGGGGCCCGGGCAAGGATCCGGGCACCATCGTCAACCAGGTGTGCGGTCAGCCCGGGGACTCCGGCGCGCCGGTCACGGTGAACAACCGGCTCGTCGGCATGATTCACGGCGCGTTCTCTGAGGTCCTGCCGACGTGCGTCATCAAATACATTCCGCTGCATACGCCCGCGGTGACCATGTCGTTCAACACCCAGCTGGCCGACATCACGACCAAGAACCGGCCGGGAACGGGTTTCGTCCCGATCGGTTCGGCCGGCTGACGCCTACTTGCTGGAGCGGATCGCCTCGAACACGCTGGGATCCACCAGGGTTGAGGTGTCACCGAGCTCGCGCCCTTCGGCGACGTCGCGCAGCAGCCGCCGCATAATCTTGCCGCTGCGGGTCTTCGGCAGCTCGGGCACGACGTGAATCTCCCTGGGCCGGGCGATCTTTCCGATCTCCTTGGCCACCTGCTCGCGAAGCTCGGTCACCATGTCGTCGCCGCTGCCCTTGGCGTGCGACTCGAGGATGACGAACGCGCAGATGCCCTGGCCGGTGGTGTCGTCGCTCGCGCCGACGACCGCCGCCTCGGCGACACCGGAGTGCCCGACCAGAGCCGACTCCACCTCGGTGGTCGAGATGCGGTGGCCCGAAACGTTCATCACGTCGTCGATTCGGCCGAGCAGCCAGATGGAGCCGTCCGAGTCGACGCGTGCGCCGTCACCGGCGAAGTACCAGCCCTGATCGGCGTACCGGGACCAGTAGGTGTCCTTGTACCGTTCCGGGTCACCCCAGATACCCCGCAGCATCGCCGGCCACGGCTGGTCGAGGACCAGGTATCCGGTGACGTGCTCCTCCTCGTCGGCGCCGGGCACCAGTTCGTTGCCCTCCTCGTCGACGATCTTGGCCGAGATGCCCGGCAGTGGCTGCATCGCCGAACCGGGTTTAGCCTCGGTCACACCGGGCAGCGGGGAGATCATGATCGCGCCGGTCTCGGTCTGCCACCACGTGTCGACGACCGGAGTCCGGTTGCCGCCGAACGCATCTCGGTACCACCGCCACGCCTCGGGGTTGATCGGCTCGCCGACCGAGCCGAGCAGGCGCAGGCTGGACAGGTCGTGGGCGTCGGGGATCTCGCGACCCCACTTCATGAACATCCGGATCAGCGTCGGCGCGGTGTAATAGATTGTGACGCCGTACTTTTCGATGACCTCAAAGTGCCGGTGCTCATTCGGTGAGTTCGGTGTGCCCTCGTAGACCACCTGGGTGCACCCGTTCGACAGCGGGCCATACACGATGTAGGTGTGCCCGGTGACCCACCCGATGTCTGCGGTGCACCAGTACACATCGGTCTCGGGCTTGATGTCGAAGACGTAGTAGTGCGTGTACGACGCCTGGGTCAGGAAGCCTCCCGAGGTGTGCACGATGCCCTTAGGCTTACCCGTGGTGCCCGAGGTGTACAGCAGGAACAACGGATGCTCGGAGTCGAAGGCCTCGGGAGTGTGTTCGGGCGAGGCCTTCTCGACCGTCTCGTGCCACCACAGGTCGCGGCCCTCGGTCCACGGTGTGTCAATCCCGGTGCGGCGCACCACCAGAACGTGTTCGACTGGGCTTTCTCCCGCGGTCCAGCCCGCTCCCAAGGCCTCGTCGACGGATTCCTTGAGCGACGCCGCCTGCCCGCGGCGGTACTGCCCGTCGCTGGTGATGACGATCTTGGCCTCGGCGTCCTCGATGCGCGCCTTGAGCGCCGACGCCGAGAAGCCGGCGAACACCACCGAGTGCAGGACGCCGAGCCGGGCGCAGGCCAGCATCGTGACGATCGCCTCGGGAATCATCGGCATGTAGATGGCGGCGCGGTCGCCGGCGACCAGGCCGAGGTCGGTCAGGGCATTGGCGGCCTTACAGACCTCGGCGAGCAGCTCGGAGTAGGTGATGTCGCGGCTGTCGCCGGGCTCCCCCTCCCAGCGGATGGCCACCCGGTCCCCGTGCCCGGCCTCGACGTGGCGGTCGACGCAGTTGTAGGCGACGTTGAGCTTTCCGCCGACGAACCACTTGGCGAACGGGGCCTCGGACCAGTCGAGCACGTCGTTGAACGGGGTCTCCCACGACAGCCGGTTGGCCTGCTCCGCCCAGAACGCCAACCTGTCCTTCTCGGCCTGACGGTAGAGATCCTCAGTCGCGTTCGACTGCTTGGCGAACTCCGGAGACGGGGGATAGACGGACGGACCGTGAGCGTGCTGCGCCGATGACTCTGCCATATCTGTGAGGGTAGTCACCTCGACGGCCGCGCACGGTGGCATGCCACAGTCCGCTCCGCCGACGGCGCGTCTGCAGCGGTGAGCGTCGTGGCTTGCGGGGTCAACGGTCGGCTAGCGTGTGCTGCCGTGACCGGTGGCTTCGCAAAGGATCCCTTGGCCCCGCTCGCCGAATTGCCCGGCGTCGCGGAGGCGGCCGAGGAGGCCCGCGAGGCACTGGGCCGTGCGCACCGGCACCGGACAAACCTTCGCGGGTGGCCGAAGAGCGCCGCGGAGGCCGCCCTGCGGGCCGCCCGCGCGTCCTCGGTGCTCGACGGCGGCGCGCTGCAATTCGCCGACGACGGCACCCCGGATCCGGTGCTGGCCGGGGCGCTGCGCGTCGCCGAGGCGGTGGAAGGCGGCGCGACCACCCTGGTCGGCGTCTGGCAGCGGGCCCCGCTGCAGGCCATCGCTCGCCTGCACGCGTTGGCGGCCGCCGACATCGCCGACGACGATCGGTTGGGGCGTCCGCGTCCGGATCCGGAGGTGGCCACGCGGTTGAGCCTGCTGGCCGACATTGTCACCGGCGGCACCCGGGTGCCCGCGCCGGTGCTCGCCGCCGTCGTGCACGGCGAACTCCTCACGCTCGCGCCGTTCGGTGTCGCCGACGGCGCGGTGGCGCGGGCGGCGTCACGATTGGTGACGATTACCACCGGGCTCGACCCGCACGGGCTCGGCGTGCCGGAGGTCCACTGGATGCGCAAGTCGGGCGACTACAGCGCCGCGGCGCGGGGCTTCACCTCGGGGACCGCCGACGGCCTGACCGCGTGGATCCTGTTGAGCTGTCGCGCATTGCACGCCGGCGCCCGCGAGGCGCTGTCGATCGCGCAGGCCGCGTCGGCGTCCTGAGGCGTTGCTGAGAACGCGGCCCACCGACCGCTGGAAATGCGAAGCGGGCGGCGCTCCGAACGTGGTTCGGCTCGTCGCCCGCTAGCACGGACACCGGTTACCAAGCGTGCTCGTGTGGGTTGCGTGGGTGGCCTCGGCGTCTTGTCGATGCGCTTCGACTGCAACCCCACCCAAAGGGCCGCTATAGCCGTCCGCTCTTCGCAAATACGCAGGCCCGCAACACTTTTGCCTATTCCGCGGCATGTGCTCCGCGTGGGTGCCGGGATCCGTGCTGGGGAGCCTGAAGCGGGAGATACGAGCCTTCTCTTCCGGCTCGATCTTGGCCTCTCCAAGCTTCCGTGGTTCCTTTGTACCCCGTGACCGCGGTCACATCAAGGGCCAAATCGGCGCTAGTCCGGATTGTTACGCGGCCCGGTGGCTGGCGCGCGAAGAGTTGGCTAGAAACCGAAGCGCCGCAGCAGTGAATAGGTCAGCGCGCCGGCCGCCAGCGCGCTGATTCCCACCGCCGCAGTGGTTGCCACCGCCGCACCGGACGGCGCCGGGATCCGGTCTCGCAGCGACACCGGTTTGGAGAAGTCGAGCACGGGCCAGCCCCTGGCGATGGCCTCCTTGCGCAATGCGCGGTCCGGGTTCACCACGCTCGGATGCCCGACGGTCTCCAGCATCGGCAGGTCGGTGATCGAGTCGGAGTAGGCGTACGAGTGCTCGAGCGCGTACCCCTCGCGCGCAGCGAGCTCGCGGATCGCGGCCACCTTGCCCTCGCCGTAGCAGTAGAAGGCGATCTCTCCGGTGTATTTGCCGTCCTCGACGACCATCCGGGTGGCCATCGCGTGTGTGGCGCCCAGCGCCCGCGCGATCGGCGCGACGATCTCTTCGCCGGAGGCCGACACCATGACCACGTCGCGGCCGCACAGTTTGTGGTCGGCGATCAGCTCCGCCGCCTCGGCGAAGACCAACGGGTTGACGATGTCATGCAGGGTTTCGTTCACGATCGACTTCACCTGCTCGACGTCCCAGCCGGTGCACATGTTCGTCACGTACTCGCGCATGCGATCCATCTGATCGTGGTCGGCGCCGGACATCAGAAAGAGGAATTGGGCGTACGTCGACTTGAGCACGGCCCGGCGGTTCAAAAGTCCTTGCTCAAAAAAAGGTTTGCTGAAAGCCAGAGTGCTGGATTTCGCGATGACCGTTTTATCGAGATCGAAGAAGGCCGCGGTTCGGACGGGACCGTCCTCGGGCGCGGGCGTCTGCGGAGCGTTTCCCGCCTCGGCGTCCGGACCAGATGCGCTCACAGCGCCAGCATAGGGGCCGCCGTGTGACAAACGCCGGGAGAGTGTACAAAGTGGCAGGTTATGACAGGTGTCGGTGACACCACACTTCCGCCAATCGGGTCGGTTTTGTCAGCGCTCAGCACTTGCACCGAGGGCGACTGGCGTGTGTATAGTGAGCGTTACCCGGCTTATGTCGGGTGTGTATCAGCCCGACCCCCCGGGGCTGATACACGACGACCTCCGCCTCCTCCCCCCCTGGCGGGGGTCGTCCCTTTTTCGGGGCCTTTCGCAATCCGGATATGTGTTGCCATTCACCGTGGTTGCGGAACGCCGTTTTCGGTGCCAATTCGGCCTTTCGATGCATCCCCAAGACCGGGTTAATCCACAGATCAAGTGGCGTCTCTAGCGCCGTGGCGTCCGTGGGCCACAGGGTTGAGGGGTGGTTTCGCTCAGTGGATATCTCGCGCTGATCGCCGACCCGGTGCTGCGGGAGGACGTCGACCGGGTCTGCGCCGCGGTGGGTGTACCGGTCGTCCACGCTCCGGAACCCTCGAGTCGCAAGGTTTGGACGGATGCGGCCGCGGTGGTGCTCGACGTCACATCCGCTCGCCGATGTGTGGCCCGCGCGCTGCCGCGACGCGCCCGGGTCGTCCTGGTGGGCCGCACCGAACCCGCCGACGCGGACTGGCAGGCGGCGATCGCGGTCGGCGCCGCGCGAGTGCTGACCCTGCCCGCTCAGGACGGCGAGCTGATGGCGGAGTTGGCCGAGACCGCCGAGGGGGCGCACGACGAGGGCGGCCGCGGCGCGGTGGCGGCCGTCATCGCCGGCCGCGGCGGGGCGGGCGCATCGGTTTTCGCGTCGGCGCTCGCGCTGGCCGCTCCCGATGCGCTGCTGATCGACGTCGACCCGTGGAGCGGCGGCATCGATCTGGTGGTGGGCGGCGAGGCCGAGTCCGGGTTGCGGTGGCCGGATCTGCAGCTGCAGGGCGGACGGGTGAACTACGCCGCGCTGCGTGAGGCGCTGCCGCGGGTGCAGGGCGTCAGCGTGCTGTCCGGCAGTCGCGGCGGTGCCGACGTTGATCCCGTACCACTCGGTGCCGTGATCGATGCGGGCAGTCGCAGCGGCGCGACCGTCGTGTGCGATGTCCCGAGGCGGTCGACCGCGGCTGTCGAAACCGCCTTGGCGGCAGCCGATCTGGCGGTCGTGATGACACCGGCCGACGTACGGTCGTGCGCCGCGGCCGACGTGGTCGCGCGGTGGGTGTCGACGCTCAATCCGAACGCGGGCGTGGTGGTGCGCGGCCCGGCACCCGGCGGGCTGCGGTCCGCCGAGGTGGCCGAGATCGTCGGCCTGCCGCTGCTGGCCGGGATGCGGCCGCAACCGCGGATGGCCGTCACCCTCGAGCGCGGCGGGCTGCGGGTCGATCGTCGGTCGCCCTTGGGGCGCGCGGCGCGCAAGGTGTTGACGATCCTGCGGCAGCATCCCGCGGTCGCCGCATGAGCGATTCGTTGATCGATCGGGTGCGCGAGCGGCTCGCCGCGGAGTCCGCGCCGTTGCGGCCGACGGTGGTGGCCGCCGCGATCCGCGCGGAGTCGGGCGGGGTGCTCGGCGACAGCGAGGTACTCAGCGGGCTGCGCCTGCTGGAGACGGAGTTGACCGGGGCGGGCGTGCTGGAGCCGTTGCTGGCCGCGCACGACACCACGGACGTCCTCGTCACCGCGCCGGACGCGGTGTGGGTGGATGACGGGAACGGGTTGCGCCGCACCGGTGTTCGGTTTCCGGACGAGAACTCCGTGCGCAGGCTCGCTCAGCGGCTCGCACTGGCCGCGGGGCGACGCCTCGACGAGGCGCAACCTTGGGTCGACGGCCAGTTGACCGGGCTCGGCACCGGCCAGTTCACGGTGCGCCTGCATGCGGTCCTGCCACCGATCGCGTCCGCGGGCACGTGTCTGTCGCTGCGGGTGCTGCGGCCCGCCACGCAGGACCTGGCGTCGTTGACCGTCTCCGGGGCGATCGAACCGGATGCGGCCGCCCTTCTGCGCGGCATCATCAATGCCAGATTGGCGTTCCTGGTGTCGGGCGGCACCGGCGCGGGCAAGACAACCATGTTGGCCGCCCTGCTCGGCGCGATCCCCGCCACCGAACGCATCGTCTGTGTCGAGGACGCCTCAGAACTCGCCCCGCCCCATCCGCACCTGGTGAGGTTGGTGGCGCGCTGCGCGAATGTTGAAGGCGCCGGCGAGGTGACCATGCGCGATCTCGTCAGGCAGGCGCTGCGGATGAGGCCCGACCGCATCATCGTCGGCGAGGTCCGCGGCGCCGAGGTGGTCGATCTGCTCGGCGCGCTCAACACCGGCCACGACGGCGGCGCAGGCACCGTGCACGCCAACAGTCCGGGGGAGGTGCCCGCCCGCCTCGAGGCGCTGGCCGCGCTCGGAGGTCTCGACCGGGCCGCGTTGCACAGCCAACTGGCGGCAGCGGTGCAGGCGGTGATCCATGTCGCCCGTGACCGCGAGGGCACGCGCCGGCTCGGCGAGATCGCCGTGTTGACGACGGAAACCGACGGCCGGGTCGCCGCCTCGACGGCGTGGCGGTTCGGGCAGGGTTTCGGCCCCGGCGCGCAGCGGCTGACCGATCTCATCGGTGAGCGCGGCGCGTCGTGAGCGTTGCCGCGCTGGCCTTGGCGCTGGCGCTTCTGACCGCACCCGGGCCTCGCCGTCGATGGCCGCCGGAGCCTCGCCGGCGCCGTGCCGTCCGGATACCGCCCGCGGTGTGGGTGGTCGGCGTCCTGGTCGCGCTGACGGTCGTTGCCCCACTCGGGGTGGTCGTCGCGGCCGCGACCGCCGCAGGCACTGTGAGCGCCCGGCGCCGGCGCCGGCGACGGAATCGGGAGCGGGCCGCGGAAGCGACGGCATTGGAGGGCGCGCTCGACGTCCTGGTCGGGGAGCTGCGAATCGGCGCCCATCCGGTGGCCGCGTTCGACACCGCGGCGGCCGAGGCCGACGGCTTGGCCGCGGTATCGCTGCGAACGGTGGCGGCCAGGGCGCGGATAGGCGCCGACGTCGCGGCCGGGCTCAGAAGTGTGGCGGCGCGATCGACCCGGCCCGCGTACTGGCAGCGGATCGCCGTGTGCTGGGAGTTGGCAGAGTCGCGCGGTCTGGCGATCGCGACGCTGATGCACACCGCCCAACGCGACATCGCTGCCAGAGAGCGCTTCTCGGCTCAGGTGAACGCCGGGATGGCCGGTGCACGCACGACCGCGACCGTGCTCGCCGTCCTGCCGTTGCTCGGTATCGGCCTCGGCGAGTTGATCGGTGCGCAGCCGCTGCGCTTCTTGTTCTCGAGCGGCCAGTGGTTGCTGGTCATCGGCGTGACGTTGACGTGCGTGGGGCTGGCGTGGTCAGACCGGATCACCAGCGGGGTGCTCGAATGACGTTCGCCGCAGTGCTTCTCGCGATCGCCGCGCTTCTCGGCGGCAGCGACACCAGCGCCCGGCTCCGAGCCGCTCGCGACCCGGCCGTCGACGCACCGCGGAGCGTCAAGCCCGATGATCCGTTGGCGTTCGCTTCCGCGCTCGACGTGCTGTCGGCCTGTCTGCGGTCGGGGATGGCGGTGGCCGGCGCCGCGGCGGCCGCGGCCCCGTCGGCGCCCCCGCGGGTGGCTCGGGTGCTGGCCCGCGCGGCGGATCTGCTCGCCCTTGGCGCCGACCCGTCGACCGCGTGGGCGAGCCCACCCGACGGCGACCGCAACGTTGACGCGTTGCTGCGGCTGGCGCGACGGTCGGCGTCGTCGGGAACGGCCCTGGCGCAGGGAGTTACCGATTTGGCGACGCGATCGCGCGATGACGCGGCGGATGCGGCGCGCGCCGCTGCCGAGCGGGCGTCGGTGTTGATCGCAGGGCCGTTGGGTGTGTGCTACCTGCCGGCGTTCATCTGCCTGGGCATCGTCCCGGTGGTCGCCGGTCTCGCCCGGGACGTGCTGCGGTCGGGAATCTTGTGAAGGACAGCGAGTGGGGAGGAAACATGAGGGTGGGAAACAAGTTTCGGGCGTTGCAGACGCGGCTGACGATGATGATCGTCGCCGACGACGGAATGTCGACCGTCGAGTACGCGATCGGGACGATCGCGGCCGCCGCGTTCGGTGCGATCCTGTACACGGTCGTCACCGGAGACTCGATCGTCGGCGCGTTGACCAACATCATCAGCCGCGCGCTCAAGACCGACGTCTGACGGGTGAGCGTGGCGGCGCCACGGTCGAGGCGGCGTTCGCGGTGGCCGCACTGGTCAGCGTTCTGGTGCTGTGCGCGGCGGGTCTCACGGCGGTGTCGATGCACATCCGGTGTGTCGACGCGGCGCGCGAGGCCGCACGCCTGGCCGCCCGTGGTCACGACGGTGGAGGTGCGGCGCGCGGTCTCGCACCCGACGGCGCCACCGTCGTCATTCGCCGCGACGGCGAGTTCGTCGTCTCGACCGTCAGCGCGCGCTCGGCGATGCTGCCCGGGCTCACGATCGAGGCGCGTGCGGTGGCGGCGATGGAACCGGGTTCGGGCTGAGGACGGTTCGGCGAGCGTCATCGCCGCGGCGATGATCGCGATCTTGGTGACGATGACCGTCGGGGCCGCCTACCTCGGGGTGGCGGTGGCCGCGCGACACCGCGCCCAGGCCGCCGCAGATCTGGCGGCGTTGGCCGCCGCCCACCGGGTCGCCGCGGGTGGTGAGCAAGCGTGCTCGTGGGCGGTCGCGGTCGCCGGCGCCATGCGCAGCGAGGTGGCTGGGTGCGATGTGTCCGGCCTCGATATCGTTGTCGCCGTTGAGATTCCGGTTGCGCTGGGCCGGTTCGGCATGGGTACCGCGCGTGCGGTGGCCCGCGCCGGCCCCGCCGACCCCTAGGCCTCGCGCCGGTCGACGTCGGCGATCTCGGTGGCATTAGGACGGCGCAGCGTTGCGAGCGCCGCGTACACATCGTCGTCGAGTTCGACGCGGTTGACAGTGACGTGCACCGGCTCCCATTCGCGGTCGACGCCGGTCATCCGCAGCACACCGGACGCGATGCCGGTGGTGAATTCCGTTGCCATCCGCTCCATCTCGGCGCGGTCAGCGGGATGCACCGCATGCTCACCGGCGAGGCTGACCCGCCAGTCGAAGAACGGTGCGGGGTCGTCGAGCCACTTCAACAACGTCCAGTTCGTCGGGTCGACGAGCGCGCGGTGCACGCCGGGTTGGGCCAGCCCGTTGAGGATTCGCTGAGCGAGGCGGTCCTGTTGCGGCGGTTCTTCTTCGCGTTCGCTGCGCCAGTTCATCGCGCGGCCCATCAGCCGATCGGGACCACCGTCTTCCTGCGGCTCCAACACCGTCCGCGTGACGAAGCCGACGCTGATCGGCTCACCGCGATGGTCGGTGACATCCCAGGTGCTGCAGAACGTCGCGCCCGGCTCGCGTCTGATCGCCATGGTCAATACCTTGGCTTCGCTCGGGTTGAGTTCGCGCATCGGCAGGTCGTCGGCGAACGTCCGGTTCTGGGTCGGCTCTTGATGCGAATCCCAACCACTGTTGGCCAACGACTCCGGCGTCGCCGTGGCGGTGCCGGTCTCGAGATCCCACACCAGCGGGCCGGGAACCGGCCGCTCCGGAGGCTCCATGTCGGGCGGCCCGATCCAGACGTGCACACCGTGGATCCGACCGTCGGTCATCTGCACGACCTCGGTGCGAATGACACGGTCGTTCTTCGGGGTGATGCTGCTAAGGCCCTGCCGTGCGCGCACCGTCTCGCCGATCGCGGTCTGCACCGCCATCAGATGCGGATTGCGCCGCAGAAAGGTACCGATCGGGATCAGGTTCTGGGTGCGGCGACCCTGCGCTACCACCGCGGGCTCGCTGCCCAGCGTCTCCACGAGCAGCCAGTCGTGGGTCATGGGGCCACTTTACCGGCGTGCGGGAACGCGATTCGTCGCGCCGTCGTAGCGGTTGCGACGGCCTCGCCCGAGGCGGTAGCTTTCGTCTGCACGGGGCCCTGATGGCCCGGTTCGCGGAAATCCGTGGGGCGATCGTCGAGGGGTCGATCGCCCATGTCCACGGCCGTCAACGCGAGTGATCGGATATCTCGCGCAGGACCAGCCGCAACACCCGAACCGCACCCTCCTTGTCCAGCGGGTCGTTGCCGTTGCCGCACTTGGGCGACTGCACGCACGACGGGCAGCCAGCGGGGCATTCGCACGCCTCGATCGCATCGGCTGTCGCGGCCCACCAGGTGGTGAGCCGGTGGTATCCCCGGTCGGCGAAACCGGCACCGCCGGGGTAGCCGTCGTACACGAAGATCGTCGGCAATCCCTGCACGGGTCCGACCGCCGTCGACACCCCGCCGATGTCGCCACGGTCGCAGCTGGCGACCAACGGCAGCAGCCCGATGGCGGCGTGTTCTGCGGCATGAAGCGCGCCCGGCACTCGAAGCAAATCGATCCCGTTGTGCTGTAACGCCTCTGGCGTGATGGTGCACATCACCGCCATGGTCTCCAGCGTGCGGGTGGGCATCTCGAGTTCGACGAAGTCGATCACCTCGCCCGTCAACTGCCGTCGCAGGTAGCCGATCACCGTATTCGTCACCGACACCGGCACCAGCCCAACGGTGACCGCGCCGAAGGACTTTCGCTCACCGTGACCCGTGACCGAGATGTCGGTGATCTCGCGGGCGGAGGTGGTGTAGCCGGGATCGTCGGCGTGCACGAAGGCCACGCCGTCTTCGAAATCGAGAGAGTCGACGACATAGGTCTCGCCCTGGTGCAGATACACCGCTCCGGGGTGTACCGAAGCGGGTGCCTGTCCCGCGCCGGTGCTGCCCAGCATCCGTCCCGTGCCGGCCTCGAGAATCGCGATCTGACCGCCTGTCGACCCCCGAATGTCGACGGCCGTATGCGGGTCCATGCCGGGCGTGGGAAAGTACCCGTTGGCCCGCCGCCGCAGCAGACCGTCGTCGACGAGCGCCGCGGCCACCTCCTCGGCGTTCCACATCCGCACCTCGGCATCGGTGAGCGGAAGTTCGGCAGCCGCGCAGAGCAGTTGCGGCCCAAGCACATACGGGTTCGTCGGATCGATGACGACGCGTTCGATCGGCTTGTCCAGCAGGGCGGACGGGTGGTGCACCAGGTAGGTGTCGAGCGGATCGTCGCGCGCGATCAGCACGATCAGCGCCCCCTGGCCGCGTCGCCCCGACCGCCCCGCCTGCTGCCAGAACGACGTCACGGTGCCCGGAAACCCGGCGAGCACAACGGCGTCCAGACCGGCGATGTCGACGCCGAGTTCCAATGCGTTCGTCGTCGCCAGCCCCCGCAGTTCACCGTCGGCCAACGCGCGTTCGAGCGCGCGCCGGTCCTCGGAGAGATACCCGGCGCGATACGACGCCACCCGGTCGGCGAGATCCGGTGCGAGTTCGGCCAATCGGGACCGCGCACCCAGCGCGGTGAGTTCGGCGCCGCGGCGCGAGCGCACGAAGGTCAGCATCCGCGCGCCCTCTGCGACCAGGTCGGCCATCACGCTGGCGGCCTCGGCGCCCGCCGAACGCCTTACCGGCGCCCCGTTTTCGCCCACCAGATCGTCGAGCAGCGGAGGCTCCCACAACGCCACGGTGCGCGCACCCTGCGGCGAGCCGTCCTCGGTGACCTCGGTGACCGTCTGCCCGATCAACTCGGATGCGGTCTGCGCCGGCGAGGCCGTCGTGGCGCTGGCGAAGATCACCGTCGGCACGTCTCCGGTCGGCGAATACCGCGCGCACAACCGCAGCAGCCGACGCAGCACCATCGCCACGTTCGAGCCAAAAATCCCGCGATAGTAGTGGCATTCGTCGACGACGATGTAGCGCAGATTGCGCAAGTACACCGCCCAGCGGGCGTGGTTGCGCAGCAACGACAAATGGATCATGTCGGGGTTGGAGAAGATCCACCGCGACCGTTCGCGCGCGAACCGGCGCACATCGCTGTGGCTGTCGCCGTCGTAGGCACACGGGGCGACGTCGGACAGCCCCACCGCCTCGGTGAGTGCCACCGCGGAGCGCAGTTGGTCATGGCCGAGCGCCTTGGTCGGCGACAGATACAGCACGCGGGTACGCGAATTTGCCTTCAGGTCTGTCAATATCGGCAACTGGTAGGCGAGCGACTTGCCCGATGCCGTTCCCGTGCACAACACGACATGGCGTCCGCCGTGCGCGAGGTCGGCCGCGGCCACCTGATGTGACCACGGAGCCTCGATGCCCCGATCAACGAACGCCCGCACCACATCTGGGTCGGCCCAGCACGGCCACTTCATCGGGTGGCCCCGGCGCGGCGGAATATCGGCCACGTGGCGCAGCGGGTTCGGGCCGCCGCCGACCGTGCCTTCGACCGCGCACGCGAGCAGCTCGCGGCCGAAATCAGCCATCCATCGTCCTCCTGAGACACCTCTTTACGTGAATTGTTGCCCATTTGAAACGCCGAGACTGTCGCGGCAGCCACGAACGTGATTGACTTATCGCGGTCGCAGCTTCTGTGTTCGTGTATTAGCACTCGCAGGATCGACGTTGCGATCGCGGTTCCTGCGAGGGTTGTAGGTCGGGTTGAGTTCCGAGCTTCCACGAAGGAGAGCGGTCGGAACGGGCCCGGTGTACCGAAACACGGTGGACCGCACCCGGTGAATAAGAGAAGGAAACAACAGGAAATGCCACAGGGAACTGTGAAGTGGTTCAACGCGGAGAAGGGCTTCGGCTTCATCGCCCCGGAGGACGGCTCCGCTGACGTTTTTGTCCACTACACGGAGATTCAGGGCAGCGGCTTCCGCACCCTGGAGGAGAACCAGAAGGTCGAGTTCGAGGTTGGCCAGAGCCCCAAGGGTCCGCAGGCCACGGGTGTTCGGGCCGTCTAGAGCGACCAACACGATCGAAAGGCAACACCCCGCGAGCGTCGAGAACCGGCAGCCGCGGGGTGTTCGCTATTCCGGCGCGCTACGGCACGGCCGCCGTGGCAGATGCCGGTGACTGGCTTACTGTCGATTTGTGAGCCAGCTGTCGTTCTTCTCGGCGGAGTCGGTGCCCCCCGCGGTCGCCGACCTCACCGGGCTGCTCGCCGGGCCTGGCCAGGTGGTGCTGGTGGGGTCGGGCGCCGAGCAGGGTGCGCGGCTGTCGGTCGTCGTGGAGCGGCTCTGGCGCGCCGAGGCGCTCGCCGAGATGATCGTCGAGGCCGGCCTGAAGCCCGAGATCGCGCGCACCGACGAGAACACCCCGCTGGTGCGCACGGCGGTCGATCCCCGTCTGGTCGGCATCGCGTCCGAATGGACCCGTGGCGCCGTCAAGACCGTCCCGCCCGACTGGCTCCCCGGGCCGCGCGAGCTTCGGGCCTGGACGCTGGCCGCGGGCACGCCCGAAGCGGACCGCTATCTGCTCGGATTGGACCCGCACGCGCCGGACACGCATTCGCCGCTGGCGTCGGCGATGATGCGGGTGGGAATCGCGCCGACGCTGATTGGCACCCGCGGATCGCGCCCGGCGCTTAGGATCAGCGGTCGACGCCGACTATCACGCCTGGTAGAGAACGTGGGGGAACCTCCGGGCAACGTGGAGGCGTTCGGAGAATGGCCGCGGGTCTGACGGCTGTTCGGAGGGGGGTCAGTTTGCGTCGGCTCGCGCGGGGTGCGAAATTGTCAGGTGCCGACAGGGTCGGAGCGCCGCCGAGTGCGGAGATCTGCGCTGTGGGCGACCGAAGAAGTGGAGCGTAAGTAAAGGTGGCAGACGGGGACCGCGGGAGCGGCCGTAACGGAAGCGTCCGGCGGCTCGTCATTGTCGAGTCGCCTACCAAGGCGCGCAAAATTGCGAGCTACCTGGGCTCCGACTACATCGTTGAGTCGTCCCGAGGGCACATCCGCGACCTGCCCCGCAACGCCGCCGACGTGCCGGCCAAGTACAAATCCGAGCCGTGGGCCCGCCTCGGGGTGGACGTCGACCACAACTTCGAGCCGCTCTACATCATCAGCCCGGAGAAGAAGAGCACGGTCGCGGAGCTGAAGGACCTGCTCAAGGACGTCGACGAGCTGTATCTGGCCACGGACGGCGACCGCGAGGGCGAGGCCATCGCCTGGCATCTGCTCGAGACGCTTAAACCGCGCGTCCCGGTCAAGCGGATGGTGTTCCACGAGATCACCGAACCGGCCATTCGGGCCGCCGCCGAGGACCCCCGCGACCTGGACAACGACCTGGTCGACGCGCAGGAGACCCGCCGAATCCTGGACCGGCTGTACGGCTACGAGGTCAGCCCGGTGCTGTGGAAGAAGGTCGCGCCGAAACTGTCGGCCGGCCGCGTGCAGTCGGTCGCGACGCGGATCATCGTCCGGCGCGAACGCGAACGGATGGCGTTCCGCAGCGCGGGCTACTGGGACGTCACCGCCGAGCTCGACGCCAGCGTCTCCGATCCGCAGGCGTCGCCGCCCACCTTCACGGCCAAGCTGAACATGGTCGACGGGCGCCGCGTGGCCACCGGGCGCGACTTCGACTCGCTGGGTCAGGTGAAAAAGCCGGACGAGGTGCTGGTGCTCGACGAGGCCGCCGCGACGGCGTTGGCGGGCGGCCTGCGCGGGGCGCAGCTCGCGGTCAGTTCGGTTGAGCAGAAGCCCTACACCCGCAGGCCCTACGCGCCGTTCATGACCTCGACGCTGCAGCAGGAGGCGGGCCGCAAGCTGCGGTTCTCGTCGGAGCGCACGATGAGCATCGCGCAGCGGCTCTACGAGAACGGCTACATCACCTATATGCGCACCGACTCGACCACGCTGTCGCAGTCGGCCATTGACGCCGCCCGCAACCAGGCCCGCCAGCTCTACGGCGAGGAGTACCTGCATCCGACGCCGCGGCAGTACACCCGCAAGGTGAAGAACGCCCAGGAGGCGCACGAGGCCATCCGGCCCGCCGGCGACGTGTTCCAGACCCCGGGCCAGCTGCACAGCCAGCTCGACACCGACGAGTTCCGGCTCTACGAGCTGATCTGGCAGCGCACCGTGGCCTCGCAGATGGCCGATGCGCGGGGCACGACGCTGTCGCTGCGGATCTCCGGAACCGCGAGCTCCGGCGAGCAGGTCGTGTTCAACGCCAGCGGCCGCACGATCACGTTCGCGGGCTTTCTGAAGGCCTACGTCGAGAGCATCGACGAGCAGGCAGGCGGCGAGGCCGACGACGCCGAGAGCCGGCTGCCGAATCTGCAGCAGGGCCAGCGCGTCGACGCCAAGGAGCTCACCGCCGACGGGCACAACACGACGCCGCCCGCCCGCTACACCGAGGCGTCGCTGATCAAGGCGCTCGAGGACCTCGGCATCGGCAGGCCTTCGACGTACTCGTCGATCATCAAGACGATCCAGGACCGCGGCTACGTCGTGAAGCGCGGCAGCGCGCTGGTGCCCTCATGGGTGGCGTTCGCCGTGATCGGGCTGCTCGAACAGCATTTCAGCCGCCTGGTCGACTACGGCTTCACCGCGGCGATGGAGGACGAACTCGACGAGATCGCAGCGGGCAACGAGCGAAGGACCAACTGGCTCAACAACTTCTACTTCGGCGGCGAGCACGGGGTCGAGGACTCGATTGCGCGCGCGGGCGGCCTGAAGAAGCTCGTCGGGGTGAACCTCGAGGAGATCGACGCCCGAGAAGTCAACTCCATCAAGCTTTTCGACGACGACCAGGGTCGCCCGATCTACGTCCGGGTCGGCAAGAACGGTGCGTACCTGGAGCGGATGGTCGCCGGCGACGACGGTGAACTCAAACCGCAGCGCGCCAACCTCAAAGACGAGCTCACCCCCGACGAGCTGACCCTCGAGCTCGCCGAAAAGCTCTTCGCCACACCGCAAGAGGGCCGATCGCTGGGCGTCGACCCGGCGACCGGGCACGAGATCGTGGCCAAGGATGGCCGTTACGGTCCCTACGTCACCGAGGTCCTGCCCGAACCGCCCGACGACGGCGAGGCCGGGTCGCCGGCCAAGAAGGGCAAGAAGCCGACGGGTCCCAAGCCGCGGACAGGTTCACTGCTGCGGTCGATGGATCTGGAAACGGTGACGCTCGAGGACGCATTGCGGTTGCTGTCGCTGCCGCGGGTCGTCGGCGTCGACCCGAACACCGGTGAGGAGATCACCGCCCAGAACGGCCGCTACGGCCCATACCTCAAGCGCGGCACCGATTCTCGCTCGCTGGCCACCGAAGAGCAGATGTTCGACATCACGCTCGAGGAGGCGCTGAAGATCTACGCCGAGCCCAAGCGTCGCGGCGGTCAGCGGGCCGCGGCCCCGCCGCTGCGCGAGTTGGGCGAGGACCCGGCGACCGGTAAGCCCATGGTGATCAAGGACGGCCGGTTCGGCCCCTACGTCACCGACGGCGAGACCAACGCCAGCCTGCGCAAGGGTGACGACGTCCTGTCGATCACCGACGAACGCGCCGCCGAACTGCTCGCCGACCGCCGCGCGCGCGGACCGGTGAAGCGGACGAAGAAGGCGGGGGCGAAGAAGACCACCAAGAAGGCCGCGGCGAAGAAGGCGACCAAGAAGAGCTAGCCCGCGAACGTGAGCTTGTGCTCGAGATCAGCGCGATTCCTCGGACACAACTTCACGTTCGGCGTCCTGCTCAACCTCGGCTCGAGCGTCGTCCCGTCCGGCGCGATCCGTCGAGGCCAGGTTCACCGGCCTGGCCAACTGCGTGGGGGCCACGCGGCCCCGCAACTCGACGATCTCGCCGACGTCCCAGCACAGCGCCTCGGCGTCGAGGGCGCCGCTGACCGCGATGGCCGAGGCGAGCACGTGGCCCTCCTCCAGCTTGGCCAGCTCGGTCAGGCGCGCCGCCTCGTTGACCGGATCGCCGATCACGGTGTACTCGAAGCGGGCCTGGGCACCGATGTGCCCGGCGATGGCCCGGCCGGCCGATACCCCGATGCCGAACTCCGTCTGGCCCAGCACCTCGATCAGCTCGTCGTGCAGTTCGCGGGAGGCCGCCAGCGCCGCGCCGCACGCGTCGGGATGCTCGATCGGTGCGCCGAAGATGGCCAGCGCCGCGTCGCCCTGGAACTTGTTGACGAAGCCGCCGTGCCGGTTGACCGTGTCGACCACGACGCGGAAGAAGTCGTTGAGCAGGTTGACGACCTCGGCCGCGGGGATGGTCGCCGCCAACTGTGTCGAGCCGACCAGGTCGACGAACAGCACGGCCACGTCGCGCTCCTGGCCGCCGAGCTCGGTTCCGCGTTCCAGCGCGCGCCGGGCCACGTCCTCGCCGACGTACCGGCCGAACAGGTCGCGCAGCCGCTGCCGCTCGGCCAGGTCGCGGACCATGTCGTTGAACCCGGCCTGCAGCAGGCCCAGCTCGCTGGCGTCGTAGATCTGCATGTGGGCGTTGTAGTTGCCGCGCTGGACCTCACCGAGCGCCCAGCGCAGCTGGCGCAGCGGGTCGGCGATCGACATCGCCACCAGCACGGTGCCCGCCAGGCCCACCACCAGCGCGGAGATCGACAGGATCAGGATCGGGGTGGTCAGCCGGTCGGCGGGCGCGGTGAGGATCTCGAACTTGCTGGCCACCACCGCCAACACGATCGCGATGATCGGAACCGCGGTCGACAGCACCCATGTCATCACCTGACGCGCGATCACACCGGGCGCGCGGAAGTTCTCCGGAACGCCGCCGCGCAGTGCGGCCACGGCGACCGGGCGCAGCACCCGCTCGGACTGCAGATAACCGATGATCGCGGTCGCGGTGGCGCCCAGCCCCGTCGCGACCGCCACCACCGGCGCGGACTTACTGGCCACCGGCCAGCTCGCGACGATGAACACCACCGAGCCGAGGACCCAGTTCGCGACGTTGATCACCGACCGGTAGAACGGCATCTTCAGCGCGCGGGTGCGCGCCACCTCGGTTTCGGCCGGGTCCCGGTCGCCGAGCAACATGTCCCGGCGCTGCCAGCGCATGACCGGGATCAGCAGCCGCAGGCTCCAGTACGCCGCGACGGTGAAGGACACGAACAGAAAGCCGAGGAAGACCGCCAGGTTGAAGGCGGGCAGATCCTGCAGCTGGATGCGGTCCTCGGGCGGCAGGCCGAACCGCAGGAAGCTCAGGACCAGCAGGGCGCCGATGATGTCGGCCTGCACCATGCCCAGCGTGAACACCGGCCACGGGGTGCGCGCGGCCCACCGGACGAATGCGCTGATTCGCCCGATCGGTCGTTCGTCCATGGCCACGCGTCAACCGTATCGGGCATCGGGGACGGGTACGGGTGCTGTGAGACGGACGTGTCGGTTCGCAGCACTACTGTTATCTCCGATGGGCGGTGTTTTCTCGCGTCTGGTAGGCCAGCACGCCGTGGAGGCCGAGTTGGTGGCGGCGGCACGGGCCGCACGTGGTGAGGCGGCTCACAGCGGCGCGGCGATCGGGACCATGACACACGCGTGGCTGATCACGGGCCCGCCGGGTTCGGGCCGGTCGGTGGCCGCGCTGTGCTTCGCCGCGGCGCTGCAGTGCACCTCCGACGGCATACCGGGATGCGGCGAGTGCCGGGCCTGCACCACGACGATGGCCGGCACCCACGCCGACGTGCGGCGGATCATCCCCGAGGGCCTGTCGATCGGCGTCGACGAGATGCGCGCGATCGTGCAGATCGCCTCGCGGCGGCCGGGCACCGGGCGGTGGCAAGCCGTGGTGATCGAGGACGCGGACCGGCTCACCGAGGGAGCGGCGAACGCCCTGCTCAAGGTGGTCGAGGAACCGCCGCCGTCGACGGTGTTCCTGCTGTGCGCGCCGTCGGTGGATCCGGAGGACATCGCGATCACGCTGCGCTCGCGCTGTCGGCACGTGGCGCTGGTGACGCCGACCGTGGACGCGATCGCCGATGTGCTGATGGACAGCGACGGGCTGCCGGAGTCCGATGCGCGCTGGGCCGCGTCGGTGAGCGGCGGCCACGTCGGGCGGGCCCGGCGGCTGGCCACCGACGAGGCCGCCCGGGAGCGCCGGAAGCGGGCCCTGGGCCTCGCGCGGGACGCCGCCACCCCGTCGCGCGCCTACGCCGCGGCCGAGGAGTTGGTGAAGACGGCCGAGGACGAGGCCCTGGCGCTGACGGTCGAGCGCAACGAGGCCGAGACCGAGGAACTGCGCACCGCGCTGGGCGCCGGCGGCACCGGCAAGGGCACGGCCGGTTCGCTGCGGGGAGCGGCGGGCGCGCTGAGTGCCCTTGAGCGACGGCAGAAGTCGCGCAAGACGCGCGCCTCGCGCGATTCCCTCGACCGGGCGTTGATCGACCTGGCCACGTACTTCCGCGACGCGCTGCTGGTGGCCTCGAACGCGGACGGTGTCTCGCACAACCACCCCGATATGGGGGAGGAGGTCGCCCGGCTGGCCGCGCATGCGCCCCCGGACAAGCTGCTGCGCTGTATCGAAGCCGTCCTGGAGTGCCGTGAGGCGCTGGCGGTCAACGTCAAGCCGAAGTTCGCGGTCGACGCGATGGTGGCCACGGTCGGGCGGGCACTGCGCGACTGAGTTGGGTCGGCGGCGGGCCCTGCCGTAGACTCGTCCCGCCTGTGGCCGACGCTTCCGCGTGAGCGCGCGTCGGCCGGGCACGCCACCTTAGCTCAGTCGGCAGAGCGGCTCACTCGTAATGAGCAGGTCAGGAGTTCGATTCTCCTAGGTGGCTCCGGTCGTTTCGCGGTGCGCCCGCGGCAGGAAGTCGCGGACCAACGGCACCACCTCGTCGAGGTGCGTCTCCAGCAACCAGTGCCCGCCGCCGAGCAGGTGCAGGCGCGCGTCGGGCAGGTCGCGGTGGTAGGCGCGCGCAGACTCCTCGGGCATGTACCCGTCGTGCGGCCCCCACACGATGAGCGTCGGCGGTTGATGGGTGCGCAGATACGCCTGTTCCTCGGCGAACCAGTCGAGTGTCGAGGGCTGGTCTTCGAGCAGGTGGATGAGGTTGGCCAGCCGGTCGGGAGTGTTCATCAGCGCCCAGTGCAGCGTCCACAGGTCGGGGCTGATGCGGTCGGCAACATCGGCAGGCAGATCGCCGCGGAACTCGCTCTCGAAGCCTGCGAGCGTGACGTGTTCGGCGATGCGTCGCCGGGACGCGGGCCCGGGATTGTCCCAAAGCTCGCGCAGGAAACCGTACTTCGGCCCGAACGCATCGGCGTAGATGTCGCCGTTCTGGATGACGAGGCCTGCGACGCGGTCGGGTTCGGCGAGGGCGAGACGCAAACCGAACTGCGAGCCGTAGTCGTGTAGCCAGATGGCGTAACGCCGCAGGTCGAGCGCGTCGACGAAGGCGCGCAGAAAGGCCGCGTACGCGTCGAAGGTGTAGCCGAAGTCATCGGGGGAAGGTGTTGCGCTGTAACCGAATCCGGGCAGGTCGGGCGCGATCAGACGCCACTCGTCGCCCAGGGCGGCCATCAGGTTGCGGTAGACGTATGACGACGCCGGGTAGCCGTGCGGCAGCAGCACGACCGGCGCGCCGGCGGGCCCTGCTTGGCGGTAGAAGGTGTCGACGCCGTCGACGGTGACGCGGTGGTGGGTGATCGGCGCGATACTCACGTCGGTTGCAACACCTCCTGGGCGACTTTCATTGCCGAGTTGGCGGCGGGGAAACCGGCGTACCCGGTGCAGTGGTAGATGAGCTCGGCGATCTCGTCGTCGGTCAGCCCGTTGTTGCGCGCGATCTGGAAGTGGATCCGCAACTCGTCCTCGGCGCGCAGCGCCACGAGGATGCCGAGCGTGATGAGGCTGCGGTCGCGGCGGCTCAGGCCGTCGCGGGTCCAAAGCCGACCGAACACGTTGTCCATTGCGAGGCCGAGCATCTCGCCGCCGAACGAACCCGTCGGCGGTTCGACGTCTCCCTCGGGTAGGACTCCCGGAAGCAATTCGCGGAAAACCTGCATGCCCTGGTCACGAATGTCTGTCATGAAAGACAGCGTGGCACGGACGTCGGCTATCTCGGGGCAACAAACCCGACGGGTCCGGATGCGATGCAGACCGACAGCGCGGCCGTGTTCGCGCGGACGTCGATCGCGTCGCCCGCGCCCGGCAACCGGACGAACACCCGGTTCAGTCCGGGGCGCACCGGAACCTTGGCCTCATGCCCCTCCGACAACGACATCGTCATCGAACCGTCGCTGTTGGCGAGGTAGTTGATCTCGGCGGTCCAGTCCGCAGGCAGCAGCGGCCCGTCCAGCGGCATGCGCACGGGAACCTCCGGCTGCACCAGGTAGCCGCAGTCCGGGTGCGGTCCCGGCACGATGCTGCGAACCCACGTGACCTTGGCGTCGACGACCCGCCCCACATGATCGAGCATGCGTAATTCGTGTGTGGCCGAGGCGAATTCGGGACGGTCGCGCAGCAAGGCGAACATGTGACTGGCCCGGTTCTCCGGTCCGACCACTCGCTGCAGCACCATCGGGTCGACCTCCTGGTCGAGCATCGGCGCATTCGACATTCGTGCGGCATCGGCCAGACCCGGCAACGCATTTCGTAGATAGGTCCGCGCCGGGTCGTCACGCCAAACCGTCAGGAACGTCGCCGTCGAGTAGAGACTGCTGGCGATGAACGCCGCGGTGAACGCACAAATCAGCGCCGTGCGGGATCGCGACGCGTCCAGCCACCGCGTCCCCTCCCGGTTCGGCGCGCACAGCCCGACCGCGGCCAGCAGCGCCAGCACGATGACCAGATCGGGCAGATAACGCAGGGTCTGCGCCAACTCCAGTGCCGTGAACTGCGATGAGCGCATGAGGTAAATCGGGATCTGACAGGCCACGGCGTAACCCGCCGCCGCGAGCCACACGGCGGTCAAACGCCGCTTGCGCAGCATGGTGAGCACCACCACCGCTGCCAGGGCCACCCAGCCCAGCACCATCACCGTCGCAGGCGGGGTTCCCCACGGCGACGCAGGCGCCCAGCGCTGCCAATCCCACGGTCCGCCGACCAGTCCCGGCACGATCCCGTGTGTCACCGACCTCGCGAGCAGGTCCCACGTCATCGGCAGATCGAGGGTCCAGCGCTTCTGGTCGACCACCACGAGGTACACGCCGACCCATCCCGCGGTGATCACCAGCGACGGAACCCACAGGCGAATGCCCCGGCGCCACACCGCTTTCACCGACCCCGTATCGGTCACGTGGGCCAACAGCGCCGTCACCGCGAACGCGACGAACGGGATCACCGCGGCCTTCTCGAAGAACAGCAGCCCTCCGAGGTAGACCACCAAGGCCGTGGCCGCGTAGCGGCGATTGCCGGTCCGCACCAGAAGGATTGCGTCGCCGCAAACCCACGCCATCGCCGCCAGCATCGGCAACGAGTTCAGCGCGGCCGCCCACCACGCGAACCCGGGCACCGCCAGCGGTGTGAACAACGCGAATGTCAACGGCAGCAACAGCACTGGCCGCCATCCGAGGATGACGTGCAGCGTGCGCAGCAATGCCAGGGATACCAGCACCTGCAGCACGAGCAGGCTGATCGCCGGACCGATCCAGTTCAGCGGGCCCAGAAGTGTGATGCCGCCCGCGACGAGGAACGCCCCGGGCATGACGTGGCCGTCGTGGTCGTCGAACAGGTACTCCGGGGAGAGGAGCGGTTGTGTGCCAGCACGGCCGATCAGGATCAGGTCGTCCCAGTAGAAGTAGCCGCCGAACGCCAGCGCCGCCCGGATCGCCAACTGCACGACGATCAGGACGACGGCGGTGCGAGCGACCCAGTTGCCCGGCGCGAACTTACCGCGGATACGCATCCCCTGCTTGCCGGCGAGCGATCCATGCCGACCGCACCATCTCCTCCAGCGAATGCCGCATGCGCCAGTCGAGGTCGCGTGCGGCCAGCTCACCCGACGCGACGATGCGGGCGGGGTCGCCGGGGCGGCGGGGACCGACGACGGGCTCGAAATCGAAACCGGTGACGTCGCGGATCGTCGTCATGATCTCGCGCACGGAGGTGCCGCTGCCGCTGCCGAGGTTGTAGACGGGCTCGATCGGTTCGCCGCTCACCAGTCGCCGCGCGGCGGCGACATGGGCCAGCGCGAGGTCCGAGACGTGGACGTAGTCGCGCACGCAGGTGCCGTCCGGCGTGGGATAGTCGGCGCCGTTGATCCTCGGAGTCTCGTCGCGGCACAACATGTCGAACACCAGCGGGAAGAGATTGTGCGGGCTGACGTCGAACAGGTCGGCCGAGCCGGATCCCACGACGTTGAAGTACCGCAGGCTGGTGTGCCGCAACCCGGACGCGCGTGCGGCGTCGCGAATCATCCACTCGCCCACCAACTTGCTGACGCCGTACGGCGATTCCGGTGCCGTCGGCGTCTGCTCCGTGACGGTGTCGACATCCGGCGTGCCGTAGGTGGCGGCGCTGGAGGAGAAGACGATCTTGTCGGTGCCGACGAACTCCATCGCCTTGAGCAACGTGACCATCGCCGAGACGTTCTGCTCGTAGGTGTGCAGTGGCCGTTGCACCGAGACACCGGCGTACTTGAAACCCGCGATGTGGATCACGCCGTCGACGCGGTGCTCGTCGAGCGTGCGGGTGACCAGTTCGCCGTCGAGCAGGGTGCCGCGTACCAGCGGGACCGTCGGGGGAACGAACCGCTCGAGTCCGGTCGACAGGTCGTCGAGCACCACCACAGGCATGTCGGCGTCCGACAACGCGCGCACCACGTGGGAACCGATGTATCCCGCGCCGCCGGTCACCAGCCAAGTCATTCGATCTTCCTCACCGTAGAACGGGGCCAGCATACGGATCGGGGGCCTCGGTTCCGAACCCGCTTCACGACGTGCGCTCACGCGAGAGCGCGAATAGATGCACGGCGATGCCCACCACCGGACCGCACAACAGCGCGATGACCGTGCGGGTCCCCAGATCGAGCGGCAGCAACAGCAACAACGTCGACGCGACGGTCGCCGACACCCAACCCACCGAGTACGCGCGGTGCAGTGCCGCCGCCACCGCCGCCGCCCCGGTGAGCGTGAGCAGCGACACCGCGATCGCCCCGCCCGTCAGCCACGCCAACAGCGCACCGTCCGCGCGGTAATCGGCGCCGAACGCGCTGCGCAGCAGCCACGGTCCGGCGGCCCAGGCGACCAGTACACCGAGCAGACCCACACCGATCACGATCAGGGCGGGTGTCACCAGCGCCCTCACCCGATGCGTTCGCTGGTCGACGAAGTGGGCGACGAGATTGCCCTGCATCGCCGTCAGCGGCACGAGCAGAGGCGCCCGCGTCAGCGTGACGGCGAGAATCACGATGCCGCCGACCGCGCCGAGGTCGCCCGAGGTGGCCTGCAGCAGCACCGGGAATCCCATGACCAGGATGGCGCTCGCGCTCGCGGCGGTGATGGAGTGGGACGCGCCGCGCAGGAAGGACACGGTGCCGACCGGCGTCAGCAGGCTCGCGGCGCGCCGGGAGGCCGGGGAGACGAGCAGCATGATCAGCCACGCGACCGCACCCGCCACCGTCGCCCACAGGTAGCCGGCCAGCCCCCAGCCGATCAGGAAGGTCGCCACGGCGACCAGTAACCGAAGACTTGCGTCGGTCACCATCAGCGATCCGTAGGCCGTCCACCTGTCCTGACCGGCCAGCATGCCCAAAAGCGTTGAGTGCAAACAGAACAGCGCCAAGCCGACGGCGAGCAGCGTCACCGAGAGCCACCGCGACTCGACGAACACGTGCCCGGACCACAGCGGCGAGCTGAGCGCGATCACCGCGGCCGCTACCGCACCGACGCCGGCAGCCACCCACATCGGGCGAGTGTGGGGACCGTGTCGTGCGTCCACGTGCGCCGCGGACCGCGCTTCCCTGGTGGCCTCCTGCAACAGGCCACCCGTCGCCCCCGAGACCAGACCGAACGCACCCCAGAACACCGCGAACAGCGAGAACCCGGCGGGTTCGAGGTCGCGTGCGGCCAGGTAGAGCACGGCGTAGCCGCACACCGCGATCGCGGCGGTGGCCGCGCCGACGCGGACAACGCTGCCGCGCGCGGCAGGACCGGTCGTCGATGCGCCGCTCGCGGTGAGCGGATCGAAGGGCGCGCCGGTGTCCGTCACGGCGCATCCAGTCGTGGTAATTCGACCGAATACAGCCAGGCATCCCACAGCGGGCGCAGTGACTCGGCGGCGTAATGCGATGCCAGCCCGGTGAAGTCGTCGGTCACCACGGTGCTGTGCCGGTGGCGGGCGGTCCAGTCCCGCAGCAGCGCGAAGAAGCCGTCGTCGCCGAGCCGGCGGCGCAGCACGTGCAACGTCAGAGCGCCGCGCTTGTAGACGCGGTCGTCGAACATGTCGCGCGGTCCGGGGTCGGCGAGCACGAGGTTCTGCGGTGAGTTCGCAAGGCGCTGGTGGTAATGCCGCGCCCACTCGTCGGCGCTGCGGCCGCCGGAGTTCTCCGACCACAGCCATTCGGCGTAACAGGCGAATCCCTCGTGCAACCAGATGTGCCGCCACCGCTTGGCGGTCACCGAATTTCCGAACCACTGGTGTGCGAGTTCATGTGCGATCAGACGTTCGGCACCGCGCTCACCGTCGCAGTGGTTGGCGCCGAATATCGAGATCCCCTGCGCCTCCAGGGGGATATCGAGGTCGTCGTCGGTGACCACGACCGTGTAGCCCTCGCTCAGGGGATAGTCGCCGAACAGCTTGACGAACAGCTTCATCATCTGCGGTTGACGGGCGAAGTCGCGTTCGAACATCTCGCGCAACCGGTCCGGAAGCACCGCGTGGATCGCGACCCCGTTCTTGGCCAGTCGATGACGCTCGTAGGTTCCGATCTGCAGGGTCACCAGATACGTCGAGGTCGGCTCGGGCAACTCGTACGTCCACGTCGTCATGCCCGCCCGTGCCCGCCGGGATACCAACTCGCCGTTGGCGATCACGCGATACGGGCTCTCGGCGGCGACGCGGATGCGAAAGCTCGCTTTGGCGCTCGGGTGGTCGTCGCAGGGGAACCACGTCTGCGCACCGTTCGGCTGGCCGGCCACCAGGGCGCCGTCGGTCAGTTCCTCGAAGCCCACGTCGCCCCACAGCGAACGAAGGGGCCGGGGCGAGCCCCCGTAACGCACGACGATGGTCATCGCCGCGCCGGTGGGCAGCGGGTCACGCAGCGCGACGTGCAGCTTGCCCCCGGATGTCCGGAATTGTTGTGGCCGAGCGCCGTTGACGCTCAGCTTCGTCACCGACAGCGTGTCGGCGAGGTCGAGGGTGAAGGTGCGCAACGTGGCCAGCGTCACCGCGGTGATGGTCGCCGTGCCGGCGAGCCGGTTGATCGCCACCTTGTACTCGAGGTCGAGTTCGTAGCGGGAGACGCGATAGCCGAAGTTGCCGCTGGAGGGCAGGTACGGGTCGATGACCGGTGTCGATTTCTTCTTGCTTCTCGTCACGCCGCGGTTTCTTCGGTCGCAGGTGCCGACGCGCCGCGCTTCTTGCGCGTGCGCCACGGTGCGATCGGGTTGCCAAACCAACGGGTCGACGCGGGCACCTCGTCGCCGCGCATGACCAGCGAGGCAGGGCCTACCGTGGCCCCGGCGCCGATTCGCGCGGCGGGCAGCACCACACCATGGGCGCCTAACGTCGAACCCCGTTCCAGCACAACGTGGTCCATCCGCATGATTCTGTCGTGGAACAGATGCGTCTGCACCACGCAGCCACGGTTGACCGTCGCGCCCTCTTCGAGCGTGACCAGGTCGGCCTCGGGCAGCCAGTACGTTTCGCACCAGACCCCTCGGCCGATCCTGGCGCCCAGCGCCCGCAACCACAGGTTCATCACCGGCGTGCCGCTGGCCGCGCGCGCGAACCACGGGGCGGCGACGGTCTCGACGAAGGTGTCGTACACCTCGTTGCGCCAGACGAACGGGGACCAGAGCGGATGCTCACCCGGCTCGATGCGGCCGACGACAAGCCATTTCGCGATCACGGCGGCCGCTCCGGCGACCGCCCCGGCGATCAGCAGCAGGGCACCGACGCTCAGCGCGGCCCACCCCCAGCCGGCCTCGACGGCCAGCCACTGCAGGGCGAACAGCACCGCGACCCCGATGCCGAACGTCACGATCAGCGGTACGGCCCGACACAACTCGACCAGTCCGCGCAGCAGCCTCAACCGCGCCGAGGGGTGGAACGTGCGCAGCGCGTCGGCCGCGGTCGCCTTGCGGCGCAACCGAACCGGCGGGCTGCCCAACCAGGACGATCCCGCCTTGGCCTTGTGCGGGGCCGCCGACAACACCGCCACCAGCCCGTCGTCGGGAACCCTGCGACCCGGCTGGGTGATGCCCGAGTTCCCGAGGAACGCCCGCTTACCGATCGTGGCCTTGGCGACATGGATCCAGCCGCCGCCCAATTCGTAGGACGCCACCATGGTGTCGTCGGCGAGGAAGGCGCCGTCCTCGACGACGGTGAACTTGGGTGTGAACAACGCCGTCGAGATCTCGGTCCCGCGGCCGACTTTGGCGCCCAGCGCCCGCAGCCACCACGGCGTGAGCAGGCTCGCGTAGATCGGGAACAGGTACGTGCGCGCGGCGTCCATCAGCCGTTCGGTCGCCCAGATCTGCCATCCCGTACGGCTGCGCACCGGGTGATACCCCTCGCGCAGCCCCAGCGAGAGCAGTCGCACGCCGATCACCGTCAGCGCCGCGTAGGTGACGACGGCGACCAACGTCGCCGCCGGCGTCCACAGCGCCGCCGGCAGGATCGCATCTGCCACCGAATCCGTGTGGCGCACAGTGTATCCGACGACAGCCAGGCCGGCCGCGATCGCCAGCAGCGGAAGGCCACCGAGAAGGATCGAGGTGATGCCGTAGACCGCGACCCACAGCGGGGCGCGCGGCGGGCGGTGCTGCGGCCAGGGGTGGCGGGCCTTGCCCGACTTCACCGCGGGCGACCCCTTCCAGTACTGGCCGTTCTTGACCTTGCCGACCACGCCCGAGCCGGGGGCCACATCGGCGTTCTTGCCGACCACGGCGCCGGGCAGCAGCGTGGTGCGCGCGCCCACCGTCGCGTCGTTTCCGACCGTGATCGGCCCGACGTGGAAGAGGTCTCCGTCGACCCAGTGCCCGCACAGGTCGACCTCCGGTTCGATCGAGCTCCGATGCCCGAGCTTGAGCATGCCGGTGACCGGTGGGGCGGAATGCAGGTCAACGCCCTTGCCGACCTTGTTGCCGAGAGCGCGTGCGTAGTACACCAACCACGGTGCGCCCGCGAGGTTTTCGGCACCACTGGCCTCGGCGAGCCGTTCGGCGAACCACACCCGCAGGTGTACCGGCCCGCCGCGGCGGTAGCTGCCGGGTTGCAGCCCGTCGAGCAGAAGCCGGGCGCACATCGCCGCGATGCCCATACGGCCCAGCGGCGTGACGAACAACAGGAAACACACGCCGACCCACCACCAGTTCAGCGGAGCGGTCCACGGAACGAAACCGGCCAGCACGTTGTTGGCCACCGCCAGCCACACCACCCACTGCAGCCCGGTCAGCGTGGCCAGTGGAAGCGACGACGCCACCTGCACGGCCTGCGCCAGCCGCGACGTCGGCTTCACCTCGCGCGGCTGCACCTGGGGCGGCGGATCGAGCTCGTCGAGGAAACCCGCGAGCGAGCCCAGGCGCGGCTGGTCGTAGAGGTCGGCGACGGTCACCTGCGGATGGCGCCCGCGCACGGCGGCGACCAGTTGCGCGGCCGACAGCGAGCCTCCGCCGAGAGCGAAGAAGTCGGCCTCCGGGCCGTCGACCGGCGCGGCCAGGACATCGCGCCACAGACCGGCCAGCCAGCCCATCGTTCCCGTCAGCTGGGCGCCGTCGTCGTCGCCGACATCGACCGGCCACGGCAGCGCGTCGCGGTCGACCTTGCCGGAGGTGCGCGTCGGCAGTTCGTCGACCAGCACGAGGCGGGGCACCAGCGGCGCGGGCAACGTCTCGGCCAACGACACTCGCGCCTTCGCGAGGTCGAACGCGGGATCGGTGCTCGCGACGTAGCCGACCAGCAGCGGCGTGCCCCCGGCCGTTTGGCGGACCGCGGCGGCTCCGCCGCTCACCCCGGGCAGGTTGACCAGCGCGGTGTCCACCTCGCCGAGCTCGATGCGGCGTCCGCCGACCTTGACCTGATCGTCGACGCGGCCCACGAAATAAAGACCGTCGGACTCCAGCCGCACCAGGTCCCCGCTGCGGTAGGCGCGCTTCCAGCCGAGCGTCGGCAACTCCGCGTACTTCTCGGCGTCCTTGTCGGGGTCGAGGTAGCGGGCCAGCCCGACGCCGCCGATGACCAGCTGGCCCACCGCGCCGTACGGCACCGGCTCGCCGCGCCAGTCGACGACGGCCAGGTCCCAGCCGACCAGGGGCAGCCCGATGGGCACTGGGCCACCCCCCGACAAGCGGGCGGCGCACGCCACGACCGTCGCCTCCGTCGGCCCGTAGGTGTTCCACACCTCGCGGCCCTCGACGGCGAGCCGCTCGGCCAGCTCGGGCGGACAGGCTTCGCCGCCGAAGATCAGCAGCCGGACCGCCTCGAGCGCCTCGGCGGGCCACAGTGCGGCCAGCGTGGGCACGGTCGAGACGACCGTGATGTCACGCGCGACGAGCCAGGGCCCGAGATCCATACCGCTGCGGACCATCGAGCGCGGTGCGGGCACGAGGCAGGCGCCGTGGCGCCAGGCCAGCCACATCTCTTCGCAGGACGCGTCGAACGCCACCGACAATCCGGCCAGCACTCGGTCGCCCGGCCCGAGCGGGTTCTCCTGCACGAACAATCGGGCCTCGGCGTCGACGAAAGCCGCCGCGCTGCGGTGGGTGACCGCGACACCCTTCGGGGTTCCGGTGGAGCCGGAGGTGAAGATGATCCAGGCGTCGTCGCGGCCCAACGGCGCCGCGGCCCGCCAGCCGCGCGACGATCCGGGCCCCCGCGACAGGCCCGCCTCTGTGATGATGGCCACCACGTTGGCCTCGCTGAAGACGAGCTCGGCGCGCTCCTGCGGATCGTCGGCGTCCACGGGGACATAGGCGGCGCCGGTGGCCAACACGGCGAGGATCGCGACGTAGAGCGCATAGCTGCCCGACGGCATCCGGATCCCGATCCGGTCGCCGCGCCCGATCCCCCGCGCGGCCAGCCACTGCACGCTGTCCTCGACGTCGGTGATCAGTTCGGCGTAGGTGAGCTGGACGTTCCCGTCGTCGATGGCGGGCGCCTCCGGGTAGCGCCTCGCGGTGTCATAGAGAATGTCGATGAGCGTGCGCGGCTCCGGCGCGAACGGGGACAACAGATATTGAGGCGGGATCTCCTGCCGCAACTCCCCAGTCACGGCTATAAAGCTACTCAGCGAAGCGCCGTTGACGCCTGAGCCGCACGCGGGGTCGTGATCACGATTGCGACACCGGCCCGAGGGGTCTGGGCGGTTCGCCGCGGGAGGTTTGATTCCGTCCGCTTCCGGTCATCCGCAAGTACCTGGCAGAATCGCCTGCGGAGGGGAGTATTCCTTTCGCCGCGGTGTCGTCATCACGTCGGCCGTCATCGGACGACCGGTGCTGCGGGCCGACACGAGTGATCGTGGCGGTGGAAGAGACCTCCGGCGTATAGACGACCGGAGGATCAGTGAACGTTTCCACCCTCGAATGGATCATCACGCTCAGCGTGACGACCGCCATCCTGCTGTTCGACGTGATCGTGATCGGCCGGCGGCCTCACGAGCCGTCGAAACGCGAGACCGGGACGGCCCTGACCTTCTACGTCAGCCTGGCGATCGCATTCGGCGTGTGGACGTGGCTCTTCCACGGCAGCCAGTACGGCGTCGAGTTCTTCGCCGGGTGGCTGACCGAATACAGCCTGTCGGTGGACAACCTGTTCGTCTTCCTCATCATCATGGCCAGCTTCAACGTGCCCAGGAAGTACCAGCAGCAGGCCCTGCTCGTCGGCATCATCCTGGCCCTGATCTTCCGCGGCATCTTCATCGCGCTCGGCGCGGTGGCGATCAACCAGTTCTCCTGGGTGTTCTACATTTTCGCCGCGTTCCTCATCTACACGGCCATCAACCTCGCCCGCGACACCGACCACGACGACGACGGCGACAACGTCGTGGTCAGGTTCGCCCGCAACCATCTGAGCATGACCGACAAGTGGGACGGGCTGAAGCTGTGGGTGAAGGACAACGGCAAGCGGCTGATGACGCCGATGTTCCTCGTCATCGTCGCGCTCGGGACCACGGATCTGATCTTCGCGCTCGACTCGATCCCCGCCATCTACGGGCTGACCCAGGAGCCATACCTGGTCTTCACCGCGAACGTGTTCGCGCTGATGGGATTGCGCCAGCTGTACTTCCTGCTGGGCGACCTTCTCAAACGGCTCGTCTTCCTGTCCCAGGGCCTGGCCTTCATCCTCGGGTTCATCGGGGTGAAGCTGCTGCTGCACGCGCTGCACGAGAACGAGGTGCCGTTCATCAACGGCGGCGAGCACGTTCCGGTGCCGGAGATCCCGACCCTGCTGTCGCTGGGGGTGATCGTCGTGACGCTGGCCATCACCACCGCGGCGAGCCTCTACAAGACGCGGGTGCACGACGTGAAGAACGGCACGGACGACACCGAGGAATCGTTGGATTCTCGGTGAGCGCAACGCTCGTCCGCGGTTACCGGCTCCCCTAGCCTTGCCGGGTGCGCCTATTCGTGACCGATCCGCCCGACGGCGGCTGGGATGAACTGACCGATGGCGGAGACCCGCCCGTCCGCGTCGCGGCGAAGGATCTGCAGCACGCGCGGCGGGTCCGCGCGCGGGTCCGGGCCACCGGTGACGTCGCGGTCATCCTCGACGTCACGGTCGCGGTCGCGCCGGACTTCCGTTCCGTGCGCGACGTTTTGGAACCCGCCGACGGTGTGCGCTACGCGGGCACCGTCGACGGCTTGGCGGGCCTGATCGCCGACATCGAATCGGCCGAGGTGGCCGACGGCGTCACACTCGTGCCCGTGTCGCCGCGCGACGACGTGCACGCGCTGGGCCGCGCGGTGCTGCACCGCCTGGAGTCACGCGCTCAGGCCAAGGCCTCGTAGTCCTGCGCACCTCCGCGACGTCTGAGGCGTGCCCCTGCCTGCGCTTTTATGGAGAAAACGACCCTGATCCGGACGCTTCCCCCGTACCTTGATCGACGGAAGCGTCAATCTCAGGGAGGTATGCGATGCGCAGGTTCGCGACGGCGGTCGCCGTAGGGGCGCTGGTCCTGGGTCCGCTCGTGACGGCACAGTCCGCCGGTGCCGCCCAGGTGGCCCCCGACACCATCGCTCCGGTCCCGACGGTGCCCGTCGAACCGAAGGTCGAGGCGTTCGACTGCCAGGGCACGACCGGGAACATGGGATGCGGCCCGGGCTGGTTCTGGCGCGACGGCTGGCGGGGTTGGGGGTGCTACCCATGCTGATGTCCGCGGGGTTCAAGGCCGTCTGTGCGATTGCCGCGACGACGTTCGCGTCGGCACTCGGAATCGGTTCGGCCGCAGCGCAATCCACCGACTACACCACGCTCCCGGTCGATCCGAATACGATCACCGACTCGCTGGCATACACCGCCGCGCCGCTCGACATGAATCCCGACGGGCAGCCCGGCGTGCAGGCCGAGTACACCCACCGCGAAGGCGGCACGCGCCAGATCACCACCACCATAAAGGTGCTGCCCGACGCTGCAGCGGCCAGCGCGGCGCTCGCGGGCGCGGCGGCCGAGGTGGCCAACCAGCACTCACAACCCGTCGAGGTCGGCACCGGCGGAACGATGGTCACCGGCACCTCGCCCGACGGCACCGAATCCGTGGCCGTGCTGAGCTTCGCCGAGGGCAACACCGCGACCACGATCGAATTCGACGGCCCGCCAAACGATCCCGTCCCGGCGGACATGGTCGTGGAGTTGGGTCAAAAACAGGCCGCGGCGATCAGGAACTGGCAGACGGCATAGCCGCCGGTTCACCAGTTGTCATAGCCGCCCTCGGGTCCCAGCATGCGCTCGAGCCGGGTGCGGTTGATGCGGGCCAACTCGTTGCGGACGATCTTGCGCTCGGTCTCGATGTCGTTGTGCAGCCGGTCGGTCATCGTCGCGAGCACCTGCCCGGCGTCGTAGCCGTTGACGAACATCACGAAGCCGAAGCCGAAGTGTTCGAGGTAGCGCTTCGACGCGGTGCCCAACTGCTCCATCACCTCGGGCTGGTCACACCAGATCGCGCACTGTTCGGCGGCGGACTTCTCGCTGCCCGGTCGGCGCCCGACGTCCGGATACGCCTGCAGGATCGTGTCGATGGAGTCCTCGCCGAGGCCGAACAGCAGCGCGTCGGCTTCGCGGAACAACGCGTCGTGGTCGGCGTACGGGCGGGCGCGGGCCAGGTCGGCGGCCAGCGGCACGCTGTAGCAGCACTCGTACACGGCGTGTACCGCCCTGCGCATCGGCATCGCGTTGAACACGTCGAGGCCGATCCCCTGATGCATCAACACGAGAGCAATGATCGATCGCGGCGAGAACGTCCAGGTTACGTCGTGTTACAGCGAGGAAAAATCAGCGCGCCCGTCAATCGGGGCTCAGTGCTCCTTCTTGAACCGCTCCACCGACGCCTGGACCTCGGCCTCGGCCTCCGAGCGGCCGACCCAGTCGGCGGCCTTCACGTACTTGCCCGGCTCGAGGTCCTTGTAGTGCACGAAGAAGTGCTTGATCGCGTCCAGCTCGTACTGCGGCACGTCGCCGAGGTCCTGGATGTGGTCCCAGCGCGAGTCGTCGGCGGGCACACACAGGACTTTGTCGTCGCCGCCGGCCTCGTCGGTCATCTTGAACATGGCCACCGGGCGGACCTCGACGATGCAGCCGGGGAACACCGACTCCGGGAGCAGCACCAGGGCGTCCAGCGGGTCGCCGTCCTCGCCGAGCGTGTCCTCGAAGAACCCGTAATCGGTCGGGTAGGCCATCGACGTGTACAGGTAGCGGTCCAGCTTCACCCGGCCGGTGTCGTGGTCCACCTCGTACTTGTTGCGCGAACCCTTGGGAATCTCGATCACTACGTCGAACTGCACGGCAGCGGCTCCTTGCCCTGTGCTTGGTCTGGGTCGTCCGGTGATAAACCGGGTCAACCTTAAACGAGGGATACGCTGCTGTACGGGGGCGGTCCAGGTTTGAGCAGGAGGGTTATGCGGCCCAGTCAGTGGCGGCGATCCACACACGTGGCGGTTTCGGTGGCCGTGTTGCTGCTGGTTGCCGTCGTCGTGGCGGTGGCCGCGGTGCTCACGACGGGCCGGTCGACCGAAGCCGCGGCGGGCAAGCCGACGCCCCCGGCCGCGACCGCGAACCCGGCCGTCGTCCCGGTGGCCGACTCGGCGCCCAAGCCGTTGCCGGACCGGCTGGCCGCCAAGCTGGCCCCCGTTCTGGCCGACCCGAACCTCGGTGACCTCACCGGACGCGTCACCGACGCGATGACCGCCGCTCCGTTGTGGGAGCAGCGCGCCGACGTGCCGATGCAGCCGGCGTCGACGAACAAGACGCTCACCGCGGCCGCGGCGCTGCTGACGCTGGACCGCGACGCCCGGCTCACCACGCGCGTGTTCACCGGTAGCCGGCCCGGCGTCGTCGTGCTCAAGGGTGGCGGGGACCCGACGCTGTCGGCGGCCCCGGCCGGCGAGGAGACCTGGTACCGGGACGCCGCGCGCATCAGCGATCTGGCCGAACAGGTGAGCGGCAGCGGCATCGAGGTGACGTCCGTGCTGGTCGACACCAGCACCTACAGCGGACCGACGATGGCACCGGGATGGGATCCGCTCGACATCGACGGCGGCGACATCGCGCCGATGGAGTCGGTCATGCTCGACGGCGGCCGCACCCAGCCGGTGAGCGTCGACTCGGCCCGGTCCCGCACACCCGCGCTCGACGCCGGCCGGGCGCTCGCCGACGCGTTGAAGATCGACCCGGCCAAGGTCAGCGTGCAGCCCGGCAGCGCCCGCGGAGGCAAGGAACTCGCCGCGGTCTTTTCGCCACCGCTGATGTCGCGGTTGCGCGACATGATGAACGCCTCCGACAACGTCATGGCCGAGGCCATCGGGCGTGAGGTCGCCGCGGCGGCCAACCGGCCCCAGAGCTTCGACGGCGCCGCCACCGCGGTCCTCAGTGCCCTCGCCGACGCCGGGGTCGACATCACCGGGGCGAAACTGTTCGACTCCAGCGGGCTGTCCGTCGACGACCGGCTCACCGCGGAGACGCTCGACGAGGTGGTCCAGGCGGCGGCCGGAGACGACCACCCGAAGCTGCGGCCGCTGGTCGACCTGCTGCCCATCGCCGGCGGCAGCGGGACGCTGTCCAACCGCTATCTGGACACCGACATCGTCAAGCCCGCCGCCGGTTTCCTGCGCGCCAAGACCGGCTCGCTGACCGGCACCAACTCACTGGCCGGCATCATCACCGACTCCAGCGGGCGGGTCCTCACGTTCGCGTTGATCTCCAACAACGCCGGCCCGACCGGTCGCATCGCGCTCGACAACCTGGCGGCCACACTGCGAGCCTGCGGATGCAGCGCGTGAGCCCGTCGGCCAAGTCCTCGCTGTCCGTCGGCCGCGCCGTCGACTGGAACTTCGCGGCCACGGTGGGGGAGAAGCTCGCGCGGCCCGGTCCCGCATCGACCGACTACACCCGTCATCAGGTGATCGAGCAGTTGTCCGAGGCGTCGCGGTCCGCGGAGCTTCCGGTACGCGAGGTCACCGGGATGATCGAAGGCGGCGACATCCCCGAGGCGCGAATCGTCGACCGGCCGCAGTGGATTCGCGCGGCCACGCAGTCGATGCGGGTGATGACCGGCGGCTCGGACAAGCCCAGAGGCGTCATCAGCGGGCGCCTGACGGGGGCGCAGACCGGCGCGGTGCTCGCGTTCATCTCCTCCGGGATCCTCGGCCAGTACGACCCGTTCGGGGTCGAGGGCGGCGAACTCCTGCTGGTCTACCCGAACGTGATCGCCGTCGAGCGTCAGTTGCGGGTGCAGCCCTACGACTTCCGGCTGTGGGTCTGCCTGCACGAGGTCACCCACCGCGTGCAGTTCCGCGCCAACCCGTGGCTGGCCGACCACATGTCCAGCGCGCTCGCGGTGCTCACCGAAGAGGGCTCCGACGACATCGCCGAGATGGTCTCGCGGCTCGCCGAGTTCGTGCGCAGCCGCCGCAGCGAACCGAACGGCGCTGCGCCGGACGCCAATTCGAACGGCATGCTCGGGCTGTTGCGGGCGGTGCAGTCCGAACCGCAGCGCGAGGCGCTCGACCAGCTGCTGGTGCTGGGCACGCTGCTGGAAGGCCATGCCGACCATGTGATGGACGCCGTCGGCCCCGCCGTCGTCCCGTCCGTCGCCACCATCCGCAAACGCTTCGACGAGCGGCGTCAACGCAAACAGTCGCCGTTGCAGCGGGTGATGCGGATGCTGCTCGGCATCGACGCCAAGCTCAGCCAGTACACCCGCGGCAAGGCATTCGTCGACCATGTGGTCTCCACGGTCGGGATGAGCCGGTTCAACGCGGTGTGGACGGGACCCGAAACCCTGCCCCTGCCAACCGAAATCGATGAGCCGCAACGATGGATCGACAGGGTGCTGTAGCCGCACTCCGAGCGGCGATCGCGGCGTTCGACCGGGACTTCGACGGCGGAGACCACTGGTGTGTGGCGCTGTCCGGCGGCGCCGACTCGCTGGCGTTGACCGCGGCCGCGGCGGGCGTCAAACCGACCATCGCGGTGATCGTCGACCACGGACTGCAACCGGACTCGGCCGCCGTGGCGGAGACCGCCCGGCAGCAGGCGGTGGCACTGGGATGCGTTGCGGCGCAGGTGATCACGGTGGACGTCGGCGGGGAGGGCGGCCCCGAAGCCGCGGCGCGCACCGCGCGCTACCGCGCGCTCGACGCGGCGCGCAACGACATGCCGGTGCTACTCGGGCACACGCTGGACGACCAGGCCGAGACGGTGCTGCTGGGTCTGGGCCGCGGTTCGGGCCCGCGGTCGATCGCCGGCATGCGACCGTGGGATCCGCCGTGGGGCCGGCCCCTGCTCGGTGTCAGGCGGGCGGTGACGCGGGCCGCATGCGCCGAGCTGGGCCTCACACCGTGGGAGGATCCGCACAACGCCGACCGCAGGTTCACCCGGGTTCGCCTGCGCGAGGAGGTGCTGCCGTTGCTCGAAGAGGTGCTCGGCGGTGGGGTCGCCGAGGCGCTGGCCCGCACCGCGGGCGCGCTGCGCGCCGACACCGACACGCTCGACGAACTGGCCGACCACGCGCTGAGCGGCGTGCGCCGCGACGACGCGCTCGACGGCGTGGAGTTGGCCGCCCTTCCAGAAGCGTTGCGGCTTCGGGTGATTCGACGCTGGTTGCTCGACGGTGGAGCCGCCGGGCTCACGGACAAGCAGATCCGCGCCGTCGACGCCCTCGTGACGGCGTGGCGGGGCCAGGGCGGCGTCGCGGTCGGATCGCCTTTGCGCGAGCGACGACTGATCGCGGGCCGTCGGGACGGCATGCTGACCCTGCACACCGAGCCGGTACGAACCATGAAAAACTGTGCCCGTGCCTGAGCAATCCGCCGAGCTGTATACCGGCGACATCAAGTCGGTGCTGCTGTCGAGTGACGAGATCCAGGCCAAGATCGCCGAACTCGGGGCGCTCATCGGGGAGGAATACCGCGACGCCGTCGCCGAGAACGGCCAAGATCTCCTGCTGGTGACCGTGCTCAAGGGTGCGGTCTTCTTCGTCACGGACCTGGCCCGCGCGATCCCGCTGCCGACGCAGCTGGAGTTCATGGCGGTCAGCTCGTACGGATCGTCGACGTCGTCGTCCGGTGTGGTGCGCATCCTCAAGGACCTCGACCGCGACATCAACGGCCGCGACGTGCTCATCGTCGAGGACATCGTCGACTCCGGGCTCACCCTGTCGTGGCTGCTGCGCAACCTCGCCACCCGCCATCCCCGCTCGCTGCGGGTCTGCGCGCTGCTGCGCAAACCCGACGCGGTGCGCGCCGACGTCGACATCGCGCATGTCGGGTTCGACATCCCCAACGAATTCGTCGTCGGCTACGGCCTGGACTACGCCGAGCGCTATCGCGACCTCAACTACATCGGCACCCTGGATCCGAAGGTGTACGAGCAGCACTGAACGGCGCAAGATGAGGGGCATGCGCGAAACAGCCCTTCGCATCTGCCCCCTGTGTGAGGCCACCTGCGGCCTCGTCCTGACCATCGACGACGGTCGCGTCACCGGCGCCCGCGGCGACAAGGACGACGTGTTCAGCCACGGCTTCATCTGCCCGAAGGGGGCCAGCTTCGCCGAGCTCGACAACGACCCCGACCGGTTGTCCCGGCCGATGGTCCGGCGTGCCGGTGTGCTGACCGAGACGACCTGGGAGGAAGCGTTCGCCGCGGCCGCCGACGGCCTCGGCGGCATCATCGCCGAACACGGCGGTGCGGCCGTGGGCGTCTACCTCGGTAACCCGAACGCACACACCATCGCGGGCGGGCTCTACACGCCGCTGGTCGTCAAGGCGCTCGGCACCCGCCAGGTGTACTCGGCGAGCACCCTCGACCAGATGCCCAAGCACGTCGCGCTCGGCCTGATGTTCGGCAGCCCGGTCGCGTTCACCGTTCCCGACCTCGACCGCACCGACTATCTCGTGGTGATCGGCGCGAATCCGCTTGTGTCCAACGGCAGCCTGGCGACCGCGGCCGACTTCCCCGGCAAGCTGCGCGCGCTGCGCAAGCGTGGCGGGCGACTCGTGGTCATCGACCCCGCCCGCACCCGCACCGCCGAACTCGCCGACCGCCACCTCGCCCCGCGTCCGGGCACCGACGCCGCGCTGCTCTTCGCGGTCGTCCACGTGCTGTTCGACGAGGACCTTGCCGACCTGGGGGACCTCGACGGCCACGTCGAGGGCATCGACCAGGTGCGGGCGCTCGCCGTCGACTTCTCACCGGAGACGGTCGCGGCGTACTGCGGGGTGCCCGCGGACGACATCCGCACGCTGGCCCGCGAGCTCGCCGCTGCGCCGACGGCGGCCGTGTACGGCCGGATCGGCACGTCCACAGTGGAATTCGGAACGCTGGGCAGCTGGCTCGTCGACGTCGTGAACGCCCTCACCGGGAACCTGGATCGCCCCGGCGGCGCGATGTTCCCGCTGTCCCCGATCGCGCCCGCGCCCCGCCCGCCGAAACCGGGCCGCGGCTTTTCCACCGGCCGCTGGCACAGCCGCGTTTCGGGTTATCCCGAAGCGCTCTCGGAGTTTCCGGCCGCGGCGCTGGCCGAGGAGATCGACACCCCGGGCGACGGGCAGATCAAGGCCATGATCACGATCGCGGGCAACCCGGTGCTGTCGGCGCCCGATGGCGAACGCCTCGCCAAGGCGCTCGACGGCGTCGAGTTCATGCTCAGCGTCGATCCGTATCTCAACGAGACCACCCGGCACGCCGACGTGATCCTGCCGCCCCCTCCGCCGTCACGAAGCGCCCACTTCGATCTCGCGCTCAACGCCCTCGCGGTGCGCAACAACGCGCGGTATTCGCCGCCGGCCCTCCCGCTCACCGACCGCCCCGACGAGGCCGAGATCCTCTCGCGCATCGCGTTGATCCTCTACGGCCTTGGGCCCGACGCGGATCCGATGGTGGTGGACGACCAGGTGATCGCCGCGACGCTGGCCAAGGAGACCGCCGACCCGAACTCGCCGGTCGCCGGTCGGTCGGTGGACGAACTGACCGCGATGCTGCCGACGGCGCCCGGCTACGAACGTCGCCTCGACATGATGCTGCGGCTCGGCGCCTACGGCGATGCGTTCGGCGCCAGACCCGACGGCCTCACGCTAGCCAAGCTCAAGGCGGCTCCGCACGGCATCGACCTTGGCCCGCTGCAACCGCGTTTGGTCGAGGTGCTGCGCACGCCGTCCGGCCGCATCGAACTCGCGGCGCCCCAACTGACCGCCGACGTCGCACGGCTGCGGGATGCGCTCGGGACGCGTCCCGACGGGTTCGTGCTCGTCGGGCGGCGGCACCTGCGCTCGAACAACAGCTGGATGCACAACCTGCCCGCGCTCGCGGGTGGGTCGAACCGGTGCACGCTGCGGATCCACCCCGACGACGCGGCCGAGCTCGGCCTGACCGACACCGCCGTCGTCAAGGGGCCCGGCGGCGAGCTGCTCGCCCCGATCGAGATCACGCCGGACATGCGGCGCGGCGTGGTGTCCTTGCCGCACGGCTGGGGCCACGACCGCGACGGCACGGGGCAGCGGGTCGCCGCCGGGGCGCCCGGCGTGAACGTCAACCAGCTCAACGACGGAAACCATCTCGACCCGCTGTCGGGCACCGCGGTGCTCAACGGCATCCCGGTCGACATCGCGCCCGCCGGCTGAGCCGGCAATAGAACAGAAGCCGGCTGAGCCGGCAGGCTAGGTCAACTCGTAGACCACGGTCACGTTGAAGCCGACGGCCTGCTGACCGGGCTCGAACGGCACCGCCGCCATCTCCGCGGCCGGACCCCGGGGGGACGGATACGGCGTCGGCGGGTTCGACGCGGGCACCTCGGATATCGAGATCACCTTGCCGAGGTCCAATTCGGCCAATAGCGCGTACTGTTCGGCGCGGCTCTTGGCGTCGTTGAAAGCGCGGGCGCGCGCTTCGCGAACCAGTTGCGAATCGTCCTCGATGGCGAGCGTGACGTTGTTGATCCGCGTGGCGTTGCCGCCCCGGCTCGCGATGATCCCGAACACCTGGGGCGCCGTGTTGAGCTCGCGCACCTTGATGTCGATCGTGTTCGTCGCCCGATAGCCGTTGATGGTCGAGCTGTCGCCACCGGCGTACTGCGGCTGCACGCTGACCTGAGAGGTGTTGATGTCCTTGCGGTCGATGCCCGAACCGACCAGGGCGTCGATGACACCGCGCTGCAGCTGGCTCGTCTGGTTGAGCGCGCCCGCGGCGTCGGCGGAGGTGACCTCCATCGCCGCCTCGATGGTCAGGGTGTCCGGGGTGCCCAGCACCTCGCCGCTGCCGACGACCGTCACCTGACGCGCCGTGCCGTCGTCGTTGTTGGTCAGGGCCGGTGCCGCCTTCGCGTCACAACCCGAGAGGAGCGCGATGAGGCCCAGGGCCGCGGCTGCGAGGATTCGGGAGGGCGTCTTCGCCCGGGCAGCGAGTGGCATGGCTGGCACCCTACCGTCAGGGGGTCACCACGATCTTGCAGTGCATGTCCGGATCGGCGAGTTCGTCGAACGCGGCGGCGACGCCGTCGAGGCCCACCTCGCCGGTGATCAGAGGCGAGACGTCGATGCGCCGGTCGGCGATGGCGCGCAAGGACTCCGCGAATTCGTTGTGGTCGTATGAGTTGACGAACTGCAGGCTGATCTCCTTGGCGATGCCGAACAGCGGTATGACGGTGTCGGGCTGCATGCACACCCCGGCCACCACCAGACGGCTGCCCAGCGGCGCGCGCCGCATCACGTCGTTGATGATCCCCGGCACGCCGACGGCCTCGAAGATCACCGCCGGCGTCGCGCTGTCGAACGGCGAGCCCTGCGCCGGGTCCAGCGTCACGTGCGCGCCCATCGTCGCGGCGAGTTCCCGTCGGCGCTCCGAGAAGTCCGCGGCCGCAATGTGTTCGACGCCCTTGAGCCGCAGGGCGGCGATGATGGCGATGCCGATCGGACCGCAGCCGATCACCAGCGCCGACTGGCCGGGCGTGACGCCGGACTTGTTGACCGCGTGCAGACCGACCGCCATCGGTTCGGTCAGCGCGGCATGACGCGGGTCGAGGCCGTCGGGCACCCGCAGCAGCAACGGCACCGACAGCAGCATCCGCTCGGCGTACCCGCCGAGCACCGTATTGCTGGACAGGATCGGCTCGAAACCCTTGGGCGACAACAGCACCGGCAGTGACGTCACGAGCGTCCCCGGAGGCGGTGCGTCGGTGTTCGGGCCGGCTTCTAGGATCTCCGCGCTGAACTCGTGACCCATGTACACGTCGCTGCCGAGGTCGACGGGCAGGCCGCCCTGCACCGGCATGCCGGTGATCTCCCGGGTGAGCCGGACCATCTCGTCGCCGTGCTTGGCGAAATGCAGATCCGAGCCGCAGATCCCGCAGGCGTTCACCGACACCAGCACCTGCCCTTCGAGCGGAACCGGTTCGGGCACGTCGTCGCGGACCACCATCTGTCCGTCGCGCAGTACGGCGGCGCGCATCACCACTCCAATCTGGTCAGGTAGTCCAGGAGCGCGGCATTGACCTCGGCGGGCCGCTCCTGGGGCAGCCAGTGTCCGCCGCCGTCGACCATCACCTCGCGGTAGTCGCCGGACACCACCTCGTGGGCGCGGTCCCGCCGGGCGAACGCCTGCGTCATATCCTCGGTGCCGCCGACGAACAGCGCGGGCACCTGGATGGTTGCGGCGGGTGTGGTCTCGGTCAGTTCCCAGTTGCGGTCGAAGCAGCGGTACCAGTTGAGCGCGGGGGTGAATCCGGTGCGGGTGAACTCCTCGATGTAGTGGTCGAGTTCGGCCTGGGTGATCCAGTCGGGCAGGCCGTCGGGGTCCGGGATGCGGTCGAGGAGCCCGGCCGGGCCGGGGGCGGTCATCCGGGCGTCGACCAGCCCGCCGCTCGATGATGAGGTCGAGGCGAAGAGCTTGCGCACGGAGGTGGCGGGGTCGCGGTTGAGCTCCTCGTCGGCCGGGCCCACCTCCTGGAAGTAGAGGATGTAGAAGAACTTGTCGCCGAAGATGCGCCGGAACGCCTGTGTCGTGCGCACCCGTGACCGCGGCACCGGCGGCGTGCACACGCCGACCACCCCGGCGAACCTGTCCGGATGCAGCAGGGGCGCGGCCCAGGCCACCACGCCGCCGAAGTCGTGCCCGACGATCACCGCGCGGTCCGCGCCCGCGTCATCGAGCAGGCCGACGATGTCGGTGGTCAGTTCGACGACGGTGTAGGCGTCGACATCGTCGGGCGCGGACGACCCGCCGTACCCGCGCTGGTCGGGGGCCAGCACGTGATAACCGGCCTCGGCAAGCGCGGGCATTTGATGACGCCACGAGAACGCCAGTTCGGGGAAGCCGTGGGCCAGCACCACCACCGGCGCGCCGGGTTCGCCGGCCTCGAACACCCGCAGGCGCACCCCGTTGGTGTCGACGAACCGCTCGGTCGAGGTCAGCACGCCCTCATCTTCGACGCCGAGGGGCGGGTTGTGAACACAAAACGCAGGATGACGCGCAAACCGGTATGCGCTCGGCGAGAACCGTCGGGAACCTTGGTTCGTTGGTCTAGCGGTAGCCTGAACTATTCCAACTGCGCGCATGTTGGATGCGGCTTCAAAGGCAGATGTGGTCGCTGGCGGCCGGCGAGACGGCCGGCCACGCGGCCGAACGACGACGGATAGTTGATGAATCGGAAAAATGTCATCCGCACGCTGACCGTGATCGCGGTCGTGCTGTTGCTGGGCTGGTCGTTCTACTACTTCAGCGATGACACGCGCGGGTACAAGCCCGTCGACACGTCGGTGGCGGTCGCGCAGATCAGGGAAGACAACGTCAAGAGCGCCCAGATCGACGACCGCGAACAACAGCTGCGCCTGGACCTGAAGAACGGCAACGGCGCCACCGAGAACAGCGACAAGATCATCACCAAGTACCCGACCGGGTTGGGTGCGAGGCTGTTCGACGATCTCGAGGCCAAGGGCGCGAGCACGAACACCGTGGTCAACCAGGGCAGCATGCTGGGCTCGCTGCTGATCTACCTGCTGCCGCTGTTGTTGCTGGTCGGCCTGTTCGTGATGTTCTCGCGCATGCAGTCCGGCGGCCGGATGGGCTTCGGCTTCGGCAAGTCGCGGGCCAAGCAGCTGACCAAGGACATGCCGAAGACCACGTTCGCCGATGTCGCCGGTGTCGACGAAGCGGTCGAAGAGCTCTACGAGATCAAGGACTTCCTGCAGAACCCCAGCCGGTATCAGGCGCTGGGCGCCAAGATCCCCAAGGGCGTGCTGCTGTTCGGTCCGCCGGGCACCGGTAAGACGCTGCTGGCGCGCGCCGTCGCCGGCGAGGCCGGGGTGCCGTTCTTCACGATCTCGGGCTCCGATTTCGTCGAGATGTTCGTCGGCGTCGGCGCCTCCCGGGTGCGCGACCTGTTCGAGCAGGCCAAACAGAATGCGCCGTGCATCATCTTCGTCGACGAGATCGACGCCGTCGGCCGCCAGCGCGGCGCCGGCCTGGGCGGCGGCCACGACGAGCGTGAGCAGACGCTCAACCAGCTGCTCGTCGAGATGGACGGCTTCGGCGACCGCCAGGGCGTCATCCTCATCGCGGCGACGAACCGGCCCGACATCCTCGACCCCGCCCTGTTGCGTCCCGGCCGCTTCGACCGCCAGATCCCGGTCTCCAACCCCGACCTGGCCGGTCGCCGCGCGGTGCTCAAGGTGCATTCCGCGGGCAAGCCGATCGCGCCCGACGCCGACCTCGACGGGCTGGCCAAGCGCACGGTCGGCATGTCCGGCGCCGACCTGGCCAACGTCATCAACGAGGCCGCGCTGCTGACCGCGCGCGAGAACGGCACCGTGATCACCGGCCCGGCGCTCGAAGAGGCCGTCGACCGCGTCGTCGGCGGCCCCCGCCGCAAGAGCCGCATCATCAGCGAGCAGGAGAAGAAGATCACCGCCTACCACGAGGGCGGGCACACCCTCGCGGCGTGGGCGATGCCGGACATCGACCCGATCTACAAGGTGACGATCCTGGCCCGCGGCCGCACCGGCGGGCATGCGATGGCGGTCCCCGAGGACGACAAGGGCCTGATGACCCGCTCGGAGATGATCGCCCGGCTGGTGTTCGCGATGGGCGGACGCGCCGCCGAGGAGCTGGTGTTCCGCGAGCCGACCACCGGCGCCGTCTCCGACATCGAACAGGCCACCAAGATCGCCAGGGCGATGGTCACCGAGTACGGCATGAGTTCCAAGCTCGGCGCGGTGCGCTACGGCACCGAGCACGGCGACCCGTTCCTGGGCCGCACGATGGGCACCCAGGCCGACTACAGCCACGAGGTCGCCCGCGACATCGACGACGAGATCCGCAAGCTCATCGAGGCCGCCCACACCGAGGCGTGGGAGATCCTCACCGAGTACCGCGACGTGCTCGATACCCTCGCGGGCGAACTGCTCGAGAAGGAGACGCTGCACCGGCGTGAGCTCGAGGAGATCTTCGGCGAGGTCAAGAAGCGCCCGCGGCTGACCATGTTCGACGATTTCGGCGGCCGCGTGCCGTCCGACAAGCCGCCGATCAAGACGCCCGGCGAGCTGGCAATGGAGCGCGGCGAGGAATGGCCGAAACCGGTGCCCGAGCCCGCGTTCAAGGCCGCGATCGCGGCTGCCTCCAAGGCCGCCGAGGCCAAGCTGGCCGAAAGCGGAGCCAACGGCACCAACGGCAGCGGCAACGGATCGTCCGGCGCCGCACCGACACAACCGGACTACGGCGCCCCCGCCGGATGGCACGCCCCGGGGTGGCCGCCGCCCCCGCAGCATCAGCAGCAGCAGCAACCGGCCCAGCAGCCGCACGGCTACTGGTATCCGCCGCCGCACCAGGGTTGGCAACAGCCCGCGCCCTACCCGCCGTACCAGCCGTACCCGCAGCAGGGGCCGCCGCAGCAGGCTGCGCCCCCACCGAACGAGGATCAAGGTCAGGACAACAGCCGGCGCAACGGCTGACGGTCCGGCCGGCTCACAGGAGGCTCCATTGGCGCAGTCGCAGCACAACTCTGTCACCTTCACCCCCGCGACCTTCGACCAGCAGCGCGCCGAGGCGGCGGTCCGCGAACTGTTGCTCGCGGTGGGCGAGGATCCCGACCGGCATGGGCTGGAATCCACCCCCGCGCGGGTGGCACGCGCCTACAAGGAGCTGTTCGCCGGGCTCTACATCGACCCGGATTCGGTGCTGGACACCACCTTTGACGAGCAGCACGACGAACTGGTGCTGGTCAAGCAGATCCCGATGTACTCGACCTGCGAACACCACCTGGTCTCGTTCCACGGCGTCGCCCATGTCGGCTACATCCCCGGCCAGGACGGCCGGGTGACCGGGCTGTCCAAGATCGCGCGGCTGGTCGACCTCTACGCCAAGCGGCCGCAGGTGCAGGAGCGGCTCACGGGACAGATCGCCGACGCGATGATGCGCAAACTCGACCCTCGTGGCGTGATCGTCGTGGTCGAGGCCGAACACCTGTGCATGGCGATGCGCGGGGTGCGCAAACCCGGCGCGGTGACGACCACGTCGGCCGTGCGCGGGCAGTTCAAGGTGGACGCGGCATCGAGGGCCGAGGCGCTGGACCTGATCCTGCGCAAGTGAACTTGACACGGGTGCGGGTCATGGGGGTCGTGAATGTCACCGACGACTCCTTCTCCGACGGAGGGCTGTTCCTGGACCGCGACCGTGCCGTCGAGCACGGCCTCGAACTCGTCGCCGATGGCGCGGCGATCGTCGACGTGGGCGGCGAGTCCACCCGCCCCGGCGCCACCCGCATCGACCCAAAGATCGAGAAAGCGCGGGTGTGCTCGGTGATCCGCGAGCTCGCCGCCCAGGGCGTCACCGTCAGCATCGACACCATGCACGCCGAGGTCGCGCGGGCGGCACTGGAGAACGGCGCCCAGATCGTCAATGACGTCTCGGGCGGGCGCGCCGACCCGGACATGGCGCCGCTGCTCGCCGACGCGAAAGTGCCGTGGGTGCTTATGCATTGGCGGTCGGTCCGCGCCGAGAAACCGCATAGGGTGCCCGCCTACCGCGACGTCGTCGAGGAGGTCCGCACCGAGCTGCTCGCCAGCGTGGACGCCGCGGTGGCCGCCGGTGTCGACGCGGCCAAAGTCGTCATCGACCCAGGGCTGGGCTTCGCCAAGACCGGCGAACACAACTGGGCGCTGCTGCGCGCGCTTCCCGAGTTCGTCGCCACCGGTATCCCGGTGTTGGTCGGCGCCTCGCGCAAGCGCTTTCTGGGCACGCTGCTCGCGGACGCAGACGGTCAACCCCGTCCGCCGGACGGCAGGGAGACCGCGACGGCGGTGATCTCCGCGCTTGCCGGCCTGCACGGCGCATGGGGTGTGCGGGTGCACGACGTGCGCGCCTCGGTGGACGCGCTCAAGGTGCTGGAGGCGTGGGGTCTTGACTGATCGAATTGAGTTGCGCGGCTTGAAGGTTCGCGGTCATCACGGTGTCTACGAACACGAGCGTCGCGACGGTCAGGACTTCATCGTCGACATCACCGTGTGGATCGACCTCGCGGCGGCGGCGGCCAGCGACGACCTCGTCGACACCCTCGACTACGGCGCGCTCGCGCAGCAGGCGGCCGACATCATCGAGGGGCCGCCGCGGGACCTGATCGAGACGGTCGCCGGTGAGATCGCCGACGGTGTGATGTCCGACGAGCGCGTCCAAGCCGTCGAGGTCGTCGTGCACAAGCCGGCGGCGCCGATCCCGCTGACGTTCTCCGACGTCGCGGTGGTGGCGCGGCGTTCGCGACGCGGCCGGGGTGGCTCTTGACCATCGCGGTTCTCTCGATCGGGTCGAACCTCGGCGACCGGTTGGCCATGCTGCGCTCGGTCGCCGACGGCCTCGGCGACGCGCTGCGCGCGGCGTCGCCGGTGTACGAGACCGCACCGTGGGGCGGTGTCGAACAGGGCCCGTTCCTCAACGCCGTGCTCATCGCCGACGATCCCGCCCTCGACGGCCACGGGTGGCTGCGGCGCGCCCACGACTTCGAGCGGGCCGCCGAGCGGGTGCGCGCGCAACGGTGGGGTCCGCGCACGCTCGACGTCGACATCGTCGCCTGCCGCGACGACGGCCGGGAGCTGATCTCGCAGGACCCCGACCTGACGTTGCCGCATCCCCGGGCCCATGAGCGCGCGTTCGTGCTCGTGCCGTGGCTGGCGGTCGAGCCGGACGCGCAGCTGACGGTCGCCGGGAGGGCCCGACGGGTCGATGAGCTGCTCGGCGCCCTGGAACCGGCCGAACGCGACGGCGTCCACCGCACGGAGATGGTGTTGCGCTGATGGGACCGACGAGGAAGCGCGACCTCGCGGCCGCGGCGGTGCTCACCGCGATCGTGGGCTATTTGCTCGTGCTCGTGCTGTACCGGTGGTTCCCGCCGATCACCGCGTGGACCGGCGTCTCGCTGCTGGGAGTCGCGGTCGCCGAAGCAGGCTGGGCGTTCCACGTCCGCGCCAAGATCAACGACGGCGAGATCGGCGTGGGAACGGGCCGGCTGAACCCCATCGCGGTGGCCAGGTCCGTGGTGATCGCCAAGGCCTCCGCGTGGGTGGGCGCGCTGGTGTTCGGGTGGTGGGCGGCCGTGCTCGTCTACCTGTTGCCGCGGCGCTCTTCTCTGCGCGTCGCCGCGGAGGACACCACGGGCGCCGTCGTGGCCGCGGGGTGCGCGTTGGCTCTCGTCGTTGCTGCGCTGTGGTTGCAGCATTGCTGCAAGTCTCCGGGCGAGCCGCCGGAGAACCCCGATGGGGCAACGGATTAACGAAGTTCCGACGACGCGCGGCCGAATCGCCGACGAGGCGACACGCGGAGTGACCTGTGACGGGTACAGTCGCCCCCATGACCGATCCGACCCGCAGCGCACGCTATCGGCGTGCCGGCCGCAGGCCGGGTTGGATGTTGTTGACCGCGTTGCTGGTGTTGGCGATCGCGGCCAGCTCCGCCCTGGTGTTCACCAACCGGGTGGAGCTGCTCAAGCTGGCGGTCATCCTGGCGCTGTGGGCCGCGGTGGTCGCGGCGTTCGTCTCGGTCATCTATCGACGGCAGAGCGACGTCGACCAGGCCAAGGTGCGTGACCTCAAGCTCGTCTACGACCTGCAGTTGGACCGCGAGATCTCGGCGCGGCGCGAATACGAGCTGTCGTTGGAGACGCAACTGCGCCGCGAGCTCGAAGCCGAGGTGCGGGCCCAGGCCGCCGACGAAATGGCAACCCTGCGGGCGGAGTTGGCCGCGCTGCGCGCCAACCTCGAGATCCTCTTCGACGCGGACCTGTCGCACCGGCCCGCGATCGAGACCGAGCGCACGACGGTGCGCGCCTACAGCGACTGGGCGCGCGACTCGGAGACGACGGGTCGCGTCAGCAGCAGCCGCATCGACGACTATCGGCCCGACGTCGAGGAGCGCACCGAGGAAAGCCCGATCATCGACGTGCCCGCCGAACCTCAACCGCCCGAATTCGATTGGCAGCAGCAGACACCCGCCTCGGGCGGGGCGCACCGGCGTGCATCCGAGGCCGAATGGCCGCGCCCGCCGGCCGAAG
>JBNMQV010000008.1:0-218339 GCA_050205545.1 Mycolicibacterium celeriflavum
GGTGGCGGCGGCCCCAACAAGAACGGCGGCAGACCGGGAATCTGCATGACCATCGGGTCCGGTGGTGGAGGCGGTGGCGGCACACCCGGCGGAGGTGGCGGTTCCTCCCGACGCGGCGGCGGAGCCGGTACGAACCCGGTGCTGGTGTTGATCGTGACGATGGACCCGGGGATGGTCCGGCCACTCGGCGTCGTCCCCACGACAGCGCCGTAAGGGGCCGTGCTGTTGATCGGCGTCGTCTTCTCGGCCACCTGGAATCCGGCGTCCTTCAACCGCTGGCGGGCCCTGTCGACATTCATGCCCGCCACGTTCGGCACCTCGCTACCGGGACCGCCCTCGACGAAGCGCGGATCGGTCGGCGGGAGACGCACCTCGCCGAAGTTCGTGGCGATCGGCTTCATCGCCTCGAACCAGATGCGCGCCGGTTCGTTACCGCCGTACAGATCGCCGCTGTAGCACTTGCGCAGCGGGAACGAACAGATCCCCGACGGGGAGTTGGAGTCGTCGAAGATGTAGACGCTGCCTGCGTACTGGTTCGTGAAGCCGAGGAATCCGGAGGACCTGTGGGATTCGGTGGTGCCGGTCTTGCCCGACATCGGCAGATCCCATCCGACCGAGCCCGCCGCCCCGGCCGCCGTCCCACCGCCCTTGTCGTCCTTGCCCAGCGCGTTCGCCATCGTGTTCGCCAGACCCTCCGGCACCGCCTGGTCGCACTTCTCCGCGGTGAAGGTCACCTCTTCGCCGTGGCGGTCGATGATCTTGTCGACGGGGTTCGGCGGACACCAGACTCCGCCGGAGGCCAGCGTCGCGGCCACGTTCGACAACTCGAGAGCGTTGAGCTGGAACGGACCCAGCGTGAACGAACCCGCGTTCTGCCTCTTGATGTATTCGGCCAGGCTCTCGTTGCTTCCGCGGTCGTACGCGCGCGCCGTGCCCGGAAGGGCGTAGGAACGCAGCCCGAGGCGAACGGCCATGTCGACCGCGCGGGGGACACCGACCTGCTGGATCAACTTGGCGAAGGCGGTGTTGGGTGAGGCTGCCAACGCGTCGGTGACGTTCATCGACCCGCGATAGTTGCCGACGTTTCGCACACACCAGGTCTCCTTCGGGCAACCGGGTGTGTCACTGCTGCCCAGACCCCGGGCCTGGAACGACCCGGGCACCGACAGCTGGGCATTGATTCCCATGCCCATATCGAGCGCCGCCGCGGTGGTGAAGACCTTGAAGATCGAGCCTGCGCCGTCGCCGACGAGTGAGAATGGTTGTGGCTGCACCGTCTCGCCGGCGTCCTTGTTCAGGCCGTAGTTCCGGTTGCTGGCCATCGCGAGCACCCGATGCGAATCCTTGCCCGGTTTGATGACGTTCATCACGCTGGCAATTCCGTCCAGCGTCGGGCTCGCGACCTTGTCGATCGCCCGCTTCACCGAAGCTTGGACCGTCGGGTCGAGCGTGGTGCGGATCAGGTATCCACCGCGGGCGACCTGCTCCTTGTTGATCCCGGCATGTGCCAGGTACGCCAGCACGTACTCGCAGAAGAATCCGCGGTCACCGGCGGCGATACATCCGCTGGGAAGTTCTTTCGGGCGGGCCAGCACCCCGAGGGGCGCGGTCTTGGCGGATCGCAGTTCGTCGGCATGCTGCGGGAGGTGTTCGATCATGGTGTCCAACACCAGGTTTCGCCGCTGCAGGGCGCCCTGCGGGTTGACGTAGGGGTCCAGCGAGGCGGGCGACTGAACCAGGCCCGCCAGCAGCGCGGCCTGCTGCCAGTTCAACTGAGACGCGTTGATCCCGAAGTAGGTCTGCGCCGCATCCTGGACCCCGAACGCTCCGTTCCCGAATCCGACCAGGTTCAGGTACCGCGTGAGGATCTCCGCCTTGGTGAACGTCTTGTCCAACGTCAGCGCCATCCGCATCTCACGGAGCTTGCGCGCCGGCGTCAGTTCCACCGCGGCTCGCCGCTCGGCGTTGGTCTGGGCGGTCACCAGCAGCTGGAAGTTCTTGACGTACTGCTGTTCGATCGTCGAACCGCCGCGGGTGTCGAGGTTGCCGGACAGATAACCCGACAGGCCGGTTAGCGTCCCCTGCCAGTCGACACCCGCGTGTTCTGCGAAGCGCTTGTCCTCGATCGAGACGATCGCGAGCTTCATCGTGTTGGCGATCTGCTCGCTGGGCACCTCGAACCGGCGCTGGCTGTACAGCCAGGCGATCGGCTTACCCGCGGCGTCGACCATCGTCGTCACCTGGGGGACGTCTTCCTCCACCAGCTGGGCGGAACCGTTGGCGACGACGTCCGAGGCTCGGTTGGACAATAGTCCGAACCCGCCCGCGAACGGGAACATCAGCGCCGCCGCCAGCACCCCGGCCAGCGTGCAGCACAACAACAGCTTGATGACCGTCCCCCCGGCCGGTACGCGCTCCGGCATGTCAGCAGGGTATTAAATGCGGTCTCGCGGCGAACGCTCCCGCGCCGATTTCCCGGCAACGACGGCGAAACGCTCTGATAACGGGCACGTCAGCCCCTGTCGAGATCCCACTGGCCGAAGTCGGCCGCGAGGACCTCGTCGACGTCGACGTGTGTGTCCCCAATGGCAACGCCGGGCTCCGACGGGCCGATCACCACGGCTTGGTAGAGCACCGCCCTGGGGTCCCGCACACCGGCTGACCACGCCTTGGTCTGCCACGTCCACCAATGTCCGTCGCTGGTCGAGCGGCCGACGACGCCGTCATCGATAGCCCACGAGCAGGCCCGCGCGTGCCCGTAGAGGCCGGTTCGGTTCACACCCAGCACCGAGTTGATTCCCCGGTACCACTCACGCGCGACGTTCTCCCAGGTGTCCGCGTCGATGTCCTCGTCGACGCTGAAGAAGATCGGTGCCGAATCAGGGCCGCCCGCTGCGTTGTGCAACCGCAGGGCGGTCGCAGCGTCCGACACGCCCCCGTCGTATCCGCGCGTGTAATCGGACGGCGTCGGCCAACCGGGTTTGCCGTACTGGTAGCAGCTGACGACGTGCAGGCCCTCGGCTCGCAGCGAATCGGCGTACTCGCGGGTCACCGGTTTGAAGTCGAAGTCGGCGCCAGGACGTAGTTCCGAGACGTAGACCAGCGCGCCGTCGAAACCGGCCGCCTTGAGTTGATCGGCCGGCACCTTCCGGTGTGCGAAGTCGACGAGCCGTAGGGGCGCCGCGCCCGCGCTCGGCGCGGAGTGCGTCGCTGCCAACGCCCCGAGAGCGATCAACGGTGGTGCGGAAACGGCGTACTTGATGAATTCACGTCGCGAAGGAGCGACCCCTCGGCCGCGTGACGTCGGGGAGTCCTGCACGGCGCGATGCTAACAACATCGGCGACGCACCGATGCCGGTCAGCGGATTCCGCTGCGCCTACAGGCCACCGCCCTATGCTGAGGACGAATACGCGGCTGGACACGGCGGCGTCGCACGCACACCTTCGACCCGACGAGGTGGCCATGCCAGCAGACCGACTCGCCATGCACGGCAAGCAGTCGATGCTGAGGCGTCTTGCCATCGCAGCGGTGTTGCTTGCGCTCACGGCGTCTTCGGCGTGTGGCTGGGGCGAGCAACCGCCGGCGGATCCCAGTCCGCGCGCGGTGCCGCCGCCGGCATCCACCGCCACCCGCACGCCGGCCCCGCCCGCACCCGGCCTCGCGCCGGTCGACGAGTTGATCAACGACGCAATAGCCGCGCACCGCTTACCCGGTGCGGTGGTGGCGGTCGGGAACAGGGGCAACCTCGTCGTGCACCACGCATACGGCGCACGGAAGCTGGCGGGCGAACCGGGTCTCGACGGGGCCCCGGCACCTGCCGAGCCGATGACCGAGGACACCGTCTTCGATGTCGCCTCGTTGACCAAGCCTCTTGCGACGGCGACCGCCGTCATGCAGCTGTACGAGCAGGGCAAGGTCGGCGTCGACGAACCGGTGCAGAGCTATCTGCCCGACTTCAACAGCGCACACGACCCGCAGCGGGCACAGGTGACGGTTCGCATGTTGCTCACTCACACGTCGGGTATCGCAGGGGATATCGACCTCAGGGACCCATGGGGACTGGCCGGCGGCGACAGCGCGGAGGGAATCCGTCGTGCGCTGGCGACACCGTTGCAGTCGATGCCGGGGGAGGTCTTCCGCTACTCCGACATCAACTTCATCTTGCTCGGGGGGCTGATCGAGGAGGTCACCGGCGAGCCCGAGGACGTCTACGTTGCGCGGAACGTCTTCGAACCCTTGGGCATGGACGACACCCGGTTCCTCCCGCCGGCCAAAGCGTGCGGCCCCCACCAGCTCAGGGGAGCCGCGATCGAGTGGGCGACTTCCTCGCCATCCAGTGACCCGTGCCCCGAAGGTGGCTGGAGCACAGACGTTCTGGCGCGAACCGCCCCCACCGCCCTCGACGAGGAAGGCAGGGCCCAGCCGGGCAGCAATCCCGATCTCGACTTCCCGCTGCGCGGCACGGTGCACGATCCGACGGCACGCCGCATGGGCGGCGTCGCCGGACACGCCGGCGTCTTCTCCACCGCGCGTGACATCAGCGTCTTCGCGCAAGCGCTGCTCGACCGGTTGGCGGGACGCCCGAGCGCGTTTCCGCTGACGCAGGCAACGCTGCAGGTGATGACGTCGCCCCAGCAGCCCGGGCACACGCCAGGGCAGGTCCAGGCCGCGAACGACGCCCTTCGAGAAGCCATCGTCGAAACGCCGAACTCGAATCCGTTACTCGCCCCGGACTATCCGGCGATTCCGAGCCAAGACCTCCGCGGTCTCGGGTGGGACATCGACACGGGGCATAGCAGGCCGCGCGGACTGCTCTTTCCCATAGGGAGTTTCGGGCATACGGGATTCACCGGAACGTCCATGTGGATCGATCCGGCCTCGGAAACGTACGTGATTCTGCTGACGAACGCCATCCACATTCGCGGCAGCCGCCCACTTTCGAACCTGCAAGGAGAACTCGCGACCGTGACCGCTCGGGCGCTCGGCTTGTACGAAACACCGGCTCTTGCACAACCCGCTCCCAGGCCGCGTTGAGATGAACTCCGCGCAACGGCAATTCGAGGCGTACGGCCCGTCGCACCTGGTGGTGCTCGCGATCTTCGCCGTGGGTGTCGCGCTGCTGATCTGGGTGGGACGACGACAGACCGAGGCGCAGGCGCGGATGTTCTCGCGGGTCTTCGCGGTGATGATCCTTGTGGCCTTCGCGGTAGCGCTGGTGTACAAGATCATCCGACCCGACATTCAAACCTCCATACCGATCCAACTGTGTGACATCGCCGAACTGGCGGCGGCGTATGCGCTGTGGTCACAACGGCATTGGGCCTTCGCGTTGACGTACTACTGGTGTCTGCTCCTGAGCACCCAGGCGTTGATCACGCCCGACGTCGGGACCCCGCGAGAGGGTGCACCCGACTTTCCGCATCATCTGTTCCTGACGTTCTTCGTGCTCCATGTCTTCGCGGTCTGGGCGGCGGTCTACCTCACATGGGGCCGGGGTATGCGTCCGCGGTGGCGCAGTTACCGCTTCGCGGTTGTGGTTTCGTTGATATGGGCGGCGGCGACCTTCACCTTCAACGCGATCGTCGGTACGAACTACGGCTACCTGAACAGGAAGCCTCCTACCGCGTCGTTGCTCGATGTCTTCGGACCCTGGCCGCTGTATCTGGTGGTCGAGGTCGCGATCGTCATCGCCGTCTGGGCGCTCATGACGTGGCCGTGGGAGAGGAAGCTCCGGGCCGCCGCGGTCGTCTGAGCTGTTGCGGATGTTGGTTCTGGCCCGGTCGCCACATCTCGAGCGTCGATTTCGCGCCCGCCGGTAGCTCGATGAACTCGATGGGTGTGCCGTCCGGGTCGTAGATGAAAAGCATCCGTACTCCGGCGATCTCGACGGCGGGCGTGGCCCTCACATCCGGGTGATCTTGTTGAAGCACCTCGAACGTCGCGTCGAGATCGGCGACACGGAACGAGATGTTGGTGTAGCCCAGATGGGGCCCGTCTTGGCCGTCCGGCACGGCGCCCAGGTACAGGAGTTCCACCATCACCCCGCCGATGAGGCCGCCGACCATGCGTCCGCTGTGTGCGGCGCCGCCGGTGACGGTGTCCATCCCGCCGCCGTCGAGATTGACGTCGAAGACCACGTCCATGCCCAGCACCCCGGTGTAGAAGGACACGGCGGTATCCATGTCCGACACCCCGATGCACACGTGGGAGAAGTTCTCGACCGAGATTGGTTGCGGTGCAGGCATTGCGTTCCTAGCGTCGGCGGCGTCGTGGTGGCCGTGAGGGGAGGCCGAGTGCGGTCAACCGTTGGTTCCCGGCGCGCCGGAGCGCGACAACGGTGCCACGCCGGCCCACGGCGGTCGCCCCGGCCAGGAAGCCGCAGACGGCGCCGACGACGAAGACGAGTTTGGTGTGTCGCTTGGTACGCCGCATCACGGTCGATGTGGCGAAGCCACACAGCGCGCCAGCGATCGCGACGGCGATCAGCAGGCCAAGCCAAGCTGGCGGTCCGAGCGAACCCATGAGAACCCTCCGGCGGTTCGCACCATCGAAGCACCGTCATTGCCGTGCCGACGGCTCCGTTCGCAATTCGTGACCGAAGCGTTGCGAGCGTCTAGGTAATCGTGACGCCACCGTCGACGACGATCGTCTGTCCCGTGACGTAGCCGCCGGCCTCGGATGCGAGCCAGATGACCGCGGCCGACAACTCGTGCGGCTCGCCCACCCGATTGAACACGACGCGACTCGCAAGCGTCTCATCGAGATATCCCGGTTTGTATTCGTCGGTCATCTCGGACTTGAAGAAGCCGGGCGCCAGGGCGTTGACGCGAATTCCCTTGCGCCCGCCCCACTGTTGTGCGAGGTCGCGGGTGAGGCCGACGATCGCGGCCTTGCTGGCGGCGTAGGCGGCCTGGGGGAGTCCCGCGGTGGTCAGTCCCAGGACGCTGGAGATGTTGATGATCGAGCTGCCGGGTTGCATGACCCGTCCGCACGCCTGGGCGGCCCAGTAGGACCCGTTCAGGTTGACGTCGACAACCTGGCGGAATTCCTCGGGGGTCTCCCGCGTGGCGGGGACGGCGGTGCCGACGCCTGCGTTGTTCACCAGCACGTCGACGCGGCCGAACTCTTGCATCGCGGCGTCGACGAGCGCCGTGCACTGCTCGGGATCCGCGACGTCGGTTTGGACGTTGAGCGCGCGCTTTCCGGCTGCCCTCACGAGTTCTGCTGTGGCTTCCAACTTTTCGACGCGTCGGGCGGCCAACACGACGTCCGCGCCGGCCTGGGCAACCGCCTCGGCGAACGACACCCCCAGCCCGGACGATGCGCCGGTGATGACGACGACCTTGTCGTCGAGTCGGAAGCGGTCCAGAATCGTCATCTCCGACGTTCTCCTCCTGTCGTTATAGCGGTATCGCGGCCACGTCGGCGCCCGATGGTGGGCCGCCAGCGAGGGCAGGTGCTCGAGTAACCGTAATGTGCGGGATCGCCGCGTCGGCTGGGCGGTACTCACATCGGCCATGGCTCGCTTCACGCCCGCCGCCCCCACTGACTCCCAAGCCCGGATTCACTTGTGTCTCTTTGGTTTCAGGTGTCACAGGTGGGGCTTTGTTGTCGGTGGGTGGGGTTAGCGTCGGTGTGTGGGTTTCGAACGTATGAGCGAGGCGATCGCGGCGATGGCTGAACAGCTGTCCGCGTTGGTCGCCGAGTCGTTCGACACCCTCAGCACCGCTGAGCAGTTGGCGTTGGCCGCCCAGTGGGAGATGTTCACCCGTAGTCAGGCCCCGGTGGGGCACCGGCTGGTGGCCGGGCTTTCGGCGGCCCCGCTGGCGGAGTTGGGTGAGACCAGCGCGGCGGGGGCGTTGACGGTGTTGTTGCGTATCTCCAAGGCCGAGGCCAGCCGGCGGGTGGCGGAGGCCAAGGCGTTGGGGCCGCGGCGGGCGATGACCGGGGAAACACTTGACCCCGAGCTGGCCCACACCGCGGCCGCGGTCGAAAAGGGTCTGGTCGGCGCGGAGCATGTGCGGGTGATTCGGCGGTTCTTCGACACCCAGGTACCCGCCTCGACGCCGTTTGATGTGCGTGAGGCCGCCGAAGCCCAGCTGGCCGAGTTGGCGAGCAAGCACACCCCCGAGGAGTTGCGCGCGGCCGCTCAGCGGTTGGCGGCCTATCTGAACCCGGACGGGGATTTCTCCGACGAACTGCGCGCCGCGCAGCGCTGGGTGCGGCTGGGCCGCCAACGCTTCGACGGGATGAGCGAACTACGCGGACAAATCGACCCCGCCACCCGCGCAGCGTTGGAAGCGGTCCTGGCGGTGTGGGCCGCACCCGGCAAGAACAACCCCGACGGCGACGGCCCCGGCACGAACAACCCCGACGGCGACGGCCCCGGCGCGGGCGGGGACACCGGGCTCGATGGTGAGCCGTCGCCGGAGGCGGCGCAGTCCGATACCCGGTCGGTGGGGCAGCGCAATCACGACGCCCTGGGCGCGATGTGCCGGGCGCTGCTGGCATCGGGGCAGTTGGGCAGCCACAACGGGATGCCGGCCACGTTGTTGATCACCACCACTCTGCAAGAACTCGAATCCGGGGTCGGGCAGGCGGTCACCGGCGGCGGCTCGCTGCTGCCGATGAGCGAGGTACTCAAGCAGGCCGCGGCGGCGCATCCGTATCTGGCGATCTTCGATCAGGCCACCGAAGAACCGCTGTATCTGGGGCGGGGGCGGCGTCTGGCGTCGCGGGCGCAGCGGTTGGCGTTGTTCGCCAAATACCGCGGCTGCACCCGCCCGGGGTGTACCGCCCCGGCCTATCAATGCCAGGTCCATCACGCCAACGACGATTGGGCCGCCGGTGGGCGCACCGACATCACCGACCTCACCCTGGCCTGCGGGCCCGACAACCGCCGCGTCAAACCCGGTGGGTGGCGCACCCGCAACCGCGCCGACGGGCGCACCCAATGGCGACCCCCACCGCAACTGGACACCGGCCAAGCCCGCACCAACAACTACCACCACCCCAACCGCTACCTCATCGACGACGACACCGACGACGACACCGACTGTCCCAACCGCGACAACGACCGCGACACCGGCTGACGTCGGCGGCACGCCAACACCGGTTGGACCGCAGCATCGCTACGGCCCAACCGTTCCCCACGGTCAGGGTTGTTTGTTGTATCGCATCAGGAAGACGGTGGCGACATATCCGGCGCCGACGCCGATCGCGAGCCACAGCACGAGCGGCACGATGAGCGAAACCGGTGACCAGCCGATGCTGGAGAACGTCGCTGCGGTGTAGAAGAGCCACAGCACGCGGTAGAGGGACCACAGCGCGGTCAACCCCGCGGAGATCGCGATGACCAGGCTGTAGGTCCGGTCGACGCGGCTGACCTGCGCTTCGATGGAGGCGGGGACGATGTTCATTGCTGTTCCTTCTGGTCGTCACGTTGCCGGGATTGGCTTCGTTGCGACTGAAGTACAACCTGCTTCCGGGGCTACCGATCCCAAGAAGCGGCCTGGCGACGGAGCGCAAGAACCCGCGATCCGGCACCCACCAGCGAGACCTTCGAGACGCCGCCAACGGGACCACCGCTACGCTGCCCGTCGACGCCGGATGAATCCGCGGCAGCGACGGTAGGGGATAGCGAAATGGGTGTGTATGTAGTCACCGGAGCCGCATCCGGCATGGGTCAACAAGCCGCCACCAAGCTGAAGGCGCAGGGCCACACCGTCATCGCGGTCGACGTCAAGGAGGGCGACGTCGTGGCCGACCTGTCGACGGCCGACGGGCGACGCGCCGCCGCCGAACAAGTGCTGGCGACATCGGAGCGACTGGACGGCGCCGTGTTGGCCGCGGGAATCGGGCCGACGCCCGGCAAGGACAGCTCGCGGCGGATATTCGAGGTCAACTACCGCGGCGTGGTCGACCTACTCGAACAATGGCGGCCGGCCTTCGCCGCCGCCGATCGAGCCAAAGTCGTCGTGATCGGCAGCAATTCGACGACCACCACTCCGGCGGTCCCGCGACGCGCAGTGCGCGCGCTGCTGGCAGGCGACACCGACAAGGCCGTCCGGTCCCTGAAGTTGTTCGGACCGGCCGCTCCGTCGCTAGGCTACGCCGCCTCGAAAATCGCGGTCTCGCACTGGGTCCGGCGCACCGCCGTGACACGACAGTGGGCCGGCGAGGGCATCCGACTCAACGCGCTGGCTCCCGGGGCCATCATGACGCCGCTGCTGGAGAAACAACTGGCGACACCACGCGAGGCCAAAGCCGTCAACGCGTTCCCGGTTCCCGTGGGCGGCTTCGGGGACCCGTCTCAGCTCGCCGACTGGATGTTGTTCATGCTGTCGGACTCCGCCGACTTCCTCTGCGGCAGCATCATTTTCGTCGACGGTGGTTCCGACGCCTACTTCCGTGCGCAGGACTGGCCGAAATGTGTGCCGACTCGGCGACTGCCAACCTACCTGTGGCGGTTCGCGAGGTTCAAAGCCGCCAAATAGTCAGAATTTGGCGACGGCTCCGGCGTCGACCGGCAACGCCGCTCCGGTGATGTACTGCGATTCGTCGGACGCGAGGAACAGCACGGCATTGCTCACGGCGCGCGCCTCGATCACCGGCTTCGGCAGCATGTGGAAGTGGCCGATGACCTCGGTGGTGTCCGCCATCGTCGGATCGGTGAGGTCCGGCCGCACCGTGCGCCGGAAGTGATCGTTGTCGATCATCGGCGTCAGGATGTTTCCCGGGTGTATTGAGTTGACCCTGATCCACTGCGGTGCAAGCTCATTGGCCAGTGAGTTCATCAACCCGACGACGGCATGCTTTGCGGACGCGTAATGGGCCATGTAGCCACCGCCGCGGAGGCCCAACATCGAGCTGACCAGGATGATCGATCCACCGCCGTTCGTCATGTGCGGCAGAGCCGCCTTGACGGTGTGCCACACGCCGGTCACGTTGATGTCAAGCATTGTCTGCCAAGCGGATTCCTCGATCATCGCGGCGGGCGCCGGATTGGCGCTGATACCGGCGTTGGCGACCACGATGTCGACCTGACCCAGTTCGCTCATCGCACGGTCGAGGACGGCGCGAAGGCTCGACAGGTCGCGCACGTCGGCCTTCGCGGCCACCATGCGGCGGCCCGACTTCTCGACCAGCGCCGCGGTGTCGGCGAGGTCCGCCTCCGTGGGCCCGGGATATCCAGCGGCATCGATGTCGTCGCACACGTCGACGCCGATGATGTCGGCGCCCTCCTCGGCGAGCCGCACCGCGTGTTCGCGCCCCTGGCCGCGCGCGGCACCGGTGATGAAGGCGACCTTGCCCGCCACCCGACCGACCTTGTTCTCTGTCATTGCAGTACTCCTGGATTCGGCTCGCGCTTCAGCGTGGTCATGACCCTTCGGTGTGCCGGATGACGAAATCGACCACCGCCCCGGCGAAGACGTCGTTGCGATCGCCGGCGACCATGTGACCGGCCCCGCCGACGTCGACGAACTCGATGTCGGGAAATCGGTCGAGGAACGCCTGGGCGCGGTCTTCGGTGACGAGGTCGCTCATCTGCCCCCGCACGAGAAGCATGGGCACGCCGTCGCGCAGGATCGACGCCACCGCGGCGTTCATCCGATCCACCTCGGTCACCTCGATCGGAGGCGAGGCGGCCGTTCCGTCGATGAACTTCGGGTCCCAGTGCCAATACCAACGTCCGTCGCGCTCGCGAAGATTCGTCTTCAGTCCGTCGAGGTCCTTCGGACGGGGCCGGTGCGGGTTGTACTCGGCGATCATGTCGGCGACTTCGTCCAGCGACTCGAACCCCGACTGCATCCGGTCGGCCATGAAGTCGTGGATGCGCGACGCGCCGGACGGGTCCATGTCGGGAACGATGTCGACGAGAACGACCGCGCGCGCAGTGCGAGGGGCGAGTTCACCGGCGAGGATCATCGACGTGATGCCGCCCAACGACGCCCCGACCAGCACGGGATCGGGCGGTAGTTCGGCGAGCACTTCCAGAACGTCGCCTGCGAAGCTGACGACCCGATAGTCGCCCTCGTCCGACCAGTCCGACTCGCCGTGACCGCGCAGATCCACCGTGACTGCCTGCCATCCGCGTTCGGCGACCGCGGCGGCAGCCCGACCCCACGAACGCCGCGTCTGCCCGCCGCCGTGCAGGAACACCACCGCCGGTGCGCTCGGATCGCCGATGCGGTCGGCGACGATCGTCACGCCGTCGCTGCCGGATACGCGAAACACATAGGGCGATACTGTCATTGGAACGCTCCAGCTATGACGGTCCGGGTGATCGTCTCGGCGCGGCCGCGGCGAAACGATCGGCCTTCGGTGATGATCGCGTAGACGATTCCTCCGACGATTGCGTCGGCCGCCGCCTGCGATGTGGCGTCGTCGAGGCCGTCGGCCGACAGCCGGGCCTTCACGCCCTCGTGCAGCGGCGCGCTGAAACCCGCTCGCATCCGCTCCTTGACGTCCTCGTGCTCCATCCCCGCGACGGTCAGGATGCGCAGCATCGCGTTGCCCCGTTCGCTCGTGAGCGTCGCGGCGAGGCTGACCGCCCAGCGGCTCAGGTCGGCCACGAGATCGTCGGAGTGGGCGACCGGTTTGAGGATTCTGTCGGCGTCCTCGAGCAGCACATCAGCGACGAGGGCCGGACGGCTCGGCCACCAGCGGTAGATCGTCTGCTTGCCCACACCGGCGCGGGCCGCGACGGCCTCGATGCTCAGACCGTCGAACCCCCGCTGCAGCAGCAGTTCTTTCGTGGCCGCGATGATCGCCGTCCGCGACCGCTCGCTGCGGCGGCGGGGCGCTTTCGCCTCGGTGACCATCGATTGACTCCGCATCTGAGGGGGTCGGCTTTACAGATGGTGACAGCACTGAATAGTCTTTGGCAAGACGAGACGTTGCGTCTCGTCAGAGCGGGAGGGACGAGAATGGCCGGCCACCGGTGACAACGACTAAGCTCGTCATCGGCGCCAGCGGCTTTCTGGGTTCGCACGTCACCAAGCGGTTGGCCGCCCGCGGCGAGGACGTGCGGGTGCTGATCCGCCCCACCAGCTCCACCCGGGGCATCGACGGGCTGCCCGTCGACATCCGGCGCGGCGACATCCTTGACCCGGGCAGCGTGCGCTCGGCGATGCGCGGATGCGATGTCGTGTACTACTGCGTCGTCGACGCGCGCCCGTGGCTACTCGACCCGGCCCCGATGTGGCGCACCAATGTCGACGGCTTGAAGTCCGTACTCGATGTCGCGGTCGACGCGGACCTGCACCGCTTCGTGTTCACCAGCTCGATCGCCACGATCGGACGATCCACAGACGGACTGGTGGACGAAACCACCGCCCACAACTGGCTCGACATCGGCGGTGACTACGTCCGAAGCCGCGTGCAGGCCGAGCGGATGGTGCTGCGCTACAGCGCCGAGGAGGGATTGCCCGCCGTCGCCATGTGCGTCTCGAACACGTACGGGCCGGGAGACTGGCTGCCGACACCACACGGCGGCCTGCTCTCGGCCGCGGTACGCGGCAAGATGCCCTTCTACATCGACGGCTTCGAGAGCGAAACCGTCGGCATCGAGGACGCCGCAGAGGCCCTGATCCTGGCCGGTCGGGACGGCCGGATCGGCGAGCGCTACATCGTCTCCGAGCGTTGGATGAGCGCACGCGAGATCTTCGAAGTCGGATGTGCCGCAGTCGGAGTCGCACCACCGCGGCGGCGCATCCCCATCGCGATGATGGCCGCCGCGAGCCACCCGAGCAGCTGGATCGCCCGGCTCCGAGGCCGCGACACCATGCTGACACCGCTCAACATCCGGTTGATGCACATCATGACACCGATGGATCACTCGAAGGCCGTTCGCGAGCTGGGCTGGGAGCCTTCACCCACCCCCGACGCGATCGCCGCCGCCGCCCATTTCTTCCGAACGTCACGGCGCAGGGAGTCCGTATGAGCCTGGCCCTCACCCCTGAGCAACGGGAGCTCAGCGACTCGGTGGCGCAATTCGCCGCGCGCCGCGCCCCCGTCGCGGCCACCCGCGAATCCTTCGAGCTGCTCGCCGAGGGCAACGTGCCGTCCTGGTGGGACGAGTTCGTCACCAACGGTTTTCACGCCGTGCACCTGCCCGAACGCTACGGCGGGCAAGGGGGCACGCTCCTCGACGCCGCCTGCGTGCTCGAGGCGGCGGGCAAGGCGTCACTGCCGGGACCGCTGCTGCCGACGGTCGCCACGGGCGCGGTTGCGCTGCTGGCTGAACCGACACCACCGGCAGAAGCCCTGCTGACGCGCCTCGCCGACGGCCACCCCGCCGCCATCGCACTGCCCGGCGCGTCCACCTTCACCGCCCGAGACGACGGTCAGCGATGGCTGATCGAGGGCGACTCCGACCTGCTGGCCGGAATCTGCACGGCCACCACCGCATTGGTCTGCGCGGCCACCGAGGACGGAGACGAGGTGTGGGTGGCCGTCGATACGGCGCATCCGTCGGTCACCGTCGAGACCGTCGCGGGCACCGATCTGCTGACCGATCTCGGAAGGATCCGCCTCGCCGGCTATCCGGCCGACAAGACCGATGTGTTCAGCGGTATCGCCGCCGACCGCGCCGAGTACCTCGCCACCGCCCTGACGGCGAGCATGGCCGCCGGTATCACGCAATGGTGTGTCGAAGCCGCCACCGCGCATCTGCGCACCCGTGAACAGTTCGGCAAGCTCATCGGAACCTTCCAGGCGTTACAGCACAGCGCCGCAATGCTTCTGGTCAACAGCGAGCTCGCCAGCGCGGCCACCTGGGACGCGGTGCGCGCCGCATCCGAACCGATCGACCAACAGGCGATCGCCGCCGCCGGAGCCGCTCTGATGGCCGTCGTGCCGTGTCCGGATCTAGCGCTCGACACGTTGACGATGTTCGGAGCCATCGGCTTCACCTGGGAACACGACCTGCATCTGTACTGGCGACGGGCCACCAGCCTGGCCGCGTCGATCGGCGACAAGAATCGGTGGGCCAGGTTGCTTGGCGAGTTGACCACCACCAAGGAACGTGACTTCTCGGTCGACCTCGGGGACGCCGAAGCCGAGTTCCGCGCTCGCATCGCCGAGACCCTCGACGGGGCCGCGGCACTCCGCAACGACGGGCCCGGCCGCCAGGGCGACTACGAGCATTTCGCCACAGGCGCGCAGCGCACCGCCATCGCCGATGCGGGTCTGATCGCGCCGCACTGGCCGCCGCCATGGGGCATCGATGCCAGCCCGCTGCAACAACTGATCATCGACGAGGAGTTCAACAAGCGCCCCTCGGTGGTGCGACCGTCCCTGGGCATCGCCGAGTGGATCCTGCCGTCACTGATCAAGGCAGGCTCAAATGAGTTGCAGCAGCGACTCATCCCGTCCACGCAACGTGGTGAGCTCGCGTGGTGCCAGCTTTTCAGCGAGCCGGGTGCGGGCTCTGATCTCGCGGCACTGACCACCCGGGCCACCAAGGTCGACGGCGGATGGCGCATCCACGGGCACAAGATCTGGACCTCGTCGGCGCACCGGGCCGACTACGGAGCGCTGCTGGCGCGGACCGATCCGAGCGCGCCGAAGCACCGGGGGATCGGTTACTTCATCGTCGACATGCGCTCGCCCGGGATAGAGGTTCAACCCATCAAGCAGGCAAGTGGGGAGCTCGAGTTCAACGAGGTCTTCCTCGACGACGTCTTCGTTTCCGACGAGATGCTCCTCGGCGAACCGACCGGCGGGTGGGCCCTTGCCATCGCCACGATGGCCGAAGAGCGGTCGGCCATCAGCGGCTACGTGCAGTACGACCGCGCGGCTCCACTGCGCCGTGTCACAAGCTCGGAGGGCACACGTGACGACTTCCTGCGCGAACTCGGTGAACTCGACGCCTACGCCAACGCGATCAAGGCGCTCGGCGTACGCGAGACCATCCGGTTGCTCGACGGCCAGAGTTCTGGCCCGGCGTCCAGCATCGCGAAGGTCGCGATGAACGTGCTGCTGCGTCGCACGTTCCCGGCGACACTCGGCTCCGCGGGCCGGTCGGCGATGGCCGCCGACTCCGACGTCGTGCAGCCCTATCTGCGAGTGCCCGCCGAGCTGATCGGCGGCGGCACGAAAGAGATTCAGCTCAACATCATCGCTCAGATGATCCTCGGGCTGCCGCGCAAGTAACGAATCGAGAAGGACACCTATGGGACTACGTGGTGAAGCCGCGATCGTCGGCTATGTCGAGCTCCCTCCGGAGCGGATGAACAAGGCCACCCCGGCGCCGTTCACCCTCGAGCAGTGGGCGGAGCTGGGAGCGGCCGCGCTCGACGACGCCGGGCTCTCGGGTGAGCTGGTCGACGGCATCGTCAGCTCACACCTGGCGGAGTCGGAGATCTTCGTACCGTCCACGATCGCCGAATACCTCGGCGTGGGAGCGAATTTCGCCGAACTCGTCGACCTCGGCGGTGCGAGCGCGGCCGCGATGGTGTGGCGCGCGGCCGCGGCCGTCGAACTGGGCCTGTGCGACGTGGTGCTGTGCGCGCTACCCGCCCGCTACATCACGCCGATGTCGGAGAAGAAGCCGAAGCCATTGGTCGACGCGGTCTTCTTCGGCTCGTCGAGCAACCAATACGGCTCTCCACAAGCGGAATTCGAGATTCCCTACGGCAACCTCGGCCAGAACGGTCCCTATGGGCAGGTGGCCACCCGCTACGGTGCGGTCTACGGTTACGACGAGCGAGCGATGGCCAAGATCGTCGTCGACCAGCGGGTCAACGCCAACCACACCGAGGGCGCGATCTGGAAAGACAAACCGCTCACCGTCGACGACGTGCTGGCCAGCCCGATCATCGCCGACCCGTTGCACATGCTCGAGATCGTCATGCCGTGCGTGGGCGGCGCCGCCGTGGTCATCGCGAATGCCGACATCGCGAAGCGGGCGCGTAACCGGCCGGTGTGGATCAAGGGCTTCGGCGAGCACGTCCCGTTCAAGACCCCCACCTACGCCGCCGACCTGCTGCACACCCCGATGGCCGAGGCCGCCGAAAAGGCGTTCAGCATGACCGATCTGACGCGCTCGGACATGGACATGGTGTCCATCTATGACTGCTACACCATCACCGTGCTGCTGTCGCTGGAGGACGCGGGGTTCTGCGAGAAGGGCAAGGGTATGCAGTTCGTCGCCGACCACGACCTGACGTTCCGCGGCGACTTCCCCCTCAACACCGCCGGCGGCCAACTCGGATTCGGCCAGGCCGGCCTGGCGGGTGGAATGCACCACGTCTGCGACGCCGCCCGCCAGATCATGGGCCGCGCCGACGAGGCACAGGTTTCCGACTGCAACCGCGCATTCGTATCCGGAAACGGCGGGATCCTCTCCGAGCAGACCGCCCTGATCCTCGAAGGAGACTGACCGTGACCACCTTCGAGCGGCCCATGCCGGTCAAAACCCCGACCACCGCACCCTTTTGGGATGCGCTGGCCCAGCACCGCATCGTGATCCAGTATTCGCCGTCATCAAACAGCTACGTGTTCTATCCGCGGGTCCGTGCCCCGCGCACCCTCGCCGACGACCTCGAGTGGCGCGAAATCTCCGGTATGGGCACGCTTTACTCCTACACGATGGCGCGCCGACCCGTCGGGCCGCACTTCGCCGATGCCGTACCCCAGCTGCTCGCGATCGTCGAATGGGATGAGGGGCCACGGTTCTCGACCGAACTGGTCGACGTCGAACCCGAGGAGTTGAAGGTCGGGATGCGGGTCAAGCCCGTGTTCTTCGACTATCCCGAGCACGACGTGACGATGCTGCGTTACGCGCCCGCGTAGCGGTTCACCGCCGCAGCGGGGCCAGCAGCGCCTCCAACCCGTAGGCGAACACCGCGTCGTAGTCGGTCGGTGACTGCAGCGCCTCGACAAGGGCGCGATCGGGCCAATCGTCGGTCCACAGCGAGGGGTCCTCTTCGTCGTGCTTCTCGCCGCGGACAGCCGAGAACTGCATCACCGCAGACGAAATGACGTGCACCTCGACCGCACGCAGCACCAGCGCGGCGTCATGGCCCGTCACCCCGAGTCCGGCCAGTTGCGCGGCCAGCGCCTGCTGAACCGGAAGGAACAACCGCGGCGTCTGGTCCCGCTCGTGGGCGATTGCGAGCAGATGTTGCCTGCTGATGAGCGCTCGGCGTTGCGCTTGGGCGAGCGACGCGATGCGGTCGACCGGGGTGTCGCCGGTTGCCGGCAGATGCGCCATCTCGTCGAGCAACCGGTCGACCAGGGCGTCGAAGAGCTTGTCGCGGCCACCGACGTGCCAATAGATCGACGTCACCGCGACGCCGAGTTGTTCGGCCAACCTGCGCATGGTGAAGCCGTCGACCCCGTGCAGTTCGATCATCTTTGCGGCCGTGTCGAGGATGGCCTCGGCGGTGATCGCCTCCTGCGCCTTAGCGCTCGGATTGCGCCGTGAGGCCACCGGGTTCACCCCCGGTCATTCGCTCGGATTCGGGCAGGTCGAGGTAGCGCTCGAGATTGCGGTGCATGTTGATCACGCGGCGCTCCTCGTTCGAAAGGGTCAGGTGTTTCAAGCCCGGCTGGTGCAGGCCCCGCTGCAGACCCGCCAACACCGAGATGTCCTGTGTGAGAACGAGACCGGGATGCGCCTCGTCGGCGGTCATCCGCACGTCGACGGGTTTGGCTCGCGGCGCGTCCGGCGCCATCCGGGACCACAGCAGCATCACCAACTCACCGTGATCGGGATCGGCCCCGGGGTGCGAGGTCATCACGGTGAGATGGTCGGCGTTCATCAGCAGTGTCATGTTCGGAAACACGTTGTACTGGTGCAGCCGCATGATCTCGTCGGTGCCCGCCCAGCCGAGGTCGACGCCGCGGGAGGCGGCGAACGCGCGGGTGCGGGCGGCGATGACATCGGCCACCGATGCGCCGGGTTCGCAGTCTTTGGGCAGCGGGGTGCCCTCCTCCACGCCCATCAGCGCGCCCTGCGTGCAGACGTACGCGTCCCACACCTCCTCATCGGTGAGCGCTTGTTTCAGGTGGGGACTCGGAACCCCGTACACCTGCTCGGACTTGCCGGTGTGACCCCAGATCGCCTGCGGCGCATAGACATCGTCCATGCATCGGTGCAACTCAGGGTGCAGCGTCTGGATGTGGTAGGTCTCGCTGTACCCGTCGGCGATCGTCTTCCAGTTCGCGTCGACCTCGATGGTCATGGTGGCGTAGCAGCGGAAGTCGCCGAGTCCGCACCACTTGACGTCGGCGGGCATCTCCTCCAGGTAGTCCAGCAGCGGCATCGCGCCCGCGTCCAGATTGATGAAGACCAGCCGCTCCCACGTGTCGACGGCGACCGGTACCAAGGGAAGTTCGGCCATGTGTAATGCGCCGAATCCCTTGCGGTTCGGCACGCGTCGCAGCGTTCCGCCGAGATCCCAGGTCCAGCCGTGGTATCCGCACCGCAGTTCACGCAGACCGGATCCGGCTCCGGAGCACAGGGAGTTGCCGCGGTGCCTGCAGACGTTCTGAAACGCTCGCAGGACGTCGTCGTCGCCGCGGACGATCACCACGGAGTACGGCCCGCACCGGTACTCGAAATAGTCCCCGGGTTCGGCGACGTGGTCGACCGTACAGGCCAGTTGCCACACCTTCGGCCACATGCGCTCGACCTCGAGCTCGGCGAAAGCCGGCGAGTAGTACCGCTCGGCGGGCACCAGGGTGGGCCCCGCGGGTGGGAGGCCGATCGCGTCTTCGCGTCGCACTTCCGGCGCGGTATGCGTCACGGGACAACCCTTTCCGAAGTCGCAGCCAAAGCCTCTGTAACGGTGTTACAGTGCCCGACATTAGCGGCTGAGACCCGGATGCGGAGGCTAATCGTGTTCGACCTGAAGATCACTGGCGGAACGGTCGTCGACGGCACCGGAGCCGACCGGTTCACCGCGGACATCGGGATCAGGGACGGCAAGATCGTCGAGGTTCGTCGCCGCGGGCCCGGCGACGCCGCGCTGGAGGGCGAGGCCGCCGAGACGATCGACGCGACGGGGAAGGTCGTCGCGCCCGGCTTCGTCGACATCCATACCCACTACGACGGACAGGTCAGCTGGGACAGCACGCTCGAGCCTTCCAGTGGCCACGGGGTGACCACCGTGGTGACCGGCAATTGCGGTGTCGGATTCGCGCCGGTTCGGCCCGGTCAGGAGGAGTGGCTGATCGGCTTGATGGAGGGTGTCGAGGACATTCCGGGCACCGCACTCACCGAGGGCATCTCGTGGGGATGGGAGAGCTATCCCGAATACCTCGACGTCGTCGAGAAGAAGGAGTACGCCATCGATGTGGGCAGCCAGATCGCTCACGGTGCGGTGCGCGCGTATGCGATGGGGGAGCGCGGGGCCCGCAACGAGCCGGCCACGCCGGAGGACATCGCGGCGATGGCCCGACTCGTGCAGGAGGGCATCGAGGCGGGCGCACTGGGATTTTCGACGTCGCGCACGCTGGGCCACCGTGCCATCGACGGTGAACCCGTCCCGGGCACGTTCGCAGCGGAGGACGAGCTGTTCGGTCTCGGCCGCGCCATGGCCGCCGGCGGGCGGGCAGTGTTCGAGTTGGCGCCGCAAGGCGTCGCCGGCGAGGACATCATCGCGCCGAAGAAGGAACTGGAATGGATGAAACGCCTTGCCGCCGAGATCGACCGACCGATTTCGTTCGGGATGATCCAGGTCGATGCGGCACCCGACCTCTGGCGCGAACAGCTCGACATCTCGGCGGAGGCGCACGCCGCAGGCAGCGAGCTCTATCCGCAGATCGCCGCGCGTCCGTTCGGAATGCTGTTCGGCTTCCCCGGCCATCACGCCTTCACCCACCGGCCGACATTCCGCCAACTGAAGGCCGAGTGCGCCCGCGAGGAGTTGGGTTCGCGCCTCGCCGACCCGGCGGTCAAGGCCGCGATCCTGGCCGAAGACGACCTGCCGCCGGACCCGAATGTGTTGTTCGACAACATGTTCGCGCTGGTGCAGTACTCGCTGGGGCGCATCTACGCGCTGGGCGATCCGCCGGACTACGAACCGACCGTCGAACGCACCGTCGAGAAGATCGCCAGCGATCGGGGCGAGGATCCGCTGTCCACGCTGTACGACCTGATGCTCGAGGACAACGCGACGGCCATGCTGATGCTGCCGTTCTACAACTACTTCTACGGCAACCACGACGCGATCCGCGAGATGCTGCTGCATCCGGCGGGTGTGGTCGGGCTGTCCGACGGAGGCGCGCACTGCGGCATGATCTGTGACGCGTCGTATCCCACGTTCCTGCTCACCCACTGGGCGAGGGACCGCCACCGCGGAGAGAAGTTGCCGCTGGAATACGTCGTCCGCAAGCAGTCTCACGACACCGCGCAGCTGTTCGGGCTCTCCGATCGTGGCGTCATCGAGGTGGGCAAGAAGGCCGACGTCAACGTGATCGACATGGACGCGCTGACACTGCATCCGGCGCGGATGACCTACGACCTGCCCGCCGGAGGGCAGCGACTGGTGCAAGGTGCCTCCGGATATACCGCGACGGTCGTCAGCGGCGTGGTGACGCGCCGCGACGGGATCGACACCGGCGCCCGGCCGGGACGGTTGGTGCGCGGCGCCCGCTGAGCGGGGATCGACCGCAGACAAGAGACGGCCCCCTCGTTGCCGAGGGGGCCGTCGTCTTCGTACTTACTTAGCTGCTGCTCGAGCCGGAGCCGCTGCCACCGCCCGAGCCGGAGCCGCTGCCCGAGCCGGAGCCGCTGGCCGAGCCGGCACCCGTGCTGCCCGTGCTGCCGGTGCTGGAACCGGTTCCGGTGCCAGCGGTGGTGCTGCTGCCCGTGCTGGATCCGGTGGTGCTGCCGGTGCCGGTGCTGCCGGAGCCGGTCGTGCTGCCCGTGCCGGAGCCGGCGCTGCCGGTCGAGCCGGTCGTGCTGCCGGTCGAGCCGGTGGTACCGGTGCTGCTGCCCGTGCCGCCGTTGCGGCTCGTGCTGATGCCCGAGGTGTTGCTACCCGTGCCGGTGCTGTTCGAGCCGGAGGTGCTACCCGTGCTGCCGGTGGCGCCGGTGGCGTTTTCGCCGGTGGCAGTGCCGGTGCCTTCGCCTGCGCCCGCCGTCTCGCCGGAGGTCTCGCCTGCGGTTTCACCCGTGGTCTCCCCAGCGGTCTCACCCGAGGTCTCGCCGGTGGTCTCACCGGTGATCTCGCCCGACAGTTCACCGGTGACGTCGCCCGGAATTTCGCCGGTGACGTCACCCGGAATTTTGCCTGTGATGTCGCCCGGGGTTTCGCCGGTGGTCTCGCCGGCCTTGAAGCTCTCGCCTTCACCCTCGGTGGTGAAGCTGACCGCGATGGTGTCACCGTCGAGGCTGAACTCGGACGGGCCGCCCTGCACGCCGAACGACGTCGTCGTGGGGGTGGCGGGCGGCTTGAGGGCGTTGGCGATCTGAGTGGGCAGCGTGACCGTCAGGTAGGTGACCAGGCCACGGTCGAGCAGACCCTGCCACTCGGAGGTGGTGCCGGCCGGCGTCATCCCGTTCAGCAGTGCGTTCAGCGCCTTTGCCGGCAGGTTCACCAGGTGGACGATCGCATCGCCGATGTTGCCCGCGACCAAAGCTTCCCGGGTGGCGTCGAGCACCTCCATGGACTGCAGGATCCCGCCGAGGAACGGCTCGAAAATGGCCTTGGTGACCCCGAACTCGGACACCACGTCTAGCAGCTTGGGAATGGCGTATGTGCCCGGCAGGGCGTCCACAAACTGAGACGGGATGGACATGATCGGGATCAGCGGCTGGAATCCGCCCAGGACCCTGAGCACGAACCAGCCGTTGATCTTGGAGAACGCCTCGACGAACTGGCCCTGCGACAAGGCGGTCAGCGACTCCATGACCGCGGTCGGGAACTGCTCGACCGCCAGTTGCAACCGCTCGAAGGTGCTCGTGAGGGCGGTGTTGATGGTGCCGCCGTACTTCGAACTGAAGTTGACGAACTCGTTCAGTAGGGGACCGGGGTTGAGGATGTTCTGAACCAGGGCGCTCACGGCCTCTTGGAAGATGTAGCCGGTGCTCAGTTCTTTCAGGAGCTCGACGTTCGCGGTGGTGGCTCCGTTGGTCAGCGTCGAGAGGCTGCCGAAGGTGTTGGCAATGGTTTGCCCCCACACAAGGAGCGGATTGCTGGCCGCCGTGAGCTGGACCGCGGCCTGCGCCGCACGCTCCTGAACGTCCTGAAGGTTGGGCATCGGGGGGGCTACCGGGCTGACCGCGATCACGCCGGCACTCGCCATCGCGACACCAGCAACCAACAGCTTGGAGTTGCGGCGAGACGATGGTGAGTAACTGGGCGAGAGACCGTAAACCGGCGGATCAGCCTGAACTGCTAGTTGCACGTTTTCTCCTGTTGTGCCTGTGAATTTGCCAAATGGCACTCGGAGGTTAGCTGAGCCTATCCTTAGAAGCAAGTGATTCGTGGCACTAAATAGGCCAAGTTATGGCCGCCGCCTCTGTTCCGGACCGAACGGTACATAAGTCGTCATATCGCAGTTGAACAGCGGTAGTTGCCGACTCAAGGTGCGATCCGCTGGAAATTTACATGAGAGTCACCCGTTGTCGGGGGCTACCTCCTGCGTACGCAGGTGACCTTCGCCACGTCGCGGGCCCAAATCTGCTGCACCGGCTGGCGTGGAGTTGCTGAGGTTACAACCCGAGGGTTGACGCCTCGGTTTGAGTGACTTAGCCGAACCATGTACTCGCCACACCTAGACATGAGTAAGGCAAAGACATCGGCAGCGAAGCTTCGCTCGGTGCGTTCGCAGACACGACGACCGACGCCGCCCAAGCGTGCCGTCTGAAGCGTCGCCCAGGCAGCGACATGGCGCTCTCGGGGCCGAAAAGGTCTGGCGCCAAACGATTGACATGCGATAGTTCGACAGGCTAGATATACGACACGCACGGTGGACGGGGTCACGGGGACGCGGTCGGCCGGCGTTTACGCCACCGAGGGGTCATGGCATGACCAGCTTTCGACCAGCCCGAACCGCGCCCGAGGCGCCGGTCGCCGGGCGATCGCGCATCGCGCACGCGATCCGGGTGCTCTCGGTGCCGATCATCATCGGCTGGGTGCTGCTGACCGCGGTCACGAACATCTTCGTCCCCTCGCTGGAAAAGGTCGGCGAGGCCAACACCGTGTCGATGAACGCCCACGACGCACCGGCATTCATCGCGATGCAGCGCGTCGGCGCGAACTTCAAGGAGTTCAGCTCCGACAGCAACGCCATGGTGATCCTGGAGGGCGAGAAGTCGCTCGGCGCGGACGCGCACCACTATTACGACGAGCTGATCAAGCGGTTCCGGGCCGACCCCGCGCACATCGAACACGTCGCCGATTTCTGGAGCGATCCGCTGACCGCGGCTGGAGCGCAGAGCGCCGACGGCAAGTCCGCATACGTGCAGATCTATCTGCGCGGCAACATGGGCGAGACGATCGCCAACGAGTCAATCCAAGCGGTGCGCGACATCATCGCGGAAACCCCTGCCCCGCAAGGGGTCACGGCATATGTGACGGGTGGCGCGGCGCTGAACGCCGACCAGCGCGTGGCCGGCGACAAGGGGGCGGTCAAGGCGACGGTCGCCACGCTGATCGTCATCGCGGTGATGTTGCTGTTCGTCTACCGCTCGATCGCCACCATGGTGCTGATCCTGTTCATGGTGTTCGTCGAACTCGGCGCCTCCCGCGGCATCGTCGCGTTCCTCGGCCACACCGGGTTCATCGGGTTGTCGACATTCGCCACCAGCCTGCTCACCCTGATCGCGATCGCGGCGGGCACCGACTACGCGATCTTCCTCATCGGCCGGTACCAGGAGGCGCGGCAGGCCGGTGAGGACAAGGAAACCGCGTACTACACCATGTTTCACGGCACCGCCCACGTGGTGCTCGGCTCAGGTCTCACCATCGCCGGTGCGCTGTTGTGCCTGAAGTTCACCCGCCTGCCGTGGTTCCAGACCATGGCGGTGCCCTGCGCGGTGGGCGTTCTCGTCGCGGTCATCGCCGCCCTGACGCTGGGCCCGGCCGTCACCGTCGTCGGCGGCCGGTTCGGTCTCTTCGAACCGAAGCGGCCCATCAACTCCCGGGGATGGCGGCGGGTGGGCGTCGTCGTCGTGCGGTGGCCCGGGCCGGTTCTCGTCGCAACCTGCGCCCTCTCGCTGGTGGGACTGCTGGCGCTGAGCGGTTACAAGGTGGACTACGACGGGCGGCACTTCCTACCCGCCGACACCCCGTCGAACATCGGGTACGACGTCGCCGACCGGCACTTCGACGCCGCCCGGATGAACCCCGAACTGTTGATGGTCGAAAGCGACCACGATCTGCGCAACTCCGCCGACTTCCTGGTGATCGACAAGATCGCCAAGGGCATCTTCCACTCACCGGGCATCGCTCGGGTGCAGACCATCACGCGGCCGCAGGGCAAGCCGATCGAACACACGACGATCCCGTTCCTGCTCAGCATGCAGGGCACCACCAACCAGCTCAACCAGAAGTATCAGCAGGACCGGATGGCCGACATGCTGGTGCAGGCCGATGAGATGCAGACGAACATCGACCAGATGGAAAAGATGGCCAGCCTGATGCAGCAGATGGCCGACACCACCCACAGCATGGTTCAGAAGACCAAGGCCATGGCGATGGATATCGCCGAAATACGTGACCACATCGCCGATTTCGACGATTTCTTCCGGCCGGTCCGCAATTACTTCTACTGGGAACCGCACTGCTTCAACATTCCGGTCTGCTGGTCGCTGCGCTCGATCTTCGACACCCTCGACGGCATCGACACGCTGACCGACGACATCCAGCATCTGCTGCCGGACCTCGAGCACCTCGACAGCCTGATGCCGCAGCTCATCCTGCTGCTGCCTCAGCAGATCGAGACCATGAAGACGATGAAGACCATGATGCTGACCATGCACGCCTCGCAGAAGGGGCTGCAGGATCAGATGGCCGCGATGCAGGAGAACTCGCACGCGATGGGCGACGCGTTCGACGCGTCGATGAACGACGACTCGTTCTACCTGCCGCCAGAGGCGTTCGACAACAAAGACTTCCAGCGCGGGATGGACAACTTCATCTCACCCGACGGCAAGTCGGTGCGCTTCATCATCGAGCACGAAGGCGACCCGGCCACCCCCGAGGGCATCGACCACATCGACACGATCAAGCTCGCGGCCAAGGAAGCCATCAAGGGCACACCGTTGGAGGGCTCGACCATCTACCTCGGCGGGACGGCGGCGACCTACAAGGACATGCGTGACGGGTCCAACACCGACCTGCTGATCGCGGGAATGTCCGCTGCAGCATTGATTTTCATCATCATGCTGATCATCACCCGGGCCGTGGTGGCCGCCGCGGTGATCGTCGGTACGGTGTTGCTCTCGCTGGGCACGTCGTTCGGCCTGTCCGTGCTGGTGTGGCAGCACCTGCTGGGCATCCGGCTGCATTGGATCGTGCTGGTGATGTCGGTGATCCTGCTGTTGGCGGTCGGCTCGGACTACAACCTGCTTTTGGTTTCGCGGTTCAAGGAGGAACTGCACCACGGGTTCAAGGTCGCGATCATCCGTGCGATGGCCGGCTCGGGCAAGGTGGTCACTTCGGCGGGTCTGGTGTTCGCGGCGACGATGGCGTCTTTCGTCGTCGGTGATCTGCGCAGCATCGCCCAGGTCGGAAGCACCATCGCGTTGGGACTGTTGTTCGACACCCTTGTTGTGCGTGCCTTCATGACGCCGTCGATCGCCGCGCTGCTCGGCCGGTGGTTCTGGTGGCCGCAAAGGGTGGCGACGCCCGCGTCGAAACGCAGGATGGCCGCGGTGTTCCCGGACCGGGCGGCGGCGCCGACCACGCCCGGCAGCTGAACCGAACCGGCGGGTACGCAGCTTTCCGATCACCCTCCTTCGGGCGTTTGAGGTGCGATGATGGGCAGATGGGGAACCCAGACCTGGCGGACAGTCCACTGCCGTCGGCCTCGGACTGGGCGATAGCGGACCGCAACGTCGGCACCTTTCGGTTCTGGTTCGTCGGGCAGCGGTGGGAGTGGTCCGACGAGGTGGCCCGGATGCACGGGTACGAGCCGGGCGCGGTGGTGCCGACGACCGAGCTGCTGCTCTCGCACAAGCATCCCGACGACCGCCAACACGTACAGGACCTACTCGATCACGCCCTACATTTGGGCGGGTCGTTCTCCAGCCGCCACCGGTTCATCGACACCGGGGGCAAGATCCATACCGTCATCGTGATCGGCGACCGGATGCTCGACGACACCGGTGCGGTGGTCGGCACCGAGGGCTACTACATCGACCTGACCGACACGTTCGCCCAGACCCGCCGCCAGGCCTTGAGCGACTCGCTGCCCGAGCTGTTCGAGGCGCGCGCGGCGATCGAACAGGCCAAGGGCGCGCTGATGCTCGTCTACCGGATCGACTCCGACGCCGCGTTCGAGCTGCTGATGTGGCGCTCCCAGCACACTAACACCAAGCTGCGCGTGCTCGCCGCCCAGATCATCGCCGAGCTGCACACGATCGACCCCCAGCGAGACGACCTGCGGCGGCAGTTCGACCACCTGTTGCTCACCGCGCACACCCGCGTCGGCGCCGTCCGCGACGAGTAGGCGAACGAGGGTCGTGCACATGCGCGTCGCAACTGAAATGGCCCCGGTCGGGGTATCACCATCCCATGACGATCCAGACGCGCGGACCGCTCCGCCACTGACAGGGGGCATGACGTGACCCCCGTGAAGGTGACCCAAGACGTGCGCGACACCGCGGTGGTGGTGTCGGTGACGGGCGAGATCGACTCGAACACCGTGGGATTGCTGCAACCGCACCTCGACAGCGCGGTCGACACCGCCGGTGAACATCCCGCCAAGCTGCTCATCGTGGAACTGTCCCGGGTCACCTACTTCGGCAGCGCGGGGCTGAACACCCTCCTCGAGTGTTACGAGAAAGGGCTGGCCGCAGGGGTCTCGGTGCGGGTGGTGGCCGCCAACCCGGAGGTGGTCCGACCCATCCAGGTCACCAAGCTCGACAAGGTTCTCCGGCCGTACGCCACCGTGGCCGACGCGGTCGATGGATGAGTAGCCCTGACGGGCCGCAGGATCGGCTGACCACCGTTTTCGACGCAGACGGCGAAGTCGGGCCCGACCTCGCCAAGGTTCGTTGGGCCGACACCCCGCTCGGACCGCCCGGAGCCTGGCCGCAGAGCCTTCAGACGGCGGTCAGCATCCTGCTCTCGTCACGCTTTTCGATGTGGATGGCGTGGGGGCCCGATCTGACGTTCTTCTGCAACGCCGCCTATCGGCGCGACACGTTGGGCCGCAAGTATCCCTGGGCGCTCGGCCGCCCGGCCCGCGAGGTATGGGCAGAGATCTGGCCCGATATCGGCCCGCGAATCGATCGCGTGCTCACCACCGGACAGGCCACCTGGGACGCCGCGCTGCTCCTGTTCCTCGAACGCTCGGGATATCAGGAGGAGACCTACCACACCTTCTCGTACAGCCCGCTGCGCGACGACGACGGGCAGGTCGTCGGCATGCTGTGTGTGGTCAGTGAGGACACCCAACAGGTGATCAGCGAGCGCCAGATGGCGACGTTGCGCGACCTCGGATCGGACCCGAGCGTGGTGCGCACCGAGGAAGAGATCATGGCGTTCGCCGAACGCCAACTCGGCCAGAACCTTCGCGACCTACCGTTCACGCTGACCTATCTGTTCGACGCCGACGGTGGAGCGCGCCTGGCCGGATCCACCGGAATCGCGACCGGGCATCCCGTCGCGGCGCCGCACGTGGACGCCGGCCACGACGGAGCCTGGCCGCTGGCCGACCTCGAGCGCGGCGAGGCGACGATCGTCGCGCTCGACGGCGACCGGTATCCGGATCTGCCGGCAGGGGACTGGCCCGACCCGCCCACCGATGCACTGCTCGTTCCGCTGCAGCAGCAGGGCGGTTCCCCGATCGGGTTCCTGGTCGCCGCGCTCAACCGGTACCGCCCGCTCGACGACACCTATCGCGGGTTCGTGACGCTCGTAGCCGGGCACATCGCCGCGGGCATCGGCAGCGCGCGCAACTATCAGGCCCAACAGCAGCGGGCCGAGGAGCTCGCCGAGCTGGATCGCGCCAAGACCGCGTTCTTCTCCAACATCAGCCATGAGTTCCGGACCCCGTTGACGCTGATCCTCGATCCGGTCGCCGAACTGCGCAGCCGCAGTGAGAATCTCGACGGCCGAGCGCGCGAAGAGCTGGACATCGTGTGGCGCAACGGATTACGCCTGGCCAAATTGGTCAACACGCTGCTCGACTTTTCCCGGATCGAGGCGGGCCGCATGCAGGCCAACTTCGCGCCGGTCGACCTCGGTGCGGTGACGGGGGAGCTCGCCAGCGTCTTCCGGTCGGCCATCGAGCGTGCCGGTCTCGCGTTCACCGTCGACTGCCCGTCGCCCGATGAGCCGGTCTACGTCGACCGTGACATGTGGGAGAAGGTCATCTTCAACCTCCTGTCGAACGCACTGAAATTCACGTTCACCGGCGGCATCTCGGTCCGCGTGGCCCACAACGGCCCCGACGCGGTGGTGACCGTTTCCGACACCGGTGTCGGGGTGCCCGCCGCCGAAGTGTCCCGCCTGTTCGAACGGTTCCACCGCATCGAGAACGTGCGGGCGCGGTCCAACGAAGGCAGCGGTATCGGGCTGGCCCTGGTCAAGGAGTTGGTCGAACTCCACAGCGGCAGCATCATCGCCCACAGCACCGAAGGCGCCGGCACCACCTTCACGATCCGCCTGCCGTTCGGCACCGCGCACCTGCCTGCCGACGCCATCACCTCGGCAGCCGAGGGGCGGTCCGCCGCCGGAGGCGCCGAGCCCTACCTCGAGGAGGCGCTGCGGTGGCTGCCTCCCGACAGCGACATTCCCGATGCGCCCGCGGAGGTGGCCGGCGCCGCGTCGGCCGTCGGCGCGGGAACGACCCCGCGCGTGCTCATCGCCGACGACAACGCCGACATGCGCGACTACGTCGCCCGGATGCTGCGCAACGACGGATACCTCGTCGACGCGGTCACCGACGGACAACTGGCGTTGGACGCGGTGCGGACAGACCTGCCGGACTTGGTGGTCAGCGACGTCATGATGCCGCGCCTCGACGGTCTGCAACTCGTCGCCGCACTGCGGGCCGATCCCCGCACCGCGGCCATACCGGTGCTGCTGCTCTCCGCCCGCGCCGGACAGGAGGCCGCGATCGAGGGCCTGCAGGCCGGCGCCGACGACTACCTCGTCAAGCCGTTCGCCGCGGCCGAACTGCTGGCCCGCGTCCGGGCGAACGTCAAACTCGCCCGGTTGCGCAACCACCACGCGCGCTGGCGCACCGCGCTGATCGACTCGCTGCAGGAAGCGTTCTTCGTCGCCGACGATCGCGGCGCGGTGATCGAGATCAACGCGGCGTTCACGGACATCCTCGGCTTCGGAGTCGACGGGCTGCCGTACGAGCCCGTGCAGCCGTGGTGGCCGACGTCGGAGGCGGACCCGGAGGCGCACCGCCAGGCCAACCAGCTGTTGAGTCGGATTCTGAGCGAACCCCATGGCAGGCATACGGTTCCGGTCACACACCGCGACGGGCATCGACTCTGGGTGACGCTCACATACAACCAGATCGAGGAGATCGACACCGGCCGCCCCGTGATGGTCGGCACCTTCCGCGACGTCACCGCCGAGCACTACACGGTGCAGCGCGAGGCCGCCCTGGCGGCGCTCAACCAGCAACTGGCCCAAGCCGATACGCTCGACGACGCCGTGCGCACGGCGGCCGACGTCCTCCGCGAGGTGTGGCGGGCGCACCGCGTCCTGGCGGTCACCTTCCCCGCGGACGACGGCGAGACCGCGCTCGATCCGGCGGACCTGATCTGCTCTGGTGCACCCGCCCAGTGGCGCGACCTGCCCTCGGCCACGAAGCAGGCCATCATCTCCCTGTGCTCCGCCGACTCGCTCGTCGCCGACACGCCGGAGACCGGATCCGCGCGTATCGCCCTGCAGCATCCGCGCGGGGTGCTCGTCGTCTACCTCGAACTGCCCGAGCGTCGCCCGTTCACGCCCGAGGACCAGACGCTGCTGGCCGTGTTGGCCGGCCGGCTGGGCCAGGGTCTGCAGCGTGTGCATCAGCTCGACCAGCAGCGCGAAACCGCGCTGGCGCTGCAGCATGCGATCCTCGGTCCGACCGTTTCGAGTGGTTTCGCCGTGCGGTACCAGCCGGCCACCCGGCCGCTGCAGGTCGGCGGAGACTGGTACGACGTCGTGGACCTGGACGACGGACGCATCGCGTTGATCGTCGGCGATTGCGTCGGCCACGGGTTGACCGCCGCAACGGTGATGGGCCAGCTGCGAAGCGCCTGCCGGGCGCTGCTGCTCGAGCACGCGGGTCCGGCCGCGGCGCTGACGGCGCTCGACCGGTTCGCGGCTCGCCTGCCTGGCGCACGGTGCACGACGGCCTTCTGCGCCGTGCTCAATCCGGAGACCGGTGAGTTGCGGTATTCCAGCGCCGGGCACCCGCCTCCGGTGATGGTGCTGCCCGACGGTTCGACCGTCCTGCTCGACGACGCCTCGGTCACACCGCTCGGGCTGTCGTTCGACCACATCCGTCCGGAGGGCCGGCAGGTCATGCCGCCCCGTGCGACCTTGCTGCTCTACACCGACGGCCTGGTCGAGCGTCGGCGCGAATCGCTGGACAAGGGCATCCGCCGCGCCGCCGGTGTGCTGGAAAACCATTCCGCCACACCGCTCGACGCGTTGGCCGACGAGATCATGTCGCAGCTGACCCCGAGCTACGGATTCCAGGACGACGTCGCGCTCATGCTGTACCGCCAACCGGCGCCGCTGGAGATCGAATTCAGCGCCGACCCAAGCGAACTCGCCGGCACGCGCAGCGCACTGCGGACGTGGTTGGTCCGGGCGGGGGTCGATCCGAATCAGACACTCGACGTGCTGATCGCGACCGGGGAGGCGCTTGCCAATGCGATCGAACACGGGCACCGTGACCGTCCCGGCGGCACCGTGCGGCTGCGCGCGACCGCACTCGCCGACCGGCTTCACCTGACCATCGTCGACACCGGGGTGTGGAAGACGCCGCATTCCGACCCGGCGTCGCACCGCGGTCGGGGAATCGCGCTGATGCGTGCGCTGATGCACGACGTCTCGATCGAAACGGGCGACAGGGGAACCACCATCGACATGCACGCCAGGATCGCCTGATGCCCACGCCCCTGCGCCTTCGCACCGACCGTCGCTCCGACGGCACGGTGGTAGTGGCTGCGACCGGTGAACTCGACCTGAGCAACGTCGACGCGTTCACCGACGCCCTGGCCGCGGCGGCGGGCAGGCGCGATCAGGACGGGCGACGGCTGACGGTCGACCTGACCGCGGTCGAGTACCTCGACAGCGCCGCGATCAACGCCCTGTTCGACAACGCCGCGCAGGTCCGCCGGATCGTCGCCAACCCGATCCTGATGTCGGTGCTGACAATCAGCGGGCTGGCGTCGGTGGCCGAAGTTCAAGCGGCGGAGAGCAACTGAGCCGGGTCACGGAAGCACGGTGCGCATCAGCATCACGTTGTAGGCCGACCACAGCGACAGGTTGAAGTACATCTCCTTGCCGGTCGACCACGGATGCAGGAACGGCGCGTAGATGCCGCCGGGAACATCCCACGACCGCACCAGCAGCTGTTCTGGGCCCCAAGGCCCCTGCGGGGCGGGCGCCATCCTGGCCACCACGTCGTTGGCGCCGTTGCAATACAGCACCAGATACTGCTTGAGGTAGGTGTTGTACTGTGCGGACATCTCGCCCACCGGCCCGGGGATCACCACGGTCGCGGCTCCCGGATCCCTTGGCACCCAGGCATTCCGATCGGCGTTCCAGTACTCGTAGCGGTTGAGGTCGGGCACCGCGCCCTGCGGAATGCGCGCGATGTAGGCCGCACCGCCCCGGCCCGCAGGCGTCCCGAACATGTACAGGTACGGATCACCCGGGCCGGGCTTGAGGAACGCGGCCTGCTGGAAATTCTCGTTGCCGCGCACATACCGGGCGCCGGGGACGTCGCCCTCGCGGGCGGCCCGCACCGTGCCGGGATAGACGCCCCAGCGCTCGCCGTTGTCGGGCGAGACCGCGACCGCCGAGAAGTTCGTCGTCCAGCGGCCGTCGGAATCCCAGCTCTTGATCGACATGAAGTTCACGAACTGGTTGCCGCCCACGGCGATACCCGCCGTCGGGATGATGCCCGTCTCGTTCGGGGCCCATTTGGTGCTGTTGATGATCTGTTTGGACAGTCCGGGCGCCCACAGCGGGGAACCGGAATAGCGGTTGGCGAGGACCCCGTCGGGCACCGCGATCGTCTTCGACAGCGCACCGTCCTGGGTGCGTAGCAGCGCGTTGTACCGCCACTGCTTACCGCGAACGCTGCAGTAGCCGTAGGTGTCGCCGAACGCCATCAGCACCTGACGATTGCCGGGATCGCCGTTGTCCCACATGATTCCGAGATCGGTGCCGGTGATCGCGAACCGGCCGATGGTGTTGTTCGGGCTCTCCGGGCCGGTCACCCAGCCGACGAGCGTCGTGCCCGGCGGCGCGGGCGGTGGTGGTGGCTCCGGCGCCGCAGCGGGAACCTGTTGTGCGGCAGGCTGTTCCGCGGGTGGCTGCGGTGGGGTCGGACGTACGGCGGCCTGCTGATCGACGGTCGCCGACTGCGGCGTCAGCGATTTGAGGATCTCGGCGGGCAGTCGACCGAGTCGCGGCAGCGGCGCGTCGTCGTTGGTGTTGCGAGGCCGGTGGCCGACGGGCGGCCCGCCAGGCAGTGCTGGTGTCGCTTCGGTATTCGGTGCCGCCGGCGGTTGCGCGGCTGCGGCCGCGCCGGTGCAGGGCTCTGCCACGGCCGCGGGGGCGACGCCGAGTACGGCGCTGAGGCCGATGACGGTTGCGGACGCCACCGACAGCGAGGCGATGCGCGGACGCGGCGACATGTCACACCTTTCCGGAAGGCGGACGCCGGAGCGACGTCAGCGATGGGCCTGTGTGACGTTAGTAACCAAAGTGACGGTTGTGATCTTGGTGCCCGGATAGGTATCCATCCGTGACCGTGTCGCAACCCGCGTTTTGTGCACATTTCGGCGCGCTGGCCGCTCGCATTCGTGCGCAAATCGCCGGGCCACGCGGAATGTTTCCCGGTCGCGTGGGGTAAATGTGACGGCATGACTTCCCCGGCGAAGGCGCATACCTCCGACTCCGACGAGACGGCGGACACCAAGCTCAAGCGCGGGATCACCGGCCCGCTGCTCTACCTGTTCATCCTCGGCGACGTTCTGGGCGCCGGGATCTACGCGCTGATGGGCGTGCTCGCCGGAGACGTCGGCGGTGTGCTGTGGGCGCCGCTGCTGCTGGCGCTGCTGCTCGCGCTGCTCACCGCAGGCTCTTATGCGGAACTCGTCACCAAGTACCCGAGGGCCGGCGGAGCGGCGGTGTTCGCCGAGCGGGCGTTCGGGCGTCCGGTGGTGTCCTTCCTGGTGGGCTTCTGCATGTTGGCCGCGGGCGTCACCAGCGCGGCCGGGCTTGCGCTCGCCTTCGCCGGCGACTACCTCACGACGTTCATCGACGTCCCGGCCGTGCCGGCGGCCATCGTGTTCCTGGCCTTGATCGGCTGCCTGAACGCGCGCGGCATCAGCGAATCGGTGAAGAGCAACGTGGTCATGACGGTGATCGAGTTGACCGGCCTGCTGATCGTCGTCATCGCGGTGGCGGTGATGGTCGGCGGCGGCCGCGGCGACCTCGGCCGCATCACCGAACTCCCCGACGGCGCCACGCCCGCGATGGCCATCCTTGCCGGAGCCATCGTCGCGTACTACTCGTTCGTCGGCTTCGAGACCTCCGCCAACGTCGCCGAGGAGATCCGCAATCCGAGCAAGGTGTATCCCACGGCGCTGTTCGCCGCCCTCATCACCGCGGGTGTGCTCTACGCCCTGGTCGGCATCGCGAGCGCGACGGCGCTGCCCGCCGACGAACTCGCCAAGTCCTCCGGGCCTCTGCTCGACGTGGTGAACGCCGCTGGCGTCGGTGTTCCCGACTGGGTCTTCAGCGCGATCGCGCTCGTCGCCGTCGCCAACGGCGCGCTGCTGACGATGATCATGGCCAGCCGGCTCACCTACGGTATGGCCGAGCACGGCCTGCTGCCGAGCGTGCTCGGTCGCGTGCTACCGCGGCGGCGCACACCGTGGACGGCGATCGTCGCGACCACCGCGGTGGCCATGGTGCTCAGCATGCTGGGCGATCTGTCGACGCTCGCCGAGACCGTGGTCCTGCTGCTGCTGGTCGTGTTCATCTCGACGAACATCGCGGTTCTCGTGCTGCGCCGCGACGAGGTCGATCACCCGCATTTCCGGGTGTGGACCGCGGTGCCGGTGCTGGGCGTGGCGTCGTGTGTGCTCCTGCTGACCCAGCAGACGGCCAAGGTCTGGCTGTTCGGCGCGATACTCGTCGCAGTGGGCGCCGTGCTCTACTTGGTGGCCCGGGTGGCCACGCGGAAATCCGACGCCTGACTACCGCTTGGCGCCCGTGCCGCGCAGGAACTGCGTTTGCGCGCTTTGTGTTTCGTCGATGAGGATCGCGGCGTCGCCGGCGTAACGGTCGAGCATGTCCGCATCCGAGCGGCGGTAGGCGTCGGGGTTCTGCGAGTACACCATCAGCGTGCCGAGTAGCCGCTGCGGCGTCCGCAAAGGCGCGAACAGCACACTGCGGGCGCCGATTGCGGCCGCCTGCTCGACCCACTCCGGCCACCGCTCGGCCTCCGGCGAGCCGATGGTGCCCGGGCCCACACCCACTCCCACACCGACCCGCACGCCGATTACGATGTGCCCGAACCATGCTGTGGCTGCGGGGTTTTCGTGATGGCGGTCGAACAGCGCGTTGAGCTGGTCGGCGAGCGGGTCGGTGGCCACCGAGGTGATTCGCCGCCCGGTCGTCGTGAGCAGGGTGACGCCGGCGCCGGTGGACACGCCGACCTCCTCGGAGGCGCGGTCGGCGATGAACCGCAGGGTTCCCGTGAGCGTCCGCGCGACGGTCGCGGGCCACTGGAGGAGGCGTGCGACCGCGGGGCTCGTCGCGAGCTGTGAGGTAACCAAGACGGTCCAATCGTCGATAGGAGTCGGAGGAGAGTTCCGCACGACATACCCGGCGCCGTTAGGGCCAAACGAATGAAAACGGGCGGTCCGGGATAAAAGGTGAACACGGCGCACGGCGGTGGTCTACGTTCGCGCCGGTGACTGCAGTTCGAAAGGGGGGACGAACGACGATGGGGTTGTCGGCAGATTCCGCAGGCACGCCGGACTCGGCGCGCGCGAAGATCGCGATCACGGCGCTGGTACTGGCCGTGCTCTGCGCACTGGTCGGCTTCGGGGAGGGGCGCGCCTCGGCGATTCCCGGCGGGGACGCCGCCGGCGCGTTGACGATCGGCGGGGTGGACCGCACCTACCAGGTTCACGCGCCGCCGGGGCTGGAGCAGCCCGCCGGTCTGGTGCTCAACCTGCACGGGGCGGGCATGACCGGCCAGGCGCAGGCCGGGGCGACGAACTACAACGCGATCGCCGATCAGTACGGGTTCGTCGTCGCCTATCCCGACGGCATCGACATGAGCTGGGCAGACGGGCGCGGCGCGTCGCTGCCGGACCGCCAGGGCGTCGACGACGTCGGGTTCCTGGTGGCGCTCACCGAGCGGCTCCGCCAGGAGTACGGCGTGAACCCCGGCCGAGTGTTCGTCACCGGAACCTCGGCGGGTGGCTTCATGGCTTCGCGGTTGGCGTGCGAACGTGCCGATGTCTTCGCCGCCGCGGCGCCCGTCGCGGGCACGCTGGCTTCGGGATTCGGGTGCTCGCCGTCGCAGCCGGTGTCGGTGATGTTGGTGAACGGGACGGCCGATCCCGTCGTGCCGTTCGGCGGTGGTCCGATGCTGGGCCGCGGGGGACCGAGCGACATCGTCTCCGCCCCGGCGATGGCGCAGCGTTGGCGTGAGATCGACGGATGCCCGGCCCCGGTCGAGCAGGTGCAGGGCAGCGTTCACCGGTTCGTGGCGTCCGGATGTGCGGGTGGGACCGAGGTGATGTTCGTTCAGATCGACGGCGGGGGCCATGTCTGGCCCGGCGGCCTGTTCGCGCCGTTCGACGCCTCCCAGTCGACCGGGCAGTTTTTCGCGACCCACGGCAGGTGACTCCCCGCTTCGGCCTACGGTGGGTGAACCGACCGAAGCGAGACAGGAGATTCCGATGAGCGACGACGCCCCGGCCATCACCGGCATTCACCACATCTCCATCACCGTGACCGACCTCGAGGCCAGCATGGCCTGGTACGAGCGGTTGTTCGGCGCGGACCGCTTGCCGATGAAGTTCCCGCACTACGAACGGGAGGACACCGGATACGGCGAGCTGCTGATCGAGCCCCGCTCCGGCTTCGTCCTCGGCCTGCACACCAACACCGGTAACGACGGGACGCAATTCGACGAAGCCCGAACGGGATTGGACCACGTGGGGTTGAACGTGGCATCGCGTGCGGAGCTGGACGCGTGGACGCGACGCCTCGATGAACTCGGCATCGAACATTCCGGTGTCCGTTCGGCCGACGAGCCGTTTCCCTTTGCGACCGTGGTGTTCCGCGACCCGGACAACATTCAACTCGAGTTGTTCACCGCCGGCTGAGCGCGCACAGCGCTGAAACGGGAACAGCCCGGGAGCCGTTGGCCCCGGGCTGTTCTCGGCTGCGAACGGCTACGTCGTGGTGCCGATCGCGATGTCACGATCCTCGTCGGAGAACGCGGCGTCGTCGTCGCCCTCGCGTACCCGGCGCACCATCTCCCTGGCGCTGCGGTACACGCCCATCGTGGAGTTGTAATCGTCGTCGTCGTAGGTGATCGAATCACCGTAGGAGAAGCCCATGCGCGCGCCGACTTGGATCGCGTCGATGTTCGCGCCGAGGAAAATGAACTTCCAGTTCCACTGATCCTGCTGCTGTATGGTCAGCCTGCGCACGGCATCCCACGACCATTGCCGGCTGGCGTTCTCCATGCCATCGGTCATGATGAGGCAGACGACCCGGCCGGGACGCCGGTACTCGGGAAGCGCGGAGAGCCGCTCACCGATCTCAGTGACGAACGTGCCGATGGCATCGAGCAGCGCGGTGCGCCCGCGTGGGACGACGGCGAACTCGGGCACCTCGTCGATCGGAGTCGACGCATAGACGACCTCGTACTCCGTGTCGAACTGCGCCAGCGTCACCCGGCAGTCTCCGGGGAGACAGGCCTGCTCGGAAAGCAGCTCCCGCCAACCATCCTCGGTGGCCTGTTTCGAGGTCACCATCGAACCGGAGCGATCGAGCAATGCGGCGATGAGGGTCGCGTCGGGATTGGGCATGCGGGAGCCTTTCGTGGGATCTGATGATGCGCCATCGACCCGTCCGCGTCCGCGAAGCGGCGCTCCACAGCTCCCGAACACACGGAGCGGGCAGCGCTCGGTCTCGCCACAAGAGTTTGCTATACGGGTAAATGAAGGGGTGAACAGCCAGTCCGTACTGAACCGCTGAACAAGCCAATTCTACCTTCAACAGCCAGGTTACGCACTTTTCAGGCGAACTTTGCCGTCTGTGTGGCGGTGTTGGAGGCGGTTCGCTGGAGGGTCGCGAAGCGGCTCGTCCGGTCGGTCTGGCTGCGAGCGGCAAATGGGTCAATCGCCCGACCCGGCTATCGGCCGCAGCTTAGGCTGCGGCCATGTCACTCGACCGCGCCGCGCTCCTGGCGGGCAGTATCCGATTTGCTTCCGGTGTGTCGTTTCTGGTCGACCCGCTTCGGGCCAACCGGCTGTGGGGCGACCCGGAGGACCCGACGCCGACGGCTCAGTTGCTCTTGCGCTCAATGGGTTACCGCGACGCGCTCATCGGCGGGCTGCTTCTGGCGTCCGCATTGAAGGGTAGCGATACGCGAGGCTGGTTTCTGGCCTCCGGCGGAGCCGACGCCGCCGATCTGCTGGGCGGCGCGGGTGTCCATCACGAGATGAGACGCTCCCAGCGCATCATCGGGCTCGGCGGCGCGGTCATCGGAATCGGAGTGGGGCTCTGGGGTGCGCTGCGCCGGCCCCCGCAGGCCCAGGACTGACTTCAGCGCGCCGGTGCCGCCATGAGGCTCAGGCGCCGCGCTTGAGGTGGGGCGCCATCGCGGGTGTGGCCGCAACCGGCCGGCGGCGGCGCCGTGGGCTCGCCTCGACCTCCACCCCGTCGCCGGGTTCGCGCACCTGCTCGCGGAGCCTTCGAAGCGCCTGGGCCAGCAGTCGCGACACGTGCATCTGCGAATAGCCCATGCGCTCTGCGATCTGCGTTTGCGTCATGCTCTCGAAGAATCGCAGCATCAGGACGGTCTTTTCGCGCTCGGGCAGTGCCGCGATCAACGGTCGCACGGTCTCGAGGTCGACCACCTTGTCGATGTTGGGGTCGATGTCGCCCAGGGTGTCGCCGACCGAGCGGAACTCGTCGTCGGCGGAGGCCTGGACATCGGTCGACAAGGTGGAGTAGTTGCTACTCGCGATCGTCGCTTCCATCACCGCCTCGCGCTCGATGCCAAGGTGGTTGGCGACTTCGGACGGCGTCGGCGCGCGGCCGATCTGCTGGGACAACTCCGCACGGGCTTTGACCAACTGCCCCTGCAAGTCCTTGAGCCGGCGCGGGACCTTGACCGCCCAGCCGTAGTCGCGGAAGTGTCGGCGGACCTCGCCCATGATGGTCGGGATCGCGAACGACAAGAAGTCGGCGCCGTTGTCAGGGTCGAAGCGGTTGACGGCATTCACCAACCCCACGCGCGCGGCTTGCACCAGGTCGTCGATCGGCTCACCGCGGTTGCGGTAGCGGCGGGCGACGTGGTCGGCCAGCGGCAATGTGCGCGCGACGATCGCTTCGCGCTGACGCCGGTGGGGGAGCGATCCTTCGTCAAGCGTTTTCAGGCGGCGGAACATGTCCGTCACGTCTGCGTATTCAGAATTCGCCTCTGACACCACACAGGCTCCTTACTTCCGACCCTGCCGTTGGATCACTGGGCTCGGATCTGAACCTGTGGCTGCTGCGGTTTACCCCCTTAGACGGCTTGTCGAAACATCGCCCGGTGAGGTCCTAGAGGCCAGCGTAGCCGTCAACGGGCGTTCGTGTGGTCAACCGGCGAACTCGCGGGCCTTCCTCGTGGTGACGGGCATTGCGTGTTTGCCGTAGGGGCGCTGCTGCCTGCCGAGTCGTGCCGGTGCGGTGATGAGTGGGCTGTCCCAGATCGCGCCCGTGAACACCGCGGCGCCCAGCGCCGTCAAGCCTGCCATCGCGACCAAAGTGTCGGGGTCCATGCCTTTGGTATTACCCACCGGCGGCGATTACAACTCCCCCCGCCTGCGAAAAAGTTTGCCCGACGTCAGCGGGCCCGGCGGGCGAGCAGCTCGGCCTGGTGGATCACCAGGCTCTTGCCGGTCACGGTGATCCAGCCGCGGTTGACGAACTCGGACAACGCCTTGTTCACCGATTCCCTTGAGGCACTGACCAATTGGGCGATTTCGGCCTGGGTCAGGCCGTGGTCCAGACGCAACTGGCGGTCTTGGCGGATACCGAAACGCTGTGTGAGGTGCAGGAGTTGCTTGGCAATCCGGCCGGGAACGTCGGTGAAGTTGAGGTCGGTGATCAGATCTTCGGCCCGTCGCAGATTGCGCGCCAGTAGCCGCATCAGCTGCTCAGTGATGTGCGGGCTGCTGTCGATGCAGGCGTGCAACGCGTCACGGTCGATGACGGCGACCAGCACGGGCGTGAGGGCCGTAGCGGATTTGGTGCGGGGCCCGGAGTCGAACATCGACTCGGCGCCGAAGACTTCGGCGGGACCGAGAACGGCGAGCAGTTTCTCGGGGAGGTCCGCCGACCGCCAGCCGATCTTGACCTTTCCGTCGACGACGATGTAGAGCAGCGGATCCCGTTGGCCTTCGTGGTAGATGCATTGGCCCGGCGTGAATCGGGCGTAGGAGAATCGGCGCGCCAGGGCTGCCCTGTCCGCGGGCTCGAGCCCGCGCATGATCGTCGAGCGCGCCAGTACGGCTTCACTGTCGCGCTCCGGGACCTTTTCGGCCATGGCGCCCGCGACCATCAGCATGCCCACTCCCAACCCTGTTGCGTGCGGGTCTACCCGGGCGGGAAGCGGGTAAACGCTCAGCTGCTGAATTTCGCGCCGGCCGAGGCCATTGCGGGCGGTCCGTCCACCTCCAGAGCGGTGCCTTCGATGTCGAGGTCGGGCACGTACTTCTCGAACCACCGCGAGTGGGCCCACATGGTGCGACCGACGATGCTCATGATGGCCGGGATCAGCGTGAGCCGGACGACGAAGGCGTCCAAGAACACTCCGACGGCCAGCGTCAGCCCGACGGACTTGATGATCGGGTCGCCGCCGGCGAGGAACGCGATGAACACGCCGCACATGATCAACGCTGCGGAGGTGACCACCCGCGCAGACAGCCCGACCCCGTTGCGCACCGCATCGAGTGCATCGTCGGTCCTGCTCAGCTCCTCTTTCATCCGGGAGACCACGAACACCTGGTAGTCACTGGACAGGCCGAAGATGATGGCCAGCACGATGATCGGCAGGAAGCTGATCGTCTCGCCGGGCGTGATGCCCAAAAGGTCAGCGCCCCAACCCCATTGGAACACAGCAACCTGTACGCCAAGGGCGGCGAACACCGAGAGCAGAAAGCCCAGGATCGAGGTGATCGGCACCAGCGCTGCGCGGAATGCGATGGTCAGCAACACGAATGCCAGCCCGACGACCACCAGTAGGAACATCGGCAGCGCTGCGGCGAGTTTGTCCGAGGTGTCGATGTTCGATGCGGTGGTGCCGCCCACGAGAATGCTTGCGCCGCTGTCACCTTCGATCGCGGCCCGGTCGGCGCGGATGCGCTGGACCAGGTCGGCGGTGGCGGTGTCGTTGGGGCCCGTCGCCGGGATGACCTGAATGATCGCGGTGCCGTTCTGGTTCACTCCCGGGGCGGCCATCACGACGCCGTCCTCGCGACGCAGATTCGCGGCGATGGCGTCGGCGGCATTGGGGTCGCGCGCCGAGGAGAGATCGGCGACGACGAGCAGGGGGCCATTGAAACCCGGCCCCAGATGCTGCGCGGTCAAGTCGTACGCCCTGCGAGAGGTGTTCGATTCGGGTTGCGAGGACCCGCTGGGAAGGCCGAGGTGCATGTCGAAAGTGGGCAGGCCGATGAGGATCAGCGCCGCGATCCCGGTCACCAGCAACGGCATGCGGAAGGCGACGACGAACCGTCCCCACCGGGCGCCCAGCGTGCGGTGCGGCGTGTACGCGGCGACCTGCGCGACCTCCTTGGCGCGACCGGGTTGCAGCGGGGTCTTGATGAACTTGGCGACCCGCTTGCCTGCGAAGCCCAGCAGCGCGGGCAGCAGCGTGATCGCGATCAGCAGCGCGATCAGAACCGAGGCGGCGGCGGCAAGGCCCATGTAGGTGAGGAACGGAATGCCGACGATCGACAGGCCGCACAGCGCGATGATCACCGTCAGCGCCGCGAACACCACGGCACCGCCTGCCGTGCCGACGGCCAGGGCCACCGATTCCTCCATCGGCCGCAGGAGCAGAAGATTGTTGCGGTAGCGGTTCAGGATGAACAGTGCGTAGTCGATGCCACACGACAGGCCGAGCATGAGTGCGAGTGAGAATGCCGCCGTGGGCATTTCGACGAAGGCCGCGCTGGCGAAAATGCCGAGCGCCCCGATCCCGACGCCGACGCACGCGGTGAGGATCGGCAGCCCGGCGGCGACCACGGCCCCGAAGGTGATCAGAAGGATCAGGAAGGCGACGGCGATGCCGATGATCTCGGGCAGCTCGGAGATCTCGACCTTGTAGCCGGGGTAGACGCTGCCCGAGTACTCGACCTGCACGCCTGCGGCCTGCGCCGGTTGCATCGCCTCTTCGACCGCATCGAGAGATGCGTCGTCGACCTCTCCGGGCTGCGCCTTCCACTGCAGCGTCCCGAGCCCGACGGCGGCGTCGGGGGCAAGCAGCCGCGTCTGCGCGGGTCCGGCGGCCACGGCGACGTCGGGGATCGTCTGCAGATTCTGCAGCGACCGGTCGATCGCGCCGGCGACCTCGGGATCGGTGAGCCGGCCACCAGACGGGGCGGCGAAGGTGATCTGGGTCTGGGCGCCGCTGAACGCGGGCACCTTCTGCTGGAGCTGTTCGACGGCCCGTTGGGACTCGGTGCCGGGAATGGTGAAGTCGTCGCTGGGCTCGCCGCGCAGGCCGAGTCCCGCCGCGGCCACACCGACCAGGACGGCCAGCCAGACGCCCAGCACCAGCCAGCGCCGACGAAAGCTGAAGGCGCCTATCGCGTACAGGTACTTCGACATCCCGGCTCCCGGATCGACGTGGGCAAAGTCGGTCCGACGTATTCCCTCTGCGACCGTGGTTATGCACGCAGGCGACCAAGTGTGACCTGCGCCGCGCCCTACGCGCGCGCGGTGTTCTCGAGGATGATCTCGCGGGCGGTCTCGTAAAACGCGCTGATGAGCGTGGAAAAGGACAGCTCGAAGGGATAGATCATGTGCACCTCGAGCGACTCGAGTTTCCACTCGGGCAGTACCGGGACGAGCGTGCCCTCGCGCAGCTCGGTGGTGCAGATGATCTGGGTGGGCATCGCGCCGATCCCGAGGCCCTGCATGATGTACTGCTTGCACACCTGAAAGTTGTTGGCACGCGCGCGGACTGGAGGGGTCAACTCCTTTCGTCCCGCCTTCGCGGTGACTGTCAGCCTGCGCGGCCCGCCGAAACCGAAGTCGATGAACGGAAGTGTGTTCAGCTGCGCCGGTTCGCGGACCGGTTCCGGCAGCTGCGCAAGGAAGCCCGGGGTGGCGCACAGGAACAGCTCCAGGTCGAACACCTTGCGCGCGATCAGCGTGGAGTCCTGTAGCGGCCCGGTGCCGAACACCACGTCGAAGCCGTCCCGGACCGGGTCGACCGTTCTGTCGACCAGGCGGATGTCCAGCCGCGAGTTCGGGTAGTGGCGCAGGAACGCTGCACCGACCCGCGAGGCGTAGTCGATGCCGACGAAGACCGGGATCGCCACCCGCAGCTCGCCCTGCGGTTCCTGCCTGCTGCCCTCGACAAGGGCGCGGACGCCGTTGGCCTCGGCCAGGATGTTGACCGCGTGGGCGTACACCTGCTCGCCCAGATCGGTGACCGTGAGCTGGTGGGTGTTCTTGCGCAAGAGTTTGATGCCGAGATCGGATTCGAGCTTGGTCAGCTTGCGGCTGACCGTCGACTTGGGCATTCCGAGCAACGTCGCCGCCTTCGACAGGCTCCGGTTCTCCACGACCTTGCCGAAGATGAGCAGGGCGTCGACGTCGAAGGGCAGGTTCTGTTCCATCACGCTCCGTTCCCGGTCGAAGGCCACCCCGTGTTCCGAATATGCAACAGGGTGTTGCGCCAATGGGTCTGTTTCGGTCATTTCGGCGGCGGTACCTTCGGCCTACCGTCTTCAGCCCGACGGAGGAGAGACTGTGAGTCACGACGCCCTGGTGACGAAACCCGCAAGTGGACACTGGTCCGATGCCTATCCCGAGCTCGGGCGCGGACCGGTGTCACTGGAGGACTGCGTCTCCGAGGAGTTCTACGAAAAGGAACGCGAGCACGTCTTCAGGAAGACGTGGCTGTACATGGGCCGCATCGAGCGGGTGCCGAAATCCGGCAGTTACTTCACCCGCGAGCTGAAGTTCCTCAACACCTCGGTGATCATCGTGCGAGGCAAGGATGACACCATCCGCGCGTTCCACAACATCTGCCCGCACCGGGGCAACAAGATGCTGTGGGAGGACGACCCCTTCCAGGAGATCGAGGGCCGCGCGCCGCTGTTGTACTGCCGCTTTCACGGCTGGCGCTACAAGCTGGACGGGTCGCTGCACTCGGCCACCCGCAAGGATCTGCTGCTCGACTTCGACGCGGACGCCTGCCGGGTGCCGGCCATCCAGTGCGAGGTGTGGGAGGGCTTCATCTTCATCAACCTCAACCCGCACGACACCGAGCCGCTGCGTGATTTCCTCGGCGAGCTGGCGCACGAGATCGAGGGGTACCCGTTCGCCGGCCCGCATCAGGTCTACAAGTTCAAGGCCGAACTGCAGTGCAACTGGAAGATCTTCCTCGACGGGTTCGCCGAGAGCTATCACGGGCCGTACCTCCACGCGTCGTCCTTCGGCGCGCTCACCGCGGAGGCCAGGGACGCGTTCGACCAACCGAATCCGTTCACCGACGCGCTGGCCTACCGGCTCAAGGGGCCGCACCGAATGTTCTCGTTCTCCGGCGAACCATCGCGAAAGACGCCGTACTCCAAGCCGATCGAGTGCGTGTTCGAGGCCAGCGCTGCGGGGCCGTGGAACAAGAAGGCCGACCGCGGACCGATGCCGCCGGGCATCAACCCGACCCGATCGGAGAAGTACGGTTTCGACTCCTTCCAGTTCTTCCCGAACTTCGTGCTGATCTTCGGGGCGTCCGGATTCACCGTCCACACGCACTGGCCCACCGGGCCGCACTCGCACATCTTCGAAACCGAGGCGTACTACCAGCCGCCGACGACGCACAAGGAACGGCTGGGTCAGGAGCTGACGGTGACGTTCCTCAACGACATCATCCTCGAGGACGCCAGCCCCTCGGAGGGCCTGCAGGCGATGCTGAACAGCGGCGCGCTCACCCACTTCACGATGAACGACGAGGAAATCCTCCTGCGCCACTTCCACAAGGTCGTGGGCGACTACGTCGAGAATGGCGTCAAGGCCGACGAGGAAAAGAAGGCGATGCGATGAATCCAGTTCTGCCACCGGAGTTCTCGCACCTCGAGCACCTCGTCCCGGAGTGGGCCATCGAGGACGGCCACGCGCGCTACGTGAAACGGGTCAACAGTTCGATGGAGGAGATCCGCACCTTCTACGACGAGATCTTCCCCTACGCCGAGGAGGCGGTGGCCTACATCGACAAGTTCCACTACTCCGAGCCGCTGCCCGAGGACGTCGCCAACCTGCGCAACCTTCTCTACTCGCTGATCACCGTCTCGCTCGCGGTCGAGCTGTGGAACCAACCGCGGGTCAAACATTCGGCCGACACGATTCTGACGAGGGTGAGCTGAGCCGCCGTGAGCCTGACCTCCGCACAACTGGACATCGTCGACCTGACGCCGAGGATCGGCAGTGAGATCAGGACCGACCTGGACACGCTGCTGAGTGGACGCGCCGCCGAAAAGGTCCGCGCCACATTGGAACAGCGCGGCGTGGTGTTCTTCCGCGGACTCGAGATCAGCGACGGGCAGCAGGTCGCGATCGCCGCAACGCTGGGCACCGTTGTCGCCAACGAGGGCGAGGACGGCATCTACAAGATCTCGCTCGACGAGAACGTCAACCAGCGCGCGAAGTACCTGAAGGGGTCGTTGTTCTGGCACTTCGACGGGTCGCTGCAGCCCTACCCGAACCTGGCGACGCTGTTGCGGGCGGTGAAACTGTCTGACAACGGCGGCGATACGGAGTTCTGCAACACCTACGCCGCGTACGACGATCTGCCGCAGTCCGACAAGGACCTCATCGCGGACCTTCGCGTCGTGCACAGCGCCGAGCGGTCTCAGTACTATGTCACACCCGAGATGAGTTACGACGAGATCGCGTTCTGGCAGAAGTCGCCGACGAAGGCGTGCCCGATCGTGTGGACGCACCAGTCCGGTCGCAAGTCGCTGCTGCTCGGCGCCACCGCCGATTACGTGGTCGGCATGCCCGTCGAGGAGAGTCGCGCTCTGCTTGCCCGGCTTCGTGATTGGGCCACACAGCCGCAGTATGTCTACCGGCACGAGTGGGAGGTCGGCGACCTGCTGATCTGGGACAACACCGGGACCATGCACCGCGCCCTGCCCTACGCCGCCGACAGCGGTCGACTGATGCACCGGACCATCCTGGCGGGCGAAGAGCCACTCAATTGAAGCTCGGGATCGCGACACCGGTCGTCACCAACGTCGCCGGGGCGGCCTTGACGTGGGAGCGCGACGCGGGAGTCGAGGACATCGGCCGCGTCGCCGAGGCGGCGGACAGACTCGGCTACCACCACATGACCTGCAGCGAGCACATCGGCATCCCGGCACCCGAGGCCGGGCGGCGCGGCGCCAGGTACTGGGATCCGTTGGCGACCTTCGGCTACGTGGCGGCCCGCACCGAACGGATCCGGTTCGCCACCATGACGCTGGTGCTCGGCTACCACCATCCGCTGGCCATCGTGAAGCGTTACGGCACACTGGATCACGTCAGCAACGGTCGGGTGATCCTCGGTGTGGGCGTCGGATCGCTCGAGGAGGAGTTCGACCTTCTCGATGCTCCGTTCGACGACCGTGGTCCCCGCGCCGACGACGCGCTGCGGGCCCTGCGCGCATCCCTGTCGAGCAATGAACCCTCGTATGACGGTGAGTACTACTCGTTCGGCGGCCTCATCGTCGACCCGTGCGCGGTGCAGCCGCACATGCCCATCTGGGTCGGCGGCCGGACCCGGCGCTCGCTGCGGCGGGCACTCACGCTCGCCGAAGGGTGGGCGCCGTTCGGCATCCCGGTGGCCACCGCGGCCGACTGGCTGAACGCGCGCGAGGTCCCGGCGGGCTTCGAGGTCGTGCTGCCCGCCGACCGCCCGCTCGACCCGATCGAAAACCCCGAGGGCACACGCGAAACCCTGCGTGCGATGGCGGCCGCGGGCACGACGATCGTGTCCGCGCGATTCGTCCATCGGTCGCTCGAGCACTACCTCGAGCAGATCCACGCCCTCGCCGAGTTGCACCGCGAAGACGACGAAAGGTGACGATGACCGAGGATGCCACGCCGCTCCTGACGCCGCTGACAGCCGACGAATGGGGCGACGACGAGTACGCGGCCGTCGGCGCGCTGATGGGGATACCGGGGGAGGACGTTCCGCGGGCCGGCTCCGGCGAACCCAGGGACCCGCTCAACTTCGACATCATCGGCGTGCTGGCCCGCCACCCGAAGATGGCGCAGAAGTTCCTGGGCTACAACGCGTTTCTGCTGCAGCGCGGCGAGCTGTCGCTGCGCCTGCGCGAGCTGGCGGTGTTGCGGCTGGCCCATGCGCGGCGCTCGTCGTTCTTCTGGGGTGAGCACGTCAAGGTCGCCAAGGCCGGCGGCCTGACGGGTGATGACATCGCCCGAATCACCCGTGGCAACGCCGAATTCGACGGAGTCGACCGGCTGGTGCTCGAGACGACCGACGAGCTGCTGGCCAACGGTCGCGCGACACCGGCCGCGTGGGGGCGGCTCGTCGACGAACTCGGCACGCATCAGGCGATGGAGCTCATCTTCGTCGTCGGCACCTACGCCATGCTCGCGATGGCGTGCGACACCTGGCAGCTCGCCCCGCCGCCGGGCAGCGCGGCGCTTGAAGACTAGGGCTCGTCGGGTGCCGGTTCGCTGTCGTCGTGCCGAGCCCGTCCCCGCCAACTCCGCACACCACGGTGCGCGGCGAACGCACCGGCGATCGCGGTGATGCACCAGACCGCGATCGCGGTGTAGGCCAGCGGTGACGAGAGGTCCGAGATCGACGCCCCCAGCGCCGTGTACACGAACGCGCGCGGGACCGATCCGATGAACGCACCAACGGCCATCTGCCACAACGGAACCCCGAACGCACCGAATGCGTACGAGGCGAGCGCGTCGGAGATGCCCGGTACGAAGCGCTGGCCGACGACCGCCCACAGCCCGCCGCGCGCGATGAGACCGTCCAGGCGGGCCGCTCGGTCCTCGCCGAGCAGCGCCCGCGCGCTGTCGCGTCCGGCCCGCCTGCCGACCAAGCTGGTGACGCAGGCGGTGGTCACCGTCGCGCCGAGCGTCGCGAATGTGCCGACCACCGGGCCGAACAGCACGCCGCTGGCGGCGGCGAGGATGGGGCCCGGGACGAACACCGCGCCGAGCAGTCCCGACACCACGACATAGACCAACGGTGCGACCGGACCGGTGGAGGCCACCGTGCGACGAACGTGGTCGACGTCGATCACACCGGTGACGGCGACCAGATAGAACAGCCCGAGCAGGAACGCCGCGAACAGCACGAGTCGAAGGATGTGTCGACGACGCGAGGCGGAGCGGGCGCTGAGGGTCATGTCCAGGCAATCTTGCCGCACGCCCGGCAGCGCATCCGACCCCGAGTGAGAAGCCACGGCTGTCGTGGAGGCGAAAACACTGCCGGGAATGCTATTTCGACGCCCGGACAAAACCTTCCCCCGGTGACGCCATGGATGTACCATTTGGTACATGATTACCGAGTGTGGTGCCGATATCGAGGCGCCCGCCGCCGTCGTGTGGGACGTGTTCAGCGATGTCGAGCGCTGGCCGGAGTGGACCGCCTCGGTGACCCGGCTGGTGGCGCTCGACAGCCGAGAGTTGCTCGTGGGCAACCGGTTCCAGATCAAGCAACCGCGCATGCCAAAGTTGGTCTGGGAGGTCACCGAGGTGACGCCCGGCGTGTCGTGGACGTGGGCGCAGCGCTCGCCCGGCGGGCTCACGGTGGCCCGCCACGAGGTCACCCCCATCGACGCGGCCCGGACCCGGATCCACCAGGTGCTCGAACAGCGCGGTCCGGTCGGGGCCCTGGTCGGGCTGCTGATGCGCTCGATGACCAGGCGCTACCTCGACCTGGAGGCCGAGGGCTTGAAGGCGCGCTGCGAGCAGTTGCATCGGCTCGATGGCCCGACCAACTGACCTTCGGCGTCGTCGGGAACTGCTGGACGGGGTCGTCGCGGAGGTCGCGCGCAACGGCATCGGCGACCGGTCGCTGCGTGATCTCGCCGCGGCGGTCGGCACCAGCCATCGCATGCTGCTGCACCACTTCGGGTCGCGGGACGAACTGCTCCTCGCGGTCGTGGGAGAGGTCGAGCACCGCCAGATGGCGCTGGCCCGGGAATTGCCCGCGGAACCGGCCGAGGCCGTCGCGGCGATGTGGGCGAATCTGCGGCGGCCGGCGCTGCGACCGTTCGAGCGGCTGTTCTTCGAGTGCTACGCGCGGGGAGTCCAGGGTGAGCAACCCTTCACCCGAATGCTGCCGGGAGCCGTGAAGGATTGGCTCTCACAGAATCCACCGGACACCGATCCCGCGATGATGCGTCTCGGCCTCGCCGTGGCGCGCGGCCTGCTGCTGGACCTCGTCGCCACCGACGACCTCGGGGGTGTCGACGCTGCGGCCGCGGCGTTCGCCGACCTGATCAGGGCGCGCCGTCGTTGAGGGTCAGTCCTCGCTGCTGAGGCGTTCCCCGATGAACGCGAGCACCCGGGGGTCGTCGGAGGTGAACACGTCGACCTCCTCGCCGCCGTCACAGCGCAGCAGCGCGACGGTCACGCTGCCCTCCCGTCGCGACCGGACCTCCCAGATGGCGCCCGAATCCTGCCAACGCTGCAGATCCGCCACTCGGTCCACCGGCATGCCCCTACCATCTCACCGCATGGGTGGCCGCCCAAGTGTCGACATCGCGCGGGTCTACGACGCGCCTGGCGACGAGGGCGGCATCCGCGTCCTGGTGGACCGGTTGTGGCCGCGCGGATTCCGCAAGGACGATGCGCGCGTCGGGCGGTGGCTGCCGGCGGTCGCGCCGTCGACCGAGCTGAGGCGCTGGTATGCGCACCAGCCGGAACGGTTCGACGAATTCGTCGCCCGCTATACCGCCGAACTGGAGACCGACGCGGGCGCGCAGGCGCTGGACGAACTGCGCGGCCGGCTCGCCGAGGGCCCGGTGGTGCTGGTGACCGCCACCCGCGACCTCGCGCTGAGCAATGCCGCCGTCCTTCGGAACATCCTGACCCGTCGGGCGTGAGACGATCGGCCCATGCCGTCGAAACTTTCGCGATGACCGTCGTTCTCGCCATCCGTTGCGCCGACGGGATCGTGGTGGCCTCCGACTCGCAGATCACCGATCCCGAGCGCGGCCTGAGCTATCCGGCGCAGAAGCTCCATCCTCTCGGTAAGCACGCCGCGTGGGGCGGGAGCGGTTCGCGTGCGGTGCTCTACGACCTCGAGCAGATCTTCGACAACGAGCCGGATTCGATCGTCGAGGCCCCCGACATCGGCCACGCCCTGCAGGGGCGCGTGCTGCCCGTGCTCAAGCACCACTACGAGAACTTCATCGACGACGTACCGGCGGGCAAGCCGGGCGCCACACCCGCGAGCTATGTCCTGGCCGCGGGCTACACGAACGGAAAGCCGTTCATCGTCGATCTCGATCCGCACGGTCTCATCGGCCGCTACGAGGAGATCGGTTTCCACGCGGTGGGCAGCGGGTCGCCGATGGCCCAGCAGGCTCACGCGCTGCTGGCACACTTCGGGATGGCCGAACGCGGCGTCGACTACGGAGTGGTCGCCGCGCTGCGGGTGCTCGACGCGCTGGACGCGTCGTCGCCCAGTGTCGGCGGGCCGATGGACATCTGCCGGATCACACAGGAAGGGGCCCGGCACTACGACGAGGAAGCCGTCGCCGAGGTCCGACAAACCGTGCAGCGATGGGCCGAACTCGAGCAGCGTGCGCTCGACGACCTGTTCGGCTGACACCGGCGGCGGGGGAGGAAGGTAAGTCTTGCCTTAGTCGGTCCGGTAGGCTCGGCGGGCGATGACCGAGATCGACGATGCACCCTCGCCGGTACTTCCGCGGGAGCTGACGGACATTACTGATGCGGTGCGTGAGGTCGCGGCGCCTCCCACGCCGGTCCTCGCCGAGCCGTACTTCATCCGGCTGGCCGATCCGGATGCGGACGCGGAGATGGTGTCGGAGTGGATGAACCGCCCGCACCTGGTAGAGGCGTGGGAGTACGACTGGCCACCCGAGCGGTGGCACCGGTATCTGACCGCGCAGTTGGCGAGCGAATACTCGCGACCGTTCGTCGGCTCGTTCCGGGGGCAGCCGTTCGTCTACATCGAGCTGTACCGGGCCGCCAAGGATTCGATCGCCCCGCGCTACGACGCCGATCCGCACGACATCGGGATGCACGCGGCCATCGCGGAGCTGCGGTTCGTCAACCGCGGCATCGCACCGATCCTGTTGCCGCGCTTGACCGCCAACATCTTCGAGCTCGATCCGCAGTGCCGGCGCATCATGTTCGACCCGGACCACCGGAACAAGGGCGCGCGCGACGTCTGCGAACACGCCGGTTGTGCTTTCCTCGGCGAGCACGACATGTCGAACCGGCGCATGGCGCTGTACGCGCTGCCGCGCACGCCCGACGACGCGCCGTAGCGCTCAGGGCAGCTGGTTGAACTCGGCGTAGCCGTCGTGGTCGGGCTTCATCGCGGCCGCGACCAGCTCCCACAGCACCTCGTCGGTGCCACCGCCGACGCGCGCCAGTTTCATGTCGCGCCACCACCTTCCGAGCGGCGTCTCGTCGACGAGATAGCCGGAGCCGCCGAAGAGGTGCATGCACTCGTTGATCACCTCTTCGCCGAGACGTGCGGCGTTGACCTTCATCGCGGCGGCGGTGCGCAGGTCGAGCTTTCCGGTCGCGGCGATGCCGTCCAGCGCGTAGCGCAGCATGTCCACGCGGGCCTGGAGGTCAGCCATCCGCAGTCGCAGCGCCTGATGTTCCCACAGCGTGTTGCCGAATTGGCGGCGAGCCATCATGCGCGCCTGCGTGATTGAAAGGACCCGTTGCGCCGATGTCGACACCAGGCCGGCCACCGACATGCGTTCCTGTGCCAGGCCCCACGAGATGGCGGCGAGGCCGATGCCGGCGCGGGCCACCAGGGCGTCGGCGGGCACCCACGTGTCGATGTGCACGGCGGCGGTGTCGAGCGGACCGGCGCCGACCTTGCGGTAAGGGGTCTGAATCTCACACTGCGCCAGCGGAACCGCGATCACGACGACGCTGCCGTGCTTGCTGTTCGGGTCGTGGTCGACGCTGCGGGCCACGCACATGACGTGGTCGGCGATGGGGGACAGCGAGACGAATTTCTTGACGCCCTTGACCTCGAAACCGTCGCGCGCAGAACGCACTTCGGTGCCGACGATCTGCAGGTCGGATCCGCCGGACTGTTCGGAGGCTCCGATGCAGAGCACGGTCTCACCCCGGATGGCCTGCTCGGCGATCTCCTTGAGGTAGTCCGACTTGCCGAAGCGGCGCAGGATCGCGATCGCCGAATCGTGCAGGCCCACTCCGACACCGATGCCTGCCGATCCCAGCCGGCCGAGCCTGCGGGCCAACTCGATGACCCTGGCGACGTCGGGGTGCTGCTGTCCGGGTGGCCACTTGGCGGCGAAGACACCGGACTCACCCAGGTACTCGATGAGCTTGCGCGGGAACCGCTCCGTCTCCTCGGCTTCGGCCGTCCACGCGGTGATCCGGTCGTCGAACACCCGGTCGAGCAGGTCGCGGTAATCCTCGAGCGGCGGTGCGTCGGGCGCTTCGGCGGTGGCCGTCATCGGCTTGCTCCCTCCAGGGTGCGCTTGACTTCGAGGCGGCGCAGCTTGCCCGACGACGTGCGGGGCAGCGCACCGGGTTTGAGGAACACCACGTCGGCGGGCACCACACCGCAGTGCGACGCGACACGCGCCACGATCTCGCTGCGGGCGGCGGGTTCGTCGTCGCCCTTGAACTCCGCCGCAATCACCAGGCCGGGGCGTGCCGACGCCTCTCCCGTTCCGACGGCGACGACACAGCCGTCGCGGACCCCGTCGATTTCGCCTGCGATGCGCTCGATCTCGTTGGGGAACACGTTGCGGCCCGCGACCGTGATGAGTTCCTTCGCGCGGCCGCAGACCACGAGGCCGTCGTCGGTGAGATACCCGAGATCGCCGGTGGGCAGCCACGCGTTCCGGTCGATCGGGGCCTCGCCGACGTACCCGTTCATCAGCGATGTGCCGCGGACCTCGACCTCACCGACCTCGCGACCGGTCACCTCGGTGGTGTGCTCCGCCTCGGTGTTGATGCGGATCTCCATGCCGGGTATCGCGTGGCCGAGGATGGCGAACTGACGGTTGGTCTCGCTGCCGTCGGTGATCACCTGAACATCGTCGACGCGCAGTCCGGTGAACGGCACGGGAACGCTGACCGCACAAGTGGATTCGGCCAGCCCGTAGGACGGCGCCAAAGAGTTGGGGTTGAACCCGAAGCAGGCCATGCCTTCTGCGAAGCGCTGGTAGCCGGCGCAGTCGATCGGTTCTCCGCCGTTGAGCGTGAAGCCGAGGTGGCTGAGATCCAATCCCTTCAGGTTGCTCGCGTACTTGCCGATCAGGTTGAAGGCCATGTTCGGCGCCGCGGTCATCGTGGCTTTGCTCTCCATGAGCCACTTGAGCCAGTTGAACGGGGAGGCGGCGAACGCCGACGTCGGCGCCTGCCACAGGTCCGCCCCGCCGAGCGTGGCCGTCAGGAGGAACGCCAGGCCCATGTCGTGGTAGATCGGCAGCCAGCTGTGCAGCCGGGACTTGTCGTCGACGTTGACCCGGGCGATCAGCCCCTGCAGGTTGGCCAGCGACGCGGCAGGCGAAATCTGCGCGGTGCGAGGCGTTCCCGTCGATCCCGCGGTGCCCTGCAGGATCGCGACGTCGGCGGTCTCGGGCCCGCGGTAGGTGGTGGAGCGGCGCGGGTGGCCGACCTCGGAGAGATCGTGGACGGCGATCGCGTCGGCGTACTTGCGCAACAGCGCCAGTTCGGCGCCGTTGCTGAACACCGTCGTCACGCCGATGGAACGGAAGCGGTCCAGCGTGGTCTGCGCCCACTGCTCGGGGTCGGCGCGTCGGATGGGCCCGGGCAGGATCGACAGCCCGGCGCCCGCGAAGAACGCGCCCGGGATGGCCGCGATGAACTCGACCGTGGGTTCCCCGACCAGGCCGACGGCGCCGGCTTGGTCGTCGGTGATCCGCTCGGCCACGTTCTCGGCGCGTGCGTGGACCTCGGGCCAGGGATGCTGTGCCCACCGGTCGGTTTCGGTGTCGAGGACGTACAGGTTGGTCGACGCCCCGGACATCACCGAGGACAGGGCTGCGGCCAGCTCCGTCACGAGTTCGTGGGTGTCGCAGCCGTTTTGGCCAGGATGGCGGCCTCCAGATCGCCGACGGTCTCGCAGCTGAGCAGATCCTCTTCGCTCAGCGCCACGCCCAGCCGATCCTCGATGGCGACCATGCCCACTGCGAACGCGACCGAGTCGAGACCGACGTCGTCGATCAATCGGGAGTCGCGGGTGACGCGTCGGACATCGACGTTCATATCGTCGCGCAGGATCTCGGCGAGCGCGACGCTCACGGCTTCTGGATTAGACGGGTTCACGGCCAGCGACGGTACTACGTCGAATCAGGTAAGGCTAGGCTTACCCCCGCCTCCATCGGGGCGAACAATCTCACAGACGTGCGCCGATCCACCAGCCCAACGCCGCGGCCGCCACGCCGAGCGCCAAGCTGACGACGATGTTGGCGATCGCGAGCCTCGTGCGACGTTCCGCGCCGAGTTCCAGGGTCTGCAGCATCCAGGTCGAGAACGTCGTATAGGCGCCGACCAGCGCGACACCGGCCAGCAGCGCCGCGGTGGGCCCCAGATCGAGGCCCGCGAACAGTCCGAGCACGAACGCGCCGGAGATGTTGACCACGAAGATCCCGGAGGGGAACACCCCGGCCAGCCGTTCGGACACCGCGCGGTCGATGACGAAGCGCAGCACCGCCCCGAGGCCGCCGAGGGCCGCGACGCCCAGCCACACCACGACCGTCATCGCCGCGCCCATTCCGATGCCAGCCAGGCCGCCGCCAGGCCCACGACGATGCTGGCCGACGCATAGCCGGCCGCCAGCGCGAAGTGTTCGCGCTCGATCATCCTGAGGATCTCGACCTGCATGGTCGAGAAGGTGGTCAGGCCGCCGCACAGGCCCGTGCCCAGTAGGGGGCGGCGGTAGCTGTCGTCGGGTAGCCGGGTGGCGACGTAACCCAAGATGAACGCGCCGACGATGTTCACGGCGAACGTCGGCCAGGGCCAGTGCCCGGGTTCGGGGGCGAGGATCGTTTCGACGGCCGCGCGGCCGAGGGTGCCCAGCGCACCGCCGACGAACACGGCGAGCAGTTCGCGGTGGTCGTAACCCAGCACCTGCAAAGTATGGCTGTACCGCTCCACGCCGCATGTTGGCAAGGAGCAGAATCGGGTGCATGTCGCCCAACCCCCGAGCCGGTCAGCCGGCGCAGCCCGAGGATCTCATCGACATCGCTCAAGTGGTGACGGCGTACTACACCCGCGAGCCCGACCCCGACAACGTCGATCAGCAGGTCGTGTTCGGCACGTCGGGGCATCGCGGTTCCAGCCTCGACGCGGCGTTCAACGAGGCGCACATCGTGGCCACGACGCAGGCCATCGTCGAGTACCGCGCGGCGCAGGGCACGACGGGGCCGCTGTTCATCGGTCGCGACACCCACGCCTTGTCCGAGCCCGCATGGGCGTCGGCGCTGGAGGTGCTGGCCGCCAATGACGTTGTGGCGATGATCGATTCGGCGGATCGTTATACGCCGACACCGGCGGTCAGCCACGCGATCCTGACGTTCAACCGGGGGCGTGAGGGTGATCTGGCCGACGGCATCGTCGTGACGCCGTCGCACAACCCGCCGCGCGACGGCGGGTTCAAGTACAACCCGCCCAACGGCGGGCCCGCGGACACCGACGCCACGGGTGCGATCGCCAAGCGGGTCAACGAACTGCTGCGCGACGGGCTCAAGGGCGTCAAGCGGGTGCCGCTGTCGCGGGCCCTGCAGACCGCGCAGCGCCACGACTATCTCGACGCCTACGTCTCGGATCTGCCCAACGTCGTCGACCTGCACGCGATCAGCGCCGAGAAGATCCGCATCGGTGCCGATCCGCTCGGCGGCGCGAGCGTCGACTACTGGGGCGCGATCGCCGAACGCCACAACCTCGATCTCACGGTGGTCAACCCGCTCGTCGACGCGACGTGGCGGTTCATGACGCTGGACACCGACGGCAAGATTCGGATGGACTGCAGCTCGCCGAACGCGATGGCCGGCCTGCTTCGGGCGATGAGTGACGACCCCGACGCCTATCAGATCGCCACCGGAAACGACGCGGATTCCGACCGGCACGGGATCGTCACCCCAGACGGTGGCCTGCTCAACCCCAACCACTACCTGGCCGTCGCGATCGATTACCTCTACTCGAACCGGCCGTCGTGGCCGGGGTCGACGGCGGTCGGGAAGACGGCGGTCAGCTCGTCGATCATCGACCGGGTGGTCGCCGGGCTGGGACGCAAACTGGTCGAGGTGCCGGTCGGGTTCAAGTGGTTCGTCGACGGATTGCTGAGCGGCACAATCGGTTTCGGCGGAGAGGAGAGCGCAGGGGCGTCGTTCCTGCGGCAGGACGGGTCGGTGTGGACGACCGACAAGGACGGCATCATCCTGGCGCTGCTGGCGTCGGAGATCGTGGCGGTGACGGGTGAGACACCGTCGCAGCGCTACGCGAAGCTGGCCGAGAAGTACGGCGCCCCAACGTATGCCCGCGTCGATGCGCCCGCCGACCGGGAGCAGAAGGCGCGGTTGTCGAAGTTGTCGGCGGAGCAGGTGTCGGCGACGGAGTTGGCGGGAGAGCCGATCACGGCGAAGCTGACGACGGCGCCGGGCAACGGTGCGCCGCTGGGCGGGCTCAAGGTGACGACGGAGAACGCGTGGTTCGCGGCGCGGCCGTCGGGCACCGAGGACGTGTACAAGATCTACGCCGAGTCGTTCAAGGGTCCCGAGCATCTGGCGGAGGTGCAGGAAGCCGCGCGCGAGGTGGTCAATAAGGTCATCGGGTGAGCTCTGAACCGGAGGGCGACTGTTCGACCGGGCCCGATGCGACGGCCGCCAAGCCGAAGCTTCCGCGTGAGGTCTGGCTGCTCGTCGGCGCCAATGTCGTGGTGGCGCTGGGCTATGGCGTCGTGGCGCCCGTGTTGCCGCAATATGCCCGACACTTTGGGGTGAGCATCAGCGCGGCGACGTTCGTCATCACAGCGTTCGCGTTGATGCGGTTGATCGCGGCGCCGCCCGCCGGGCTGCTGGTGCAGCGCCTGGGGGAACGCAGGGTGTACATCAGCGGGCTGATCATCGTCGCGTTGTCGACCGCGGCGTGCGCGTTCGCGCAGACGTATTGGCAGCTGCTGGTGTTCCGCTCGCTCGGCGGACTCGGCTCGGCGATGTTCACGGTGTCGTCGCTGGGGCTGATGATCCGGATCTCGCCGGAGAACGCCCGCGGCAGGGTGGCGGGCATGTTCTCGACCGGATTTCTGGTCGGTTCGGTGGGTGGCCCGGTGCTGGGCAGCCTGACGGCGGGTCTCGGGCTGGCGGCGCCGTTCCTGATCTACGGGGCGGCGCTGCTGGTCGCTGCGGGTGTCGTCTTCGTCAGCTTGCGGGGGAGCACGCTAGCGGCGCCCCAGGAGACGGAGGACGCGGCGGTGTCGGTGCGGCAGGTCTTGCGCCACCGGGCGTATCGCGCGGCGTTGTTCTCGAACTTCAGCACGGGGTGGGCGGCGTTCGGGCTGCGGATCGCGCTGGTGCCGCTGTTCGTGGTCGAGGGGCTCGGCTATGGCGCGGGGGCCGCGGGGTTGGCGCTGGCGACGTTCGCGATCGGAAACGTTTCTGTCGTCATTCCGAGCGGTTACCTGTCCGACCGAATCGGGCGGCGCAAGCTGCTGATCGTCGGGCTCACGGTGTCGGCGGCGGCGACGATCCTGGTCGGCTACACGTCGTCGCTGTCGATATTTTTGGTCGCGGCGTACGTCACCGGGGCGGCGACGGGGATCTTCGTCTCACCGCAGCAGGCCGCGGTGGCCGACATCGTGGGGAACAAGGCGCGCGGTGGGACCGCCGTCGCCACGTTCCAGATGATGGCGGACCTGGGTTCGATCATCGGATCGCTGGTGGTGGGGCAGATCGCCGAGCGTGCGTCGTTCGAATGGGCGTTCCTGGTCAGCGGGGTGATCCTGGCGGTCGCGGCGCTGGGTTGGGTCTTCGCGCCGGAGACCCGCGGCCGGCCCGCTGAGCACACACCGGCGCGCGCCATCGGTCCCGAGGCCGGCGGCGAGGTGCCGTAACCAGCGATTTTGAGCGCTTCCCGCAGGTGGTGTAACTTCGATGGGCACGACTTCAGGGGCTATGGCGCAGCTGGTAGCGCACCACACTGGCAGTGTGGGGGTCAGGGGTTCGAGTCCCCTTAGCTCCACTTTTCGAAAGCCCGTTCTGACCTCGCGGCGGTTAGGGCGGGTTTTGTGTTTGCGGCGGGCTTCCCGGCATAGTCCCGATGTCCTACTTCTGTCCTGCGGCGGGTCTGGTAAACGCTCCCAACGGGAGGTCGCGGCGGGGCCGGTGGAGGAGGGGGCGGGCCGGGTGGATGCGGACCCGGGGGATGAGGGCGGGCGGACCTGGAGGCGGCGGCCCAGGCGGTCCGGGCACCGGAGCGTCCCGTTCGCGTTGTTCTTCGGCACGCCTTGGCTTGACGAGCAGTAGTCCGTCCACTGTTGCTGGCTCCGTCCTCGTGGACTCCGCGGTCCCGGAGTCGGGCGAGGTAAGGGTAGGTGGCGTAGTACCCCCATAGGTCGCCCACGCTGATATGGCCGTCACGGTCGAAGAGTGACGCGAGCTACCCCCATGACCCGCGGCACACAAGACCAACGCGGGCAAGTGGCCGGCGGGGACCGAAACAAGAAAGAAGGAAACGAAATGACAAGTTATTGAAGAGGGCCTGCTTCCCGACATGATCTGCGGCGCGGCGCGTTTTGATGACGAGCATTACGTGACGGCAGGGACGGCAGGGACGGCACATATTCGGGGTGCTGCTCCGGCGGACACCACTTCATATCCGATGCCTGCCACCAACCGTGGCCGCGCGGTCCGTCGTCCACGATCCCCCGTCTTGGCTTCTCCCTGTTGATGGATGCGTTCTTTCATCAACTGGCTTGTATTCGCCTGCGAAAAACGAATTCTTCCGACTATTTGCAAACCAAGCTCAATACGGCTTTAAGCTAGCCATTTGCTAGCCTCGTTCGATCGCATGCGACAAAACATCGCGTTGGTCTTCGTCAGCAGAACTGCAGCTCGATGTTCCACTGCCCGTAGGCCCGACCTACGCTGGGGTCGTCGGTGGCTGGACCAACGCGGGGGTTGGTGTAGTAGATCGCGAACGGACCGCCCAGCCCTTCGTTGGCGTCGTTGATCACGCCAGTGCCCGACGCGCCGGGGTAGAACGTCTCCCAGGTGATGGACTGCGGCTGGGGGGAGAGGGACGGGGTGCACGCGCTTTGGACCTGCTCGTAGATGGCGTACACCGCTTCCTCGGCGCTGGCCTGGTCTGCAGGGTCGGCGTGGGCCAGTGGGGCGTTGAGCACGGCGACTACGGCCAGCGCAGCGAGTACGGCCTTCATCGTCGTCCTAGCGTTGACCGGTGAGGTGCTGATCAACGCAGAGCGCCCTGTTGGTCGGTAGCGCATACTGCTGGCAGTCGGGAAAGAGCACCAGGTCCGATGAACCCGGTGGTGCGACACCTGCGCACGCGGATCCACTCATGCCCGTGGCCGCACAAGCGGCGCATGCCTGTGCGCTGTAATCCGGCGTGCCGGGCATGCACGGCGCGGCTTCGGCTGGAGCCGTACCAAAAACCATGGCCGACAACGCCATACTGAGCGCGGCTGCCGCCGCCGCGGCAATGAGTCTCTTCTGCATATTTCCTCATCACTCGTATCTGCTGTGGTCACAGGGAATCACCGGCTGCTCCTGCTGAGGGAACGTTTGCGGGAGGTTTTTGCACGGTGGACATCCGTTAGTCAAAAAGTTCCATACGCCCGGCCTGCAGTCGTCCTCTGCCAGGGAATTCGTCGGCAGTGGAGGGGCTTCCTCGTTTCCGATGGCTAGACAATCCTGATAGAGGGTCGGGTCGGGGCGAAGCCGGTCGCAAAATCCGGGGGTTGCGTGGGCAGGGGCGCTGACCAAAACTGACAACGGTGCGAGGGCTATGGCGGCCGCCGCCACGTATTCAAGTCCACGTCGTGTGATATTCATCGGGCGAGCCCTTTCCTCGGCGAAACGTCGCTGCGACCCTAACGTCTGCGTGAATAATCGCACCTTGCTTCGCTAGATGGATAGATTTCCCCATTTTTTTTGCTGTCAATCGTGCAATGTTGTGCCGCTCCGCCGCCGCGTTCGTCCGAGGCGTCGGTGGCCAGGGACGTCGTCGCGGAGCCGTTGTACTTGGCGCCGCCGATTCGGCGCGGGTTCTGTTCGGCGAACCGACGCCAATCCTCGTAGTCCTCAACGTCATTGCGGGTCGCGTCGGTCCAACCCACATCCCTGTTCGATAGAAAGGTGGCAACACAGCCACATTGCACCGAAAATCGGTCCGACCTAGCCGACACGCTGACTGAGCAGGGAACGGGAGCGCGGCGAGTATGTCGGCGGGGCTGGTGAGGTTGAGTTCTGTTGTCATGATGTTCTCCGTTGCATGTGGTGATGAGTGCGCTGGTTGGCGTGTGGGATGGGGGACCGGTGGGGTGGCGGGGTCAACCCCTTTCGAGGTGCCGCGCTGGAGGGCAATTTCGTCCCCCGCTACGGCAGCGAGCTTCAATAGGGGCCTAAATGTGCCCGGAGCCGCACGGGCGGAGCGCAGCGGAGAACGGGCGAGCGAGATCAGCGCCGTGGGTTGACGCCGACGGGGCCCCGGCGGTCACACTCGGCCCACGCTGACAGGCAAATTAGGTAAGTGGGTAAGTGGGCACCCAACCCCAACGGCGCCGCAGGGGCCGATCACCCCGCGCAGGGCTGGTGCGCGAGACCGAGGTGTGGAGGATTGGCCGCGCCGCGTGGTAGGGCGCGGCCGGTGTGCTGTGTGGCTAGTGCAGTCTGAACCGTCCTGGGTCTGGCGGAGATTGTGATCGCGCCAGGAGGATGTGGTTGTGGCTGCGCCGAGGAAGTTCGACAGGGAGACCCGTGAGCGGGCTGTGCGGATGTATCAGGATCGTCTTTCCCAGACTGATGAGTCGAAATTGATGGCCCGTCGTCATGTCGGGGAGCTGTTAGGGATCAACCGGCGACGTTGCGCAACTGGAGAGCTTGTCAAGATTTCTGTGTATGTGGCGGGTTTACAGGTAGGGGTTGATTCGTTCGGGGTAGTTGAGGACGAGGGATCCGAGTGCTTGTTTCCAGCCGTTGGTGCGAGCTCCTTCGACGAGGCGATTGTGACGTGAGCGGTCTCCGGTGGCGAGGGGGTCGTCGATGAATTTCTGCCGTTCCCAGGCGCGTTTGTCCTCGATGTTGCAGATCGCCAGCCACAGCAGTTTCACCGCGGCCTGGTCGTTGGGGAAGTGACCGCGGTTCTTGATGATCTTGCGCAGTTGTAGTTCAACGATTCGATGGCGTTGTGGTGTAGATGATCCGCCGTAACTCCGGCGGGAACGCCAGGAACGGGATGAACCGCTCCCACGCGTTGCGCCAGGCGATCACGGTCGTCGGATTCGACTGCTCCAGAGTCGAATTCGCGAACTCCTCGAATGCCTCAGCTGCGGCATCGACCGTCGGGGCGGTGTAGACGGTCTTGAGTGCGGCTGCGATCGCCTTGCGCTGGCCGTAGGACACGAACCGCATCGAATTGCGGATCAGATGCACCACACAGGTCTGCACTGTGGTCTGCGGCCAGGGTCGCCTCCACGGCCTCGGCGAACCCGGTCAGCCCGTCGGTGCACACGATCAGGATGTCTTTCACACCCCGGTTGGCCGACTCCGCGCACACGCCTGCCCAGAACTTCGCGCCCTCGTTGGCGGTGACCCAGATGCCCAGCACGTGGCGAATCAGCGGTGGTCCACAGGTGCGTCGCTCGAGTACGTCTGCTGATACCGTCGAGATCGACACCGACGGCGATATGCGCCGCTCGGCTGCGGACCTGGTGGCCCTCGCGGATTTTGATGACCAGAGCATCGAGGTAGACGATCGTTAAAACTGCCGCTCCTCCAGCGGCCGTTTCTGCCACTGAACGACCTCCTCGAGTACCGCGTCGGTGATCTTGGAGATCGTCTCGTGGGAGAGCTCGGTGCCGATCGTGGTGGCAAATGATGCTGGATGATCGGCACCGTTCATGCTCGGCGCCGAGCAGCGTTTACCCTACTCACCCACAGCGCAGTCGGTTTGAGATCAGTCGTCGAGCCAGCCGTCCGTGTTGTCACGGATGCGCAAGTCGTCGCGGTCGTCGATGGCTGCATGCAACGCGCCTAGCAGGGCGTGCGCTTCGTCCACGGCGATCAGGAACGGCGCGGCCGGGCCGTTGGGTCCCTCGGCGATCCGGGCCGCCGCCAGCGCGTCCACGCCGATCCACAGGCACAGGTTGCGCTCGTGGTAGGCGATGGACAGCTGTGGCTGATCGTCTGCGCTGGTTGCGGTCATGGGGTAGTTCCAATCTGTTGGGCCGCACCGGGGTTCGCTGACCAAAGTTGTGCGTATCTTGCGCGGATTTGCGTCTACGCAGGTCAGTGGGTGCCCCCGGCAGGATTCGAACCAGCCGGCGAGCAACGCGAAACGGCGCCAAATACTTGTGCGGCGTGTCCTAGCGGTGTCCTAAGACTCTCGATCATTGGTAAATATGCAGTAGACGTATGAACGCGGAATCGGCCTGTGGACATGGATGTTTCGACACGCAGTAGACGCGCGAATACGGGTCAGCACACCCGGCTTCCCGCTGGCAGTGTGGGGGTCAGGGTTCGAGTCCCCTTAGCTCCACTCACAAAGGCGCAGTTCAATGCGATTTGCAGCGAGACTCCGAGTCTCGTGTCAACACTCCCGTCGGCCCGTCGGCGACGGTCACTGCCGCTGACGACACCGCCTCAACAAATCCGGGCCGGCTCATGGCCCCGCCGGTGCGATTGCTCATGGCGCGATGGTCGACCTAACGGAATGCGCCGGCCGGGCCGACCCGTGGGGTGCAACTCGCGACAAGTTGGGTGCACCCTTATGGGATAGGCCGAACGGCTGATGCCGACGGCATAGTGTTCGCGCCGAGCGCACTGCCGTCGTCACGGGCGGCCGCGGACTGAAACTGGTGAGAAAGGACCTTCATGCGGATGCCTCGCGCTGCCGCGAACTTCAATCGCCGTGTGACTAATCCTGTGGCCCACTCGCTCACACCGTGGCTTCCATGCCTCGGGACGCTCGAGCACACCGGCCGCAAGTCAGGCAGGCGCTACCGAACGCCTCTTCTGGTATTCAAGACGCGGGACGGCTTCGTTGTTCTCATCGGCTACGGGCCTGAAACGGACTGGCTGAAGAACGTATTGGCCGGCGGGCCGACCATACTGCACAAACTGGGCAGGAATATCGCGTTGGCCAACCCGCAGATCGTCAGCAAAGCTGAGGCCGCACCCCTTATCACGCCGGCGCCCCGATTGTTCTACCGCCTGTTCCCCTACAACGAAGCAGCATTGGTGTTGACGAAAACCGCCTAGGCCGACTGACTTTCATCACTCTTCGCGCGTTCGCGCAGGACCGCGATCTCCTGGCGCCGTCAGGCGGCGCGGTCTCCTGGGGGCGACGGTCCGCCGGGTTCAGCTGTTCCGCCGAGTGATGGCGCTTCACCCGGTTCGGCTTCGGCGACCGGGTCCTCGTCGGCCGACACCGCGGCGCCCGGCTCTTCAACTGAGGCGTCGTCGTCGGGTCGGAGGAGGCGTTCGGGTCGGTGGTAGTAGTTGAGGCGGGCCTGGCCGGTGTCGAGGTCCGGCGGTGGGAGCCATTCGACTTCGCAGTGGTCGTTCATGCGGGTGGTCCAGCCGCCGTCGGTGGTGACGCTGCGGTTGTGGGGTCCGCAGGCCAGGCCGAGTTCGTCGAGGTTGGTGTTGCCGCCGTCGGTCCAATCGGCCACCACGTGGTGGACTTGGCAGCCGTAGGCGCCGATGGTGCAGCACGGTTTGGTGCATCCGCCGTCGCGGGCGATCAACATGATCCGCTGCGCGGGCGAGGCAATGCGCTTGGCGCGGAACAGATCCAGGGCCGATCCGGTCGCTTTGTCGAACACCGCGAGGTAGTGGTTGGCATGAGCGGCGAGGCGGATCACGTCGGCGATCGGCATGACGGTGCCGCCGCCGGTGGTGCCGACCCCGGCGCGCGACTCCAGGTCCTGCAGGGTGGTTCGGATGATGATCGACACCGGCAGCCCGTTGAGTTGGCCGAGCTCACCGCTCATCAACGCGATGCGCCCGACGGCGGTCATCGCGTCGTGTTGACGCTGGGCCAGGGTGCGATGGTCGTTGTCGATCTGGGCTTGGGTCGGGGTGCCCGCGGTGCACGGTTCGGCATCGTCGGGGTTGCACATCCCCGGCGCGGCGTACTTGGCGAAGATCGCTTCCCACACCGCCCATGCTTCGGGCGTCAGGCTCGCGCGCAGTTCCACCATCCCGTCTACGCCTTGTCGGGATTTCCGCACGCCGCGCTTGCGGGCTCGGTCCACGTCGGTGGGCTCGGGACCGTCCTGGTCGAGCAGAAACAGCGTGAGCTCGGCGGTATCGGTGAGTTCTTTGGGCCCGACCTTGACCGCGGCCCGGACCAGGTCGACCTCGAATTGTTCGCGGGTGGGCGCATCCACCCAGCCCGGCAACTTGTCGACCGATTTGCGGATGACCTCCACATGTTCGGCGTTGATCAACCCGGCGGCTTGAGCGGCTGCGGTGGCCGGCAATACCGGCGGCAGCGACGGGCCGGTCACCGCCTGGCGTGGGGCCAACAGCTCGGCCTCGGTCAACCGCCGATGGGCCTCTGCAGATGAAATCCGGTAGCGGACGCGCAGGGCCTCTTTCCAGGAGTGAGCGCCCAACTCATTGGGAGTGGTCTCGGTCAGCAGACGCGCCAGCATCCGTTGACGCACCGACGGCAGCTGACACGACAGCGTTTCCACCTCATCGAGAGCGCCGAGCAGATCATGGCGGGTCAACAGATCCAACTCGCAGGCCGCCACCTCCTCATAAGCGGCACGCAGCCCGGCTAACGCCTCCTGCAACCGACTCCCCGACATACACCGAACATACATTCGAGGTCCGACAAGTTACCCGAGTCAGGCGTGGCGCGAATCCGTGGCGAGCTCTGGGGCGTGGATTCCGGTGAGGCGTCGGTGCATCGCGGTCGCGATCCGGGCGGCTTGAATCTTGGCGTGCTCGGCGACGGGGCCGCGGTACATCTCATCGACGGTCTTGCTCCACAGGCTCAGCCAGCGCGCGAAATGCGATGTGGCCAAGGGTGTTTGCTTATGGACGGACCGGTGTGCGTGCAACGTGTTGCGCCGATACAAGCCGGCTCGGAACAGCACGGTTTCCCAGAAGTCACACATGACGGGAAGGTGCTCATGCAATCCGCGCGAGGCCAACTCGGCGAAGGGTTCGTCGAGTAGGTCGTCGCGAAACGCTCGGGTGTAGAAGCGGATCAACAACGCTTCGACGTCCGCGCGGGTGGCCAGATCACGCGTGACTGTGCCGGATGCGCCCGCTGTACGACGTCCGTCGTTTAGGTGCACGGTCACGCCGACCTCATTGATCTGTCCAGCGCGACGCCTGGGGTGTGCGGTTCGTCGGCGTGAACGGTGAGCAGGATGGCGGAGTCCTGCAGCGCATCGAGGTAGTGACGCCGAGGCGGCAACGTGAGCTGGTCACCGACGACGCCATCCCAGCGGTCGTCGATGGTGCTCAGCCGCACGTGTCCGCGAAGCACCTGAAGGGTCGCCTCGGCCGGATCGGCCTCTTGGCGCAACCGGAGGCCTCTGATCAGCGCCACCACGGTCTGGCGGAGCCCGCGGTCCGGGCCGCCGTGAACGGTATATGCGGCATGCCCGCCATACCGGCGTGCCCGGCCGAGTTGCTCGTCGGCAAGTACCTGCAGGGGAATCGATTTCATGGTGTCCCTCTTTACTCCTCGACGTGTCGACCTGTGCTCACGGTGAGGCCGCCGTTGTCGAGGCCAAATACGCCATGCACAGATCCGACTCGGCGAACGGCGTCAACGCGTCGACGGTGATCGGTGCATCCCAAACCTCCAGCGCGCCTTGCATGAGCCCGAAATGTACCGGGCAGACCACATCGCGGCGGGTGCCTGCAACCTCCAGGAACGGACAGTTGCGCAGCAAAATCTCACCAGGACCCGTTGTCCCGGAACGACCTCCACTGCTTCCACTCGGCCGGAATTCACAAGAGCTTCGAGGTGAAAACGCGCGGTATTGGCGTGAATGTCCAACTGCTCGGCGATCTCGGCGATGCTCAAGGGAGCGTCTGCGCCCCGCAGCATCACGAACACCTCCTCGCGTCGACCGCTCACGACTGATCCTGTCGCACCATCTGAGCCACCAACGGGGCATCAGCGGCCACCGGGCCGAGCTTGGCCGCCCCGCCAGGCGAGCCCAACGGGGCCTCCCGCCCGGGCAACGTCTCGAAGAAGAAAGCGGCGTTGTCGGCAAGGTGCCCGTATTCCTCGGCGGGGAGGTCGTCCTCGTAGTAGATCGCCTCCACCGGGCACACCGGTTCGCACGCACCGCAATCCACGCATTCGTCAGGATGGATGTACAGCGCCCTGCCGCCCTCGTAGATGCAGTCGACCGGGCATTCCTCGACGCACGCCCGATCCATGACGTCCACACAGTTCTTCCCGATCACGTAAGTCATGTTCTGAGTTTACACAACAGACCATTGTAAAAACTAGGCCCCGCGACGACCGGGTGGCGAGGCGCGTGGTGACAACAACGCCGTCTATCCTGCTGCCATGGGAAGTTCGCGAGTTCCCGGCGGCGTGGTGCACGAACTGCCGACCGATCTGCGTAAGGCACTGCTCGGCAGCGACACCGCGCTCGCGGCGTGGAACGACATCACGCCGCTAGCGCGCAACGAGTTCATCTGCTGGGTCGAGGACGCCAAGCAGGAGAAGACCCGCGAACGGCGGATCCGCCGGACCCAGGAGGAACTCGAAGAGGGGAAGCGCCGTCCGTGCTGCTGGCCCGGCTGCAAGCACCGTGAGCGCAACGGCAGGTAGTCACTGCTCGTAGGCGGGAGCCGTCTGAAGTTCCGGCGCGGCCGCGGCGAGTAGCGCCGCGCGGTCACCCGTCAGCGGGGGATAGATCCGCTCGCCGTTGATGATCCGCTTCGTCGCCTTGGCCGCCGCGCCGGTGCTGACGACATGACGGTCCCACCCCTCGGTGTACACCGCACCGGACGGGCCGAGGTCGAGCACCGTGACGTACCACGGGATCCGGAGCGGTCGCATCGGAAGGCCCAACAGGTCGCCGATCACGTTGTAGCCCGCATAGCGACCCATCGGCCGGCCGTGCTGACACGACATCACCGACAGGTGCTCGTCGTCCATCCGTGCCGCGGCCACGTCGCCCGCCGCGAACACACCGGTCACGCCCCCGACCCGTAGGTAGTCGTCGACCGGCAGGCGGCCGAACCGATCCAGTGGAACGCCCAGTTGGCTCGTCAGCGGATGGGCGCGCATGCCTGCGCACCAGACGACCGTGGCCGCATCGATCGCCTCGCCCGTCGAGAGCGTGACGCTGCGCTCGCCGACCGCGGTGACTCCTACGCCAGTGATGGCCTCGACCCCGTTGTCGCGCAACGCTTTCTCGATGACGGGTCGCGCCGACTCGCCCATGTCCGAGCCGACGTGGACGTTCCGGTCGACGAGCACCACCCTCGGCGTCACGCCGAGCGCATCCGACAGCATCGCTGGTAACTCGCTTGCCGTTTCGATGCCTGTCAGCCCGGCCCCGACGACGACGGCTGTCGCCGACGCCGGGTCGTTGCGCAGCGAACGAAGGTGTTCCTGCAGTCGCAGCGCCGCGTCGTAGGTGTCGACGTCGAACCCGAACTCCGCCAACCCCGGAATGTCGGGGCTGACGACCCGGCTACCCACCGCCAGCACGAGGCGGTCGTAGCGCAACGACGCTCCGTCGGCGGTACTGACTGTCGCGGCGGCAGGGTCGATTCCGGCGATCTCTGCCGTCATGTGCCCCACACCGACCGGATCGAGCAACCGCGACAGCGGGATTCGGCACGGCCGCAGATCCGGTTCGTAGTTGCGCACTCGGATGTCGTGATACGGCTTTGGGCTGACGACGGTGACGTCGACGGTGTCGACGCCGAGTTCGTCGAGGCGGCGCGCGGCCCCGAGCGCAGCCCACAGTCCGGCGAACCCGGACCCGGCCACCAGAACGCTCGCTTTCTCAGCCACCGTCCCATCGTGATGCGGCGCCGGGAGCGGGGCAAGCACCCGGGGCGGCACCGGTATCGGGAGGGGACAAGCGCGGGGCGCTGGGAGCACCGCGCGTCGGGGCGAGCGCCGCGAGCCGCTAAATCAATCACTTGATTTAAACAGCCACGCGGTGTCTACTGAATCGGTGACCGCAGCCCGCCCCCTCAGTGGACACAGGTCCGAAGGCACCCGCGAGGTATTGCTCGCCGCCGCCGAACGCCTCTTCGCCGAACGCGGTATGCACGCGGTGTCCAACCGGCAGATCAGCGAGGCCGCGTCGCAAGGGAACAACGCCGCGGTCTGCTACCACTTCGGCACGCGCACCGATCTCCTTCGCGCGATCGAAAGCAAGCACCGCGTCCCGATCGAACAGTTGCGGGCCAGAATGCTCGGAGCCATCGGCCCGTCCGCCGACCTGCGCGACTGGGTCGACTGCCTCGTCCGGCCGCTCACCGATCATCTCGACCAGCTGGGCAACCCGAGTTGGTACGCGCGGTTCGCCGCACAGGCCATGGCCGATCCGACCTATCGCGAGGTCGTCACCAAGGATGCGTTGTCCTCACCGCACCTTGTGCACGTGATCGACGGCATCAACGGGTGTCTCGACGACCTTCCGAAGCGCGTCCGCTTCGAGCGGATCGTCATGGCGCGCAACCTGCTCATGCACACCTGCGCCGAACACGAAGGCGCCCTGGCGCAACACGGTCCGCTCGCGCGGTCCCCCTGGCCGCAAGCCGCCGAGGGCCTCGCCGACGCGATCACCGGCCTGTGGCAGGCGCCGGTCCGCCGCCCCCAGCGGCCACGCAGAGAGAGGGTTCGTCCGTGACCGACACCATGACCGGCGGGGCCGGCGACGACACGTTCGACATTCCCGACTTTCCGATGCCCCGCGCCGACGACCGCTGGTTCGCCCCACCGCCGAAAGCATTGGAACTCAACAACGCACATCAACTCAACCGGGTGCGGATCTGGGACGGCAGCACCCCGTGGCTCGTCACCGGGTACGAGGCGATCCGCGCGTTGTTCTCCGACAGCCGGGCCAGCGTCGACGATCGCAAACCGGGCTATCCGCACTGGAACGAGGGCATGCTCGCCACGGTGCACAAACGACCGCGTTCGGTGTTCACCTCGGATGCCGAAGAGCACACGAGGTTTCGCCGGATGCTGTCGCGGCCGTTCACCTACAAGCGGGTGGAGGCGCTGCGCGCCGCCGTGCAGCGCATCACCGACGAGCACATCGACGCAATCCTGGCGGGCCCGCAACCGGCCGACCTCGTCGAGAACCTCGCGCTGGCGATCCCGTCGCTGGTGATCAGCGAAATGCTCGGTGTGCCATACGAAGACGCCGACTTCTTCCAGGAACAGGCCAACCGCGGCATGAGCCGTTACGCGACGGCCGAGGACGCCGCCGAGGGAGCCGGCGCATTGGCCAAGTACATCGCCAACCTGGTGCGCGCGAAGATGGACAACCCGAGCGAAGACCTGGTCTCCGACCTCGCCGAACGCGTCCGCTCGGAGGAGATCACCGTTCGTGAGGCCGCCCAGCTGGCCACCGGCGTGCTGATCGCCGGTCACGAGACGACCGCGGGACAGCTGGGCGTGAGCATCGTCGCGCTGCTCGAACACCCCGAACAGGCCGCGTTGCTGCGCGACGCCGACGATCCGAAGGTCATCGCCACGGCCATCGAGGAACTGCTGCGGTACGTGAGCATCATCCAGACGGGGCAGCGCCGCATCGCCGTCGAGGACATCGAGGTCTGCGACCAACTGATCCGTGCCGGCGAGGGCATCATTCTGGATGTCGCACCGGCGAATTGGGACCACCGCCAGTTCCCCGAACCCGACCGGCTCGATCTGCGCCGCGACGACGGGCCGCACGTCGGCTTCGGCTACGGAAGGCATCAGTGCGTCGGCCAGCAGCTGGCCCGCATGGAGTTGCAGATCGTCCTGCCGACGCTGTTGCGCCGCATTCCGACCATGCGGTTGGCGGTGCCGGTCGACGAACTGCCGTTCAAACACGACGCGCTGGCCTACGGGCTCTACGAGTTGCCGGTCGAATGGTGAAGGGACTCGACCTGCGCGTGCCCGACCTGTCGGGCAGCCTCGCGGTGGTCACCGGCGCCAACAGCGGTCTCGGCTTCGGGTTGGCACGGCAACTGGCGGCGTCGGGCGCGGAGGTGGTCCTGGCGGTGCGCAACCCCGCCAAGGGCGAGGCCGCTATCGCGCAGATCCGCCAGGCCGTCCCACACGCGAGCGCGCGGGTCGCCGAAGTCGACCTCGCCTCGCTCAAAAGCGTTGCGGTGCTCGGTGAACGGCTCGCCGCCGAGCGCCGTCCGATACACATCCTCATCAACAACGCCGGCGTGATGACGCCGCCGCAGCGGCAGACGACCGAGAATGGTTTCGAATTGCAGTTCGGCGCCAACCATCTCGGCCACTTCGCGTTGACCGGGCACCTGCTGCCACTGCTACGGGCCTCCGGCCGCGCGCGGGTGGTCACCGTGAGCAGCATCGCCGCCACGCAGCGCGGGCTGACGTTCGACGACGCCAACGCCGAACGCGGATACCGCCCCATGCGGTCGTACGGGATGGCGAAGCTGGCCCAGTTGATGTTCGCCAAGGAACTCGATCAGCGCAGCCGCGCGCACGGGTGGGGGCTGATGTCGAACGCCGCACATCCCGGCCTGACGAAGACCAACCTGCTCAGCGGCGCCTCCTACGGCCGGGACAAGCCGACGCTGAACGCCCGGATCACCAGGGCCACCTGGCGGCTGCTGCCGTTCATGTGGCTCGACGTCGACGAGGGCATCAAGCCGACGCTCTACGCCGCAACATCACCCGACGCCGAAGGCGGCGCCTACTACGGTCCTCGCGGATTTTACGAAACCGCCGGGGGAGGCGTCGGTTTGGCCAACGTTCCGCAGGCGGTGTGCCGAACCGAGGACCGGCAGGCCCTGTGGCGACTGTCCGAGAAGCTGACCGCCGCGACCTACATGGACTGAATCCCATGACGAACGAAACGGTCACGGCGGCCGACGAGATCTTCCACCCCGCCACCGCGGATCCGGACTGGAACGAAAGCGGATGGTTCAACTTCGCCATACCCGAACGCGACATCAACGGGTTCGTTTACTACTTCCACGACGTCCGCACCGGCAGCAGCGGAGGCGGACCCGCTCTGTGGGACCCCAGCGGCGAACAGACCTACGACTGCCTGTTCTACGACTGGCGCTGGATCCAGCCGCCCACTGGTGCGCTCGATTTCACCGACTTCCGGCTGCCCAATTCGTTGCGCCACGTTGTCGTGGAGCCGACGCACCGCTACCGGCTGACCTACTCAGGGCTCGGCCTCGACCTCGACCTCGAGTGGACGTCGGTGATGGCGCCGCACGTTTTCGGCGAGGCCTCCCGGGAGCACTGCCATTTCGACCAGCCGGGACGCATGGGCGGTACGGCGACGCTCAACGGTGAACGGTTCGACATCGACTGCTTCTCGATGCGGGACCGCACCTGGGGGCCGCACCGTCCCGGTGCCCGCCGCTCCGGCGACTACCTGTGGGCGATCGCCGATGCGGAGTCGAGTTGGCACGCGATCACGATGGCGACCCGGTCCGGGGTCGACCGCGCCATCGGCGGATACCTGTTGCGCGACGGCGAGATCGGGGAGCTCGTGACCGGTGAGCGCCGAGTGCTCGAGCGCAGGGGCGGCGCGCCGGCGCGGGTGGTGCTCGATGCCGAAGACGACCGCGGCCGTGTCCTGCACGCCGAAGGCGAGGTGCGCACCGCGCTGCGGTGGCTCGGCTGGCCCGGACGGATGACGTTTTGGACCTTGACCGACTGGCGATGGGACGGCCTGCGGGGCTGGGGCGAGGACCAGGAGTTCTTCGACCGCGAGCAGGTGCGCGCACTGATGCGTTAGAGCCCAGCGGTTTCGCCGCGCGTCTGCCACAGGTTCAGCACGTTGGTCAACATCTGCAACGGCGCGCGCACGGCCTCGTCGGACTTGATGCGCGGGTCGGTGCGTGTGGTGTGCGGTCCGGAAGCGGGCAGCCGCTTGCGGACCAACGCGGGCACGTCGAGCAACCAGGTGATGCCCATCAACGTCGCGTACAGCACGAGATGGCGCTCCATCGTGGCGGGCTCGAGCGCCGGTCCGCCGCTCGCGAGGACTTCTTTGCAAAAGATCTCGAGCAGCTCGTCGAGATGCCCATCCCACAGCGATGTTTCGGCCCCTGACAGCGAACCCCACACCGCCATCGCGACATTCATCCGGCTGACGCAACCCCAGTCCATAAGCCCGCACTGCAACTCGCCGTCGTCGTCGCGCCAGAACCAGGCGTTGTCGACGTTGGCGTTCCAATGGCACAGCGCCAGATAGTCGTCATCGCCGCTCAGCAGCGTGAACACGTCCGCTTCGCGACGCCTCAACCCGGGCGCCTCCGCGGTCAGCTTCGACAGGAAAGACGACGTGCGCACGTTCGCGGGGAATAGCCCCTCGTGTCGCTGGACGAATTCGACCAGCCGGTGCGACCGTCGCTCGAGTTGCTCCGCGGAGTAGGACGGCGGTTCGCCCACGGTCGCCGCCCGCAGATCCACCGGGAACTGCGCGAGCAGATCGGCGGGCAGCCGACCCGAGCGCTCGGTACCCGCCAGCCGCGCCACCGCGGTCAGCAGAGCCCGGTAATGCCCTGCCTGATCGGGCATCTCGTAGTCGAGGCATTTGTGGTGCTGCGGCTCGATGGCGCCGGTGCCGAAGCCGATCCGCTCGCTGATCAGTAGCCCCGTGCCACTCTCGCGGTGAAAGTCGGCGAACACGGTGGCGGGCACGGCAATGGGGAACCCCGGCGCGCGGCTGAGTTCGGCGAAGCGGGTTTCGGACTCCATCTGGGTGCGGCCGATATCGCGTATCGGGTCGTCGAAGTCACGGGAGAACTTCGCGAACAGGTCTGTACGCGCGTCGGCATCCTCACCCGCGTAGCGCACCGTCAGCATGGCTTTGCGTCCGGTGCTGCCCCCGGACACTTCGTCGAAGCGGTCGATCGCGACCACTTCGTCGCCTGCGGACAGCGTCCCGTAGGCGCGAAACGCCTCGGTGAGGAAACCGGTCCCGGCCTCGAGCAACGCGTCGGGGTGGGCGGGGAACGCTAGGCCGGTCGCATCGCCGCGCACCCAGTCGACCTTCACCATGTCTGTTCCGCCGCGCGCACGAGGATCTCGTTGACCGCGACGCGCCGGTCGCGGGTCACCATGTACGTCACCGCGTCGGCGATGTCCTCCGGCCGCAGTTTGACCATTCCGGCCGTCCGCTCCTGCTGAGCCGTGAGCGCTTGCGGCTCAAGGTGATCGAAGATCTCGGTGTCGACCGTACCCGGTTCGACGATGCCCACGCGGACCCGGTTGCCGACCAATTCCTGGCGGATGCCCTCGCTGAACGCGCTGACGCCGAACTTGGTCAGCGAATAGACCGCGGTTCCCGGTCGCGCAACCCGCCCGCCGGTCGAGCTGATCGTGACGATGTCGGCCACGCCCCGCGGAGAGTCAGCGGCCGCGGCGATCAGATGGGGGAGGGCCGCTCGCGTGGCGTACAGCACGCCTTGGATGTTGACGGAGACCAGCGCGTCCCAGTCGGCCAGTGCTGCTTCGGCGGCGACGCCCATCCGCAACAAACCTGCGTTGTTCACCAACGTGTCCAGGCGCCCCCACTCGTCGACGGTGGTGCTCACCGCGGCCGCGACCTGTTCGGCGTCGGTGACATCCGCGGGCACGGCCAGCGCGGTGCCTCCGGCCGCCGTGATCTCGTCGGCCAGCTCACTCAACCGTTCTCGCCGCCGCGCCACCAACGCGATCGAGGCGCCCTCGGCGGCCAGCGCACGAGCGGTCGCCGCGCCGATCCCGCTGCTGGCCCCGGTCACCAGGGCCACCGTCCCGGTCAACGCGGTCACGTGTCACTCACTTTCGCCTGCCCGACGATGTCGCCGAGCACATAGTCGTTGTGTTCTCCCAGATTCGGTGCACCGCGCTCGATCCGGGCGGGCCGGGCCATCAGCCACGACGGTCCCAGCACCGGCCGCTGTCCCTCGACGCGATCCGACACGAAACGATACGTGCCGCGTTCCCAGAGCATTTCATCGCCGATCACATCGGTGGCCGTCGCGCTCTTGACCGCACCGACGCCGGCCTCCCGCAACCGGTGCGCCAGGTCCGCCGCATCGCGGTGGCGCGTCAACGCGCTCAGCTCGCCGTCCAGGGCATCGGCCTCGCCGTGCCGCGCGGAGTCCGTCGGATATCGGGCGGCGAGGCCGTCGGCGCCGAGCACGGTGCACATGCGCCGCCAGGCATCGTCGTTCGCGACCGCGATCGCGATCCACTCCTCGTCCGCGCACGGATAGCAGCCGTGTGGCGCCATGTCGGGGTGGCGGTTGCCGTCCGGTCCCAGCAGCCTGCCGGTCAGGTTCTGCTCGAACAGGCAGTCGCCGACCATCGACGAGAGCACCTCGACTGCGGAGACGTCGACGAACTGGCCCTCTCCGGTGCGTTCCCGGTGCAGCAGCGCCGCAACGGCGGCCATCGCCGCGGCAGCGCCCACGGTGGAGTCGCCGTAGCGCATGCTCGCGCCGAGGGGAGGACCGCCCGGATATCCGACCAGCGGGGCGAGGCCCGCCAGCGCGGCGAAACACGGTGCGTAACCGGTCTGATGACCCAGCGGCCCGTCGTTGCCCCACATCTTGACCGAGACCGAGATGATGTCGGGTTTGAGGGCGGTCAGGTCCCGATATCCGAGGCCCTGGCGTTCCATCGCTCCGGGCCTCAGGTTGTTGAGCACGATGTCGCTGCGAGAAATCAGTTCCCGCAGGGCAATCCGGCCGCGGTCCGTCTTGATGTCGAGATCGACGCTGAGAATCTCGGGGTTGATGCTCAGGAAATACGGCGCGTGATTGATGTCGGTGCCGCCGTAAGCACGCATCTCCTCAGGGGTCGCCGAGCACTCGACCTTGATCACCTCGGCGCCCAGGAAGGCGAGAAGCTTGCCGGCGTACGGTCCGGCCCACACCTTGGTCAGCTCGACGACCCGCACACCCTGCAGCGGGCCGCCGCGCGGGTTCTTCGGCGGCTTGAGTTGCGGGTGTTCGACCTCGGGGACCGTGCGCGGGGTGAACAGTTCGGCCCGCACCTCGTCGGTGTGTTGGCCGAGGCTCGGTGCGGGACGGGTGATTCCGGCGGGCGATGCGCTCAACCGGTAGCCGACGGAGGGGTGGGCGACGGTGCCCAGCACGGGATCAGCGACGTCGCGAAAGAACCCACGGTGTCGGTACTGAGGTGAACGCAGCAGTTCGGCCGCGCCGTTGACCGGTACCAGGGGGACGCCGAGCCGCTGCGCCTCTTCCGCGGTGGCGGCGCCCGGACGGTCGCGCATCCAGTCGGCGAAGCCGCGACGGAAATCGGCGACTCGCCCCGGTGTGACACCGAATTCCAGCCAGTCGTCGTCGAATTCGTCGAGCCACGCCGGCGCGCCCATCAGCGATTTGAGGCCCAGCCAGTGGGCGCGACTGGTCATGTAGAGATAGACGAACCCATCCCGACACGCGAAGAAGGACGCCGGTCCCGCCTGGTCGTAGTCGTCGCGGCGATCTTGCGGCGCGATCTCGCCGGTGACGAACCGGCCCAGAATGCAGTCGGCTCGCGAAACCAGCACGGCGTGCTCGGACACGTCGATGTATTCGCCCCTCCCCGTATGCATCCGGTTGAACAACGCCGACGTCACGCAAAGCGCGGCGTCGAGTGCGCCTTCGTACTCGGTGAGGAACCGGCCGGGCCCCTTCAGTGGCGGCCGGCTCGGATCGGCGTGGCTGGGGGTGTGGTATCCCCACCCACTGGCGTGAAAGACGTTGAGGCTCATCGCGTTGTCGAACTGCTGCGGCGCGGTGAGCCCGAACGGCGTGACGGTGCAGAACACCACGTGAGGGTGCCGCCGCTCAAACTCGTCCGCGGTCAACCCGTGCTCGGTCACCCAGGCCGCACCGTGGTCGTCGATCACGGCGTCGGCGGTGGCGATCAGGTCGTGCACTGCGGCGGTGTCGAATTCGACCGAACGCTTGTTGGTGTTGAGGTAGGCGAAAAGGCCGCTGCGCTCGGATCCGTTGTCGCCGATGAGGGGCGCCAGCGCCCGGGTGGGGCTGCCCCACCCGGGCCGCTCGACCTTGATGACATCGGCGCCCAGATCGGCGAGCAGCTTGCCGCAGTACTCGCCTGCGACCCGCTCGGCGACCTCGACGACCCGGAAGCCGGTCAGCGCCGACACGGTGGTCAGGGCTTGTTGCGGCCCGACCGGCTCAGCCGCCACTCCGGTGGGTAGTTGAGGTCGTTGTCCTTGACCACGTTGTTGAGGCCCTTCTCGAAGGTGCCCTCGGTGAGATCGACCTCGTTCTGCTGATCGTTCTGGATCATCGGCAGCATCCCTTCGACCATGCCTGTCAACAGGCTCCCGAAGTACTCACCCTTGTGCTGCTTGTACAGCTCGAGGAAGGTTTTCTGCACCGCAACCGTGTCGGTGGGTCGGGACTTCGAGCAGGCCAGCGCATACTTCTCGGTCTCGGCTTCCAGCTGGTCCCTCGGCACGACACTGTTGAGGAAGCCGCACTCGTACATCTCCTTCGCGCTGAACGGCCGTCCGGTGAACAGCATCTCGGAGAACTTGCGCAGACCCATCGTCTCGGCCCACCACCACAGCCTCGGTCCCCAGCCCACGTAACGGAACGCGGGATGGCCGAAAAGGGCGTCGTCGGAAGAGATCACCAGATCGGCGTCACCGGCCTGATAAAAGTGCCATCCGTAGCAGTAACCCTTCGCCTCGATGATGCTGATCTTGCGGAGCTCTTGCAGCGGCCGGTTGCCGGCGCGCGCCTTGGCGTAGAAGTCGGTCACCGTCGACAGGTAGCGGTAGGAGCCGCCCGGCGGGTACTTGACATCATCGTCGTTGATCGCGAGCTCGTGGAGCAACGGCATGCCGGGGTTCTCCAACATGCCCCGCTGCTCGGGCAGGTCGCCGCCGCTGCCGAAATCCTCGCCCTCGCCGCGGATCACGACGACCTTGACGTCGTCGTCGACGTTGCACTTGTGGATCATGTCGGCGTAGAGCTGGCGCATACCCATCGTCGTCGAGTTCTGCGCCTCGGGCCGGGCGAACGTGATGTAGGCGATCCGGTTCTTGCGGTCCTTCTCGAGCCGGATGTACTGCTCGGCTTCCCGTTTCATCTCTTCGTAGTCGAACTCTGGCATGTGTTTCCTCCAATTTGTGTTACTCGAGTACGCGGCCCGCGTAGCCGGGCAGCTGAACGCCTCCGACGCAACCGGATTCGTCAGGGGCGAAGACTCTGTGCCGGGGTGTATCGCTCGTCGGTCAGTCCACCAGGGCAGGCATCGACTCCCATCCGCGCACGGTGGATGTCGGGCTGAGTTCGGCATCGGTGAGATCGACGTGCCAGTCCGGGAACCGTTGAAGAATCTCGTCCAGCGCGATGCGTCCCTCCAGTCGTGCCAGGGCGTTGCCGAGGCAGAAGTGCGTGCCCACCCCGAAGCCGAGGTGCTGGCGTGGCGGTCGGTGGATGTCGAACCGCTCGCTGTCGGGTCCGAACCGCCGCGGGTCACGGTTGGCCGCCCCGACGATCATCATCATCGCGCTGCCCGCGGGCACGGTCTCGCCGTAGTAGGTCACATCGCGCGTGACGTACCGGGTTACGTGGGGCGCGGGGGGTTCGAAACGCACGACCTCCTCGACGGCCGCAGGCAGCAGCGACCGGTCGGCGATTAGCGCCCGCCGCTGATCGGGGTGATCGGAGAGCAGCTCGCCCGCCCAGCCGATCAGTCGGGTGGTGGTCTCGCTGCCCGCCGTCGCGATCACCTGCAGGTAGAGCAGAAGTTCCTCGCGGCCCAGCCGGCGCAGCGTCCCGGTCTCGTCGGTGAACTCGGCGTTGAGCAGTTCGGTCATGATGTCGTCGCTGGGATGCTGGGCGCGCCAGTCGATGTAGTCGGCGAACGCCTGACCGCTGGCGATGGGCCCGTCGGGGTTGTCGGTCATCTTGCCGCCCCGCTCGGTGCGGATCGTTGACTCGCCGTGCTCGATCACGTGTTCCTGGTCGGCTTCCGGGATCCCCAGAAGCATCCCGATCACCCGCATGGGCATCTGGGCGCCGAGGTCTTTCACGAAGTCGAAGCGGCCCGCGCCGATCAACGGGTCCAGGCAGCGGGCGGTGAACTGTCGGATCTTGGGTTCGAGCGCGTTGACCTTCCTGGGGGTGAAGATCCGCGACAGCAGCTTGCGGTGGATGTTGTGGATCGGCGGATCCTCGAAGATCAGCGTGCCGGGAGGGATGTCGAGCCCGGCTTTGATGATCTCGAGCACCGCGCCGCGCGCCGAGCTGAACGTCTCGTGGTCGAGCAGAGCGGCCTCCACGTCGTCGTAGCGGCTCAGCGCGTAGAAATCGTGCTCGGCGTTGTAATACAGCGGCGCCTGCTCGCGGATGCGGGCGAACATCGGGTAGGGGTCGCGGTTGAGGTCGGCGTCGTAGGGGTCGTAGTGGACATCCCCATTCGGAGCGTCCTTCTCGACGGCGCTGTCTCGGCTGTCCTGCACACCTTCGTCAGCGCTCACCGTCATCTGCGTTCCGCCTTCCACCGGACCTCACACGAAAGCGGTGACTCCACGCGTCACCGGCTCGTGGACAGTCTGTCAGCGGCCGTCCGCGCAGGGGTCGTTTAGACCTTCCGCTTAAAACGACGCGTCGGCGTCCGGAGCGCTCCGATTTCCGGCTACCAAAAGGCCGCCAAGATCAACGACCCGCGCTCTCTTTGCCCGGCCGGGGAGTCGGCATTCGCGGCCGGACACCCTGACGGACTGTCGCGGCGCCGCAGGCGCGCGGTCACCGACGTCGACCTGCTCCGATGGGGTTTGACGTCGCGCTGGCGAGCGCGGGCGGATCGGTCAGTGACCGTTCAGAACGGACCGCGGCGGCCGCCTGTTGCGCCGTTGATCTTGGCCCGCCATTCGCGGCGATTCTTCAGTGGGCAAAGATTTGCGGCGGGCCCGGCGCGAACGACACCAATAGGTCTGTATTGCCAGGCCATTCTTGTGTAACAATCTCCTATCAAACCCTCTCCGCGAGGGTTCTCTTTTGGACGGAGGCGATCATTCCCACGTCACCTTTGCGCGTCTCGGCGGGTGTCTGTGTACTCGCCGCCGGCTTGCTGTTCGGCGCCGGCGGTGCCATCGCCAGTGCCGACGACTCGAGTGCCGGTACGGGTGGCGCGTCGGCGGGATCCAGCCAAAGCTCCGGCGCCACCGGCGAAGGTGCCCAGTCCTCCAGCACGACCGTGGGCGCGACCACCGGCACCGCGACCAAAACCCAGCCGAAGATCGACCGGCGCTTCCGCCTTCGCCTCCCCGACTTCCGGCTGTCCCCGTCGTCGCGGCAGGGCGGGTTCAGCTTCAACCGCCCGACGACCATCGTGCGGGGTGGCGTCGAGCGGAACGCCGCGAAGGACACGACGTCCGAGGACGACAAGAAGGATGTCGAGACCGAGGGCACCGAGACGACTCCGATCGGATCCGAGACCGGATCCGAGGTCACGCCGGACAGCGGCACGCAAGGCGCGGTGCCCGGCGTCCAGGCGCTGACGACCGAGGAGCAGGCGGGCACCGAGGAACTGACGACCGGGACCGAACCCAGTACCGACGGCTCGGTGCCGACGGTCCCCGCCGACGGCTCGGGAACTCAGGCGGACGCGAACGAGAACTCCACTTCCGGCGATGACGGCTCGGCGGTGTCGAAGACCGAGACGACGGCCGTCACCGGTCCTGCGACGCCCGCGACCAAGATCGATCCACTGACCAATGCGTTCGTCACGATCAACGGTGCGATGGCGACGTGGTCTCAGTCGCTTGCCGCGCTGCCTACATCGAAGACGCCGGTCATAGACGCGATCACGTCACTGCAGACCATGGTGACGACGGTGGCCGGGGTGGTCACCCGCGTTCCCTCGGATTTCTACGCCATGCTCGGGATACCCAGTTCGACCGGCGCGCCTCAATCGCTGATCGGTGGTAGCGGCACGCTGGACGCCCGGAAGGTAAACGCCCCGACGGGCGGACCGCTGGCCGTTCCCCACCCTGTCGAAGCCGCGCCCGTCGTGGCGCCGGCGGAGGGTGGCTCGCTCTTCGGCACCATGGCCCCGCCGCTGGCGCCGGAGAAGGTGAGCACTACCGGCACCGTCGCTCCGTTGTCGGTCTCCGGAACGGTGCCCCTGAAGACTGCCGCCGCCGCGCCCAGCGCAAAGTCGATCTTCGAGCACGTCGTGGAGGCGGTTCTCGTTCCGGCGTCGCTCACGGCGTTGGCGGCCGTGGCGCTGCCGGGCGTCGGCGCCCTGCTCGTCGTCGCCGCGGCGGGCGTCCGTGTGGGCTACCGGCAGGCGAAAGCCGCTCTGGCGCTGCGGGCCTCGGGTATCGCGCGATTCGCCGGGCCGGGTCCGCTGGGCGTCGTCCGTTCGGGCTCCATGGTCGCGCTACGCCAGCGTGCTCGCGGGCCGCGCACCAAACGCGCGGTGTGTCCGGAAGCAGAGCGCGCGGCGCGCGGCCTCGACCGCGTCGCCTAGGTACACCAACCTAGGCGCGCGGCTACATCCTCGATTTGGCGTCGTTCAGGGCGGCGTCGATCACGGTCCAGGTGCGCCGCACGATCTCGGCGACCGGCAGCAGTTCGTGGATGCGCGACGAAACCTGACCGGTGTTGGCCACGCTGGCGTTCAAATCGCCGCCGAAGTACAGCTCGGTGATCTTGCCCAACAGGCGCGCGCCCGGCTCGTGAGCCGCGACCTGGGCGGCCAGTCCGGTACGCAGGACACGCATCGTCGGGTTTCCGGGGACGTCGAGCAGCACCGTGCCCGAATCGTCGGCTGTCACGATCGCATCCTTGAAGTTCGCGTGGACGGCGGCTTCGAGGCTGGCCAGCATGCGGGTGCCCATCTGCACACCCTCGGCGCCGAGCACCAGCGCCGCGGCGGCCGACCGCGCGTCACACATGCCGCCCGCGGCGATGATCGGCAGGTCGACGTGCTCGGCGACCAACGGAAGCAGCACCATCGTCGATGCCCCCAGCAGTGACTTGAACCCGCCCCCCTCGACGCCCTCGACCACCAGCGCGTCGACGCCGGCGTCGGCCGCTTTGCGCGCACCCTTGAGCGACCCCACGACGTGCACCACCGTCATGCCGGCGTCGTGCAGCCGGGCGGTGAACAACGCCGGATCGCCCGCCGAGGTGAAGACGTGGCTCACGCCGGCCGCCGCCAACGTGTCGACGATCGACGGATCGGCCTTCCAGCCTTGGATCATCAGGTTGGCCGCGACCGGCTTGTCGGTGAGGTCACGCACCCGGTACAGATCCGCGCGTCCCTCCTCGGTCAGCGTCTCGATCATTCCCAGGCCGCCGGCCTCGGAGACTGCCGCGGCGAGCTCGGCGCGCGCGATGTAGGTCATCGGCGCCTGCACGACGGGGAAGTCGACGCCGAGCAGTGTCTGGATTCGATTGGCCACGAGGTCATTCTGCGGTTGGGTCGCTTTGTTGCGAAATCACCCCTGGCGACTTTTACATTGAGTGCTCTATGATTTGTCGGACCGACCCCGAGTGGCAACGCAGCCCGAGAGGACGCCGATGGCCAAGCCGCCCCTGTCGATGAAGCCGACCGGATGGTTCCAGGTGGCGTGGTCGGCGGAGCTTGCGCCCGGTGACGTCCGGCGGATGAAGTACTTCGATCGCGAAATGATCGCGTGGCGAACGGCATCCGGCCAGGCGGTGGTGATGGATGCCTACTGTAAGCACCTCGGAGCCCACCTGGGCTACGGCGGACACGTCGAGGGCGAGGTCATTCAGTGCCCGTTCCACGGTTGGCAGTGGAACTCCGAGGGCCGCAACGTCTGCATCCCATACCAGGACCGCCCGAACCGCGGTCGTCGCATCCGCAGTTACCCCGTCACCGAACGCAACGACTCCATCTACATCTGGCATGACGTCGAGGGACGCGCGCCCTACTTCGACGCGCCCGACATCTTCGGCAGTTTCGGTGACTCCCGTACCGCGGCCGACTACTACCCGCCGATGACCCTCTTCCGCGAGGGACTCGAGATGCACCCGCAGTACGTACTGGAGAACGGTGTCGATTTCGCGCACTTCAAGTTCGTGCACAAGACGCCGATCGTTCCGGTGTTCACCCGCCATGACTTCGCCGAACCGTGGTCGTACGTCGACTTCACGATCACGTTCGAAGGTGATGAGAACCAGTCGATCGACGATGTGCGAAGCGGCGTGGAGGCCATCAACGGTGGCCTGGGCATCGCGGTGACGAAGAGCTGGGGCATGGTCGACAACCGGACGATCTCGGCGATCACCCCGGTCGACGATCGCACGTCCGACGTGCGTTTCATGGTCTACATCGGCCGCACCCCCGGTCGCGACGACGAACGGGCCGAGGCCAAGGCCACCGAGTTCGGCGCCGAGGTCATCCGCCAGTTCGCTCAGGATGTGCACATCTGGTCGCACCAGCGATATTCCGACCCGCCCGCGCTGGCGACCGCCGAGTACGAGGGCTTCACCGCATTGCGCAAATGGGCCACCCAGTTTTATCCCGACGGCCGTGGCGGTAGCGCCGCGGAACTCGAATCCTCCTGTGCCACAACGTCCTCCGAGAAAGGTCCGACCCGATGACCGCACAGCTCACCCGCCCGACCCGTGTGTTCCAGGTTGCCACGGGCAACCTCGGCACCGAGATGATCAAACGGATCGGTGAGCATCCGGATCTCGAGCTCGTCGGATTACACTGCTACACACCGGCGAAGATCGGCCGTGACGCCGGCGAGATCGTGGGCATCGGCCCGATCGGGGTGACGGCCACCGGCACTGTCGAAGAGATCATCGCGGCGAAACCCGACGTGCTGACATTCCACGGTGTGTTTCCCGACGAGGATCTCTACGTCAAGGTCCTCGAAGCGGGGATCAACATCGTCACCACCGCGGACTGGATCACCGGCTGGCACCGCGACACCAACCATCCGCACCCCTCGGGTAAATCCGTTTCGCAACTTCTCGAAGAGGCGTGCCGCAAGGGCGGTTCGACCTTCTACGGCACCGGGATGAACCCCGGGCTCAACCAGATCCTCGGCGTCGTGTGTTCGGCCGATGTCGCCGAGATCGAGAACATCACCACCATCGAGTCGGTCGACGTGTCATGTCACCATTCGAAGGACACCTGGATCGAGGTCGGCTACGGCCAGCCCGTCGACGACCCCTCGATTCCGGGCAAGCTCGAGAAGTACACGCGGGTGTTCGCCGACAGCGTGCTGATGATGGCCGACTGCTTCGATCTTGAACTCGACGAGGTCAAGTTCAGCTACGAATTGGGCGCCTGCACAAAGGATGTGGACCTCGGCTGGTACCAGCTGCCGAAGGGTTCGCTGGGCGGCAACTACATCAAGTACCAGGGCATGGTCGACGGCGTGCCGCGGGTGGAGACGCATCTGGAATGGCAGATGACACCGCACACCGACCCGCACTGGGACATCAAGGGCTGCTACATCACCCAGATCAAGGGTGATCCGTGCATCTACAACAAGCACATGATCTTCCCGAAGCCCGGTGTGGACCTGTCCAATCCCGAGGCGTTCGCATCTATCGGTATGACGGTCACGGGAATGCCTGCGCTGCATGCGATCCGGTCGGTGGTGGCCGCGCCGCCGGGGTTGATCACCAGTGCCGACCTGCCGCTGCGCGGGTTCGCCGGGCGCTTCAAGAGGTAGGGCATGCCTCAGGCCGCCAACGTCGCGCCCCGCCGCCCGCCGAACGGCAAGCAGGTTCGCGCGGATCGGACCCGCGCGATGGTCATCGACGAGACGGTGCGCTGCGTACTCGAAGAGGGTTTCGCCGCGGCGAGTGCCAAGCACATCACCGAGCGCGCGGGCGTGACGTGGGGGGTGGTCCAGTATCACTTCGGTGACCGCGACGGGTTGTTGATGGCCGTCGTCGACGAGGGCTTCGGTCAGCTGGTGGCCTGCCTGCACGACGTCCAGGCCGCGCTGGGGGAGCACCACGGACGCGCGCGCACCGAACTGGTGATCAACGCCGTCGCCGACGCGTTCTTGAGCCCGACATCGATTGCGGCTCTGGAGATCCTGATCGCGACCAGGACGGGCCGGGCCGACGCGCAACAGCGCCACCTGACGGAGCTGTTCTCCACGCTGACCCGGCTGGGCCGGTTCGTCGCCGAGGGACTCGACCGTAAACACGCCGACGCGGTGGGCAACCTGATCTGGACCACGCTGATGGGGGCGATGGTGGCCAAGATGGCGGTCGAGGAACCGATCGACGTGGGCCGGGAGCTACGCGCGCTGACCGACGTCGTCACGGCCTACGTCGAACTGCAGCTGCAAGTGGCCGGGTAGCTCACCGAGGTCGAACGACGATCACCGGCGCGGTGGCGGCCTGTGCCAGCTTCGCCGCGACGGAGCCCAGGACGAGGCTGGAGAACCCGCCCCGGCCGCGGCTGCCCACCACGACCAGCTGAGCCTCTTTCGACGCCTCGACGAGCCGGGTGGCCGGGTCGTCGCTGACGATCCTGCGCTGCACCTGCACGTCCGGGTACCGTTCCTGCCAACCCGCGAGGCGCTCGGCCAGGATCCGGTGTCCGCCGTCCTCGTAGCGTTCCCAGTCGTTGCCGATCGACGGGAACGACGCATCGCTCCACGCGTGCAGGGCTACGAGCGGCACGCCACGGCTCGAGGCCTCGTCGAACGCCAGCGCGGTGGCCTCTTCCGAGGCCGGCGAGCCGTCGATGCCCACAAGCACGGGAGCGGTGGTGTCCACGGCGGGAGCGTCGTCGGTGCGCACGATCGCGATCGGCCCGCGCCCGTGGTGCAGCAGGGCACTGCTGACCGAACCGAGGAAGGCGCGGCCGAGAACGCCGAGCCCGCGGGAGCCGGACACGGTCATGTAGGCGTCGCGGGATGCGGTGACGAGCGCCGAAGGTGCGGCGGCGTTCACGATGCGCGACTCGATCTCCGGCGGCGCCTTGTCGCCGGCGGCGGCCTGCACCGTCTTCTGCGCCGCATCGAGGATGTCGCGGCCGTTGGTCTCCATCGATTCGATGTAGCTTGCTTCGAGGTACGCGACCGGCCAGGTCACCACGACAGGGGCGATCGCGTGCAGCAGCCTGACCGGCTGTTCCCGCAGGATCGCCTCGTGGGTGGCCCACCGAATGGCGGCCTCCGAATCCGGTGATCCGTCGACGCCCACAAGAATTCCGCTCGGACCGACAGCCATGATCTCTCCCTTCGCAGCTCCGTACTTCGAAGGTAAGCGGTGGCGGCCCGTGCGGACAGGGCCTTTGGTCCTTTTCGCGCGACGCGCCGGGGTGTCAGGCCTTGGTCAGCTCCGCGTACCTGGTGATGTGGAAGTCGGTGGTGCCGAACTCGTACTGGAGGGCGGTGAGCCGTTTGAAGTAGTGGCCGATCGCGAGTTCTTCGGTCATGCCCATACCACCGTGCAGCTGGACCGACTGTTGGCCGATGAAGCGCGCGGCCCGGCCGACGGTGGCCTTGGCCGCCGAGACCGCGCGTGCCCGAACGTCCGGTTCGGCCTCGAGGTTGAGCACCGCGAGGTAGGCAGCGGACACCGCCTGCTCGAGCTCCATGTACATGTCGACCATGCGGTGTTGCAGCGCCTGGAAACTGCCGATCGGCTGACCGAACTGGTGGCGCTGCTTGGCGTACTCGACGGTGTCCGCCAACACCTTTCGCATGCACCCGACCGCTTCCGCGCACACCGCGGCCGCACCTTCGTCGCGGGCCTGCGCCAGCGACGGCCACGCCTCGCCTTCCTCGCCGAGCAGCGCGTCGGACGGAAGCCGCAGACCGTCGAGCGCCAGGTCGGATGCCCGGCGGTCGTCGACGGTGCGGTAGTGATGAGCCGCGACGGCGTCCCCGGCCGCGCCGAGATCGACACAGAACAGCGAGATTCCGTTCTCGGTGCGCGCGGTGACCAGAAGATGGGTCGCCAGGGGAGCGCTCGCGACGACGATCTTGGACCCGCGCAGGACCCATCCGTCACCATCGCGTTCGGCGGTCGTCGTCACCTCCACCCAGTTGTGTCCGGAGGCCTCCTCGGATGCGGCCACCGCGACGATCGCCGTTCCCTCGACGATGCGCTCCAACAGGGCCGAGGCTGCCTCGCCGCCCGCGCGCTGCAGCAGCCCGCCGGACACGACCACCGTGTCGACATACGGCTCGACGACCAACGCCTGCCCCAGCGCCTCGGCGATGACCATCACTTCCACGGGCCCGCCGCCGATTCCGCCGATCTTCTCCGGCATCGCGGCGCCGAGGATCCCGAGCTCGTTGGCGAAGCCAGACCAGATGTCGGGTTGCCACCCGGCGCCCGTCTTGGCGGCGGCGCGGCTCGTCTCGAGGTCGTAGCGGCTCGACAAGAACTTGTTCAAGCCGTCGCGCAGCAGTTCCTGTTCCTTGGTCAGGTTGAAGTCCATATCAAGCCCCCTCAGAGTCCCAGCGCCGCTTTGGCCAGGATGTTGCGCTGAATCTCGTTGCTGCCGGCGTAGATCGAGCCCGCCCGGTCGTTGAAGTAGCGCAGCGGCGCCACGGCCTGCCAGGGCTCACCGCTGAGGTAGTCGTCGGGCGGTGGCTCGAACTCGGCGATCGGTCCGCCGGGACAGGTGGCGTGCGGCTGGTAGACGCGGCCCCGCGGGCCGGCCGCTTCCATCGCGAGTTCGGTGATCGTCTGGCTCAACTCGGTCGCGAGCACCTTGAGCATCGAGGAGGCGGCGCCGGGGTTCTTCCCCTCGGCCACCGTCGCCAGCACGCGGTACTCGAGGATCTCGAGCACTTCGGTGCGGATCCGCGCGTCGGCGAGCTTGCGCGCGAAGGCCGGATCGTCGATCAGCCGGTCTCCGGCCGGACCCGGTTCGCTGGCCGCGACCGTCGCGATCTCCTGCGCCATCACCTGCAGCGCCGGTGACGACGCGCCGCCGCCGCGTTCGAATTCCAACAGGTACTTCGCGACGGTCCACCCGTCGTCGATCTTGCCCAGCACGTTCGTCTTGGGCACCCGCACCTCGTCGAAGAAGACCTGGTTCTGCACCTCTTCTCCGGACGTCATCACCAGCGGCCGGATCTCGATGCCGGGGGAGGACATGTCGATGAGCACGAACGTGATGCCCTGCTGCTTCTTCTGTGTCCTCGAGGTGCGCACCAGCGCGAACATCCAGTTGGCCTCGCGGGCATGCGTCGTCCAGATCTTGCTTCCGGTGCAGACCAAGTCGTCGCCGTCGTCTGCTGCCGCCATCGACAGCGCGGCCAGATCGGAACCCGCTTCGGGTTCGGAGTAGCCCTGACAGAAGAACACCTCTCCGGTGAGGATGCGCGGAAGAAAGAAGTCCTTCTGTGCGTCGGTGCCGAACTTGATCAGGGCGTGGGCGACCATGCGAATCCCCATCGGCGACAGCGACGGCGCACCGGCGAGCGTGGACTCCCGGCTGAATATGTAGTGCTGCGTCAGGCTCCAGTCACAGCCGCCGTACTCGACCGGCCAGGCCGGTGCGGCCCAGCCGCGCTCGTGCAGGATCCGCTGCCACTCCATGCTCGCGTCGTGATCGGCGTACACGCTGGTCATGAGGCGACCGGCGCGGCGCAGCTCCGGCGTCAACTTCTCGTCGAGAAAGCTGCGCACCTCGTCACGGAACGCCGTTTCGGCCGGCGACCACTTCAGGTCCATCGTCGATCCCCTGTCTCTTGACGCCCTAACACAGTAAACCTAGTTCACTATGTGGCCGTGCGGGGGCGCTCAAGTGAACGGCCGCTCGACCCGGAAAATGTGGAACGAGCACGCGAAACCGACGGCATAATTGGACGCGTGGAGCGACGACGAGACGGTCAGGTTGCTAAATCACCCACGGCTGTTCTCGGAGAGTTGCCGGCGTTGGTGGTCCTCGACCGCCTGCCGGTACCAGTACTGGCAATCGCCGAAGACGGCGCGATCGTGTTCGCGAACGAGGCATTCGCCGACATGGTGGGCTACACCGCAGACGCCGTCAGCGAGATGCACTTTCACCAGATATTTCACACCCTGCCCTCGGACGAGTCCGCGGTGTCGGTGATGCGCGCCCACGAGGAGTTGGTTGTCGAACTCCTGCACAGGGACGGTTCGATTGTGCGGGCCCGCATGAGCAAGTCGGCGCTGCGGCGCGGCAGCGACCCGGTCGCGCTGGCCACCTTCCAGGACTTGACCGAACAGCTCTGGGTCGACGAACTTTAGGCGCCTCCCGCCTCGGGCGCCGACCGGCGCAGCGCCTCGCGCGCCAGGTACTGCTGGAAATACGTCAGCGACTCGTCGGTCGCGACGGCCGGCAACAGGACCTCCCAAATCCGGCCGAGACGCTCCATCACGTCGGTGCCTGACGAAGTGGAGCTGGAAAGCAGTTCGGCACCCGTCATCGCCCCGACGACGGTCTCGGCGACCGCGAGGGGATCGAGGTCAGGGCGTACGTCGCCCTCCTCGATGGCCATCGTGACGCTGGACGAGATCTCTTCGAGCCAGCGACCGAAGATGCGGGCCGTGGCCTCACTGAACTCTCCGAAAGTGCGCCGCAATTGCGTTGCGCTTCGGGCCATCCCGTCGGTGCGGAGCAGATCCGCGACGACGAAGCAGCTGTGGATGATGCGTTCGAGCGCGGGCGCCGAGGATTCACTGATCTTCTCGAAGGCGTCGAAGAGATTGGCACTGCCCTCGTCGATGATTGCGAAGGCGAGTGCCTCTTTGGAGTCGAAGTGGTAGTAGAGCGCGCCCTTGGTCATGTCGGCGCGTTCGATGATGTCGCCGAGGCTGGTGGCCGGATATCCGATCTCGTTGAACAGGTCGACAGCGGCTTCGATGATTCTTCGCCGGGTGGCCTCGGACCGCGCTTGGCGCACCATCGTCGGTAACCTCCGCTCCGATGGCCTCAACCCGATGGAGATGGCCTGACCGGGGGATCATAGATCATGGCAAGGGGGCTGCCGTCTTGATGGCGACGGCGGTGCGGCGCTTGACGAACTCGGCGAGATAGGAGATGTGGTCATCGCTGGTCAGGCCCGGTAATAGCAGCATCCAGGCGGCCTGCAGATCGCGGAAAAAGCGTTCGGGATCGTCCAGATCGCTGGTCTGCCGCAGGCCCATGTACATCGAGACCAGCAGACGGCCGATCGACTCGACGTCGTCGTGGTCACGGATGTCGCCTTCGGCGACCGCCCGCTGGATGACCCTCGCGTAGCCCTGCACCCACGTACCGAGAACGACGGGCTGCAGACCGTCCGTGCGCCCGATGGATTCCAGGAGGTTCAACCCCGCCCTGGCCACCTCGCTGCCGATGTCGTCGACCGCGATGCGAAACGACAGATCGATGAGCGTCTCCAAGCCGGACAGCCTGCGCGCCAACACCTCATCGACCGACGCCCGCGCCTCTTCCATGCGGAGGTCGACGATCGCCGACGCCAACGCGTGTTTGGAGCGGAAGTGGAAATACATCGCCCCCTTGGTCACCGCCGCATCCGCGAGGATGTCGTCGAGATTCACGCGGCTGTACGAGCTGCGGGCAAAGAGCCGCGACGCGGCACGCAATATCTGCAGCCGAGTCGAATCCGACCGTCGGTCGACGTGGTCGGGCGATGTGGGACCGCTGTTCAGTGGGAGCCTCGTTTGCCTGAAGTTATCCAACCCTGCGATTCTTCCATTCACTACCCCGGTTCGACGAATTCCGTGCAGTTAGCTGAGCGCGACAATGCCGCCCGTCGGCTGTTCTTCTTGCGCTACGTGTTCCTCCGCAATCCTTTCGGCTGACGTCCGTGAAATTCCGTACTTCGGATTGTTGTGTCCGACACGTCAAACTTTAAGTCATAGTTAGACCCCCATAACATCCGAAAAGTATGTAAAGTACCCGACGTGATGACTTTCGGTTCGTGGCGCCACGCGTCGCCACCCGCCGGTCTCACTGCGCCGCAGGTACCCCGCCGCCACCGCGTTCGAGTTTGCGGAACGGCGCGGGAGTTGTTACCCATCGCGTTGCCATTGCCCGTATCGGCAAACCCCTCGCTCTCGCCCACGGGTAATGGCAGCTTTTCGCACACCGCTGAATTGTTCGATGATTCCGCGGCTTCATAAGCCAGAACTGCACACTGCAGCGACCTTGGAGAAGTTAACGGTGGAGTGGGACGACGAAGTCGACGTGGTGTGCGCCGGCGCCGGTGCGGCCGGCCTCGCGCACGCCATCGCGCTCGGTGATCTCGGTGGCGAGGTGTTTCTCGCCGACTGGGGCGTCGCGGAACGCAGTTGGCTGGGAGCGGATACCGAAGATGAGTGCACTCGGCGTTTCTTCGCCGAGATGACGTCGGATCTGGGTCCGCCCCGCCGGCAGTCCGACGACCTCGGCGTGCCGGTCCGTGCCGTGCCCTCGCACCCGCCCGCCGACACGGGTCGCACGGTCGCGCCGTTCGTCGGGTCGCGCCTGCGCGACTGGGCGGCACAGTGTCTGGCGACCCCGTTCGGCTATCTCTCGACGCGGCTGCCGGATTGGAGCGCGACGACCGTACAGGCGTCGGACGACCAGATTCTCGAGGTCCTCGAGATCGGCGCGCTCGCCGCCGATTCCGATGATCTCTCCGGCTCCGTGGTCGATCTGCTGACCAACGGCGTGGCCGCCCGCGGCATCGCGGTGCACGCCGACCATGCGCTGCAACGCCTGGTGTTCGAGGAGGGCGTCGCGGTCGGCGCGGTGTTCACCACTCCCGGCGGCCCTACGGCGGTTCGGGCCCGGCATGGAGTCACGGTGACCAGCGGAGCCATGGAACTTCCGCAGGCGGACGGGCGGTCGGTGTCGGGCGACATCCTGCGGGTCTGCCTCGTCGGACAGCGTGCCAGCAGGTTCGGCCGCGTGGAGGTGCTCACCGCCGAACCGCTTGCCTTATCGGGTTCGACGTGCCACGCGCGCGGTCGGCGCTTACACGACAACCTTCGCGAGACCTACCGCCACTCAGGGTCGTGGCGATGCGGCAAACTGCACGGGTATCCGTCCCTGGGCGAGTAGCGATTCCATCTCCGCTGCCGGCAGCGGGCGCGACAACAGAAACCCTTGAGCGCGGTGGCATCCGTGCTCGAGCAGGGTGCGTGCCGCCTCCTCGGTCTCCACGCCCTCGGCGACCAGTTGCAGTCCGAAGGCCTCGGCGAGCGCGATGACCGCGCGCACGATGGCGAGATCGCCGGGATCGACACCCAATTCCCGAACGAAGCCCTTGTCGATCTTCAGCGTGTCGACGGGCAGGGACTTCAGGTGCGACAACACGCTGTAGCCGGTGCCGAAGTCGTCGATGGCGACCTGAACACCGACCTGTTTGAGGCCCGCCAGTGTCTTGCGGGTGGTCTCGATGTCCTGCACCACTACGCTCTCGGTGATCTCCAGGCACACCGATTCGCCGTCGAGTCCGAACTCCTCGATGGTTCCCGCGACCGACTCGACGAAGCCGTCGCTGACGAGCTGGACCGGCGAGACGTTGATCCGCAGCACCGCGTCGCGCCCGACACCGTGCGCGCGCCACTGCGCGAACTCGCGGCACGCCGTGCGCATCACCCAGCGTCCCAATTCGCCTGCCAGATTGATGGATTCGGCGACCCCGATGAACGAACCCGGCGCGAGCAGCCCGCGGGTCGGATGCTGCCAGCGGACCAACGCCTCCGCGGCGAGGATCTCGCCGGTGCGCATGTTGATCTCCGGCTGATAGTGCAGCAGCAGGGCGCCCGTCTCGATGACGCTGTGCAGGTGCAGCTCGATGTCGTTGCGGAAGTCGGAGTCCAACGACATCTGGTCGGTGAAGATCGCGACTTCGTTGCCGCCGGAGGCCTTGGCTGTCAACACCGCCTGGTCGGCGCGCCGTAACAGGTCCGAGGTGTTGTCGCGGCCGGGATCTCCGAGCGCCACACCGATGCTGACTGTGCGGGTGAGGGCTTCGCCGTCGACCGGCACCCGCTCGTTCAGCGACGATTGCAGGCGGGTTGCCAGTTCCTTGGCGGTGTCGACGTCCGTCGGCCCCGACGGCACCACCACGAACTCGTCGCCACCGAGCCGTGCCAGGAACGTGCCCTTGTCGGCGCTTTGACGCAGCCGTTCGGCCAGCACGCGAATGAACCAGTCGCCGGCGGTGTGGCCGAGATAGTCGTTGATCGCCTTCAACCGGTCCAGATCGAAGAACAGCACCGAGACGGGGCCCGGCTGTCCCTCTTCGAGACGGGAGTCCAAGTGGGCCAGCAACGCCCGGCGGTTGCACAGACCCGTCAAGTCGTCGTGTTCGGCCAGGTAGCGCAGCCGGTCCTCGGCCTCGACCCGCGCCTGAACCTGGGCGAACAGAGAGGCGATCGCCTTGAGCGCGTTGAGTTCCTCCGGTGTCCAGTCGCGGTCGCCGAACTTGACGAAACCGAGCACCCCGGATGTGACGTCACCGGAGAGCATCGGCACGCACGCCATCGACGTCGACGGCACCTGCCTGCCCTCGGCGATGGTCTGCTGATACTCCTCGGTCGAGGGTTCGGGGCGGAAGACGATCGGTTCCTTTTGATGCTCGCACCGGGCGAACACCGGATCGGCGTCGGCGAAGTACACGACGGCCAGCGGGTCGGGATCCGGGATTCCCGGCCGGACCGGCCACTCCGCGACCAGTACCGAGGCACGGATCCGGTGGTCGTTGTGGCGAAGGAAGCTGACGTCGACCCCGAAGTAGGCGACGAGATCGGCCAGAACCTGCCGGCTCACCTCGACCGAGGTCGCCGCGTTCACGCCCATGAGCTGCGTTGCGACCTGGGTGACGAGGTTCTCGAGGCTGCTGGGCACTAACCCTCCCTAACACCGTCGGCGTTGTGGTGACGGTCGTGGATCCGGCGCCGGCTTCGGGCGGATGCGCGGGGTGCGTAGGTGAACCTGAGGATCAACGCCTGCGACTCCGCGGGACCGTTGCCTGCGAGTTGCTGAAAATCATATTGAAGCTTGCCCAGGTCATCGGCGAAAGTGGGGGAGACCCGGCGCCGGTCCTGCGCGTCGAGCGTGTACAGGAACGGCGGCGAAACCGGTTGGACGGCAAGGCCGTGCTGCTGGGCTCGAATCCATACCGATTCGACTGCCGCCCCCGCGCGCGCATAGTCGACGAGGCGGTGGCCGGCGACCGACACGACCGCCATGCCGGCGCATTCGCGTATCCGGCGTCCGGTGTCGCTGCCGAGGGCACGTCCGCCGTCCCATTTCCGGAGATGGTCCATCACCTCCTGGCGCCGCAGGACGTCGAGCATCACGAGGTCGGCCGCGGTGAGCTCGAGGGTCCGGATGTCGATGCCGGTGTCCAGCGACGGTGCGTCGGGCCATCGCAGTTCGTCGAACATCTCGGCGTGCAGGCGTGGCGTCAGGTACCGGATGCGGTCGGCGGCGGCCAGAATCGCCGCTGCGGACTCGAGGTCGTTGCGGTCCGTCACGATGCGCAGGCGGGCGCCTTCGGCCTCGGCGGCGGCTGCCAAGTCGTCGACCGTGGCGGTGGCGATCGGGACCGCGCTGCCGAGACGCCGATTCGTCTCGCGCGCCAACATCGGCTCGTACAGCGCCGCGAGCCCGGGGTCCTCGCCCGGTTGCAGGTGCACCGTTGCGGTCATCGGTGAGGCCTCGTCACCGGCGCCGTAGTCGACGCGTGTGGTCATGTGGTGGGCGGCGGCGGCCACGCGTGCGTTGAAGGCGGCCGCGCCGACGGCCACGGCGCTGCCCCGGAGGCCGACGTCCATCGTCGTGATGCACTGTGGCGCCAGCCGGACGATCGCCGCTTCGGCCGTCACCTCGATGTGCCAGGGCTGGGCATTGCCCCCGGACGGCGCGCAGCGCGCGGCGGCGGCGATGGCTTCGGTCGCCGTTTTCGGCGGCGGGTCCGCTGGCGGGTCGTCGACCGGTTGTTCGTCTGGGGTCGCGTTTGGGCTTTCGAGTCGCTCGAACACGTCGCCGACGTCCATCCGCGCCCGCCCGGACGGCAGAGGCTCGCCAAGGCCGATCCGCCGAACCGCCTCGGCGACCACGCTAGCGCTGAGCGCCACCTCCGAGGTCAACTGCGGCCACGTCGACAAGGTCTGCCCGACCTCGATGAGCGAGGCCGCCATCCGGGTGGAGACCTGGCTGGCGTCGACCAGGCGAAGCGAATACGGCAGCTTGTCCGTGCTGCTCAGATTCGCGAGGCCGGCGGCGTCGAGGTCGCCGACCAGACCGTGCAGGACCGGCCGCCCCGGTTCGAGGTCGAACCGCTCAACGTCGAGCAGGGCGCGATCGCTGGTGGTCATCAGCACCGGGACGCCGCCTTGGCGGGCCACCTCGCGCACGCGCAGTTTGGCGTCCAGGGAGTCGCACTCCTCGATCACGATGTCCAGGCCCTCGACGAAGTCGTGCACGGTCTGCTCGGTGACGCCGTCGACGTCGACGCTCACGGGAAGATACGGGTCGAGCTCGGCGATCCTCCTCGCGCACACGACGGCCTTGTTCACTCCGATGTCGAGCACACTGGCGGGCACCCGGTTCATGTTCGTCAAATCCATGTCGTCGAAGTCGCTCAACCGCAACCGACCGCACAGCCCCTGCGCCGCGAGCGCATAGGCGATGGTGTGTCCGACGCTCAACCCGACGACACCGACCGTGAGGCCGCTGAGCCTCTTCTGCTCGGCAGGGGTGATCAGGTTCCGGTTGCGATCCAGCCGCACGCGGCGAAAACCCCTGGGGCCGAGGATGCTGACCGCGGCCCGCCGCCACGGAAAGTAGGCCCAGCGAATCGGCTCAGCCAGAACGTCATCCGATGGTGATGGCCGGATCTCGCGCAGCATCCGCCGCTGCTGGATTGCGCTGTCGGTGAATACGATGCCTGGATCTGAATGCAATTCGGCGAGGACGGGATCGTCTTCGGCCAAAACTATTGCATTGCACCAATTCGGATCGCCGGTTCCCGGTATCACCGCTCCGTCCCGGTAGCGGCTGATATCCCAGCCGTATTGTGAACGCGGGGCGCAAGCCTTTGTTGTTCGGCGAAGTAGAGCGAAAGTTGTTTCGGATCAGCATGTTTGGCGAATGTCGCGCGGTCCCACCAAGCCAACCGGGTTTCATAACGTTCGTCCGGATACGGCGTCGGAGGAATCTTCGTCGCGAGAATTCCGCCCGATGAAAGCCATCGCTTGAGCACATAGGACGCCGCCGTCGCGACGATGAACTGAATGTTGAGAAGCCCCATCGCGTGCAGCGGTGTCCTGGAGATGGCGAAGGTGAGCTGGCGATTGCGGTCGGGATCGTCGGTCACCCACGCGGTTTTCATCTCCACGACGCCGAATGGTAGACGGTCGCTGATCATCTTCCGCACCGCATCGAAACCCGGTTGGCCGCTCCATTCCAGCAGTGCGTGGGCCTCGTCGGCGGACTGGTAGGGCCCTTTCGCGCGCAGGCCGCCGACAACTTTGCCGGATCGGTCGACGCAGGCCGCGAACAAGATGGTGTCGGACCCGGTGTGCAACGCGTCCATGTCGAGCGCCTTGGCGACGCCGTGTTTGGTGTAACTGCGCGTGGCCCCCTCAACGAAGTCGCGCCACAGCTCGGGCTCGACCGCGGGGTGGGCGAATGTGATCGTGCAGTCCGTCTCGGGATCCCAGAAACTGGGAGTCTCTCGCAAACTGGCGGCAACTTCGGAGGCGGGCTGGAATTGGGCAACGGTCATAGTCGTCCGATCATCGGGCAGTTTCCACGGTCTGGTCGCTGCTGATTGCATGTGGATTTCCCACATCCATCTGAGTATCTCGCCGAGTGCTGATTTATTACCAGGAAGCGAGGTGATCTTGTTGTGAAAAGGTTCGTTGTCGAGGCGGAAAAGATATGCCGCGCGGACCGGTGGAACGGCTGTAGCTAATTGCGGCGGACGCCATTGATCGTCGCCCCGGAATCGAATGCCCGCGCGCGCATTCGGCGCCGGACCTTTACGATGCGGTGGTTTCACTCCGCCGGCGACGGCCGAGTGACACCCTTTGAGTGTGGCCGGGGAGTATCCGAGCCCGGGAGCAGGAAACCTACCCGTCAAGGATATGGGCAGGTTGCTGCTGCGCTGCGCGGACCGACCCGGCCTGGTGGCGGCGGTCAGCGCGTTCCTCGCCGCCGCCGGCGCGAACATCGTCTCGCTGGACCAGCACTCGACCGAGCAGTCGGGCGGCACGTTCATGCAGCGCACCATCTTTCACCTGCCCGGCCTGACCGCCGCCCGGGATCGCCTCGAGCGCGAATTCGCCGAGCAAGTCGCCAAACCTTTCGGTATGGACTTCCGGCTCACCGAGGCCGCGAAGCCCAAGCGCGTGGCGATCATGGCGTCGAAGGAAGACCACTGCCTGCTCGATCTCCTGTGGCGCAACCGCCGCGGCGAACTCGACATGATGGTGGCCATGGTGATCGCGAACCATCCCGACCTCGCCGATCAGGTCCGGCCGTTCTCGGTTCCGTTCATTCACATACCGGCCAGTAGGGAAATCCGCGAGGAGGCCGAGCGCCGCCAGCTCGACTTGTTGCGGGGCAACGTCGACCTCGTGGTGCTGGCGCGATACATGCAGATCCTCACACCGCGGTTCATCGCGGAGGTGGGCTGTCCGCTGATCAACATCCACCACTCGTTCCTACCCGCCTTCATCGGCGCCGCGCCGTATCGGCGGGCCAAGGAGCGCGGCGTCAAGCTCGTCGGCGCGACGGCGCACTACGTGACCGAGGACCTCGACGAGGGGCCGATCATCGAGCAGGACGTCGTGCGGGTGGACCACCGCCACAGCGTGGAGGACCTGGTCCGCCTCGGTTCGGATGTCGAGCGCGTTGTTTTGTCCCGAGCGGTGCTGTGGCACTGTGAGGATCGCATAATCCGATTCGGCAACCAGACCGTCGTCTTCTAGCCGGTACGAAGGAGAAGTAGTGAAGAAGTTCAGCGACCTCGACGAGTTCATCGCGGCCGAGGGCAGCCAGCTCGGCCCAACCGAATGGCTCGAAGTCACCCAGGACCGCGTCAACCTGTTCGCCGACGCGACCGAGGACCACCAGTGGATCCACGTCGACCCGGAGAAGGCCGCGAACGGGCCGTTCGGCGGGACGATCGCCCACGGCCTGCTGACGCTGTCGCTGCTTCCGTACTTCTCCCATCAGCTGTACACCGTCGGCAACGTGGCGATGGCGATCAACTACGGATACAACAAGGTTCGGTTCATCACGCCGGTGAAGGTCGGCGCCAAGATCCGCGCCAGGGGCGAACTGACCAAGATCGACCAGCTCGACGGGGCCGTGCAGTCGACCATGACCACGACCATCGAGATCGAGGGTTCGGAGAAGCCCGCCGCGGTCGCGGAGTCGATCGTGCGTTTTATCCGGTAGTCACCTTCTCCGCGAGCTGGGGCCACACCGAAGGTAGGGGAACGCAAAACTGCCCAATTTCGCGCGAAATTGGGCAGTTTGGCGTCTTGTGGTCAGTACTGGGTGGACCCCTGATCCACCGGAACGGCCACCGCCGTCATGTGCTTGGCCTCGTCGCTGGCCAGCCAGCACACCACGTCGGCGACATCCTCGGGCTCCAGGATCCATACCGGCAGGAACGGCGTCATCATGTGCTGCAGCTGCGGATTGGACTCCATCACCTTGCCGATCGCGGCGATCATGTCGCCGGAGCCCATCGCGGTGTTCACCGGACCGGGGTGCACGCTGTTGACGCGAATCGAGTGCCTGCCGAGTTCGGCGGCGAGCGCGCGGGCCATGCCGGTGACGGCGTGCTTGCTGGCGGTGTAGTGAGTCATGAACGGCTGCAACTTGATTCCGGCGGCGGAGCTGATCAGGATGACGGATCCACCGCGGCCGCCGTCGATGATGTGCTGCGCGCCGGCCCGCACGGTGTTGAAGGTGCCCGTCACGTTGATGTCCATCACGTCGCGGAAGTCCTCCGGCGTGATCTCGTCCCACAACTGCGGTGGTGAGATTCCGGCGTTGGCGACGATCACGTCGAGGCGGCCGAACGCGGCGACCCCCTCGGCGACAACCTCGTTGAGGGTTTCGGCGTCGCGGGTGTCGGCCTGCGCGGTGAGGATGCGGCGGCCGGTCGCCTCGACCAGTCGGGCGGTCTCGGCGAGGTCCTCCGGCGTCGCATGGTCGTACGGCACGCATTCCGGCAGCTTTCCGGCAATGTCGACCGCGATGATGTCGGCGCCCTCCTTGGCCATCCGGACGGCGTGCGCGCGGCCTTGGCCCCGTGCGGCGCCGGTGATGAACGCGACCTTGTCGGCGAGCTTGTTCACGCGCGCTCCTTCTGTGCGGCCTTGACGAGATTGGACCCGATGATCAGCCGTTGTATCTCGCTGGTGCCCTCGTAGAGTCGCAGCAGCCGGACATCGCGGTAGATGCGTTCGACGGGAACCTCGCGCATGTAGCCGCTGCCGCCGTGGATCTGGACCGCCAAATCGGCGACCTCGCCCGCCATTTCGGTGCAGAACAGCTTGGCCGCCGACGGCGCTACCCGGCGGTCCTCGCCGGTGACCCACTGGCGAGCGGTGTCGCGGACCAGAGCGCGGCCCGCCATCACGCCGGTCTGCTGATCGGCGAGCATCGCCTGCACCAGCTGGAAGTCGCCGATCGGCGTGCCTCCCTGCGTGGCCGTCGCGGCGTAGGCGATCGACTCGTCGAGCGCACGCTGCGCGGCCCCGACGGCCAGCGCGGCGATGTGGACCCGCCCGCGCGCCAACGAGATCATCGCGGCGCGGTAGCCGATGTCCTCGCTGCCGCCGACGAGCGCTTCGGCGGGCACGCGCACGTCGTCGAAGCTGACGTCGGCCGTCCATGCGCCTTCCTGGCCCATCTTCAGATCCTTGGCACCCACCTGGACGCCGGTCGTGTCGGCGGGCACCAGGAACACGGCGACGCCCGCGCCCTCGGCATCGGCCGGACGGCTGCGGGCGAACACGACGAACAGGTCGGCGGTCGGAGCGTTGGTGATGAACCGCTTCTGGCCCGTGATCACCCAATCGGTATTGCTTCCGGAGCCTTGGCGAACGGCTTTCGTGCGCAGGCCGGAAGGATTGGATCCCGCTCCTGGTTCGGTCAGCGCGAACGACGCGACGACGTCACCCGTGGCCATCGGCTCGAGCCATCGCGCCTTCTGCTCGTCGGTCCCGAACCCGACCAGCACCTGGCCGGCGATGCCGTTGTTGGTGCCGAACATCGACCGCAGGGCCAGCGAGGTGTAGCCGAGCTCCATCGCCAGCTCGACGTCCTGCGACAGGTTCAGCCCCAGCCCACCCCACTCCTGCGGGATCGCGTAGCCGAACAACCCCATCTTCTTGGCCTGTTCGCGGAGGTCGTCGGGCACCCGGTCCTCGGCGAGGATCTCCTGCTCGCGGGGGATCACCGCGGTCCGGACGAAGTGACGGGTCTGCGCCAGGATTTCCTGGAAGTCCTCGTCACTGACTTCGGACGTCGTCATCCTCGACTCCTTCTCCCTCTCCGCGCGAACGTTGATTACCGCTCGAAGTCTCGGCGCAAAGTCGCGCGGTAATGAACGTTCGGCCCATCGGACTGGCGCGATCATATATGAAATATGATGTTCGACTGACGCGGCCCCGGGTGGGCCTGACCAGGGAAGGGGTGATCAAGTGTCGCTGCTGGCCGGACAGACGGCGGTCGTCACCGGAGGCGCACAAGGTCTGGGTTATGCGATCGCCGAGCGGTTCATCGCCGAGGGTGCGCGGGTGGTGCTGGGCGATCTCGACCTCGCGGCGACGAAGGAGGCGGCCAAGCGACTCGGCGGCGAGGACGTCGCGATCGCGGTGCGCGGCGACGTCACCAAGGTCGACGAGGTCGACGCGCTGGTCGGCGCGGCGGTGGAGCGGTTCGGCGCTCTCGACATCATGGTCAACAACGCCGGGATCACCCGTGACGCAACGCTTCGCAAGATGACCGAGGAACAGTTCGATCAGGTCATCGCCGTGCACCTGAAGGGCACGTGGAACGGCCTGAAGGCCGCCTCGCCGATCATGCGGGAGAACAAGCGCGGCGCGATCATCAACATGTCGTCGATCTCGGGCAAGGTCGGCCTCGTCGGGCAGACCAACTACTCGGCGGCCAAGGCCGGCATCGTCGGCATGACCAAGGCGGCGGCCAAGGAGCTGGCGCATCTGGGCGTGCGGGTCAACGCGATCCAGCCCGGGTTGATCCGTTCGGCGATGACAGAGGCTATGCCGCAACGCATTTGGGATCAGAAGCTCGCCGAGGTACCGATGGGCCGCGCGGGCGAACCCGAGGAGGTCGCAAAGGTCGCGCTGTTCCTGGCCAGCGACCTGTCGTCCTATATGACCGGCACCGTGCTCGAGGTCACCGGCGGAAGGTACGTCTGATGCGTGAGGCCGTCATCTGCGAACCGGTGCGCACGCCGATCGGCCGCTACGGCGGCATGTTCAAGTCGCTCACGGCCGTCGACCTCGGCGTCACCGCGCTCAAGGGGTTGCTGGGCCGCACCGGAATCGACCCCGCCGCGGTCGAAGACGTGATCCTCGGGCACTGCTATCCCAGCAGCGAGGCGCCCGCCATCGGACGCGTCGTGGCACTGGACGCCGGACTGCCGGTGACCGTGCCCGGCATGCAGGTCGACCGGCGGTGCGGTTCGGGTCTGCAGGCCGTGATCCAGGCGTGTATGCAGGTTGCCTCCGGCGACAACGACGTGGTGGTCGCGGGCGGTGCCGAGAGCATGAGCAACGTGACGTTCTACTCCACCGACATCCGGTGGGGGCCCGCGCCCGGCGGCGTCATGCTGCACGACTCGCTGGCCCGCGGACGCACCACCGCGGGCGGAAGAAATCATCCGGTTCCCGGCGGAATGCTCGAGACCGCGGAGAACCTACGCAGGCAGTACGGCATCTCCCGAGAGGAGCAGGACGAACTCGCGGTGACGTCGCACCGGCGCGCGGTGGCCGCGCAGAAGGACGGCGTCCTGGCCGAGGAGATCGTTCCCGTCACGGTCCGCACCCGCCAGGGCGAGGAGACGATCGACACCGACGAGCACCCGCGACCGGACACCTCGCTCGAATCGTTGGCGAAGCTGAAACCCGTTCTGGGCAAGCAGGATCCGGAGGCGACGGTCACCGCGGGCAACGCGAGCGGCCAGAACGACGCCGCATCCATGTGCGTGGTGACCACCCGCGAGAAGGCCGACGAGCTGGGCCTGACCCCGCTGGTGCGCCTGGTGTCGTGGGGTTCGGCCGGCGTGGCGCCCAACGTCATGGGCATCGGACCCGTGCCCGCCACCGAGGCCGCGCTGGCCAAGGCGGGGCTGACGCTGAACGACATGGACCTGATCGAGCTGAACGAGGCCTTCGCCGCGCAGGCGCTCGCCGTGATGCGGGAGTGGAAGTTCGGCGAGGCCGACACCGAACGCACGAACGTGCACGGCTCCGGTATCTCGCTCGGGCATCCCGTGGGCGCGACGGGCGGGCGGATGCTGGCGACGCTGGCGCGCGAGCTGACCAGGCGCGGCGCCCGCTACGGCCTGGAGACCATGTGCATCGGCGGGGGGCAGGGCCTGGCCGCGGTGTTCGAGCGGGTGGGCGCATGACCAAACTCGCGCAGACGGTGGGCCTGACCGACGTCCAAAGCGAAATCCTCGCCACCGTACGGCAGTTCGTGGACAAGGAGATCATCCCGAACGCGCCGGAGTTCGAGCAGACCGACACCTACCCGCAGGCCATCGTCGATCAGATGAAGGTGATGGGGCTGTTCGGGTTGATGATCCCCGAGGAGTACGGCGGCCTCGGCGAATCGCTGCTGACGTATGCGCTGTGCGTCGAGGAGCTGGCCCGCGGGTGGATGAGCATCTCCGGGGTGCTCAACACGCACTTCATCGTCGCCTACATGCTCCGCCAGCACGGCACCGATGCGCAGAAGCAGCACTACCTTCCGCGGATGGCGACGGGGGAGACCCGCGGCGCCTTCTCGATGTCCGAACCCGAGCTGGGGTCCGACGTCGCCGCGATCCGCACGCGCGCCACCCGCAACGACGACGGCACGTATCGGATCGACGGCCAGAAGATGTGGTTGACCAACGGCGGCACATCGACGCTGGTCGCCGTGCTGGTCCGCACCGACGAGGGCGCCGACAAACCGCACCGTAACCTGACGGCGTTCCTGGTCGAAAAGCCGGTCGGCTACGGCGAAGTCGCGCCGGGGCTGACGGTCCCGGGCAAGCTCGACAAGCTCGGCTACAAGGGCATCGACACCACCGAGTTGATCTTCGACGGCTACGTGGCCAAGGCCGACGACATCCTCGGCGAGGCGCCGGGGCAGGGGTTCTTCCAGATGATGGACGGGATCGAGGTCGGCCGGGTCAACGTCTCGGCCCGGGCCTGCGGCGTGGGCATCCGCGCCTTCGAACTCGCCGTGCGCTACGCCCAGCAGCGGCAGACGTTCGGTAAGCCGATCTCCGAACATCAGGCCATCGCCTTCCAATTGGCCGAGATGGCAACCAAAGTCGAGGCGGCGCACCTGATGATGGTCAACGCCGCCCGGCTGAAGGACTCCGGGGAGCGCAACGACGTCGCGGCCGGGATGGCGAAGTACCTCGCGAGCGAATTCTGCTCGGAGGTCACCCAGCAGAGTTTCCGAATCCACGGCGGTTACGGGTATTCGAAGGAATACGAGATCGAACGCTTGATGCGCGATGCGCCGTTCCTGCTGATCGGCGAGGGCACGAGTGAGATCCAGAAGAACATCATCAGCAAGCGATTGCTCGCCGACTATCAGGTGTGACGTTGACAGCGCCCGAATTCGCCTTCCGGCCCCAACTCGCCGAGGACGTCGCACGTTTCGTGCGGAAGCGCATCTTCGACGGCACCTACGCCGCCGGTGAATACGTGCGCCTGGATCAACTGGCCGCCGAGCTCGGCATCAGCGTCACACCGGTGCGGGAGGCGCTGTTCGAGCTGAAGGCCGAGGGCCTGCTCGCCCAGCAGCCGCGCCGGGGGTTCGTCGTGCTGCCGGTGACCGGGCGCGATCTGACCGACGTGTCGAATGTGCAGGCCTACATCGGCGGTGAGCTTGCGGCGCGCGCCGCGGCCAACATCACCGACGAGCAGCTGCGCAACCTGAAGCAGATCCAGTCCGACCTCGAAGCGGCGTATGCCGCGGCCGACGACGAGCGGGCGGTCCGGCTCAATCACGACTTTCACCGCGCGATCAACGTCGCTGCGGACTCGCCGAAGCTGGCCCAGTTGATGTCGCAGATCACCCGCTACGCCCCGGAATCGGTGTTCCCGGTCATAGCGGGCTGGCCGGAGAAGTCGAACGATCACCACCGACGGCTGCTGGCCGCGCTCGAGCAACACGACGCGGACCTTGCCCGCGCCGAGATGTCGGAGCACCTCGCGGCGGGCGCGCAGCCGTTGATCGAGCACCTCACCGCCCGAGGCGTCGTCACCTTTTGACCGCGAGCAGGACATCCCGCAGCGCGCGGACATCGACCTTGCCCGACGCCTTGCGGGGGATGTCGTCGTTGGTGTCGGTGACGAGCCACACCGTCGGAACCTTGAACGCGCTCAACCGGTTTCGGGCCTCTGCGCGCAGCTCGTCGACCGAACGACCGGCGACCACCACCGCGCCGACGGCACCCGCGACCTCGGTGACGATCGCGTTGTGGACGCCGTCGATCGTGCGCAGCGCGCGTTCGACCTCGCTCGGATAAACCGTTGCGCCGCTGACCTTGAACATGTCGTCGGATCGGCCGTGATAGAACATGAACCCGTCGTCGTCGAGATGTCCGAGGTCGCCGGTGGGGTAGTAGCCGTCGGGAGTGAACACGTCTTCGCGGCTGCGGCGGCAGATCCCGCGCATCACGTGCGGTCCCCGGAGCTGGATCATCCCGATGGTCCCGGTCGGCACCGGCTCGCCGGTCTCGGTGTCGACGATGCGAACCTCCATGCCGTCGAACGGTTTACCGCAACTGCCCCACGCTGAGGGCGGCATGTCGGTGTCGGCGGGGTATCCGCAGTACGGCCCGAACGACTCGGTCATGCCGAAGAGGTTGGCCCGTGCGCCGGGGGCGGCGCGCTGCTCGGGTGGCAGCAATGCCTCCATGCTGCCGGGCCGCAACTCCGACAGATCAGCTCCCACAGTGGCATTCGCGCGTGCCAGCGCCTTCGCCTGATCGGGCCAGCCGCGAAACAGCGTCACGCGCTCGTGTTCGATCAGGCGCAACGTGGTCTCCGGCCGCGGGATCTCCTCGGTGACCAGCGTCGCGCCGGTGAGCAGCGCCGACAGCAAGCCGCCGGCCAACCCGCCCACCCAGAAGAACGGCATCGGTAGATACAACCGGGTGTCGGGATAGATGCAACGCGCCGACAGACCCGACCGCACCGCACCCAAAGCGTTGCCGTGTGAATGGATCACACCCTTGGGTGGGCCGCTGCTGCCGGAGGTGAACATGATCGCCAGCGTGTCGCTCGGGGTCACCGCGGCCGCGATCTCGTCGACGGGCGCCGCGCCGCCCGAGGGCAACCGGTCCGCGCGCCACACCTCGCGCAAGGCCGGAAGACTGCCGCGCTCGGCGCGGATGTCGTCGAGGTAGCGGTGGCCGCGGAATTCCTCTACGGCCACGACGAACTGCACCGCGGCCATGCGAAGCTGGGCAGCCAGCTCGGGTGGCTGTAGCAGCGTGCTCAACGGCACCAGCACGGCGCCGACGCGGGTCAGCGCGATCGCGACCCGCACCCACTCAACGCTGTTGGGCATGATCAACGCGACCCGGCTGCCCTTGCCTACCCCGGCGGCCACGAAGGCGGCGGCCAGCTCGTGCGTGGAGGCGTCGAGCTCGGCGTAGCTGACCCTGGCCGACGGGTCGATCACCGCGGCCTTGTCACCGTGCTCGACGGCCCGTCGCCGGACCAGTGCGTCGATCGTGTCAGACATCGAAAACCTCTGCCAGTCGGGACAAGTCGACCTTTCCGCTCGACAGCACGGGGACGCGCGCGGCGGGCACCGCCGCGAAACGACGGGGAATCTTGTACGCCGACAACTCGGCCCTCAGCCGCTCGCGGCAGGCGGCCTCGTCGAACGACGCGCCGTCCTCCAGCGCCACGACCGCGGCGACGAGCTGGCCGCGTTCGGGATCGGGCAACCCGATCACATGCGCGACGGCGCCACCGGTCACCTTCGCGATCGCCCGTTCCACCTCCGCGGGTGCGACGTTGGCGCCCGCGGTCTTGATCATCGCGCCGCGGCGCCCGACGAAGTAGTAGAAGCCGTCCGCGTCCGTGCGGACGAGGTCACCGGTGTGGAACCAACCGTCGACGTCGAAGCACTCCTCGCGGCTGCGCTTGTGATACCGCTGCATCATGAAAGGCCCACGCGCGCACAGTTCGCCGACCGCCTCGACGCCGACGGAAGCAGCGGTCTCGGGATCGACGACCTTCACCTCGAATCCGGGAACCGGCTTGCCGAAGGATCCGCGGCGGTGCTCGGGCTGGTCGGATTCGTCGGCACAGGCGAGGATGACGCTGCCGGACTCGGTCATGCCGAGCATGGTGTGGCGCAGTTCAGGATCGGCGGGCCGAACCTCGGGCGCCATGATCGGATACAGGTTGCCCCGCCTGATGGATGACAGGTCGCGGTTCGGCAGGCTCGGGTGTCGCGCCAGGCGGGCGATGCCCGCGACGAATCCGTTGGTCATGGTGGGCTTCTCGGCCTCCAGCAGGTCGAGGGTCTCGGCCGCGTCGACCGCGTTCGAGCACAGCAGCGTCGCGCTCGCGAGCAGCGTGGCCAGTACCGAGTAGGCGTAACCACCGATCCAGAAGAACGGCGAATTGCTGAACAGCTTGACCTCGGCGGTCAGCCCGCGGATCTCGTTGAGGACCGCCTGGTGGTCGAGCAGTCCGGCGTGCGTGTGCACGACGCCCTTGGGGGCGCTGGTCGACCCCGACGTGTAGATGATCGCCACCTCGTCACACGGCTCGACGTCATCCTCCAGCCCCCTCAGCAGGCCGGCGTCGGCGAAATCCGCGGGTTCGGTGTCGATGAGCACGTGACGCAGCAGCGGTACACCGTCGATGTCGGCGAGCCGCTGCCGATAGTCGTGGTTCCGATAGGACCCTGCGGCCAACACGATCTCGACGTCGGCGTGCGCGAGTTGCTCGCGCATCTCCGGAGCGGTCGCCATCGTCGAGATCGGGATCACCACGGCGCCGATCCGCGCGGCCGCCAGCATCGCGACGACGAACGCCGACCCGTTGGGGTACAACACTCCGACGTGCGTGCCCTTGCCCGCGCCGAGCGCGATGAGCCCGCGCGCCAATCGGGCCGATCGGCGCTCGGCGTCGGCGTAGCTCAACCGGTCGGTGTCGCAGATCAGCAGCGGATGGTCCCCCCGCGCAGCGGCCTGCGCGCGCAGCACCGCGCCGACGGTGCGCTCAGCCATGGCCGGCGGCGGCTTCGATTTTGAAGTGTTGCCGGACCGCGCTCAGATCGGGTTTACCCGACGGTGTGCACGGCATCCGCTCGACGATCGCGATCGCGGTGGGAACCTCGTAGTGGGCGAGGCGATTTCGCAGGAACTCCTGCAGCGTCGCCACGTCGACCGGGGCCCGCAGCTGCACCATCGCCACCGGTGTCTCACCGAGTCGCTCATCGGGTCGTCCGACCACGGCGGCGCTGTGCACCGCGGGATGGCTCTCGAGGGCGGTGCGCACGTCATCGGGCATGACCTTGAAGCCGCCGCGGATGATCGCCTGGTCGGCGCGGCCCAGGATCCACACGAAACCGTCGGCATCGATGCGCGCCATGTCGGTGGTGCGCATCCAGTCGGCGCCCGGACCCAACTGGCCGGGCTTCACCTCGAGCAGGCCGGGCTGGTCGACGCCGACCGGTTGTCCGTCGTCGTCGACGACCCGCAGCTGCGCACCGAGGCTGGCCCTGCCCACGCTGCCGCGCTTGGTCTGCCAGTACTTCTGGTAATCGGCCAACGTCCAGCCCGCGACGCCGCCACCGAATTCCGTTGCCGCATAGGACGTCAGGACCGGTATCCCGAACTTCTCGGTGAACGCGTCGACGTCTTCGGCGGACAGCGGCGCGGTTCCCGAGGTGACCGCTCGGATGCTCGCCAAGTCGTCGCGGGTCAGGTCCGAATGCAGCACGGTGCGCAGCGCCGCGGGCACCAGGGATACCGCCCGTGGGCGGTGCCGCCGCACCGCGTCGGCCCAGCGGTTCAGTTCGAAGCGGTCGAGCAGGACGAACGAGCGCCCTTCGCAGACGCATTGCAGGACACGGAAGACGCCGCCGATGTGCACCAGCGGGGCGTTGACGATCGCCACCCCGCTGCGCAGCTCGGTGGGCGACGGCGCCTCCGCGAACCCCTGGCCGATCACGCTGTGCGCCAACATGTCGTAGGTGAGATCGATGCGCTTGGGCGGGCCCGTCGTGCCGCTGGTCAACATCCGCACCGCGACGCCGACGCGGTTCTCTTCGGGCACCAGCGCGCGGGCCGCGGTCAGGCGGACGGGCTCGGAGACCGTCGAGATCGCGACCTGATCGGTGCCCGGGCTGGTCACCAGCCGCGTCAGGTCGTCCTGTTCGCCGATGACGATCGGCAGCGCGAGCGCTTCGAGGTCCGCCCGGATGCGGTCGTCCCCGCGGGACGGGTTGACGACCACGACGGTGCCACCCCCGAGCAAGACGCCGAGGAAGCTCGCGACATGGGCGGGCGTGTTACGCAACAGCATTCCGACCTGCCGCCCCATCACGCCGGTTCCGCTAACCTGCGTGGCCAGTGCGGCGACCTGCCCCCAGGTGACCCATTCGCCGTCGTATTCGATGGCGGGCGCTTCGGCATCGAGGTCGAGGATCTGCCTGATGCGGCGGCTCAGCGGGTGATCGCCCATCAGCGAATCCTCGGTTCGGATCGCGCCGCCGGCGGTGCGGAGGCCAGTTCGGCCTGCCCGAGCGGATTACCCAGCCGGGTGTAGATCAGGTTCTGTTCCATCGCGGCGCGGTAGGGCTTCTCGAGCGACTCCCAGATCGCCTTGACGGTCCCCTGGGTCGCCGACGGCGGTTTGGCGGCGATGCCCGCGGCGATCTCGTGGGCGCGGGCCCACAAGCGGTCGGCGGGCACGACCTCGGTCACCAATCCCATTTGCAGGGCGGTGGCGGCGCCGACGCGTTCGTCGTTGCCCATCAACGCGATTCGCAGCGCCTGCGCGAGCCCGACCCGCCGCATCATCCCGATCGGCTCGAGGGCGCAGACCAGTCCCGCGCTCACGTGGGAGTCGAAGAACGTGGCGTCCTGCGAACAGATCACCACATCGGCTTCGTTGAGGAAGTAGAACGCTCCCGCGGTGCACATGCCCTGGACCGCGCAGACGACCGGCTTCCACATCTTCTGCCACTTCGGGCTGAGATACTCGCCGGGGTCCTCGTGGTTCCAGACGTTGTCAGGCTGCCCGTACGGGGTCCTGATGTCCAGTCCGGCGCTGAACGCGCGATCGCCTGCGGCGCGCAGCACCACGGCGTGGACGGCCTCGTCGCCCTTGACGAGCCGCCATGCCCGCGACATCTCCTCGCACATCGTGCGATTGAAGGCATTCAGCGATTCGGGTCGGTTCAGCGTGATGGTCGCGACGTGGTCGGTGGCGTCCACCTCGAGGGTGATGGTCTCGAATGTCGCCGGCGCGTTCATCGGCACTGCCAGTTCGGGGCCCGCTTCTCCATGAACGCCTTCGGTCCTTCGGCGGCGTCGTCGGTGCGCACGACCCGCTCGCGGAACGCCTCGGCGAGGATCTCCGCCTCGTGCAGCGGCAGGTCGAGTGTCTTGTGGATGGCCAACCGCGTGCCCCGCACCGCCAGCGGGGCATTCGAGTTCACGATGTCGGCGATCTCGTGTGCGCGCTCGAGCAGCCGGTCATGCTCGACCACTTCGCTGATCATGCCCAGTTCATAGGCCCGCTCGGCGCTCATCCGCTCGTGCTTGCCCATCAGCGCCATGCGCAGCGCGATGTTGCGGGGCAGGATCCGCGCCAGGCGGACCATCTCGCGGCCCGCCACCAGCCCGATGCTCACGTGTGGATCGAAGAACGTGGCCTTGTCGGAGGCGATCGCGATGTCGCCGGTGGTGATCCAGTCCAGCCCTGCGCCGCAGCACAATCCGTTCACCGCGGTGAGGACCGGCTTGGCCATGCGCCGGAACGGGGGAGTGCCCTCCTGCGGGGCCTCCCACTGTTCGTAGGTGGACAGGTACGGCCGCTCGTAGATGACCCTGCCGTCCTCGGGAATCTCGCCGACGTCGGCGCCGGTGCAGAACGCCCGACCGGTGCCCGTCACGATCAGGGTCCAGATGGCGTCGTCGTTCTCGGCTTCGTCGTAGGCGGCGCGCAGTTCGGTGATCATGTGGGGGCTCAGCGCGTTGAGCGCGTTCGGCCGGTTCAAGGTGATCGTGGCCTTGTGCCCGTCGACCTCGTACTTGATGTCGTCAAAAGTGGAGGACATGCTTTCGTTCCTATCCGTCAGCGCCCGTGGAATTCCGGCGGGCGCTTGTCGCGGAACGCCGCCAGTCCTTCTTTGAAATCGGTGGTTCGGCACGATAATTCGACGTTGTAGAGCTCCCGGTTCATGGTGTCGGAAAGCGATGCGTGCTGGCCGTAGTGGATCGACTGCTTGGCCAGGCCGATTGCGACGGTCGGACCGCCGGCCAATCGCTCGACCAGTTCGTCGCTCACCTCGGTCAATTCGGATTCGGGGGCCGCCGCATGGATCAGGCCCCACTCGGCGGCGTCGGCACCGCTGACCTTTTCACCCAGCAGCAGCATCCGCTTTGCGCGCGCCAAACCGATCAGCCGAGGCAACAGCCAGGTGGAGCCCGAATCGGGGCTGAAACCGCGGCCGAGGAACGGCTCCCAGAACACCGCGTCGTCGGCGGCGACGGTGAAGTCGGCCGCCAGCGCCAGATTGCATCCCAGGGCCGCGGCCCAACCGCGCACGGTGCACACCACGGGCAGGTGCAGCGTGTGGACCAGTTCGACGACCCGGTGCGCCGTATGAGGCTGGCGCCGGACGATATCCCCGGTCCGCGGGCGCTGACCACCGGCGTTGGACGCCACCCAGTCCACGCCCGCACAGAAGTCCGATCCGTCGCCGCGGATGTGCACGACCCGCAGGGAGTCGTCGGTGGCGGCGGCGGTCAACGTCGCCACCAGCGTGTCGGTCATGCTGCGGCTCAGCGCGTTACGCCGAGCAGGCCGGCTCAGCGTGATGCGCATTATCGCACCGTCGCGCGATGTCTCCACCACGCCGTCGTCGGCCGCATCGGTCACCGTTGAATCCGCCAATCTCGAGCTATACGGTTAGACATACAGTATTGCTATCTTGTACAAGTTAGCAAGGACAGCGGTCGAAATGACGGCGCCGCCGACGAGAGGCCACGCATGGCACAGGACACGCCCAGCTACGGCGAGCAACCGCTGGCGCAGACCATCGCCGCCGCGGGTGCCCTGCGCCGATTGAGCGGACTGCTCCTGTCACTCGAACACGATCACCCGACCGTCGACCGGATGCTGCGCCAGATCGACGAGTGGGAACGCGAGCTCGCCCCGGCCGCGCCCCCGGACCCGACGCCGCGCATCGGACCCGATGCCACCGAATCGCAACGCGTCTACCTCGACCACGCCTTCGACATCGGCGCGTACAACCCCGCGTTTCCCGAATACACCATCGACGAGTTGGGTCCCGACTCCGCATCGGGCCGGGTCACGTTCCCCGTCGTGTTCGAAGGCCCACCGGGGCTGGTCAACGGCGGCTTCCTCGGGGTGTTCTTCGACTGCGTCACCCAGCACCACAGTTGTGCCACCGGGCGAACCGGCAAGACCCGCTCGCTGACCGTCGCCTTCCGCAGGCCGACGCCGATCCTGACGGAACTGAACTTCGACGTGACCCGCGCTGAGGCCGACGGCCGCGTGACATCCACCGCGCGGCTGTTGCTCGGCGGCGAGGTGTTGTGCACCGGCGAGTTCCACACGTCGGCCTCCTCGCCCGAGCGGTTGTCGGTGTTCCAGTTCGGGAAGCGTCGCCCGAAATGACCAGCGCGCCCAGGATTCGTCAGCCACGGGTGGCCGAAATCATCGCCGCGCGGCTACGGGACGACATCCTGTCCGGGCGGCTCAAGGAGGATGACGTGCTGCCGTCGCAGGACGGCCTGCTCGCCGAGTTCGGCGTCAGCCCACCGGCATTGCGCGAAGCGATCCACATCCTGGAGATGGAGGGGCTGATCTCGGTGCGGCGGGGCAACATGGGTGGCGCGGTCGTGCACCAACCGTCGGCGGACCGGACCGCGCACATGATCAGCATGGTGTTGCAGGCCCGCTCGGCGACGCCCGCGGACGTCAGCGGCGCGCTGCTGCACCTCGAACCGATCTGCGCCAGCATGTGCGCCGCCAGGCCCGACCGCAAGACCGAGGTGGTGCCTTACCTCGAGGACGAAATACAAAGACAGCTCGATGATTTCGGCGACCCGTCGCGGTACGTTCCCAATGCCCGGCGGTTCCACGAGACCATCGTCTCCCGCTGCGGTAACGAGCCGATGATCTTGCTGATCGGCTCCCTGGAGCTGATCTGGTCGGCGCACGAGTCGTCGGTGTGGGGCGACGAGACGGGCGCCGATCCGATGAACGACAAGACGATGCGGGCCGCGCTGCGCGATCACCAACGCCTGCTCGACGCGATCCGCGACGGCAACCAGTCCCGTGCCGCCAAGCTCGCCGCCGACCATCTCGCGGTCGCCCGGCGCAACACGCTCGCGGCCGGAACGGACAAAACCATTGAGGCCAAGCTCATCTCCGACGTTCAGTGAGGAACACGCCATGACCACCGCCGATGACCGCGTGCTGTTCGACGTCGACCGCGACAAGCGGATCGCGACCATCACGCTGAACAACCCCGCGCAACGCAACTCCTACGACGCGGTGATGCGAGAAACCGTCGGCCGCTACCTCGACCAGGTCGCCGAGGATGACGACATCACCGTGGTCCTGCTGCGCGGCGCCGAGGGGGTGTTCTCCACCGGGGCCGATATGAACAACGCGTACGGCTGGTACGGCGACAAGGCCGACGAGCGCTCGCGCGAGGAGAATAGGGGTTCCGCCCCGCAGGCCAACCGACGGCCGAGCCAACGGCGCCGGCTCACGGTGGACCGCAAGTCCTTCGGCTTCTACCACAACTTCATGGGCTTCCCGAAGGTCACGGTCGGCGAGATCAGCGGGTATGCGCTCGGGGGCGGTTTCGAGATGGCGCTGATGACCGACATCTCCGTCATCGCCCGCGACACCAGGATCGGCATGCCGGCGACACGGTTCCTCGGCCCGGCGCTGGGCAGCCTGCACATGTTCTTCCACCGACTCGGCCCGGTGCTGGCCCGTCGGCTGTTGCTGACCGGCGACATCATCGAGGCCGGCGCGGTGGAACACCTCGGCGTCTTCACCGAGACCTGTGAGGCCGACGAGGTCACCAAGCGGGCCCGGTACTGGGCCGAGAAGGCCGCGAAGATGCCCGCCGACGGCGTGGTGATCGCCAAGGAGGCGTTCCGCCTCGTCGAGCAGAGCCAGGCCTATCAGGGCGAGGAAGTGGCGAGCTACCTGTTCCACGCGTACGGGACGAACCTGCAGTTCGCGGAGGGTGAGTTCAACTTCGTCAAGACCCGCGCGCAGCACGGCACGAAGGAGGCGTTCCGGCTGCGTGACGAGCATTTCCACGTGCCCGAACCCGAGTAGCGGCGTCCGCTACAGTATCTGCTAGTTTTGTAAAGTCGCTAACGTCGAAACCCGAGGTAGAAACATGGGAACACCCGTCATCGTCGGCGCCGCCAGGACCGCGATCGGCCGATCCTTCAAGGGCACGCTGGTCAACACCCCGCCGGAGACGCTGATCACCACCGTCCTGCCCGAGGTGATCCGCCGCTCGGGGATCGACCCCAAGGACATCGACGACCTGATCTTCGCCGAATCCAATTACGGCGGTGGCGATTTGGCGCGCTACGCGGCCGATGCCTGCGGGCTGCCCGACGTTCCGGGTCAGTCGGTGAACCGGCACTGCGCGGGCAGCCTCACCGCCATCGGCAACGCCTCCGCACAGATCGGCTCCGGCATGGAGCGTGCGCTGATCGCCGGTGGTGTGCAGTCGCTGTCGATGACGCCGTTGGTGAACTGGCGCATCCCCGGACCCGAGCTGAAGTTCGAAGAGAAGTGGATGCCGCCCACTCACGTCGAAACGCCCGATGCGCCGACGCGCGACATGTCGATCACCGTCGGCTGGAACACCGCCCAGGCCGTCGGCATCACCCGCGAGGAGATGGACGCCTGGGCAGCGCGGTCGCACCAGCGTGCAATCGCCGCGATCGACGCAGGCAAGTTCGTCGACGAGATCGTGCCGCTGAAGGTTCAGCAGTTCGACGGCTCGGTCATCGAGTTCAGCGTCGACGAGCATCCGCGCCGCGACACCACCGTCGAGAAACTGGCCGGCCTCAAGCCGCTGCACCCCGAAATCGAGGGCTTCTCGATCACCGCGGGCAACAGCAGCGGCACCAACGACGCGGCGGCCGCGGTGGCGCTCGTCGACAGCGGCTACGCCGACGCCAACAACCTGACCAGGCTGGCCACCGTGAAGGCGTGGGCCGCGGCGGGCGTCCCCCCGCGCGACTGCGGGCTCGGCGCGGTGAAGGTGATCGGCAAGGTGCTCGACCGCGCCGGCCTCAAGCCGTCCGACATCGCGCTGTGGGAGATCAACGAGGCGTTCGCGTCGGTGCCGATCGCGGCGTGCCGCGAGTACGGCATCGATGAGGAACTGGTGAACTTCTCCGGAAGTGGTTGCAGCCTCGGCCATCCCATCGCCGCATCGGGTGCCCGGATGGTCACCACGCTCGTCTATGAGCTGCAGCGGCGCGGCGGCGGCATCGGTGTCGCCGCGATGTGCGCCGGCGGCGGCCAGGGCGGCGCGGTCGTCGTCGAGGTCTGACCCGGCAACTGATCGCGCCCCGCTACGCCGATATACCCAGCGCCAGCACGAGGCCCGCGGCGATCAACAGCGCCGCGGTCAGCCCGTGAATGCCCAGCGCGGCCGAGAGCTTGCCGCCGTTGGCGAGCACGATGACGGCGTCTCCGATCGGGGTGAGCGCCGCGGCGATCAGCGCCCAGCCGAGCGGTCCGAGGCCGGCGGCGGCCCACACCACGAGCGGCACCGCCCCCGAGGTGATGTCGCGGACTCCTTTGATCGCGGTGAGCCCGCGGACGTTGTCCGGCGCGATCCCGAAGGCGAGCGTCGCCTGCCGAGGCTGCAGGAGGAAGCGCACGCCGATCGCGATGATCGCGATGGCGCCGGCGAGTGCTGCGGTGAGTGCGACGATTTGCATGGTGAACCGGCTTTCTGATCGAGGTGCAGTTTTAGTCTAGCAATGTTAGATAACAATGCTAGACTACGCTCATGTCTCCACGCCCCGCTCCCGACTTGGAACTCCGCCGCGACCAGGTCATCCGCACGGCCCGCGAGCTCGCGGAGTCCGACGGCTGGGCCGCCGTCACGATGCGCCGCCTCGCCGGACGGCTCGACGTCAGCCAGCCCGTCCTCTACTCGGCCTTCGCGAACCGGCAGGCGCTGGTCGACGCGGTGGCGCTGAACGGTTTGAAGGAGCTTGCCGCGGAACTCGAGGCCGTCGACGCCGATCCCATGGCGCGCATGCGCGCCTACCTGGACTTCGCCGCCGCGCACCCCCAGGTCTACGAGTCGATGTTCTCGATGCCCTCCGGGTTGGCGTTCGCGGCCGACGACACCCCCGAACCGCTTCGGCGGGCGTTCGCCGCCGTCCATGACGTCTTCCCGGACACCGACGGCACCCTGGCCGAGGTCGCGTGGTCGATGCTGCACGGCCTGGCGACGCTGCAGGCCGCCGGGCGCCTGCGACCCGGACAGGTACGGGAGCGGCTCGAGCTGGCTCACCGAATGCTCACCCGATAGGAGAGTGCCCAATGATCACGGTGATCGAAATCCTCGCCGGCATAGCGATTTTGGCCAATGCCGTCGTCTACGGAACCGACGTCTTCGGCGCCATCGTGCTGCGCCCCGCCGTCGCGGCGGTCGACGATCGGGCCCTGACCCAGTCCCTCGGCCACATCCATCGAATCGCCGACCGCCGCTTCTCGGTGATCGGCGCGGTCGGCCTGGTCGCTGCCCTGGCGACGGCCGCGGTGGCGGCCGCGAGCGGTCGCTGGGTGAGCGCCGCGGCCGCAGCCGTGGCCACCCTCGCCCTGATCGGCTTCCTGGTGGTCTACACGCGGATCAGCAAGCCGGTGAACGCGGTGCTCAGCGCCGCCGCGGTCGCGGGCGAGGTGCCGGTCGACGTACGTCGACTCCAAACCCGTTGGGAGTCGGTCATCGACGTCCGCGTCGCGGTACAGGCGATCGCCCTGATCGCGCTGTGCGTCGCACTGGTCGCGGCCTGACGGCGGCTACCGCTTACGCGCCGTCGCGGACTTCTTCGTCGACTTCGCCTTGTTCTCCTCGATCAGCCTGCTCGCTCGGTCCAGGATGCACTCGAGGCCGAACTCGAAGTTGTTGTCGTCGGCCGCGCCGATGTGGTGGCCCTTCTCGGTGACGAGCGCCAGCAGCGGCGTGCTGTCGGCGTCGATGCTCATCGACTCCTCGAGATCGCTCGGACCCTCGTTGGCGGCGCGGTTCTTCTCCCGAAGGCGGTGCAGCACAACGGATCCCCGGACGTGCACGGACACCGCGGAGTAGGTGTCGAACGCATCCTCGGGGGACAGGCCCGCCTCGACCAGGCTCGCGATCGCCTTCTCGACCTCCTGCACACCCAGCTTGGCCACCCGCGGGCTGAGCGCCGACCGGATCAGGATCAGGTCGCACAGAATCGGGTTGCCCATGAACGTCTTCCGCATGGTGCGCGCATGGTTGCGCAGCGTCTCGCGCCAGTCCTTGGCCTCCACATAGGGCGTGGCGAAAACGTACTGGCGCAGAGCGCGGTCGGTCATCGCGTTGAGCAGATCGTCCTTCTTGCGGAAGTACCAGTAGATGCTCGTCACGCCGACGCCGAGGTGCTTACCGAGCAGCGGCATGGACAGGTTGTCGATGCCCACCTCTTCGGCGAGTTCGAAAGCGCCCTTGATGATGTCGTCGGGATTGATGGACCCGCGCTCGCGTCGTTGACGCTTCTCCGCGGTCGCCTGCCTCGCCACGTAGGGCACCTCCATCGAATAAGCCGCGCGCGCAGCCCCCCGGACTGCGGGGTGGTGGACTCGAATGTACCGTCAGCCGCCTCTGATCTGCGCCAATGCAGGTGTGTCGCGGCTCAGCCGTTACCGTCAACCATACCGGGAGCCACTCCGGCGCCGGGCTCCACGGTCATTTCGCTGTTCTACTGTAAGTCCTATAGTAAGCTTTTCTACGCAATCGGGTGAGCGAAAGGCCGCATGGACCTCGGGCTGAAGGACGCCACCGCCGTCGTGGTCGGCGGCGGGCGCGGAATGGGTTTGGCCACGGCGCGCTGTCTGGCCGAGGACGGGGCCAGGATCGCGGTCATGGGACGCACGCCGGATGTTCTCGAGGACGCCGCGACCGCGCTCGCCGAAATGGGCAGCCCTGACACGCTCGCCCTGACCGCCGACACCGCCGATGCCGGGCAAGTGCAACGAGCCTTCGACGAAGTCACCGAGCGGTGGAACGGTCAACTGAACATCCTGATCAACGCCGTCGGACCCGACGCCGTCGGCACGTTCGAGGACCTGACCGACGAGCAGTGGCGCATCGCGTTCGATGGCGGCGTGATGGGCATGGTGCACTGCGTGCGTTCGGCGCTGCCGCTGTTGCGGGCCGCCGAATGGGCGCGCATCGTGAACTTCTCCGCGCATTCGACGCAGCGCCAGAGCGTCATCCTGCCCGCCTACACCGCCGCCAAGGCCGCGCTGACGAGCATCTCCAAGAACCTGTCGCTGCTGTTGGCCAAGGACGAGATCATGGTCAACGTGGTGTCCCCGGGCAGCATCGCGTCGGAAGCGCTGATCGGCTGGGCCGAGTCCGTGGGCGTCGACGGCAGCGACCCGTACGCGCTGATGGCCGCGATCGACGAGCACTTCGGGCATCCGGCACATCTGCCACGCGCGGGCCTGCCCGATGAAATCGGGCCTGTGGTCGCATTTCTCGCGTCTCGCCGGAACTCGTATATGACCGGCGCCAACGTCAACGTCGACGGGGGCTCAGACTTCACCTGAGTCCTCATCGGCAAAATCGGCTGAGGAGGTCATCGTGGCTTCGGCGAAGGACGCCCGGGAGTGGGCCCGCAATCATCTGCGTGGGATCGGTGATTCGCTCTACACGCCCTTCAGCGGCGTCGACGGCGACGACATCGACTGGGATGCCTACCGAACACTGGTGCGGCACTGCGTCGGCACGCTGCACCATCCACTGCTGTGGTGCACGAGCGGCATCGCCGAGTTCTGGGCTCTGACGATCGACGAGCGAAAGCGGTTGCTGGAGGTGGCGATCGAGGAGGGGCGCGCGGCCAACCCCGATGTCGTCGTGCAGGCGTGCACCGCGGCGACCGCGGCCAAGGACTGCCTCGAGCTCACGCGCCATGCGCAGGACGCCGGCGCCGACATCGTCTACATCCAAACCCCGATGATGGAGGCGCACGGCGGTCAGGGCGTGCTGAACTTCTTCCGCTACATCGCCGATCGCACCGACATCGCGCTCGGGATGTTCAACTCCCCGTCGTCCGGTTACGTGTTGACGCCCGCCGAGAGCGCCGCGATCTATGACGAGATCCCCGCCGTCTGCGCGACGAAGGAGGGCGCGTTCCGCCCGATGGCAAGCAGAAAGCTGCACGACTTGGCGCCCGGCCTCGCCGTATGGGAGTGCGACAAGACCGTGTACCGCGCCGGCTGGCTGCGCGACGGCATCGTCTGCCCCGCGCAACTCGGCACGGCCGGCTACCTGTTCGAAACCGCGGAGCGACGCGTGTTCAGCGAGTACTGGGACCTCATCGTCAACGACAAACTCGTCGAGGCGATGGACTACGCGCGCGAGTCCGGACTCGACCAGTTCGACCTCGACATGGGTTCCTGGTTCACCTGCTATCCGGGTCGGCCCGACTACTTCACCCACTGGGCCGGGGCGTTCAAGTACGCGGCGTCGGTGCTCGGGCTGCCGATCGGGGACTATCCGCATTCCCGGCCCCCGCAAGCGCACCTGCCCGCGGAGGCGAAAGTGCAGATCGATGTGGCGTATCGGCGAATCGGACTGGTCGACGCGTGACGCGGTCGACGACTCTGCGCTCATGCCGCGGTTTCGTGCGGTTTCGCGCCCTGACCGCAGACTCGATGCGGCGTCCGAACATCCTCGGTGACGGTTGCGGAAGGCACTACCGATAGGTGTACAGTATGAGCATTCACAAAGCTCGCGCCGCTGGAGGAGGACTGCTGGGTGAGCGCTCCTGACCAAGTCGCCGACGCCCGATCCGACTCCGAGGACGCGCCGGTACGCTACGAGGTGCTCGACACCGGGGTAGCGGTGCTCACCCTGAATCGGCCCCACCGGATGAACGGTTGGGGCGGCGGGCTGGCGACCGCGTTCTACGAACGCCTCGACGACGCCGAGGCCGATCCCGCGGTGCGCGCGATCGTGGTCACCGGCAGCGGCCGCGCGTTCTGCGCGGGCGCGGACATGGGGGATCTCACGACGATCAGCGCGGCGACGGTCGACGCCGCCGCCGACACCGACGTCGGCCAGCTCGTCGGCGCCCGGCATCCGCACTTCCTGATGGGCATGCGCAAACCCGTCGTCGCCGCGGTCAACGGCGCCTGTGCGGGAATGGGTTTGACGTTGGCCCTGGCGTGCGACGTGCGGTTCGCCGCCGAGGGCGCCAAGTTCACCACGTCGTTCGCCCGACGCGGGCTGATCGCCGAGTACGGCATCTCGTGGATCCTGCCGCGCGTCGTCGGCACCGGCGTCGCCATGGACCTGCTGCTCTCGGGCCGGGTGTTCTTCGCCGACGAGGCCGCCCGGCTGGGATTGGTCAACGAGGTGGTGGCGCCGGACGAACTGCTGCCACGCGCGATCGGCTACGCCGAGGACATCGCCGCCAACTGTGCGCCCAGTTCCCTGGCGGTGATCAAACAACAGGTGTACGCAGACACCATGCGCACTGTCTTCGACGCCAGTGACCGCGCCGAGAAGCTGATGCACGAGTCGATGACACGACCCGATTTCCTCGAGGGCATCACCAGTTTCTTCGAGAAGCGCCCGCCGAACTTTCCGCCCCTCAAATCCGAGCAGGAGGACACGCCATGACCTCGCAAGAAGCGCAGCGGACTGTGCATCAGCCGAAACGACTCGATTACATGGCCATCGACGTCGACAACCACTACTACGAGCCGCTCGACGCCTTCACCCGGCACCTGCCCAAGGAGTTCAAACGCCGTGGTGTGCAGATGCTTCAGGACGGCAAGCGTACGTTCGCGGTGATCGGTGAGCGGGTCAACCACTTCATCCCGAACCCGACGTTCGACCCGATCATCGAACCGGGATGCCTGGATCTGTTGTTCCGCGGGGAGATTCCCGACGGTGTCGATCCGGCCTCGCTGATGAAGGTCGACCGGTTGGGTGACCATCCCGAGTACCAGAATCGCGAAGCCCGGGTGAAGGTCCTCGACAAGCAGAACCTCGAAACGGTGTTCATGCTGCCGACATTCGCGTGCGGTGTCGAGGAGGGCCTCAAACACGACATCGAGGCCACCATGGCATCGGTGCACGCGTTCAACCTGTGGCTCGACGAGGACTGGGGTTTCGACCGCCCCGACCACCGGTTCATCTCGGCACCGATCATCTCGTTGGCCGATCCCGACAAGGCCGTCGACGAGGTCGAATTCGTGCTCGGTCGGGGCGCCAAGACGGTGTGCGTGCGACCGGCGCCGGTGCCCGGTGTGGTCAAGCCGCGGTCGTTGGGCGATCCGGTGCACGATCCGGTGTGGGCACGCCTGGCCGAGGCCGGTGTCCCGGTCATCTTTCACCTGTCCGACAGCGGATATCTCGCGATCGCGGCGCTGTGGGGCGGCAAGTCGACGTTCGAGGGCTTCGGCAAGAAGGATCCGCTCGACCAGGTGCTGCTCGACGACCGCGCCATCCACGACACGATGGCGTCGATGATCGTCCACCAGGTGTTCACCCGCCATCCGAAGCTGAAGGTGGCCAGCATCGAGAACGGCTCCTACTTCGTCTACCGGTTGATCAAGCGGCTCAAGAAGGCGGCCAACACAGCGCCGTACCACTTCAAGGAGGACCCGGTCGAGCAGCTGCGCAACAACGTGTGGATCGCGCCGTACTACGAGGACGACGTGAAGCTGCTGGCCGAGACCATCGGCGCCGACAAAGTTCTGTTCGGCTCGGACTGGCCGCATGGCGAGGGCCTCGCCGACCCGATGGCGTTCACCGCCGACATCCCGCAGTTCCCCGAATTCAGCGCCGAGGACACCCGAAAGGTGATGCGCGACAACGCTCTCGAACTGCTCGGCGCGGATGTGACGGCCGGCGCCCGCAGATGAGCGAGTGGACGATCGGGGCGGTTCTCGACGCGATCGCCCAAGCGGTGCCTGACCGGTTGATGACGGTGTGCGGCGGGCGCCGCAGCACGTTCGGCCAGTCGGCGGACCGCACCCGCCGGCTCGCGAACTATCTGGCCGCGCAGGGGCTCGGCGCACATCGCGAGCGCGAGGAACTGCAGAACTGGGAGTGCGGGCAGGACCGCGTCGCGCTGCTGATGCACAACGATCTCTATCCCGACATGGTGATCGGCTGCTTGAAGGCGCGCACGGTCCCGGTCAACGTCAACTACAACTACACGCCGCGCGAGGTCGCCGAACTCCTCGACTATCTGCGCCCCCGTGCGGTGATCTACCACCGGTCGTTCGGCCCGAAGTTCGCCGACGTGCTGCCGCCGGCGACGGCGGACCTGATGATCTCGATCGATGACGACACGTCCGTTCGCCAGCTCGCCGACGCCATCACGCTCGATGACGTTCTGGCGCAGGGCGATTCCGACGTCGACATCGCCGCGTCACCCGATGACATCATGATGGTGTGCACCGGCGGGACCACCGGCCGGCCCAAGGGGGTGATGTGGCGCCAGAGCGACACCTATGTCATCTCGATGAACGGGGGCGACCACGAGTCGGTCGACGAGATCCACGCCAAGGTCGCGCACGGCGGACAACCGTGGTTCGCGGTTTCGCCGCTGATGCACGCGGCGGGGATGTGGACCGCGTTCGCGGCCTTGCTCAACGGCCTGCCCGTGATCCTGTATGACCAGACGCGATTCGATCCGCGCGCGGTGCTGGAAACCGCGCAGCGCGAGAAGGTCGGCTTGATGACGATGGTCGGCGACGCGTACGCCGCACCGCTGGTCGAGGAGCTGCGCCGCGGCTCCTATGACCTGTCGTCGTTGTTCGCGATCGGCACCGGCGGGGCGGCCACCAACCCGAAACACCAACGCGCGCTGCTGGATCTGCTGCCCCAGATCACGCTCATCAATGGTTACGGATCGTCGGAGACGGGAAACGTCGGGTTCGGCCGCAGTCAGCGCGGTGAACAGAAGGACACCTTCGAGTTGCGCGAGGGTGCGTTGGTGCTCTCCGAGGACTACCAACGCTTCCTCGCGCCCGGCGAGGATGAGATCGGATATGTCGCGCGCGGCGGCCGTATTCCGCTCGGCTACTTCGACGATGAGGTGGCGACACGCCGCACCTTCCCGGTGGTCGACGGTCAGCGCGTGGTGATCTCGGGTGACCGCGGATCGCTCGCCCCCGACGGCACGCTGCGGTTGTTCGGACGCGATTCGTTGGTGGTCAACACGGGAGGCGAGAAGGTGTTCGTCGAGGAGGTCGAGGAAGTGCTGCGCGCGCACCCGGCGATATCCGACGCCCTGGTCGTGGGGCGGCCGAGCGAGCGGTGGGGTGAGGAGATCGTCGCGCTGGTGGCGCTCAACGACGGCGCCGAGGCCGCTCACGAGCCGTTGCGCGCCCATTGCACATCGAGCCTGGCGCGGTTCAAGGCGCCGAAGGAGTTCATCTTCGTCGACCAGGTCCGCCGCCTCGGAAACGGCAAGCCGGACTACCGCTGGGCCAAAGCCGCTGCGACACAACAGGTGAACGCATGACCGCCCGCGCCATTGACTGCCTGGTCAATGTCCACTTCGGCGAGACCGAACAGCAGCCGACGTGGATGCTCAAGGTCCGCGACGACTACTTCAAGGGTCCGGAGTCGATGTTCGCGCCCGTCGACATGGGCGAGCTGCTCGAAGAGATGGACGAGCAGGGGGTCCAGAAGGCGATCCTGATGGACAGCATCGCCAAACCGTCGACGACGGCGCGCAAGTTCGTCGACGCCAGACCGGATCGGTTCGCACTGGCGATCGGCGGCGTCAACCTGCTGCGACCGATCCCGTCGCTGCGGGAGCTGGCATCCGTCGTCAACGACCTGCCCGTGGCGTATGCCGCTGTGGGGCCGAGCTTTTGGGGGGACGGACAGTACCCGCCCAGCGATGCCGTCTACTACCCCCTCTACACCAAGTGCGCCGAGCTCGAATTGCCGTTGTGCATCAACACCGGCATCCCCGGCCCGCCGATCCCCGGCGAGGTGCAGAACCCGATCCATCTGGATCGGGTCTGCGTGCGGTTCCCCGAACTCAAGCTTTGCATGATCCACGGCGCCGACCCGTGGTGGGACGTCGCGATCCGCCTGCTGATCAAGTACAAGAACCTGCGCTTGATGACGTCGGCGTGGTCACCGAAGCGGTTGCCCGAGAGCCTGCTTCACTACATGCGCACGCGAGGGCCCGACAAGGTGATCTACGCGTCGGACTGGCCGGTGCTCAAGATGCGCCGCGTCGTGCCCGAGGCGCTGGCCCTTGACCTGCCGGCCGAGGTGCTGGACAACTACTTGTACAACAACGCGCAGGAGTTCTTCTTCGGCGCCGACAAGGAGCAGTGATGGACCGTTACGAACTGCGCAGGCTCGACTACAGCCTGTCCGAGGACCACCAGGCGCTGCAGGCCGCGTACAAGGACTTCTTCAAGACGCACTGTTCGATCGAAACCGTCCGCGCCGCAGAGCCGACCGGCTTCGACAAGAGCCTCTGGGAGCGGCTGTGCACGATGGGCGCGACCACGATGGCACTGCCCGAGGATGTCGGCGGCGACGGCGCCACGCTGGTCGACCTGACCCTGGTGGCCGAGGAGATCGGCCGTTCACTGGCGCCCGTGCCGTGGATCGACCACGTGAGCGCGGCGCGTCTGCTCGGTCGACTCGGCGCGGTCGACCCCGACATCGTCAGCGGCCAGCAGATCGTCGGTCTGGATCCCCAGCAGGACAGTGCCTCCGGGGTGCGTCTACTGCCGAGCGGATCGGTCGCCGACCACATCGTCCTGCGCGACGGTGACGACATCGTCAAGCTGACATTCGCCACCCGGCCCACCAAGGTCGACAACATCGGCCGGCTGCCGATGGCGTGGATCGACCCGGCCGCCGCCGACAGCCGGACCGTCCTGGCGAGCGGTCCCGACGCGCTCGCGGAGTACCAACGGGCACTGGACGAATGGCGGGTGCTGACGGGGGCGGCGCTGGTCGGCCTGGTCGAAGAGACCATGACGATCGCGGCCGAGTTCTCCAAGACCCGCTACACCCTCGGGGTGCCGATCTCGACACTGCAGGCGATCTCGCATCCGTTGGCCAACATCGCGATCACGGTGCAGGGCGGGCGCAACCTGGCGCGCCGCGCCGCGTGGTTCCTCGACAATGAACCCGACGAGCGGCCAGAACTGGCGCCGTCGGCGTTCGTCTTCATGGCCGAAGAGGCATCCAAGGCGGCCACGATGGCGGTGCAGGTGCAGGGCGGGCTCGGGGTGTCGGCGGAGGCCGCCGCCAGTGCGTATCTGCTGCGCGCCCGCGGGTGGGCGCTGGCCGGGGGAGACCCGGCCGCCGCTGCCAAGTACATCGCCGGCATCGTCGCGGCTCGCGAGAGCGGAGAGGGCAAGTAATGGATTTCTCACGGGTCGAACTCTCCGACGAGGACCAGGCCTTCCTCGAGGAGTCGCGAGCCTTCCTGTCAGAGATCGTCACCGAGGACGTCATCCGTCGCGACCGCGAGACCGGCGACAACTTCGACGAGGGCGTCCATCTCGCGCTCGGCAAGGCCGGATACCTTGCGCGCGAATGGAAGGCGGAGTCCGAAGGCGGTTTCAACCGGATCCGGCGCCGCATCTGGGAGTTGGAGAAGCGCCGGGCGCACGTGCCCTGGGTGACCTTCGGGACGACGGCGATGATCGCCCGATCGGTCGACAAGTTCGGCTCGCCCGAACTCAAGGCCGAGGTGATGCCGCGGGTGTACACCGGCGAGGTCCGGCTCTGCCTGGGCTACACCGAGCCCGAGGGCGGATCCGACGTGGCCACCTGCAAGACCAGGGCCGTGCGGGACGGCGACGGGTGGATTATCAACGGCTCCAAGATGTTCACCACCGGCGCCCACAACTGCCAGTACGTCTTCCTGATCACCAACACCGACCCCGATGCGCCGAAGCACAAGAGCCTCACCATGTTCCTGGTGCCGCTCGACTCGCCGGGAATCGAGATCCAGGGCATCCGCACCGTCGACGGCGACCGGACGAACATCGTCTACTACAGCGATGTCCGCGTCGACGACAAGTACCGCCTCGGCGAGGTGAACGACGGCTGGACGGTGGTGCGCGAACCACTCAACGTCGAGCACGGCGCGGTGGAAGCGGCCGTCGACGGTCTGCAGGATGTCTCGATCATGATGCACCAGGCCAACACGATGGCCGCCGCGGTCGACAAGGCCGCCGCGCTGGTCGCAGAGCCGGATCCCAACGGCCGCAAGTTGATCGACGACGGGTCGGTGGCATACCGGTTGGGACGCAGCGTCGCCCGCATGGAGGCGGCCTTCTCGGCCACCAGCATCTTCGGAAGGGTTGCCCTGGCGCAGACGATGCGCGACATCTCCCCGGACTTGATGGACCTGCTCGGCACGGCGTCGTCGCTGCCGGTCGGCACCGACGGAGCGATCGACGACGGCGCCGCCGAGTACGTGTACCGCTTCGCGCCGCTGGTCGGGATCTACGGTGGGACGCTCGAGGTGTTCCGCAACATGATCGCGCAGTACGTGCTGGGCCTCGGAAAACCGGCCTACGCCCCACCGGCGAGGAAAGCGTCCTAGTCTGTCCCTTGCGCGAGCGTGCGTGTCAGCGCACGACACGCCGCGGAATGTCGACAGTTTCTGCACGCTCGTGAGGGAGCCATGACCGATCAACCGCGGCGCGCACTGGTGATGGGGGCGAGCGGTTTCGTCGGCTCCCACGTCACCCGCAAACTCGTCGAGCGCGGCGACGACGTGCGGGTGTATCTGCGCACGACGAGTTCCACCGTCGCGATCGACGACCTCGACGCGAAACGGTGTTACGGCGACCTCTACGACGAGGAAGCGCTGCGCGCGGCGATGGCCGACCGCGACGTCGTCTACTACTGCATCGTCGACACCCGGTTCCATCTGCGTGATCCGGCACCGTTGTTCGAGACCAACGTCAATTGCCTGCGCCGCGTCCTCGACGTCGCGGCGAAGGCGGGCCTGCACCGGTTCGTGTTCTGCAGCACCATCGGAACGATCGCGCTCGGCGACGGACGCGGTCCGGTCACCGAGGACATGCCGTTCGACTGGGGCGACAAGGGTGGCGCGTACATCGAGTCGCGTCGCCAGGCCGAGGAACTGGTGCTGTCCTACGCCCGCGACCGTGGGTTGCCCGCCGTGGTGATGTGCGTGTCGAATCCGTACGGACCGCGGGATTTCCAGCCGCACCAGGGGCTGATGGTGCAGTATGCCGCCTTGGGCAAGATCCCCGCCTACATCAAGGGTGTGTCCACCGAGGTGGTCGGCATCGAAGACGTCGCCGAGGCGTTTCTGCTCGCCGCCGAACGGGGCCGGGTGGGCGAGCGCTACATCATCTCCGAGAGCTACATGCCGATGCGGGACATGCTCACGACGGCCGCCAGGGCGGTCGGTGCGAAGCCGCCACGGTTCGGGGTGCCGCTGTCACTGGTGTATGCGTCGGCCTGGCTGGGCGACAAGCTCTCCCGGCTGGTCGGCCGCGAGTTCGAGATGAACACCAACGGCGTTCGGCTGTTGCACATCATGCCGCCCGCGGACCACGCCAAGGCGACACGGGAACTCGGCTGGCAGCCGCGGCCCACCGCCGAGTCGCTGGAACGGGCCGCGCGGTTCTACGTCGAACAGGCACGGACGGCGGCCGGCGGATGACCGAGGCCGACCTCGTCGAGATCGAAGCGATCAAGCAGCTGAAGGCGCGCTACTGCCGCTTGCTCGACACCAAGGACTGGGCAGCGTGGCGATCGCTGTTCGCCGACGACTTCCTCAGCGACACCTCGCCTGCCGGCGGCAAGAAAATCCAAGGCGCCGACGAATTCGTCGCCTTCACCCGCAAGAGCCTGCGCAACCAGACCACCGTGCATCAGGTGCACGCCCCGGAGATCGAGTTGACCTCGCCGACGACGGCGCGCGGGGTGTGGGCCCTCGAGGACGTCGTCCGCTTCGGGCCCGGCGTCAACCTGCGCGGCTACGGCCACTACCACGAGACCTACGAGAAGATCGACGGACAGTGGCGCTTCAAGAGCTCCACGCTGACCCGCCTCCGCGAGGATATCTTCAACGGCCTTGTCGCCGTTTATATCTCGTCTCGTGTGCGAAGGCTCATCATGAAGGGCTCGCGGCGCGCCCTGAAGTGATCGCGGTCAGGACCGGATGAACTCCAGCAGGTCTTTGTTGATGACGTCATGGTGGGTGACGAACGCGCCGTGCGGATAGCCCGGGTACGTCTTCAAGGTGCCGTTCGGCAGTAGCTTCGCCGACAGCGGTCCCGAATTCTCGTACGGGACGATCTGATCGTCGTCGCCGTGCATCACCAGAACCGGAATGGTGATCTTCTTCAGATCCTGGGTGAAGTCGGTCTGCGAGAACGCGACGATGCCGTCGTAGTGCGCCTTGGCGCCCCCCATCATGCCTTGGCGCCACCAGTTTTCGATGATCGCCTCCGACGGCTCGACGCCCGGGCGGTTGAAACCGTAGAAGGGACCGGCCGCGAGCGAGCGGTAGAACTCCGACCGGTTCGCCGCCAACTGGCCCTGCAGGTCGTCGAACACCTCCTTGGGCAGGCCACCGGGATTGGCTTCCGTCTTGACCATCAGCGGGGGCACGGAACTGATCAGCACCGCCTTCGCGGCCCGCTCCTGGCCGTGGCGCGCAAGGTAGTGCGCCACCTCACCGCCGCCGGTCGAATGGCCGATGTGGATCGCGTCGCGAAGGTCGAGGTGCTCGACGACCGCCGCGAGATCATCTGCGTAGTGGTCCATGTCGTGGCCGTCGGGGACCTGTGCCGACCTGCCGTGTCCTCGGCGGTCGTGGGCGACCACCCGGTATCCGTGCTGCAGGAAGAACAGCATCTGGGTGTCCCAGTCGTCGGCCGACAGCGGCCAACCGTGGCTGAACACGATCGGCTGGCCCGAACCCCAATCCTTGAAGAAGATGTCGACGCCGTCGCTCGTGGTGATCGTGGGCATGCTGGCTCCTCCCGGATGGAACGTCAAGCTATGCGCACTTTGCCACGCTCGCCGCCCTTTCGCGCGGGTTCGCCGGTCCCGCTCCTCAGGCGTGTGACAGCGCGGGCGGCTTGGCGGCGTCCGGATCCGGGTTGACGATGGGCAGCCCCATGAACCGGCGGGCGTTGTCGCCCATGAAGTCGTAGGTGCGGCGCACGTCCATGCCCTCGGCGTACTTCCAGAAGCCCTTCGGTTCGGCGAGGCCCTCGGGATGCGGGTAATCCGACCCGAACAGCACCTTGTCCCAGCCGACGGTGTCCACGACGTCGGACACACAGCCCTCCCAGAACGGGCTGACCCAGATGTTGCGCCGAAACACGTCGTGCGGATGCTCGGGAAAGTTCTGCGGCATCTTCTTGTACAGGCCGCCGAAGTCGTTGAACAGCGGCCCGATCCACGAGCTGCCGTTCTCGACGCTCGCGATGCGCAGTTTGGGGAAGCGGGTCAGCGTCCCATGACAGATCAGGGCGGTGATCATGTCCGCGATCTCGCGGTGACCGAGCACCATCCACCGGAACGCACTCTGCGCCATGAAGTTCTGGGTGTACGGTGGCTCCCACTGCCCGACGTAGTCATCGAGCGGGGGATAGCTCGCGTGCAGGACGATGGGCAACCCGGCCGCCTCGACGTCACGCCAGAACGGGTCGAACTCGGGCAGCGCCGGTGAACGTTAACCGTGCAGGCCCCGAACGGGTCCCGGCTTGACGAGCGCCACCTTGGCGCCGTGGTCGAGGATGTACTCGAGTTCCCGTTGCGCGCCGTCGACCTCGGACAGGTTGATGATCGGCGTGGAGAAGATCCGGTTCTCGTAGTTGAAGGTCCAGTGCTCGTACATCCACTGGTTGAGGGCGTGGATGACCGCGAGGCTGAGCTGCGGATCGTCGGCGGTGGCGTGTTCGATGAGGCTGGCCAGGGTCGGGTAGTTCAACGCTTCGACGACGCCCTGCCGATCGAGTTCGGCGATGCGGTCGACGGGATTGCGGGTGGCGGCGGGGGCTTCGATCGCCGGTCCCTGCATCTCGCGCAGCGTCAGGCCGTCGGTGTTCTCGCCGGCGAAGAACTTCTCGTGAGCGCCGGGTGCGGCGACGCGCTCGAACGTGGGGTTCGGGATGAAGTCGTTCACTCGATTGTTGATGACGATCCGCGTATGCCGACCGATCTGGGCGAATTGCACCGCGCGCGAATATTTCTCGGGCAAATACTTGGTCAGCGCGTCGGCCGTCTCGTACATGTGCTGGTCGGCGTCGAAGATCGGCGCCTCGGTGAACTGGGACATGCTCACCTCGTCAGGATGGTCGCGGCCGCGGTTCCGGGCGCGCCGTAGAGCTGGGCGAAGCCGACCTTCGGCTCACCGGGCACCTGCCGGTCGCCGGCCTCGCCGCGGAGCTGACGCACCAGCTCGTGGATCTGGCGCAGGCCCGACGCGCCGATCGGCTCGCCGTTGGCGATCAGGCCGCCATCGGTGTTGATCGGCAGCGAGCCGGTGATCTCGGTGGCCCCGCCGGCGAGCAGCTTCTCCTGATCCCCGTCGGCGCAGAACCCGCATTCGGCCATGTGGATGATCTCGGCGCCGGCGTCGGTGTCCTGCAACTGGATCACGTCGACGTCCTGCGGCGCCACACCCGCCTTTTCGAACGCCGCCTTCGCGGCGTAGACGGTCGGGGCGACGTCCTCTTCGACGGGTGCGAACGTCGTGTTCACTTCGTAGGCACCGTATTTGCGGGTGCGGACCTCGACCGCCCGCAGGTAAACCGGTTTGGAGGTGTAGCGCTCGGCGATGTCGGCACGACACATCACGACGGCCGCCGCGCCCTCGTCGGGAGCGCAGAACATGTACTGCGTCAGCGGATAGTTCAGCATCGTGGAGTTGAGGATCTGGTCCTCGGGAATGGGCTTGCGGCGGAACGCGTTGGGGTTCAACGCGCCGTTGCGGAAGTTCTTGGCGGCCACCTTGGCCAGCGTCTGCTGGGAGATGCCGTGCTCGTGCAGGTAGCGGTTGGCCTTCATCCCGAAGAACTGGGTTGTGAGGTACTGGCCGTTCTCGGCGTACCACCGCGGCATGCCGACGAGGGCGGGGTCTTCGGTGAAGGCGCCGCGCGGATGCTTGTCGAGCCCGAGCGCGATGCCGATGTCGTAGTCGCCGAGCCGGATTCCGTCGGCGCACGCCTTAGCGGCGCTGGCCGCGGTGGCACAGGCGTTGAACACGTTGGTGAACGGGATGCCGGACAGCCCGACCATGCCGACGATCGCGTCGGGGTTGGCGACGGTCCAGCTGCCTCCGGTGGCGAACTGGATGTCCTTCCACTCGACACCGGCGTCGGCGACGGCGGCGAAGATCGCGTCGACCCCCATCTCCATCGCGGACTTGCCCTCGAAGCGGCCGAACGGATGCAGTCCGACACCGATGATCGCCACGTCGTGCATGCCTGATCCTCTCTGGTCAACGCCGATCCGACGTGTAACTGTAACTCTTACAGTATCGTAATCGGCGTGGCCCCGGTCATCGAGAACAAGCCGACCTTCTGCCGGATCTGCGAGCCGTTGTGCGGAATGATCGCGACGGTCGAGGACGGCCGCCTGATGGCCCTGCGGCCCGACAAGGACCACCCGCTCTCGGCCGGTTTCGCCTGTCAGAAGGGCATCGCGTTCACCGAGGTCGTCAACGATCCGGACCGGGTGACGCGGCCGCTGCGCCGCGGGCCGTCCGGCTTCGAAGAGGTGACGTGGGACGAGGCGATGGACGATATCGCGGGCCGCCTTTCGACGATCCTGCGCCGTCACGGTTCCGGCGCGGTCGGCTGGTACATGGGCAATCCCGGGGCGTTCAGCTACGCGCACACCTTCGCGGCGCTGTTGTTCATGAAGGGCCTCGGCCGCCACGGCCACTACTTCACCGCGTCCTCGCAGGACACCAACAGCAGGCTCATCGCCAGCCAGTTGCTCTACGGGGTGCCGACGTCGGTGCCGATTCCCGATCTGACGCGAACCGACCTCCTGGTCATGATGGGCGCGAATCCCATTGTCTCGCACGGCAGCTTCCTCACCGCGCCACGGATCAAGGACCGCATGCACGACATCGTCAAGCGCGGTGGGCGCGTGGTGATCGTCGACCCGCGGCGCAGCGAGACCGCCGTGGCGTTCGAATGGCTCGGCATCGTGCCGGACACCGACTCGCTGTTGCTGCTCTCGCTGCTGAACGTGATGTTCGCCGAAGGACTGGTCGACGTCGCCGCGGTGAAACGCAAGGCCGACGGCGTCGACTGGCTGCGGTCGCTGTGCCGACCGTTCGGCCCGGAGTCGACGGCCGCTTTGACCGGGATCGATGCGGACAGCGTGCGGGCGTTGGCGCGCGACCTGGTGAACACGCCGCGGGCGGCGGTCTACGGCCGGCTTGGCACCTGCGTCGGCAGCCACGGCACGCTGACGACGTACCTGATCGATGCGGTGAACCTGGTGGCAGGCAACCTCGACGTGCCGGGCGGTTCGGTGTTCAGCTCGATGCACACCGCCGGCCAGAAGTGGCAGAACGTCGCGATGGGCGCCGTGATGCGGCGCTCGTATCGGCGCAAGCGCTCGCGCATCAGCGGAACCCCCAGCGCGATCGGTTCCGAGCCCGCCGCGCTGATGGCCAAGGAGATCACGACACCGGGAGACCGCCAGATCCGCGCGTTGTTCGTCTCGGCAGGCAATCCCGTGCTGTCGGTGCCCAACGGCGAGGAGCTCGAGGCGGCGTTCGGCGAACTGCAACTGTCGGTCGCGCTCGACTTCTACGTCACCGAGACCAGCGCGCAGTGCGACTACATCCTGCCCGTCACGACGATGTACGAGCGCGACGATTTCCCGTACACGTTCCAGGGCTTTCAGGCCACGCCGTTCCGGCAGGCGACCGATGCCGTCCTCGCGCCGGTGGGCGAGTCGCGAGGGGAGTGGGACATCGCCGAGGAGCTGGCCCGGCGACTGGCTCGACGCGTGCCCGCCTTCGCGGCGTTCGCCGGTGTGCGAAAACTCGGGCGCCTGTTCGGTTTCGAGGTGTCCCCCAGGACCATGATGGACGCCCTGGTGCGGATGTCGGAGGGCGGCGACAGGTTCGGGTTACGACGAGGCGGCCTGTCGCTGCGACGGTTGACCGAGGAGCATCCGCACGGCGTCGTGGTCGCCCCGAACATCCGCACGGGTGTGTTGCGCGGCGCCGTCGGCTATCTGTCGCGCCGGGTTCGGTTGAGCCATCCGGGGATAGCCACCGACGTCGACAAGCTGTCACGGCGCGCCGTGCCCGACGGCTATCCGCTGCGAATGATCGGCTTGCGCGAGCCACGCTCGGAGAACTCGTGGATGCACAACTCGCCGTTGTTGATGCGCGGTGACCGTCGCCAGCATGCGCTGATGCATGTCGACGACGCGGCCGAGCGCACCATCGTCGACGGCGACGACGTGCGGATCTCGTCGCCGTACGGCGCCATCACCGTCCCCGTGCTGACGACGAAGGACCTCGTGCCCGGCGTCGTCGCGGTGCCACACGGCTGGGGGCACAAGGGAACCGGCAGTTGGCGGCTGGCCAACCGCGCGGGGGGCGCGAACGTCAACCAGCTGACGTCCAGCGATCCCGACGACGTCGAAGCACTGTCGGGTATGGCCTGGTTGACGGGTGTGCCCATTCGCGTCGAGCGGGCATGACTTCGCCGCGAGCGACCGCGAAATGCACACCTGTCGCGGCGTGTCGGCGGGCAAACACGGTCGCTCGCGCAGAGAAGCGTTATGCGATGGCGCCCTTTTCCTTGAGCGCCTCGATGCGGTCCCAGTCCATGCCGATGTCCATCAGCACCAGCTCGGTGTGCTCGCTGGCCTGCGGCGCACGCGTCGTCTCGAGCGGCTCGTGGTTGAACTGCACCGGCCCCCGCACGACCTTGAACGGCTCACCGCCGTCGGCGGCCTCCACCTCGACGACCATGTCGTTGGCGAGTGCCTGCTCGTCAGTGGTCAGATCGATGAAGCTCTGGAACGGCGCCCACTGGCCCTTCATCGACTTCAGGCGTTGACGCCAGTACTCGAACGGCTTGCTGCGGATCTTCTCGCGAATCAAATCCGCTGCGGCGGCGGCATTCTCGATCAACGGCATGACGTCGGAGAACCGCGGATCGTCGGCGAGTTCCGGCAGTTCCAGATGTTCGAACGCGTCCCGGATGTATCCGGTCGGGCTGACGATGCACAGGTTGATCGTGCCGCCGTCTGAGGTCAGGTAGTTGGCCATGAACGGATTCACGCTCGGGCCCGTCGCGTCGGGCATCAGCGAGCGCATGGTCTCGCCGGTCTCCATACCTTGCGTCACGCTGGCCCCGCCGGCCCACCACGCGGTGCTCAGTAGGGAGACGTCGATCTCGACCGCCTCGCCGGTGCGCATCCGGTGGAACAGCGCGGCCGAGATCCCGCCGGCGATGTTCATGCCGCCGATCGAGTCGCCGAAGGCCGGGATGCCCTGCGACAGCGCCCCACCGATTTCCTCGGGGGTCAGGGCGTGTCCGACGCCGCTGCGTGTCCAGAACGCCGTGCCGTCGAAACCGCCGGTGTCGCGCTCGGGCCCCTTGTCGCCGTAGGCGCTGCCACGCGCGTAGATGATGTCGGGGTTCGCCGCCCGGATGTGTTCGACGTCGAACTTGTTCTTCTGCCGTTGCGCGGGAAGGTAGTTGGTGAGGAAGACGTCGGAGGTCTTGGCGATCTCGTAGAGCACCTCCTGACCCTCGGGCGTCGACACGTCGATTCCGACGCTGCGCTTGCCGCGGTTGGGATGCTCGATCAGCGGATGGCGGTTGGGATCGAGTTGGAATCCGCCCATGTTGATGAATCCGCGTTGGGTGTCACCGCGCACCGGGTGCTCGACCTTGATGACGTCGGCGCCCCAGTCGGCGAGGATCGCCCCCGCCGCCGGAACGAACGTGAACTGTGCGACCTCGAGGACCCGTACGCCCTCCATGACCTTGACCAAATCGGCTCCCTCGTATCCGGCGCTCCGGCTGTTGAATAAACTTACTGTAAGCATTACAGTTAGTCGTCCCGCAATGAGAGTCTACGAGGTAGCTGGGTGAGCTCCGCCATGAATTCAGCAGAACGGATCGAAACCAGCATCGACGTCGGTGAGCGGGCGGCGGGTCGCGCCGAATCGCGGATGCTCATCGACGGCCAACTCGTGGGGTCGGCGTCCGGCGCCCAGTTCGACAACCTGAGCCCGGCGACGGGTCGGCTGTTGGGCGGCACGGCCGCCGCAGAAGCCGAGGACATGGACCGCGCGATCGCCGCCGCCCGTCGAGCATTCGACGAAACCGACTGGGCCGCCAATCGGCGGCTGCGCGCCCGGTGCCTCGATCAGCTGCAGTCCGCGATCGAGGCCGAGCAGGAGGAACTGCGCGAGGAGCTGATCGCCGAGGTCGGCTGCCCGGTGATGACAACGCAATCCGCACAACTCGATTGGCCCCTGGCGGACGGTTTGCGCTACCCCGCGCGGCTGATGCTCGACTTCCCGTGGGAGCGCACACTCGACGGCGGTGGGCTGTTCGGTGACCGCAACGTGCGCACCGTGGTCAAGGACCCGGTCGGCGTCGTCGCCGCGATCACGCCGTCCAATTTCCCGATCGAGGTCATCCTCAACAAGCTCGGACCCGCGCTCGCAACCGGAAACACCGTCGTGCTCAAGCCCGATCCGAACACGCCGTGGAACGCCACCCGGCTCGGCAGGCTCATCGCCGAGCACACCGACATCCCGCCGGGCGTCGTCAACGTGGTGACCACACCGTCGAACGACGTGGCAGGCCTGCTCGGCACCGACCCGCGTGTCGACATGATCTCGTTCACCGGATCGACCGGCGTCGGCAAGCTGCTCATGCGGCAGGGCGCCGACACCATGAAGCGGATGTTCTTGGAACTCGGCGGCAAGTCCGTGTCGATCGTGCTCGACGACGCCCCACCCGCGGCGATCATCGGATCCGCTGTCGGGGTCTGCGTTCACGCGGGGCAGGCGTGTGCGGCCACGACGCGCATGCTGGTGCACCGGTCGCTCTACGACGATGCCGTCGCCGGCATCACTGCCGCCTATCAGGCTGTGCCGGTGGGGGATCCGGTCTGGCCGGACACGCTGGTCGGTCCGGTGATCAGCCCCGCGCAGAAGAAGCGTGTCCTCGATGCGATCGAGCAGGCGCGCGCCGACGGCGCCGAGATCACCGCGGGCGGTGGATCGGTCGCCGATCTGCCCGAGCATCTCGCCGACGGGCACTACGTGGCGCCGACCGTCATCGTCGGCGTCGACAACAGCGCGGCGATCGCCCAGCAGGAGGTGTTCGGCCCCGTGCTGGTCGTGCTGCCGTTCGATGACGACGACGAGGCGGTGCGGATCGCCAACGACAGCGCATACGGATTGGCCGGCGCCGTATCGTCGCGCTCACTGGAGCGGGGGATGGCGATCGCCCGCCGCATCCGCACCGGTTCGTTCGGGGTCAACGGCGGCATGTTCTACGGGGCGGACGCGCCGTTCGGCGGCTTCAAGAACAGCGGCGTCGGAAGGCAGTGCGGCGTCGAGGGTTTCGAGCAGTACCTCGAGACGAAGACGGTGGCCTACCGCGCACCGAGGAATGGCGCTACGCCGTCGCGATGATCGTTTCAGCGTGGTCGAGGATGCTGTCGAGGATGTAGCCGAAGTCGATGTCGTCGGCGAATCCGATGTAGCGGCCGCCGTCGTCGCGCTGGGCGGGGAAGCCCTCGGTGCGTTCCTGGAGTCGCTCGAGAACGACCGAACCGCGGATGTGCACCGAGATCGCGCCGTACGTCTCGGCGGCCTGGTCGACGGTGAGGCCCGCTTCGACCAGCGCCCCGACCGGCTGCCCCAGTTTCTGCAGCGCACCGTGCATCGCGCGATGTCCGTACTGCCCGCGGATCAACACCAGATCGCAGAGAATGGGGTCCGCGCGGAAGCGCTTGCGCATCGTCAAGGCGTGATCGCGCAACGACTCTCGCCAATTCGAGGCGGAGATGGTCGGCACCGTGAACTCGAACCGCTCCAAGGCCCGGTCGGTCATCGCGTCGAGCAGGTCGTCCTTGCGGCGGAAATACCAGTAGATGCTGGTGACGCCGACGCCGAGATGTTTGGCGAGCTGCGGCATGCTGAGGTTCTCGATCGAGACCTCCTGTGCGACCTGCAGTGCGCCCTCGAGTATCTCCTCGGCGCTGATCGACCCGCGGTCGCGGCGGGTGCGCCCGCTTCCGGCTTTGGCCACGAATCAGCCGGCCGGTTCGAACGTCACCGGCAGCGCCGTGGGGGAGCGGAAGGGTTGGCCTGCGATGTGCGGGTTGTCGTCGGTGACGAGCTTGATGTCGGTCAGCCGGTCCAGTAGGCATTCCAGCGCGACCCGCGTCTCCATGCGCGCGAGATGCAGGCCCATGCACGTGTGCTCACCCGCTGCAAAGGAGATGTGCGGCACGCGCTTGCGGAAGATGTCGAACTCCTCGGAACGCTCCCACCGGTTCTCATCGCGGTTGGCCGATCCGATGCACACGTCGATCACCGCGCCCTTGGGCAGAAGAACCCCTTCGAGTTCGGTCTCCTCGGTCGCATAGCGCTGCACGGTGGTCAACGGTGTCTCATACCGCAGGCCTTCTTCGATGGCCGAGGCGATGAGTTCCCGATCGGACTGGACGGCGGCGAACTGTTCGGGATGGGTGAGCAGGAGATACAGCAGGTTTCCCGATGATCGGTACGTGGTTTCCAGGCCGGCGGGTAGCAACAGCCGCAGGAACGAGTAGATCGACTCGTCGCTGAGCTTCTCGCCGTCGATCTCGGCGCCGACCAGGTCACCGATGATGTCTTCGGTCGGCTTGGACCTGCGCTTGTCGATCTGCGTCAGGAAGTAGTCCTTCAGCGCGGCGGACGCCTCGAATGCGCGCTTGTATCTGACGTGGTAGCTGATCAATTCGACCGCCCGCTTGCGGAACCAGGGCAGGTCCTCCTCGGGCAGGCCCAGCAGCTTGGAGATGACGCGGGTCGGGAACTCGAACGTGAAATCACGCACCAGGTCGGCGTGCCCGTTCTCGATGAACTCGTCGATCAGCGCGGTCACCACCGGGCGGACGACCTCGGGTTCCCAGCGGGCCAACGACTTCGACTTGAACGCCGCGGACACCAGGTTGCGGTGGTCCCAGTGTTTCTTGCCCTCCATCGCCAGGATGGTCGGCCCGATGAACAGGCCGATGGTGTTGTCGTAGATATGCGAGTTGAACACCTTGCCGTCCCGGAAGACCCGGTTGACCGCATCGAAAGACACTGCGGCATAGAGGTTCTCCGGCATGGCTTCCGGGGCTTGGGACCAGTCCATGACGCTACCGCGGAACACACCGCTGGTTTCCCGTCGCTTCTGCGCGAACAGGGGATAGGGGTCGCGCAGCAGGTCGAAGGCCTCGTCGACCGTGACATCCTGTACGGGGCTATCCACGGCTGATCTCCCTCGTCTGGTCCGGACAGGTAACCCGAATGGGTACTGTAAAGCTTACAGTATAGGTCTACGTAACGATAGATGCCGGCCTTCAGAGCTGGACAGGTGCGCCGGCGAGCATCGAGTTGATGAAGCCGGCATCGACCTGAATGTCCTGGCCGGTGATCCAGCGCGCCTCCGGGGACCCGAGGAACGAGATCACCGGCACGATGTCGTCGACCGAGGCATGCCGCCCGACGGTGGCCTTGCACATGTCCAGGACGTCCTTGCCCATGGTCTGCTCGAAGTCGGTGAGGATCGGCGTCTCGACCGGCCCCGGGCTGACGGTGTTGACCCGCACGCCGTACTTGGTCCATGCCGGGCCCGCGAGGCGTTTCGCGTACAGGATCACCGCCTGCTTGGACGTGCTGTACACGGGATAGTCGGGGTCCTGCTCGGACTGCCAGCGCTCGACGGCGTTCGCATCGGTGAGCTCGAGCAGCCCGTCCAGGGTGTCGATGCGCTGGTCCCATCCGAGGGCGGCGGTGGACGCGACGGCGACGATCGATCCGCCCTCGCGCAACCGGGGCAGCATGCCCTCGGCGAGCAGCCGCATGCCGAGGTAGTTGACCCTCAGTACGTCGGCGGCTGGTGCGGTGCCCGGAACGCCCGCGACATGCGCCAGCATGTCCCAGCCCGACCCGATCGACTCGAGCAGGCCACCAATGGAATCCGCGTCACGCAGATCGCACCGGGCGTATTCGGAAGCCGGCGTTCGGTGGTCGCGGACATCGACCGCGAGGACATGATCGCCGTGCGTGTGGAAATGCGCCGCGACGGCCGCCCCGATGCCCGATCCCGCACCGACGACCACGATCTTGCGCTTACCGGTCATCTCGTCCATTCCCTTCGCGCCTGTGCGCAGTCGGCGTACCATTCGAATGGCCGACTGTAAGCACGACAGTAAACAATTCGGGTGCCGCAGACAATCACTTCCGGAGATGGTGGTGCGATGAGCGAGAGCACGATTCAGGTGAGCGCGGCCGACGGCACGGTGCGGGCGGCGATGCTGGCCGTTCTGGAGGGGCAGCGGCGCGCGTTCCTGGCCGACGGCCCGCCGAGCGTCGCCGAACGACGCCACCGCATCGATCGGTTGCTGTCCCTCGTGCTCGACAACGCCGACGAGTTCGTCGACGCGATGGCGGCCGATTACGGAACCCGGCCCAAGACCGGATCACTGTTCACCGAGATCCTCGGCATGATCTCGGTCATTGAGCACACCAGATCACATGTGGCGCAGTGGATGCGGGCGACAAAATTGATGCGCGCCGGTCGCATGGTCGGTATGCGGGCCGAGGTCGAGCCGTCGCCGCTCGGTGTCGTCGGAATCATCGGCCCGTGGAACTTCCCGCTGAACCTCGTCGTGCTGCCAGCCGCGGCGGCCTTCGCCGCGGGCAACCGGGTGATGATCAAGATGTCGGAGATCACGCCGTGCACCGCCGAGCTGCTGAAGACGTTGGCGCCGAGGTACTTCGACGTGGCCGAGCTCGATGTGGTCACCGGCGGGCCGGATGTGGCGGCGGAGTTCTCGTCACTTCCGTTCGACCACCTGTTCTTCACCGGTTCACCCTCGGTCGGCGCACTGGTGCAGCGGGCGGCCGCCGAAAATTTGGTGCCCGTGACGCTCGAACTCGGCGGCAAGAATCCGGTCGTGGTCGCACGGGATGCGGACCTGTCCCGGTCGGCTGCCCGGGTCGCACGATCGCGGATGATCAACGGAGGACAGGTCTGCGTCTGCCCCGACTACGTCTTCGTGCCCGACGACCGCGAGGCCGCCTTCGTCGGAATCGTGAAAGAGACGTGGCGACAGATGTTTCCGACGATCGTCGACAACGACGACTACTGCTCGTCGGTGAACGAGGCGAACTTCGATCGCGTGGTCGGGCTCGTCGACGACGCGCGGGCGAGGGGTGCGCGCGTCGAGACTGTCGCCCCGGCCGGTGAAGCCCTGCCCGACCGTGGGACCCGCAAGATCGCCCCGACCCTCGTGCGTGATGTCGACGACCGGATGAGGATTGCCGCCGAGGAGGTCTTCGGTCCCGTGCTCGCGGTGCGGCCCTACCGCGACCTCGATGAGGCCATCGACTACGTCAACCGGCGGCCGTCACCGCTCGTCGCGTATTGGTATGGGCCCGACGACAACGACTTTCGGCGCTTCGTCCGCAGCACCCGCAGCGGCGGCGTGGCACGCAATGACTTCGCCGCGCAGATGATCCCGTCGGCGGCGCCGTTCGGGGGAGTGGGTCGCAGCGGGATGGGCGCCTACCACGGCAAGGCGGGGTTCGACGCGTTCAGCCATCACCGCACGATCGTCGGCACAGACCTGCCATTCACGATCACCGGACGTGCGGCGCCACCGTTCCCGCCGTCGATGCGGGCGACGACCGCGCTCGGGCTGGCTATGGCGCGCAACCGAACCAAGCGTCGGCTCAGGCGATCTCAGTAGAGCGGTCAGCCAGCCTGACTTGCGTACCACCGTGAGACATCGTCGCCTCGGTTGTAGCGCGTGATCCAGTCGTCGGCGAATCTCGGTGTGGGAGCGTGCGCCGGGTTGTGCATGGGTGTCTGGCTCATCAGCACTCGCGCCACCGTGACCAGTTTCTGGCTCCAGGGGACGGTGTGCAACGCCGGGCGGACGTCGGGAAGACCCGTTGGCGCCTCGCGCCGCGTGATCCTGCGCAGTTTGTAGTACGGCTTGACGGTGTTGGTGTCGATCGCCCGGTCCGCCAATGGGACATGCTCGTTGATGCCATTGGTGATCAGCGTCGTCACCTGCAACAGATGCCGGACGATGCGCGGCAGTGCGAACATCCGATACGCCCTGTCACCGACTACGGCGTCATAGATGATCAACGCCGAACTGCGGTGCTCGACCTCCTCCACGAAATGCCAGAGCAACAGCGAAGAGACGCGGTCGTCACCCGGTCGGAACAGGGTCTCCTCGTTGTCCAACAGCATCTTGAAGAACGGCGTGAACGTCGCTTCCAGGTCGGCGACGTATGCCAACCGAAACCGCAACGAGGTTGTGGCCGTCAGTTCGTCGTATGCGGCGATGGCCTCGTCGAGGGTCTGCTGCAGGCCCGGATGACTCCGGATGAGTGCGCGCACGTGGTGGCGGTGGGCGCTGGCGTGCTGCGCTTCTTGACGCAGGAACGCATCGGCCTCGTCGGCCACCGCGGGATCGGTGATGGTCGGCATCGCCTCGCGCACCGCGGCGACGAGCATCTTCTCGAAGCAGATGGCCATGATCGAGACCATGTTCATGTACGTCGAAAATGCCGGATTGACCCGATTCCAGTTGAAGGGGATGGGCTCGCCGAAGTCGAAGCGAATACGACGGATCTGCAGGTCGGTCATGGACTCACCTCGGTTCTCTGCGGTGCCGGGTCGGGGCGTGCCGGAGTCGGTCCGCGCCGCAACGAGACCGACGCCGTGAGCACCGCGGCCACCGCGAAACACACTGCGGCGTGAGGGATGCTCCCGTTGGGGGTGAGCGAGGCGGACAGACCGTCGGACCCGCGGAGGTGGTCCGGTAGGGCGGTGAGCCACAACGCGGCCAGCACCGCCAGATAGGCCGTGCCGAAAACACGCACGAAGAGGTTCGGTTCACTGTCACGGGTGCGCAGCTTCGAAGCAAGCACCCACAGTGCGGGCACCGCGAACAGCGCGAGATACACGATGTAGACCGCCCACCGCAGGGGACCGTCGGGATCGTCGCGGTCGGCCAGAGCGATCGGGATGTTGACGACGACCAGCGCCAGCGGCATCAGTACCGCGGCCACCACGGTGCGCAGGACAAGCCCCGTCGTACCGATCCGGCGCCCCCTCCCGCCGACGAGCGCCACCACCATCGCCGTGAGCATGGCAGGCCCCACCGTCGCGAAGAGCAACACGCTGGCCATCGGGACCGACCCCAACATGGGTTGGTTGATCGGGGTGTGCTCATTCCACGTCCACCACTGCAGCTGCGGCCCGAGCTGATCGAACACTTCGTAGAAGCAATGGTGGACGAAACCGACACAGATCGCTCCGACGAGGATGCCGCGGTCGCGAAACACGCCGAGGCTGCGCACGATCTCGTAGGCGAGCATCGCCATCGCCGGGTACAGCGCAACGATGTAGAGCGGCAACCGATCATAGAGGAACTGCACGGTGAAGACGTTGTGCGCGAACACCGCGCCGATGGTGTCATCGACACCGAACGTTGCCGGGAAGTACAGCGGCGGCTCGACGATCAAAAGGTACAGAACGGTCGCGAACCAGAGCACCACGTTCACCGGATCACCGTCGCGTCGCAACCGGCGCAATGCCCACCACAGCGCCAGCGCAGCACCGAAGACGATGAGGAGCTCGAGGACGGGCAGCGTCCAGTTCGTCAACCCGAAGGGGTTGCGCAGGTCGATCACCGGCGCCGACTGCTCGCAGCTGAATCCCAACTTGTTCGCCAGCGTTTCGATGTCGTCAGTACATTGGCCGCTCATGCCGCCTCGATTCGCTTCTTTACCGGTACAGATCGCGGACCCGACAACGACGGGGTGGTCGTCCACAGGATGGGACCGGCCAGCTCGAGATGCGTTACCGCGTCGAACATTTGGTTGAGCACCACCTGCGCCTCGAGGCGCGCCAGATGAGCACCCATACAGTAGTGCGCACCGTGACCGAATGTGAGATGGCGGACCGCGCCTCGGTCGATGTCGAAGTCATCGGGGTTCTCGAAGCGCTCGGGATCCCGGTTGGCGCCGGCGTAGAACAAAACCACCCGGGCATGCGCCGGAATGGTCACCCCACCCACCGGGTACGGAACCAGCGTCGTCCGCGCGACCCACTGCACGGGGGAGCCCCAGCGCAACGCCTCTTCGACGGCGGCGGGAATCAGGTCGCGCTGCGCCCGAAGCCGTTCGTAGAGAGCGGGAGTGCGGGCCAGCTGCATCAGCAGGATGCCGAGCAGATTCGTGGTGGTCTCGCTTCCGGCCACCAGCAGGATGATCGCCGCGATCAGCGCCTCGAGCATGGACATGTCGCCGTCGTCGAGCGCAGCCTTGACCCTGCCGAGGACGTCATCGTCACCGGGGCCGCGGCGGCCCAGCTCCGCAAGGAGCAACCGGCGCACGGCCAGCATGCCGGGCAGGGCGCGGGTCGTGGACCCGGCGATCTCCTGCAGGTTGCGTGCGGCGAACATCGCCGTGAAATCGTCGGAGTACCGGGTGAAGTCGCCCCAGTGGCTCTTCGCGATGCCGAGCAGCAGCGTGATCGCGGAGATCGGAAGCGGCCGAGTCAGGGTGGGGACCACGTCCACCAGGTCGCCCCTTGCGATCGCGCGCACACCGGGTTCGACAAATTGTTCCAAGGCCGTCTGCAGCTTTCGCACTCCGGCCGGTGTGAAGGCCGGCGCGGTGACCCGGCGAAGCCGTGTGTGGTCCGGCTCGTCGGTGCTGACGACGCCGGGCAATGGTGCAGACCGCAACAGAATGCCGGAGCTGGAGGAGAGCACGTCGTGGTCGCGGGCAGCGGTCACGACATCGTCGTAGCGGGCGAGCATCCATACGTTGAGGCGCTCGTTGACGACGACCCGGTGCCGCCGCAGCTCGGCCAGCCGGGCATACGGGTCGGCGATCGTCGCCGGGTCGGTCGGATCGAAGTCGGTACGTGCGACCGCGGGATCCGCGCCGCGCGCGGATGCTCGGCGCAGATCCCGCAGCACCCCTCGGGCGACCATCGTGCCGGAATCCCGCACGGCCCCGGCCGTCGTGAACAGGGAGTTCATCGTCGCTGTCACGAGAGGATCCGGGAAGGTTCCGCGAAAATCTCGCGACGTTCGAAGCGGTAGTCGCGCAACGGCGGACGGTAGGCGAAACGCAGTGAGGCGGTGATGGTCTGCGGGCGGTGGTACACCGTGTCGCCTTGAGAGTTGATGTAGTAGCTGTGCGCGTTCGGGTTGCACCTTGTGTAGTACAGGCGCGCAGCCTTGCCCGCGGCTCGCATCCGCGAAGTCCACCCATCGAACGCCGCCTCGGTGACGGCGACGACATCGGTATCGCGGCTGCGAGCGGTGTCGATGACCCGTACGGCGTGCTCGGCCATCGCCTCCACGAAGTCGGTCCACCCAACGCCGACGAACGCGAGTGGGCCGACGATCTCCCAGCGGTTGGGCAGCATCGGATGTGCGGTGCCGCCGTAGGCGCGCAACCCGTTGTCCCGATAGTCGTCCGAGAGGTCGAATCCGTTCACGCCGAGTATCGTTCCCGGGCGGTAGGTTTCGGGATCGGTCCAGAGTTCGTAGCCGGTGGCGGTGACGATGAGGTCGACGCAGCGTTCGACGCCGTCGGTGGTACGAACGCCGGTGGCGGTGATGCGTTCGATCGGAGTGGTGATCAGGTGGGTGTCGGGATTGTTGAACGCCGGCAGGTAGCTGCTGGAGATGATCGGGCGTTTGGCGAGAATGCCGTGCGACGGCAGCAACTGTCGCCGTGTCGTCCGATCGCGCACCACTTTGCGCAGTAGCCCGCGGTACGCGAACCGGGTCGCGGCGTCGTACGCGCTGAGCAGCCGTACCAGCACATCATCCGGGATGCGTGCCATCACATGCACGATCGGCACCAGCAGGAAGAGATCGAACACCGCCCGGCCCAGGTTGTGCAGGCCTGCCGCGACCCCCGGAATGCGAAGGAGCGTCTGGAGCATCGAAGAGATCGCGAAGTCGGGTCTGGGCAGGATCCAGTTCGGCGTGCGCTGGTACACGTCCAGTCTGGCGACGTGACCCGACAGGGCGGAGACGATCTGTGCCCCGCTGGATCCCGTGCCGATCACTGCCACCCGTTTGCCCCGGGTGTCATAGCTGTCGTCCCATGCGTTGGGTCGAAGCACCCTGCCGCCGAAGCAATCCAGCCCCGGGATGTCAGCCGTCGAGCGCGCGTTGACATAGCCGCCGACCGAGCTGATGACGAACCGGGCCGTGACCGGCTCGCGGTCGCGGATCGTCAGATGCCACATCGCATTGTCCGCATCCCAGCGCTGAGTCACGACTTCGCAGTTCGGCCGAAGCAGGGGATAGAGGCCGCATCGACGAGCCGTGTCGGTGAGGTACCGATAGATTTCCGGCCCTGGCGCAAATAGCCTGCTCCACCGCGGGTTTCGAGCGAACGACAGCTGGTACCACAGAATCGGGATGTCAACCGCCAGCCCGGGATAGTGGTTGTCGCGCCAGGTCCCGCCGAAATCGTGCCCGCGTTCCAAGATGACCACGTTGGTGATTCCGCGTTGGCGCAATTTGTATGCGGCGGCGATTCCGCCGGGGCCCGCGCCGATGACGGCGACATCGAACTGGGGCCGCCTGCACGCCTCACTAACCATCAAAGGGCCCCTCTATCGTCAGTCGTACCGAAACTCTGACGATACAGTCCTAGCAGATGTGTATCGCCGCTGTAAAGGGTCCGGGACCGGGTACATTCGCTGGCATGCGCACGCACGGCTGGCTGGGCGAACCGCCCAAGAGTGACGAGGAGGCGGCGGCGCGGATCCTGGTGGCCACCCACCGGTGCGTCGCCGAGCGCGGCGGGCAGACCACGATCGCGCACGTCGCGGCCGAATTGGGGGTCAGCAGGGCGACGGTCTACCGCTACTTCCCGAGCACCACGGCACTTTTGCGGGCGGCGGCGGTCGAGGGTACCCGCCGGTTCCTGGCGCGTCTCGCGGAGCGGCTGAGCGGTTTCGACGACGTGGCCGACGCGATCATCGAGGGCGTGGTGCAGACCGTCGCGGCTGTGCCGAACGAACCGTATCTGCAAGTTCTTCTCGGCGAACCTTCGCATAACCTGTTGCGCAGCGTCACGTCTGAGGCCGCACGAGAGATCGGGACCTCTGTTCTGATCGAGAACACCGCGATCGACTGGACGCGGATCAGCCCGGCGCCCGGCGCACTCGACGAACTGGTCGAGTGGTCGCTGCGGATCGTTCAGTCGTTCCTCACGAATCCCGGTGAGCCGCCGCGAACTCCGGATCAACTGCGCGCACATCTGCAACGCTGGCTCGGTCCCGCGATTCGGGAGTGGGCGTGGACGAGCGCGGAGGCAACGTCGCCTGTCTGAGGTACGGCTCAGGCGTTCGCGCTGAGCGCCTGGTCGCGGGCCCACCGGTAGTCGGCCTTGCCCGCAGGGCTGCGCTCGATTGCCGAGCGGAACACGATCGCCTTCGGAAGCTTGTAGCGGGCAATCGAATTCGCGGCGTGATCGATGAGTTCCTGGGCTTCGGCGCTGGCACCGTCGACGAGGGCCACCACCGCGACCACCTCCTGGCCCCACCGTTCGCTGGGCCGGCCCGCGACCACGACGTCCGCCACCGCGGGATGCGACAGCAGCGCGGTCTCGACCTCCTCGACGAAGATCTTCTCGCCGCCGGAGTTGATGGTCACCGAATCGCGTCCCAACAGTTCGATGGAGCCGTCGGCCTGGTGGCGGGCGCGGTCGCCCGGAATCGAGTACCGCACACCGTCGATCACCGGGAAGGTCTTGGCGGTCTTCTCCGCATCGCCCTTGTATCCCAGCGGCACGTAGCCCCGCTGCGCCAACCAGCCGATGCCGTCGTGCCCGGGTTCAAGGATCGCGCTGAAATCCTCCGCCGCGACGAAGGTGTCCGGGCCCGCATTGAACTTGCCGGTCGACACCGCGCCGGGCGCCGACATGTGGTTCATCTGGATGCCGGTCTCGGAGGAGCCGACGCCGTCCACGACGATGAGGCCGGGTTTGACGTCGATCAGGCGCTGCTTCGCGGTGGGGGTGAGCAGCGCGCCACCGTTGGCGATCACCGCGAGCGACGACAGGTCGGCCGAGCTGCGCTCGATCGCGTCGGCGAGCGGGCGCGCGACCGCGTCGCCGACGACCTGCACCACAAGGGCCTTCTCGCGCTCGATGGTCGCGACCACCTCATCGGCGTCGAGGCTGCCGGGATTGGCGGTGAACACGATGGTCTGGCCCGTGGTCATCGCGGTCATCGCGGCCCACTGAGCGGCGCCGTGCATGAGGGGCGGCAGGGTGAGGATCTTGGTGCCGGGTCCCTCCGCCACCCGCTTGGCGATGTCGTCGAGCGAGGTGATGAGCTCGCCGGTGGCCATGTTCCGGCCGCCGAACGAGGTCATGAAGATGTCGTGCTGGCGCCACAGCACGCCCTTCGGCATGCCCGTCGTGCCGCCGGTGTAGAGCACGTAGAGGTCGTCGGGCGACGGCTCGATGGGCGGCAGCACCGGGGTGCCCGAGCCGACGATCGACTCGTAGTCGACTGCGCCGTCGAGCAGATCGTTGCCGGAGTCGTCGGCGATCTGGATGAGCACCCGGAGATTGGGCAGATCCGACAGCACCTCCGCGACGCGCGGCGCGAACGTCGCGTGGTACAGCAGCGCGCTGGCGCCGGAATCGTTGAGCAGGTACTGCAATTCGTTCTTGACGTAGCGGTAGTTGACGTTGAACGGCGCCACCCGGGCCCGCCACGAGCCGAGCATGCCCTCGATGTATTCCGGGCCGTTGTAGGCGTAGATGCCCAGCAGGTCCTGGCCCACTTCGTGACCGGCGAGCTCGGAGCGTTCGACGTGGCAGCCCAGTCCCCGGCTGTGCAGGAACGCGGCCAGACGGTTGGCGCGCTCGACGACCTGGGCGTAGGTGTATCGGCGATCGCCCTGAACGATGAACTCGCGGTCGCCGATGACGGCGGCGACGGTGTCGGCGGCGGCCGGGACCGTGAAGTGTGTGGTCACTGACATCGTGCCTTTCAAGGCTGGTGGGCAAGCAGTTTGATCATCAGACCATTGGCCTCGGATAGTACGTTGCCGTCCCCGTCCGTCATCTCCGCCCTCACGAAGAGCTTGCGCCCCTCGACCGAGTCGATCCACGCCCGCGCTTCGAGCGGAACATCGATCGGCGTCACCCGCCGGTAGTCCACGTGCAGGTACGCGGTCCGGCTGTCGGGGCGCCCGGCGGCCGACACCACCATTCCGAAGTGCCAGTCGTAGAACAGCGGGATGACGCCGCCGTGCACCGCGTCGTTGCCGCCGACGTGGAAGCGGCTGAAGTGGCCGCGCATCCTGACCTCGTCCGGTCCGGACGTCACCACCTGCCACGGCGGCATCAACGGGTGGCCGTTACCGGGCAGATTGGGCGCCCTGCCGGCAGGGGCGACGCCCGCCGGGGCCTTGTGCTCCTCCAAGGCCTCGCACACGTTCTCGAGCAGGGCGGCGGAGTCGTTCCACAGCGCGGCGTCGGGATCGCTGGACACCGTGATGTTCTGCAGGCGGCGCAGCGCCGCGATGAAGCGACCCATCTCCGGGGGCCCCAGAGCCGGTTTGACCCTGGCGAATTCGCGGATGTCGTCCTCGGTGTCGGTCACTGCGCGGCTACTTCCATATGTTGATCAGCTCGTCGGTGGTGGTGATCGTCGCCAGCAGCGACAACGTGTTGTCGATGATCGCATCGGCGTAGTCGCGGGGGATTCCTGCCACCGCGTCACGCGGCACGACGACGCGGTACGCCGCGTTGACGGCGTCCATCACCAGGTTCGTGATCGCGACGTTGACCGACACTCCCACGGCGACGATGGTCGAGACCCCGAGATTGCGCAGCACAGCGTCCAGGTCGGTGCCGCCCATCGGGCCGATGCCGTGCCAGCGGCGGAGCACGACGTCGGCCGGCTCCGGGCCCAGTTCGGGCAGCAGTTCGGCGCCCGGAGTGCCGGGGGCGATGGCGTTCCCGGTGGTGCCGCTCATCTGGAAGATCTTCGCGTTGTGGTTGGCGCCCCGCCCGTCGGGCCGCCGCTGGACCAGGCAGTGCACCACCGTCACACCGGCGTCGCGGGCGACCGGCAGCAGCCGTGCGATGTTGGGCACCGCTTCGCGGCGGGCCTCCTCGGCCAGCGCCTTGAGCCCGGCATCCGGACCGACGACCGCACCCTGGCACTCCTGCGTGACGATCGCGGTGTGGCCGGGCGCCGCGACCTCGGCGAGGTCGGGTTTCACACCGATGCCGGAACTTCACCGGGCGGGGTGGCGGGCACCTCGTAAAACTGCTTGGCCCACTTCCGCAGCGCCATATACGGTTTCGCATCCGTGCGCGACAGCGCGGGGTTTTCGATGTACTCCTGGTAGCGCCAGATGTTCAGGTCGTCCCACACGGTCCCCATGAACTGACGCTCGACCTTTTTGCGCACCTCCTCCGGCGGGACGTCGGAGGTATCACCGGGCAGCCGGGGCCACCAGATCGAATAGAACATGTCCGAGTAGCCGTCCTCGACCGGCGTGCACGCGAAGATCAGCCGGTGGTTCGACGAACCCTCGAAGGCGCTGATCGCGAACCCGAGGCCGGACAGGTGGCTGTGGATGTAAAGGGCCATCTTGTCCGGGTCGTCGCTGGAGGCGTCGGGCCAGCCGGTCAGAAACCGCCACTCCTCGTCGACGACCTCCCAGTTGAGGCACTTCGGGGTGACGGTCGCGTGGTGCACGTAGTGAAAGTGCGCGCTGTCGGGGCCGTTCTCCGCGACGATCTGTGGATGTACCGGCTCTCGTTCCGCGCGGCTCGAAAACTCCGGGAAGGGGCGATAATACGCGTCTTCGTCGGTCGGGAACTGCGGGAACTTGTGAAACAGGTCCGGCAGGTCCCACCGCGGCGGATCACCTTCGGGGTGATGCCAGGCGAACACGCAGCCGTACTGTTCGCGCACCGGGAAGACGCGCAGCCGCAGTGCCTTGTTCGGCTTGTCGGGCTGGTAGGGGATGTAGCGATTGGTGCCGTCCGGTCCCCACCGCCAGCCGTGGAAGGGGCATTCGACACAGTCGCCGACGACCTTGCCGCCGTGGCCGATGTGCGCGCCGAGATGTCGGCAGTGCGCGGAGAGCACGTGCAGCTCGCCGGCCTCGTCGCGATAGGCCACCAGGTCCTCGCCGAAGTACCGCAGGGGCCGAGTCTCGCCTGCTGGGAATTCGGCGGACCAGCCGATCATGAACCAGCCGGTGACCTTCCAGGTGAACGGTACTTTCATGCCGCACAGCCTCCCGTCTCCACGAACTAATGGAAGAGCTTACAGTAGTGGTTTCAGGATGTGCCATACCTGGGTGTTCTCGCAAAACCCGCCGGCGGTGCGCTGCAATACTGTAATAGTTACAGTATCTCCACTTATGGACGTGAGGGCTTACCTGTGACGACATCCGACACCACCCGCTTCGACGCGATCGTCGTCGGGGCCGGGTTCTCCGGCCTGTACGCGCTGCATCGACTGCGAGAGCAGGGGTTGCGCACCATCGTCCTGGAGAAGGCCGAGAACGTCGGCGGCACATGGCTGTTCAACCGCTATCCCGGCGCGCGGTGTGACATCGAGAGCATCGAGTACTCCTACAGCTTCTCCGAGGAGATCCAGCAGGAGTGGGTGTGGACCGAGACGATGCCCCGCCAGCCCGAGATCGAGGCATACCTGAACTTCGTGGCCGATCGGCTGGATCTGCGGCGCGACATCCGGTTTCACACCGAGGTCACGGAGATGGCCTTCGACGAGGCCGACTCCGAATGGCGGGTGCGGACCGCGGACGGGGACACCCTCGTCGCACCGTTCGTCGTAGCGGCGACCGGCATCCTGTCGGTCCCGAAGGAACCGGAGATCCCGGGCATGGACGCCTTCGGCGGGTTGTCGCTGTTCACCAGCCGATGGCCGAAGAGCGACGTCGACCTGACCGGCAAGCGGGTCGGGGTGATCGGAACGGGTTCGACCGGGGTGCAACTGATCCCGGTCGTGGCCGAACGGGCCGCCCACCTCACCGTCTTCCAGCGGTCGCCGGCCTACACCCTGCCGTGGGTAGTACGCGCGTTCGACGACGGCGAACTCGACCAGCTGAAGTCCAACTATGCCGAGATCCGCGCGGCGCAAAGGGAACACGCGGTGGGTGCGGCGCGGCTGAGTGCGTTCTCGGTGATGTTCGAGATGATGACCAAACCGCCGCTGAAGTCCGCATCGCGCGAGGAGCAGCTGCGCGCCGTCGAGGAGGGCGGCATCATCGGCGCGCTCAGCTGGGGCGACGTGTTCTTCGACATCGAGGCCAACCAGATGGCCGCCAAGCTCTACGGCGAGGCGGTCGCACGCATCGTCAAGGACCCCGAGACCGCGGCGGCGCTGACCCCGACTCATCCGTTCGGATGTAAGCGCCCGATCATCGACCAGGGCTACTACGAGACGTTCAACCGCGTCAACGTGACGCTGGTCGACCTGCGCAAGGGGCCTATCGTCGAGGTCACCCCGACGGGCATCCGCACCGAACAGAGTGACCACGAACTCGACGTGATCATCTACGCCACCGGATTCGACGCGATGACCGGCGCGATGTCGCGAATCGCCGTGACCGGCCGCGACCAGATGTCCCTCGGCGACTTCTGGACGACCGAGGGCCCGTACACCTACCTGGGGATCGCGGTGGCCGGCTTTCCCAATCTGTTCATCATTCAGGCGCCCGGAAGTCCCGCGCCCGCAAGCAACTTCGTGACCGCGCTCGAACACCACGTCGAGTGGATCGGCGACTGCATCGAGTACCTGAGGCACAACGGGTACCGGAGCATCGAGGCGCTGCCCGAGGCTCAGCGCGAGTGGATCGAACAGGCCACGGCGCTGGTGGCCCCGACGGTGCTCGACCATCCCACGTGCAACTCCTGGTACAACGGCGGCAACGTGCCGGGCAAGAAGCGCATGTACATGGGCTACACCGCGGGCATTCCGGAGTACCGGCGTCGCTGCGGCGAGGTCGCCGATGCCGGCTACACCGGGTTCAAGTTGGCATGAAAACGACCGAACGCGCCTACCGCATCGGCCGCGACTTCGCGGGAGTGGTGCCGCGGGCGCGTGCCGCGGTGGCCGCCCCTGGCGACTGGAAGCCGCTGTCGCGCAGGGGGGTCCGGCAACTCGGGGAGGTCGTCCTCGACGAACTGGCCCTGTCGGGGATGACGCTGACCGCACCGCCGCCGAAAGTGGAGCGCACGGTCGAGTCCTGCGCGGCGGCAGCCGACGCGTTGGCCGGGCTGGGCATGGCCGGCGTGCACGTCGCACCCGATGAGCTGCGGCCGACGGCCATTCGGCAGCGCCGGTTCGGCCGGACCAGATACGAGCAGCTGACCTTCGAACACAATCCGCACCTGCCCGCGGCGCTGGCCGAATTCGGCGGCCCGGCAACGGCGGTGGTGCACCTGTGCCGAACCGGTGACGAGCCGCGGCCGTGGCTGGTGTGGGTGCACGGGGCCGGCCAGGGGCTGCCGATCGACCTCGTGTTCTCGCGGGCCCGGCGACTGCAGGAGCAACTCGGGTACAACATTGCGTTACCGGTGCAGCCCGGATGCGGGGTGCGGCGAGACCGGTGGCCGACCTATCCGAACATGGATCCGCTGAACAACCTCGCGGGCATGATCCGAGTGGTCTCCGAGGTGCGTGCGGTGCTTCGATGGCTGCGCCCGCAGGCGAGCGCCGTTGCGATGTCGGGTGTTTCGATGGGCAGCCCCGTGGCGGGCCTGGTGTCCCACCTCGAAGAGGTCGACGCGGTCGCGGTCTACACCCCGATCTTCGGGCTCAACGCAATGATCGCCGCGCACCTGGGACGGTGGGGGCCATCGGTGCACGACACGATCGAGCTGTTGCGGTCGGAGCCGGTGGAGCGGGTGGTGTCGGTGGTCGACTATCAGGCCGTCGAGCCGACGCCGCCACCGGAGCGCCGGCTGATCGTCGGCGCCTGGCACGACCAGATGGCGCGACGGGAACCGGCCGAACGACTGCACGAACGGTGGGGCGGCGAACTGTACTGGCACCGGGGCAGCCACGTCGGCCACCTGTTCGCGGGCGGCGTGCAGCGGGCCTCGGAGCGATTCCTGACCGCGGCCGCCGGGAGGGGACCGCGATGACGACGAGCATGGCCGCGGTGCCGGGTGGGATCGACGAGGTCGACGCCGGCTGGTTGACCGAGGCGCTACGCGCCGACGCGGGGCTCGACGGCGCGACCGTCGACGACGTCCGCGCCGAGCAGATCGCACTGGACAGCGGCTTTTCGTCGCTGCTGTACCGGCTGCACCTGACCGGGACCGGCGTCCCACCCACCCTGATCGCGAAGCTTCCCGCGGTGTCAGAGGCGCGCGGCGCGATGGAGCTGCTGGGCGGGTACCGACGCGAGCTGTCGTTCTATCGCGACGTGGCAGGGCGTGCCCCGATGGACACCCCGAGGGTGTACACCGCCCGGATGGCCGACGACAGCGCGGATTTCGTGCTGTTGCTCGAGGACCTGTCGGACTGGGACAACGCCGACCACCTGGCCGGGCTGTCCATGGACCGCGCCCGGACCTGCATCGCGCAACTGGCGGGCCTGCACGCGTGGGCGTGTGAATCCGCTGTTCTCGAGCAGTTCCCCAGCATCGACACCCCGATCGCACGGGACCTGCTGTTGCCGGCGTTCGGGCCGGGCTGGGAGATCTACCGCGCGAACACCACGCAGAAGGTGCCGGCGGCGGTGGCCGAGTTCGCGGAACGATTCGCTGAACGCGGGGTGGCGGCGCTGCCCGCGCTCAGCGAGCGGAACATGTTGCTCCACGGCGATATCCGCGCCGACAACCTCTTCTTCTCCGGTGACCGCATGAAGGTCGTGGACTTTCAGTTCACCGCCAGGGGTACGGGGGCGGCCGACGTGGCCTATCTCGTCACGCAGGGCCTGCCGACCGCGGTCCGCGAGGGCCATGACGAGGCGCTGCTGCGGGAGTACCTCGACCACCTTGCCGCGCACGGCGCCTCGGACTACGCGTTCGACGAGGCGTGGCGGCACTATCGCTTCGCGGCCGTCTACCTGATGGTCCTGCCGGTCATCACGCTCAACGGATGGTCCGCGATGCCGGAACGGTCGCGGCGCCTGTGCCTGACGCTCACCGACCGCGCGGTGGCCGCGATCGACGCGATCGACGCCCTGGAGGTGTTTGCATGAGCCGCTCCGCCCGCGAGGTGGTGGAGTTGTACAACCTGGTGGCGTGGAACAAGGCGGACTTCGCGCTGGCCGACGAGCTTCTGGGCGAGACGGTGATTCGTCACGAGGTGGGGGAGCCGGCCCACGTCCTGACCCATGAACAGGCGGTGCGCCGGGTGGTCGACATGTGGGAGGTGTCGGAGAGCATCCGGTTCGATCTGAACCTGGTGGTGGCCGGTGACGACGGGGAGCACGTCGCGATCGTCTACCAGTCGCCGATCAAGATGAAGGACGGCACGCAGACCACGATCGGCAGTATGGAAATCTTCCGGGTGGTCGACGGCAGGATCGTCGAGGTGTGGAACTGCGGCTACAAGCAAGGAGTCTGGGCATGACCGAACGAGTGCTCGACGAACTGGGCTACTACCTGTTGGCAGGCGCCGGGGGTGAAGGCCCGGCGACGCTGATGGACGAGGCCCGTCGCGGCGAGGAGCTCGGGTTCGGCACCGCGTTCATCTCCGAACGGTGGAACGTCAAGGAGGCGTCGTCGCTCGTGGGTGCGGCGTGCGCGGTCACGTCGCGCATGCAGATCGCCACGGCGGCAACGAATCACAACACCCGCCACCCGCTGATCACCGGATCGTGGGCGACGACGATGCACCGGCTCTCGGGCGGCCGGTTCACCCTGGGCATCGGGCGCGGGGTGGCGGCGATGTACGGCGCGTTCGGGATCCCGTCGGTCACGACCGCCCAGATGGAGGATTTCGCGCAGGTCATGCGTCGGCTGTGGAACGGCGAGGTGATCTTCAACCATGACGGACCGATCGGCAAGTATCAGGTGCTGTTCCTAGATCCGGACTTCCGCGAGGACATCCGACTGGCGATCGTGGCGTTCGGCCCGCAGACGCTGGCGCTGGGCGGGCGGGCCTTCGACGACGTCATCCTGCACACGTACTTCACCCCGGAGACGTTGCAGCGCGCGGTGAAGACCGTCAAGGACGCCGCTGAGCAGGCGGGTCGCGATCCGGCCAGCGTGCGGGTGTGGTCGTGCTTCGCCACGGTCGGCGACCATCTGCCCGAGGAGTTGCGGCTGAAGAAGACCGTGGCCCGGTTGGCCACCTACCTACAGGGCTACGGCGACCTCCTGGTCAACACCAACGGGTGGGATCCCGCTGTGCTGCAACGCTTCCGCGACGACAGTATCGTCCAGTCGATCCCCGGGGGCATCGACCACAAGGCGTCGCCGGAGCAGATCGAGCACATCGCGACGCTGATCCCCGACGAGTGGCTGGAGCCCGCCGCGACCGGGTCGCCGCAGCAGTGCGTCGATCGGGTGCGCAAGGAGTTCGACTACGGTGCCGACGCGCTCATCATGCACGGCGCGACGCCCGAGGAACTCGAGCCGATCGTCGCCGCTTACCGCGCGTCGGCGTAACCCCGAGGTCTCGTCACCGAGTTCTGCACCAGGGTCGCAATTCGTCGAAAATTACAGCCCTGGCGCAGAACTCGCGGCGGCCTCAGCGCTCGCGCAAACCCTGAGTCAGGGTGTGATGGTCGTACGCGCGACCGGTTCCGCGGCGGCCTGGCGACTGTAGACGGCCCGCTGCAGACCCCACAGCAGCGCGTTGCGGGTCTCCTCGGGATGGATCAGATCGTCGAAACCGAGGTGGCCCGCCGACCGGAACGACGCCTCGACCTCCATCTGCCGGAGCCGCGCCTCGACATCCTCGGCGGCATGTGACGCCTTGCTCAGGGCGGCCGCGCTCATCGCGCCCATCGTCGCGCCCGGATAGGCGAACGTCGCGCTCTGGTTGTCAAACCCCAACAGCGACATCACCATCGAGCCGAACCCGTAAGCCTTGCGCAGCGTGACATGCAGCTTGATCGTCGTCGCGGCGGTCTGAGCCGCGAACATCCGCGCGCCGCTGCGCAGCACGCCCGCCTTCTCCGAGCGGCTGCCTGGCAGCATGCCGGGGTTGTCGGCGAGGAAGACGATCGGCAGGTGGAACGAGTCGGCGACCGCGATGAAGTGCGCCGCCTTGTCGGCCGCGTCGGCGTCAATCGAACCCGCGATCACCTGCGGCTGATTGGCCACCACCGCGACGGGATGGCCGCCGAGATGGGCCAGCGCGCAGATGATCGCCGGACCAAACTTCGGCTGCACCTCGAACCAGTCCTGGCGATCGAAGACGACGTCGAGCACGCGCCGCATGTCGTAGACGCGCCGGTTGCCCCGGGGCACCAGTTCGAGCAGTTCGGGGGTGGTCCGCGGCGCGGCCGCCTCGTCGGCGGGCAGCGACTCCGGATACGACCACGCGCTCGACGGAAAGTACGACAGGTACCGGCGGATGTCGTCGAGGACGGCTTCGTCGTCCTCGGCGAAGTTGTGGATCACACCGCTGGCGAGCGCGACCGACGGCCCACCGAGGTCTTCCTTCGTGATGTCCTCGCCCGTCGACTCTTTCACCACGGGCGGGCCCGCCGTGAAGATGGCGCCCTGGCGGGTCATGATCGTCCAGTCGCAGACGGGGGCGACCAGTGCGCCGTGTCCGGCGGACGGTCCGAACAGGCCGCCGACCATCGGCACCTTGCCCGAGCACTGTGCCTGGGCGAGCAGATCGGTCGGGGTGCGTCCGTAGTGCTCGCCGCTGGGTCGGAAACCCGCACCCTCGAGCAGCATCACCAGTGGCACCTTGTCGCGCAACGCCAACTCCGCCAACCGATACCGCTTGGCGTTCCCGCCGGGGCCGATGCTGCCCGCCAGCGTCGTGAAGTCCTCGGCCCCGATCACCACGGGCCGGCCGTCGAGATACCCGGAGCCGGCGACGATGCCGTCGGCGGCGATGTCACCGCCGACCAGGGTGCCGAACTCGCGGAACGTGCCCTTGTCGAGGAGGTACTCGATGCGCGCGCGGGCGTCGAGCTTGCCCTTGTCGCGGTGCTTGGCGAGCCGGTCGGCCCCACCCATGTCGTATGCGGTCTGCCGCCGGCGCGAGAGCTCGTCGAGCGTGGCATGCCAATCGTCGGCCTTGGTCATCTCAACTCCTGTTCTGGCTAGGCGATCGTCGCACCGGCATGCCCTCGTTGACCATACTGAATTGCTTACTGTAGCGTCTACGACCATGCTTAGCGGCGCCGGCCTCAAGGTCGACGGGGCGGTTTCGAGCCAGCTTGCCAGCGTTGTGGAGACGGCGGCCACGCTGCAGCGGCGCGGCTATGACGGATGCTGGACGGCGGAGGTGGCCCACGACCCGTTCCTGCCACTGACGCTCGCCGCCGAGCACACCGAGACCCTCGACCTGGGCACCAGCATCGCGGTGGCGTTCGCCCGAAATCCCATGAACGTGGCCAACATCGGCTGGGATCTGCAGGAGTATTCGCGCGGTCGGTTGATCGTGGGATTGGGATCGCAGATCCGCCCGCACATCGAGAAGCGGTTCAGCATGCCGTGGAGCCAACCCGTGCGCCGCATGGGCGAATTCGTGCACGCGATGCGCGAGATCTGGACATGCTGGCGCGACGGCACGCGGTTGCAGTTCGAGGGCGACTTCTACACGCACAAGCTCATGACGCCGATGTTCACCCCCGAACCGCACGACTACGGGTTCCCCCGGGTGTTCATCGCCGCGGTGGGCGAGGCGATGACCGAGATGGCCGGTGAGGTCGCCGACGGTGTGCTGGCTCACGCGTTCACGACCAAGCGCTACTTCGAAGAGGTCACCATCCCGGCGCTCGAACGCGGCATGGCTCGATCGGGCAGGCAGCGCAGCGACTTTCAGGTGTCGTGTCCGATCTTCGTGGTGACCGGCGCCGACGAGCGCGAGGTCGCGGAGGCCTCCGTCGCCACCCGCAAGCAGATCGCGTTCTACGGTTCGACGCCGGCCTACCGCAAGGTGCTTGCGCTGCACGGGTGGGGCGACCTGCACGACGAGCTGCACCGGCTCAGCCTCGCCGGTGAGTGGGACGCGATGGGCACGCTGATCGACGACGAGATCCTCGAGGCGTTCGCGGTGATCGCCCCGATCGACAAGCTGGCCGCCAAGATCCGCGACCGATGTGACGGCGTGATCGACCGGGTGATGATCGGGTTCCCACGGTCGGTCGACGAAGCGACGGTAGTCGCCGTGCTGAAGGAAGTGCGCGGCACATGATGTTTCAGAGGAGTTGTTCGTGAGCACACCGATAATGGACGAGGCGGCCAAGGTCTTCGCCACCCCGATGGCCTACACCGATGAGGTGAGACTGCATGCGTCGCTGACGCATCTGCGCGCCAACGCACCCGTCTCGTGGGTCGACGTGCCGAACTACCACCCGTTCTGGGCGATCACCAAGCACGCCGACATCATGGACATCGAGCGGGCCAACGACGTGTTCACCAACCATCCGCGGCCGGTGCTGGTCACCAAAGAGGGCGACGAGCAGCAGGCGGCCATCGGCGTGCGCACCCTGATCCACATGGACGACCCGCAGCATCGCGTCGTGCGCGCGATCGGGGCCGACTGGTTCCGCCCGAAGGCGATGCGCGCGTTGAAGATCCGTGTCGACGAGCTTGCGAAGGTCTACGTCGACAAGATGATGGACATCGGCACCGAGTGCGACTTCGTCCAACAGGTCGCGGTGAACTTTCCGCTCTACGTCATCATGTCGTTGCTGGGCATTCCCGAATCGGACTTCCCCCTCATGCTGAAGTTGACCCAGGAGTTGTTCGGCAGCGACGACGACGAGTTCAAGCGCGGCACCGACCAGACCGACCAGATGTCGGCCCTGGTCGAGATGTTCCAGTACTTCACGGCGCTGACCGCTTCGCGCCGCGAGAAACCGACCGATGATCTGGCCTCGGCGATCGCCAACGCGACCATCGACGGTGAACCGCTGTCGGACATCGACACGATCTCTTATTACGCGATCATCGCCGCGGCGGGGCACGACACCACGAGCGCGACCATCTCGGGAGGGATGCTGGCGCTCATCGAGAATCCCGACCAGCGCGAGAAGTTGTGCGGTGACCTCGGGCTGATGCCGCTGGCGGCCGAGGAGATGATCCGGTGGGTCACGCCGGTGAAGGCGTTCATGCGCACGGCCACCGAGGACACCACCGTGCGCGGGGTGCCGATCGCGGCGGGGGAATCCGTTCTGCTGTCGTATGTTTCGGGCAACCGCGACGAAGACGTGTTCGACGAGCCCTTCCGCTTCGACATCGGCCGCGACCCGAACAAGCACGTCGCCTTCGGCTACGGCGTGCACTTCTGCCTCGGGGCGGCGCTGGCGCGCATGGAGGTCAACAGCTTCTTCACCGAACTGCTGCCGCGGCTGAAAGCCGTCGAGCTGGCCGGCCGACCCGAGTATGTGGCCACGACGTTCGTCGGCGGGCTCAAGCACCTGCCGATCCGCTACACGCTGACGGCCTAGGCGGCGGCCGCGCGCACTCAGCAGCAGCGCGCGCCCGGATTCGCCTCGGTCGCGGCGTGCCGCATCCGCCAGTAGTCCCGCTCTGAGAGGATCGGCTCGCCCGGGTGCGTCCGCATCCGGTGCGCGACGTAACGCCGGTAGTGGGTGTCGCCCATCAGGTCGCCGACGAATGTGCGCCAGTACGAACCGATTTGGCGTGCGCCTTCGGTAACGCGTCCCATTGCTTTGCCACCTCCTTCTCCGGCTTGGTCATGAGCAGGCCCGACGGCCCGAAGATCCGCGACGGGACGGGTTCGTCCTCGGTCGTCGGCGTGGCGGTGCCGCGCAGCGTCCGGATCACCATGATCACCCCGGCCACGAACACGATCACCACCAGCAGCGCGAACACGATCGACAGCGTGCCCTGGATGAACGTGTTGCGGATGACCGCGTCGAGTTCACCGGCGTCCTTGGCCGCGCCGAACGCCGTCTCACCCGCGTCCTTGGCGTTGCGGTACTGGAAGTGCTGGGTCCAGTAGCCGACCTTGGGGTCGCCGGAGAAGATCTTCTGCCACGACGCCGTCATCGTCACCGTCAGGTCCCACAGCAGCGGAACCGCCGGTATCCAGGCCCATTTCAGCAATCCCTTCTTCACCACCACCACGGTGACGACCGTCAAGGCGATCGCGGCCAGCAACTGGTTGGCGATGCCGAACAGCGGGAACAGCGTGTTGATGCCGCCGAGCGGGTCGGTGACGCCCATCAGCAGGATGCTGCCCCACGCCGCCACCACCACCAGGCTGCAGATCCACGCTCCCACACGCCAACTCGGATCCTTCAGCTTGCGCAGCGGACCGCCCAAGTTGCTCAGACCGTCGGAGAGCATGAACCGCGCGACCCGGGTGCCTGCGTCGACGGTGGTGAGGATGAACAGCGCCTCGAACATGATCGCGAAGTGATACCAGAACGCCTTGAGCGCATCACCGCCGAACACCTTGCTCAACACCTCGGACATGCCGAACGCCAGCGTCGGCGCACCGCCGGTTCTCGACACGATCGTTTCCTCGCCGACGCTTTCGGCCGCCTGGGAGATCTGCTCGGCGGAGACCGGCGGACTGTCGATCGGCAGGCTGTTGACGTACGCGGCGGCGGTTTCGGCGGTGGCGCCGGTCGAGGCCGCGGGCGCATTGATCGCGAAGTACAGGTGCTGGTTGAGGATGGCCGCGGTGATCAACGCCATGATCGCGACGAACGACTCGGTGAGCATGCCGCCGTAGCCGATCAGCCGCATCTGGCCTTCCTTCTCCAGCAGCTTGGGCGTCGTGCCCGAGGAGATCAGCGCATGAAAGCCGGACAGCGCGCCGCAGGCGATGGTGATGAACAGGAACGGGAAAAGCGATCCGGCGAACACCGGGCCGGTGCCCTCGGTGGCGAACGCCGAGATCGCCGGTGCCTCCATGATCGGGCGAGCGAGGACTATGCCGACCGCGAGCAGCGCGATCGTGCCGACCTTCATGAACGTCGACAGGTAGTCGCGTGGCGCGAGCAGGAGCCACACCGGCAGCACGGATGCGGCGAAACCGTAGATGATGATGGCCCACGACAGGGTCACCTTCGAAAGTGTGAACCATTCGGTGCCCCAGTCGGTTTCGGCGACCCACCCGCCGGCGACAACCGCGAGCAGAAGTAGGGCGACGCCGATCAGCGACACCTCCGAGACGCGGCCCGGCCGCAGGAACCTCAGGTACAGGCCCATGAAGATCGCGATCGGGATCGTCATCGCGATCGAGAAGACGCCCCAAGGGCTCTCGGCGAGCGCGCCGACGACCACCAGGGCCAGCACCGCCAGCAGGATCACCATGATGACGAGCACGCCGAGGATCGCGGCGACTCCGCCGATCGTGCCCAGTTCGTCGCGGGCCATCTGGCCGAGCGAGCGGCCCCGCCGGCGGGTCGAGATCGACAACACCAGGTAGTCCTGCACGCAGCCGGCCAGCACCGCGCCGATGATGATCCAGATGGTTCCCGGCAGGTAGCCCATCTGCATGGCGAGGACGGGTCCGACGAGCGGGCCCGCGCCGGCGATCGCGGCGAAGTGGTGGCCGAACAGCACCCGCCGGTCGGTCGGCATGTAGTCGGTGCCGTTCTCGAATAGCTCGGCGGGAGTGGCGTTGTCGTCGCGCGGACGCACGATCTTCATCTCGATCAGTCGGGCGTAGAACCGGAAACCGATCACGTAGGTGCAGATCGCGGCGATGACGAACCAGACGGCGTTGACGGTCTCCCCGCGGAAGAACGCGATCACCGCCCAGGCGACGGCGCCGAGCAGGGCGATGATCCCGAAGACGATCCGGTGCCGGACGGTGATCGGCGACCGGTCGACGATCGCCACCGGCGGCAGATCCGCCACCGTACGGATGTAGGTGATGTCGCCCTTGGTTTCCTCTGTGCGCTCTGCGGGAGCGGTTGGAGATGCCATGTGGCGATCTTTTCATCGGCGGCACCGACGACGTGTCAAAACCGCGGCCTTTAGCTACCTCGCTGGTAGAACGCGCGAACCGTGTCGATGGTGTCGGCCTCGGCGGGGCTCTTGTCGTCGCGGTAGCGCAGCACCCTGGCGAATCGCAGGGCCATTCCGCCGGGATACCGCGACGAGGTCTGCACGCCGTCGAACGCGATCTCGACGACCTGCTCGGGCCTGACCCGCACCACGTAACCTTCGGTCGGCCCGTCGGCCAGCTCGAGGAACCGCGTGGTCTGCCACTCGAGCATGGCGTCGGTCATGCCCTTGAAAGTCTTTCCGAGCATGACGAATTCGCCGGTCTGCGGATCCCGGGCCCCGAGATGGATGTTCGACAGCTTGCCGGTGCGACGGCCCGAACCCCACTCCACCGCGAGAACCACCAGGTCGAGGGTGTGCACGGGTTTGACCTTGAGCCAGCCCGCCCCGCGTCGGCCCGCCTCGTACGGCGCGGTCAGCGACTTCGCCATCACGCCCTCGTGGCCAGCGGCCAGCGTCACCTCCAGGAACTCGCGCGCCTGGTCGACGTCGCCGGTGACGAGGCGGTCGACGCGGTGCAGCTTGGGAACGAGCGCGTCGAGCACCTCGATGCGCTCGGCGGCCGGTTTGTCGAGCAGGGCGACACCGTCGACGTGCAACAGGTCGAACACGAACACCGACAACGGTTGTGCCTGTGCCGCCGCAGCGATGTCGACGGAGCGGCCGAACCGCGACGCGGTGACCTGGAAGCGGTGTGGCCGCCCGTCGGGCCGCAGGGCGATGGCCTCGGCATCGGCGATCAGGGTCGTGACGGGCAGCGCCAACGCGGCATCGACGACCTCGGGCAGGCGTGCGGTCACGTCGTCGAGGCTGCGTGTGTAGATGGACACGTCTCCGCCCTGGCGGTGCACCTGCACCCGGGCGCCGTCGAGTTTCGCCTCGAAAACCGCTGTGCCGCCGAGACGTTCGAGCGCCTCGGCCACGCCGGCGGCCGTCTGCGCCAGCATCGGGCCGACCGGGCGCCCGACCGTCAGCGTGAATTGTTCGAGCGCGGCCTCGCCGATGGTCAGCGCGGCGGCCGCGACGGCGGGCAGGTGGCCGCCGAGCATCGCGGCGCGGCGCACCGCGGCGGCAGGCAGGTCGGCGGCCTTGGCCACCGCGTCGGCCATCACGCCGACGAGAGCGCCCTGGCGCAGCTCACCGCCCAGCAGCCGGCGCAGGAACGTCTGCTCGGTCTCGGTGGCGGCGGCGAACAGACCCGCGAGCAGCTCGGCGCGCCGCGACTGGGAGCCCTTGCCCGCGACCTGCCCGATCTCGGTGAACTTCGCATGGACCTCTGGCACCGTCAGCGACGCGGAGTCCGCCCGCGGTGGCAATGAGCGCAGCGCGGCCCACCCGACACCGATCTGCCGTTGCGGCAGTTCCCCGGAGAGCCACGACACGACGACCGCCACCTGGTCGGCGTCGCCCTCCTCGCCGGCACGGGCCAGTAGGTCCGCGATGCGGGCCGTCTTGGCCAGCCGCGACGAGGAGGCGCCGACCTCGGTGGACGCGGTGGCCACGTCGAGTAACTGCACGGGTCCACCCTGTCACGGCGGTCGGACATCTCCGGTCACGTGATTGGCGCGAGGGCCCACACGACAGTAGGGGACGACCGCGTTTGCACGTTTTTCAGCGGCGTGTCGCGGCGCAAACACGGTCGCTCGCGGGTGCGGAGGGGTTAGGTGACCTCGAAGTCGACGCTGTGCCAGCCGGTGGCGCCGTCGGGGATCGGGTCGGCGAGGTCGGCGGTCTGCACCGCGCCGGTGTTGTCGGTGGCGCGCACCGTGATGGTGTGGCGTCCCGACTGGCTGGCCTGCCAGGGGAAACTCCACAGCCGCCAGGTCTCGTTCGAGTAGGCCGCGCCGAGTTCGGCATGCCGCCATTCGCCTTGACCGTCGGGGCCGTCGATGCGCACCTCGACGTTGCGCACGCCGCGGTTCTGGGCCCACGCGACACCGCCGAAGGTCACGGCCCCGCGCGGCACGTCCTGACCGCTGCGGGGAACGTCGATGCGGGACTCGGTCTTGATCGGCCCACGTGGCGACCAGCCCAGCCGCGTCCAGTAGGCCTCGGCGCGGTCGAAGCGCGTCACCTCGAGATCGACCACCCACTTCGTCGCCGAGACGTACCCGTACAGGCCCGGCACGACGAGGCGGGCGGGATAGCCGTGGTTGGTCGGCAGCGGTTCGCCGTTCATGCCGACGGCCAGCAGCGCGCCGCGGTCGTCGGTGAGCGCCTCGACCGGGGTGCCCGCGGTGAACCCGTCGATCGACATCGACAGCACCATGTCCGCGTCGGGATGAACTCCCGCTTCGGCCAACAGGTCTCGCACGCGATACCCCGTCCACGCGGCGTTACCGATGAGGTCGCCGCCGACGGGATTCGACACGCACGTGAGCGTCACCAGCTTCTCGACCACGTCGAAGCGATCGAGATCGTCGAAGCGCAAGGTGATTTCGCGGTCGACCATGCCGTGGATGCGCAGCTGCCAGTTCTCTCGGCTCAGCTGCGGAACGGCGAGCGCGGTGTCGATCCGGTAGAAGTCGGCGTTGCTGGTGATGAACGACGGCAGCGCAACACCTTTCGGCTGCACGGTCGCCGGCACCGGGGGAGCGGCGACGTCGATCGGCGGCAACGCGAAGGCGTTGCGATCGCCGGAGACGGACGTCGTCAAGCGGGACAGCACCACGCCGCCCACTCCCGCCAGCGCACCCGCCCCGAGGAAGCCCAGCGTGATCAGCGACAGCCGCCTGCCGGGATCCGGTCCCTCGTCGGCGACGCGCCCCTCGTCGGCGACGCGCCCCTCGTCGGCGACGCGCCCGCCGTCGCGGAACCGCCCCGAGGTCAGCAGCCGCAGCACCGCGACGCCGCATGCGGCGCCCACCACCGTCGGCAGGGTGTCAACGACCGTGGCCCCCGCGCGCGAGAGGACGGCCGCGCACCCCGCGACCCCGGCCGCGACGATCGCGAGGCTACCGATCGGGAACCGCCGCGTCTCCAGCGCCGCGGTCGCGGCCGCCACGATCGCGATCACCGCGAGCACGAGCATCGACAGCACGAGTTTGTCGGCCATGCCGAAGGTTTGGATGGCCCATTCCTTGACCGCCCCCGGGGTCATGTCGATGACCGCCGAACCGACCGCGGTGCGGGAGTCGGCGCGCGGTCCGACGAAGACCGCGAGGAGCTGTGTCACGCCCAGCGCGACGGCGGCCGCGGCGATGCCGCCCATCGCCTTGGTGCTGCGCGCCGTCATGCCGCTCAAAGTACTCAGGTTGGCGACCCGAAGGGCTTACCGAACGATGACGTCAGCTAGGTTGCTTTACGAATCGAGCTCTTTTTGGAAAGGGGAGACCCAGGTGGAGATTTCTGGCAAGAAGGCCATCGTCGTCGGCGGAGCGTCCGGCTTCGGGAAGGCGACGGCCGAGTTGCTGGCTCAGCGCGGCGCTGACGTGGCGGTTCTCGACCGTCCGCAGTCGAAGGGCAAGGAAGTGGCCGACGCGATCGGCGGCTCCTTCTTCGAGGTGGACGTCACCGACTTCGAGGGCACCGAGAAGGTCCTGCAGCAGGCCATCGACAAGCTCGGCGGCCTGCACATCATCGTCACGACCGCCGGCGGCGGCGCCGCCGAGCGCACCGTCAAGAAGGACGGCCCGCACAGCCTGGACACGTTCCGCAAGTGCGTCGACCTGAACCTGATCGGCACGTTCAACATCAGCCGGTTGGCCGGTTGGCAGATGAGCCAGCAGGACCTCGTCGACGACGAGCAGGAAGAGCGCGGCGTCATCATCAACACCGCGTCGATCGCAGCGTTCGAGGGCCAGATCGGCCAGGTCGCCTACACCGCGTCGAAGGCCGCCATCGCTGGAATGTGCCTGACCATGGCCCGCGACATGGGCAGCCTGGGCATCCGGGCGCTGGCGATCGCGCCGAGCCTGTTCGCCACCGGCCTGACCGAGGGCATCCCCGACGAGTTCGCCAAGGCGCTGACCAAGGACGCGGCGTTCCCGAAGCGTCTCGGCAAGCCGGAGGAGTACGCCAAGCTGGTGGCCGCGATCGTCGAGAACCCGATGCTCAACGGCCAGTGCCTGCGCCTGGACGCCGGCCAGCGCTTCGCCCCCAAGTAAAGGTTTCGGTGCGCTACTGATCGCTCAGCGACCTGTAGCGCACCGAAATCGCCTATAGGGTAGAGCGCGTGGCGACCGTCGCCGATCACCTCATCGACGCCTTGAGGATCAGCGGTGTGCGCCGCGTCTACGGCCTGCCCGGCGACAGCCTCAACGGTTTCACCGACGCGATCCGCCGCTCCGGCGAAATCAGCTGGGAGCACGTCCGTCACGAGGAGACCGCCGCATTCGCCGCCTCCGCCGACGCCGCGATCACCGGCCGGCTTGCGGTGTGCGCGGGCAGCTGCGGGCCGGGCAACCTTCATCTCATCAACGGGCTGTTCGACGCACACCGCAGCCGGGTGCCCGTCCTCGCGATCGCCGCGCACATCCCGCGCACCGAGATCGGGTCGGACTACTTCCAGGAGACACACCCGCAGGACCTGTTCCGCGAGTGCAGCGTCTACTGCGAACTGGTCAGCACGCCGGAGATGGCGCTGCGCATCGTCGAGATGGCCATGCGTGCCGCGGTCGAGGAGAACGGCGTCGCGGTGGTCGTCATCCCCGGCGAGATCTTCGGCCACCGCGCCGACGCGTCGAGCTGGAACGCCCGCCCGGTGACTCCGACCCGGTCCATCGTCCGCCCCGACGACGATTCGCTGCGCCAGGCGGCTGCGATCCTCAACGACGCGCGCGCCGTCACGATCCTCGGCGGCGCGGGCGTCGCGGGGGCGCACGACGCGCTCATACGGGTCGCGGACACGCTCAACGCGCCGGTGGTGCATGCGCTGCGCGGCAAGGAGTTCATCGAATACGACAACCCGTTCGACGTCGGCATGACCGGGCTGCTCGGGTTCGCCTCCGGCTACAAGGCCATCAAGGAGTCCGACGTCCTGCTGATGCTAGGCACGGATTTTCCCTACCAGCAGTTCTATCCGGACCACGCGACGGTCATCCAGGTCGACATCCGCGGCCGTCACCTCGGCCGCCGCGTCCCGATCGATCTCGGCCTTGTCGGCACCGTCGGCGACACTCTCGACGCGCTGCAACCGATGCTGCGCCCCAAGGCCGACCGCGACCACCTCGACCGGTCGCTCAAGCACTACCGCAAGACCCGCCAGCGCCTCGACGAGCTGGCGGTCAACGATCGCGACCGTTCGCCGATCCGCCCGGAATACGTTGCGGGGCTTGTTGATCGGTTGGCCGCCGACGATGCGGTGTTCACCGTCGACGTCGGCTCGCCGGTGGTGTGGGCAGCGCGCTACCTGACGATGAACGGGCGCCGCCGGCTCATCGGGTCGTTCAACCACGGCACGATGGCGTGCGCGCTGCCGCAGGCGATCGGCGCGCAGACCGCGCAGCGCGACCGCCAAATCGTCGCGCTGGCCGGCGACGGCGGCCTGACCATGCTCTTCGGGGAACTCGTCACGCTGAACCAGAACCGGCTGCCGGTCAAGCTCGTCGTGTTCAATAACTCGTCGCTGAACTTCGTCGAACTGGAAATGAAGGCTGCCGGCATCGTCAACTTCGGTACCGATCTGGTCAATCCCGACTTCGCCGCCGTCGCAACGGCGATGGGCATCTTCGGGCGACGCGTGGAGCATCCGTCGGATCTGGAATCGGCCCTGACCGATGCCTTAGCCCACGACGGGCCCGCGCTCGTGGACGTCGTGACCGCGCGCCAGGAGCTGTCGATACCGCCGACCATCACGGCCGAGCAGGCGAAGGGCTTCTCGCTGTACGCGATCAGGACGATCCTCGCGGGCCGGGCGGATGAACTGCTGGACCTGGTGACGACCAACGTGGCGCGCCGGATCCTGGACTGAGCGCGCGGATTTTATCCATAAAACGAAATCCGCCGCTAGTGTCTGCTCATGAAGGTCAGGGTGTGGGCGACCGCCACGGCCAGCACGGTGGTGGTGCTGTTGCTCCCGTCCTGCGGCGCCCCCGAACCGGGGGCCCCGCCGCGGGATGGCAAGAAGGACGGCGGGCCGCCGGACACCAGCAAGGTGGTCATCGAGGGCGACGCTTCGGCACCGGTGAACAAGATCGCCATCGAGGCGATCGCCGACCTCGAACGGTATTGGGGCACACAGTTTCCCGATCTCTACGGCAAGGACTACGAACCGATCTCGGGTGGCTTCTACGCGGTCACCGAGGACAGCCCGGCGCCGCCGTGCACGACGGCGCCCGAAGAGGTGGCCGGAAACGCGTTCTACTGCTCGACCAAGGATGTCGTCGCCTGGGACGCCCAGATGCTGCTGCCCGAATTGCAGGAGAAGTACGGCGATTTCGTCATCCCGGTGGTGATGGCGCACGAATGGGGCCATGCCGTGCAGACGCGTTCGAACTTCACCGCCCGCACCGTGACCAAGGAGTTGCAGGCCGACTGCTTCGCGGGCGCATGGGCACGGCACGCCCAGGACGACGGCGTCTTCGACGTCAACGCCGCCGACCTCGACTCCGCGCTGGCCGGTGTGCTCGACCTGCGTGACACCCCGGGGACGTCGAAGATCGACCCGAGCGCGCACGGCAGCGGCTTCGACCGGGTCGGCGCCTTCCAGGACGGTTACGACAACGGTTTGAGCCGCTGCAAGGACTATCGCGACGACGAACCGATGGTCCTGGCCTTGCCGTTCAGCGACATCCAGGATGCCGTCCGCGAAGGCAACGCACCGTACGACTCGATCGTCAACGGCGTTCCCTACGACATCGAGGACTACTTCACACAGGTCTATCCCGAGTTGGCGAATGGCCGATCGTGGCCGCCGCTGCGCGGTATCGAACCGTTCGACCCCGGCAACCCACCCGTCTGCGGCGGCGCCAGCACCGAGGGCTATGTGCTGTTCTATTGCGTCCCAGACGATTACGTGGCCTGGGACAACGTGGTGGGCATGCCGCGGATATACCGGCAAGGTGGCGACTACGCGGTCGCCGCGCTGCTGGCCACCCAGTGGGGTTTGGCCGCGCTCACCCGCCTGGGCGACGAATCCGACGAGAAGACGTCGACGCTGCGGGGCGACTGCCTGGCCGGCGGCTACACGGCCAGCGTGATCCTCTACAACCGCCCGCAGACCAGTACCTTCCACATCTCACCGGGTGATCTCGACGAGGCGATCAAGGCACTGCTGGTCTTCCGCGGCGAAGGCGACGTCGAACGCCAGGGCGCGGGCTGGGCCAGGGTGAAGGCGTTCCGCGAGGGCGTCATCAACGGCGCGCAGGCGTGCCTCGACTACGAAGGTTGACTCCGGTGCCACAGCGCGCTTTCGACCTGACACGATGACTGCATGCCCGACGACGCGCATCAGCTTCCGACACTGAGCAAGGACGACCAGGCCGCGCTGCAGCAGTGGGTGCGCGCGCAGGGTCTGGGTTCGACGGTCAGCGACGTGGAACCGCTGACCGGCGGGACCCAGAACATCGTGGTGCGCCTGCGGATCGACGATCGGACCATGGTGTTGCGGCGGCCGCCGGCGCACCCGCGGCCGACGAGCGACAAGACCATGTTGCGCGAGATCGCGGCACTGCGAACCTTGGCAGGAACTCCGGTGCCCCATCCCGGATTCATCGCCGGCTGCGAGGATCTCAGCGTCCTCGGCGTCGTCTTCTACCTGATGGAGGAGGTCGACGGCTTCAATCCCGGCGACGACATGTCCGAGGCGTACGTGCGCGATCCTGCGATGCGCCATCAGGTGGGCCTGTCGTACGCAGCGAGCCTCGCCGCGCTCGGACAGGTCGAGTGGGAGGGCAGCCCGCTCGCCGAACTCAAACGGCCGGGATCCTTCCTGGAGCGCCAGGTTCCGCAGTTCCTGCGACTGCTCGAAAGCTACCGGCACGACCGGTACGACCCGGAATCCCTGGCCGTGACGGAACTCGCCGAGTGGTTGGCGTCGAACCTCCCGCCCGAGGGCAAGCCCGGTGTGCTGCACGGGGACCCGCATCTGAGCAACGTCCTGTTGCGACGCGACAAGCCGGAGGTGGCGGCGTTCGTCGACTGGGAGATGTGCACGATCGGAGATCCGCTGCTCGATCTGGGCTGGATGCTGATCTGCTGGCCGCTGGAGACGAACACGATCACCGCGGGCGCGCAGCTCGCCGCGCTCGGCGGCCTCGCCAGCCGGCGCGAGCTGCTGGACGCCTACCTGGAAGCGGGCGGTCGCGAAACCTCAAGCCTGGACTGGTATGTCGCGATGGCGTGCTTCAAGCTCGGGATCGTCATCGAGGGCACCTGGTCGCGTTTCCTGAACGGTCAGGCGAGCCGCGACGCGGGGGAGCGGCTACACGCCAACGCCCAGAACCTCATCGATCTCGGCAAACGGGTGATCAAGGGCGACAGCCCCTTCCAGCTCTAGGCGTAGGTGTCGAGAGCCAACTTGATCGCCAGCGCCACGCCCGCCGCGCCGATCACCAGGCGCAGCGGTCCGGCCGGCGCGTGCCGAACGACGATCGGGCCCAGCCGGGAGCCGATCAGGCAGCCGAGGCCCAGTACCAGCATCGCCCCCCACTGCACCGGCGCCCACACCGCGAAGACCACCGCCGCGACGAGGTTCGCGACGCCGAGGATGACGTTCTTACCCGCATTGGCCTCGGCGAGCGAGGCATGTCCGGTGCGCAGGAGCAGCGCCAGGAGCAGCACCCCCGCGGCCGCCCCGAAATAGCCGCCGTAGACACAGATCAGCAGCACCGCGGTCGCCTCGATGACCACCGCCGCACGACGACGGCCCGGGCTTCCGGGATCGCCGGGCGGTTTGCGCGGCAGCAGGATCGCGACCGAAGCGACGGCCAGCAGGATGGGCACGGATCGCTCGAAGCCCTCGGCCGGCGTGGTGAGCAGCAACGCAGCCCCGGCCACGCCGCCGAGCACCGCGATCGGCACGGTGCGGCGGATCCACGGCCCCTGACCCGCGAGTTCGGGTCGGGAGCCCAATACCGACCCGATGCCGTTGAACACCAGCGCCACGGTGTTGGTCACGTTTGCCGTGACCGGGGGCAATCCGAACAGCAGCAGGGCCAGATAGGTGGCCACCGAGGCCAGCCCGGCGATGCTGCCGGTGAGCCCGCCGAGAACACCGGCGGCGAACAGCAGGGCCCACGTCATCGGGCCTCACGTTACGGCCAGGGCATGCCGATCGAGGACTCGAGGCGATGTGGTGTGCGTCGCTCGAATACCGGCCCGTCAGCAGGCGTTGCTGCGCTCTCCGCCCGAGCGTCTGATCCGCCGGTGCGAGGTGAGCAGCAGGTGGTCGGCTTGCTGGCGAACCTGTTCGGGCACCTTCAGCTCGCCGGTGAAGTCGTCGACGACCTGCGCCGCCAGCCTGCGGAGTTTGATGTTCGTCTCCTGTGACCGCCACACGAGGATGTCGAAGGCCCGTTCGGCGGTGATGCCGTAGGTCATCATCAGCACACCCTTGGCCTGTTCGATGATGGCCCGGTGCTCGGTGAAGTCGGCGACGGCGGCGTCGACGGTGCCCGTGTCGTCGACATCGCTCAGATCGACATAGATGCCCTGGGTGCCGATGATCTCGCCGTCGTCGTCGCGCATCCGTTCCCCGATGACGAGAACGGGGTGGACGTGACCGTGCACGTCGATGATGCGGTGACGGCTGCTGAACGGCCGGCCCTCGCCGGTCACCGTCTCGATCAGCAGGGCGACGCTGGCCGCATCGTCGGGGTGTTTGTGCGACATCACCACCGAGGTGCTCGGCTCGGCTTCTCCCGGCGGGTAGCCGTGCATCTCGGCGACGGCGTCGGACCACTCCCAGCGGTCCTGCGCGCGAAAGTAGCGGAACGAGCCCACGCGTTCGCCGACCGACGCCGTCGTGGCGCGCGTCGACGACGTCATCCGGTTGCCTGTGCCTTCGTTTCGCACTCATCCCCCCAGGTCATCGGGACACCAGAAGTAGGAACACACCTTTTCAGAGCGTTCGGCGGAAGAACAGCCGGAACGCGAAGGACTGACGGACAGTTTGCGAACGGTTTTTCCTTTGCGGCCGGCACGGCCGTTGTCTACGATCGAACGCGTGCCGAGGCGACTCGTAGTAGCAACCCGCAGCGGGGTCTGATCCTGACCGACCCCTCGCTGTGGGTCGTCGCTACGTAGTCGGTCATTTCATCTCGAAGAAAAGACCGGCACATGAGCATCTCCTTCGCAACAGAATCCGCAACCAGCGCAGCACCGTCGGCGTTCGCGGCCTATCTGGATGCCCCGCCGCCACGCGGTCTGCGCGAGGAGGCCGACGCGATGTCCTTCGAAACGTTCCTCGCCGAGTACGCGCCCACATCGGGGCCGTTGAGGCTGGGCAACTGGAACTGCGTCGATGAGCACATTCCCGCCACCCGGCTGGGGCCGCAGGCGCGCAACTATCAGGCGACGCTCGCGATCGGGGACCGGATCTGCACGACATCGGCCGCGGCGCCGGGTCCCGTCGCCGCCTTGACCTCGATGCTCTACGACAGCGGAATCTCGTTGGAGATGACCGCTTTTCACCAGATGCACGCGGGTGACCGCACGGCCACCTTCATCCAGGGCTCCGACGGGCTGAAGTCGGAGTGGGCCATGGGATTGTCCGAGGACGCGACGCAGTCGGCGCTGAGCGCGGTCATCGCGTGCGCGAACCGCCTACTGGCCGCGTCCTGATCGCCGAAACTGTATTCCAGCAGGCCCTTACTCGAACTTTCGCTGCTGGAATACAGTTTCGCGGCAGCCAATAGCTAGTGCAGCGGGCGTAGGACGATGTGCATGCCGTCCTTGGGCACCGGCATGCCGCCGTAATCCCACTCGGTGGTGTAGTCCGGGCTCGGCAGCTCGAGCCGGTACTTGCGCAGCAGCCGGTGCAGGATCGTCTTGACCTCCAGCTGGCCGAAGGTCATGCCGATGCACTTGTGCGCGCCGCCGCCGAATGGGCTGAACGCGTAGCGGTGCTGCTTGTGCTCGTTGCGCGGCTCGGTGAACCGCAGCGGGTCGAACTTCATCGGCTCGGGGTAAAGCTCCTCGAGCCGGTGGTTCATCCCCGGATAGGCGATCACGTTCGTGCCCTTCGGCAGGTAGTAACCCAGCAGCTCGGTGTCGCGGACGGTCTGGCGCATGGCCCACTGCACCGGCGTGACGAGGCGGATCGACTCGTTCATCACCAGATCCAGCGATTCCAACTTCTCCAGCGACTCGATGTCGACCGGTCCGTCGCCGAGGCGGTCGGACTCGTCGCGGCAGCGGTCCTGCCACTCGGGATGCTTGGCGAGGTGGTAGATCATGGTCGTCGCCGTCGAGGTCGACGTGTCGTGCGCGGCCATCATCAGGAAGATCATGTGGTTGACGATGTCCTCGTCGGAGAACTTGTTGCCGTCCTCGTCCTCGGTGTGGCACAGCACGGTCAGCAGGTCGTTGCCCTCTTTACCGCGGCGTTCCCGGACCCGTTCCTCGAAGTAGTCCTCCAGCAGCTTGCGGGCCTGCATGCCGCGCCACCAGGTGAACGGCGGAACCGGCGTGCGGATGATCGCGTTGCCGGCGCGGGTGGTGGTGGTGAAGGCCTTGTTCACCTTGGTGACCAGCTCCTTGTCGGAGCCGGGCTCGTGACCCATGAACACCATCGACGCGATGTCGAGGGTCAGCTCCTTCATCGCCGGATACATCAGGAAGCGGCCGTCGTTGGGCACCCAGTCGTTGGCGATCACCTGCGAGACGACCTTGTCGACCTGCTCGGTGTAGCCGACCAGCCGGGAGCGCACGAACGCCTCCTGCATGATCCGGCGGTGGAACATGTGCTCCTCGAAGTCCAGGAGCATCAGCCCGCGATGGAAGAACGGACCGATCACCGGCACCCAGCCCTGCTGGGAGAAGTCCTTGTTGCGATTCGAGTAGACGGCCTGAGCGGCGTCGGGCCCGAGCGCGGCGACGGCGGGCAGCGCCGGCGAGTCCGCGTAGTACAGCGGCCCGTACTTGCGGTAGACGTGCAGCAAATAGTCGGGTCCGCCGCGGAACATCTCGATCATGTGCCCGAGAATCGGCAGACCCGCGTCGCCGATCACCGGCTTGAGGCCGCTGCCCGCGGGCGGCGTGGCCATCGGCTTCTGCGGAAAGTCCGTGTTCAGCAGCTTGCGTTCCACGATTCCCATGCCGGGAAAGTTGTTGAACGACGGTGTGAACCGGCGTTTGGCCTGATCCAGCAGGTAGTCGCTGGTACTGATCGTCGCGGTCATTCACAAGCTCCTGGTGCAAAGGAATGTGGCCGTTGTCACTCTCATCCCCATCCTGGATGGCAGACTTGACGCATGTCAAGTTTTGTTCTGGCGCGGCGCGGTGCGAAGGTCTAGGGCGATGAGCGCCCAACCAGCATCGCAAACCCGTCGCAGCCGCGGTGACCGGCAGCGCGACGCGATCATCAACGCCGTGCGCGACCTGGTGCAGGAACAGCGTTTCGCCGACCTGTCGGTCAGTGCCATCAGCGAGCGCGCCGGTGTCGCCCGGTCCGGGTTCTACTTCTACTTCGACTCCAAATACGCGGTGCTCGCCGAGATCCTCGCCGGCGCCGGCGAGATGCTCGACAGCCTCACCCACCACTTCGCGCCCCGCGAGCCGGGGGAGACGCCGGAGGCGTTCGCCGAGCGGATGGTGGGCAGCGCCGCGGCGGTGTACGCCAACGACGACCCGGTGCTGACCGCGTGCGCGGTCGCGCGCAACACCGACGCGAAGATCCGCGAGATGATGGACGACTTCTACGACGGCATCATCGACAAGCTGATCACGCTGCTCGAGGCCGACGCCGACGCGCGGCCGATCTCCGACGATCTGCCCGCGCTGGTGCGGACGCTGGCCGCGACGACCACGATGACGCTGACGCACGACAGCACGTTCGTCGGCCGCGGCATCGATCCCCGCCGGGCGGTCGACACCCTCGAACGGCTGTGGGTGGCGGCGTTCTGGGGACACATGAAGCCGTCCGGCAAGGGCGACGGCTAGGGCCAGTATCCTCACCGCCATGGCGCACACCGGGTTTGCGAACAAGCGTTGCTTTCTGACCGGGGCCGCCAGCGGCATCGGCCGCGCGACCGCACTGAAGTTGGCGGCCGAGGGCGCCGAACTCTATCTGACCGACCGCGACGCCGAGGGGTTGGAGAAGACGGTCGTCGACGCGCGCTCACTGGGCGCCGAAGTGGCCGAGTACCGCGCGCTGGACGTCTCTGACTACGACGCGGTGGTCGCGTTCGCCGACGACATCCACTCCCGCCACCCGGCTATGGACATCGTCATGAACATCGCGGGGGTGTCGGCGTGGGGCACCGTCTCCACGCTGACGCACCAACACTGGAAGTCGATGATCGACATCAACCTGATGGGGCCGATCCACGTCATCGAGGCTTTCGTACCCCGGATGGTCGCGGCCGGCACGGGCGGTCACATCGTCAACGTGTCGTCGGCGGCCGGCCTGGTCGCGCTGCCCTGGCATGCGGCCTACAGCGCGAGCAAGTACGGGCTGCGCGGGATGTCGGAGGTGTTGCGCTTCGACCTGGCGCGACACCGGATCGGCGTGTCGGTGGTGGTGCCGGGAGCGGTGAAAACCCCTCTGGTGCAGACGGTTCAGATCGCCGGCGTCGACCGCGAGGATCCGCGGGTGAAGAAGTGGACCGACCGATTCAGCGGCCACGCGGTCTCACCCGAACACGCCGCCGATTGCATCCTCAAGGGCGTGCGGCGCAACCGGTTCCTGATCTACACCTCGGCCGACATCCGGGCGCTGTACCTGTTCAAGCGCACCATGTGGTGGCCCTACAGCGTCGCGATGCGCCAGGCGAACGTGTTGTTCACCAAGGCGTTACGCCCTTCGGCGCAGCGCGGTTAGCGCTTACCCCAATCCCACGGCGGCATCGTGAGCATGCCGAGACCGTCGACGCGGGTCTCGCCGAGGTCCTTGTACAACGGGATCTCCACCGCGGTCGCCTCGCTCTCGGCGGCGTCGGCGACGGGCACGGTGTCGAGGTGCCCGAGCAGCGCCTTGGAGTGGGTGACGACGACGACCTGGGTGGTTTCGGCCGCGGCGCGGATCAGCGACGCCAGCGGGCCCACCAGGTCGGGGTGCAGCGACGTCTCGGGTTCGTTGAGCACCATCAGCGACGGTGGTCGCGGGCTGAGCAAGGCGGCCGCCCACAACAGGAATCGCAGTGTGCCATCGGACAATTCGGCGGCGCGCAGGGGACGCAGCATGCCGGGCTGATGCAGCTGTAGGTCGAACAGCCCGTCGTGCACGGCCACCGACACCGACGCGCCGTCGAAAGCGTCGGCGAGGGCACGGGGCAGGTCGTCGTGGCCGGCCTCCATGATGGTCTGGATCGCGGCGGCCAGGTCGCCGCCGTCGTCGGAGAGCACGGGTGTGCGCGTTCCGACGGTGCGCTGTCGTGAGGGCGCGGCGGCGTCGACGCGAAAACCGTCGTAGAACCGCCAGTTGCGCAGCCGGTCCCGAACCGCCGCGAGTTCCGGATGCGCGCCGGGATGGGCGAACTCGGCGAGCACGCTGCGGTAGGCCGGCAGCGCCTGCGTCACCTTGTCGAACCCGCGCCCGGACTCGGCGCTGGCCTCGACGTAGTCGCGGGTTCTGCGCACCAGGGTCGTGCCGTTGCGCATCACGGGGCCGACGAACACCGCCTCACGCTTGATTTCCGGATCGAGCGCGAACAGCGATCCCGGGCCGGCCATCTGCGGAAGGCCGAGGTCGACGAGATAGCCGAAATCGTCGGCCGCGAAGCCCATTTCGAGCGACACCGGCCCGGTGCGCATCGTGCCCTCCACGCGACCCGTGCGGCGGGCGCCACCGAGTTGTTCGGGGCCCGCCCACAGCACCGACTCCAGCCCACCCTCGCGGGCCAGCGATCCGATCACCTCGCCCCGGCCGCAGTCGGCCAGCAGCCGCAACGCCCGATACAGCGACGACTTCCCCGTCCCGTTGGCGCCGGTGACCACGGTCAACTGGGACAGCGGCAGCACGATCTCGCGCAGCGAGCGGTATCCGCGAATAGCAACGGTGCTCAGCACGTCAGTACCCACCTTCCGGCGGTGCGAGTTCGAGGCGTACGCCCAAGAGCCGGACGGGACGCTCGAGTTCGAACTGGCCGAGGATCTCGAGCGCCGTTCGGGTGATGAGGTCCTCGTCCACCGAGGGGGCGGGCAGCTTGCGGATCTTGGTTCTCGTGTAGAAGGTCTTCGTCCGCACCGTCACCGCGACCCGGGTGACGATGCGGTTCTGCGCGACGATCTCGGTGAGGGTCTGCCGCGCGAGATCGATGACCGCGGAGGCCATCTCGTCGCGCTCGGTGAGGTCGCGCGGGAAGGTGATGACGTGGCTGCGGGAGCGGGGCACCCAGGGTTCGGCGCTGACATTGGTGTCGCCGCCGCCCTTGGCGAGCAGCAGGATCCACAGCCCCGTGGTCGGGCCGAAGGTCTCGGTGAGCACGCTCGCGTCGGTGCGGGCCAGGTCGGCCACGGTGGTGATGCCCATCGCGGCAAGCTTTTTCGCCGTCTTCGGGCCGATTCCCCAGAGGGCCTCGACAGCGCGATCGCCCATCACGGCCATCCAGTTCTCGTCGGTGAGCTGGTAGACGCCGACCGCCTCGCCGGGTTCGCGTTTCGGCTTGCCGAAGCCGGTCGCGACCTTGGCGCGCTGCTTGTTGTCGCTGATCCCGACCGAACACGTCAGGCTGGTTCCCGCGGTGATCACCTCTCGGATGCGTTCGGCGAACTCAAACGGGCTCTGCGAGTCGTCCAGGTCGGCGCCGACGTACGCCTCGTCCCAGCCCCAGACCTCCACGGGATGTCCGAAGTCGCGCAGCAGGCCCATGACTTCCTCGGAGGCCTCGTCGTAGGCATCGGTGTCGAGCGGCAGGAACGTCGCGTCGGGACACTTGCGGGCGGCGGTGCGCAACGGCATGCCGGCGCGCACGCCGAAGGCTCGCGCCGGATACGACGCGCACGTGACCACCTTGCGGGGCTCGTTCGGATCTCCGTTGCCGCCGACGATGATCGGCAGGCCGGCGAGTTCGGGGTTGCGGCGAATCTCGACAGCGGCCTGGAACTGGTCGAGATCGACGTGCAGGATCCAGCGCCTCATCGGTGCAGCCTGCTCTTCGCGCAAGCGCTCATCGCTGCCTTCTGCTCTTCGCGCAAGCGCTCATCGCCCGCACAGCTTGCGCGCCACCGACTCCCACGCATCTCCGAGCGAGTCCAGCGTCGCCCCCCGTTCGGTGAGTTGATGCCGCACATAATCCGCATCGAGAAGCGCCAGCAGCGCGGTGGCCTGTGCGTCGAGATCGCCGGTGGTGCCCGCGGACTCCAACAACACCCGGACATGCCGATGGTGCAGCAGGGCGGGGGAGTTGAACCGCGTCTGCGGGTCCCGATTGGCGTCGGACAGCAGCGCATGATGTTTGTGCACGAACGCCAATCGGTCCCGGCCGTAGGCCAGCAGCCGTTCGAGCGGCGGAGCGCCCGGGCCCAGAGGCGGCGGCCCGAACAGGAAGGCTTCCTGGTGTGCCTTCTCGTCTTCGTCGAGCAGGACGAGCATCAGCCCCGCGCGGCTGCCGAACCGGCGGAACAACGTGCCCTTGCCGACCCCGGCCTCGGTGGCGATGTCGTCGGTACTGACCGCGTCGGCGCCGCGCTCGGCGATCAGGCGGCGCGCAGCGTCGAGAAGTAGGGTGCGGTTGCGTGCGGCGTCACCGCGTTCGTGGGGAGCTTCGTCCGTGACCGACAACTCGTTGACGGGACGAGGGGCGGTCATGTCAGCAGTTTAGTTCAGACGGAATTATTCGGACCGCAGTCCGGTTACCTTGTGCGAGGATCTCACCGACGACGAAGGGATGAGGAATGTCGGACTTCTCGAAGGCCAACGTGCTGGTGCTACTCGGCAGCCTGCGGGCGGCGTCGATCAACCGGCAGCTGGTCGAACTCGCGCTGGAAACCGCTCCGGACGGCGTTCATCTGGAGTTCTTCGACCGGCTGGGCGAGCTGCCGTTCTACAACGAGGACATCGACAACGACCCCGAACATGGAGGGGCTCCCGAGCCCGTCGCGGCGCTGCGCCGGGTCGCGGCCGACGCGGACGTCGCCCTGGTCGTCACCCCCGAGTACAACGGGAGCATCCCGGGTGTGCTCAAGAACGCGATCGACTGGCTGTCACGGCCATATGGCAACAGCGCGCTCAAGGACAAGCCGCTCGCCGTCGTCGGCGCCGCTCTCGGACGCTATGGCGGCCAGTGGGCGCACGACGAAACGCGCAAGAGCTTCGGCATCGCCGGGCCCCGCGTCGTCGAGGACCTCAAGTTGTCGGTGCCGAGCGCGACCTTCGACGGCAAGCACCCGCGGGAGAACGCCGAAGTCGCCGCGAGTCTGCGCGATGTCATCGGCAAGCTGGTCGCCGAGATCGGCTAGGCGGGCGCTGTAGCCGTCGGCGGGTCGAACAGCCGGCCGACAGCTTTGCTGTCTGATCCGCGCGCACGGCCCCCTGTCGGCCCGCGCTGCTATATCTAGTGTGCGCCGCGCGACACGCCTCGAATGTGACGTGCGACACGCCGACGGGGCACCGGGCGAAAAGCTTACGACCTGGGAATTCCAAAATTGTTATTCAGAACATCTGGTATTCCTTCGCAATGTCGGACACTAGGTGTAGTGTTTCGAGCACCGACAGGCCCCAAGATTCCCAAGCCTTCCGAGGGCCGGCCGGAGCCCCCGAACCCCGGTTGTCTGGGTGCCTCAGACGCAACCGGCGGTGGCCCCGGACGGCAGGAATTTACCGGACCTCCGGGCTGCTGATATTCGATGAATCTCGGCGAGAAGAAGTGTCCGACCAGTTGCCAGTCCCCGTCGCAGAGGAGCCGTACCGCAGATGACTCAGCACTCGATCACCGTGTACACGAAGCCCGCATGCGTGCAGTGCAACGCCACCTACAAGGCGTTGGACAAGCAGGGCCTCGCCTACGAGACCGTCGACATCAGCCTGGACAGCGAAGCCCGCGACTACGTGATGGCGCTCGGTTACCTGCAGGCCCCGGTCGTCGTGGTCGGCAACGAGCACTGGTCGGGCTTCCGGCCCGACCGCATCAAGGCGCTCGGAGCGGTCGCGGCGACGGCTTAGGGGTACTCGGACGGGCAGAAAGGCAGAAAGGGGGTAGCGGTGGCTGGATTGCCGGCTCAACCGGGGGCGAGCAACCTCGTCTACTTCTCCAGCGTCTCGGAGAACACCCATCGCTTCGTCGAGAAGCTGGGCCTGCCCGCGATCCGGATTCCGCTCCATGGGCGAATCGAGGTCGACGAGCCCTACGTGCTGGTCCTGCCCACCTACGGCGGTGGGCGGGCTACACCGGACATCAACGACGGTGGCTATGTGCCCAAGCAGGTCATCGCGTTTCTCAACAATGAACACAACCGGTCGTTGATCCGCGGCGTCATCGCCGCGGGCAACAACAACTTCGGCGCCGAGTTCGCCTACGCGGGCAACGTCGTGTCCCGCAAGTGCGGCGTGCCGTACCTGTATCGCTTCGAACTGATGGGAACACCCGACGACGTCGCCGCCGTCCGATCGGGTCTGGAAGAGTTTTGGAAGGACCAGACGTGCCACCAACCGTCACAGCTGCAGAGCCTGTAACGTCCGCGCCGGCCACGCTGCCGGGGGAGACGGATTACCACGCGCTCAACGCGATGCTGAATCTGTACGACGCCGACGGCAAGATTCAGTTCGACAAGGATGTGCTGGCCGCGCGCGAGTACTTCCTGCAGCACGTCAACCAGAACACGGTCTTCTTCCACAATCAGGACGAGAAGCTCGACTACCTGATCCAGAAGGAGTACTACGAGCGCGAGGTGCTCGACCAGTACTCGCGGAACTTCGTCAAGACGCTGCTGGATCGCGCGTACGCCAAGAAGTTCCGCTTCCCGACGTTCCTCGGCGCCTTCAAGTACTACACCTCCTACACGCTGAAGACGTTCGACGGAAAGCGGTACCTGGAACGCTTCGAGGACCGTGTGGTGATGGTGGCCCTCACGCTGGCCGCCGGTGACACCACGCTGGCCGAGAAGCTGGTCGACGAGATCATGGACGGCCGGTTCCAGCCGGCCACCCCGACGTTCCTCAACTCGGGCAAGAAGCAGCGTGGCGAGCCGGTGTCGTGCTTCCTGCTGCGCATCGAGGACAACATGGAGTCGATCGGGCGCTCCATCAACTCGGCGCTGCAGCTGTCCAAGCGCGGCGGCGGAGTCGCGTTGCTGCTGAGCAACATTCGCGAGCACGGCGCGCCGATCAAGAACATCGAGAACCAGAGCTCGGGCGTCATCCCCATCATGAAGCTGCTCGAGGACTCGTTCTCCTACGCCAATCAGCTCGGCGCCCGCCAGGGTGCGGGTGCGGTGTATCTGCACGCCCACCATCCCGACATCTACCGGTTCCTCGACACCAAGCGCGAGAACGCCGACGAGAAGATCCGGATCAAGACGCTGAGCCTGGGCGTGGTGATCCCTGACATCACCTTCGAGTTGGCCAAGAAGAACGAGGACATGTACCTGTTCTCGCCGTACGACGTCGAGCGCGTCTACGGTCTGCCGTTCGCCGACATCTCGGTCACCGAGAAGTACTACGAGATGGTCGACGACAGCCGGATCCGCAAGACGAAGATCAAGGCGCGCGAGTTCTTCCAGACGCTGGCCGAGCTGCAGTTCGAGTCGGGCTACCCGTACATCATGTTCGAGGACACGGTGAACCGGGCCAATCCGATCGACGGCAAGATCACCCACTCGAACCTGTGCTCGGAGATCTTGCAGGTCTCCACGCCGTCGGAGTTCAACGACGACCTGTCCTACAAGAAGATCGGCAAGGACATCTCCTGCAACCTTGGTTCGCTGAACATCGCCAAGGCGATGGACTCGCCGGACTTCGCGCAGACCGTCGAGGTGGCCATCCGCGCGCTGACCGCGGTGAGCGATCAGACGAGCATCACCTCGGTGCCGTCGATCGAGCAGGGCAACAACGACTCCCACGCGATCGGGCTCGGCCAGATGAACCTGCACGGGTACCTGGCGCGTGAGCGGATCTTCTACGGGTCCGAAGAGGGCGTCGACTTCACGAACATCTACTTCTACACGGTGCTCTATCACGCGCTGCGGGCGTCGAATCGCATTGCGATCGAGCGGGGTACGGCGTTCAAGGGCTTCGAGAAGTCGAAGTACGCCACCGGGGAGTTCTTCGACAAGTACACCGAGCAGGTGTGGGAGCCCAAGACCGACAAGGTCCGTCAGCTCTTCGCCGAGGCCGACATCCGGATCCCCGACCAGGAGGACTGGAAGCGGTTGAAGGAGTCGGTGCAGCAGCACGGCATCTACAACCAGAACCTGCAGGCGGTGCCGCCGACGGGGTCGATCAGCTATATCAACCACTCGACCAGCTCGATCCACCCGATCGCCAGCAAGATCGAGATCCGCAAGGAAGGCAAGATCGGCCGCGTCTACTACCCGGCGCCCTACATGACCAACGAGAACCTGGAGTACTTCCAGGACGCCTACGAGATCGGCTACGAAAAGGTCATCGACACCTACGCCGCGGCCACCCAGCACGTGGACCAGGGCTTGAGCCTGACGTTGTTCTTCAAGGACACGGCCACCACGCGCGATGTGAACAAGGCGCAGATCTACGCCTGGCGCAAGGGCATCAAGACGCTGTATTACATCAGGCTGCGCCAAATGGCTTTGGAGGGAACCGAAGTCGAGGGTTGCGTCTCCTGCATGCTGTAGGACCGCAACGCCGAGTGTCGGGTCATCCGACACTCGGCGCACGCCGCTAGCCCATGACGTAAGTGGGCAGGCGGTCCACCCGCGTCAGCACCGGGTGCTTCGGCGGAACACCGGGGCCGGCGTCGGCCTCCTCTGGCTTGGCCTCGTGGTCTATCCAGCACTCGCCGGTTCTCTCGTCGTAGTCGCCGCCGTAGAACACGCAGCAGACGCCGAGACCGTCGCTGTCCTGATGGTCGGCCGCGCACTCCCAGAAGTCGTCGCTGACCGGAGCGGCGCCGGCCGCCGCGGCCAACCCGACGGCCAGGCCGACCGCCGCTGCGGCCGTTGCCAGAAGTCGTGTGATCGTCATGGCGTAGAGACTGCTGTGGCGCCGGCCCGGTCGAAACGGGGCGCACACCGCGACCTGCTGCCCGCCGTTGCGGGACGACCGCGCGACCGGATTAGGGGAGTAGGGGAGCGACGTCGAGCGCACGTTCCGCACGCAAACGACCAGGGCACGGTGCGAATAAGCGTGTGCTCGCGCACAGCCGGACAGGTAAGGCTTGCCTCAGCTTTTATTGACGTCTACATTAACCGGAAACATTTCCTCTAAATAGGAGTGCGGTTGATGCTCAGGCGTCTGTGCGTTTTCGCGGCGACAATTGTCGCCGCCGCCTCGTTCGCTCCCGCGGCGCAAGCCCAGCCCGGCCCGGGGCAGGACCAGGAGCTGCCCGCTCCGGACCACGAGTTCGCGATCACCTCCGAGGTGCCGTCGCTGGAGGAACTCGACCAGCAGATCCGGTTGCTGGTCGGCACTCCCGCCCCGGACGCGGTCAAAGCCGCTCAACTCGAGGGCGGCAGCCGCGCGGTCGTCGTGCCGAAGATGGTCTACCGGATCGGCTTCTTCCGCCCGCCGCGCGGGTCGAGCGTGGTGACCGGTCCCGAGACCCACGACGGTGACCGCCACACCGCGATCATCAACGCCACCAGGCAGGGTGCGCCGACCGTGCGCGTGGAAGCCGAATGGCGTCGGATCGACGGTCGGTGGAAGTTGGCGAGCAAGTCGCTGTGCAACGGCATCAAGACCCTCGGCCTGCCCATTCCGTGCAACTTCGAATGATGCGCGCGTGATCGAAGTCGTTGGACTGACCAAGTCGTTCGGTTCGCACCGGGCCGTCGACGACGTCACCGTCACCTTTCCCGCCGGTACCGTCACCGCGCTGCTCGGCCTCAACGGCGCGGGCAAGACGACATTGCTGCGGCTACTCGCCGGGCTGACCCGCCCCGACGCCGGGACGATCGCGGTGTGTGGGCGGCACCCGGATGAAGATCCGCGCGTGCTTGGATTTCACCTGGGTCCGGCGGCCATGAATCCCCGCCACACCGTACGACGTCATTTGGCATGGCTCGCAGCGCTTTCCGGGGTCGACGACTCGCGCCTCGACGAGGTGCTCATCGAAACCGAACTACACGCCCACCGATCGCAGCGCATCGACCGGCTGTCGCTGGGGATGCGCCAGCGCGTGGCTATCGCGGGCACGCTGTTGGCCGACCCGCAGACGCTGCTGTTCGACGAACCGCTCAACGGGCTCGATGTGCCGGGCATCGTCTGGTTCAGGTCACTTCTTCGTCGGCTCGCCGAACAGGGCCGCACCGTCGTCGTCGCCACCCATCTGCTCGGCGAGGTGGCCCTGACCGCCGACCACGTCGCGGTGCTCAGCCACGGCAGGATGCAGGCGGCGGGCGAACTCGCGCAGTTGGCCCCCACCGGCGCCGACACCCGGGAGTGGCTCGAGGCGACCCTCCTGGAGTGCGCATGAGCGCCACGGCGGTGGTGCGCAGCGCGCGCGCCGAGGTCATTCGCACCGGCGGGCCTAGCCGGCTGTGGACCGTCGTGACCCCCGCGGCGGTGATCGTTCCGGTGGTGATCACGTTCGGCATCGCGTGGATCGCCGAATCGTTCGCGCGCATCCCGGGTCAGATCTCGGTGCTGCAGGTGACGACGTCGAACGCCGCCTACTGGGTCATCACGATCACCGTCGCGCTGGTGGCCGTGGCCGGTGCCGACGGTCAGGCCGCCGAGAGTCGTTATGGCGCAGGTGAATACGTGCGCCTGGCCGTACCGCGGGCTTGGCCCGTGCTGCTCGGCAGGTGGGTGTTCTACGGCGTCCTGGGCGCGCTCGTGTCGGGAGCCACCCTTGTGGTGGTGCTCGCGGGTCTTCCGGTCGTCGCGCCCCTGGTATATGGACCGGTGTCGCTGACCGACGATGTCGGGCTGCGGCTCCTGTGGACGGTGCCGCTGCTGGCGCTGTTCGCGGCGGGGGCGGGTGTGGGAGTCGGGGCCCTCATCCGCTCACCGCTCGCCGCGGTGGGGGCGATCCTGCTGTGGGCGTTCGTGGCCGAGACCGCGGCCGGCTACCTGCCCAGCGGGGCGGCGCTGCAGCGGTTCATGCCGCTGCTCAACTCGGTGTACGCCACCGGACAGGACACCGTCCTCACGCCCCCGTGGGGTCAGAACGGCGCACTGTTCTACGCATGCTCGGTTTTCACGGCGATCTTCGTGATCGCCACCGTGGGAAGGACAATTCGAAGATGACTGGCAGAGAATCACTTCCGCTCGCGCAGCGGTCCGACGCCGACCTGCCGGGCCACTGGCTGCTGGCCCGGCTCGGCAAGCGGGTGCTGCGCCCCGGTGGCCTCGAGCTGACCAGCCGGCTGCTCGCCGCCGCCAAGATCGGCGGCGCCGACGTCGTCGAGCTCGGCCCGGGCCTGGGGCGCACCGCCACCGACATCGTCGCCCAGCGGCCTCGCTCCTACGTCGGCGTCGACGACACCGAGGCCACCAGCGAGACGGTGCGCGCCGTCGTCGCACCCGTCGACGGCAAGGTGGTGGTGGCCAACGCCGCTGAAACCGGATTGCCTTCGGGCAGCGCCGATGTGGTGATCGGTGAGGCGATGCTGACGATGCAGGGCGACCGCGACAAGCGCGCGATCGTCGCCGAGGCCTTCCGCGTGCTGCGGCCGGGCGGTCGCTACGCTATCCACGAACTGGGCCTGCAGCCCGACGACCTCCCACAGGACACCAAGGACCAGATCCGCCGCGACATGGCCCGCGCGATCAAGGTCAACGCGCGGCCGCTGACGACCGCGGAGTGGGTGGCGCTGCTGACCGACGCCGGCTTCGAGGTGGAGACCGTCGACCACGCGAAGATGGCGTTGCTCAATCCGGCGCGGGTGTTGGCCGACGAGGGCTTCACCGGCGCGCTGCGCATCGTGGGGAACCTGATCGCGCGCCCGGCGGCCCGCAAGCGGGTCATCGGTATGCGCAAGACATTCCACCGCTATCGGCGGGCACTGACCGCGGTCGCGGTGGTCGGTGTCGTGCCGACGGCGTGACAGACTCGACCCATGTCAGTGTCGCGCCACGACCTCGATGCGCTTCCCGAACGGGCGGCGGGCCAGCAGCGCCAGAAAGTGTTGAGCCTGCTCAAGAAGGCGGCGGATCCCGTCGACGCTCAGCAGGTGGCCGAGGCGCTGCAGATCCACATCACCACGGCTCGCTTCCACCTGGCGACGCTGGAGGAACAGGGCTTCATCCGGCGGGGCAACGCCACCAAGGCCGGTCGCGCCGGGCGACCGCGGCTCACCTACGAGTTGGCGCCCCGGTTCGACTACGCCGACATCGTCTCGCTGTTCGCCGAACACCTGGGCGGGACGGCGCAGGAACGCGAACAGCGTGCCCTGCGTATCGGCGCGGACCTGGCTCATCGGGTCCGCCTGGCCCGCAGGCGGTCGGAGGCCACGATCGCCGACATGGTGGTCGCCACCCTCAACGAGCTTGGCTTCCAAGTGCGTTCGGTGCTGACCTCATTCGGCGAAGTGACGGTGCAGATCTGCACATGCCCACTGGCCGAAGTGGCCGCGTCGGCGCCGGAAGTCGTGCGCGGCATCCAGCAGGGCCTCATCCAAGAGGTGATCAACCTCAACGCAGACGACGTCGGCGCCCGCTATCAGGCGTCGGTGACGCCGGACCCCCACGGCGGCTCGTGCGAAGTCAGTTTGGTATTGCGCCCCGAACGGTGAAAATCGGGGCGAGAAGGGAAAACTCATGACCGCGTCCACAGCGTTGTCGCTGCAGCAACTCGCCGATGAGCAGCTTGCCGCCGCCAAGGCCGCATCGGCAGGCCGCTCCGCACACACCGTGTACGGCGGACGCGAGCACACGCTCCGCCAGACCGTGTTGGCGCTGGCCGCCGGTCATGGACTGGACGACCACGAAAGCCCCGGCGAGGCAACGCTATTGGTGCTGCGCGGCCGGGTGCGGCTCAGCGCGGTGAGCTCGTCGGTGGAGGGCAGGGCAGGGGACTACCTCCCGATACCGAACGAAAGGCACAGCCTCGCCGCCCTCGAGGACTCGGCGGTACTGCTGACCGTCGTCGCCAAGTAGCCCGCCGGGCCCGCGGCCTCACTTGACGGTGTGCTGCGGACCCTGCGCCTTCTTGTAGAGCGCCTTGAGCATCCGGTCACGGAACGCCGCATTGTCGATGAGCTTGACCCCGGCGTTGGCCAGCTTCGGCTGCCCGATCAGCTTGTGCATGTAGCGGCCGCGCCGGTACTCCCGGCCCCACGCCGTTTCCATGCGCTGCGCGTAGTTCGTGAAGTCGTCGGGCCCGCCGTTCTGCAGCGCGGCGATCGCGCACTCGCCGGCGGCAAGACCGGATTCGAGCGCCTTGGAGATGCCGGCGCCGGAGGCCGGCTTGCCCGCGCCCAGTGAGTCGCCGGTGAACAGCACGCCCGGGCGCCACGGCGGCCAGGCGGTGAACCCCATCGGCAGCCGCCAGGCCCGAACGCTCTTGTTCTTCTTGAGTTCCTCGATCGGCGGCAGTTCCCACTCCGGCGGCAGCGTGCGCAGGAAGTCGCCGAGGAACTGCGTGGCGTTGATCGACTGCCAGTTCTTGTAGCTGTTGACGTAGCCCAACCCGATGTTGAACATGCCGTTGCCCATCGGGAAGACCCAGCCGTAGCCCGGCAACTGGTCACCTTCGAAGACCAGCTTGAGATAGATGTCGAGGCTGTCCGAGTCCGGGCGGTTGGCGGGCATCTCGGAGCGGATCGCGATCGCCGAGTAGCCGTTGTACTCCGAGTCGATCTTCAGCGCCCGCTTGATCGGGGAGTAGGCGCCGTCGGCCGCGATCACCGCGTCGCCGTACACCTTCTCGCCGTTCTTGAGGGTCACGCCGACCACCCGGCCGTTCTCGATGATCGGACCGGACACCTCCGCGCCCTGACGCACCTCGGCGCCGGCGGACTCGGCATGCTTGAGCAGCACCGTATCCAGGTGCGTGCGGCTGACGGTGTGGCCGTGGTCGGGCATCCCCGGGCGGCGCGGGAACGACAGCTCCCACTGGCTGGGGCTGAACACCGTGACCCGGTTGACCCGGTGGAACGTGCTGACCTCCTCGGCGAGCCCCATCTTCTGCAGATAGCTCACCGCGCGAGCGGTCAGGCCATCGCCGCACGGTTTGTCGCGCGGGAATTCGGCCTTGTCGAGGACCACTACCTTCGCGCCGGTTTGAGCGGCCTGCCATGCTGCGGCCGAGCCGGAAGGCCCGCCACCCGCGATGACCAGGTCGTACTTCTGCGTCATGAAACTCGTCTCGTCGATCTGCTGTCGCAGCGATATTACCCGCGCCGCGGTGACCTCTCTTGCCGGACGGAAGTTGCCCGCAGGTGTGCTCGGAAAACACATGTGGCCTGGTCTGAGCTGGTCAGCAGCGCCTGAGCGGTAGAGTGACCGGGTGCGACGAGGGTCCAGGCCACGTTCGAGTGGCGAGCCGGGCGCCAAGGTGGATGCCCGCAGCGAGCGCTGGCGTGAGCACCGGAAGAAGGTGCGCGCCGAGATCGTCGACGCCGCCTTCCGCGCCATCGACCGGCTGGGCCCCAACGTCAGCGTGCGTGAGATCGCCGAAGAGGCCGGCACCGCCAAACCCAAGATCTACCGCCACTTCACCGACAAGTCAGACATGTTCAGCGAGATCGGTCAGCGGATGCGGGACATGTTGTGGGCGGCGATCATCCCCTCGATCGACGTGGAGCACGACTCTGCCCGACAGATCGTCGGCCGCGGCGTCGCGCACTATGTCGACCTGGTCGAGCAGCACCCGAACGTGGTGCGGTTCCTGTTGCAGGGCCGGTTCGCCGACAAGTCGGCCGCCGCGATGACGACGGTCAACCGGGGCAGCGAGATCACCTTGGCCGTCGCCGACATGATCAGCGAGGAGCTCAAGGATCTGGCGCCGGATCCGGCCGCCTTCGAGCTGGCCGCGTACGCGATCTTCGGCACCGCGGCGTCGGCGACGGACTGGTGGCTGGGCGGCGACGACGACGGCGTCCGCCGCATGCCGGCCGATCAGTTCATCGCGCACATGACCACGATCATGGTGGGCGCGATCAACGGCACCGCCGAGCTGCTGGGCATCCAGATCGATCCCGACCAGCCGATTCACACCGCCGTCCGCAAGCAGCAGCCCGTCGCCTGACAGCGACGTTGACACCTCCGGTCGTGAACCGGAAACTGGCAAGTACCCGGTACCGGCGTTCCCAGGATCTGCGTACCACGAGTTAGGGGAGACCCATGACGGTTGCCGAGCAGTCGGCCGACCAGACCGCCACCCAGCAGCCGGTGCACACCCGCGCGCTGATCATCGGCACCGGTTTCTCCGGTATCGGTATGGCCATCGCGCTGCAGCGTAAGAACGTCGAGTTCCTGATGCTGGAGAAGGCCGACGAAATCGGGGGCACGTGGCGGGACAACACCTATCCGGGGTGCGCCTGCGACATCCCCTCGCACATGTACTCGTTCTCGTTCGAGCCCAAGCCGGACTGGCGCCACATGTGGTCGTTCCAGCCCGAGATCTTCGACTACCTCAAGGGCGTGACCGACAAATACGGGCTGCGCGGCTACATCCGGTTCGGCGCCCACGTCGACCGCGCGCACTGGGACGACAACGAGTGTCGCTGGCACGTCTTCACCAAGGACGGCCGCGAATTCGTCGCGCAGTTCGTGATCTCCGGAGCGGGCGGGCTGCACATCCCGTTCGTTCCCGACTTCCCCGGCCTGGACGAATACACCGGTGCCGCTTTCCATTCCGCGGAGTGGGACCACAGCGTGGACCTGACTGGTAAACGCGTGGCGGTCATCGGCACCGGCGCCAGCGCGATCCAGATCGTGCCCGAGATCGTCAAGGACGTCGGCGCGCTGCACCTGTATCAGCGCACGCCCGCATGGGTGATGCCGCGGCCGAACAATCCGATCCCGCGCTGGATGCGCGACCTGTTCACCAACGTGCCGGGTACCCGGCAGTTGATGCGGGCGGGCATCTACTGGATACACGAGGGTGTGGGCTTCGCGATGACGCGCGAACCGCGGCTGCTGAAAATCGGTGAGCTGCTGGGCAAGTGGAACATCCGCAAGTCGATCAAGGATCGCGAGCTACGTCGCAAGCTGACGCCGAGCTACCGCGCCGGTTGTAAGCGAATCCTGAACTCCGACACCTACTATCGCGGCATCGCCGACCCGAAGACCGAGGTCGTCACCGATGCCATCGCGCGGTTCACGCCGACGGGCATCGTCACCGCCGACGGCGCCGAACGCGAGGTCGACGTCGTCGTGTACGCCACCGGCTTCCACGTCACCGACTCGTACACCTACGTCCACATCAAGGGCCCGCGCGGCGAGGACCTTGTCGACCGGTGGAACCGCGAGGGCATCGCGGCGCTGCGCGGGATCACCGTCGCGGACATGCCGAATCTGTTCTTCCTGCTGGGGCCCAACACCGCGCTGGGGCACAACTCGGTGGTGTTCATGATCGAGTCGCAGATCCGCTACGCCGCCCAGGCGATCGCGGCGGTCGACCGCGCCGGTGTGCAGGCGTTGGCGCCCACCCGCGAGGCCCAGGACCGCTACAACGAGAGGCTGCAGGGCGAACTCGCGGGGACGGTGTGGAGCACCGGCGGATGTCAGAGCTGGTACCTCGACGAGCACGGCGTGAACCGGACGCTGTGGAGCGGCATGACGTGGCAGTACTGGCTGGCGACCCGCAGGTTCGACAAGTCCGAATACCGGTTCTTCGGCGGACGGCGCGCACAGCTGGCGGCCTAGTGTGCGCGGAGATCGCGAATTCGTCCTTGTGGGCCGGGAAACGCGATCAGAATGCACACTGGCCGCACCGGTAACTGGCCTGCGGGGCGACACGCAAGACACACGATGTTGTGCTGCAGGTTGATGTCGCCCCCCAGGGGTAGTGTCGGTGGCGGGCGTTAGAACCGCTTCGAGCGGACCAAAGACCAGGTGAAATGGGGTTCTCGTGAGTGATGGCATGAAGCTGATTGACCGTGTCTCGGCGATCAACTGGAACCGTCTCCAGGACGAGAAGGACGCCGAGGTGTGGGACCGGCTCACGGGCAACTTCTGGTTGCCGGAGAAGGTGCCGGTCTCCAACGACATCCCGTCGTGGAACACGCTGAACGAGCACGAGAAGCAGCTGACGATGCGGGTGTTCACCGGCCTGACGCTGCTCGACACGATCCAGGGCACCGTCGGTGCGGTCAGCCTGATCCCGGATGCGCTCACCCCGCACGAGGAGGCGGTCTACACCAACATCGCGTTCATGGAGTCGGTGCACGCGCGCAGCTACAGCAACATCTTCTCGACGCTGTGCTCGACCGCCGAGATCGACGACGCCTTCCGCTGGTCGGAGGAGAACCCCAACCTGCAGCGCAAGGCCGAGATCGTGATGCAGTACTACAAGGGCGACGAGCCGCTCAAGCGCAAGGTGGCCTCGACGCTGCTGGAGAGCTTCCTGTTCTACTCCGGGTTCTACCTGCCGATGTACTGGAGCAGCCGGGCCAAGCTCACCAACACCGCCGACATGATCCGGTTGATCATCCGCGACGAGGCCGTACACGGCTACTACATCGGCTACAAGTACCAGCGCGGTTTGGCGCTCGAGGACGCGGCCAAGCAGGTCGAGCTCAAGGACTACACCTACGAGCTGCTCTTCGAGCTCTACGACAACGAGGTCGAGTACACGCAGGACCTGTATGACGGCGTCGGGCTGACCGAGGACGTCAAGAAGTTCCTGCGGTACAACGCCAACAAGGCGTTGATGAACCTCGGCTACGAAGCGCTGTTCCCGCGCGACGAGACCGACGTCAACCCGGCGATCCTGTCGGCGCTGTCGCCGAACGCAGACGAGAACCACGACTTCTTCTCGGGTTCGGGGTCGAGCTACGTGATCGGCAAGGCCGTCGTCACCGAAGACGAGGACTGGGACTTCTAGTTCGGTTGGCCACGACCTCCGTCCAGACGGGCTCGGTAAAGCCCTACGAGGGTGCGTTTGCTTCCTCGGCTCACCGGGCTCACCGCTGGTCATAGGGTGCTGTGCAGGGTCAGCGCTCACTGCGAGTCCATCGACGAGGCGACGAAGCGGGACGGTCTTATATTAGTGACGATTGAATGCGCGATTCGGGCGACATTTCCGATTCTCGGAGCATGTTTCTCAATTCGTACGTACATACATGGGCCCGCACGGATACCCGTCGGCGTTTTCTAGTCAGCTCCGATCATCTGCAGATGGATGAACTGGAGCCCACCTCTTCACGCCATTCCGTCAAGAGATACACGCGACTGCTGAATACTCCGAGGTATGGCTGGTTCGCAACGATATTTCTCCGATGATGAATTCAATTCGACGTCCAAATTGCTGTCTCGTCGTCGCGCCATCGGCGGTATTGCGATCGCCGGCGCCGGAACGCTGGCGGCTTCGACCGTGCTCAGCGCGTGCGGCGATTCGGGTGAATCGTCCGGCGCTACTAGCGCGGACCTCACCACCGACACGAACACCAAAGGCGCCACCGATGCGACAAAGGCCGCGAACAAGGCGGTCCAGGATGCGCTCCCGTTCAACGATCGGACCGACTTCGACGACACCGGCCGCGGCCTGATCGCGCGCCCGGACACCCTGACGATCAAGAACGCCGACGGCGATGTCGTGTGGGATCTGGAGGCCTACAAACAGTTCATCGCCGCCGACAAGCCCGCACCGGACACCGTCAACCCGAGCCTGTGGCGCAACGCTCAACTCAACATGCAGTACGGCCTCTACGAGGTCATTCCGCGCATCTATCAAGTGCGTGGCTTCGACTTGTCGAACATCACGTTCATCCAGGGCGACACGGGCTGGATCGTGCTCGATCCGCTCATCTCTCCCGAAACCGCGAAAGCGGCTTATGATTTCGTCTCCGAGCATCTGGGTCCGAAGCCGATAGTGGCGGTGATACACAGTCATTCGCATGTCGACCACTACGGCGGCGTGCGCGGGATCGTCTCGCAGCAAGACGTCGACTCGGGCAGGGTGCGGATATTCGCGCCAGACGGCTTCGTCGAACATTCCGTCAGCGAGAATGTCATCGCTGGGAACGCGATGGGCCGTCGTGCCGTGTACATGTACGGCGCCCTGCTTCCCCGCAACGCTGAGGGCGGGCTCAGCGGCGGCCTGGGCATGACCACGTCAACCGGCCTGCCCACCATGATCATTCCGACCGATGTGGTGGCCACGACCGGCCAGAAGTTCACCGTCGACGGGGTGGAGATGGAATTCCAGATGACGCCGGGCACCGAGGCGCCATCGGAGATGAACACCTTCTTTCCGCAATTCAAGGCGATGTGGATGGCCGAGAACACCACCAACACCATGCACAACATCCTGACTCTGCGCGGTGCCCAGGTTCGGGATCCGTTGATCTGGGCCAAGTTTCTCGACGACACCATCCGTCAGTACGGCCCGAACACCGAGGTGAAATTCCAGAGCCACCACTGGCCGATGTGGGGTAACGCGCGAATCATCGACTACTGGAAGAAGCAGCGCGATCTGTACAAGTACACCCACGATCAGACGGTTCGGCTGATGAACCAGGGCTTCGTCGGTTCCGAGATCGCCGAGGTGATCGAACTGCCGCCCGAACTCGATCAGTTCTGGCCCAACCGCGGGTATTACGGCTCGCTGCGGCACAATTCGCGCGCGGTGTACCAGCGGTACATGGGCTGGTATGACGGCAACCCGTCCGACCTCAACGACCTGCCCCCGCAGGACGCGGCGAAGAAGTACGTCGAGTACATGGGTGGTGAGGAAGCGGTCCTGGACAAGGCCAACGACGACTTCGCCCAGGGCAACTACCGGTGGACCGCCATGGTGCTCAAGCAGGTGGTGTTCGCCAACCCCGACAGCCAGAACGGAAAGAACCTTCTCGCAGACAGTTACGAACAGCTCGGTTACCAAGCCGAGTCCGGGCCATGGCGTTCGATTTACCTACAGGGCGCCTACGAACTGCGCAACGGGGTGCCCTCGGCAGGAGGAACCCAGACCGCCAGCCCGGACACCATCCGAGCCATGCCGCCGGAGATGCTGTTCGACTACCTCGCGGTGCGCCTCAACGGGTCGAAAGCCGCCGGTAAGAACATCACGATGAACATCGACTTCACCGATCTGGCGCAGCAATACGGGCTCACGGTCGAGAACGGCGTGCTGAACTACGGACCCGGGCCCATACCCGACGCCAACGTGAGTCTGCGGCTCGACAAGCCTACGCTGGATCAGATACAGCTCGGGAACACGACGATCGACGAGGCGGTCTCCTCCAACAACCTCACGATCGAAGGTCAGCGTGAGTCGTTCAACGAATTCATGGGGTTGCTGGATACGTTCCCATTTTGGTTCAACATCGTGACGCCGTGAACTGAACCGGTGACTTGCAGCAATTTCGGAATTCACCGATTGCGGTGCGCATCGATTTGACGAGTCGACTTAATTAGCCGGTTTGCCCGCGAGTGGCACACTCGCGTTGAAAAGGAAATTCGAAAAAGAAAGAGGTGTATTTATGCCCGGTCTTGGCGAATTGGCGCTGGGTGCCGCCCCTATCGCCGGCGGTGCATTGTTCGGGATCGCCGCGGGGACGCTGAAGCCGCCAGACCCACGCGCGACCATCACCAAGGACTTGGATCTTCTGGAGCGACTGCCCGCCGAACAGGTCGAGCGGCGGGAACGGATGCAGGAGAGCATCGGCAACCGAATCGACGATCTGCTGACCGCCACCGACCGGGGCCGAGTCTTACGGCAGGCTGCGACCTCGTATGAGGGCAACTGGCGCGATCTCGGGATCTTCATCTGCGCGGTGCTGTTCACCATCGTGTGGTGGTACGTCGACCACGCACGCGCCAACTGGCTGTTGATGTTCGTCGTGATGGTCGCCGTTTCGGCGCTGGCCGGTTTCTACGCGGCCCGCGGAATCCTGCGGGGTGCTCGGAGCGTGATGCGCGCTCGCCAATCGGGTTAGAACCGGGCGGACGACCCCACGTATTTGTCGGTCGGGCTACATGGCCGGCGAGGCTGTCGTGACCGAACAGAGCGGCTGGGACTTCCAGTTCTTAGCTCGGCCGACGGTAACGTCTTTGGGTGACTCCACAACACCGGGGTGAAGTGCGAGTTTGCCGAAACCGAGGAGGCGGGCCCGCCGACGTGAAAACATCCCGCTGAACGGTTCGCTCGCGTGGAGGGTCACATGGTTCGACACTTCGGCGCCGTCTTAGCGGCGTTGTCAATGCTGCTCGCGTGGCCCCTTGCACCGCGGGCAGCGGCTGACGTCGGCCAGCTCGTCGTGGTGGGAGGGGGAACGGTTCGCTGCCTGGTGAGCGCGGACGACGTGAAGCGCGGCGGCGGACCAATAGTGGTATGTCAGCGTGTCGACGGCCAGCCATGGGGTCAGGCGCCCTGGGAGACGTCGAAATTCAATAACCGGCTGAACCTCGCGGTCGTGCGCGGCACCGGCGAAATGTACTGGGAGAGGGGTGTCGTCCCGGCCGCCAATGACGCTGCCGGCGGAGAAGTCGCCGTGGACGTAGGGCAGACTTACCATGTCGACGGCTGGACCATTCAAGGCGAGAATCTACGGACGCGCTTCACTTATGACGCCACCGGTCACGGGCTTTTCATCAACGGTGCTGACGTACGTCAGTTCTGATCGGTCGCCGTGCAGGCGGGTGACAGACGCATCGTGACTCCGTGTCGATGATGGAGCGGTACCGAAGACCGCTGGCCGGCACTACGCCTTGTTGGTCTAATCGGGCATGACACAGCCAGCAGTGGCGACCTTGGGGTGCCTCCCTTTTCGAGCGGCATGGGCTTCTTCATCGACGACGCCTCGGTCCGCCCGCTATTCGGCGGGCACCGGGATTGTCGCTGACACCGTCGTGCCTTCACCCGGCCTGCTGGTGACCGCCAGCTGACCGGCCAGCGCTTCGACGCGGTCGCGTAACCCGACCAGGCCTGAGCCCTCGCCGGACGTCGCGCCGCCGTCGCCATCGTCGCTGACCGAGAGCCTCACCGCACCGTCGTCCCGCGTCGCGGACACCGTCACCACTTCCGCGTTCGCGTGTTTGGCGGCGTTGGTGAGACATTCGGCGACAACGTAATACGCGGCCACCTCGACCGATTCGGGCAACCGGCCCTCGACGTCGATGTCGAGCTCGACCGGAACGGGGGAGCGCCGCGCGAGCGTCCTCACCGCCGGGCCGAGCCCGCCTTTGGACAGGATCGCCGGATGCAGACCGCGCGAAAGCTCCTGCAGATCGGAATACAACCCGCCGAGGCCGTCGACCACGCCGGCCAGCTGCGGGCGCAGCTTGTCACTTTCGGGCACCGACGCCTCGATGGCCCTCAGCTCCAGGCTCAGCGACACGATCCGCTGCTGGGCCCCGTCGTGCAGATCTCGCTCGAACCCCCTGCGCGCCTGGTCGGCCGCCGCCACGATGCGCGCCCGCGACGCGGTCAACTCCGCGCGCGTCTCGGCGTTCGCGATCGCGGTGCACACCAGATCGGCGAAGTCGCAGATGTGCGCCTCGGCGTCCTCCGGTATCGCATGCGGCCGAGGCGCCGACACGATGAGCGCACCGCGCACATCGCCGTCGACGATGAGCGGGGCACCGACCGCCGAACGCGTGCCGAGACCCTGTAGTCGCCTGGCGATTTCACCGGTCGCGACCGAGTAGTCCTCGATCCTTGCCGGCTGCGCCGTCTTGCGGATGCGCGCGCTGATGCTGTCGCCGTCGAGTGAAAAGCGTTCGCCCTCCGACAAACCCGGCCGGTCGCCGCGATGGCGCGCAGCCAGCACGACGCATCCGTCGTCGTGCTCGAAGAGCAACAGCGTGGTGTGTTCGACATCGAGGCTGTCGGCCAGTTCGTCGACCGCGGCGCGGTAGACGTCCACCGGTTGTGCGCCCCGCGCGACCAGCGTGGCCACCCGCCGCAGCGCCGCCTGCTGGGTGGCCAGCGCGGCAGCCTCGCGTCGGCGCTGCTCGGCTTCGGCGGTGCGCAGCCGGGCCTGTCCGGCAAGCACATTGGCCAGCAGGGCCAGGGTGAGGAAGATGATGATCGACGGCGCGAGGGTGCCGTGGCCGTCCAGGTGGAAGTAGGCGTAGACCACCGTGCTCGCCAGCGACGTGGCGACCGCAAGTCCGAGTCCCCAGCCCGCAGACACCACCAGCACGCCCAGCAGCAGGACGGCGCCGAATGCGTTTTCCGGTGCGATCCGTTTCAGGCCGAAGATCAGCAGGATCTCGGCGACGAGGAAGGACGCCGCGACGACGACGCCCAGCCCGAGCGGGCGGGCCGTGGGCCGGACGAAAGCCGCGAGCAGGCGGCTCGGCAGCGATTGCCGGGTCACCGGCCAAGGGTAATGCGCAGGGCGGCGTGATTCTTTCCGGTTAGCGGGAATGTCAAGGACCGACCGTCCTGCCAGCCTGGTAGGTATGCATCACCCGGGAGGTCCGCCATGCGCTGTTTGATCGTCGATGACAGCGCCGGGTTCCGCGACGCCGCCCGCGCGATGCTCGAGCGCGGAGGCATTTCTGTCGTCGGCACCGCGTCAGACGGCGCCGGTGCGGTGAGCCAGGGCAGGCAGCTTCGGCCCGACGTCGCGCTCGTCGACGTCGATCTCGGCGCGGAGAGCGGATTCGACATCGCCAGGGAGCTGACCGAACAGGTTGCCGACACCGCGGTGATCCTCATCTCCACCCACGACGAACAGGATTTCGCCGATCTGATCGCGGCGAGCCCGGCACTCGGCTTCCTGCCCAAGCTCGCGCTGTCACCGTCCGCGATCCGAAACCTGTTGGCGTCAGCGTGATTCGAGATACATGATCACGGCGCGCACGCGCCGGTGGTCGTCACCCGTCTCGGGCAGGTTCAGCTTGGTCAGAATGCTGCGGACATGCTTTTCGACGGTGCCCTCGGTGACCCACAGGCGACGCCCGATGCCGGCGTTGGACAGGCCCTCGGCCATCAAGGTGAGCACTTCGCGTTCGCGCGCGCTCAGTGCGGCCAAAGGATCGTCGCGGCGTCGGGCATCGACGAGTTCGGCCACCAACGCCGGATCGACCACCGAGGCGCCGTTGGCCACGCGCTGCAAGGTGTCGACGAAGTCATCGACATCAGTGACGCGGGCCTTCAACAGATAGCCGATGCCGCGGCCGCCGGCCAGCAGTTCGGTCGCGTGGTCCACGTCGATGTGCGCCGACAGCACGACGACCGCCGTGTCGGGCGATTCCTCGCGGATGACCCGCGCCGCGTCGAGGCCCTCGGTGGTGTTCGTCGGCGGCATGCGAATGTCGGTGAGCACCAGCTGCGGACGCTGTTCGCGCACCAGTTTCAGTAGCTCGGACGCGTCACCCGCCTGGCCGCTGACCTCGAAGTCCGACCGCTGAAGCAGGCTTGCCACGCCTTCTCGCAGCAGTACGTCGTCGTCGGCGATGACGACCCGCAGGGCGCACATCTGCAGGATTCTCGCACCGATCGGCGCACATCGCCCGACTCAGCGCGCTTTTGGCGGCTAGCAGGTAGTCCGAGGTCCGGAGAATCGGAGGCGGGAATGGTGGCCAATGTCGAAGACAGAGCCTCCGATTCAGACGAGAGTGAACCCATCGCCGGTATCCGGATCGAACAGGAGCGCCCATGACCGCCTCACTGACCCGCAGCGTCCACACCGCCTCCCTGATCGACGGCGAGGTCGTCGAGGAGAACGAGCTGGGCTCGATGCGCCGCATCACCGCCGACAACCTGCCCATCCTGAAACGGCTTTCGATCAAGCGGGTGCTGCTGAACCCGGGGTCAATGCGCACACCGCACTGGCACGCCAACGCCAACGAGCTGACGTACTGCGTGAAGGGGACCGCGTTGGTGTCGATGCTCGACAACCACAACCAGTTCACCAGCTTCATCGTGACGGCCGGTCAGATGTTCCACGCCCCGTCCGGATCGCTGCACCACATCGAGAACCTCGGTGAGGACGTCGCGGAATTCATCATCGCGTTCCGCCACGAACGTCCCGAGGATTTCGGCCTGGGCGCGACGTTCGGCGCGTTCAGCGACGCGGTGTTGGGCAACACCTATGACCTGCCCGCCGCGGATTTCTCGAAGATCCGCCGCGACAGCACCGATCACAAGCTGGCCGCCCGCATCGGTGATCCCGAGATTCCTGCGTCGGCGTATTTCGAGGATCCGCACAAGTTCGACATCGAGGCGCAAGCCCCGGGTCTGAACTACGTCAGCGGCAGCGCTCGCTTCGCCCGCGACCAGTATTGGCCTGCGCTGAAGGACATCTCGATGTACTCGTTACGCGTGACGGAAAGCGGTATGCGCGAGCCGCATTGGCATCCCGTGACCGCGGAGATGGGCTACGTGCAGGAGGGCGATGCGCGGATGACGATCATGAATCCCGATGGCACGCTGGATACTTGGGCCCTCACCACCGGCGACATGTACTTCATTCCGCGGGCTTATCCGCACCACATCGAGAACATCGGCAGCCAGGATTGGCATTTTCTGATCTTCTTCGATCAGCCGTTCCCCGCCGACATCGGCTACCGCGCATCGGCGAGCGCCTACTCCCGCGAGGTGCTGGCCGCGGCCTTCAACACCCACATCGACGATCTGCCGAATTTCCCATTCACGCCGATCGATCCGCTGATCGTCGAGCGCAAGAACCCGGTCGACGCCTGACGCGCCAAAGCTCTACGCGCGCAGCGTCTCGGTGTCGATCACGAAGCGGTACCGGACATCGCTGGCCAACACCCGCTCGTAGGCCTCGTTGATGTAATCCGGTGCGATGACCTCGATCTCGGGGCGCACGCCGTGTTCGGCGCAGAAATCGAGCATTTCCTGGGTCTCGGCGATACCGCCGATCAGCGAGCCCGCGATGCGGCGGCGGCCGGCGATCAGCGCGCCGGCGGGCACCGACATGGGGTGCTCGGGCATACCGAGTTCGACCAATGTGCCGTCGAGGGCGAGCAATCCGAGATAGCTGCCCAGATCGAGGTTGGCCGACACGGTGTTGAGGATCAGGTCGAACGAGCCTCTCAGCTTGGCGAACGTCTCCGGGTCGGAGGTCGCGTAGTACTCGTCGGCGCCTAGGCGCAGGCCGTCCTCCATCTTCTTCAGCGACTGGCTCAGCACCGTGACGTGCGCGCCCATCGCGTGCGCGAGCTTGACGCCCATGTGGCCCAGCCCGCCCAGGCCGACGACCGCCACCCGGGTTCCGGGGCCCGCGTTCCAGTGGCGCAGAGGTGAGTACAGCGTGATGCCCGCGCACAGCAGCGGCGCCGCGGCGTCCAGCGGAAGGCTGTCGGGGATGCGCAGCACGTAGTTCTCGTCGACCACGATCGCGCCGCTGTAACCGCCCTGGGTCGGCTCGCCGTCGCGACCGACCGCGTTGTAGGTGCCGACCATGCCCCTGGCGCAGTACTGCTCGTCACCCGCTCGGCACTGGGCGCATTCGCGGCAGGAGTCCACGAAACAGCCGACGCCGACCCGGTCGCCCACCTTGTACTTGGTGACCTCCGAACCGACCTGGGTGACGACACCCGCGATCTCGTGTCCGGGTACGACCGGATACCTGGCGCGGCCCCACTCGTTGCGGACGGTGTGGATGTCGGAGTGACAGATGCCGGCGAAGTGGATGTCGAAGGCGACGTCGTGCGGGCCGGGCTCGCGGCGGGTGATGGTGGTCTTGGCCAAGGGTTCGGACGCCGACGGCGCGGCATATGCGGCAACGGTGCTCATTACGACCTTCTTCTGGTTACGTATCGACTATCGGCAAAAGCCGTCGCTCACGACGCGACCGGCCCGAAACGACCAACGAGGTCGCCGGTATCGATGATTCCGGTCGAAGCTGTGAGCTTGCTCCTAAAGCCCCGTGGCCCGGAAGGCGCCGTTGAACGACGTCCGCTCGTAGCGGGCGACGCCGGCCGCGGAGTACGGATCCCGGTCGACGATGTCCTGCGCCTGCTCGGCGTCCATGTCGCCGGTGATCAGGACCGCGCCTGACTCGTCATCCAGCCGGCCCGCCAGCACGATCCGGCCGGCGCTGACCTCGTCCTTGAGCCAGTCGAGGTGGGCCGGCCTGGTCTCGTTGATCACATCGGGCGGTTGCAGATAGGTCGACTTCAGGACGTGGAACACGGCACCAACCTAATTGATCGGGGCGTTGAGCCATCGCAGGTCTGCGAGCATGCCGCGCGCGGCGACGATGCCCTCACCGGTCTGCCACACCTCGTTGTTGACCGCGAACACCCGGTCGTCACGGGTGGCGCCCAGCTTCTTCCACGCGTCGCTGTGGAGCACCGCGGGTGCGCGGTCGCGCGCCGCCGGCGAGTCGAACGACAGGTAGACGATGTCGCCGTCGGCGATGGACAGGTCGGGATTCTCGGCCAGGTCGGCCTCGGTGATCCCCACCTCGATGTAGGGCTTGTCGGTGAAGCGTTGTGTCACAGGGCGATCCACGCCGACGTCGGCGAGCACGCTGCCCGGGAACGTGTCGGCGCCGTACACGCGCATCGTGGTGTCGGTGAACTGCACGACCGACGCCTGGAAGTGCGTGGCGTCGTTGTCGGCGCCGGTCTTGTCGGCGGCGCGGTGGAACCCGTCGATCAGGCCGTTCGCGGCGTCCTGGCGACCGGTCGCGGCGCCCACGGTGCGCAGGTTGTCCTGCCACGCCGCGCCGGGTGGGCCGGTGAACACCGTCGGCGCGATGTCGGACAGCGCGCCGAACGCTTCGGGGGTCAGCGCTTGGGAGCCGAGGATCAGCTCGGGGGCGGCGGCGCGGATGCCGTCGAGGTCGGGTTCGCTGCGGGTGCCGACGCCCGGCAAGTCGTGGATCACCTGACCCAGGTACGACGGCTGGCTGTCCGACCCGTCGGGCAGCGCCGCCGCCACCACCCGCGACTGCAATCCCAGCGCACACAACGCGTCGAGCTGATCGCCGGAGAGCACCACGATGCGCTGCGGATCGGCGGGCACCAGGGTCTCGCCCGCCGCATGGCGCACCATGCGCTCGGGCGGGCCCGGATCCACCGCCGCCGGTTCGGCCGCACATGATTCGTCGGGCCGGCGCTCGTTGCCCAACACCCCGGCGCCGGCGATCTTCGTCGTACTGGTGACGATCGTCTCGGTGGGAGTCTCGGAGGCCTCGCCGCCGAGCGAGCCGCAGCCGCTCACCGCGGTGACGCCGACGGCGGTCGCGACAGCGGCCAAGCCCAGCGTCCTGGTGGCCACAAGACCCCACCGTGATCCGCCGCTCAACACGTCGCCGACGGTAACATCCGGCCAGCTCCGGGGCGGAAAGCCGCGTGGCGGTCGAATACGACACTTTGTAGGACCGCCGAGCATCGCTCACGGAGCGGCAGCTAGGATTCATCGAGACAACCGCGGGGATGTCCCGACCTGGATTGATGGAGGACCTCTTGGTAGCCGAAGCGCCCCCTATCGGAGAACTCGAGGCACGGCGTCCGTTCCCTGAGCGGATGGGCCCCAAGGGGAACCTGGTCTACAAGCTCATCACCACGACCGATCACAAGATGATCGGCATCATGTACTGCGTCGCCTGCTTCATCTTCTTCTTCATCGGCGGGCTGATGGCGCTGTTCATGCGCACCGAGCTGGCGATGCCGGGGCTGCAGTTCCTGTCGAACGAGCAGTTCAACCAGCTGTTCACCATGCACGGCACGGTGATGCTGCTGTTCTACGCGACGCCGATCGTGTTCGGCTTCGCCAACCTGGTCCTGCCGCTGCAGATCGGCGCGCCGGACGTGGCCTTCCCGCGGCTCAATGCCCTGTCGTTCTGGCTGTTCCTCTTCGGCGCCCTGGTGGCCATGGGCGGCTTCATCACCCCCGGCGGTGCCGCCGACTTCGGCTGGACCGCCTACGCGCCGCTGAGCAACGCCATCCACTCACCCGGCGCCGGTGGTGACCTGTGGATCCTCGGCCTGGCCATCGGTGGTCTGGGCACCATCCTCGGCGGTGTCAACATGATCACGACGGTCGTCTGCATGCGCGCGCCCGGCATGACGATGTTCCGGATGCCGATCTTCACCTGGAACATCCTGGTGACGTCGATCCTGGTGCTGCTGGCCTTCCCGATCCTGACCGCCGCGCTGTTCGGCCTCGCGGCCGACCGCCACCTCGGTGCGCACATCTACGACCCGGCCAACGGCGGCGTGCTGCTGTATCAGCACCTGTTCTGGTACTTCGGCCACCCCGAGGTGTACATCATCGCGTTGCCGTTCTTCGGCATCGTGTCCGAGATCTTCCCGGTGTTCAGCCGCAAGCCGATCTTCGGCTACACCACGCTGATCTACGCGACCATCGCGATCGCCGCGCTTTCGATCGCGGTGTGGGCGCACCACATGTACGCCACCGGCGCGGTGCTGCTGCCGTTCTTCTCGTTCATGACGTTCCTCATCGCGGTGCCGACCGGTATCAAGTTCTTCAACTGGATCGGCACGATGTGGAAAGGCCAGTTGACGTTCGAGACACCCATGCTGTTCTCGATCGGCTTCCTGTTGACGTTCCTGCTCGGTGGTCTGTCCGGTGTGTTGCTGGCCAGCCCGCCGCTGGACTTCCACGTCACCGACAGCTACTTCGTCATCGCGCACTTCCACTACGTGCTGTTCGGCACGATCGTGTTCGCGACGTATGCCGGGATCTACTTCTGGTTCCCGAAGATGACGGGCCGCCTGCTCGACGAGCGGTTGGGCAAGCTGCACTTCTGGCTGACCTTCATCGGGTTCCACACCACGTTCCTGGTGCAGCACTGGCTGGGCGACGAGGGTATGCCGCGCCGTTACGCCGACTACCTGCCGACCGACGGATTCACCACGCTGAACGTCGTCTCGACCATCGGAGCGTTCATCCTCGGCGTCTCGACGCTTCCGTTCGTCTGGAACGTGTTCAAGAGCTGGCGGTACGGCGAGCCGGTGACCGTCGACGATCCGTGGGGTTACGGCAACTCGCTGGAATGGGCCACGTCCTGCCCGCCGCCGCGGCACAACTTCACCGAGCTGCCCCGGATCCGTTCGGAACGCCCGGCGTTCGAGTTGCACTACCCGCACATGGTGGAGCGGATGCGCGCCGAGGCGCACGTCGGCCGCAGCCACGGACCCGCCGACGGCGACGTGACACGCTTGGACGACGCGAACGTACGCACCTGACGATCGCGGCATGACCGGTCAATCCCGCGGACGTGCGTCGCTGCTGATCACGGTCACTGGCCGCGACCACCCAGGCGTCACTTCGGCGCTGTTCGAAGTGTTGTCGCGGCACCAGGTCGAGCTGCTCAACGTCGAACAGGTGGTCATCCGCGGCCGCCTGACGTTGGGTGTGCTCGTAGCGGGGCCCGAGCATGTCGCGGGCGGTGCGGAACTCCGTGACGCCGTGGTAGCGGCGATCAACGAGGTCGGTTTGGATGTCACGATCGAGCGCAGCGACGGCCAACCCATCATGCGCGAACCGTCAACCCACACGATCGTCGTCCTCGGCCGTCCCATCACCGCCGAGGAGTTTGGTGTGGTGGCCCGCGAACTCGCCCGCCTCGGGGTCAACATCGACACGATCCGTGGTGTCTCGGATTACCCGGTTACGGGTCTGGAGTTGCGGGTTTCCGTGCCATCTCGCGCGGTCTACGAAGAACTGCAGCAGGCGCTGGCGCAGGTCGCCGTCGCACAGGAAATCGATGTTGCGCTCGAGGATTACAGCCTGGCGCGACGGGCCAAGCGGCTGATCGTCTTCGACGTCGACTCGACCCTGATCCAGGGCGAGGTGATCGAGATGTTGGCGGCCAAGGTGGGGGCCGAGGCCGCGGTCGCCGAGGTCACCGAGGCGGCCATGCGCGGGGAACTGGACTTCGCCGAGTCGCTGCACCGCCGCGTGGCGACGCTCGCGGGCCTGCCCGCCAGCGTGCTCGACGACGTCGCCGAGCAGATCGAGCTGACCCCGGGTGCCCGGACCACGCTGCGCACGCTGCGGCGGTTGGGATTCCACTGCGGCATCGTCTCGGGTGGGTTCCGTCAGGTGATCGAACCGCTCGCGCACGAGCTGATGATGGATTTCGTGGCCGCTAACGAGCTCGAGATTGTGGACGGCAAGTTGACTGGCCGGGTGATCGGCCCCGTCATCGACCGGCCTGGAAAGGCCAAGGCGCTGCGGGATTTTGCACAGCAGGCCGGCGTGCCGATGGAGCAAACGGTGGCCGTGGGCGACGGCGCCAACGACATCGACATGCTCGCCGCCGCGGGCCTGGGGGTGGCCTTCAACGCCAAGCCGGCGCTGCGGCAGGTTGCCGACGCAGCCTTGAGCCAGCCGTACCTGGACACGGTCCTGTTCATTCTCGGCGTGACCCGCGGGGAGATCGAGGCCGCCGACGCGGTCGACGGCGTCGTGCGCCGGGTCGAGATCCCGGACTAAACACGGTCTTACGTCCCGCGCGAGCGACCGCGTTCGTACCGTGAATTCGCGGCGTGTCGAGGGACAAACACGGTCGCTCGCGGAATCTAGACGACGACCGTCGTCGGCTCAGGAGCGGAAAGCCCGGTGACGTTGCGCCACGCCCGCGCCAACAGTTCCACCGCCTCGCTCAGCTGCTCCTCGGGCAGCGCGTAGGGCACCCGGACGAACCGCTCCAGCGTGCCGTCGACGCCGAACCGCGGGCCCGCGGGCAGGTCGAGACCGAGTCGCGACGCGGCCGCCGACAGCGCGGTGCTCATCGGCGCGGGCAGCCGGACCCACAGCGACATGCCACCCGCACCGGGACCGGGCTCCCAGTCGGGCAGGTGATGGCTCAACAACGCCAGCAGGTAGGCGCGGCGACTGCGCAGGATCTCGCGCCGCTCCGGCAGCAGATCGTCGCGTCGATCGAGAAGTCTTGCGGCGGCGCACTGTTCGAGTACCGCGGTGCCCATGTCGACGGATGGTCGCAGGGCGGCGATGGTGGCGATCGTCGCGCGCTCCGCGCGGATCCACCCGACCCGCAGCCCACCCCAGAACGACTTCGACATCGAACCGATGGTCAGCACGAGATCGCGTCGGGATGTCATCTCGGCCGCGACCGGTCCCGGTGCGGGTTCGTCCAGCCACATGTCGAGGATGGTCTCGTCGATGACCGTGCGGGTGCGGGTCTCGGTGATGATGCGCGCCAGGCGTTTTCGATCAACGGAGGGCATGGTCATGCCGGTCGGGTTCTGATTGTCGGGGATCAGGTACGCCAAGGCTGGCGACGTCTGGTGCACCGCGTTCTGGAGCGCGTCGAGATCCCAACCGGACTCGGTCATCGCGACGGGGACGGGGCGCGCACCGGCGGTCGTGATCGACGACAGCGCACCGTGATACGTCGGTTGCTCGACGAGCACGCGGTCGCCGGGCTGGATGTGGGTCGTCAGTATCAGACCGATGGCGTGCAACGCCCCGGTCGTCACCATGATCTCGTCGGGCCCGGTGGGAAGCCCACGCTCGCAGTATCTTTCGGCGATGGCCTGCCGCAGTGCCGGTACGCCGACGAGTTCGTGTCCCGGCGCGTGTAGATACGGCGTGACGTCGCGGGTGGCCTCGCCGAAGGCCTCCATGACCGCGGCGGCCGGAGCCGAGAGCGCCGCCGCGGCCAGGCTGACCGATGGCGGTGCGGTGTCGACGGGTGCGGTCGGCGCGACGGGCAGGGCCGTCGTGCTGCGGGCGCCGCGGCGGGCGTTGAGGTATCCGTCCTCCCGCAATTGGGTGTAGGCGGCGGTGACCGTGGTGCGCGACACCCGCAGCGCGTCGGCGAGCGCGCGTTCGCTGGGCACGCGTGCCCCGACGGGGAGGCGCCCGTCGACGATCAGCAGGCGGATCGCATCGGCCAGGCCCTGATAGGCGGGACCACTTCGGCTGGATGTCCGCCAGTTACCGAGCTCGCGGGCAAGAAGGTCCACATCGAGCGCACGTGCGGGCATTTCGAGCGTCATTGCAGGCCAGTATCCCTCAACTGGCTATTGATGAGCAAGCCAGTTGGTCCTGATCATGGCGGAATGAGCATGAACTGGATCCCTCGCTTGGGCCGCCGACTCGCCGCGCTGTTTGCGTGGACGCCGCCCGTCGCCCACGCCGATTACCTCGACCGTGACGCCGAACGCATCGCCCGGGAATTGGAGCTGATCAAGCTGCGCTTTCCTCACCATGCGTAGGGGAGTGCTACGAGGACTGGTCCTTCTCGTCGGGTTGACCGGTTACGGCTTCTCGATGGCGGTGATGGTGCGGGCGGGGTTGGGGCTGGACCCCTGGGACGTCTTCCACCAGGGACTGGCCCGGCACACCGGGATGTCGATCGGGCTGGCGTCGGCGGTGGTGGGCGCGGCCGTGCTGTTGGCCTGGATTCCGCTGCGCAACCGACCTGGTGTGGGCACCGTGGCCAACGTCATCGTCATCGCGGTCACGGTCGATGCCGGCCTGTGGCTGCTGCCGACGCCCACGTCGTTGCCGCTGCGCATCGCGATGATGGTCGGCGCCGTGGTGCTCAACGCGATCAGCACCGTGCTCTACGTCGGCGCCGGCCTCGGGCCGGGCCCGCGCGACGGGTTGATGACCGGCCTCGTCGAGCGCACCGGGTTGTCGGTGCGCCTGGTCCGGACCTCGATCGAGGCGACGGTACTGGTGGCCGGGTGGCTGCTCGGCGGCACGGTCGGCGTCGGAACGGTCGTCTATGCGTTCGGGATCGGCCCGCTGGTGCAGTTCTTCCTGCGGATCACGCCGGAGAGGGTGGTGGCGGGAAGCGGGTGGGCCACCGTCGCCGAGGCTCGCCGCAGGCGCGCGACAAATACCGTCGCCGAGGCTCGCCGCAGGCGCGCGACAAATACCGTCGCCGAGGCTCGCCGCAGGCGCGCGACAAATACCGTCGCCGAGGCTCGCCGCAGGCGCGCGCGCGATTTGGGCGTGAAAACGATCGCTGGGCGAACGAAATCACGCACAAGTCGCCTGACTACGATGGGCGAGTGCCCGCCACCGAAGGAGATGCAGCAGACCCCGATGTGCTGATCGACTTCGCCAAGGTGTCGCTGCGGCGCGGCGGTCAGACGCTTGTCGGGCCCATCACTTGGGCGGTCGAACTCGACGAACGCTGGGTGGTGATCGGCCCGAACGGCGCGGGTAAGACCTCACTGCTGCGCATCGCCGCCGCCCTGGAGCATCCATCGTCGGGGACGGCCTACGTGCTCGGTGAGCGACTCGGCCGCACCGACATGTCCGAACTGCGCGCGCGGGTCGGCCTGAGCAGCTCGGCCTTGTCGCAGCGGGTGCCCGACGGCGAGGTGGTCCGCGATCTCGTGGTCTCCGCGGGTTACGCGGTGCTGGGCCGCTGGCGCGAGTCCTACGACGACGTCGACTACGAGCAGGCCATCGACATGCTCGAGAGTGTCGGCGCCGAACACCTGGCCGAGCGCTCGTACGGCACCCTGTCCGAAGGCGAACGCAAGCGCGTGCTGATCGCGCGGTCGATGATGACCGACCCCGAACTGCTGCTGCTCGACGAGCCCGCCGCGGGATTGGACCTCGGCGGACGCGAGGAGCTTCTGGCCCGCCTCGAGGACCTGGCCGCCGACCCGGACGCGCCGGCGATGGTCCTGGTGACCCACCACGTCGAGGAGATCCCGCGCGGTTTCTCGCACGGGCTGATCCTGTCCGAGGGCAAGGTGGTCGACTCGGGCCTGCTCCCGGACGTGCTGACCGCCGAGAACCTATCCAAGGCCTTCGGCCAGGCCATCTCTCTCGAGGTGGTCGACGGCCGATACTTCGCGCGCCGGGCCAGGAGCCGCGCCGCGCACAGGAGACGAGCATGACCGAAGAACCGTTGACGCCGCGTCCCGCCGCGACCGTGATGTTGATCCGCGACACCCCCGATGGAATCAAGGTGTTCCTGATGCGGCGGCACTCTGCGATGGACTTCGTCGCCGGCGTGATGGTGTTCCCCGGCGGCGGTGTGGACGATCGCGACCGCAACGCCGACATCGCCTGGTTCGGTCCCGAATCTGGTTGGTGGGCAGAGCGTTTACACGTCGAGCCGGATCTGGCGCAGGCACTGGTTTGCGCCGCGGCGCGGGAGACGTTCGAGGAGTCCGGCGTGTTGTTCGCCGGGGCCGCCGATGATCCGGACGTCCTGGTCGACGACGCCTCGGTTTACCGCGAGGCGCGAGCGGCGCTGGTCGACCGGTCACTGTCCTTCGCCGACTTCCTGCACCGCGAGAACCTGGTGTTGCGCGCGGATCTGCTTCGGCCGTGGGCCAATTGGGTGACCCCCAAAGAGGAGCGCACCCGTCGCTACGACACCTACTTCTTCGTCGGGGCTCTGCCCGGGGGTCAACGCGCCGACGGCGACAACACCGAGACCGACAAGGCCGACTGGATCACCCCGCAGCAGGCCCTCGACGACTTCGCCGACGGCCGCACGTTCCTGCTGCCGCCGACGTGGACTCAGCTGGACTCGCTCAACGGCCGCACCGTCGCCGAAGTGCTTGCGGTGGAACGCCAGATCGTGTCCGTCACACCGCATTTGGCGGCCGACAAGGACACCGGCAACTGGGAGATCGAGTTCTTCGACAGCCACCGGTACAACGCCGCGCGCAACCGTCGCAGCCCCGATGGCTACGGATCCGACGCGCGTCAGGCATGAACGAGTTCGTCTCCGTTCACACCAGCGATGAGCGTCCCGGCGTCGCCACGCTGCTGTTGTCGCGGCCGCCGACCAACGCCCTCACCCGCCAGGTCTATCGCGAACTGGCCGGCGCCGCCCGCGGCATTGGCGAGCGCGACGACATCCACTCGGTGATCGTGTACGGCGGTCACGAGATCTTCTCCGCCGGCGACGACGTCCCCGAACTGCGCACCCTCGACGCCGACGAAGCCGCCGTGGCGAAGCGGGTCTGCCGCGAGGCCGTCGACGCGCTGGCGGCCATTCCGAAACCCACCGTCGCGGCCATCACGGGCTATGCGCTGGGCGGCGGCCTGACGCTGGCGCTCGCCGCCGACTGGCGGGTCTCCGGCGACAACGTCAAGTTCGGTGTGACCGAGATCCTCGCCGGCCTGGTGCCCGCGGGCGGCACCTCGCGACTGGTCCGCACCGTCGGCCTGAGCAAGGCCAAGGAACTGGTGTTCAGCGGGCGGTTCGTCGACGCCAAGGAGGCGCACGCGATGGGCCTGATCGACCAGATGGTGGCCCCCGACGGCGTGTACGACGCCGCGCTGGCCTGGGCCCAACGTTTCGTCGAGCACCCGCCCCAGGTACTGGCTGCGGCCAAGGCGACGTTCGACCTCTAGGCTGCCCTCTTATGGACTTGAAGGAACCCGGCGCCCTGTCAGACGTCGCCGCCGAGCCGGCTCCGAATCCGCACGCCACCGCGGAACAGGTGGAGGCCGCCCGCCACGACTCCAAACTCGCCCAGGTGCTCTACCACGACTGGGAGGCCGAGAGCTACGACGAGAAGTGGTCGATCTCCTACGACAAGCGCTGCGTCGACTACGCGCGCGACCTGTTCGACGCGACCGTCCCGTTCTCCGAGCAGCGCAAGCTGCCCTACGACCGCGCGCTGGAGCTCGGCTGCGGCAGCGGCTTCTTCCTGCTCAACCTGATGCAGGCCGGTGTGGCACGGCGCGGCTCGGTGACCGACCTGTCGCCGGGCATGGTCAAGGTCGCCACCCGCAACGGCGAGAACCTGGGCCTGGAGATCGACGGTCGGGTCGCCGACGCGGAGGGTATCCCGTACGACGACGACACCTTCGACCTCGTGGTCGGGCACGCGGTGCTGCACCACATCCCCGACGTCGAACTGTCGCTGCGCGAAGTGGTGCGCGTGCTCAAACCGGGCGGGCGGTTCATCTTCGCCGGCGAGCCGACGAACGCGGGAGAGAACTACGCGCGGCCGCTGTCGACGCTGACCTGGCGCGTGGTGACGAACGTAACCAAACTGCCGGGCCTTTCGAGTTGGCGCCGTCCGCAGGCCGAGCTCGACGAGTCGTCGCGCGCGGCGGCATTGGAGGCGGTGGTCGACCTGCACACCTTCTCGCCGGGCGACCTCGAGCGCATGGCGAGCAACGCCGGGGCAGTCGAGGTCTCGACCGCCACCACCGAGTTCACCGCCGCGATGCTGGGCTGGCCGCTGCGCACCTTCGAAGCCGCCGTCCCACCGGGCCGATTGGGTTGGGGCTACGCGAAATTCGCCTTCCACAGCTGGATCACGTTGAGCTGGGTCGACGCGAACCTCTGGAGCCGTGTGGTGCCGAAAGGTTGGTACTACAACGTGATGATCACAGGGGTCAAACCAGCCGCGGCGTGAGCGTGGCCTTCAGCGTCGACGACGTCGAGTATCTGCGCAGCCAGGCCGGTGTCGACGCCCTGAGGGATGTCGCCGCGCTGCCGTTGACCGACAAGACGTTGGTCGCCGACATCGCCTCGGCGCGTGCACGTTTCGGCGACCGGGCCGCCGTACTGGTCGAGACCACGCTGCTGCGTCGCAAGGCGACCGCCAAACTGTCCGATCCCGAAGGCTGGCTGTTCACTGACGAAGCCCTGCAGCAGGCGACCGCGGAACCGGTGGCCCGGCACCGCGCCCGCCGGCTCGCCGGCTCGCGGGTGCACGACGCGACGTGTTCGATTGGCACGGAGCTCGCCGCGCTGCGCGATACGTCGGCGACGGTGGTCGGCAGCGACATCGATCCGGTGCGGATCGCGATGGCGCGCAACAACGTCGACGGCGTGGACCTCTGCCGCGCCGATGCGCTGCGGCCCGTCACCCGCGACACCGTGGTCGTGCTCGACCCGGCGCGACGCACCGGCGGACGGCGGCGCTTCGATCCACGTGACTTCGCACCACCTCTCGACGAACTGCTCGACGTGTATCGCGGTCGCGACATCGTCGTGAAGTGCGCTCCCGGAATCGATTTCGACTCCGTGCGGGGGTTGGGTTTCGACGGAGAGATCGAACTGACCTCGCTGTCGGGCGGCGTGCGCGAAGCATGTCTGTGGTCGGCCGGGCTCAGCGACGGTGGCGTGCGGCGGCGAGCCTCGTTGTTGGACACCGGCGAACAGATCACCGACGCCGAACCCGACGACTGCGCGGTTGCGCCCGCCGGGCGGTGGATCGTCGACCCGGACGGCGCCGTCGTGCGTGCGGGACTGGTCCGCCACTACGCCGCGCGGCACGGGCTGTGGCAACTCGACCCCGACATCGCCTACCTGTCGGGTGACCGGCTTCCGCCCGGCGTGCGCGGATTCGAAGTGCTCGAGCAATCGACCTTCCACGAACGACGGTTGCGGCAGGCGCTTTCGGCGCGCGATGTCGGCGCCGTCGAGATCCTCGTGCGCGGTGTGGACGTCGACCCCGACCGGCTGCGGCCGCGGCTTCGCCTGCGGGGATCGCAGCAAGCATCGGTGGTGATCGCCCGCATCGGGTCCGGAGGCGCAAGCCGGGCAACGGCATTCATTTGTCGTCCGTCGCGCTGAGCGCCCACGTATCCTGGCGGGGACGCGCCGGATCCAGACCGGCGCCGGCTGCGAGGATGTCAACGATGCGCATTTCCAGGTGGACCGCTCTGTTCGCGGCGGCTGCCGTCGCGGGAGCGATCGCCAGTCCCGCGGCCGCCGCCCAGCCGGGGTGCGCCGACCTGCAGGGCACGGTCGGACCGGACCAGATATGCCGGGTGCACGTCCAAAAGCCGAACTACACGCTCGATTTGAGCTTCCCCAACGACTATCCCGACCAAGCGCCGCTGGTGGCCTACCTGACGCAGGCGCGCGACGGGTTCGTCAACGTGGCCGAGGACCCGGACGCGGCCAACCTGCCGTACGAACTCGACGCCGACGGGGCCGGGTACCGATCGGGCCCGCCGACCACCGGCACCCGCAGCGTGGTGTTCACCGTCTGGCAGAACGTCGGCGGCGTGCGACCGCAGACCTTTTATCAGAGCTTCAATTGGAACCTGGCCACCAATGCGCCGATTACCTTCGACACCCTGTTCAAACCGGGCACCAAGCCGATGGACGTCATCTACCCAGAGGTCGACCGGTACCTGGAGAAGCAAGGGATGATCGACCCGGTTCCGCCAGGCGAGGGGTCGGATCCGGCGAACTACCAGAACTTTGCGTTGACCGACGATTCACTGATCTTCTTCTTCAGCCAAGGCGGGCTGTTTCCGGAGTCGGCGGGCCCGGTTCAGGCGACGGTGCCGCGCGCCGCGGTGGCGCCGATGCTCGCGCTCTGAGCGTCAGGTCCGCGTGGTCTCCCGCTCCTTGCCGGCCAGCGGATTATAGTTCTCCCAGAACGTCGCGCCGGTGATCTCCAGTGCGTGAGGGTCGAATACGGGATCGAGCCCGGCCTTCTTCTGCTTCTCGTAATCCCACAGCGCCCGGTACGCGGGCTGCTGAAGGATGATGATCCCGATGATGTTGAGCCAGGCCATCAATCCGACGCCGATATCACCGAGCACCCAGGCTTCGGTCGCCGTCGACACCGCGCCGATGACCACCGAAACCAGGATCAGCGCCTGCAGCAGCATGGTCGCGTTCGATCCGACCGTGCCGCGGATCACCGGCATCGAGACCGTCGAGAAGCGGCCGAGGATGAAGCGCAGGTTCGTCTCGGCCATGTAGTAGTAGGCGATGATCGTCGTGAAGCAGAAGAACGCCAACGACACCGCGATGAAGGTTGACCCGGCGCCGCTCCACAGGCTGTCGAATCCGATTTGAGCGTAGGCGGGTCCGACCTCGACATCGCCCGTCAACAGGCCACCCTCGGCGATCACGGCACCGCTTTCGCTCTCGCCCTCGAAGACCCGGTAGGCGCCGGTCGTGAGGATCAGGAAACCGGTGGCCGAGCAGATGAACAGCGTGTCGACGTAGACCGCGAACGCCTGCACCAGACCCTGTTTCGCGGGATGTGAGACCTCGGCGGCCGCCGCCGCGTGCGGACCGGTGCCCTGCCCGGACTCGTTGGAGTAGATGCCGCGCTTGACCCCCCACATCACCGCGGATCCGATGATCGCCCCGAAAGCGGAATCCAGGCCGAAGGCGCTCGCGAAGATCATCTCCAGGACTCCGGGCACCCGATCGGCGTTCAGCAGCACCACCACCAACGCGAGCGCGATGTAGACGACCGCCATGAACGGCACGACGATCGAGGCGAACGCCGCGATGCGCTTGACCCCACCGATGATCACGAACGCCAGCACGATGACCGTGCCGACGGCCACCCACCACTTCGAAAAGCCCCAGGCCGAGCTCATCGCCGACGCCATCGAGTTCGACTGGACGCTGGGCAGCAGCAGGCCGCAGGCCAACACCGTCACCGCGGCGAACAGTAGGCCGTACACCTTGAAGGCGCCCGCGGCCTTGGTGTGCGCCATCGCTCGGCTGAGGTAGTACGCCGGTCCGCCGCGGTATTCGCCGGTGAGCGGGTCACGCGTCTTGTAGATCTGGCCCAGCGTGCACTCGACGAACGACGTCGACGCACCGAGGAACGCCACCGTCCACATCCAGAAGAGGGCGCCGGGACCGCCGAACGCGATCGCGGTCGCGACACCCGCGATGTTGCCGGTGCCGACGCGTCCGGCCAGCGACATCGTCAACGCCTGGAACGAGGACACCCCCGACGGCGACTTCTCGCCCTTGATCATCAGCCGGACCATCTCGCGCACCTGGCGTACCTGGACGAACCGGGAGCGGATCGAGAAGTACACGCCGGCCGCGAGGCACAGATAGACCAGCGCGTTGCTCCAGACGTAACTGTTGACTGCGTCGAGGAACTCGGACAATCCGTCTCCTTAATCAGGTGAACCGGTCGGCGCTCGCTCCGGTCTCACGCACACGGATGGCATGCTGACACGTCCGGGGCGTCCGGGTGTTTCGTTGCGGTGACAAATTCGATACGGGGCGTGGGTGAGTTAGGCGGGCGCGAATCCGTACACCACGCCGTCGCTGGTGGCGGTGACGACGCGGCGGTCTTTTCCGACGGAGACACCCACCGGCCAACCCGTCGCCCTGGGCAGCGGATAGGTGTTGAGGGTGCGCCCGTCGGCGGGATCGAAGGCCATCAGCGTCAGTCCGGCGTCCTCTCCCTCGCCGTCGCGGACGACGGTGTACGCGACATCCGGGCCGGCCTGACTCGACGTCGACAGCGGCTCGGCGTCGTCGCGGGTCCACTGCACCTCGCCGCGGTCACCGTCGTCCTTGATCCCGATCAGCTTGGCCCCGGGCCCGCCGCCGGCGACGATGAGTCCGTCGGGCGACACAGCGGGCGGGGTCTGGGCGAGGTAGTCGAGCGGCACCGACCACTCGGCCTTGCCGTCGTCGGCGTTGAGCGCCCACAGGTGGTCGTCGCGGCCGTTGACGTAGACGGTCGAACCGTCGGCCGAGAACACCGGGCTGGCAAGGGGACCGCCGCCGACGGCGTCGCTGGTCCACTCGCGGGTCAGCAGCGGCGACTGGCCGGGTCGGTATCGCAGGCCGACGAGGATGGGTGCGTCCGCGCCGGGCTCCCACAGCGACAACACGATGATGTTGCTGGCGTTGGAGAACGCGGGTGCGGCGGCGACCGGGCAGCGGGGGCGGGCGGGCCGGCAGTCGGCGAGTCCGCGATCGGAGTCCTTCGGGTCGACGCCCGCGACCAGGTCCAGCGGGCTGCCGTCCACCGTGCCGCGATGGGCGTCGAAAACCAGCACCTGACCCAGGTGGGTGACGACGAGCAGATGACCCGGGCTCAGGATCCGTGGAGTGGTCGGCATCCCGATGACCGGCTGGCGCCAGCGGATCCACTGCGTCGGGGGAAACGACAGCATGGCGCCGGGCTGTCCGATGTAGAGGTTGTCGAAGCCGTCAAAGAGAGGACTGGACGCGCCGCCACCCTGGACCAGTCGGGTGCACCACCGCTGCCGGGCCTTGTTGTCGGCCTCCCACACCATCAACGAGCAGCCGTCGGCGGTCTGCGCGTTGACGGCCAAATAGCTGCCGGTGCCGAGTGCGGCCGCCGCGGCGAGCTCACCCTTGACCGAGCGCGTCCATTCCAGCCGGAGCGTGTCGGCGCCCGCGACCGACTGGTAGCTGCTGTTGGCGGCATCGCGGTATTGGGCGGCCCAGCCGTCGGCGGGCTTGGCGTCGACCCAGGAATCGGTGTCCTGGCAGCCCGCCAAGGTGGCCGTGATCAGCGCTGTGGACGCCAGCACGGTCAATCGCCGGAACACTCGATCCTTCCCGTTCCTCGTCGTCGGTCCACGTGAGGGTAACCGTTCCGCACCGGAACGCTCGCGTAGGCTTTCCGGCCATGACGACCATGTGGGGCGCGCCATTGCACAAGCGCTGGCGAGGGTCGCGACTGCGTGACCCGAGGCAGGCGAAATTCCTGACCCTGGCCTCGCTGAAATGGGTGTTGGCCAACCGCGCCTACACCCCGTGGTATCTGGTGCGTTACTGGCGACTGCTGAAGTTCAAGCTGCGCAATCCGCACATCATCACGCGCGGCATGGTCTTCCTCGGCAAGGGCGTCGAGATCGAGGCGACGCCGGAGTTGTCGACGATGGAGATCGGCCGCTGGGTGCACATCGGCGACAAGAACACGATCCGCTGTCACGAGGGTTCGCTGCGGATCGGCGACAAGGTGGTGCTCGGTCGCGACAACGTCATCAACACCTACCTCGACATCGAGTTGGGGGATTCGGTGTTGATGGCCGACTGGTGCTACATCTGCGATTTCGACCATCGCATGGACGACATCAACATGCCGATCAAGGACCAGGGCATCGTCAAGGGCCCGGTGCGGATCGGACCCGACACCTGGGTCGGCGTCAAGGTCACGGTGTTGCGCAACACCACGATCGGGCGCGGCTGCGTGCTCGGGTCGCACGCGGTGGTGCGCGGCGACATCCCCGACTTCTCGATCGCGGTCGGCGCACCCGCGAAGGTGGTCAAAAACCGCCAACTCGCGTGGGAGACATCGGCGGCGCAGCGCGCTGAGCTGGCCGCCGCGCTCGCCGACATCGAGCGCAAGAAGGCCTCGCGCTAGCGCACCCCGTCATCACCCCCTAATCCCCTAACGGGGTACGGCGTCGACCCTGCATGCGCGCATGCAGGTCAGGGGGCGCCGACCCGTTTCACGGTTCTTCTCGGATCCATACGTTCGCATCAGTTCGTCGGACGGACCGGCGACCAGCTCTCAGCGATACACGAAAGGACCACTGAGATGACGAACGTAATCGACTGGCTTCTCAGCCTGTTTCGCGACGAGGTTTCGGCCCAGGCCTTCGTCGACGATCCGGAACGAGCGATGTGCGGTGCCGGCGTGCACAACGCTTCGGCGGCCCAGCTGCAGCACGCTGCCGCGGCGGTCGCCCCGGCCGCGGTGGTGCACGGTGGTGGCGATCCGGTGGTGGGTTTGCAGCAGGCGGTGGCGCAGACGCATGGGATTGCGTTCACGCCGCAGCGGCAGACCGAGGTGTTGTCGAACAACGACACGCTCAGCCACAACGACACCCGG
>JBNMQV010000009.1:0-197322 GCA_050205545.1 Mycolicibacterium celeriflavum
AACAGCATGTGATCGCCGATGCGACCCAAAAAGTCGACCGGACGGCGCATACCCGCCGTCAACCGCGGATACGTACTGCGAAGAACCTGAACCGTGCCCACCGACGACCCCCGTTAACCCGTCGTCATCCGAATGCCGATCGCGGTCACGACGACGTTGATCACAAACAACGCCATGAACGCGTACACCACCGTCTCGTTGACGGCGTTACCGACCGCCTTGGCGCCACCGCCGGTGATGCTCAACCCGCGGAAGCATGCCACCAGGCCCGCGATCAACCCGAACAATGCCGCCTTCACACAGGAGATGACCACCTCGGGAACGCCCGTCAGCAGCGTGATCCCGGCGGCAAACGCACCGGGGTTCACGTCCTGGATGAACACCGAAAACGTGTAGCCGCCGAGGATCCCGATGATCACCACCAAGCTGTTGAGCAGCAGCGCCACCAACCCTGAGGCCAACATCCGCGGCGTCACCAGTCGCTGCACTGGGTTGATGCCCAGTACCTCCATCGCGTCGATCTCCTCGCGGATCGTCCGTGATCCCAGATCGGCGCACATTGCGGTCGAGCCGGCCCCGGCCACGATCAGAACCGTCACAATCGGGCCCACCTGTGTCACCGCGCCGAACGCCGCGCCCGCCCCCGAAAGGTCGGCCGCGCCCAACTCCCGCAACAGGATGTTGAGCGTGAACGAGACCAGGACGGTGAACGGGATCGCCACCAACAATGTCGGCGCCAACGACACCCGTGCGATGAACCAGCACTGCTCCAGAAACTCGCGCCATTGGAACGGCCGGCGGAACACGAAGCGCACGGCGTCGGCCGACATCGCGAACAGCGCCCCGACGGCCTGCATCGGCCCCGCCAGATTCCGCAAGGGCGGTAGGCCGGCAGACCACCGCTCCGGCCCACTACCTTGCGCCATCGTCGTCTCCTTCCAGGATGGTCACCGCCGCCACCGCGGTCGGCCCGCCAATGTTATGGGCCAGCCCGATGCGAGCACCGTCCACCTGGTTCGCGGCTTCGCCGCGGAGCTGTGTGAACAGCTCGACGCACTGCGCGACACCGGTCGCGCCTGGCGGATGGCCCTTGGCCTTCAGCCCTCCGCTCGGGTTCACGGGCAACCCCCCGCCGATAGTCGTCACTTCGGCTTCGACGAGTTTGTGGCCCCCGAACCTCTCGGCGAATCCCAGATCTTCATAGCTGATCAGCTCGATGCCCGTGAAGAAATCGTGAACTTCTGCCACATGGACTTCGCCAGGAACAAGACTGGCCATCTCAAAAGCCTGCTTGGCGGCCCGCACCGTCGCCGGCATCGTCGTCATGTCCGCTTTGTGTTGGTGCATCACGGAGTCCAGGCCGAGGCCGATGCCACGAATCCATACCGGGCGGTTCGTGAATCGGTCGACGACGTCTTCAGCGGCAAGGATCAGAGCGGCCGCGCCGTCGCTCTGCGGCGCGCAGTCGTACAGCCGAAACGGGGTGACGACGATGGGTGCTTGCATCGCCTGTTCCATCGTGATCTCGAATCGCAGCCGTGCCTTGGGATTGTTCGCCCCGTGCCGGTGGTTCTTCACCGCAATCATGGCGAGGTGCTCCTGAGTCGCCGGCGACTCGTGCAGATAGCGGCGGACGTGTAACGCGAATCCAGCGGGCGAGACCACGCCGAGCGGATAGTCCCACGCCATGTCGCGGGCCATCGCCTCCCACTCCCAGAGCATGTCCCGCGACGTGGTGTCGCGCAACTTGTCGGCGCCCATCACCAGCGCGACGTCGAACGCTCCGGAGGCGACACCGAACAGTGCGTTGCGAATCGCGTCGTTGCCTGTGGCGCAGGAGTTTTCGACACGGGTCACCGGCAGGTCGGGAAGACCGAGCGAGTCGGCCAGGATGCCTGCCGGGAAACCGTCGGCGGTGCCCATCGCGCCGAACCACGCCGCCTGCAGATCCGACTTGTGCAGACCCTTGTCGACGCTCGCCGCGCATTCGGCGAACGCCATCGGCAGCAGATCCTTGAGCCCGAGCGCGAAATGCTCGCCGAATGCGGTCATTCCGGCACCGACGATCGCGACTTTTCTCATGCGGCCACCGACTCCGGCTCGAACATGTAGCCGTAGTCCGGAACTCCGGAGCGCACGGCGACGCGGCGCAGCGCGAGCCGGCCGCGGGTGCCGATGTCCACAGAGCCCGGCTCCGCCCCGGTCACCTTGACCAGCGCCCGCACTCCCACCCCGTCGAGCTCGACGATCACCAGTGAGTACGGCGAGCGCAGGCCGGGCACCGAGATGTGCACCGTGGTCTCGGTGTAAACGGTTCCGGTGCGGGGCAACGGAATCAGCTCATAGCCGGTGGACAGCGTCGCGTTGTCGGCCAGCCGGTACCGGGGCGGGAAGTCCAGTTCATCGGAACCGGGGTGACGGCCGGCCTCCCAACGCACCTTGGCTTCGAACGCGCGCTCGTACGCCGCGAGCGAGATCGGGATCTGGGCGTCGCCGATGATCGTGCCCGCGGGTTGGGGACGCGCCGCCGGCTCGCGCCGGTGCAGCTCCGCCATCCCACCGGTCACCGTGATCCCCGACAGGCTCGCCTGTTCGACGGCGACCAGCGGGCCCGTCGAATTCCGTTCGGCCATACCGGCCAACGCGAACAGGCCGGCGCTCGCACCGGTGGTCGGCAACGGCGGCGGATCCCCGATCGTCAGCTCGGCCGCCCACGACGGGTCGACACCGGCAAGCGCGACCGGGGTGTCCAGCCACGCCGCCTCCAGGGAGGCGATGAGCCCGCGTTCATGCAGCAGCCGGGGGTCACCGTAGTCGTGCACGTCGCCGGTTGCCTTGCGGGTGCGAACCGGAAGGCTGCGCGCCACGCGGGCCGCCGTGCGCACTTGCAATCCCCGCTCCGCCGTCAGGATCGCGGCCGCGCCAGCGGGATTCAGATCGGTCCCGATGATCAGCGTCCGCGGCCGCGCCGAACTGACCGCGTCGAGCGTCGCGGGCGCGCCCCCGAGCCGCTCGTCGACCTCGAGCTCGGGGTCGAGCCCGAGCCCGGCCAGCAGCACCGCGGCGTTACTGCTGTCGAGCAGCGGCAGATCGCGACTGACCAACACCACGCGTTCGACCGCACCGCTCGCGATCAGCGCCGCGCGCCCGGCCTCGACAGCGAGGGTTACGGCGTCCTCGTCGTCACCGGGCTCGCGGTGTAGCGGCGCACCCCAGCACGGCAGGTAAGTGCCGATCGAGGCGACGTAGGGCATGGGCTGTCTTTCCGGGGTCGAGGTGACGGCTTCTAGGTGACGGCGCCGGCCGTCTTCAGCTCGATGATGCGGTCCCAATCCAAGCCGAGTTCCAGCAATATTTCGTCAGTTTGCTCGGCGAACCCCGGAGCGGGTCCGGATTGGGGTGCGCTGACATCGAACTGAACCGGATTGGCAACCAATTCGAGCTCGCCCGCCTGCACCAGGTACTCGTTGGCGCGGATCTGGGCGTCCTCGGCCGCCTGCAGCGTGTCCTGCACCGGCGCCCACGGGCCCAACAGGGTCGCAAACCGCTCGCTCCACTCCGCCAGCGGACGCTTCGACATCGTCTCCTTGAGGATCTCGGCCGCCACCTCGGTGTTCTCGGCGATCGACTCCGCCGTGGCGAAGCGCGGATCGTCGGCGAGTTCGTCGAGACCCATGTGCTTGCAGACATCGGCCCAGAACTTGGTCGGCTGCATCATCACGAACGAGATGTAGCGGTCATCGGCCGTCGGATACAGCCCCACGAGCGGGTTGATCGGCGACCCGTGCACACCCGGCGGGAAGGCCTCCATACGCTGGCCGAGGTGTTTGGTCAGCGCGACCGTGTGCCCGAGCGACCAGAGTCCGCTGCCGAGCAGCGACACGTCGACGACCGACGATTCACCAGTGCGTTCGCGCTTGAGCAGCGCCGCGGCGATCCCGCCCGCGAGGTTCGTGCCCGAGATCGTGTCACCGTAGGCCGGTCCCGGCGGGCCAACCATGCCCGGGGTGCCGGGCGGCGTGATCGTCGCAGCGGTGCCGGCCCGGCACCAGAACGCGGTCATGTCGTAACCGCCCTTGACCGATTCCTCGCCGCGCGGACCCAGTGCGCTGCCCCTGGCGTAGATGATCTTGGGGTTCACCGCCCGGATGTCGTCGACGTCGATGCCGAACCGCTGCCGGTGCCCCGGCAGGAAGCTGGTCAGGAAGACGTCTGCCCGACGCGCCATTTCCAGCAGGACCTCTTTGCCCTCAGGCACCGACATGTCGAGGCCGATGCTGCGCTTGCCCCGGTTGGCGTGCTCGATATTGGGATTCGGATCGCCTTCGACGCGCAGCAGGCCGGTCTGGCGCAGCCCGCGCTGCGGATCACCGGTGACCGCGTGCTCGACCTTGACCACGTCAGCGCCCCACTCCCGCAGCACCGCGCCCGCGGAGGGGACGAACCCGTACATCGCGACTTCCAGGACGCGAATGCCGTCCAACGGTCCACTCACAGCTGTCTCTCCCCTGCCTGGCGGCGTGGGCCCCTCTTCGCGCAAGCGCTCATCAGCCGCCACTCACCACCGTCGCGAACGTCTTGGATTCCAGGAACTCCTCGAGACCGGCCCGGCCCATCTCGCGGCCGATGCCGGACTGTTTGTAGCCGCCGAACGGGCTGTCGGGGCTGAAGTAATTACCGCCGTTGATGGAGAACGTCCCCGTGCGGATGCGCCGAGCCACGGCCAGTGCCCGATCCTCGCTGCCGAATACGGCGCCGGAGAGGCCGTAGATGGAGTTGTTGGCGATGCGCACCGCGTCATCGTCGTCGTCGTAGGCGATCACGACGAGCACCGGCCCGAAAACCTCTTCCTGGGCGATCTCGCTGTCGGGGGCGACGTCGGTCAGCAACGTCGGCGTGTAGAAGAAGCCGGGGTCGACCTTCTCGCCACCGGTCACCAGCGTGGCGCCGGCCTCGACCGCGCGCTTGACCATCCCGTCGACCTTGTCGCGCTGCTTCTCGCTGATCAGCGGGCCCATATAGGTGCCGGGTTCGGCGGGATCGCCGTAACGCACCAGCCCGAAGTTGTTCTTGATCAGTTCGACGATCTCGTCGTGGTGCGTGCGCGGCACCAGCAGCCGCGACGTCAGGGCGCAGCCCTGCCCGGCGTGGGTGACCATCGAGAAGGCGCTGAACAGCGCCGCGGTGTTGAAGTCGGCGTCGTCGAGCACGATCGCGGCGGACTTGCCGCCGAGTTCGAGGAACACCTTTTTCAGCGTCTCGCTCGCCGCGGCCATGATCCGGCGGCCGGTCGGGGTCGACCCGGTGAACGTCACCATGTCGACGTCCCGGCTGGTGGTCAGCGCGGCGCCCACCTCCGGATCGGCGCCGCTGAGCACGTTGACCACGCCGGCGGGGATGTCGGTGTGGTTGGTGATCAGCTCACCGATCGCGAGCGTGATCAGCGGGGTGTCGGGCGCGGATTTGAGCACCACGGTGCAGCCGGCGGCCAGCGCCGGTGCGAGCTTCGCGAGCGCGAGCTGGTTGGGGTAGTTGTAGGCGATGATCGCGGCCACCACGCCCGCGGCTTCCTTCTCCACCCAGCGGTGGTGTTGCATACCGCGGCTTTCGATGTTCCCGAGGTCCTCGGTCATCGGATAGGTCTTCAACAACTCGGCGTAGTACCGGACGATCTCGATCGGCTGGTCCAGCTGTGCGCCCTGGCAGAGCGCTTCGGTGGCGCCGACCTCGGCGATTGTCAGTGCGGCGAGTTCGTCGCGGTGCTCGACGAGCGCCTGATGGAACTGCTCGAGGCAGCGGATACGCAATTCGGTGTTGGTCGACCAGTCGGTCTCGTCGAACGCGCGACGAGCCGCGGCGACGGCGGCTTCGGCGTCGGCGACGGTGGCGTCCGGTGCGTGACCGAGCACTTGGCCGGTGGCGGGATTGATGGAAGGAAACGTCCGGGAGGTCTCGAGCAGTTCTCCGCCGATCAGCAACCGGCGATCGACGCCGACGGATCCGGCGGTTTCGTCACTCGAGATGAGGGTCGCTTCCCGCATCATCCTCCTCAGCATTGGGGTTCTCGTAGTGTGATGGAAACTCCATTCTCATCACCGGCGAATCATACATTCGCACAGAGAGAACTCAAGGAGATGATCCGAATCGCCACTGCCTGCGAATAGCGGTGCGACAATCAGCCGTCGAACGTCTCACCAGTGCGAATCGCCAGCCGCTCGTGTCTTGCGGAGTTGCAAGAGGCGAGAGTACGGTTCTCATAATCGAAAGGACGATTCTTGATGGCGTTGTGCTCGAGGAGAACGATGACGCAGGTTCGGGCGAAGGCATGAAGAACGCCGTAGTGACCGGAGGCGGCTCGGGCATCGGGCTGGCCGTCGCGCAGCGTCTGCGCGCCGACGGCATGCACGTCGCCACCATCGACATCAATCGGTCCGACGCCGACTTCGCCTATACCGCCGACGTGACCGACCGCGGTCAGGTCGAGGAGGCACTCTCGGCCGTCCGCGCCCAGTTGGGTCCGGTCACCGTGCTCGTCAACGCCGCGGGACTCGAGAAGTTCAAACGGTTCACCGATCTGAAGTTCGACGACTGGCAGCGCGTCATCGACGTCAACCTCAACGGCGTCTTTCACTGCATCCAGGCCGTCCTGCCCGACATGATCGAAGCCGGGTGGGGCCGCATCGTGAACATCTCGTCGTCGAGCACCCATTCCGGCCAGCCGTACATGGCCCCCTATGTGGCCGCCAAGTCCGCGGTCAACGGCCTCACCAAATCGCTCGCGTTGGAATACGGCCCCAGCGGAATCACCGTCAACGCCGTCCCGCCCGGCTTCATCGACACCCCGATGCTTCGCAAGTCCGAAGAGCGCGGCTATCTGGTGGTGCAGCAGAACATCGACTCGACGCCGGTGCGCCGCATCGGCAAGCCCGAGGACATCGCGGCCGCGTGCGCGTTCCTGGTCTCCGAGGAGGCCGGTTACATCACCGGACAGATCTTGGGCGTCAACGGCGGCCGAAACACGTAGCGGCGACAAGTAATAAGGAAAGGATCCTCAGTGGGACGCGTACAGGGAAAGGTCGCATTCGTCACCGGTGCGGCGCGTGGTCAGGGACGCAGTCATGCGGTACGGCTGGCCGAGGAGGGCGCCGACATCATCGCGGTCGACCTCTGCGAGAACATCGACACCATCGGCTATCCCATGGCCACGCCGGAGGATCTCGAGGAGACGGCGGCCTTCATCGAGAAGACCGGCCAGCGGGTGTTCACGGCGAAGGCGGACGTGCGTGAGGCCGCACAGCTGAAGGCCGCGGTCGAGGAGGGCATCGCCCAGCTCGGCGGGCTCGACATCGTCGTCGCGCAGGCCGGCGTCGCGGGGATGAAAGGCCAACCGCCCCTTCAGGCGTGGATCGACGTCATCAACACCAACCTGATCGGCACGATCAACGCCATCCAGGTGTCGCTGCTGCACCTCAAGGAGGGTGCATCGATCATCGCGACCGGCTCCACCGCCGCGTTGATGGACACCCACCAGAAGAACGATCCGGGCAACGACCCCGGCGGCATGGCGTACGTGCATTCCAAGCGCGCACTGTCGGCATATGTCCACGACCTGGCAACCGAACTCGCGCCGCGAGGCATCCGCGCCAACGTAGTGCACCCCACCAACTGCAACACCAACATGCTGCAGAGCGAGCCGATGTACCGGTCGTTCCGGCCGGACCTCGAGAAGCCGGAGCTCAAGGATGCCGAGCCGGTCTTCTACGTCCAGCAGGCCATGAAGGTGCCGTGGGTCGAGCCGGAGGACATCAGCAACGCGGTGCTCTGGCTTGCCTCGGACGAAGCCCGTTTCGTCACCGGCGCGCAGTTGCGCGTCGACGCCGGCGGCTACCTGAAGTGGTACGACTACCACAACTGAGCGTAAAGGAGCTGCGACAGTGAAGGTTTGGGTTGACGGAACGCGCTGCCAGGGCCACACCCTCTGCTCGATGATCGCACCCGACTCGTTCGAACTCGACGACGTCGACGGGCATGCGTCGGCGGTGAACGAAGTGGTGCCCCCAGACCAGGAAGACGTGGTGCGCGAGGCCGCCCACTCATGCCCGGAACAGGCCATCGTCATCGAATGACGCAGGCCGCGTAGGCCGCCCGAACGCAATAGGAGACACGCCGTGACTGTCCACAGCGATGAGCCGCTGGCGCGAAGAGCCAACGGAGACGACGGAGACCGTAAGAAGAGCCGGTACCACTTCGACCGGCACACACCGGAATACCGTCTGCAGTTCGAGAAGATCACCGAGGAGATGCACTCCCGGTGCCCGATGGCGTGGACGGACACCTACGGCGGGCACTGGGTCGCCGCGGACAGCAAGCACGTGTTCGAACTGGCCCGCTGCCCCGCGGTGTCCAACCACCACGACATCACCGGTGAGACACCGTTTCAGGGCATCACGATCCCGAAGGCCAGCCGTGCCACCGTCGTTCGCGGCGGCATCCTGGAGATGGACGAGCCCGAACACAGCGCCTACCGCGGCGCGCTGAACCCGTATCTGTCGCCGGCGGCCATCAAACGCTGGGAGCCGTTCGTCGACGAGATCACCCGCGCGGCGCTCGACGAGCACATCGAGTCCGGCCGCATCGACTTCGTCGAGGACCTCGCCAACGTCGTTCCCGCGGTGTTCACGCTGGCCATGATGGGCATCGACCTGAAGAAGTGGAACGTCTACAGCGAGCCGACCCACGCCTCGGTCTACACGCCCGAACACGCTCCCGAACGTGAGAAGATCAACGAGCAGCACCGTGAGATGGGGATCGACCTCATCAACAACATGATGGAGATACGGGAAAACCCGCGGCCCGGCCTGGTGAACGCGCTGCTGCAGTTGCGCATTGACGGTGAACCGGCCCCCGACATGGAAATCCTCGGCAATCTCGGGCTGATCATCGGTGGTGGTTTCGACACCACCACGGCACTGACCGCGCACGCCCTCGAATGGCTGGGCGAGCACCCCGACGAGCGGGAGCGGCTCAGCCGCGAGCGCGACACGCTGTTGCACCCGGCCACCGAGGAGTTCCTGCGGTTCTTCACCCCGGCGCCCGGCGACGGCCGGACCTTCTCCGAGGACGTCGAGGTCGAAGGGCACCAGTTCAAGCAGTACGAGCGGCTGTGGCTGTCGTGGGCGATGGCGAACCGCGACCCCTCGGTGTTCGAGAAGCCGAACGAGGTGGTCCTCGACCGGAAGGGCAACCGGCACTTCAGTTTCGGCATCGGGGTGCACCGCTGCGTGGGCTCGAACGTGGCGCGGACGGTGTTCAAGTCGATGCTGACCGCTGTGCTGGACCGGATGCCCGACTACGTGTGCGATCCCGAGGGCACCGTGCACTACGACACGATCGGCGTGATCCAGGGCATGCGCAACCTTCCGGCCACCTTCACGCCGAGCAAGCCGCTGGGCCCCGGCCTCGACGAGACGTTGGAGAAGCTTCAGCGCATCTGCAACGAACAGGAACTGGCCCGGCCGATCACCGAACGTAAGGAAGCCGCCGTCATAACCTGAACCGCGCTCGCTGTGGGCGCAAAGGTGATTTGATGAGCAGCGGGCGGGGACATGGGAGGAACGACGTTGAAACGCTTGAAGATCTTCGTCGCAGCGGCCGCACTGCTGATGGCGATGGGCACCGTCACGCCGCCGCCCGCCAACGCCATGATGACGCTCGGTAACTACGACCTGCAGACCAACCGCTACACACAAGCGTCATGGTATTGGTTCGTCAGCAACTGCTGGCCGGACAAGCAGCCGGACTGCGTCGATGTCAGCGCAGCTCCGCGGCTGAAGTACTACGCCTACTACGGTGGACAGGCGTACCTGGCCAACGGTCGGTACACCATGACCGTGGACGTCCCTGACGGCTTGATCTGTCCAGGTCAACGGCTGCCCACCCGCGAGACGTACTCCTGGGATGAGATATCCCTGGTCGGCACCATCGAGTCCCATTACGACGTCGGATGTTTCAACGGCCCGCCGGGCATGCAGTTCTGGACGTTCAAGCTGCAGCGCCTCTGATCGCACCGCTACCAACCGTAGCGTCGCCGAATACCGTTGAACCGCGTCCACATCTGCGCGGTGCGTTCGGCCGGCGTCACGGTCGCGGTGTCCGGCGGTAGCGCCTCGGCGAGATCGGCGCGCTTGACCAGCCGCGTCCGCAACGCCGCCGGTTCACCGGCCAGCATGTGCCGGTAGGTGAGGTTGCCCCGCTCGAAGCCCTGGGTGTCGAGCCAGTTGTGGTAGCCGGGATCGTCGTGCGACAGCACCAGCCGCACCTTGCCGTCCGAGTCGACCGCGGTGCGACTCGGTGTGTAGCTCACCGGACGGTAGAGGTAGTCCATGCTGGTGAAGAACGGGCCCATGTTGGTCAGCATCCACAGCCCGTCGTGCGCATCGAATTCGACGATCAGCGATTCGTCGGGTGCGAGCCGCCAGTGCATGTTCACCGCCGCGCGACCGCGCCGGGCGTCGGCCCCGGTCGACGTCATATCGGGAAACCGGTTGGGGTGCTCGGCGTCGACACCGCCGTGCGTGAACGGGAATTCGGGCCAGTCGGACATCATGCCGGTGAGGAAGTCGCCCGCCCAGGCGATGGCGGCGATCATCTCCGCGGGGTTTGGGACCGGCCTGGGCTCGGCCATGTCGACGCGTTCGATGCGCATCCGGGCCGGTCTCTCCTCCCAGCGGTCGAATCCCTGGCGGATGAACAGCTTTCGAGACCCTGCGGTGGTCGGCAGCCAATTGGGTTCTCGCTGCGGTCCGCCAATGTAGACCTCGAAGGTGCCGTCGGGGTCCGTGTCCAGTTGGGCGCCAGCCAGGTTCGCTTCGGGTACGTCGCCGAACGGTTCATGAAGCACGCCGGCGCCGTCGGGGCGAGGGCCCTGCACCGTGATGTTGAAGAACGGAGCGGTTCCGCGCTCACCGGTGATCCGATACGTGGACGTCCCGTCGATCCAGGCCTGCTGGTACAGGAAGTCCGCACAGTCACCCCCGAGCTTCCTGGTCGGGTGGCAGAAGGTGTGGATCTCGGGATAGCGGGGGTTGCGCGTCTCCAACGCGAGATCGAACGCCTGCCCGAGGTTCTGGGTGAGGAAGCGGAAACCGTCAGCGCGGTGGATCCCCGATGCGCCGTTGTGGTCCTTGAAGACCCGCTCCCCCGCTTGCTTCAGCCGATCGCAGAAGTCGTCCCACGCCGATTTCAGCGCGGCATCGTCCGGGCCGTCTCCGAACGCCATGCGGGCCCCCTAGCTGTCGAGGTCTTCCAGCATCGTCGATACCACGTCACACGCCCGGCGTGCCGCCGCCAAACGGCCTTCCCTCTCGATGCGCGGACCGATCAGTTCGAGGTCGAAGCCGTGCGCATACCCCGATTCCAGGATCGATGCGAGGAACGGTGCGATCGGGATGGCACCGTCGCCGGGTACCGCCCGCGCGGGCAGTGCCCGGTCGCCGAGAACGTAGTCGCTCAACTGAATCGCCACCGTCCGCGGCAGCGCGCGCTGCACCAGCGCGGTCAGGCCCGCCTCCGCCCAGCAGTGGAAGAGGTCGATGCAGATGCCGAGTCCGGTCGCCTCGGCGAGGGTGATCGTGTCGCGCAGGGTGTGCGCGATGTGGATGTCGGCGTACAGGCTCGACGCGTTCTCGATCGCCAGCGTCACACCGGCCTGCTCGGCCACCTGCACGCACGGCGTCACCGCCTCACTGAACCGGTCCGCCGCCTGTTCCCAGGTGAGGTCGCCGCGCCCGCCGGTCAGCATGTAGACCACCCGGGCATCCACGGCGCCGGCCGCGTCGATCACCCGCAACAGCGAATCCCGCGACGAGAACAGGTGGTACACCGTCTCCACCGAGTACCCCACGCCGGCAACGACCTTCGGTAGTTCCGGTTCGGACAGTTGCGAATCGATCAGGCTGAGGCGCCGCACTCCGAGCGCGCGCCAGTGCTCTGCCAGTTCGCCCAGCGGCGCTCCGTAGAACGTCACGCTGTGTACCGACAGCCGCTCGTCGGTCACCTCAGCCCCGGTTCTCGATCGGCACGCCGAAACGCTCTCGGAACGGACGGAATTCGTCGTGCAGTGCGCCGAGGTCCTCGCCGATATCGGTGAGCAGCGTGGTGGAGTAGCGGAACTTGCCGTGCCGATCGCCGGGGTTGTCGGCCAGATAGGCGCGCATGGCGTCCTCGGCATCGGCGCTCAGGGGTCGGCCACCGAACTCGTAGTATCGGCGCACGGTGCCGACCTGGTCGGCGATGAAGTCGGCGTAGCGCACGTGCAGGATGCGGGGATCGTCGACCAGCGGATTGGACATGGTGTTGGCGATGCTCTCGCGGGTCAGCGCCAGGTGCATCTTTGCGGCGGCATGCAGGTCGACCGGCCCGACGATGCCCTCGAGGATGTCGGCCATCATCATCGTGCGTGACGCCGCGACCTGCACCGGGTCGCGGTGCAACCACATCACGGTGGCGTCGGGGTAGGCCTCGAACAACTCCTTGAGCCGAAACCCGTGAAACCCCTTGAGCACCCACCGTTTGCGCGGCCGGCGGTACTGGAACTGCTGCAACATCGCCTTGTGGATGCGGTACTGCGCGGTGGGGTCGGTGGGCAGGCCACCGACGACGGTCTGCATCGGCACGCGCCACCACGCGGTCGGTGTCAACACCCTGAAGTCGAATGCCCAGGTCCGTTCGTCCTCCGGTAGCCCGTCGCCCAACATGTCGTTGTATGGGTGGCTGTGCAGCCATTTTGGGAGTTTCGCGTTGATCTCGCGCCAGTCGTCGTCGGCCCGTGCGCGACGCGGGTCCTCACCCGCAACGGTGCCGGGCGGCGGCGACGGATACATCACCTCCCAGAACCGCAGGGCGCGGGAATCCGGGTCCACCGACATCAGCGCGTGCATCAGCGTGGTGCCCGACCGCGGCTCGCCGGTGACGAACATCGGCCGCTCGATGACCTCCTCGGCCACGGGGTACCGTCGACGGTCCTCGAAGAACTCCAGCCGCGAGGTGAGCAGCCAGTGGCACACCTCGGCGGCGCGCCGCTTGCCGTCGTCGTCCATCCCGATCGCGTTGAGGTGATCGACGACCAGCGAGAAACGTTGCGGCAGAGTGGTATCGCCGTAGTCGCTCAGCCCGGTTTGGGACTTTGCGCGGGCGAGCATCTCCCCCGCCACCAGCGGCGCGTTCACTCGACGTCTCCGCACAGTTTCATCAGCTCGTCCTCGACTTCCCGCACGTTCTGCGCCGACTGAGCGGTGTACCGCAGGCCGGCCATGGCGCCGTAGTCCATGATCTTCGGGACCCGCAGCCCGGCGTCGACGTACTCCTTGATCACGCGGGCGAGCCGCTGCGGCGTGCCGTGCGGCACCATCGCCAGGATCATCTCCGGTTCGACCCGATCGAGGAAGTCGACGATCCGCTCGCGGGTGAGCACCGCGGGGTCGATGTCCTGGTAGCCGCGCCAGTTCTCCCCCATCGGATGCTCGAAGCCGGCCTTGCGCAACACCTCGGCCGACACCTGCAGCAGGAACGACTTCACCAGCGGTGCCTCGAGGATCTCGGCCAGCGCGGCGTCGTCGCGGCCCACCAGGCACACCTGGATGAAGCACGGCGTGATCGCCGACGGGTCCCGGCCGGCCTTCTCGGCGGAAAGCCGTACGGCGGCGAGCTTTTCGGCATAGTCCTCCGGCGACCACGCACCCGTCGGCCACCACCCGTCGGCGTAGCGGCCGACGATGTCCAGGGTGCGCGGACCGCTGCCGCCGATCCAGATCCGCGGGAAACGTCCGTCGTAGGGTTCGGTGTCGAGGCGGGCGTGGCGCAGCCGGTAGAACCGGCCATCGAAATCGATTGGGCCGTCGCTCTCCCACAGCAGCCGGATGACCTGCAGCGCCTCCTCGAAGCGGCTTACCGGCGCGCTGAAGTCGAAACCGTACGGCACCGTGTTCTCGGTCTCTCCGCTGCCGAGGCCGAGGATGAACCGCCCGGCGGCGAGATGGTCGATGGTCAACGCGCTCTGCGCGAGCAGTGACGGGTGGCGCCGCACCGTGTCGACGACGCTGGTCGCCAGCGGCACATTCTCGGTCAGCACCGCGGCGGCCGCCGCGACCGCGATGGCGTCCAGGTGGCGGTGCGGCGACGGCGAAACCGTTGCCAGGTCGGTGAATTCGGGTGTCCAGATCGAGTCCGGCCAGAAGCTGACCATGTGATCGGGCATCCAGATCGAGTGGTATCGCCCGCTGTCGAGATCGCCCAGCACAGACAGGTCCAGCGGGAGCGTGGTGCGCAGGTACGCGGCGGGCTGAACCTTCACTCGACGCCCCCATCCTGCGCCGAACGTGGGTTACCGTCACACGAAACCGCCCAATGGCGTGACACAACCCCACACTCGAGCGTCACGGCAGGCCCGTCTCGGCGAGGAAGGCCTGGGTGTGGGCGATGCGACCGGTCAAGGTCTTCGGGTCGCCGGTGCACAACCGAAACGCGGTCTCGGTGATCAGCGAGATGTCCTCGGTGTCGGCCTTGGCCAGGTCGAGCGCCCCGGCGCCCTCGGTGGCGACCGGATTGGTGGGCGCGGCGGCGTTGACCGCGATGCCGTCGTCGTGGAGTTCGGCGGCAAGGCTTTTCGTCAGCCGGTTCAACGCCGCCTTCACCGTGCCGTACACCCCGAAGCCCGCGGTGCGGTCGAAGTCCGAGAAGGGCGGTCCGTCGGGCAGGTCGCCGCCCACCGAGGTCACGTTGAGCACCCAGCCGTGCCCGCGCTCGCGCATCGCCGGAATGGCCATCTGCGTCAGATGCAGTGGCGCGACGACGTGCATCTCCATCATCAGCCGGACTCGCCGCTCGGGGAATTCGTCGAGTGGCCGCAGGAACGTCACGGCGGCGTTGTTCACCAGGATGTCGGGTGCGCCGACCCGGTCGACCACCTCGCCGAACATTCGGGCGCGCTGCTCGCTGTCGGACAGATCAGCCGCCACCGCGATCGCCGATCCGCCCGCGGCCTCGATCTCCTCGAGCGTCTGGCGCAGTGAGCCTTGGTATTTCGGGTCGGGCTCGAGGGTGCGGGCGGTCAGCGCCACCGTGGCACCTTCGCGCGCCAGCCGCTGCGCGATGGCCTTGCCGAGCCCCCTGCTGCACCCGGTCACCAGGGCGATCTTGCCGTCACACGTCATTGTGGGACCTCCTGGCGTCAGCCCCGCGGAATGCCCGCGAGTTTGTCGGCGAATTTCGCTTCGGCCGCTTCCCGAAGCCGCAGCAGGTGTTCGGAGGGGAACGCGTCCGGCGCCGGCTTGACGTCCTTGAGCAGCAGCCGCGCCAGCGTCACCTTGTGCACCTCGGTCGGGCCGTCGGCCAGGCCCAGCACGAACGACTCCGTCAGGTACTGCACGAACGGCATTTCGTGCGAGGTGCCGAGCGAACCGTGCAGCTGCAGCGCCCGCGCCGAAACGTCGTGCAGCACCTTCTGCATCATCGCCTTGACCGCCGAGATGTCCGCACGCACCGCCTTGTAGTCGTTGTACTGGTCGATCTTCCACGCGGTCTGCAAGGTCATCAGCCGGAACGCCTCGATCTCCATCCAGGAGTCCGCGATCATCTCCTGAACCATCTGTTTGTCGGCCAACGCCGAGCCCTGGGTGTAGCGCGAGACCGCCCGTTCGGTGAGCATGTCGAAGATCCGCCGCACCAGGCCGACCGTCCGCATGGCATGGTGGATCCGCCCGCCACCGAGCCGGGTCTGGGCGACGACGAACGCGCCGCCGCGGGGCCCGAGCATGTGATCGTCGGGTACGCGGACGTTCTCGTAGCGGACGTATCCCTCGCGCCCGCCGCCACCGAGCGGCTGATAGCCCAACCCGACGTCGCGCAGCACGTTGATGCCGGGTGTGTCGCCGGGGACGACGAACATCGAATAGCGTTGGTACGGCGGCGCGTCGGGGTCGGTCATCGCCATCACGATGATGAACGACGCCATCGACGCGAACGACGAGTACCACTTCTCCCCGTTGATCACCCACCGGTCGCCGTCGCGGGTGGCGGTGGTGGTGAACACCTTCGGGTCGGCGCCGCCGTGAGGTTCGGTCATCGAGAAGCACGACACGATCCGGTTGTCCAGCAGCGGTTCGAGATACCGCTCCTTGAGTTCGGGTGTGCCGTAATGGGCAAGGATCTCGCTGTTACCGGAATCCGGTGCCTGCGAACCGAACACGATCGGCGCACACTCCGAGCGGCCGAGGATCTCGTTGAGCAATGCCAACTTGACCTGACCGTAGCCTGGGCCGCCGAGGTGCGCTCCCAGGTGGGTGGCCCACAACCCGCGTTCCTTGACGATCTGTTGTAACGGCGGAATCAGCGCCTGGCGCACCGGATCGTTGAGATCGTGCGACTCCTTGACGATCAGGTCGATCGGTTCGCATTCCTTGCGGACGAACTCCTCCACCCACGCCAGCTGTTCGGCCCACTCGGGGTCTGTCGAGAAATCTAAGGCCACTGTCCGTCCTCCGTTCGGTCTTCAGCTATCCGACCACTTCCGCCGTCGTTGCGCGGCCTCATCGGTGGCGTGGCTCAACACCTGATTGCGGTTCTCCAGCTCCATCGCGGCGGCCAGGTCGGACGCGTCGGTGTTGGTCTGCAGCGCGCGCTTCGTCAGCTGAACCCCCAGCGGCGAGAGGCCGGCGATCGTCGATGCGATCTCCAGTGCGCGATCGGTCAACCGCTCCGGCGCGACGACCTCGCTGACCAACCCTCGACGGTCGGCCTCCTCGGCGTTGACCGTGCGGCCGGTCAACATCCAGTCCGCCGCGACGCTGGTGCCGACGATCCTGGGCAGGTGATAGCTCATGCCCATCTCTGCACCTGAGAGCCCGAGCAGGATCGCGGCGTTGCCGAAAGTCGCAGCGGTCGAGCAGATCCGGATGTCCGACGCCAGGCACAGCGCGAGCCCGGCGCCGACGCACGGTCCGTTGACGGCGGCGACGACCGGTTGCGGGAGCGCCCGGATCGCCTGCGGCAGCGCCGCCATCGCCTCCTGGAACCGCATCCGTTCGATCGCCGGGGCCGACGCCTCCATTGGCGACCCGAAGTTGCGCACGTCGATGCCGGCGCAGAACCCCCGCCCCGCGCCGGTCAGCACGACGGCGTTGACCGATGCGTCAGCGGCGATCTCGCCGAGGGTGAGCGACAGTTCGTCGCGCATGACCTCGTTGATCGCGTTGAGCTGCTTGGGGCGGTTCAGTTGCAGGACAACGACGCCCGGGCGGTCACGGTCGACGACCAACGTCTCGGTCATGTCAGACCCGCTCGATGATGGTAGCGGTGCCCATGCCGCCGCCCGTACACATCGTGACCAGTCCGGTGGTCAGGTCGCGGCGTTCGAGCTCGTCGAGCACGGTGCCGATGAGCATCGCACCCGTCGCCCCGATCGGGTGGCCCAGCGCGATGGCCCCGCCGTTGACGTTGACGCGGTCGGGATCGAGCCCGAGGTCACGGATGGTCTTGAGCGGCACGGCCGCGAATGCCTCGTTGATCTCCCACAGATCGATGTCGGCGACCTGCATGCCGGCCTTGTCCAGGCACCGCTGGGCGGCGGGTCCCGGCGCGGTGAGCATGATGACCGGCTCGCTGCCGATCGCCGCGGTGCTCCGAATCTTCGCCCGTGGGGTAACGCCGTTGACGTCCAGCCACCGCCGGGACGCGACCACTGCCGCCCCAGCGCCGTCGACCACCCCGGAGGAGTTGCCCGCATGGTGGACGTGGTCGACGGCGGTCAGCCCCGGATACCGGGCGAGGCAGATCTCGTCGAACGTGGCCGATTCGCCCTCGACACGCGCCTCCCCCATCCGCGCGAACGCCGGGGGCAGCTTGGCCAGCTTCTCCAGAGTCGTACCGGGCCGGGGATGTTCGTCGCGGTCGAGGGCGACCTCACCGGCGCCGTCGGTCACCGCGATGACCGAACGCTCGAAGCGGCCCTGGGCCATCGCTTCGGCGGCGCGCCGTTGGCTCTCGACGGCGTACGCGTCGACGTCCTCGCGGCCGAACTTCTCCAGCGAGGCGATCAGATCGGCCGAAATGCCCTGCGGCACCGTGGGATGGCGTTCGCGCAGCGCCGGGTTGTCGCCATCGATCGTCGGCACCCCGACGCTGGCGTTCCACCGCGACATCGACTCGACACCGCCCGCGACCACCAAATCCTGCGCGCCGCTGGCCACTCCGGTCGCCGCGACCGTGATCGCCTGCTGACCCGACCCGCAGAACCGGTTGAGCGTCATGCCCGGCACGGTCTCCGGCCAGTCAGCGAGCAGCACCGACAGGCGCGCGATGTCGTCGCCGTGCTCGCCGGCAGGGATCCCGTTGCCGGCGATCACGTCGTCGACGCCAGCCGGGTCGAAACCCGTTCTGACACACAGCGCCTGCAGGCATTGCGCGAACAACTCCTGCGGATGGATACCGTGCAGGGCGCCGTCCGGGCGGCCACGACCCCTTGGTGTGCGTACCGCGTCGACGATCCAGGCGTCCATGTCAGCGCCGCGGAAGACCGAGCACCTGCTTGGCGATGATGTTGCGCTGAATCTCCGACGTGCCACCGGCGATGGTGCCGCCGAAGCTGCGCGCATACCGCTCGAACCAACTCGCGAAGTAGTGGTCGAGGTTCATGTGGGCGTACGGTCCCGAGGTCGACGGGTGGATCAACCCGTCGGCGCCGGCGGCGGCCAACGCGTTCTCCATGGCCTGGCGCTCGGCCTCGGATCCGAACAGCTTGAGCACCGACACCGACGCGGTGTCCATCTCCCCGCGCGCCGCGCGCGACAACGCCGCCGAACCCATCGCCCGCAGGGCCTGGTAGTCCATGATCGTCGTGGCGTACTGGTCGCGTTCGATCTCGGTGCGGGGCCGGAAGTCGGCGATCATGTTGTCGATCCGGTCGGCGAAGCCCAGCCACATCATCGTCCGCTCGTGTCCCAGCGAACCGTTCGCGACGCCCCATCCGCCGTTGAGCGGGCCGACGAGGTTCTCGGCGGGCACCCGTGCGTCGGTGAAGAACACCTCGTTGAAGTCGAGGTTCTCCTCGCCGGTCATATCCGCGAACGGGCGGCACACGACGCCCGGCGTGTCGGTCGGGATGATCAGCGCGCTGATGCCCTTGTGTTTGGGCGCGTCGGGATCGGTGCGCACGAACGTCAGCAGGAAGTCGGCGTCGTGAGCGCCCGACGTCCAGACCTTCTGGCCGTTGACGACGAAGTGGTCGCCTTCCAGGACCGCGCGGGTGCGCAGGGACGCCAAATCCGAACCGGCGCTGGGCTCGCTCATGCCCAGCGACGCGGTCATCTCCCCCTTGAGCACGGGCACCGCCCAGCGGTGCTTCTGCTCGTCGCTGCCGAACGAGATCAGCGATGCGGCAACGATGTTGACGCCCTGGGGGTTGAAGCTGTGGTAGATCCGCCGTCGGCACAGTTCGTCGAGGTGGACGAACTGTTGCAGCACGGTCGCGTTGCGTCCGCCGAACTCCGGCGGCTGAGCAGGCAGCAGCCAGCCGTTGTCGAAAAGCAGGCGCTGCCAGTCGCGCGCCCATTGCGGCATGTGCGACACCGACTTCGGCCGCTCCAGGGTCTGCGACTCCGGCGGTAGGTGCTCGTCGAGGAACGCCGAGAACTCGGCACGGAACTGTTCGACGTCGGAATCGAAGGTCAGCTGCATCAGAAGGTCCTGTACTCCGCTGCGATCACCGCGCGATGTTCGGCGGCGCCGCCGAGCAGCAGCTCGCCGGCCTTCGCCCGCTTCAGCGCGAATTGAAGGTCGTTCTCCCACGTGAATCCCATGGCGCCGAACAGCTGAAGCCCGTGCCGGAACACCAGCGCCTGCGCCTCACCCGCCGACGCCTTGGCCATCGCGGCCGCCAGCCGTCTCCGCGAATCGTCCTCGGCGATGGTCAGCGCGGCGAAATAGGCCAGCGCCCTGGCGCGTTCGATCGCGACGTGCATGTCGACGGCCTTGTGCTGCACGGCCTGGAACGAACCGATCGCGACGCCGAACTGCTGGCGCTGCTTCACGTGCTCGAGCACCAGATCCAGGATCCGCTGGCAGGCGCCGACCGTGGTGACGGCCATACCGGTCAGCGCGACGTGGCGGGCACGTTCGGCGTCGGCGGGGACCCGCGCCGTGTCGGGCACCTGCACGTCGACGAACGACACCTCGGCGACGTGCAGCACGGGGTCGAAGATGGGGCTGCGCCGCGTGGTGGCCTGCTCGGCGTCGACGATGAACACGCCCGCGTCGGTCACCACGGCGAACCGCTCGGCGCGGTCACCGTCGAGCACGTGATGAGCGGTCCCGTTGAGAAGCCATCCGTCGGCGACCCGGTGCGCGGTCACACCGCCGTACACCGCCGTGCCCGCCTGTTGAGGATCGAACAGGTCGCCGGCCAACGGGGCGAACTGCGTCAAAGTGGCCAGAAACGGCGTGGGGTCGGTGGCCCGGCCCAACTCCTCGAGCACGATCGCCAGCTCGACGGCGTTCTCGGCGTCGGCCAGCTCGGTCCAACCGGCGTCGACGTAGGTCTTCCACAGGGGCGTCGGGTCCACCCCGTTCTCGGCGATTCCGCGAATCAGAGAGGCCGGGCACTGCTTGGTCACCGCATCGCGCACGGTCTCCTGCCAGAGCCGTTGATCGGCGTCGAACTCCAGTAACACAAAGCCTCCCGGGGCCTCGAAGATGGGCAACGCGTCGCTGCGAGAATAACATTCTCCAATCTAGGCGTAACCGTTCTCCCGATGTGACTACCACGTTTCGCCGTCGGCGTGTCATGCAGTTGACCAGCAGACACCCTGACCTGCGCATAAGTAAGCGTTTTGTCGAGAACTAGATTCTTGCGATTGAAGAACAACGCTTTACACTGGGAGGTGTTCGGCGCTCGCGCAGCGCTCTACTGCGCCTGCCGACGGCCGGATGACATCGGAGGAACAGCCTTGGTGATGCAGATTCAGGACGGGACCCCCTCGGGTTTCACGACCCCCGTCATCGATGCCAGCGTGCACATCTTCAGCAAGTCGAACAAGGACTTCCGCAGCTTCCTTCGCGAGCCCTTCAAGAGCCGCGGGTTCCCCGACTACGAGATGGACTGGTACGGCGCGCCGGGCGGCGAATACGCCCCCGGAACCGACGGCGATCGCCGCTATCCGGGTTCGGACCCCGAGTTCGTCGGCCGGCAGCTGTTCGACGAGCGCGGCGTCGACGTCGCGATCCTGCATCCGATGACCCGCGGCATCATGCCGGACCGGCATCTGGGCACCGCGATCGCGGCGGCGCACAACGAAATGCTGGTCACGCGCTGGCTCGAGGACAATCCGTACGCCGACCGGTTCCGCGGCACCATTCGCATCAACCCCGACGACATCCCCGGCTCGCTGCGCGAGATCGCCAAATACGCCGACCATCCCCGGGTGGTGCAGGTCGGAGTTCCGCTGCAGTCCCGCGAGCTGTACGGCAAACCGCAGTTCTGGCCCCTGTGGGAAGCCGCCAACGAGGCGAACCTGCCCGTCGCGGTGCACATCGAGGTGGGGGCGGGCATCCAGTTCGCGCCGACACCGTCCGGCGTGCCGAGGACGTACGAGAACTACGTCAGCTTCATGGCGCTGAACTACCTGTATCACCTGATGAACCTCATCGTTGAGGGGGTATTCGAAAGGATGCCCACGTTGAAGTTCGTCTGGGCCGATGGCGCGGCCGACCTATTGACGCCGTTCATCTGGCGGATGGACTGCTTCGGGCGCCCACATCTGGAACAGACGCCGTGGGCGCCGCGGATGCCCAGCGACTACATGCCCGGTCACACCTACTTCGTGCAGGGTGCGATGGACGGCCCCGGCGATGTGGACTACGCCGGTGAGTGGTTGAGCTTCACCGGCAAGGACGACATGGTGATGTACGGGTCGAGCTATCCGCACTGGCAGCTCAACGACCTGAAGGTGCCCGCCGCGTACTCCGACGAGCAGCGCGACAAATTGTGCTGGCGCAACGCCGCCGAGCTCTACGGCATAGACGTCGGGGCCGGGGTCGGCGCACAGTGATGAGGGGCGGCAAGCTTTCGAAAGGCAGGAGAGCACGATGACGGTGACAGTGACAGAGCGGAAGCCGGCGGCCGAGCGCGTCGCGGTGCGCTGCGTCGACTCCGACGTCCATCCGACGCCCCGAGCCGGCGAGTTGACGCCGTACATCCCGGAGCCGTGGCGCAGCAAGTACTTCCTGACCCGCAAGATCGGCGACCAGATCTACTACGACGCGCCGGACTACGCGCACGCCTACGCGATGCGCGTCGACACGTTCCCGTCGGACGGCAACTTCGCGGGCAGCGATCCCGATCTGGCGTTCAAGCAGCTGATCATGGAGGCCGGCGCCGACATCGCGATCCTGGAGCCCGCCGCGTATCCGGCGCGCTTCCCCGAGGTCAACCACGCGATGAGCGTCGCGCTCAACGACTGGCAGGCCAACCACTGGCTCGACAGCAAGAACAACTGGCACGAGCGCTGGCGCGGATCGATCTGCGTGGCCATCGAGGCGCCGGAGGATTCGGCGCGCGAGATCGAGCGCTGGGCCGGCCATCCGTACATGGGGCAGATCCTGATCAAGGCCGAACCGCGCCCGGCGTGGGGTGACCCGAAGTACAACCCGATCTGGGAGGCCGCGACCAAGAACGACATCACGGTCAGCTGCCACCTGTCGCGCAGCCACCACGAGGAGCTGCCGATCCCGCCGGTCGGATTCCCCAGCTACAACCACGATTTCATGGTCACCTACTCGCTGCTGGCGGCGAACCAGGTGATGAGCATGATCTTCGACGGCCTCTTCGACCGGTTCCCGACGCTGCGAATCGTGTTGGTGGAGCACGCTTTCACCTGGATCCTGCCGCTGATGTGGCGCATGGACGCCATCTACGAGGCCCGCAAGTCGTGGCTGGACATCAAGCGCAAGCCGTCCGAATACGTCAAGGACCACATCAAGTTCACCACCCAGCCGCTGGACTACCCCGAGGACAAGACGGAGTTGTCGCGCGCGTTCGAGTGGATGGAGTGCGAGAAGATCCTGCTGTACTCGTCGGACTACCCGCACTGGACGTTCGACGATCCGCGCTGGCTGGTCAAACACCTGCCCGAGCACGCCCGCGAGGCCGTGATGTTCAAGAACGGCATCGCGACCTATCACCTTCCCGATACGGTTCCGGCCCTCGAGGGCCAGGTGCGGGTGTTCTGAGTAGATGAGCGAAGAGAGCACGAGCGAAGCGAGCAGAGAAATAACCGAAGAGAAGAAGACGCCCCGACTGGCCCAGGGGCGTGAACACGTGGTGGCCACGGTCGACGAAATCCCGCCGGGCAAGCACAAACTCGTGCCCATCGGACGCCACGGCGTCGGCGTCTACAACGTCAACGGAACGTTCTACGCGATCGCCAACTACTGCCCACACGAGGGCGGACCGCTGTGCTCCGGACGCGCCCGCGGCCGCACGATCGTCGACGAGAGCGTGCCCGGCGACTCGGTGATGGTGCGCGACATGGAGTACATCTACTGCCCATGGCACCAGTGGGGTTTCGAGTTGGCGACCGGCACCACTGCGGTCAAGCCCGAGTGGAGCATCCGGACCTACCCCGTGCGCGTGGTCGGCAACGAGGTGTTGGTGCAGGCATGATCACGGGTTGCCCCACATCCGCGAGCGTGCGTGTTTGCACACGGCACGCCGCTGAAAATCAGCAGTCTACGCACACTCACGGAGTCGCGAAATGAGCGCGCCGGAGAAACTCGGCCCCAAGCTCAAGCGGGGCGAGAAGGCGATGGAGATCAACGGCGGCAACGTCGTCTACGAGATCCTCGGCAAGGAAGGCGATTTCATCGCCCTGACGCCCGGCGGGCGATTCAGCAAGGACATCGAGGGGCTGCGACCGCTGGCCCAGGAACTCGTCAAGGGCGGATACCGGGTCCTGCTGTGGGACCGGCCGAACTGCGGCAAGTCCGACGTGCAGTTCTACGGTCAGAGCGAATCGCATATGCGTGCCGAGACGCTGCACGCGCTGATCACCGGGCTCGACATCGGGCCGTGCATCATCGCCGGCGGGTCGGGCGGCGCCCGCGATTCGATGCTGACCACCATGCTGTACCCGGAGATCGTGCGAAAGCTGGTGGTGTGGAACATCGTCGGCGGCGTGTACGGCTCCTTCGTGCTGGGCTCGTATTACATCGTTCCCAGCATCCTCGCCGTACGCGGTGCGGGCATGAAGGCGGTCGCCGCGGTCGACGAGTGGAAGCAGCGCATCGAGGAGAACCCTGCGAATCGCGAACGCATCCTCAGCCAGGACCCCGACGCGTTCCTCAAGCTGATGCTGCGCTGGCTCAACGCGTTCGTGCCGAAACCCGGCCAGACCATCCCGGGCGTCGAGGACGAGATGTTCGACAACATCAAGGTTCCGACGCTGATCATCCGCGGCGGGGAGAACGACCTGGACCATCCGAAGCGGACCTCGCTGGAGGTCAGCTGCCTGATCAAGGGCTCACAGCTGATCGATCCGCCCTGGCCGGAGGACGCCTGGGAACGCGCCGGTGAAGCGCGCGCATCCGGAAAGGTCAAGCGGTTCAACATGTTCGACACGTGGGTGCAGGCCGCGCCCGCGATCCTGAAGTTCCTGGACAGTTGATGGACGGACCCCCGGCAATCGCGTGGGCCCTCGCACCGGCTCAGGTGACGCGGATGTGGACCTCGCAGTTGAGCGAGGCTTCGAGCGCGGTGTGGACCCGGCTCTCGGGCACGCGTTCGAGGTCGGCTCTGCGCAGCGTCACGTACACCACGTCCCAGCCGTCGTCGCCGGCCACGCGCTCGATCTCCCCGGTGAGCCCGAGCCCGGCCAGCACGCCGTGGGCATCGTCGTCGGTGCCGCGGCTGATGAACGTCACGACCCCGGGCACCGGCGTCGTCCCGAATGCCTTACCGCACAGGTCGATCGCTTGTCCGCGGAGGGTGTCGGGATCGTCACCGGCGATCAACAGCTCGACCTCACGCCGTTGTGGCGGCAGCGCGGGCAGGTCGCCTGCGACCACCTCGATGCCCTGGGCGGCTGCCGAATCCCGGAGCCGGGCCAACCCGTCCTCGAGCTGGGCAGGTCCGAGTTCGCCCGCCTTGTCGACACCGACGCGCACGACCGCAGTCCTCATGTCCGTCAGCCTATCCGCGGGCCGGAAGGACCAGCCATGACCTCTACCGCCACCGAACTCGCCGTCGCCGCCTGGCCGGATTGCGCACCGCGGCTGTTGCGCCCGGCGGGGGCGGGTCCAGAGGACTACGCCGAGTACACCCGTGCGGGCGGCTACCGGCCGCTGATCGACGCCGACACGCTGCTGGAGCAGGTCGACCTCTCTGGCCTGCTCGGTCGCGGCGGCGCCGCGTTCCCGGTCGGCACCAAACTGCGCACCGTGTACAACGCCAGCCGCCGCGGGAAGGAAACCGTCGTCGTGGCCAACGGCGAAGAGGGCGAACCCGCCTCGGTCAAAGACCGCTGGCTGTTGCGCAACCGGCCTCATCTCGTGCTCGACGGCCTGCGGCTGGCCACGGCCGTCGCCGGTGCCCGTCGGGCGTTCGTGTACATCTCCGACGATCGCGCGGCCGGCGCTGTCACCGCGGCGTTGAGCGAGGTGCCCGCGGAGACGTTCGGCGCCACCGAGATCAGCGTCGTCACAGTCGAACCGGGCTACGTCGCGGGTGAGGAGACCGCCGCGGTGCGGCGCATCAACGGCGGACCGGCGAAGCCCACCGACAAACCGCCGCGGCCCTTCGAGGAGGGCGTGGACGGGCTGCCGACGATGGTCAGCAATGTGGAGACGCTGGCCAACCTGCCCTACATCCACGAACACGGCGCCGAGAAATTCCGCTCGGTCGGCACGCCGATGTCGCCGGGCACGTTCATGGCGACCATCACCGGCGGAGGACGGCCCGCCGCGCTGTACGAGATCCCGCACGGCGCTGCGTTTTCCGATCTGTTGCAGCTGCACGGCCTGACCAACGAAGCGGTGACGGGCGTGCTGATGGGCGGCTACTTCGCCGGGCTGGTCAACACCGACATCCTCGATGCGACGCTCGACCACGAGTCGGTCCGCCGGCTCGGCAGCGGACTCGGCTGCGGGGCGATCTCGATCCTGACCGACGACTGTCCCGTCGCGGTGGCGGCGTCGGTCATGTCGTACTTCGACCGGGAGAATGCGGGCCAGTGCGGATCCTGCTTCAACGGCACCGCCGCGATGGCCGCGGTCACCTCGGCGCTGCGTGACGGCGTGGCCACCCAGGAGGACGTCACGCGCCTGGAACGCTGGTCGGTCGTGCTTCGCGGCCGCGGCGCCTGCGGCACCCTCGACGGCGCCACCAACGTGGCGGCGAGCCTGCTGCGGCAGTTCCCCCAAGTGGTGGCTCGCCACCTCGCCAACGACTGCGCGGCCTGTCGTAGCGACGCGTTCGCCGCCGTGCGGCCCTACGAAGTGGAGGCAGGGGCTCGATCATGAGTGACGGCTTACGAATCCGGCTCGACCGGACGCTGTGCGACGGCTTCGGGATCTGCGCCAAACACGCCCCCGAATACTTTTCCCTCGACGACTGGGGTTACGCGTCGCTGATCGGCGACGGGACCGTGCCGGAGAAGGACAGGGACGCCGTGATGCGCGCACTGCTGGACTGTCCGGTGCACGCGATCATCTACATGGGCGAACACCGGCCGTCCGACGACGGCACGGTGCACCAAGAGGCGCACGAGGTGCCCGAGCCCCAACCTAAAACCGATGGCAGCGAGGCGATCTCGGGATTCGTGCGGTGACGAGACCACTACCTGAACTGACGGTTCTCAACGAGTTCTTCTGGACCGCAGGCGCCGATGGGGTCCTGCGCATCCAAGAGTGCCGCGACTGCGAATCGCTGATCCATCCGCCGCAGCCGGTGTGCCGGTACTGCCGGGGCCGCAACATGGGCGTGCGCGACGTGTCCGGCAAGGCGACGCTGTCGGCGTTCACCGTCAACCACCGCTTCGGGTTTCCGGACCTGCCCCCGCCATACGTGGTGGCACAGGTGGCCGTGGTGGAGGATCCGCGAGTTCGCCTGACCACCAACATCGTTGACTGTGATCCCGATGAGCTGAAACTCGGCCAGTTGGTCGAGGTCACCTTCCAGCACATCGGCGATGTCTGGCTGCCGGTCTTCAAACCCGGCACCGACGGACAGACCGGCCCGGTGGCCGAAGACGAGATCGCGCCGCAGGACTTCGGCCGTCACGTCAGCCCCCCGCTGACCAAACAGAAATTCGAAGAGCGCTCGGCGATCACCGGGATCGGCGCCTCCCGGCTCGGCCGGCGGCTGATGGTCCCGCCGCTGTCGCTGACCATCGAGGCGTGCGAGGCCGCCGTCGCCGATGCGGGATTGACGTTCGACGACATCGACGGGCTGTCGACCTATCCCGGACTCGACATCGCCGGCATGGGCGAAGGCGGCGTGGCCGCCCTGGAAGGGGCCCTCGGCCTGCGCCCGGTGTGGATCAACGGCGGTATGGACACGTTCGGTCCCGGCGGCTCGGTGATCGCCGCGATGATGGCGGTCGCCACAGGCATGGCGCGTCACGTGTTGTGCTTCCGGACGTTGTGGGAGGCGACGTTCCAGCAGTTGATGAAGGAGGGCAAGGCCTCTCCGCCTGGCGGTGCCCGCACGTCGAGCTGGCAGATGCCCTTCGGTGCGATGTCGGCCGCTCACACCCTCGCGCTCAACGCCCAACGGCACTTCGAGCGCTACGGCACCACCCGCGAGACGCTCGGCTGGATCGCGTTGAACCAGCGGGCGAACGCGGCGCTGAACCCGACCGCGATCTACCGCGATCCCATGTCGATGGACGATTACCTCAACGCCAGGATGATCACCACCCCGTTCGGGTTGTACGACTGCGACGTCCCGTGCGACGGCGCCGTTGCGGTCATCGTCTCCGCCGTCGAGACCGCCAAGGACATGCCGCGCAAGCCGGTGTTCTTCGAGGCCGTCGGCACGCAGATCGTCGAACGCACCGACTGGGACCAGAGCACGCTGACCCACGAACCGCAGGTCCTGGGCCAGGCGGCCCACCTGTGGACGCGAACCTCGTTGCGGCCCAAAGATGTCGACGTCGCCGAGCTGTACGACGGCTTCTCGTTCAACTGCCTGTCGTGGCTCGAGGCGCTCGGCTTCTGCGGTATCGGCGAGGCCAAGGATTTTCTCGACGGCGGCAAGGCCATCGCTCGCGACGGGGTGATCCCGTTGAACACCCACGGCGGCCAGCTGTCTCACGGCCGCACACACGGAATGGGCCTGATCCACGAGGCCGTCAGCCAGCTGCGTGGCGACGCGGGCGAGCGGCAGGTGAAAGACGCGCGGGTCGCGGTGGTCAGCAGCGGCGGGCTCACACCGAGCGGCGCGATCCTGATGCGGACGGACGGGTGAGCACTACCCCGCGGCCTGATGTCGCCGCCGGAGCGGCTCCGCGGCCTGATGTCGCCGCCGGAGCGGCTCCGCGGCCTGATGTCGCCGCCGGAGCGGCTCCGCGCCCCCGCGTCGTGCTCGTCGACGGCGTGCCCATGTCCGGCCTGATCGCCGAGGCCGACGACCCGACTGCCGTCGTCGTCGCCTTTCACGGCGGCGCAAGCACCGCAGCGTATTTCGACTGCCCCGGCCACCCTGAGCTGTCGTTGCTGCGCACCGGACCCGCACGAGGCTTCACTGTGGTGGCGTTGGACCGTCCGGGATACGGCAGTTCGGCGCCGTACCCCGACGCGATGAACGAACCCGCCCAGCGAATTGCGCTCGCCTACGGCGCACTCGACAAGGTGCTGGGCCACAATCCGCGCGGCGCAGGACTGTTCCTGCTCGGCCACTCGGCGGGCTGCGAGATGGTCGTGCGCATGGCCGCCGACGAGCGCTCGGCGCAGGCGGGGGTGCTCGGGCTCGGTCTGGCGGGCACGGGCCTGCGGTACGCGGACGCCGCTGCCGACATCTTGAAGACGACGACGGCGACGCGACGGCCGGCGGGCCTGCGCGAGCTGCTGTGGGAGCCGGCTGACATGTATCCGCCCGAGGTGCTCTCGGGCATCACGAACTCGTCGACGGGCGCGCCGTACGAGTCGGAGGTGACGAAATACTGGCCGCGGCGCGACTTTCCGGAGCTGGCGGCCCGCGTCGAGGTGCCGGTGCAGTTCACCGTCGCCGAACACGAACGGGTGTGGCGGTCCGACCCCGAGTCGCTGGCCGACGTCGCCGCCGTGTTCACCGCCGCGCCCCGCTTCGTCGTCAACGAACAGGCCGGCGCCGGGCACAACCTGTCGCTGTCGTATGCGGCCGCGGACTACCACGGCCGGGTGCTGTCGTTCGTCGAGGAATGCGTCGAAAGTCATAGGGCCGTAGGAAAGGCCGAGCAGAAAGTGGAGGCGGATTGATGCGCGTCGGATTCATCGGACTGGGCAGCCAGGGCGGCCCCATGGCCCGCCGGATCGTCGAAGGCGGATTCGAGACCACCCTGTGGGCCCGGCGGGCGGCCAGCCTCGAACCGTACGCGGGAACGGCCGCCAAGACGGCGAGCACGCCTGCGGAGTTGGCCGCGGCAAGCGACCTGGTCTGCCTGTGCGTCGTCGGCGACGACGACGTGCGCGAAGTCCTCAACGGCGAGACCGGTCTGCTCGCGGGCTTGGCCTCCGGCGGCGTCGTCGCCATTCACAGCACCGTGCATCCCGACACCTGTAAGGAGATCGCCGAAATCGCTGCCAAGCAGGGTGTTTCGGTCATCGACGCACCGGTGAGCGGCGGCGGCCCGGCGGTCGAGGAAGGCAAGTTGCTGGTGATGGTCGGCGGCGAGGAGGACGTCGTCGAACGCTGCCGTCCCGTGTTCGCGACCTACGCCGACCCGATCGTGCACCTCGGCCCGCTGGGCAGCGGACAGGTCACCAAAATCCTCAACAACCTGCTGTTCACCGCCAACCTCGGCAGCGCGCTGAGCACCCTCGATCTCGGTGAGTCGCTGGGCATTCCGCGTGTGCGCCTGGCCGAGGTGCTCAACGGCGGGTCGGCGACCAGCAAGGCGCTGGGCAGCATCGCGATGTTCGGCGGCACGGTCGAAGGCCTCGCGCCCATCGCGGGCGCCTTGTTGCAGAAGGACGTTCGGCACGCGGCCAGCATCGCGGCCACCGCATCGGTACCGGAGGGTTCGGTGTTCACCGTGGCCGACACGGCGTTGCAGAACATGGACCATCCGCGGTGACGCGTATCGGCTTCGTCGGAGCCGGACGCATGGGCGCGCCGATGGTGCGTCGCCTCGTCGAATCCGGCCACGAGGTGCGCGCGCTCGGCAGGACCGACGAGAAATGTGCCGCACTGCGTGACTTGGGAGCGCTGCCGGTGACACGTCTGGCCGATGTCGCCGACGGGGCCGACGTCGTGGTGGTCTGCGTGTTCACCGACGAGCAGGTTCGGCACGTGTGCACGACCGACGGTCTGGCGGCCGGTATGCGCAAGGGCAGCACGCTGGTCATCCACACCACCGGCAGCCCCGCCGCCGCGCGCAACCTGGCGGCCGAGTTTCCGGACATCGACGTCGTCGACGCGCCGGTCAGCGGCGGCCCGCACAACATCGCCGCCGGCGAGGTGACGCTGTTCGTCGGCGGAGAAGCCGACGTGGTCGACAAGGTCCGCCCGGTGCTGGCCAGTTACGGCGACCCGATCCTGCACGTCGGCGTGCTCGGCGCGGGCCAGGCCGTCAAGCTCGTCAACAACAGCCTGTTCGCAGCCCAGATCGGGCTGCTGCAAACCGCCGTGGACCTCGGCGCCCGGCTCGGCGTCGACGAGGGCGACCTGCTCAAGTCGCTCACCCACGGCAGCGGCACCAGCCGGGTCGGCGAGTTCATCGCCGCGCGCGGCTCCGTCCAGGGGTTCGTCGCCGACGTCGGCGAGTTCATCGGCAAGGATGTCGCGGTCGTCCGCCAGACCGCGGGTGAACTGGGCAGCGACCTCGGCCTGCTCGACGAGGTCATCAATGCAGGAATCCGGCCATAAACAGCGGCGATTCCCCTTACCAGGAGGCATCCAGTGAGGCATACTAGAGGCGTTACATTATTGCGCCCTCGCGTAACGGAAGCGGTCGTCAGCCCGCCGCGAAAGAGGAGACCATGACCAAGCCCAAGCTCGTGTTCGACCCCGTGTCGCAGGAGTTCTTCGACAATCCGTACGAGATCTACAAGCGGATGCGCGACGAAGCGCCGATCTACTACGACGAGGAAGAGGACTTCTATGCGCTGACCCGGCACGCAGACGTCGCCGCGGCGCTCAAGGACCACGAGTCGTTCTCCTCGTCCCGCGGATGCGACCTGGCGATGGTCCGCAGCGAAGAGGGCCCGCACAAGTCGATCATCTTCATGGATCCACCCGAGCACCGGCACATGCGCAGCCTGCTCAACAAGGCGTTCACGCCGCGGGCCATCCAGTCGCAGCGCGAAACCATCACCGAACTCGTCGAGCAATATCTCTCACAGGTCAATCCCGACAACTTCGATGTCGTGCAGGACTTCTCCGGTCCGTTCCCGGTCGAGGTGATCACCCGGATGGCCGGGGTGCCCGAGGAGTTCCGTCAACAGGTCCGGCGCTGGATCGACAAGGGTCTCGAGCGCAAACCCGGCCAGCTGGAGCTCTCCGAAGAGAACATGCAGGCCAACATCGACTCGGGCGTGTACTACTACGGGCTGGTGCAGGAGCGGCGGCAGAACCCGCAGGAAGACATGATCGGCCGCCTGATCGCCGCGGAGATCCCCGGCGAGAACGGTGAGATGCGCAAACTCGACGATCTGGAGATCACCGGGTTCCTCGCGCTGCTCGGCGGGGCCGGCGCCGAGACGGTCACCAAGCTCGTCGGCAGTGCGGTGGTGGAGTTCGCCCGCCATCCGGAGCAGTGGCAGATGCTGCTCGACGACCGCAGCCTCGTCCCCGCCGCCGTGGAGGAGTTGCTGCGCTATGTCGGACCGGTGCAGTACAACGTGCGCTACACGCTGAAGGAGGCCGAGGTGCCCAGCGGCACCATTCCGGCGCACAAGCCGGTGTTCTTGATGAAGGCCGCCGCCAACCGCGATCCCCGCGCCTTCGACAATGCCGAGACCTTCGACATCACCCGGGATCGCACGCAGTCGCCGAACCTCGGGTTGGGCTACGGCATCCACAGCTGCCTGGGCGCCGCGCTTGCCCGCTTGGAGACCACGATCGCACTCGAGCACCTGCTCGACTTCATGCCGCGCTACGAGGTCGACTTCGACGGCCTCGAACGGGTACACATGCAGAATGTGGCCGGGTATCACCACGTCCCGGTCAAAGTGTTGAAGTGACCCAACGAAATTCGGAGCGGGATCGCGTATGACTCAGAAAATCATCGTCGACTTCGGGCTCTGTGAGAGCAACGGAGTGTGCATGGGCATCATCCCCGAGGTGTTCGATCTGGACGAGCAGGACTACCTGCACGTCCTGCGGGAAGAAGTGACGCCGGAGAACGAGCAGCAGGTCCGAGAAGCGGTGCGCCAGTGCCCGCGGCAGGCCATCTCGATCGAAGACGCATGACGACGTCGAAAGTCGTCTTCGATCCGTTCTCGCAGGAATATTTCGACGGGCCGTGGGAGATCTACCGCCGCCTGCGGGAGGAAGCACCGGTCTATTACAGCGAGGAGCACGACTTCTACGCGCTGTCGCGCCATGAGGACGTCGCGGCGGCGTACAAGGACTTCGCCACCTACTCGTCGGCCTACGGCCTGGATCTGTCGACGATACGGGCAGATGAACCGATCGTCGCCAAGATGATCATCCTGATGGATCCGCCCGAGCACCGCCACATGCGCAGCCTGGTGAACAAGGTGTTCACGCCCCGCGCGATCGAGGCGATGCGACCGATGGTGACCGAGACCATCGACCGCTACATCACCAAGGCCGACCCCAAGCACTTCGACGTCGTCAGCGAATTCTCGGCGTTCTTCCCGGTCGAGGTGATCACCCAAATGCTGGGTGTGCCAGAAGAACACCGGCAGCAGGTCCGGGAATGGGTGGACACGTCGCTGCATCGGGAGCCCGGTCAGGTCGACATGTCCGAAGAGGGTATGCAGGCCGTCGCCCAGGCCATGGGGTTGTACTACGAGCTTATTCAGAAGCGTCGGGCCGATCCGCGGGACGACATGTTCAGCCGCCTGATCGCCGCGGAGATCACCCGAGAGGATGGACAGAAGGAGTCGCTGGACGACTTCGAGATCGCCGGATTCGCAACGCTTCTCGGAGGAGCCGGCGCCGAGACGGTGACCAAGTTGGTCGGCAACGCCGCGGTGACGTTCGCCCGGCATCCCGAACAGTGGCAGAAACTGCTCGACGACCGCAGCAAGATCCCCGCCGCGGTGGAGGAACTGCTGCGCTACGAGCCGCCGGTGCACTACAACGTGCGGAGGTCGATGCGCGAGGTCACCTTGCACGATGTGACGATCCCCGAGGGCAAGCCGGTGTTCCTCTTGCAGGCCTCGGCACACCGCGATCCGGAGGCCTTCACCGATCCCGACACGTTCGACATCGACCGCAACCGCACCGAGGCGCAGAACCTGGGCTTCGGCTACGGCATTCACAGCTGCCTGGGCGCGGCGTTGGCCCGGATGGAGACGGCGGTCGCGCTGGAGCGGCTGCTCGACCTGATCCCCCACTATGAGGTGTTGTGGGACGACTGCCGGCGGGTGGCGATGCAGAACGTGGCGGGATGGTCACATGTCCCGGTCCGAGTAGTGGGCTGATGCGATTCGTCTTCGTACACGGCGGTTTTCACGCCGGCTGGTGCTGGGAACGCACGATCGACGAACTGGTGGCGATGGGCCACGACGCGGTGGCGGTTGATCTGCCCGGACACGGCGCACGGGCCGACGAGGAGTCGACGCTGGCCAACCGCCGCGATGCCATCGTTTCGGCGCTGCAAGCAGGCGCTTCCGAGAAGAGCGTGCTGGTCGGGCATTCCGGTGGCGGCTTCGACGCGACGCTGGCCGCCGACGCCAATCCCGAACTGGTCAGCCACATCACCTACCTCGCGGCGGCCCTGCCCCGGGAAGGGCGCACCTACCCCGAAGCGATGGCGATGCGCGACGAGGGTGAGGAACTCGGTGACGACTTCGACGCCGACGTCGGAGAGATGTTGGGATACTTGAAGTTCGACGACGACGGGGCGATGTGGTTCGCCGACTTCGAGGGCGCGTGGAAGTACTTCTACCACGACTGCGACGAGGCCACCGCGCGCTGGGCGTTCGAGCGGCTCGGCCCCGAGCGGTTCGGCGACACCACGGTGACGCCGGTGTCCGTGCCGCGGTTCTGGGAGGCCGACCTCCCCCGCAGCTTCATCCGCTGTCTACAGGATCAGTCGATGCCGCGGTGGCTGGCTGACACGGTGACGCGTCGCCTCGGCGTGGAGCAGCTGACCATCGACGCGTCGCACTCGCCGTTCCTGTCGCGCCCGCGGGAGCTGGCCGAGCTGCTGGTGCACGCCACCACGACGACGCCCACCGGCCCGCTGGTTTCCGCCTGAAAGCTGCGCCGAGACCGACGTTTTGGCGGTTCTTGCTCGCGCTTTCCCACCAAAGCGTCGGTTTCGGCGTGCGACGCGACTAGCCCAGGCCGTGCAGGATGACGCCGTTGCAGTCGGCGGCGGCCTGACGCAGCTTCAGGGCGGCCTGGTACTCGTCGGAGTAGTACCAGTTCTTCGCGGCTTCCTCGGACTCGAACTCGAGCAGCACGGTCTGCGTGCCGTGCCACGTACCCTCGATCACCTCGGCCTTCTGGTCGAACGCCAGCAGGTTCGCGCTCGCCATCGTCTGGCTGGCCACCTTGCCGTACTCCGCCATACCCTCGGGGTCCTTGACGTCCTCGGTGATGAGGATGTACGCCTTCGCCATTCGAGTCTCCTTTTGTGTCAGTCGATTTCGCGGATTGCGCGTTCAGGGCAGTTGGCGATCGCATCGCGCGCCGCCGATTCCAGTTCCGCAGGCACCTCTTCGGGGTTCGTGACCGCCCACCCGTCGTCGTTGAGCTCGAACACCTCAGGACACAACGTCAGGCACATGCCGTGGCCCGCACAGCGGTCTTCGTCGACGGTGACCTTCATCGGGCATCACCCGAGACCACGTCGAACTCCAGATGCAGCTCGGTCAAGCCGCGCAGGATGTAGGTCGGGATGTAGTTGTAACGACGCTCTCCCCGCGGGCCGTGATGCGCCTCGCTGATCCGAATATCGGTGGTGCGGTCCAACAGTCGCTCCAACCCGACGCGCGTCTCCGCCCGCGCCAGCGGCGCGCCCGGGCAGCTGTGGATGCCTCGGCCGAACGCCAGGTGCTGGCGGGCGTTCTTGCGCTCCGGGTCGAAGTTGTCCGGATCCTCGAACCGCCGCGGATCGCGGTTCGCCGCACCGTTGATCACCATCACGGTGCAGCCGGCGCCGAGCTGTTGGTCGCCCACGGTCGTCGGCACCCGCGACAGCCGGAAGTCGCCCTTGACGGGGCTCTCGATGCGCAGGCACTCCTCGATGAAATTCGGTAGCAGGCTGCGGTCTTCGCGCAGCTTGCTCTGGATGTCGGGTCGGTCGCCGAGCACCTTCAGCGCGGTCGACAACAGCCGCACCGTGGTCTCCTGGCCGGCGGAGAAGACGTTGGTGGCCACCCGCACGACGTCACCCACCTCGGGTGTCGTGCCGTCCGGGAACGTCGCGGTGGCGAGCCCGGTCAACACGTCGTCGCGCGGTTCGCGTCGACGGTCCTCGACGTATTCGGCGAACACGTCGTAGAGGTACTCCAGCGGCGTCTTGGCCAATGTCTTGTCGGCATTGCCCAGACCGCTGCCGTGCGTGCCGCGGGCGAGCCGCTCGAGCAGTTCCGGGCGGTCCTCCTCGGGCACACCGAGCAGGTCGGCGATGACACGAAGCGTGAACGGTGCAGCGAAGCCCGTGATGAACTCGCCATGCCCCGGCGCGAGGAACTCGTCGAGGATGTCGTCGGCGAGCTGCCACATCGCGTCCTCGTTCTCCTTGAGGCGCTTCGGCGTGATCAGCCGCATCAGCAGGGCCCGGTGGTTGGTGTGCGTCGGCGGGTCGAGCGTCGGCAACTGATCGCTGAACGGGATCTCGTCGCGATGCTCCTTGATGATCTCGGTGACGTCGTCCCCCTCCAGCGGGACGGGGAAGCCCGGGAACGGGCCGGTCACCGAGATGCACGACGAGAAGGTCTCCGCGTCGTTGTAGACGTCGACGGCCTCCTGCCAACCGGTCACCATCGTGACGCCGTAGTGGTTCTCGCGGGTCACCGGGCACTTGTTGCGCAGCGCCTCGTAGAACCGGTACGGGTCGTCGGTCAGACGCCCGTCCCGGAAGAAGTCGACCGTGGTGAGGTCCTCGGTCATGCGGCCTCCGTTTCGACGATCTCAACAGGCGAGAACGTGATTCTCATATCCGGGTATCAGATTTCCATAGTGGCACGGCGTCGTCAACGAGACCCCCGGGCGACTTCGGTGCACTACCAGTCGACCAGCGACTGATAGTGCACCGAAATCACTCATTGGATGGGCTCGTCTCCCAGCACCGTCGTGCGCAGCATCTCGCGCGGTGAGTCCGGATCGTACGGCGCGGCGCGATGCAGGACGCCGTTGTTGTCCCAGATCACGGTGTCGCCGACGGACCAGCGGTGGCTGTACACCAGATCCGGCTGGGTGGCGCGGTCGAGCAGGTCGGCCAGAAGCGCCCGGCCCTCGTCGACGTCCATGCCGACGACATAGTCCGCCGACGCGCCCAACACCAGCGACTTGCGGCCGCTGCGGTGCGTCCACACCAGGGGGTGTTCGTGGGTGGGCCGCGACCGCCACCTGGCCACCAGCTCCGGGGACGGATCGGGGTTCACCCGCCGTTGTGACGCCTCGAGGGAGTGCACCACGCGTAGCGAGCCGAAGCGCTCCTTATCCTCGTCGCTGAACGCCTCGTAGGCCGCGTACGAGTTCGCGAACTCCGTCTCCCCACCCGTTTCGGCCACCTGCTTGGCCGACAGCACCGTCGCCTTCTGCGGGCACTCGTCGTTGGTGGGGGTGCATCCGTCGATGTGCCAGTCGAACGTGGCCCGCAGATAGTCCGCCGAGGCGTTCTTCGACTTGTCGAGCGTCACCGGATAGATGCCGGCGACGGGATGGTGGCCGTCCGACGAGTGGTCGATCTCACCGAGGCGTCTGCAGAAGGCCACCTGCGCCTCCGGTGTCAGCCCCAGACCGGGGAACACCAGAACGCCGTTGTCCTCCAACGCATCGAGGATCGCGGCACCGAGCGCGTCGTCGTTGGCCAGCGCCCCGGAGTCGACGCCGGTCACCTCCGCGCCGACCGATGCGGTGAGCTTGTTGATCGTCAGCACAGTCATGCTCGTCCTGTCCTTGTCGTCACGGCACCGGCGCGCTGACGCGGTTCATCACCGCGTCGGCGGAGTCGGCGGGCTTCTGCGTACCGAATACCTCGACGGCCATCGACACCATGATCATCGAGTAGATGAGGTGCAACAGGTTCAGCGCATCCTCGGGCAGGTCGTCGAGCGGGAACTTGTCGCAATAGTCGATCGCTTCCTCGAAGCGCGGTGTGAACGCGTCGTAGAACTCCCGGATCTCCGGCATGGGCGTGGCCATCCGGGTGGCCCACCGCTCGGCTTCGGTTGCCAGGCACCACTTTTCGGCGAACGGCTCGAACTCGGCGAACGCACTGGGTAGGCGGGTCACCTCACACCCCCACCGGACTGCGCTCGGCCTTGTATTCCTCGACCCACTTGACCGCCTCGTGGTGCAGGTGACGCACGAGGATCTCCTGGTCGCTGAGCGGGAAGTCGTCGACTATGGGTTCGTTGAGGCCGTACTCCAGCGCCGCCTGGGTGCCGCCGAGCATTCCGGCGTCCTGCAGCGCGAACTCCTTGAGCACCACGGAGGCCACCTCGTGCTCGATGCGCTCGCGCACCGTGCGGGCGGGATGGAATGCGTTGTAGGCCTCGAACTTATGGGTGTTGTGCGACGTCGGCCAGTACCGGTACAGCAGGTACCAGCCGTGGTAGATGAGGATCTCCAGGTTCGGGAAGATCTGGAAGTTGGTGATGCCCCAGGGTTCGATGCCGCCGGGGTTGAGCCCGGCCGACTGGTGGGTCTCAGGCGTGCGCCACGGGCCGACGAGCCCACTGCGCGTGACCCTTTCGACCGGATACATGTACTCGGGCGCCAGCAGCCAGCGACGAGTGCCCGCCGTCGACACCAGCCGGTGCGGCCCGTCGATCTGGAAGTGACCGCACTCGAAGGTGGCGTTCGGTTGACGCACCGCGCTGGGCACCTGCTGCGAGTGCAGCGACGGCACGTGATAGTACTCCTGGAACGCGTCGGCGAAGATCTTCCAGTTGCTGTTGTTCTGCGCTTCCAACTCGTAGCGCTCGGTCATCAACTCGAACGGATAGTCGTCGAGCGCGGTGATCATCGGGCCGAGGAATTCGCGCAGCGTCCACCGCGGTTCGGGATCGAAGTTGATGAAGATGAACCCGTTCCAAACGTCGCACTGCACCGGCTTCAACCCGTGCCGCTCGTGGTCGAGGCCGAAGAATTCGCCCTCCTGCTGCACGAACGTCAGGTCACCCTTGAGGTCGTAGCGCCATCCGTGGTACTTGCAGGTGAACTGCCGACAGGTGCCCTTGACCTCTTCGTGGGGGAAGTCGTTCCACACCAACTTGTTTCCGCGATGGCGGCAGATGTTGTAGAAAGCGCGGATCTGTTGGTCCTTGCCCCGCACCACGATCACCGACGTCCTGGCGGCGTCGATCTCCTTGGTCAGGTAGCTTCCGACGCGGGGCAACTCCTCGACACGCGCGACGTTGAGCCAGGCGCGTTTGAAGACCGCCTCGCGCTCGAGCTCGTAGAACTCGGGCGAGATCGAGTCGCGGAACGAGACCGGTCCGGTGCCCAGCTCCGGGTAATGCTCGGTCCAGCTGCCCTCGGCCGGCTTAGGCCACTTAGTAGCCATGGGAACCTCCGTGTCGTTGGTGTGTGGAAAGCGGGTCGGTCATCACAGCACCGACCCACCGTTGACGCCGAGAATCTGGCCGGTGATGAAGCCGGCCTCCTCAGAGCACAGGAAGCCCACGGCCGCGGCGATGTCGTCGCCGGTGCCGAGGTGACCGAGCGGAACGGTCGCGGCCATCTGCTCGTTCGACGGCAGGTATCCGGCCTCCTGGCCGGCATGCTGCATCGGTGTCTCGATGGCCGAGGGCGGGATGTTGTTCACCGTGATGCCGGCCGGACCAAACTCGCGCGCAAGCGATTTGGTCAGCGAAAGCAGTGCGCCCTTGGACGCGGCGTAATGGGCCATCCGGGGTGAGCCCCGCTGGGCACTGGAGGACGAGATCATCACGATGCGGCCCCACCCCGCCTCGAGCATGTCGGGCACCGCCACCTGACAACAGTGGAAGGTCCCGGTGAGGTTGACGTCGATCAGCCGCTGCCACGCCTGAGGCGTGATGTCGGTGAAGGCCGCCCAGTCCACGGTCCCGGCGCTGGTGACCAGGATGTGCACCGGTCCCAGCTCGCTGCGGACCTTCGCGAACGCCTCCTCGACGGCCGCGCGGTCGCTGACGTCGGCGGCGATTCCCAGCGCCGTCACGCCGGAGGACCGCAACTCCTCGGCGACCCGTTGCGCCGCTTCGCCGTTGACGTCGAGCACGGCGGCCTTGTGCCCGCGCCGACCGAGCTCGTGGCACGTCGCCTCCCCCATGCCCGAAGCTCCCCCGGTCACCACCGCGACGCGGCTCATCGCATCCGTCCCGTCACTCGACCTCGCCCCTACTCATAGACCACATGAACCGTCCGAGAAGTGGGTAGAGACTGGCACGTCAGCACCCAGCCTTCGGCCACCTCGTCGTCATCGAGAGCATCGTTGTTGAGCATCCGGGCGCTGCCGGTCACGATGCGCGCCATACACGTTCCGCACGAACCGGTCTCGCACGACGACGGCGCACGCAAACCCGCCATCCGCGCGGTCTGCAGCAACGTGTTGCCCGACCGGTACGGGGCGGTGGTCGTCTTGCGATCCAGTTCGATGACCACCTCTTCGGTCTGCTCGGTTGCGGCGGCCACCTCATCGGAGACCGGCGCCACCGAGAACCGTTCGAGATGCAGCCGTTCGCGGGGCACGCCCGTGCGCAACAGCGTGCTCTCCACCGTGTCCATGAAGGGTCCCGGACCGCAGATGTAATAGTCGACGTCGCCACACGCCGTGGCGAACGTCTCGACCGCGGCGGGTTGTACGACGCCGGATTCGTCGTCGAAGTGATTGGTCACCGAGAGGCGTTCGGGGTTCGCGGCCGCCAGCGCTGCGAGCGACTCGCCGAAGATCACCGAATCGCGGCTCCGGTTCGCGTAGAAGAGCCTGGTCCGCCGATGCGAGCCCACCAGCGCGGACCCGATCAGCGAGAAGATCGGGGTGATGCCGCTGCCGCCGGCGAACGCGACGATGTCGCGTTCGGTCTCGCCGAGCAGAAATCGCCCGTCGGGCGGAGCGGCCTGAAGCTCGACGCCGGCCTCGGCGGTGTCGTTGAGCCAGTTGGAGACCAGCCCGCCGGGATCGCGCTTGACGGTGATCTGCAGGTCTTTGCCGTTGTGCGGGAACGACGACATCGAGTAGCACCGCCGGTGCTCGCATCCGTCGACCGTCACCTGCAGCGTCAAGAACTGTCCCGGCCGGTAGCGAAACCGTTGCGAGCAGTCCGCCGGCACGTCGAGGACCAGCGACACGGCATCGCTCGTCTCACGCACCACCCGTTTGATGCGCAGTGGGGCGAACTCTTCGACGGACATCGCCATCACAGTATCAAGTACTTGCGATAGTTCTCAAGCGCGTGATGCTGCGCCTCGGTCCGCCGGTGTCGTAGCGTGACCGGATGCAACGGCATCGCGTCATCGCCTGGGGCACCGGCGCCGTCGGCGTCGAGATGATCACCGCGATACTCGACGACCGCTCGGCGTTCGATCTCGTGGGCGCCCGCGTCTACTCGGCGGACAAGGACGGCGCCGACGTCGGAGCACTGGTCGGACGCGACCCGATCGGCGTCACCGCCACCACTGATGTGGACCGGATCCTCGCTCTCGACGCGGACTGTGTGCTCTACACGCCGCGCAACACCGACGTCGACGAAGTGTGCGCAATACTCGCCAGCGGCAAAAACGTTGTCACGACGGCATTCCTGTTCCATCCCCAGCGCACCTGGCTCGCCGACCGCGAACGGCTGCTCGACGCGTGCCGGGCCGGCAACAGCACCGTGCACGGCAGCGGACTGAACCCCGGCAACCTGTCCGGTGTCCTGCCGCTGGCGCTGTCGGGGATGAGCCGCACCATCGACAAGATCACGCTGCAGGAGCGCGCCGACTGGTCGGTCTACGACAGCACCTCGATCACGTTCGACAACATGGCCTTCGGAGAACCCGTCGAGACCATCAGCCCGACGGGCACGGAGTTCCTCGCATTCAACAGCGCGATCTTCAGCGAGCAGGTCTGGCTCATCGCCGATGCGCTCAACGCGGGCATCGACGAGGTGATCGCCTCGGCCGAAGCCGTTGCGGCCGAGCGCGACCACGAGATCTTCGACCGCGTGCTGCGCGCGGGAACGACGGCGGGCCAACGGTGGACGTGGTCGGGCCGACGCGAAGGCGAGACGTTGGTCGAGATCGAGACGCTGTGGACGGTCGGTAACGAGTACCCGGCGCACTGGCCCAAACCTCAGCACGGTTGGACGCTGACGATCGAGGGTGATCCGTCGATGCGGACCCACTTCTTCTCGCTGGCGAGCTTCAGCCGCGACGCGACCATGGCCGAGCACGTACGGTCGGCGAACGTGGCGACGGCGATGCAGGTGCTCAACGCCGTGCCCGCGGTCGTCGCCGCGCCCGCCGGATTCGCGACGTCGGCCGATCTGCCGTTGATCCGCAGCCATATCGGGTTCGGTAACGGTTGAGCAGAGTTCAGTCGCTGATGTGGTCGTCGGCCATCGTGTGCCCGGTGCCCTTCACGACCACGCGGGCCAGCAGGTCGCGCAGCGTCTGCTGCTCCTCCTCGGTGAGGACGCCGAAAACCGCTTCGTGCGCGGCGATCGCGTCGCTGACCACCGCGGTTGCGACCTTGCGACCGTCAGATGTCAGGTAGGCCTTCAGGATTCGCGCGTGCTGAGGATCGGGCTTGCGTTCGACCAGACCCCGCTGCTCGAGAGCCTTGACCGCCAATTGCACGCCCTGCGGGGTGATGAGCAACCGACGCGCGAGTTCGGCGCCGGAGAGCCCGGGCTCGTTGGCGAGCTGACGCAGCACACCGATCTGTGCGGTGCTGACGCCGTGCTGGCTGACCGCGTCGTTGACCGCCGTGAGCGCGAAGTACCAGGCCTGTTTGAGATGCCACAGGATGTTGTCGCCGAGTTCCATGCCCAGCTCTGGGTTTGTCTGCCTAGCCACGGTCGGCGCCCCCTTCGCGCTTGTAGACCTGACCGTCCTTCATCACGAAGCGCACGTCGAGGGTGGCGGCGATGTCGCGGGACGGATCGCCGGGCACGGCGATGATATCGGCGAGGTATCCCGGCGCCAGTCGGCCCAGTTCGTCGTCGGCCTCGATCAGTTCGGCGCTGGTCACGGTGGCGGCGCGGATCGCCTGCATCGGCGTCATGCCCCGCTCCACGAGCGCGCACAGTTCCTTCGCGTTCTGACCGTGCGGAATCGCCGGGGCGTCGGTGCCGCAGGCGATCCGCACCCCCGCCGCAATCGCCTTGGGCAGCATGGCCTGTGCCCGGGGGAACACCTCCTCGGCCTTCTTCCGCAGTTCCGGCGCGATGCGGTCGACGGCCATCGCCTGGGTCAGGTAGGTGGTCGATACGAGGAACGTGCCGGTGTCGGCCATCAGTTGGATGGTGTCGTCACTGGCGAGGAAGCCGTGCTCGATGCAGTCGATCCCGGCCTTGATGCAGGCACGGATCGCGCTGTCCCCCACCGCGTGTGCGGCGACCCGGACTCCCGCGCGGTGGGCCTCGTCGGCGATCGCGGCGAACTCGTCGTCGCTGTACTGCTGCGCGCCGGGGGCGGTGCTGTGCGACATCACGCCGCCGGAGGCCGACACCTTGATCAACTTGGCGCCGTGGCGAACCTGGTAGCGCACGCAGGCGCGCACGTCGTCGACGCCGTTGGCGATGCCCTCGGCCACCGACAGCGGCATGATCCCCGGCGCCAGCCGTTGAAACACCGTCGGGTCGAGGTGGCCGCCGTACGGGGTGACCGCGTGCCCGGCCGGGTAGATCCGCGGGCCCACGTGCCACCCCTGGTCGATCGCCCGCTGCAACGCGACGTCGAGGAGGTAGCCGCCGGTCTTGACCATGAGCCCGAGGTTGCGCACGGTGGTGAAACCGGCGTCGAGCGTGCTGCGGGCATTGACCGCCCCGCGCAGTGTGCGGTACGCGGGGTCGTCCTGCACACCGTGCATGGGGCTGGGCAGCCCCTCGGGTCCGCCGGGTCCGCCGATGAGCAGGTTGAGTTCCATGTCCATCAGACCGGGCAGCAGTGTCACGTCGCCGAGGTCGATCTCGGTGGCCGAATCAATCTGCGGCTCAGCCGGATTGACCGCGGTGATGCGGTTGCCCTCGATGACGATGACGGCCGGCGAGCGCACCTCACCGGCCTCGACGTCGGCCCAGCGGGCGGCCCGCAGGACGGTGCTCGTCGTCACGGAACCGGTTCGGACACGCAGTCGAGGGTGGTGGCGCCCGAGTCGGGGACCTTCGGTTGTTTCCAGCACTCGACCGGGAACGACACCTGGATCATCGAATACAGCAGGTGCATCAGGTTGAGCACGTCCTCGGGCAGATCGTCCAGCGAGAACTTGTCGCAGTAGGCGATGGCCTCCTCGGCGCGCGCGGTGATCGCGTCGTAGAAGGCCTGCATCTCGGTCATCGTCGACGACAGCCGCTTGGCGTAACGTTCGGCCTCCGAACCGAGGCACCAGTCCGAGAACTGTTCGAGGTCGGCGAATTCCGGCGGCAGCTTGTGCGTCTCGGTCGTCATGTCAGACACCCGCCGTCTTGCGTTCGTAGTCATCCACCCACGCCGCGGTCTCCTTGTGCAGGTGGCGGATCAGCACCTCCTGGTCGCAGAGCAGGAAGTCGTCGAGCACGCGCGACTCGATCATCGACTGCGTGGCCTCCAGCGTGTTGGCGTCCTGCAGGCCGTATTCCTTGAACGACACCGCGGCCAGTTCCTGCGCGATGCGTTCGCGGGGCGTACGCGGCTGCGGGAAGTACACCGTGCCCTCGAACAGGTGCGTGTTGTACGACGTCGGCCAGTAGTGGTAGGTCAGGTACCACCCCTGCCCCCAGAACAGGATCACGAAGTTCGGGAAGAGCTGGAACGAATCCAGGCCCCACGGATCGCATTTTGCGGGGTTCAGGCCGACGGGCATCTCCCCCAGGTCCGGTTTGTCCCACGGGCCGAAAAGGCCGCTGCGGCAGATGTCCTCGATCGGCTTGCGCATCTCGTCGGCCATCTCCCAGGCGCGCACGCCCGAGGTACTGACCAGTCGGTGCGGTCCCTCGATCTGGTAGTGCGGTGCCTCGAATCCGGCCTCTGCGGCGGCCTTCGAGTACGCCGTCGGCGACTGGTTCGCGTGCAGTACCGGTGCGTGGTAGAACTCCTGGAACGCGTCCATGTAGAGCTTCCAGTTCGCCTTGACCTCGGACCGGTAGTAGAACCGCGACGTCATCTTGTCGAACGGATAGCCCTCCAGGGCGGTGATCATCGGTCCGAGGAATTCGCGCAGCGACTGCTCGGGCTCCTTGGCGAAGTTGACGAAGATGAAGCCTTCCCACACCTCGCAGTGCACCGGGACCAGCCCGTAGCGGCTCTTCTCGAGGTCGAAGAACTCCCCCTCCTGCTGCACGAAGGTGAGGTTGCCGTCGAGGTCGTAGCGCCAGGCGTGGTATTTGCAGGTGAACTGCCGGCACACCCCGCTGGTCTCCTCGAGCGGCATGTCGTTCCACACCAGCTTGTTGCCCCGGTGTCGGCAGATGTTGTGGTACGCCTTGACCTCACCGGAGGTGGTCCGCACCACGATGATGGAGGTGTTGGCGACCTTCATCTCTTTGGTGAAATAGCTGCCCTTGCGCGGAACCTGTTCCACGCGACCGACATTCAGCCAGGCGCGCTTGAAGATCGCCTGGCGTTCCTTCTCGTAGAACTCCGCGCTGATGGAGTCCTCGTAGGAGACGGGGTCGGTGCCCAGTTCGGGATAGTGCTCCGTCCAACTGCCCTCTGGCGGTTTGGGAAAGCGAGCCATTGCGTACTCCTGTCGACCGCCCGGCCTAGACCGTGCCGGGAGCTGCAGCGCCGACGGTATATGCTCCATGTCACAATCGCAAGTAGTTGATACAGCCACGGCGGAGCCCGGCACCGTCGCCGATTTCTGCAGGACGGTCGGGCTCCCGGGAAGACCACAACCGTGGTGCGGAAATCGGTGCGAAAGGGTGTGCACACAATGCGATCGGACGAGTTGTTCATCGGTGGCCAGTGGTCCGAGGCGAGCACCGCCGACCGCATCGAGGTCGTCTCCCCACACACCGAGGAACCCGTCACGCGTGTGGCCGCCGCCGCCCCGGCGGACGTCGACAGGGCCGTCGCGGCCGCGCGGGCGGCGTTCGACACCGGCCCGTGGCCGCACCTGGCCCCGGGTGAGCGGATCGCCGCGGTCCGCCGCCTGGCCGAGCGGTACGGCGAACGGCGCGGCGAGATGGCCGAAACGATCACCTCCGAGATCGGGGCGCCGATCAGCTTCGCGCAACGCGCACAGGTCGGACTGCCCGCGATGATGATGTCGGCGTTCTGCAATCTGGCCGAGACATACCCGTGGAACGAGTCCCGACCGGGGATGTACGGAACCGATATCCGCATTCGCCGCGAGCCGGTGGGCGTGGTCGCCGCGATTGTGCCGTGGAACATGCCGCAGTTCCTGATCGTCACCAAGCTGATCCCTGCGCTGCTCGCCGGCTGCACGGTCGTTCTCAAGCCCGCGCCCGAGTCGCCGCTGAACGCGCTGCTGCTGGCCGAGATGATCGCCGAGACGGGCTTGCCCCACGGCGTCGTCAGCGTGCTGCCCGGCGACCGGTCCACGGGCGAATACCTCGTCAAACACCCTGGGGTGGACAAGGTCTCGTTCACCGGATCCACCGCGGCGGGCAAGGCGGTGGCGGCCGCGTGCGCGGTCGATCTGCGGCGCGTCAGCCTCGAACTCGGCGGCAAGTCGGCGGCCATCGTGCTCGAGGATGCCGACCCCGCCGCCGTCGCCGCCGGCGTGCGCTCGGCCAGCCTGTCCAACAGCGGGCAGATCTGCAACGCGCTCACCCGGATTCTGGTGCCTGCGGCAAGCTCGAGTGATTTCACCGAGGCGCTGGCCGCCGAGATGACGTCGCTTGTCGTCGGGGATCCGACGGATTTCGCCACGCAGGTCGGACCGCTCGTCGCCCAGCGCCAGCAGGAGCGGGTGCGGGGCTACATCGGGAAGGGCGAGTCCGAAGGCGCACGCCTCGTCGTCGGGGGCTCCGAAATGCCCGACGGGATCGAGCGGGGTTGGTACGTGAAGCCGACGTTGTTCGCCGACGCCGACAACGCGATGACGATCGCGCGCGAGGAGATCTTCGGGCCCGTCCTCACCGTCATCGGCTACGCCGACGAGGACGAAGCGGTGGCCATCGCCAACGACTCCGATTACGGCCTGGCCGGATCGGTGTGGACCGGCGACACCGAGCGCGGACTCGCCGTCGCCGAACGCATCCGCACCGGCACTTTCGGCGTCAACCAGGGTTACACGATGGATCCGTTCGCGCCGTTCGGCGGTGTCAAGGGCAGCGGTTACGGACGCGAACTCGGCCGTGAGGGCATCGACGGCTACACCGACACGAAGTCGATATCGGTTGCCTCAGCGTAGGTTTGGTCGATACGTCACGGGAACTTGATCGCCGAGACGTACATGTCGATGATCGGCCGGTAGAGGTCGACGTCGTCGAGCTCACTGCCGAGCACGATGGCGTCACTGGTCGCGATCAGCACTTGGGCCAAGGTCAACGGCGGGATCAACAGGGTGCCGCCGAGTCGGTCGATGCCGTCGACGATGAACTTCGCCAACTTCTCGACCACCTCCGCCCGCTTGCCGACCACGCGTTCGCGTGCCTCCGGGTTGCGCAGCAGGTACAGCGTGAACTCGTGTCCGAGGGCGGCGTGCTCCGCGCCGCGATCCTGGCTGAGCTGGCGCCACCGTCGCGCGATCTCGTCGCGCTCGCGGGCGCCGACCTGCTCCGACGACGACATCACCTCGGCGAAGTTGTCGAAGTATCGGCGCCAATAGCGGTCGCTGACGGCCAGAAACAGCTCCTCCTTGGTCGAGAAGTGCTTGTAGATGGCGCCCTTGGTGTAGCCGGCGGCGTAGGCGATGTCATCGAGAGTCGCTGCAGTGAAGCCCTTTTCGGCGAACACGTCCTCGGCCGCGTCCAGCAACAGGGACCGGGTGTGCTCGAGCCGCCGCTCCCGGGTCCAACGCTCCACCATGCAGAAAGTCTGCCACAAGAATCTGAGATGCCATTGAGTTATCCAGATACTCGTCGGTATATTTTGGCGGGATCGCGATGACGATGCGCGATCGAGGAGGCGTCGTGAGCGAACTGTCGAACAAGCCGTCCACCGAGTCGCTGAGCACGGTCGGTCGGCTCGAGGAGCCGTCGCCGCGGCCCTCGCGCCGGGTCAAGATCTGGGCGACGGCGGGCGGGATAATCCTCGCCCTGCAGATCTACGTGTGGATCCGGTGGATCACGGGCCCCTATTTCACGCGGGTCGATCCCGGTCCAACAGACCCGCCGACCTTCATGAAGGTCGCGCTGATGCTGTGGCAGATCGGCTCGCCGGTGCTGTTCCCCGTCGCCATCTGGTGGTTCATCATCCGGCCGTGGCGACGCGAGCGGCGGATCACGTTGGACGGCATGATCATGGTGTCCACGGGTCTGTTCTTCTTCCAGGACCCGCTGCTCAACTACATCAACACGTGGTGCACCTACAACGCGTGGGCGTTCAACATGGGGTCGTGGGCCCCGTACGTCCCGGGCTGGCTGTCGCCGGAGAAGCCCGGCGCGCAGGTGGCAGAACCGTTGGGCATCAACGTCTCCGGCTACGCGTACGGCGTCCTGCTGTGCACGATCCTGGGTTGCTGGGTGATGCGCAAGGCCCAGCAGCGCTGGCCCAACATCGGCACCAAGGGCCTGATCGGCGTCGCGTTCGCATGGGGATTCGTCTTCGACTTCGTCATGGAGGGCCTGATCCTGATGCCGCTGGGGATGTACACGTTCCCCGGCGCCATCCAGTCGCTGTCGATCAACGCGGGCACCTACTACCAGTGGCCGATCTACGAGGGCCTGATGTGGGGCGGCGTGCAGGCCGCGCTGTGCTGCCTGCGGTTCTTCACCGACGACCGCGGCCGCACCGTCGTGGAGAAGGGACTCGACAACGTCCGCGGCGGATTCGCCAAGCAGCAGTTCGTGCGCTTCCTGGCGATCTTCGCCGCGATCAGCGCGTCGTTCTTCGTCTTCTACATCCTTCCGGCGCAGTTCATGGCGACCCATGCCGACCCGTGGCCCGAGGACGTACAGAAGCGCTCCTACTTCACGTCGGGCCTCTGCGGTGACGGCACCGATCGGCCGTGCCCCGACCCGTCGCTGCCCATCCCGACGAGACACTCGGGATACGTCAACACCGACGGCGAACTCGTGCTGCCCGAGGGTGTGGAGATGCCGAGGATCGTGCCGCACGAACGGAGCGAATAGTTGTCGACCAACAACCACTCCGCCACGATCGAAAACCCCTCGCGGGCACCGTTTTACCGACCCGTCGGCGATGAGGTCGAGGTCTTCCGCGCCGCGGCGCGGCGAGGCTCGCCGGTGCTGTTGAAGGGCCCCACCGGATGCGGTAAAACCCGCTTCGTCGAGGCGATGGCGCACGAACTGGGCCGGGAACTGATCACCGTCGCCGGGCACGAGGACATGACCTCGGCCGATCTGGTGGGCCGGTTCCTGCTCAAGGGCGGCGAGACGGTCTGGGTCGACGGGCCGTTGACCAGAGCCGTTCGGACAGGCGCGATCTGCTACCTCGACGAGATCGTCGAGGCACGCCAGGACACCACCGTCGTGATCCATCCGCTGGCCGATCACCGCCGCGAGCTACCGGTCGACCGGCTCGGCACCACGCTGTCCGCGGCACCCGGGTTCCAGCTGGTGATCTCGTACAACCCCGGCTACCAAAGCGTGCTGAAGAACATCAAGGAGTCGACGCGCCAACGGTTCGTCGCGATCGAACTCGACTTTCCTCCGCCCGAGGTGGAGACCGAGATCGTCGCGCACGAGGCCGGAATCGACGCCGATACCGCACGCACACTGGTGACGATCGGCAACGCGATCCGCAACATCGACAGCTCGCCGCTGCGGGAGGCCTCCTCGACCCGGATGCTCATCCTGGCCGGAGGCCTGGCCGCCGAGGGCCTGAGCCTTCGCCGCGCCGTGCAGGCGGCGATCGTGGAAGCGCTGTCCGACGACCGCGACGTCGTGCGCGCGCTCGGCGAACTCGTCGACGCGCTCCTCCCCCGGCCGTGAGCGCCTCCGGCGCACCGGATCTCGACCGGTTCCGGTACCTGGCGACATACCTCGCCGGCCGGCCCGTCGAGATCGCCGCGGCGCCGGTCGCCCACACCGACGGCAAGGTCGTCTTCGTCGCGCAGGACGGTTCGCCCGAGCGGCACCGCAAAGAAGTGATGCTGCAGAGCGCGCTCATCGGGGCAGGCAGCCTGCGAGAGCCGCTGATCCGTCCGTTACGCGGGCGTCCGGGGCTCGCGCGGCGCTATCTGGTGGTTGAGGGACACCGCGTCCTCGCCGACCTCGCCCACCGGCTACCGCTGGCGGCGGCGCTGGACCTCGGAAATCCCTACGACACCGCGTCCGCCGGCGAGTCCCTCGAAGTCGCCCGCAGCCGAACGAGAGTCGGCGACCCGCCCGACTGGTTCGGCGTCCTCAAGCCGTCGGCGCTGTTGGGCGCCGCCGCCGAACCGGGCGCCCGCGCGTCCGATGACGACCTGAGGTTCACCTTCGATCCGTCCGCTGTCCCGGTGGACGACGACCAGGACGACGACGACGAGGAAGGTCTGTCGGAGGAGAGCAAGATCCTCAAGATGTTCGACAACCCGCTGTTCAACTCGAAGACGGTCGGGGACTTCCTGCGCAAACTGCTCGGCACCTCGGGGTCGTCGGGGAACAGCGCCGCCGGCGGGGACCCGCAGGCCGAGGCGGTGCGTCGTGTCCGTGCCGCGGGACCCAACGCCAGGCCGATGCCGACTCCGATCCACTTCACCGACGACGACCGTCCGGGTGCCGCGGTCGGGGTGGGCGGGGCGCTGCATCCGGAATGGGACGTCTTCCGTCGCCAATACCGGCCGGACTGGTGCCGGGTGATCGACTACCCGCTGACCGCACCCGCGGATGTAGCGGCCGGGACCGTCGCCCGCGACGAGGTCCTGCGCCGCCGCCTGGCGCGGATCGGCTTGGGCCCCAGGGTTTTGCGGCGCCGGCCCGACGGCGACGAGCTGGACATCGAGGCGCTCGTCGACCTGTCCGTCGACCTGCTTTCCGGCTACTCCCCGCCCGAGCATGTCTTCACCGAGCACCGCAAGATCGCCAGGAACCTCGGCGTGCTGATCCTGCTCGACGCGTCCGGTTCGGCCACCGACGCCGACCCGGAGGGCCTCGCGGTGCACGAACACCAGCGGCGTGCGGCCGCCACGCTGGCGGCGACGCTCGAGGAACTCGGCGACCGCGTCGCGGTGTACGCGTTCCGGTCCCGCGGCCGCCACGCGGTTCACCTTCCCGCCGTCAAGACCTTCGACCAGCGCTTCGGGGCGCTCGGCCGGGCGCGGCTCAACGGCCTGCAACCGTCGAGCTACACCCGCCTCGGCGCGGCGATCCGCGGCGCGGGCGAAATCCTCAAGGCCGAGGCGGGCACCCCGAACAGGCTGCTGCTCGTGCTGTCCGACGGCCACCCGTACGACGACGGCTACGAAGGGCGCTACGCGGAGGCCGACGCGCACAAGGCCCTCGAGGAACTGCGCACCGACGGCGTTGCGTGCCTGTGCCTTTCGATCGGCTCCTCCGCCGGCGCCGATGTGCTCGACCGCGTGTTCGGTTCCGCCGCCCATGCCGGCGCCGACACGCTCGCCGAGCTCAGCCCGCGGATGGACGAGCTGTTCCTGGCGTCGCTGCGCGAGCTGGCCGCCCCCGCCCCGCGATGAGCGCCCCGATCAGCGGGCAGGCAGGCCCAGCACCCGCTGCGCGATGATGTTGCGCTGGATCTCGGACGCGCCGCCGGAGATGGTCCCGGCGTAGGAGCTGATGTAGCGGGTGAACCAATCGGCCGTGAAAAGCTCTGGGCTGTAAGGGTTGTACGGCGCCGTGAGCCCGGGGCTGCGCAGACCGTCGGCGCCGGCGGCGTCCAGCGCAGACCCGAGCGCCTTCTGCTCGGCTTCGGACCCGAACAGCTTCAACACCGAAATGCTGGGAATGTCGCGTTCACCCCGCGCGGCCTGGCCCAGTGCGACGGAGCCCAGCAGGCGCAGCGCTTCGTAATCCATCGCGACCGTCGCGTAGCGGTCCCGGTTCACCGCACCGACCGGGCGGAAATCCTCGAGCAGCTGGTCGAGGCGGTTGGCGAACGCCATCCACATCATCGTCCGCTCGTGACCCAGCGAGCCGTTGGCCACCCGCCATCCCTCGTGCAAGGGGCCGACGAGGTTCTCGGCGGGCACCCGGACGCCGGTGAAGAACACCTCGTTGAAGTCGAGGTTGTCGCGGTCGTACACCGAGGCGAACGGCCGGCGCTCGACTCCCGGGAGGTCGGTCGGGATCACCAGGGCGCTGATTCCCTTGTGCTTGGGCGCATCCGGATCGGTACGCACGAATGCGAGGATGACGTCGGCGTCGTGCGCGCCCGAGGTCCACACCTTCTGCCCGTCGACGACGAATTCGTCACCGTCGCGCACCGCCCGCGTGGACAGTCCCGCCAGGTCGGAGCCGGCGCCGGGCTCGCTCATGCCGAGCGACGCGGTCATGTCGGCGCGCAGGATCGGCACGGCCCACCGCTGCTTCTGCTCATCGGTGCCGAACGACAGCAGCGACGCCGCGATGATCCCCACACCCTGCGGATTGAAGGCGTGGTAGATGCGGCGCCGCGCCAACTCCTGCCGGTGCACGAATTGCTCGAGGACCCCCGCGTTGCGGCCCCCGAACTCCGGCGAGTTTCCCGGCAGCAACCAGCCGTGGTCGAACATCAGCCGCTGCCAGCGGCGCGCCCACTCGGGCACGTGGGCCGTCGAACGCGAACGCTCCGCCGCCTCGGCCTCCGGAGGCAGGTGCTCATCGAGGAAGGCGACGAACTCCGCGCGGAACGCCTCCACCTCGGCGTCGAAGGTGAGCTGCACCCCGCCAACATATCAAGTACTTAACATTTACGGCGCGGTGCGCTAAGACTTTAGAGATGCTCGACGGCGAGAAAATCCTCATCACCGGCGCCACAGGCAAGATCGCGTTTCCCATTGCAAGGGAGCTGGCGCGCCACAACGAGGTGTGGGGCGCCGCGCGGCTGCGCGAGCAGGCCGACCGTGACCGGCTGAGCGACGCCGGTGTCGTCCCGGTCGCGCTCGACATCGCCGACGGCGACTTCTCGGCGCTGCCCGACGATTTCACGTATGTCTTCCACGCCGCTGTCGACCCCGGCGCCGGGGACTGGACGCGGTGCCTCGAGACCAACGCGCAGCGTTCGGGCGACCTGTTGCACCGGTACCGCCACGCGAAGGGTTTCGTGTTCTGTTCGACCGGGTCGATCTACGCCTATCAGGGTCAGCGGCCGCTGACCGAATCCGATCCGCCCGGGGTGCCGCTGCGGGCGAACTACAGCTTCTCCAAGGTCGCAGCCGAGGCCGTCTGCATGTGGGTCGCCAGGCAGTACGAGATTCCGCTGACGATCATCAGGATCTGTTCCACCTACGGGCCCGAGGGTGGTGCCCCCGCCGACCGTCTGGACGCGATCCTGGCCCGCAGGCCGATCCGGCTGCATCCGGACCGGCCGAACAACTACAACCCGATCTACGAGGACGACTACGTCGCGTTGGGGATCAGGGCGATGGAGGCGGCGGACACGCCACCGGTCGTGGTCAACTGGGCGGGCAGCGAGACGGTCAGCGTCGAGGAGTACTGCGCGTACATGGGTGAGTTGGTGGGAGTGGAGCCCATCTTCGAGTACACACCCGACGCCCACACACCGCTGTGGCCCGACGTCACCCGCATGCACGAGGTGCTGGGCCGCACGACGATCGGCTGGCGTGACGGCTTTCGCCGCATGGTCCAGGCACGCCACCCGGAAATCGGGCTAGCACAGCCGGATTCGGTGTAGAGGAGGTCTCGATGCAACTGCCGGGCCGACCGTCCGATGAGGTCCCCGAGGTGCTGGCCAACGGCGACGGGGACATCACCACCTTGTTCGTCTCGATGGCGCGCCGCCACCCCGACGGGGCCGATGCGGATTACCTGCGCTGGCACACCCTCGACCATCGACCCGAACAGCACCGGATGCCCGCGGTGCGCGCGTCGCTGCGGCTGGTGTCCACTCCCGAGTGCCGCGCCGCGCGGGCTGCGAACGAAAGTCCTTACGACGCGATCGATCACGTGATGACGTACTTCTTCACCGGCGTCGAGGGGATGGAGCCGTTCCTCACGCTGTCCAAGGCACTCGGTGACGCCGGCCGCAAGCTGCCCCTGCTGCCGCCCGTCGAACGGGGCGTGTACGACGTGAGGCACCGGGCCGCCGCGACACGGATCAAGGCCGGCGCCGACGTGCTGCCGTGGTGGCCGAACCGCGGTGCGTACCTGCTGCTCGAAAACGGGCCGGCCACGGCGGACGCACTGGTCGACGTCGACGGGGTGGGCGGCGCTTGGGTGGCGACCTCCCTTCCGGTCGAGGCGCACCTCGCGAGCGCCCCTGCCGGACAGACGCTTACGTACTGTTTCCTCGACGACGACCCCGTCGCGGTCGCCGAGCGGCTGCGGCCGATCTTGCAAAGTCGATGGTCGGCGGACGGCGTCGCTCCGCTGTTCGCCGCACCGTTCCATGCGGTCGTCCCCTACGAGTGGGACCGCTACGTGCCATGACACGGAGGTATTAATGCGCGTCGGTTTGATGGTCGGCTCCGACAAGGAGCGCCCCCGCGCCGAACGGCTGAGTGGGCTGATCGATGACGGAAGAGCCGCGGAGGAACAGGGTTTCGCGTCCTTCTGGATGCCGCAGGTGCCCGGTTACCTCGATGCGATGACCGCGGTGGCACTGCTGGGAAACGCCACCGACCGCATCGAGATCGGAACGGCGGTCGTGCCGATCCAGACCCGCCATCCGCTCATCATGGCCCAGCAGGCGCTGACCACACAGATCGCCTGCGGCGGCCGCTTCGCGCTGGGAATCGGTCCGTCACACCACTGGATCATCTCCGACCAGCTCGGCCTGTCCTACGACAAGCCCGCCAAGGTGGTGCGCGATTACCTCGAGGTGCTCGACGCGGCGTTCCGCGGACCGGGCACGACCGATGTCGACAACGACACCTTCCGCGTGCACAGCCCCGTCGACGTCACCGACGCCTTCAGCGTGCCGGTGTTGGTGGCGGCGCTCGGTCCGGCGATGCTGCGGATCGCCGGTGAGCGCACCGGCGGAACCATCCTGTGGATGGCCGACGAACGCGCGATCGGCGATTACGTGGCGCCGCGTATCACCGCGGCGGCGAAAGAGGCCGGCCGCGACGGGGTCCGCATCGTCGCCGGTGTTCCCGTCGCACTCTGTGCGGCCGGCGAAATCGACGACGCCCGCGCATACGCCAGCGAGGTGCTCGGCCACGCCGACTTCTCCCCCAACTACGTCCGCCTGCTCGAACACGGCGACGCCGAGGACGTCGGCGACACCATGGCGGCCGGCGACGAGACGACGGTCGCGGCCCGCCTGCGTCGCTACCGCGATGCCGGCGTCACCGACCTGGCAGTTCGCGTGGTGCCACTCGGAGCGGACGCCGCACAACGCCAGGCGTCCCGGAAGCGCACTCAGGAGTTCGTCGCGTCGCTGATCTCCGAATTCGCCTCGGGCGCATAGGCTCCCATGAACTCGATGGGCACGCCGCCCATAGTGCAGAAGAACAGGTCGACGCCCGGCACACCGGTGTCCAGCATCGTGACGTCATCGGTGAACGCGCTCGCCCTGGTCCGGGTCTCGGCGAAGTCGGCGGCCATGAACGACAACGCGGCCAGGCCCTCGGGCACCACGTCGCGGAGGTGCTCGGGAACGTCGAGGACCTCGATCAATCCCGCGTCGCCGGTGCCGAGCATGGTGACCTCGGCGCCGTCCGACGGCGGCCAGCCGAGGGTCTTCTGCAGCACCTCACCGGGGACGTGCATGCGGAACTGCATCTCCATCCCCATCACCTCGCTAAGGAACGCCGCGAAGGTGTGCGCCGAATGGCTGCGCATGACGACGTGGTGAAGATTGGGCATGTTCGGCCTTTCGCTCTTGCTACGACCCGAGCATGATCAGGCCGCCGTCGACGGCGACGAGTTGCCCGGTCACCACGATCCGCCTGCCATCCAGTATCGCGGCCATCCCTAGATAGTTAGACAAACGTCAACTATTTGCAAGCACCAATTGCACTGTTACAGTGCCGGAGTGTCCAAGGTCGGCGGCGAAGTCATGGCTGACGGTGGTCAACGGCGAGCGTCGTTTCAGCGGGCGCGTTCCCATGAGACGAAGCGGGCGCTGGTGCAGGCGGCGATGGCGCTGTGGCGCACCAACGGATACGCGAAGACCACCGTCGCCGACATCTGCCGCGCCGCAGGCGTATCGAGAGGGCTGTTCTACTTCTACTTCCCCGCCAAGGAAGACGTCCTCTTCGAGGTCGGCCTGCTGTCGACCAGGGCAGCCCAAGAGAAGGTCCGCACGCTGCTGCGCGCCGACTACGACACCGAAGCGGTCATCGGCGAGGCGCTGCGCAGCCTGGAACGGTCGATGGCGCGCAATCCGCGCGAGCTGATCATCCAGACGATCCTCGAGGGCTACCGCCACGAACACCGAATCCTCGCGGGCGAGCCGGTCGACGGCACCGCCGACGCCGACATGTTCGGCGAACTGTTCGCCCGGGCCCAGCACGACGGGAAGATCGGCGCACACGTCGACGTCGAACACCTCTCCCGCCTGGCAGGCATGCACGTCAGCGAAGGGGTGCGGCACTGGGCCTGCGGAATGTTCGGCGACCGTTCGTTCGCCGACGTCGTCACCGACGACATCGCAGCGCTGATCGCCGGATTCAATGCGAGGCAGACAGAGACGCGAGGAACCTGACATACGGCGCAGAACTGGCCAACAGTGAAAGGAGTCCACGATGGCGTGGGATTTCGAGACCGACCCCGAGTACCAGAAGGTCCTCGGCTGGGCCGACGAATTCGTCAGGGAGGAGGTCGAACCGCTCGACCTGGCGTTCCCCGACCAGCAATTCGTGCCGCTGGATGCCAACCGTCGCAAGGTGATCGACCCGCTCAAGGACGAGGTGCGCCGCCGGGGGCTGTGGGCCACCCACCTCGGCCCCGAACTCGGCGGGCAGGGTTACGGCCAGCTCAAGCTCGCACTGCTCAACGAGATTCTCGGCCGCTCCCAATGGGCGCCGATCGTGTTCGGTTGTCAGGCACCCGACACCGGCAACGCCGAGATCATCGCCCACTACGGCACCGAGGCGCAGAAGGAACGCTACCTGCGCCCGCTGCTCGACGGCGAGATCTTCTCGTGCTACTCGATGACCGAACCGCACGCCGGCGCCGACCCGACGCTGTTCAAGACCACCGCGGTGCGTGACGGCGACGACTGGGTGATCAACGGCTGGAAGTTCTTCTCCTCCAACGCCAGGACCGCGTCCTTCCTGATCGTCATGGTCGTCACGAACCCGGACGTGAGCGCGTACCAGGGCATGTCGATGTTCCTGGTGCCCACCGACACCCCGGGCGTCAACATCGTCCGCAACGTCGGCCTGCACGGTGAGCGCGACGACGAGGGTTCGCATGCGCTGATCCACTACGACAACGTGCGGGTGCCAGCCGATGCGCTGCTCGGCGGCGAAGGTCAGGCCTTCGTCATCGCCCAGACCCGCCTCGGCGGGGGCCGCATCCACCACGCGATGCGCACGATCGGGTTGTCGCGCAAGGCGTTGGACATGATGTGCGAACGCGCGCTGAGCCGCGAGACCCAGGGCAGCAGGCTGTCGGAGAAGCAGTTCGTCCAGGGCTACATCGCCGACTCGTATGCGCAGCTGCTGCAGTTCCGGCTGATGGTGCTCTACACCGCGTGGGAGATCGACAAGTACAACGACTACAAGAAGGTCCGCAAGGACATCGCCGCCGTCAAGGTCGTGATGCCGACGGTGCTGCACGACATCGCCTGGCGCGCAATGCAGGTCCACGGTGCGCTGGGGGTCACCAACGAGATGCCGTTCCTGGGCATGGTCACCGGCGCCGCGGTGATGGGCCTCGCCGACGGCCCGACCGAGGTGCACAAGGCGACGGTGGCCAAGCAGGTGCTGCGCGACTACGCGCCGAGCACCGACACGTGGCCGACCGAGTGGATCCCCGCCAAACGGGAGAAGGCGCGGGCGAAGTTCGCCGAGTACCTCGAGAACGAGGTGGGGAACCTGTGAGCGAGGACGCGATCGATGTTGCGCGCCTGACCGATTGGATGGTTGCGGTCGGACTGCCCGGCAAGGGCGAGCCGCTGCAGACCCGGTTCCTGTCGGGCGGCACCCAGAACGTCATCTACGAACTGCGCCGCGGCGACCACAGCTGCGTGCTGCGGATGCCACCGCCCGGCGCCCCGCCCGACCGCGACAAGGGGATCCTGCGCGAGTGGCGCATCATCGAGGCGCTCGACGGCACCGAGGTTCCGCATACCAAGGCGGTCGCCGTGTGTGAGGACGCGGGGGTGCTCGGCCGGCCGTTCTATCTGATGGGTTTCGTGGACGGGTGGTCGCCGATGGACCTTCAGGACCGCAAATGGCCCGAACCGTTCGACTCGGACCTCTCCGCGCGCGGGGAGCTGGCTTATCAGCTCGCCGAGGGCATCGCGCTGCTGTCCAAGGTCGATTGGAAGGCCAAGGGGCTGCAGGATTTAGGGCGCCCCGACGGCTTCCACGAACGCCAGGTCGATCGGTGGATCGCGTTCTTCGAGCGCATCAAGGGCCGCGAGATCGAGGGCCTGGACGTCGCCACGGATTGGCTGCGCGCGCGTCGACCGCTCGACTACATTCCCGGGCTGATGCACGGCGACTACCAGTTCGCCAACGTGATGTACCGGCACGGGGCTCCGGCGCGGCTCGCGGCGATCGTGGACTGGGAGATGGGCACGGTCGGGGACCCGAAGCTGGACCTGGGCTGGATGGTGCAGAGCTGGCCCGAGGACACATCGGCCCCGACGGACTCCGAGATGGGCTACGTCGACATGCGCGGAATGCCCTCGCGCGCAGAGGTAGTCGACCACTACGCGAAGGTGTCGGGACGTCAGGTCGACGACCTCGACTACTACCTGGTGCTGGCGAAGTGGAAGCTGGCGATCGTGCTCGAGCAGGGTTACCAGCGCGCCGGCGACAACCCGAAGCTGCTCGCCTACGGCCCGGTCATCGTCGAGCTGATGCGCTCGGCGGCCGACCTCGCCGAGTCCAGCGACTATCGCTGACGGCTAGGCGCGACGCGAGATCAGCTGGCGGGCACCAGGTCCGCGGCCACCGAGACCATCATGCCGCAGCGGAACGTCTCACAGCTGCCGACCGCCCCCGCACCGGGGTCGCCTGCGGCGGTGAGCGCCTTGGCCTTGAACGCCCTGGCGGCCGCGCTGAGGTGGTGCTCGACGGAATCGACACTGCTGTCGAGTTCGGCGGGAAGCCGCTCACCCCACAACGTGACCTCGGTTCCGCCCTGCTCCAGCGCGTTACGCACATGCTGGAGTACACGCGCGTCGCGGTCGATCATGTTCGCAGCGACGGCGACGGTCTGCGGATGCGGCCGGTCCTCCCAATCCGCCAGGACCGACTCCAGATCGAGCGTGTCGGCGCCGAGGATCGTCAGCGGGCGTACGTCTTCGTCACCGCCGACGAGCACGGTGACGTCCCATCCCGCCATCACCCGGTCGTAGATCCAGCCGCCGGCATACTTCACCGCATCCGTCACCGACGGCGCGACGATGTCCAGCCGGTACCTCATATCGAGGTCCGCGGCGCCAGCTCGCGCCCCAGTGACTCGGCGTACCCCTTGAACACCTCGGCCAATTGAATCGATGGGTCGAGTAACCATAGGGTCTCCATTCCATAGGTGAAGGCGAGGATTTCCACGGCCTTGGTGGCCGCGTCGAGGTCTGAGCGGTACTTCCCGCTTTCCTGGCCGCGCTCGATGATCCCGGTGATGATGTCGACCGCGTCGCGGTACCGCTTGACGAGGCGGTCGTGCAGCGGCGCATCGGGGGCGATGTTCTCCACCAGAAGCACGGTGAAGGTGCCGACGAGTTCGGGCGCACGGTCGAAGCGTTCGGGCACCCGGCCGAGCTCGGTGACCAGATCGCCCGAACGGTAATCGGCGTGGATCGCGTCGTCGGCGTCACGGGCGTCGAGCACCGCGTTCAGGAGCTGCTCTTTGGACTCGAAGTGATGCAGCAGACCGGCGGGCGTGACCCCGGCTTCCTTCGCGATCTGGGCCAGCGAGGTGTTGCGCCATCCGTTGCGGGCGAGCAGGCGTTCGGCCACCGCAAGGATGCGCTGCCTGCGGTCCTCGCCCTTGGCGAGGAGCGTGGCATACGGCCGCGCGGACTCTGTGGCAGACACCGAACCCCTTCGTTCAACCAACCTAGTGAACACACAGTAGGTAGGTTTGGCTCCTGTGACAAGCATCTCAGCGAAATTGGGTTTAGACGGCCGTCACATGGCCAGGTCAGCGGCGATTTCGGCGGAAATCGACGATTTCGGTGCACTACTTGTCGCTCAGCGACCGGTAGCGCAACGAAACCGCTAAAGGCCCAGCGACTTGGCGATGATCACCTTCATCACCTCGCTGGTGCCGGCGTAGATGCGGGCCACGCGGGCGTCGGTGTACAAGCGCGCGATCGGATACTCCATCATGTAGCCGTAGCCGCCGAACAACTGCAGGCAGCGGTCCACGACCCGCTGCTGCATCTCGGTGCAGAACAGTTTGACTCGCGCGGCGTCCGCGCCCGACAGTTCACCGTCGACGTGCAGGGCCACGGCGCGATCGAGCATCGCCTGCGCGGCCTCCACCTCCGTCGAACAGGCCGCCAGCTCGAACTTCGTGTTCTGGAACGACGCCACCGGCGTCCCGAACGCCTTGCGGCTCTTGGTGTAGTCGATCGCGGCGGCGATCGCCGAGCGCGCTTGCGCCACCGACCCCACCGCGACGGTCAGCCGTTCCTGCGGCAGATTGTGGCCGAGATAGCTGAACGCCTCGCCCTCCTCCCCCAGCATGTTGGCCGCGGGCACGCGGACGTCGACGAACGACAGCTCGGCGGTGTCCTGGACCTTGCACCCCATCTTCTCCAGTTCGCGGCCGCGACTGAAGCCGGGCATCCCGTCCTCGACGACGAACAGGGTCAGCCCCTTGCGCCGGTTGTCCGGATCGGTGGAGGTTCGCGCGACCACGATCACGAGGTCGGCCTGCATGCCGCCGGTGATGAATGTCTTGGCGCCGTTGAGGATCCAGTGGGGGCCTTCTGAATCAACACGGCGGACGGCGGTGGTGCGCACACCCGCGAGATCGGACCCGGTGCCCGGTTCCGTCATCGCGACGGCGGTCAGCAACTCGCCGGCCGCAAGGCCCGGGAACCACCGCTGGCGCTGCTCCTCGTTGGCGTAGTGCAGGAAGTACGGGAGGATCACCTCGAGCTGGGTGCGCACCGTCGACAGTGTGACCAGCGCGCGGGCCGCTTCTTCCTGAAGCACCACGTTGTAGCGGTAGTCGGGGGTTCCGCCACCGCCGTACTCCTCGGGGATGGCCATGCCGAGCATGCCCAACGAGCCCATCTGTTTGAACACCTGGCGCGGCATGCGGCCGGCCTTCTCCCACTCGGGATAGTGCGGAACCACTTCCTTCTCGACGAAATCGCGGGCGAGTTCGCGGAACGCCTCGTGGTCTTCGGTGAACAGGTCTCGTTGCACGCGGGTCCTCCGTGATTCAGGGCAAGAGCATTGGCGATCAAATCGCTAGGCGATGAGTTCTGCCGCCATCGCTAGGCGATGAGTTCTACCAACGTCGCGTTCGCGGTTCCGCCGCCCTCACACATGGTCTGCAGCCCGAACCGAATCCCGTTGTCGCGCATATGATTGAGCATCCGCGTCATCAGGACGGCACCCGATGCACCGAGCGGATGCCCCAGCGCGATCGCTCCGCCGAGCGGGTTGAGCTTGGCTTCGTCGGCGCCGGTCTCGGCGAGCCAGGCCAGCGGAACCGGCGCGAACGCCTCGTTGACCTCGAACACGCCCACCTCGTCGATGGTCACTCCCGACTTGTGCAGGACCTTCTCCGTCGCCGGGATCGGGCCGGTCAGCATCAGCACCGGATCGGCGCCGGTGACCGCGCCGGCGCGGTAGCGCGCGATCGGTGTCAGCCCCAGCGCGACCGCGTTGTCGGCGGCCATCACCAGCAGCGCCGCCGCACCGTCGGAGATCTGTGACGAGTTCCCCGCGTGGATGACGCCGTCGTCCTTGAAGGCCGGCTTGAGCCCCGCGAGCTTCTCCACCGTGCTCCCCCGTCGCACCCCTTCGTCGGCCACCACGGGCTCGCCGCCGGTGAACACGGGCATGATCTGGGATTCGAACGCGCCGTTGTCCTGAGCGGCGGCGGCCAGCTCATGCGAGCGCACCGAGTACTCGTCGAGCCGGGTGCGGGAGAAGCCCCACTTCTGGGCGATCAATTCGGCCGAGATTCCCTGGTTGAACGAGAATTCGCCGTAGCGCTCGAGAACCCGAGGCCCGTAGGGCATTCCGGTGGCCCTGGCGGAGCCGAGCGGCACCCGGCTCATCACCTCGACGCCGCCGGCGACGACGACGTCCTGCTGACCCGACATCACCGCGTGGACGGCGAAATCCAGGGCCTGCTGGCTTGATCCGCAAGCACGGTTGACCGTGGTGCCGGGGATGGTCTCGGGCCAGCCCGCCGCAAGCACCGCGTAGCGGCCGATGTTGCTCGACTGATCGCCGACCTGCGACACGCAACCCCACACCACGTCGTCGACGATCTCGGGATCGATGCCCGCGCGCTCCACCAGCGCGTTGAGCACGATCGCCGACAGGTCGGCGGCGTGCATGTCCGACAGTCCACCGTTGCGCTTGCCGACCGGCGTGCGCACCGCCTCGACGATCACCGTTTCACGCATTGTCCTTCTCCGATCCGGGCCGCAGCGCCCATCGACCAGTAAATACGGCTTCGCGTTTCGCCGCGAACGCCGCATATGCCTCCGTCGAGTCCGCGGTGGCGAAGTTGCCGGGCTGCGCGCGGGCCTCGTTGGCCAGCGCCTCGCGCAGCGTCGCGTTGGCCCCGTCGTTGAGCAGCGCCTTGCTCTGGGCGAGCGCCACCGGCGGCCCCGCCGCGAGCCGTGCGGCGAGATCGGCGACGAAGCCGTCGATCTCGCCGGCGGGTTGCACCCAGGTGACCAACCCCAGCGAGTGGGCTTCGGCGGCGTCGATCATGTCGGCCAGCAGCACCAGCCGCTTGGCCTGCTGCAGGCCGACCAATTTCGGCAGCAGCCACGAACCGCCGAGGTCGACCGATAGCCCGCGCTTCGAGAAGATCTGGCAGAAGCGGGCTTCCGGCGTCGCCACCACGAAGTCGCATCCGAGCGCGAGGTTCCAACCCGCGCCCACCGCAACGCCCGTCACCTTGGCGATGGTGGGCACCGACAGTTCGTGCAGCGCCAATGCGACGTCGGTGAGCCGACGCAGCTTGTGTCGCGGATGGATGTCCTCGGACGTGCCGATGTCGGCGCCCGAGCAGAACGCCCCGCCCGCGCCGGTGATCACCAACGCGCGAAGCTCGGTGTCGCGGGCGGCCGCGCGCAGGGCGTCGGCCAGTTCCTCCCACAGCTGCGCGTTGATCGCGTTCTTGCGCTCCGGCCGGTTCAGCGTCAGGGTCCGTACGCCGTCGCTGTCGCTGGTCAGCAGCACATCTCCGGTCACGGGTACGCCGGCCCGATCACCCCGTCGGCGCGCAGCCTCGCGAGATCCCCTGCGGACAGGCCCAATTCGCCCAGCACGGCGTCGGTGTGTTCACCCAAACCCGGCACCGGCCCCATCGGTTGCTCGAACCCGCTGATCACCGGCGGCGGGCGCAGCGCTCGGATGTCGCCCTTGGGGGTGGCGACGGTGCGCCAGCGGTCCCGTGCGGTGAGTTGGGGGTGTACGACGACCTCGCTGGGCAGGTTGTAGCGGGAGTTGCAGATCCCGGCGTCGTCGGCGATCTTCTGGATCTCGGCGAGATCGTGCTGTGCGCACCAGGATCCGATCGCCTCCTCGAGGATCTCGCGGCGCGCACACCGATCGGGGTTTGTGGCGAAGCGGGAGTCGTCGGCGAGGTCGGGACGATTGATGATCTCGCGGGCCACCCGTTGCCACTCTCGGTCGTTGGTGGTGCCGAGCACCACCGTCTGCCCGTCCCGCGTCGGGAACGCACCGTAGGGCGCGACGGCGGGTGAACCGACGCCGAGCGGTTCCTGGTCGATGCCCGAATGCTGGGTGTAGGTCAGCTGATAGCCCATCACGTCGGTCATCACGTCGAACAGGCTCAGCGCGACGGCCGGGCTCGCGGCTGCTCCGGTGTTGCCCTTCGCTCGTCCGAGCAGCAGCGCCAGGATGGAGATCGCCGCGTACAGGCCGGTGGAGAAATCGGCCATCGCGGGACCGGGTTTGGCGGGCATTCCCGGATAGCCGGTGACCGCGCACGACCCCGACTCAGCCTGCACGAGAAGGTCATACGCACGCTTGTGGGAGATCGGCCCACCGGGGCCGTAACCGTCGATCTCGACGGGGATGACATTCGGGTGACGCGTGGCGAGGTCGGCAGGGGCCAAGCCCATCCGCGCGGTGGCGCCGGGCGCGAGGTTGGACACGAACGCGTCCGCCCGATCGAGCAGGCGGTGCAGAAGGTCCATGCCCTCGGGCGCCTTGGTGTTCAGCGTCACCGATTCCTTGCCCCGGTTGGCCCAGACGAAGTGCGCGGCCAGCCCTCCGGGACCGTTCACCACGTCGTCGTAATGACGCGCGAAGTCTCCCCCGTCGGGGTTCTCCACCTTGATCACCCGGGCTCCGAAGTCGGCGAGCACCCGGGTGCACATCGGTGCGGCCACGGCCTGTTCCATCGCGACGACGGTGACGCCCTCCAGCGGTACTGCGCTGCTCACATGACCATTCCGCCGTCGACCGGCAGCACCTGTCCGGTGATGTAGGAGGCGGCATCGGAGGCCATGAAGACGAACGCCCCGGCAACCTCTTCCGGATCCGCCCACCGCTTCATCGGGATGCGGTTCATCATGTTGGCCGCGAACTTCTCGTTGGTGCGGATGGTCTCCGTCATCGGGGTCGCGGCCAGTGGCGCCAGCGCGTTGACCATGATCTTCTTGGTCGCCAATTCGCGCGCAAGGGATTTCGTGAATCCGATGATGCTCGCCTTGGCCGCCGAGTAGTTGACCTGACCCAGCGTGCCCGTCAGACCCGCGGCCGAGGTGACGTTGACGATGCGTCCGGTCCCGTCGGTCGGGATGTGCGGCAGTGCGGCCTGGGTGACGTTGAAGGCGCCCATCACGTGGATGTCGAACAGCAACCGGAACGACTCCTGCGTCGTCTTCTCGAACATCGCGGGCTTGGTCACGCCGGCGTTGTTGATGACGATGTGCAGGGCGCCGTCGGCGAGCGCGGCCGCCTGGGCGGCGGCGTTGTCGGCCGAATCGCGGTCGGAAACGTCCAGCGCAGCGGACTCGGCACGGCCGCCGCCGGCCGAAATGCGTTCGGCCACAGCCGCGGCGGCATCCTTGTCCAGGTCGGTGACGAGCACGGCGGCGCCGGCGTCGGCGAGAGCCTGCGCGACGGCCGAACCGATACCGCCCGCGGCACCGGTCACCAACGCCGAACGGCCGGACAGATCGAAATAGTTGACCATCAGTGGTTGCGCTCCTCCGTCAGTAGCTGCGCGGCAGTCCGAGAACGTGCTCGCCAAGGAAGTTGAGGATCATCTCCTGGCTCACCGGCGCGATCTTCATCAGCCGCGACTCGCGGAAGTAGCGGGAGACGTGATACTCCTCCGAGTAGCCCATGCCGCCGTGCAGCTGCAGGGCCCGGTCGGCGGCGCCGAAGCCGGCGTCGGCGCACAGATACTTCGCCGTATTGGCCTCTCGCCCACAGGGTTTGCCGTTGTCGTAGAGCCAGGTCGCCTTGCGCAACACGAGCTCGGCCGCGTCGAGCCGGGCCAGGGAGTCCGCGAGCGGGAACTGCAGGCCCTGGTTCATGCCGATCGGCCGGTTGAACACGTGGCGTTCGTTGCCGTACTTGACGGCCTTCTCCAGCGCCACCCGCCCGATGCCCAGCGCCTCGGCCGCGATCAGCATCCTCTCGGGGTTCAGGCCGTCGAGGATGTACTTGAAGCCCTTGCCCTCTTCGCCGACGCGGTGCTCAACGGGCACCATCAGGTCGTCGATGAACACCTCGTTGGAGCTGACCGCGTTGCGTCCCATCTTCTTGATGGGCCTGATGTCGACGCGGTCGGGATCGAGGTCGGTGAGGAACAGCGTCATGCCGTCGGTCTTCTTGGTGACCTGGTCAAACGGTGTGGTCCTGGTCAGCAGCAGGATCTTCTCCGACTCCAACGCCTTGGAGATCCACACCTTGCGGCCGTTCACCCGATACTTGTCGCCCTCGCGTTTGGCGAAGGTGGTGATGCGCGAAGTGTCCAGCCCCGCACCGGGTTCGGTGACGCCGAAGCAGACATGCAGATCGCCGTTGACGATCCGCGGCAGCGTCGCGGCCTTGAGCTCGTCGGAGCCGTGCTTGACAACGGGTTGCATCCCGAAGATCGACAGGTGGATGGCGCTCGCGCCGTTCATCGCAGCCCCGGAGCGCGACACCTCCTCGAGCAGCAGCGTCGCCTCGGTGATGCCCAGACCGTGCCCGCCGTACTCCTCGGGGATGGTCATGCCGAGCCAACCGCCCTTGGCGATCGCGTCGTAGAACTCCCGCGGGAACTCGTGCGCGAGGTCCTTCTCCATCCAGTAGTGGTCGTCGAACTTGCCCGCCAACTCACGAACGGACTTGCGGATCAGCTCCTGGTCCTCGGTCAGCTCGAAACTCATCCCGCCAGGCACGGTGGCTCTCCTCTTTTCGTCGTCCCGCAGAGCAGTGCGCCGGCGCGTGAACGCGACTTCCGCACCGGCGCACTGAAAGACGTTGCTCGCGGCCCTGCGGCCGGAACTTCCGATACTTGCAGACTCCTCAGTCCTTGTTGCCGCTCACCTGCTTGGCACTGGCCGCGAAGTCGGCGAACGACGCGCCGGTCTTCTCCTTCTTCGACAGGGCCTGGATGGAGACGTCGTGGCCTTCGGCGGCCTTGCGCAGCGCTCCGACCGTCGCCTGTTCGCGAGTGATGTGGGTGAACGGATCCCAGTGATACCAACGCATCGCGTTCTCGTAAGTCATCTTGTTGATCTCGTCGTCGGGCACATTGTTGGCGGTGAGCACCTCGTCGAGTTGCTCGGGCGCGCCCGGCCACATCGAGTCGCTGTGCGGGTAATCGGCCTCCCAGCAGATGTTGTCGATGCCGATCGCGTTGCGGGTGGCCACCCCGACCGGGTCGGCGATGAAGCACGTCAGGAAGTGCTCGCGGAACACCTCGCTGGGCAGCTTCCCGCCGAAGTCCTGACCCGTCCACGTCGAATGCATCTCAAACGTGCGATCCACCCGCTCCAGGAAGTACGGAATCCACCCCGTGCCGCCCTCGGACAGTGCGATCTTCAGCGTCGGATATTCCTTGATCGGGCGCGACCACAACAGATCCGCCGCGGCCTGCACGATGTTCATCGGCTGCAGCGTGATCATCACGTCCATCGGCGCATCCGGGGCGGTGATCGCCAACCGGCCCGACGAACCGATATGCACGTTGAGCACGGTCTCGGTGTCGACCAGCGCATCCCACATCGGCTTCCAGTGCTCGAAATCGTGGAAGCTGGGATAGCCCATGGCCGCCGGGTTCTCGGTGAACGTCAACGAGTGCACACCGCGCTCCGCGTTACGCCGGATCTCCTTGGCACACTCCACCGGATCCCAGATCACCGGCAGCGTCATCGGGATGAACCGCGCCGGATACGCCCCGCACCACTCCTCGACGTGCCAGTCGTTATAGGCCTTCACCAGCGCCAGGGAGAACTCCTGATCCTCGGTCGCGAACAGTCGGCCCGCGAAACCGGGAAACGACGGGAAGCACATCGAGCCCAGGATGCCGCCGGCGTTCATGTCCTTGACCCGCTCGTCGACCTGCCAGCAGCCGGGCCGGATCTCATCGAGCCCCTGCGGCTCCAGCCCGTACTCCTCCTTCGGCCGACCGGCGACCGCGTTGAGCGCCACGTTCGGGATCACCGTGTCGCGGAACTGCCAGGTGTCCGATCCGTCCGGGTTGTGCACCAACCGCGGCGCCTCGTCGATGTACTTCTTCGGCAGATGGTTTTTGAACATGTCGGGCGGTTCGACGATGTGATCATCGACGCTGATCAGGATCATGTCGTCCTTGTTCATGCCCGTTCCTTTCGTCGCGTCCCCCGAGGCTATCCATCAGAGCTGTTCTCGATGTGAGGAAACTATCTTCTCACCCTACGAGAATCAATGTCCGAAAACCACCCTAGGGCCTCCTGTCAGGGCGATTAGGCCTGTGCGGGCACCCTCGTGACCTCCGTAGATGGCCTCGCGCGTTGACCGTCGGCGAGAAAGGTGGAAATCTATTGGCGAAATATGAGAACCTGATTCTCATCACCGAGAGCACACCGGAAGGAGACGCCTTGCGCGTGCCGCCGCTGCCCGCAGCAGAGTGGGACGACGCCGTCGAGCAGGCCCTGTCGAGCATGGCCCCCGAACGGCGCAATCCCGAACTGGCGGGCAACCTGCTGGCGACGATGGTCCGCCATCCCAAACTGACCCGCGCCTTCCTGCGGTTCAACTTCCACCTGCTGTACGGCTCGACCCTGCCGCCGCGGTTGCGCGAGTTGGCGGTCCTGCGCGTGGCGCACCTGACCGATTGCGAATACGAGTGGCACCACCACGTCAGGATGGGCCGCGAGGAGGGCCTGACCGACGAGGTCATCGACGGCGTGCAGCGCGGTGAGGCGCTAGACGAACTCGACCGGGCCGTGCTGCGCGCGGCCGACGAACTCCAGGCCAGCGCCAACGTCTCGGACGCAACGTGGGCCGCCTTGTCCGAACACCTCGAGGAACGTCAGCTGATGGACCTCGTCTTCACCATCGGCTGCTATGGCGCACTGGCCATGGCCATCAACACTTTCGGCGTGGAACCAGACTCCGAAAATCTCGCAGAGAGGTAAGACACCGTGGCATTTTTCCCGAAACCAGAAGAAGGTAGCTGGACGGAGCACTGGCCCGAACTCGGCACCTCACCGGTCGATTACACCGACTCGATCGACCCGGAGCAGTGGAAGCTCGAGCAGCAGGCCATCTTCCGAAAGTGCTGGCTCAACGTGGGACGTGTGGAGCGGCTTCCCAAGAAGGGCAGTTACTTCACTCGCGAGATGCCGTCGGCCGGTGCCGGTACGTCGGTGATCATCGTCAAGGACGGCGACAACGAGGTGCGCGCGTTCCACAACATGTGCCGCCATCGCGGAAACAAGCTGGTGTGGAACGACTATCCCGGCGAAGAGGTGTCGGGCACGTGCCGCCAGTTCACCTGCAAGTACCACGCCTGGCGCTACAACCTGAAGGGTGATCTGACGTTCATCCAGCAGGAGGGCGAGTTCTTCGATGTCGACAAGGCCGACTACGGTTTGGTGCCTGTGCGCTGCGAAGTGTGGGAAGGCTTTATCTTCATCAACTTCGACAACGACGCCGAACCGCTCATCGACTACCTGGGTGACTTCGCGAAGGGCCTCGAGGGCTACCCGTTCCACGAGATGACCGAGACGTATTCCTATCGGGCCGAGGTCAACTCGAACTGGAAGCTGTTCATCGACGCGTTCGTCGAGTTCTACCACGCGCCGATCCTGCACATGAAGCAGGCGGTCAAGGAGGAGGCCGAGAAGCTGGCCAGCTACGGCTTCGAGGCATTGGCTTACGACATCAAGGGCAGGCATTCCATGGTGTCCTCGTGGGGCGGCATGAGCCCGCCGAAGGACATCAACATGGTCAAGCCGATCGAACGCATCCTGCACAGTGGGCTGTTCGGACCGTGGGACCGGCCCAAGATCAAGGGCATCCTGCCAGACGAGCTGCCGCCGGCGGTCAACCCGTCTCGGCACCACGCGTGGGGTCAGGACTCCTTCGAGTTCTTCCCTAACTTCACGCTTCTGCTGTGGGCGCCGGGCTGGTATCTGACATACCACTATTGGCCGACCGACGTGGACAAGCACATCTTCGAGTGCACGCTGTACTTCGTGCCCGCCACCAACACCCGCGAGCGGCTTGCTCACGAGCTCGCGGCCGTGACGTTCAAGGAGTACGCGTTCCAGGACGCCAACACCCTCGAGGCCACGCAGACGATGATCAACACCCGTGTGGTCAAAGACTTCCCGTTGTGCGACCAAGAGGTCCTGCTACGTCACCTGCACAAGACCGCGTGGGATCACGTGAACGCCTACAAGAAGGAGAAGGGCCTCACCAACGGCCAGACCTCCACCAGCGCGAGCGAGAAGGACGCGATCAATGCCTAAGTTGCCGGAAGAATTCGCCGATCTGGAGCGGTTCACCGACTGGTGCCTGCCCACCGAAGAGGAGCGCTACCAGAAGCGACTGTCCTCGACGATGGAGGAGATGCAGGAGTTCTACGACGCCGGTATGGAGCGCCTCGAGGCCGTCATGGAGTACTGCGACGCCCGGTTTCCGCTTGACGGAATGCCCGAGGACGCAAAGGCTCTCATCCACATGATGCAGTCGTTGGTGAACGTCTCGTTCCCGATCGAGGTGTGGAAGCAGCCGCGGGTGCTCGACAGCGGCGCCACCTACATCACCTGTATCCGGGAGCCGGTGGTCTAGGAGTGCTGACCCTCAAAGCAGCGGGTCTGCTCGACGTCGATGCCGGTGAGATCGTCCGGCCCGGCATCGTACGGATCGATGACGACCGGATCGTCGGTCTCGGCGGTGCGGCCGAAGGCGACGGCGAGGTCATCGATCTCGGAGACGCCATCCTGTTGCCCGGGTTGATGGACATGGAGGTCAACCTCCTGATGGGTGGCCGGGGTGAAAACCCCGGCCTTTCCCAGGTTCAGGACGATCCCGCGACGCGCGTGCTGCGTGCGGTGGGCAACGCCCGGCGCACGTTGAGGGCGGGCTTCACGACGGTGCGAAACCTCGGATTGTTCGTCAAGACCGGCGGCTATCTGCTCGACGTCGCGCTGGGCAAGGCGATCGACGCGGGATGGATCGACGGTCCGCGGGTCATCCCGGCCGGTCACGCGATCACCCCGACCGGTGGCCATCTCGACCCGACGATGTTCGCGGCCTTCATGCCGGGCGCGCTCGAGCTGACGATCGAGGAAGGCATCGCCAACGGTGTCGACGAGATCCGCAAGGCGGTGCGCTACCAGATCAAGCACGGTGCGCAGTTGATCAAGGTCTGCGTATCCGGTGGCGTGATGTCGCTGACCGGAGAGGCGGGCGCACAACACTATTCGGACGAGGAACTGCGGGCCATCGTCGACGAGGCGCACCGGCGCGGTCTGAAGGTGGCCGCCCACACCCACGGTGCCGATGCGGTCAAACACGCCGTCGCGTGCGGAATCGACTGCATCGAACACGGCTTCCTGATGGACGACGAGGCGATCCAGATGCTGGTCGACAACGACCGGTGGCTGGTGACCACGCGCCGCCTGGCAGAGGCCATGGACGTGTCGCGGGCGCCGAAGGCGTTGCAGGACAAGGCCGCCGAAATGTTCCCGAAGGCCCGCACGTCGATCAAGGCCGCCTACGAGGCGGGCGTGAAGATCGCCGTCGGCACCGATGCCCCGGCCATCCCCCACGGCAAGAACGCCGATGAGCTCGTGACGTTGGTCCAGTGGGGCATGCCGGCCGACGCGGTGCTGCGCGCGGCCACCGTCGTCGCCGCGGATCTGATCGACAAACCCGACCTCGGCCGCATTGCCGAGGGATACCTCGCCGACATCATCGCGGTGCCGGGCGACCCCCTGGTCGACATCGGCGTTACACGGGATGTCAGCTTTGTAATGAAGGGCGGTAAGGTCTTCCGACATGACTCGAACTGACGATCTGGTCGAGATCCAGCAGCTGCTGGCCAAGTACGCCGTCACGATCACCCAAGGTGACATCGAGGGGCTGATCTCGGTGTTCACCCCGGACGGGACGTACAGCGCGTTCGGATCCACTTACACGCTGAACCGTTTCCCCGAACTCGTCGATGCCGCACCCAAGGGTCTGTTCATGACCGGTACGTCGTTGGTGCATCTCGACGAGAACGATCCGGACAAGGCAACGGGGACGCAGCCGCTGTGCTTCATCGAGCACTCCAAGCACGACATGCGAATCGGTTACTACAACGACACCTATGTCCGCACCGACGACGGCTGGCGACTGAAAACCCGTGCCATGACGTTCATTCGGCGCAGCGGCGACCACGACTCCGGGCGCCCGCACGCCATCGGAAGGCCCGAGGCTGGATGAGCAACGATCTCTTTGAGCCGGCCACCTTCCGCGCGAAGCTACGGGATTGGCTCGACGACAGATTCAATTCCGGCGAACTGACCCCGCTCACCGACGACCATTCGCTCGACGCGCACCAAGCCCAGCACCTGCGGGTTCTCAAGGCGCTGTACGAGGCCGATTGGATGCGCTACGGCTGGCCGGAATCGGCCGGCGGCCTGGGCGGTCCCGACATCCTGCGCGCCATCGTCGGCGAGGAGGTGGTCGGGCGCGGACTCGACCATCCCGGTCCGTATTCGATGCTCGACGTGCTGACCCCGACCATGATCGACTACGCGCGACCGGAACTGGCGGCCGAGATGGTGCCGCGGCTGTTATCGGGCCAGGAGTCGTGGTGCCAGGGGTTCTCCGAACCCGGCTCCGGTAGCGATCTGGCCTCGCTGAAGACCCGCGCCGTTCGGCAAGGCGACGACTGGGTGGTCAACGGCCAGAAGGTGTGGACCAGCTTCGCGCAGTACGCGAAGCGGTGCATCCTGCTCACCCGCACCGGCGACGCGAACACGCCCAACCACGAGGCGATCACCGCGTTCTTCGTCGACCTCGATTCGCCGGGTGTGTCGGTGCGCCCGCTGCGCACCATGCACGACGTCGACGAGTTCTGCGAGGTGTACTTCGACGACGTCGTGGTGCCCGCAGACCGCATGCTGGGCAACCCCGGCGACGGATGGAAGCTGGCGATGGACCTGCTCCCCTACGAGCGCTCGACCTGCTTCTGGCAACGCATCGCCTATCTGTACGCCCGGTTCGACGACCTCGTGAACGAAGTCAAAGGCTTTGGCACAGCTTCGGATTCGGACCTCGGCGAGGTGTACCTGGCGCTGCACACGTTGCGCTGCCGGTCCCGGGCCACCCAGCACCGGCTGGGCGAGGGCGAAAAGCTGGGTGCCGAGACCTCGATCGACAAGGTGCTGCTGGCCGGCGCCGAACAACGGCTCTACGACACCGTGCGCGATCTGCTGCCCGGCCGCATCGAACTCGAGGAAAACTCGTGGCGCACCGAGTACCTGTATTCGCGGGCCGCGACCATCTACGGCGGCACCGCCGAGGTGCAACGCAACATCATCGCCCGTCGCCTGCTCGATCTCGGTAAGGAGTGAGGAGTGGAATCCGGTTTGGACGCCGAATCGCTGGTGATGCTTGAAGACACCCTGCGAAAGACGATGTTGTCGACCTCGGGCGCCGAGCTCGACGCGGCGCTCGCCGAACTCGGCTGGGCGGAGATGCTCGCGGACACACCCGATCAGGCGATCCCGTTGGTGTTCCGCCTGCTGGGCGAAACCGGTTCGCACGCCTCGGTTCTCAACGATGTGCTGCTTGAGACCATCGGCGGCCTGCCGGGCGGGACGCCGCCGATGCCCTACACCGGCGGCAGCTGGGTGGTGTGGGAGCGCGCCGCCAACAGCGAGCCGATCCTGGGTGGTCTGCCGCTGCGCAGGGTGCCCGACGGCGAGTTGATGCGGATGGGCGAGGCCCGCCGCGCGGTGGGCTGGTGGCTGGTCGGTTCGGCCAGGGCCATGTTGGCCTTGGCGCGTCAGCACGCACTCGATCGGGTGCAGTTCGGCAAGCCGATCGCGTCGTTCCAGGCGATCCGGCATCGGCTGGCCGAGACGCTGGTCGCCATCGAGGGCGCCGAGGCCACGCTGGGCCTGCCCGGTACGGAAAGCGCGGACCTGACCGCGATGCTGGCCAAGGCCGCCGCGGGTAAGGCGGCGTTGACGGCGGCCAAGCACTGTCAGCAGGTGCTCGGCGGCATCGGGTTCACCGCAGAGCACGACCTGCATCGCCACATCAAACGCGCGCTCGTGCTCGACGGATTGCTCGGCAGCTCACGCGAACTCACGAAGAGGGCTGGAGCGGGCCTGCGCGCCCGAGGCTCGGTCCCGAGGCTCGCGCACCTGTAGCAAATTTCCGCGAGCGTGCGTGTTTGCACACGACACGCCGCGGATTTTCATCACTTTGTGCACGCTCGTACCTCAACGATTGTGCACAAAGCCAGATTCATCCACAGACAGTGTTCTTTGCGCCCGACGTGGTAACGCGCCGGCGCGACGATTGCCGTCGTGGATATCGCCCTCAGGGAACTGATGGACCGACAAGGTGGAGTGGCGACCAGCAGCCAGATCTTGGCGCTCGTCCCCCGGTACACATTCGAGGAGGTGCTCAAGGCCAGAGACCTCGAGCGTGTCTGGCACGGCGTCTACTGCCTTGGCGAACCGACCGACGAAATGAGGCTGCGCGGCCTTGACCTGTCGTGCGGAACAACGGTTCCAGTGTGCCTGGCGACGGCCGCCGCACTGTTCAGCTTCGACACCGAACAACCCGCCGAACTTCATGTCCTTAACCCGCCCGGTCATCAATTGCGCTCGGCCGACGGTTTGGCCGTACATCGCCGAGACGGTGCGCCGCTGGTGCACGTTGCCGAGCGAATCGCGACAGCGCCGGCGTGGACCGCAGTCGAAGTCGCCCGCACACTGCGTCGACCGCGGGCGCTGGCGACGCTCGACGCGGCGCTCCGTTCGGGCACGTGCACGCGGGGCGAATTGTGGCGTGCGGCAATCCAACAGGCAGGCCGGCGCGGCATCGTGGCGGTGCGCGACCTGATTCCTCTCTCCGACGCCCGCGCCGAGTCCCCCATGGAGAGTGAAGCGCGGCTCGCGATGATCGACGGCGGGCTGCCGATGCCGGAACTGCAGTACGAGATCGTCGACGGCAACGGTGAGCTACGACGGTTGGACTTCGCCTGGCCCGACGCCCGCGTCGCCGTAGAGTACGACGGCGTCGACTGGCACACCGAACCCGACGCGTTACGCAATGACCGTCGGCGCCGACTGGCCCTGCAGGACGTCGGGTGGACCGTCATCGCGATCGTCGCCGACGACGTGCGGCATCGAACGTGGGACTTTGTGTCTAGGGTGGACCGAGAACTTCGTCACGCTCGCGCCGCGTGAGCGTGCGCAAAATGTCGAGAAATGCCGGCGTGTCGTGTGCAAACACGCACGCTCGCGCCACCAGGGAAGAGCTACTTGATGCTGGCCTTCATCTCTTCGAGGTTCACCAACACCGGCCATCCGCCAACGCTCAGCGCGTTGCCATGGCCAGTCTGGTGGATGTCGAACACCGACTGGATGGCGGCGTAGAAGCCCTGCACGTCGAGGGTCTGGTTGACCGCGCGCTTGGCTTGCCGCAGCGCGAACGGCGGCATCTTCGCGATCTGTTCGGCCAGCGCCCTGGTCTCCGCATCCAACTCGTCGCGGGGCACCACCTTGTTGACCATGCCGGTGGCCGCCACCTCCTCGGCCGTCATCGCGCGTCCCGTGAACAGGATCTCCTTGGCCTTGCGCGGCCCGAGTTCCCAAGTGTGACCGTGGTATTCGACGCCACCGATGCCCATCAGCACCACCGGATCGGAGAACTGGGCGTCGTCGGCGGCGATGATCAGGTCGCACGGCCAGCACAGCAACAACCCGCCGGAGATGCAGCGACCCTGCACCGCGGCGATCGACGGCTTGGGCACGTTGCGCCAGCGCAGCGTGTACTCCAGATAGCGCTTCGCCTCGTGCTGGATGATGAAGTCGAGCGTGATCTTGTCCGGCACCGGTCCCCCACCCCGCAGGTCGTGGCCGGCCGAGAAGTGCTTGCCGTTGGCGCGCAACACGATCACCGACACCTCGGGGTCCTCCGCCGCGCGGGTCCACGCGCCGTCGAGTTCGTCGAGCAGTTCCGGATTCTGCGCATTGGCGGCCTCGGGCCGGTTCAGCGTGATGGTCGCGATGCGATCGGCGACCTCATACTCGATGTACATGTTGCAGCCCTTCTAGTTTCGAGGCAGGCCCAGCAACCGCTGGGCGATGATGTTCCGTTGGATCTCCGAGGTGCCGCCGGCGATGGTCCCGCCGAACGTGCGGACATAGCGTTCGAACCAACCGCACCGGTACAACTCCAGATGCTGCGCGCTGTACGGCCCCGAGAACGTCGGGTGGTCCAGCGCGTCGGCGCCCGCGGCACCCAGCGCGTACTCCGCCGCGGACTGAGACGCCTCCGAGCCGAACAGCTTGAGCACCGAAAGCGCGGCCGCATCCTCATCGCCGCGCGCGGCACGGGCCAGCGCCACCGAGCCCAGCAGGCGGAGGGCCTGGTTGTCCATCACCAGCCCGGCGTACCGGTCACGATCGAGGGCGGTGGTGGGACGGAAATCCTCGACCAGCTCCTGCAATCGGTCCGCGTAGCTGAGCCACAACATGTTTCGCTCGTGTCCGAGCGAACCGTTGGCGACTCGCCAACCCTCGTTCAGCGGCCCGACCAGGTTCTCGGCGGGCACCCGCACGTCGTTGAAGAAGACCTCGTTGAAATCCAGGTCCTCGGCGTCACACAACGACGCGAACGGCCGCCGCACCACCCCTGGCAGATCCGTCGGGATCAGCAGCACGCTGATGCCCTTGTGCTTGGGCGCTTTCGGATCGGTGCGAACGAAAGTCAGCAGGACGTCGGCGTCGTGCGCCCCCGAGGTCCACACCTTCTGCCCGTTGACGACGAAGTAGGGCTCGTCCACATCAGAAACAAGGTGGGCCGTTGTGCGCAGCGACGCGAGGTCGGAACCGGCGCCCGGCTCGCTCATTCCGAGCGACGCGGTGATCTCTGCGCGCAGGATCGGGACCGCCCAGCGGCGCTGCTGTTCGGGGGTGCCGAACGAGATCAACGAGGCCGAGATGATGCCGACGCCCTGCGGGTTGTACGTCAGATACACCCGTCGACGTGCCAGTTCCTCCTGGTGCACGTACTGCTGCAGGATCGTGGCATTGCGTCCGCCGAACTCCGGCGGGTAGCCGGGCAGCAGCCAACCGTTGTCGAACATCAGCCGCTGCCAGTCGCGAGCCCAGCCCGGCACGTCGCTGCTCGAGCGCGACCGCTCGACCGCGACGGCATCGGCGGGAAGATGTTCGTCGAGGAAGGCGTTGAACTCGGCGCGGAACGCCTCGACATCAGCATCGAAGGTGAGCTGCACGGAACTCCCGCCGGATCAAATCTTTGGTAGGACTATTGTTATCTCTAAAATGAGAATACTATTCTCATCGTGAGAAAGTTACAATCTCTGACACGTTGGCCGCGAGGGGGTCGAGGACCGCAATGGCGAGACGTTCTCCGGTACAGTCAGTTCATGTTCTCCCCACCCGGCCAGCGTCTGAGCCGCCGGTGACGAGCCCGAGCGAAGAGCCTGCCTGGAAGCAGCGCGCGGTCGAAAGGTCCATCAAAACCGCGAAGCTCCGGGCCGCGCAGCGCGTGCAACGCTTCCTCGACGCGGCGCAGGCCATCATCATCGAAAAGGGCAGCACCGACTTCACCGTCCAAGAGGTCGTCGACCGCTCGCGGCAGTCGCTACGCAGCTTCTACCTGCAGTTCGACGGTAAGCACGAGCTGCTGTTGGCGCTCTTCGAGGACGCGCTGAGCCGGTCGGCCGACCAGATCCGCGCGGCCACCACCACCGCTGATGAGCCGATCGAGCGGCTCAAGGTCGCAGTGCAACTGCTCTTCGAATCCTCGCGTCCCGACCCCACGGCGAAGCGACCGCTGTTCACCGACTTCGCGCCCCGGCTGCTGCTCTCACACCCCGCCGAGGTCAAGGTCGCGCACGCGCCGCTGCTGGCGCTGCTGACCGAGCTGATGGAAGAGGCCGGCGAGGCCGGCCAGTTGCGGGAAGGCATCAACCCGAAGCGAATGGCGGCGATGACCATGCAGACGGTCATGTTCGTCGCGCAGTCGAACGGCGCCGAAGACGGCACCACCCACCCGATCACCGCCGACGAGGTCTGGGATTTCGTCTCGCACGGATTTGCCGCCAAGTAGTCCGAACCGACCGGAGAACTTCGTTCTCATGTCTGTAGTGAGAATCACGTTCTCGGCTTTCCGCGCGTCTATGTGAAGCATCTTGCGGCCCCGTCTGGAGAATGACATTCTTCTGAGCGAAGAGCTTAAATATTCCGATTTGAATCCGTGGTTGACACCCCTCTGCAGCGAATGCCAGAGTTGTGAGACAAATGCCAGCCCCCTGTCTTATGCGACCTGACCGGCGAGAGGCGATCCGGTGACGATCAGCGCTGAAAACTCCGACGTGCACGATGCCGCGCAGGACGAGTTGTACTACGACCCGTACAACATCGATCTCAACATGAACCCGTACGCGGTCTTCGCGCGTCTTCGCGAAGAGGCACCGCTGTACTACAACGACAAACACGACTTCTACGCGTTGAGCCGGTTCGAGGACGTCAACAAGGCCGTCATCGACCACCAGACGTTCATCTCGGGTCGCGGCGCGTTGCTCGAGGTCATCAAGTCGGGCATGGAGATCCCGCCCGGCACACTGATTTTCGAGGATCCGCCGATCCACAACATCCATCGCAACCTGTTGTCGCGGGTATTCACGCCGCGCAAGGTGCAGGCGCTCGAACCCCAGATCCGCGAGTTCACCTCCCGCTGCCTCGATCCGCTCGTCGGCGCCGAGAAGTTCGACTTCGTCAACGATCTCGGTGCACAGATGCCGATGCGCGTCATCGGCATGCTGCTCGGCATTCCGGAGGCCGACCAACGCCGCGTCACCGAACACGGTGAAGCGACGCTGCAGAGCGACTCGGTCGACCTGATGGCCACCGGCGAGGTGTTCGCCGAATTCATCGACTACCGCACCGAGCATCCGTCCGACGACATCATGACCGACCTGCTCAACGTCGAATTCGAGGACGAGACCGGCACCCGTCGCCGGCTGCGCCGCGACGAACTGCTGATGTACCTCACGGTCATCGCCACCGCGGGCAGCGAGACCACGACGCGCTTGATCGGTTGGGCCGGAAAGACGCTCGCCGATTACCCCGACCAACGCGCCGAACTGGCCGCCGATCCGAGCCTCATCCCCCAGGCGATCGAGGAGATCCTGCGCTGGGAGCCGCCCGCGCTGCAAATCGCGCGTTACGTGACCCGCGACGTGGAGTACTACGGCCAGACGGTGCCCGAGGGATCGGCGATGCTGATGCTCGTCGGCGCCGCCAATCGCGACCATCGCCGCTTCCCGCCGGACGGCGACGTCTTCGACATCCACCGGGAATTGCACTCGCACATGACGTTCGGCGCTGGCACCCACTTCTGCATGGGTAATGCGCTCGCCCGGCTGGAGGGCCGGATCGCACTCGAGGAGATCCTCAAGCGGTTCCCCACCTGGGAGGTCGACTGGCCCAACGCCCGCCCGTCGCAGACCACCGCGGTCCGCGGCTGGGAGTCCATGCCCACCTTCGTCTCCTGACGATAGAACCGAAATACTCAGTAACAACAACGAATTGAGGTACCCGATGACCGGACGTGTCGAAGGCAAGGTCGCTTTCATCACCGGCGCCGCCCGTGGCCAGGGCCGCGCCCATGCCGTGCGGCTGGCCCAGGAAGGCGCCGACATCATCGCCGTCGACATCTGCAGGCAGATCGACAGCGTGCAAATCCCGCTGTCGACGCCCGAAGACCTCGCGGAGACCGCTGATCTGGTGAAGGGGCTCAACCGCCGCATCTACACCGCCGAGGTCGACGTCCGCGACTTCGACGCGCTCAAGTCCGCCGTCGACGCCGGCGTGGAGCAGTTGGGCAGGCTGGACATCATCGTTGCCAATGCCGGCATCGGCAACGGCGGCGCCACGCTGGACAAGACCAGCGAGGGCGACTGGACCGACATGATCGACGTCAACCTCGGCGGCGTCTGGAAGACGGTCAAGGCGGGCGTGCCGCACATCCTGGCCGGCGGCCGCGGCGGCTCGATCGTCCTCACCAGCTCGGTCGGCGGCCTGAAGGCCTACCCGCACACGGGCCACTACGTCGCCGCGAAACACGGTGTGGTGGGCCTGATGCGGACGTTCGCGGTCGAGCTCGGCGCGCAGAACATCCGCGTCAACTCCGTGCACCCCACCAACGTCAACACGCCGCTGTACATGAACGAAGGGACGATGAAGCTGTTCCGTCCCGACCTGGAGGACCCGGGCCCCGACGACATGAAGGTCGTCGCACAGCTGATGCACACGCTGCCGATCGGCTGGGTCGAGCCCGAGGACATCGCCAACGCCGTGCTGTTCCTGGCCTCCGACGAGAGCCGTTACATCACCGGCGTGACGCTGCCGGTCGACGGCGGCAGCTGCCTCAAGTAGAGGTCGCGCCCAGATGACCGCTGCCGAGCTGTCGCTTCCGCGCAGCTGGGAGGAGATCACACCGGGCTGGATGACGGCGGCGCTCGGAAAACATTTTCCGGGCGCCACCGTCGACGGTGTCAGCGTCACGCTGCGTGACGACGGTACGAATCGCCGTGCGCGCCTTGCGTTGTCGTATTCGGCCGGGTCGGGCCCGGCGACGGTCTTCGCCAAGGCCGTCGACCCCGACCACGCTGAACTCGTCGCGCTCACCAGCGGCCTGTTCCACGAGCCGCGGCTGTTCAGTTCGGGTGTGGAGCTGCCGCTGGACCATCCGGCCGTCTACGCCGCGCTCATCGACGAACCCGGATCGAACTTCGTGATGATCATGGAGGACGTGGTCGCGCGCGGCGCCGACCCGCGCGACTCCACCAGGCCGATGACGGTCGAGCAGGTCGCCAACGGGGTGCGCGGGCTGGCGCGCATGCACAGCCGGTTCTGGGGCGACCGGCTGGCCGCGACCCCGGCGCTGCACTGGCTCGAGCCGTTCGTCGCGTTCGAGGGGCTCGAGTATGCGCCGCTGGACATCGCCCGCGAGCGGCTGGGCACCACGGTTTCCTCCGAGATCCTCGGGCTCAGCGGCACCGACCTTTTCGTCGACATCTGGGCCCGCTACATCGGCACGCTGACTGGATCCTCCAGGTCAGCCCCGACCCTGCTGCACGGTGATCCGCACATCGGCAACACCTATGTGCTGCCCGATGACGATGTCGGGTTCCTCGACTGGCAGATGGCCCGACGCGGCAACTGGTCGCTCGATCTCGGCTACTTCCTGCAGGGGGCGCTGACGATCGAAGACCGCAGGCGGGCCGAGCGTGATCTGCTCGACGAGTACCGGTCTGCCCTCACCCTGCCGGCCGACGAACTTCCGTCCGCCGAGGAGGTGTGGCTGCGGTACCGCGCATCCGTCGCGCACGGGCTGGCCATCTGGATGGCGACGCTCTCCGGCGGTGACGCCTGGCAAGGTGCCGACATCTGTTTGGCGCTGGCGCAACGGTATTCGGCTGCGTTCATCGACCTCGACACCCGCGCGGCGCTGGCGGCCCTGGACTAGCCTGGCGCCTCAGATCTCGATGACGACCTTGCCCAGCGCCTTGCGCTCGGCGACGTGGCGCAGGGCGGCCGCGGCGTCCTCGAGCGGAAAACGGGCCCCGATGTAGGGGCGCAGCGTGCCCTCGGCGAAGAGCGCGTCCAATTCCTCGTCATCGCGTACGACCTCGTCCGGATAGTCGGACGCGAAGGTCCGGATCTCCATACCGCGCACCGTAATACCCTTGAGCAGAACGAGATTCAGCGGAACGGACGGAATCTCACCGGCGGCGTACCCGAGCGTGACGAAGGTCCCGCCCCGCCCCAGCCCACGCAGCGCGGGCAGCGAGTACGGACCGCCGACCGGGTCGACGACGATCTGCGCGCCGGCCTTGCCCGTGATCTCCTTGATGCGCTCCCGCAGATCTTCGCGGTCGTAGTCGACGACCGCCTCCGCGCCGCGCTCGCGGCACAGATCGAGCTTCTCCTGCCCGGACGCGGCGGCCAGCACCCTGCCCCCGAGAATCCTCGCGATGTCGACCGCGGCGAGGCCGACGCCCCCGGCGGCCCCGAGCACGACGACCCAGTCGCCCGGCTGCGCCGGAGCGACGGTCCGCAACGTGTAGTACGCGGTCCGGTACGTGACCCCGAACGCGGCGGCGTCGGCGTAGTCGACCCCGTCCGGGATCGGCGAGACCGCCCGCGCGTCGACCACCGCCTGCTCGGCGAAGGCGCCGACGAACGTCGTCGCGGTCACCCGAGCGCCGACACGGAAGCCCACGCCGTCACCGACGGCGACCACATCTCCGGCCATCTCGCTGCCCGGGCTGAACGGAGGGGGCACCTTCACCTGATAGTTGCCGCCGATCAGCAACACGTCCGGATAGTTCACCGCGGCGGCGTGCACCTTGATGACGACTTGGCCGGGTTGCGGTGTCAGGTCGGGAAGTTCGTCGAGCACGAGATCTTCGGGTTGGCAGTACTGCCGACACACGATCGCCCTCATCGACCACCCTCCAATCGTTCGGCCACCTAACAATAGTCAAGGGCAGGGTCCTGCGTTCGTGCTGACCGAAAGCCCCCGATCATGGCCGTCCGAGTGGTTCGATGGAGCCCTTGGGCACCAACGGTCCGCAGGGGTGGGGATGTGAAGCGACTCAACGGTATGGACGCCATGCTGCTGTACAGCGAAACGCCCAACCTCCACACGCACACATTGAAGGTCGCGATCATCAACGCCGCCGAGTTCGACGGCGAATTCACGTTCGACCACTTCCGGCGGACCATCGCCCGGAGGCTGCATCTGCTCGACCCGCTGCGCTACCGGCTCGTCGACATCCCCTGGAGGTTGCATCATCCGATGTGGCTCGAGGACTGCCCGGTCGACCTCGACTACCACCTGCGCCGCGTCTCCGTGCCGAGCCCGGGCGGCCGCCGCGAACTCGACGAGGTCATCGGCCGGATCGCCAGCACTCCGCTCGACCGCAGCCGCCCGCTGTGGGAGTTCCACTTCGCGGAGGGGATGGCCGACGACCGATTCGCGCTCATCGGCAAGGTGCACCACACCCTGGCCGACGGGGTGGCGTCGGCGAACCTGCTTGCGCGGCTGATGGATCTCGCGGACGGGACGAGCAACGAGCGCGAGGACTTCGCCACCTGTGATCCGCCCGATCGGTCCGCGCTCGTGAAGGTCGCGATGCGCGACCACGCCACGAACGTCGCCGCGCTGCCCGGTGTGGCCCGCGACGCGGTCCGGGGCTTCACCAAGTTGCGGCGCCGCGCCAAGGAGCGCGCCGCACACCCGGATCTGGCGAAGATGTTTCGCACGCCGCCCACCTTCCTCAACCACGTGGTGTCACCCGGCCGCACGTTCGCGACGGCGTCGCTGTCGCTGACCGAGGTCAAGGAGACGGCCAAACACCTGAAGGTGACGTTCAACGACATCGTGCTGGCCACCGCGGCGGGCGGGCTACGCGAACTGCTGCTGCGCTACGACGGACGCGCGGATCGCCCGTTGATGGCGTCGGTCCCGGTGAGCACGGATCTGTCACCTGACCGGATCACCGGCAACGAGATCGGCGGCCTGTCGGTGTCTCTGCCCGTCCACATCGACAACCCGCTCGAGCGGGTCCGGTTGACCTCCCTGGCGACCACGCAGGCGAAGGAGAACTACGAACTCCTCGGTCCGAAACTGCAGGGCCAGCTGATGGAGTACCTGCCGCCCCCGCTGACCCCGGCGATGCTCCGATGGCAGAGCCAACGCGCCAAACACAACCCGCTGATGAACGTCGCCGTGTCGAGCGTGCCGGGGCCACGCCGCCGCGGACACATCGGCGGCGCACCGGTGAGCGAGATCTACTCGATCGGCGTGCTCTCGCCCGGCAGCGCGTTCAACATGACGGTGTGGAGCTACGTCGACCAGGTCGACATCTCGATCCTGTCCGACGACCGCACCTTCAACGACATCCACGAGGCCACCGACGCGATGGTGCACGGCCTCGACGAAATCCGTTCGGCGGCTGGGCTTCCCGCCTTGTCCGTGGTGGACACGGCGATGGCGCCGGCGCGGGCGACCGGCTAGTCGAGCAGGCCCAGCAGGTCCTTGCGCGCGACCTTGCCGGTGCTGCCGCGGGGGAGTTCGTCGAGGACGGTGATCTGCCGGGGCACCTTGTAATTGGCGAGGTTGTCGCGGACGTGCTGTTTGAGGTCGTCGGGCGTGGCGCTGCCCCCGTCGTTCAGCACGACGAAGGCGACGAGACGCTGACCGTACTGCTCGTCGTCGACGCCCAGCACCACCGCCTCCTTGACGTCGGAGTGCCCAGACAACGTCTTCTCGACCTCGATGGGGTAGACGTTCTCCCCGCCGGAGACGATCATCTCGTCGTCGCGGCCGACCACGAACAACCGCCCCGCCTCGTCGAGGTACCCGACATCGCCCGAGGCCATGAACCCGTCGTGGAAGTCCTTGGTGTTGCCCGAGGTGTATCCGTCGAACAACGTCCCGCTACGCACGAAGATCTGACCGGTCTGGCCGGTGGGCAGCTCGTTGAAATCCGCGTCGTAGATACGGATCTCGGTGCCGTCGGCGGGCGTTCCGGCGGTGTCGGGCGCCGCCCGGAGATCGGTCGGAGTGGCGGTGGCGATCATGCCGGCTTCGGTCGCGTTGTAGTTGTTGTAGATCACGTCGCCGAACCGGTCCATGAACTTGATGACCACGTCGGGACGCATCCGCGAACCCGACGCCGTCGCAAAGCGCAGCGACTTGCCGCTGTAGCGGTTCAGCACGTCCTCGGGGAGGTCCATGATCCGGTCGAACATCACCGGCACCACGACAAGGCCGGTCGCCTTGTAGCGATCGACCAACTCCAGCGTCGCCTCGGGGTCGAACTTGCGTCGCGTGACGATGGTGCAGGCCAACAGTGCGCAGAACAGAAGCTGGGAGAAGCCCCACGCGTGGAACATCGGCGCGACGATGACGGTCGCCTCCTCGGCGCGCCACGGCGTCCGGTCCAGCACCGCCTTGAGATCGCCTGCGCCGCCGCTGCCTTCGCCGCGCTTGGCGCCCTTCGGGGTACCGGTGGTGCCGGACGTCAGCAGGATGATGTCGCTCTTGCGTTCGGCGGCGGCGGGCCGCTTGCCGAGATTGGCTTCGACGAGCCGATCGAGGGTCAGGCCGTCGGTGGCTTCGTCGGTCCAGGCGAGAATGCGTGTCGCGTCGGGCTTGTCGGCCATCGCCCGCTCGACGATCGCGGAGAACTCCTCGTCGTAGATGACGACGTCGGCGCCCTCGCGATCGACCACCTCGGCCAGCGCCGGCCCGGCGAACGAGGTGTTGAGCAGCAACACGTCGGCGCCGACGCGGTTCGACGCCACCAGGGACTCGATGAACCCGCGGTGGTTACGACACATCACGGCAACGGTTTTGGGCGTGCCGCCGGGCAGGTTCTGCAGACCCGTGGCCACCGCGTCACAACGGTCGTCGATCTGCTTCCACGTCAGGGTGCCGCGTTCGTCGATGAGCCCAGGACGGTCCGGGCAGCGCTGCGCGGCGGCCGCGAAGCCGACCGTCGCGGTCATGCCCACCCGACGCATCGCTGCGCCCATCCGCAGGTACTTGTCGGGGCGCAGCGGCGCGATCAGGCCGGCCCGCCACAGCGTCTGCACGAGTCCGAGAACGTCGGCCATGATCTAGCCCAGCACCGGGAACCGGCGTTCGGTCGCCAGTTCGTCGAGCGCGGCCTGCATCACCGAGCGCACGTGCGCGTCGACCTCCTTCACGTCCGGGTCCTCCCCGAACTGCTCGACCACATTAATCGGCGGCAGCACCCGCGTGGTGATCTTCGCGGGCAGCGGGAGGTTCGGCGGGAAGAACACCGACAGCCCGAAGGGGAACCCGACACTGATCGGCAGGATCTCGGCGCGCAGCCGCTTGAGCCCGATGCGTCGGGCGATCGAGTCGCCGCGCGCGAGAAACAGTTGCGTCTCCTGGGCGCCGGTCGACACCATCGGCACGATCGGGACGCCGGCGTCGATCGCGGTGCGCACGTACCCCGTGCGGCCGGCGAAGTCGATCACGTTCTCGGAGAACGTCGGTCGGTAGGAGTCGTAGTCGCCGCCGGGGAAGACCAGGACCACCGCGCCCTCGCGCAATGCCTTGGCCGCGTTCTCCCGGTTGGCGCCGATCACCCCGGCACGGCGCAGCAGCGTGCCGACGGGCCCGACGAAGATGGCGTCGTGCCCCAGCGTGTACACGGGGCGGTCGAAGCCGAACTTCGCATAAAAGGCCGGTGCGAAGACGAGGACATCGGGGGTGAGCATCCCGCCCGAGTGGTTGGACACCAGTAGCGCTCCCCCGGCGGGAGGCATGGCGTCCAGATCGCGCACTTCGGCACGGAAGTACCGCCTGATGAGCGGACCGACCGTGTTGACGATGCCGCGCGTGAACGCGGGATCCCACTTCGCGACTTCCGGCTTTTGTGCCTCGTTGCTACTCATGCCGCACCTGTCATACCCGCGCCCGCCCTCCCCGCACCTGAATATGCTACTTTCGAAAAAAGAGAATGTCATATTCGCAGGTGGGAGGCGTAATGGCGGGGACGGTACTGGTGACCGGCGGCTTCGGCCTGGTGGGTTCGGCGACCGTACGCAGGCTGGCCGAGCTCGGACGCACCGTCGTGGTGGCCGACCTGGACACCCCGGCCAACAGGAAAGCACAGGCGAAGCTGCCGCGGGGCGCCACCGTGCGGTGGACCGACCTGACCGACGAGGCGTCCGTGCAGCAACTGGTCTCCGACGTCGCGCCCGAGGCGATCATTCATCTGGCCGCCGTGATCCCGCCGCCGATCTACAAGAACCCGAAGCTCGCGCGGCGCGTCAACGTCGACGCCACCGCGACGCTGGTGCGCATCGCCGAACAACAGCCGACACCGCCGCGCTTCGTCCAGGCGTCGAGCAACGCGGTCTACGGCGCCCGCAATCCGCACACGGCCCCCGAACCCGTGCGCGCGGACGATCCGATGCGCCCGTGCGATCTGTACAGCGGCACCAAGGCGGAGGCCGAAGCGATCGTGCGCGCGTCGAAGCTGCCGTGGGTTGTGCTGCGGCTGGGCGGTGTGCTGAGCGCCGATCCCAACGCGATGCCGATGAGCGCCGATGCCCTGTACTTCGAAAGCCTGCTGCCGACCGACGGCCGCCTGCACACGGTCGACGTCCGCGACGTCGCATGGGCCTTCGCCGCCGCCACGACGGCCGACGTCGTCGGGGAGATCCTGCTGATCGCCGGCGACGACTCGCACCGGATCCGGCAGCAGGAGGTGGGCGTGGCGCTGGCGGCGGCCCGCGGCCTTCCCGGGGTGCTGCCGCCCGGCAGGCCCGGCGATCCCAACCGCGACGACGCCTGGTTCGTCACCGACTGGATGGACACGACGCGGGCGCAGGAGGCGCTGCAGTTCCAGCACTACTCGTGGCCCGACATGCAAGCCGAGGCCGCCGCCAACGCGGGCTGGACGCGCTACCTGATGCGCTTGCTGACTCCGCTGGCACCGCTGCTGCGCGCGATCCTCGAACGCCGCGGCGCATACCGCAACACACCCGGCCAGTACGCGGATCCGTGGGCCGCGATCCGCGCCCGACTCGGCGAGCCCGCGTGGGATCAACCCCGCGAACTGTCCTGACCGCCTAGTCTTCGGCGGGTGGAAACGTTCAACGGACGGGCAGCGGTCATCACCGGCGGCGCGAGCGGCATCGGTTTCGCCGCCGCACAGGAATTCGCCGATCGTGGGGCGCGCATCATGCTGGCCGATATCAACCGCTCGGCGTTGGATGAGGCGGTCGCGAGGCTGCGCTCTGACGGCGTCGACGCTCACGGCGTGGTGTGCGACGTCCGCAAACTCGACGAGGTGGTTGCGTTGGCCGACGAAGCTTTTCGCGTCTTCGGCGACGTGCATGTGGTGTTCAACAACGCCGGGATCGGGTTCGCCGGGCCGATCGCGGAAGCCAGCCACGACGACTGGCGTTTCGTGATCGACGTGGACTTGTGGGGGCCGATCCACGGCGTCGAGGCGTTCTTGCCGCGGTTGATCGCGCAGGAGGCAGACAGCCACATCATCTTCACGGCTTCATTCGCGGGGCTGATTCCGAACGTCGGGCTTGGCCCGTACTGCGTTGCCAAGTACGGCGTCGTCGCACTGGCCGAGACGTTGTCCCGCGAGGTGCGCGCCAACGGGATCGGGGTATCGGTGCTGTGTCCGATGATCGTGGAGACCGACCTGGTGAACAGCAGCGAGCGCGTGAGGAGCTCCGACTACGGACCAGGCACGTCGTCGGCGGCGGAAGGCTCACAAATGTTGTTGGAGCCCACCGACCCGCTGGTCCGGGTCGGCGACGTCGCCCGGCTCACCGCTGAGGCGGTACTGGCCAACCGGCTCTACGTGTTGCCGCACAGCGCGGCCCGCGGCTCGATCCACCGCCGCTTCGAGCGCATCGACCGCACCTTCGACGATCAGTCCGCCGCCGGCTGGGCGCACTGACCCCGGGCGGTTTCGGTGCACTATCAGTCGCTGGGCGACCGGTTGTGCACCGAAGTCACCCCGGTGGCCCGAGCGTCGGCCTGCCCGTCTGGGGATGGTGATACCAGCCGCCCGCGGCGTGGGTGCCGCCGTCGACATGGATGGTCTGGCCGGTGATGTAACTGGCCATATCGGAGGCGAGAAACACTGCGGCGCCCGCGATCTCGTCGACATGGCCGGGTCTGCCCATCGGTATGCCGGGCGCGACGTCGGGTCGCAGCGTGCCGCCGGAGATCTGCATCAGCCCCTCGGTCAGCGTGAAGTCCGGGGCGAGCGCGTTGACCCGGATGCCGTGCGGTGAGAGCTCGAACGCCGCGGTCTGCGTGTAGTTGATGACGCCGGCCTTGGCCGCGGCGTATGCGACGTATCCCGGTGCGGCGCGCACACCCTCGATGGACGTCACGTTGATGACGCTGCCGGGCTTGCCCGCCTCGACGAGTCGGCGCGCCACCCGCTGCGTGCACAGCAGCACATGCCGAAGGTTGGCCTTGTACAGCGCATCCCATCCGTTCTCGGTGGTCTCGAGCATCGGCGAGTTGAACACCCCGCCGGCGTTGTTGACCAGGATCGAGACCTCGCCGAGTTCCTGGACGGTGGTTTCGAGCGCGGTGTCGACCTGCGCGCTGTCGCGCACATCGGTGACGAGACCGAGCGCGCTCCCGCCCGCCGAGCCGGAGATTCTGCCGAGGCTTTCAGCGGTCGCCGCGCAGGACTGCGGGTCACGCTCCCAGATCGCGACGGACGCCCCGAATGCCGCCAGCCCTTCGGCGATACCCCTGCCGATGCCCGCGCCCCCGCCGGTGACGACCGCCACGCGCCCGGTCAGCAGGATGTTCGACGGATCGATGGCCACGGCTCGAGTCAACCAGTTTTAGTCGTACGAATGGTGAGACCCGCGGGCGCCGACCCGATGACCCCCTGGTCCTCCAGTTCGGCGATCTCGCCGTCATCGAGCCCGAGCCCGGTCAGTACCTCGCGATTGTGCTGCCCCAGAAGCGGGGCGGGGTGGCGGTGGAACGCGGGTATCGATGCGATCCGCATGGGCAGCGTGCTGTGCCGCGCCGCAGGGTTGACCGGATGGTCGACCGCCTCGTAAAAGCCCCGGTGCACCAGTTGCGGAAGGTCGCCGACGCGGTGCGGTTGCATCACCTTGGCCACCGGCACGCCTGCCGCCCAGAGGGTTTCGACGATCTGGTCTCCGGTGCGCGCGGCGCACCACGCGCCCAGGTGCTCGTCGATGGCGTCGTGGTGGCGGCGGCGCCCGCCGGCGGTGGCCATCTCGTCGGTGGCCCATGCCGGTCGCCCGAGGGCATCGACGAGGCTTACCCACTGCTCGTCGGTGGCCACCGCGATGGCGACCCAGTCGTCCGGCCGGCCGAATTCGTCGAGCTCACTGGTGCGGTACAGGTTCTGCGGCGCCGCGGTCGGTCCGCGGTTGCCCTGCCGCTGCAGCAGGTTTCCGTATGCCGAGTACTCGATGACCTGTTCGGCGGCGACGTTGAGCGCGGCGTCGACCATCGCGGCCTCGATCCGTACCCCCTCCCCCGTTCGCCTGCGGTGCGCGAGCGCGAGCAGCAACGCGTTGAGGCCGTGCACACCGGCGTTGGGGTCGCCGACCGAATACGGCTCGACCGGATTCTGATCGGGATGGCCGGTGAGCCAGGTGATTCCGGAGCAGTCCTCTATCACGTAGGCGAACGCCGGCTTGTCGCGCCACGGACCGTCGAGCCCGAAGCCCGGCATGCGCATCACGATCGCGTCGGGCCGCAGCCGGTGCACCGCGTCGAAGTCGAGGCCGATCTGGTCGAGCACCCGCGGGGTGTAGTTCTCGACGATGACGTCGCAGGTCGTGATCAGCCGGCGCAACAGTTCGACGCCACGCTGCGAACGGATGTCGAGCGTGACGCTCTTCTTGTTGGTGTTCAGGCCCGAGAAGATCGGCGAGCGTTCCCACCACTGCTCCTCGGTGATCGGCACCCCGGCGATCAGCCGGGTTCCGTCGGGCCGCGCCGTCGACTCGACGTGGATCACCTCGGCGCCGAGCAGCGCCAGCATGTGGGTGCACGACGGCCCGGCCCAGAAGCTCGTCATATCGAGCACGCGCAGACCCTCGAATGGTGTTCGCGAAATCCCACCCAGGGTGGTGATCTCGGCAGAATCGCGACCCTGGTGTACCGTTCGCGAACGGTACTGCTCGGTGTGCTCGCCGAGCCGAGGGGCGGGCTGCGGGTCGCGCAGCAACGACGGGCTGGTGCGGTACGGCGGACCGGGCTGGGTGAAACCGTCGCGCGGATTGGTGACGAACGTGCCGCGTTCGACGAATTGCTCGAAACCGGTGACGGTGGCGCCGTTTCCGACCGGAGCGTTGGGAATCCGGAACGCACTGGACAATTCGAGGATGTCCTCGACACGGTTCTCCCGCACCCACTCGTAGATCTGCTCGGCGTGGATGTTCGCCTGTTCGGTGATCGACAGGTCGCCGCCCTCGTCGATCCACTCGTCGTGCCCGACCATGGCGCACAGGTCGAACCACTGCTGCGCGGTGCCACACCCCAACGCCACCAACCCGTCGGCGGCCGACGCGACACCAGGGACGGTCAGCCGGCGGCGGTCCCGGAACGGTCGCCCCAGCGCGTCGTTGAACGACACCGAATAGTAAGTCAGACACAGTATCTGGGCTTCGAGGATCGCGACGTCCACCAGACCCGACGCCGTCGCCGTGGTCCCCGCGGCCGCAAAGGCACCCGCGAGCCACTCCCCGATCTGGCCCGCGACGAAGACCGGCGCGCGATCCGGGGCGCCCCGGCCCAGCCCGATCACGCCGCCCGACCACGCCTGCAGGGTGAACTCGGTGGCGGGTTTGTCGGCCCAGGGTCCGTCGAGCCCGAACGGGGTGATCGCGGTGACGGTCAGGTGGCCGTACGCGTCCGCGAGCGCGGCCGGCGTGAACTCGTCGAGCTCCGCCACCTGTGATCCGCGCGACCACACCACCGCGTCGGCCGAGGCCAACAGCGCGCGCAGCACATCGAGGTCGTCGGCGCGCTGTGGGTCGACGACGACGCTCTGTTTCGAACAGGCCAGGAAGCTGAACAACGCACCGTCGGCGCCGGGCTCGATGCGTGCGCCGGAGGCCGACCAACCGCGCAGCGGATCGCCCTGCGGTGACTCGACTTTGATCACCGTGGCGCCACCGTCGGCGAGCAGCTTGGTGGCATAGCCGCCGGCGATGCCGCTCGACAGGTCGACGACGGTGTACTCGTCCAGCGCCGGCACTAGTCCTTCTTTCTGCGGTTGGTCTTGCTCAACCGGAACTCGGGCGGGAACTTGTCGTCGTTGTCGTTGACGGCGTCCGCGAGCCCCACATCGATCGCATCGCCGAGCATGAAGTCGTCGCCGTCGGGTCGCGCCACACCGCCCATCGACTCGAACATCGCCGACAGCAGGCTGCCCAGGTACTCGCCCTGAAACTGCTTGACCACCTCGAAGAACACCTTCTGCTGAAAGACGCTGTCCACGGGCCGGTTTCGCGCACACGCGTGGGCGTACTTGGCGACCTCGGCCTCGAGCTGCTCGCGCGGCACCACCTTGTTGAGGAAGTTGCACGCCAACATCTCGTCGGCGGTGAACGGCCGACCCGTGAACACCATCTCCTGGAACGGCCGCAGCCCCATGGTCATCACCCACGTCCACATCCGCGGGCCCCAGCCGAAGTACCGGAACGACGGATGGCCGAAGAGTGCGTCGTCGCTGGAGATCACCAGGTCCGCGTCGGCGCACTGGTAGAAGTGCCAGCCGTAGCAGTACCCCTTGGCCTCGACGATGCTGATCTTCTTGAGTTCCTGCAACGCCCGGTTGCCCGCCGCGACGTTGGCATACCACTGCCCCATCGTCGCGCCGTGCCGGAACGATCCCTTCGGCGGATACGTCACGTTCGGATCGTCGATGCGAAGCTCGGCCAGCCGCGCCTCGTCATCGCCCTCCATGAACTCCGGCAGGTCCGCGCCGCTGCCGAGGTTCTCCCCGACGCCGCGGATCACGACCACCTTCACGTCGTCGTCGACGCCGGCGCCGCGCAACAGGTCGGCGTACCGCAGCCGCGCGGCCGACGTCGGCGCGTTCAGGTACTCCGGCCGGTTGAACGTGATCGTCGCGATCTTGGTCGCCGGATCCTTTTCGTAGAGGACGATTTCCTCAGGGGCGGGCCGACTCCCGGAGTCCGACATGTCAACCGATTCCGACGCCCGCACCACTCCAGAGCGGGCTGGAGGTCAGCACCTCGGCCCCGTCGGCGGTGACGTGCACGGCGTCGCGGCTGAACACCGCGCCGACGCCTTCCTGCCAGACGTAACCGCTGACCGCGAGCACCATGCCCGGTTCGAGGACTTCGTCAGCGATGGTGGTCCGCAGCGACGGGGTGACGACGGGCGAGTCGTAACCCAGCCCGAGGCCGTGCGCGACGGGCATCGCGGGCAGGGCCTCGCCGGCGGCTTCGTAGGCGGCGAGCAGGTCACTTGCGTGCCTGCCCGGTCGGCAGGCGTCCAACAGCCGGTCCCACAACCGGTTCCAGCGATCGTAGAGCGCGGGGATCGCGGAACCGTCGACCTCACCGACCGGCCAGGTGCGGCCGACCTCGCCGACATAGCCGTCGGCCAGCGCGCCGGCCGAGAACGCCACCAGGTCACCGTCTTCGATGCGACCGTCGCTGCGGGCGCGCCGCCACGGGTGCTCCTTGCTGGTCACCCAGGCGCCGTCCTGGGTCGCGGGTGTGGTGACGCCGCCCGCGGCCATCGCCTCCATGAGCGCACCGGTCAACGACTTCTCGGTGGTCCCGGCCGCCAACTCCGCGCGGGCCGCGTCCAGCGCCGTTTCGGCCACGCTCAGCGCACCGCGCAGCACCGCGATCTCGTCGGGGGTCTTGATCCGCCGCGCCGCGCGCAGCGCGGGTTCGGCGTCGACGAGTTCGGCGTTCGGGAACGCCATCGGCAGCAGCTGGGCGAATGTCGGTGTCAGCGAGTCGGTTCCGACGCGTTTGGCGGTGGCGGCACCGGGCAGCGCCTTGAGCACCTCGATCAGCGTCATCGGATTCCACGCGAGCCCGTACAGGTGGTCGTGTGGGATCTCGTCGGGGATGCCCTCATCCCAGGTGCTGTTGAGGTGGATCTCCCCGGTCGACCGCACGACCTCGCAGATCGGTCCGAACGGCCGCGTTCCCGCCACCCACAACTGCGGTGCACCGGTCACGTAGCGCACGTTGGCCTGCCGGCCCAACACCAGGATGTCGATGTCGCGTTCTTCCATCTGGGCCAGCGCCCGCTCGCGGCGGCCGCGCCGCAGATCCGCTGCGTCAGGCAGAATCTCTGTGCTCATTTGAAGCCGATCCGTTCCTGTCCATAGGGCGCGTAGGGGTAATCGGTGATCGACTGGTAACCGTCGTCGGTGATGACGACGATCTCCTCGCTTCGGTAGCCGCCGGTGCCGTCCTCCCACACCACGGGTTCGAGCACCAGCAGCATCCCGGCAGGGAACACGAAGTTGTCGTCGAACTCCTCACCCAGATCGGTTCCGATCATCGGCATTTCGGCGGCATTGGTGCCGATGCCGTGACCGAGGTAGAAGTGCGGCAGCCACGGCTTGGTCCCGCCGTTGGCCGCGATCCCCGCACGGGCCAGATCGCCGCTCGTGGCACCGGCCTTGGTGACCGAGAGCACGGCGGAGATGATCTCCCGCCACTTGTCGAACTGCGCTTGCTGGCGATCGGTCGGCTCGTCCCCGACCAGCCAGGTGCGGCCGAAGTCGGAGCAGTACCCCTTGTAGGTGATGCTGACGTCGGTCCACAACACGTCCCCGCGTTCGAGTTCGCGTTCGGTGGTCAGCAACGGCAGCGCCAGGTCTCCGGTGGTGGTCCACACCGCGCCGCTGGTCTTCGTCGTCGGCATCACCTGCCAGATGGCCTCGAGCATGTTGGCCGTCGCACCGAGTTCGAAGGCGCGCCGGACGAACGCCGCCGAGAGGTCGACCTGCCGAACCCCGGGGGCGAGCGCCTTCTGCACGTCGACCATCGCCTCTTCGGTGATGCGGCAGGCGTTGCGGACGCACGAGATCTGGTCCGGCGTCTTGACCAGCTTGGCCGGCCCGACGACCTGTGCGGCGTCCGACGGCGGGCCGGACGGGAACAGCGTGGCCGACGCGCGGCGCATCGCGCCGGTCAGCTCGTCGACCGCGACCTTCCCGCCCGCGGGGACGAGATCAGCCAGGATCCCGGCGAATTGCTCGACCCCCTCGTCGAATTCGAGGTAGAGCGGGCCGTGCACGTGGTCGTCGGGCACCTCGGTCTGCGACGACGATCCCTCCCGCAGCGGCATGAACAGGTGCGGATGCGGGTCGTCGGCGAGCACGATCGCCACCGGGCGTTCCACATGGGACAGCCCGGCGTCGAGCAGCGGCCAGCTGACGCCGGTCGCGTACACGACATTGCCGTTGCCGAGTAGGACGAGCGCGTCGACACCCTTGTCCCTCATCGAATCGCGCAGCCGGGCACCGCACTCGCGGTACATGCGGGCGAGGTCGGGAACCTCTGGGATGTCGAACTGCGCCGCTTGCGGAGCGAATGTGGTCACGAGATCCCCAGGAAGTTCTTGATGTTGGTGCTGACGATCTTCACCGCGTTCTCGGGTCCGACCGCGTCGACGACCGTCTTCAGCGACTTCTCCGAGTATCCGAACGTCGACTCGTTGTGCGGATAGTCCGACGACCACATCACGTTGTCGACGCCGATCTTGTCGATCAGCTCGAGGCCGAGCGGGTCGACCATGAACGACGCGCACATGTGGCTCTCCCAGTAATGCCGGACGGGATGTTCGAGCTGATGGTTGAACATGTGCCGGTACGACGCGAGCATGTGCTCGGCGTCCTGCAAAGCCGTTGGCACCCAGGCGATACCGCCCTCGAACCAGCCGATCTTCAGCGACGGGTGACGGTCGAGGATGCCGGAGAACACGTACTTGGCGAACTGTTCGCGGAACGAATCGACGTTGACCATCATCCCGACCACGACGCTGTTGTGTTGACACGGCGTCTTGGGCGGCGTCTCACCGATGTGGTGGCTGACCGGTACCCCGGCGGCCTCGATCTCGTCCCACACCGCGTCCATGGCGGTGCTGCCGTAGTCGTAGATGTTGCCGTCGTCGTCCTTGCCGGGGTTCAGCGGCAGCAGGAACGTCCGCAGGCCCAGTGACTTCAGTTCCTCGAGCGTGCTCCTGGTGCCCTTGGGGTCCCACCAGTTGATCAGCCCGACGCCGTAGAAGTGACCCTTGCTGCGCTCCTGCAGATCGGCGATGTGCTCGTTGTAGATCCGGAATACCCGCTCGCGCAACGCCTTGTCCGGATAGTGGAACAGCGCCAGCACCGCGTTCGGGAAGGCCAGCTCTTTGTCGATGCCGTCCTCTTTGAGCTCGCGGACCCGGGCCTCGATGTTGTTCGACGCCGCGCCCGCCAGGTCGTCGTACTGCATCAGCACGCGACCGAAGTCACCGCCGGTCCAGGCTTTGCCCTTCATGCCGACCATGTAGGCGCCGTCCTCGTACCAGATGCGTGGCGCGGCGCCCTTGAGTTCCTCGGGGAAACGGTCGTAGAAGATGTCGTCGGCCACCGAGATGTGGTTGTCGGCGGAGAAGATCTCGGTGCCTGCGGGCAACCCGAAATCGCCTGTGGCGTGGCCCTTGCGGTGTTTGGGGGCACCGAAACCCTCAGGGGGATACAGCGTGGCGGTAGTTGGTGCTGACATCGTTGACACTCCAATCGGGCTGGGGAACGGACCTGACTACCAGGTCACCGGAAGTTCGTAGACGCCGTAGGCGAGCCGGTCGTGCTTGAACGGCACGTCCTCGATCGGCACGGCGAGTTGCAGCGTCGGGATGCGCCGCAGCAGGGTGTGGAACACGATCTGCAGTTCGGCGCGGGCGAGCTGCTGGCCGACGCACTGGTGCCTGCCGTAGCCGAAGCCGAGCTGCTGGCCGGCATCCCGGGCGAGGTCGAGTTTGTCGGGTTCGGGGTAGGCGCTCGCGTCCCAATTGGCCGGGGCCAGGTCGAGGATGATGCCCTCGCCCGCGCGGATGGTCTCACCGGCGATCTCGATGTCCTCGATCGCGACGCGGCGCTGACCGTTCTGGATGATCGACAGATACCGCATGAGTTCCTCGACCGCGTTCGCGATGAACTTCGGGTCGTCCGAATCCCGCAGCAGCGCAGCCTGTTCGGGATTGTCGAGCAGCGCCAGCACCCCGATGCCGATCATGTTGGCGGTGGTCTCATGGCCGGCGATCAGCAGGCCGGTGCCGAGCTGGGCGGCCTCCTTGACGCTGATCTCCCCGGCATTCACCCGCTCGGCGAGGTCGGAGACGGCATCCTCGGAGGGGTTCTCCATCTTCGCCTTGACCAGGTCGCTGAGGTACTTCGCCAGGCTCATCGCGCCCTTCTGGCCGTCCTCGGCGGAGGCGTAGCGGGCGAGTCCGACGTTGGCGTGGTGCTGGAAGAACTCGTGGTCCTCGTATGGCACGCCGAGCATCTCGCTGATGACGCGGGTGGGCACCGGCAGCGCCAACTTCGTGACGATGTCGGCGGGTTGCGGGCCGGCGAGGATGTTGTCGATGCACTCGTCGGTGACCGCCTGGATGGCCGGCCGCAGCCCTTCCACGCGCTTGAAGGTGAACGGCTTGGACAGCATCCGGCGGAACCGGGTGTGCTCCTCGGCGTCAGAGGTGAACACCGACCGCGGCCGCTTGTACACCGTGGAGAGCATGTGCTCGTTCCAGTGAGGAAACCCCTCGCGACGGTCGTCGACGCTGACCCGGGAATCGGCGAACAGTTCGCGGGCCACCGCGTGACCCGTGATCAGCCACGGGGTGCTGCCGTCCCAGATCCGCACGCGCGAAAGGGGTTTGACCTCGCCCATCTTGAGCATCGGTGGGGGCGGTGCGAACGGGCAGCGCGCGTCGCGCTCCATCGGGTACTCGGGGATATCCGCGGATACGTCGGGGGTTCCGGTCAAGGTTTCGGACATGCAGTCTTTCTCATTCCTCGATGTGGATGGCCAGTGCGGGGCAGGCCGCGGCCGCCTTGCGGGCGTTGTCGGCCTGGTCGTCCGCCGGGCTGTCGTCGAGCAGCACCACGACTCCGTCTTCGTCGCGCTGGTCGAAGATGTCAGCTGCGTTGAGCACGCACTGACCGGACGACACACACTTGTCTTGATCGACAGTCAGTTTCATGATGCCGGGTACTCCGTGATCGGCGCCTGCCACAACCCGACGATCGCGTCGATGAGCCCCGATGCCGCCGAGTCCCATGTGGTGCGCGGCATGTCGGCGCCCTCGGCGAAGGCGCGCTCGAAATCGGCACAGGTGTGCATCATCAGATTGCGGGCCATGATGTTGCGTTCGGTGACCACCGCGGGCGGCAGGTCCGGCAGGCATCGCGTGATGCCGTCGACGACGCGTTGCACCGACGGTGACTCGAGCGCACCCTTGACCACGATCTTGTGGTACTCCGGGTCGGCGAGTGCCTGGGCGGCGAAGCGCGCGTACCACGTCGGGGTCCCGATCTGAGCCAGATGCTCGGTCAGTGAGCGCACCAGGCAGGCGACCCAGTCCCGCAGGTCCGTCGATTCTCCGATCTCGGCGACCATCCGGGACAGCAGGCGCTCGGTCGAAACGCGGTGCTTCTGCTCGATGGCGCGCACCAGGTCGGCCTTCGTGCCGAAGTGATAGCCGACCGCGGCGTTGTTGCCCTGGCCCGCGGCCTCGCTGACCTGACGGTTCGACACGGCATACACACCGTGTTCGGCGAACAGCCGCTCGGCGGCGGCCAGGATCGCTTCCCTGGTGGTGCTGGCCCGTTCGGTGCGCACGCTCCTCGCAGTGGTCACCGTCACAGTCAACCGCCGATGGGCCCTTAAGTCAAGCGACTGATTTAAAGTTTTCATGCCTTCGGTTTGCGGACGATCACCTTGCCTGCGCTGGTCCCGCCGTCGATCGGCAGCACGGTGCCGGTGACGTATCGAGAGCGGTCCGTTGCCAGGTAGAGCGCGGCCTCGGCGACGTCGTCGACGGTGCCCTCCCGCTTCAGCGGCCGGTCGTTGCGCATCTGCTCGCGGATCTTGGCCTCGAACTCCTCGAGGCGTTTGAGGTCCTCCCCGGTCGCCGATTTGCGCACGATGGCGGTGCGGATGTTGCCCGGGGCCAGCGCGTTCACGCGGACCTCGTAGTGCGCCAGATCGATCGCCGCCGACTTGGTGAACTGGATGACCGCGGCCTTCGACGCCCGGTACGTCATCACGCCGCCGCCGGCCTGGATGCCGCCGATCGACGTCAGGTTGATGATCGACCCGCCGCCGTGTTTGGACATGTGTCGGGCGGCATCGCGCGTACCGGCCATGACGGCCAGCACGTTGATGGCCATCACCTGATGAAAGTCGGCCAGGTCGTCGTCGAGGAACTTGGGGAACATCTTTCCCGACACGCCCGCGTTGTTGACCATCACGTGCAGGCCGCCGAACTCGTCGACCGCCGTCGTCACCAAGCGGGTCACCTGATCGACCTCGGCCACATCGGTTTCGACGAACCGCACGGCGTCGCCGAGGTCGGAGACGAGTTGGGCGCCGCCCTCGCGGTCGACGTCGCCGACGACGACCTTGGCCCCCTCGGCGCAGAACCGCCGCACCAGCCCTTCGCCGAGTCCGGACGAGCCGCCGGTGACGACCGCAACCTTGCCCTCGAGTTCGCCGGTCATGCCGCCCCTTCGTGTAATTCGGCCAGGAAGCCGAGCAGTAGTTCGTTGACCGCGTCGGGTTGCTCGATCTGCGGGCAGTGCCCCGCCGCGTCGATCACCGCCGAACGGCCGCCGCGGATCTGCCCCGCGATCTCCGCTGCCCATCCCGGTGGCAGCAGCTTGTCACCGCCACCCTCGACGACCAGTGTCGGCACCGTGATCCGGTCGTACGCGCGGGCGCTCGACGGCAGCGGCGGCGGCTCGAGACCCGGCCGTCGAAACCGCGCGGCCGCCAACGCTTCCCACGCGCCGGGGGCGATACTCGCCTCGTACCGGCGCCGGACATAAGCCTCGTCGGCGGGATAGGACGCGTCGTAGAAGAGCGCCGTCACGATCCGGCGCATCCCCTCGGGCGTCGCGTCGTAGTCGTACAGCGCGGCCGAGTGCTCGTTGCGCTGGATCTCGCCGCCGCCGCAGATCGCCACCAGGCTGCGGGCCGGCAGCACCGGCGCTTCGGAGGTGGCGTCGACGAAGAGGTTCACCGCGCCCATCGAGTTGCCGACGAAGTGCGCCGACTCGACGCCGAGCACTTCGCAGAACCGCGCGATGTGCCTGATGCGCATGCCGCGCCCGTCGTTGAAGTCGATGACCTTCGCCGACTCGCCGAACCCGAGCATGTCGAGCGCGAGCACACGGAAGCGCGTGGCCAGGGCGACGATGTTGTGTTCCCAACCGATTTCGGCCCCGGCGCCGAACTCCCCGCCGTGCAGCAGGACGATCGGATCACCCTGTCCCGCTTCGAGATAGCCGGTCGCCAACCCGTCGACCAGCACCGACTTGCGGTAGGGCTGGGTCACGCGGTCTCCCTGGCGGTCTTGGCGAAGAAGAGCACCTGGGTGGCGAGCATGTCGAGCTGGTTCTGGGTGGCCTCGTGGATCAATTCCCCTGCCTCGTCCCAGATCTGGTCGGCCGAGTTGATCGCCACACCGAGCGGGGTCGGCCACGCGCGCAGGGCGTGCCCGATCGACCGCAGCTGCCCCAGCGTCCCGACTGCCGCCTGCCACCCGTAGGCGCAGCTGATGCATCCCCACGGCGTGTTGTCCAGGTAGATGCGCGGGTCCTCGCGCAGGTCCTCGATGTAGTCGAGCGCGTTCTTCACCAGCCCCGAGATCGCCCCGTGGTAGCCGGGAGAGCCGACGATGACGGCGTCGGCATCGCGCAGCGCGCTGACCAGTTCGAGGGCCGCGGGAGTGCGCTCCAGCGAATGCGGGGCGTACATCGGCAAGTCCAGATCGGGCCCCGCGAACAGCCGCGTCCGCCCACCCTGCTGTTCGACGGCCGCCAGGCAGTAGCGCAGCGCGCGTTCGGTCGACGAATTCGCGCGCAGGGTTCCGCCGAGGCCGACGACGAACGGCGCACCGCCGGTTGTGGTGCTTGCGGTCATATCCTCACCTACTACTTGATTGCGATCGGACTTACGGGAGCGCCCACCGCGCCAACGACTTTCAGCGGCGGGGCGATCAACTGGAACTCATAGACGCCGTCGGCGGCACAATCGGCGGCGAGCCCGGTGAGGTCCCAGTACTCACCGAACATGAGACCCATGTCGCGCAGGCAGACCATGTGCATGGGCAGAAACGTGCCCTCGACGCCGTTGGCCGGATCGGGATCTTCGACCATGAGGTTGTCGGCCGCGACCGCGGCGACATCGTGGTCGTGCAACCACTGTGCGCAGGTCCAGTCCAGTCCGGATCCCGGCTCGGCACCGTCCCCGGTCGACAGGAACCTCGTCCACCAACCGGTGTGCACCACGACGATGTCCCCGGCGGTGATCGTCACACCCTGGGCCTTGGCGATGTCGTCGAGTTCGGCTGGCGTGACCGGGTTTCCGGGCTCGAGGAAGACGTCGGCGCCGCGGTGTTTGACCGCGTCGAGCAGCACACCGCGAGAGGTGATGCCCTTGACGTCAACCTTCTCGATACCGAGATGGAACGCGCCGAAGCTGGTCACCGAGTCCGCGGGGAATCCGTTGTAGAGCTTGTCCTCGTAGTAGACGTGCGAGATCGCGTCCCACTGCGTCGCCGCCTGAAGTGGCATCACGATCATGTCGTCGTTGAAGCGGAACGGGTTGTCCACGAAGAACTCACTCAACTGGTGAGCGACAGAGTTCCGCAGCCACTGCGGACCGTACTGCACCAGGGTGTTCGCGTCGCCGCCGTCGACCGTCATCACATGGGTCGGGTTCGGCCGGAACTGGAACGCCCCTTGCGGACCGTTGGAGCCGAAGTCACCCCCGAGCGGGATCACGGTTCCCTTCCTCACCAGTGAGGCCGCTTCGGCCACCTTCTCGGGCGTGATGAAGTTCAGCGTGCCCAGCTCGTCGTCATCGCCCCAACGGCCCCAGTTGCGCACGTCGTCGGCGACGCGACGGAACTCCTTCATGCTGGCCATGGATTGCCTTTCACCGTGCCGACCTCCCCTTCACCGCCGCCGCACCGAATCCGCCAGGTCCGTCTCCCCCGTTGTGCCGCCGTCCACCCAGATCACCTGTCCGGTGAGATAACTGGCTGCCCCGCTGTTGAGGAAGGTCAGCACACTGGCCTGTTCCTCGGGCTCGGCCGCCCGGCCCAGCGGCGTGCGGAACGAGTCGAGGAACTCCTGCCCGTACGCGCTGCGCAACTGGTCGAGGATCGGCGTGTCGGTCACCCCGGGCGCGGTGCAGTTGATGCGAATCCCCCTGGCGCCCAGCGCGGCGACCTGAGCCATGCCGTAGAGGATGATCGCCTCCTTGGACAGCCGGTAACCGCCGCCGTCGGCGAGCGCCTCGGGATGGCGTTCACACCATTCGATTCCGGCCTCGATCGAGTCCGTGTCGACCAGCCTTGCGGTGACCGGCGCGTTCTGCCGGTACGCCGACGCCGCGAGCGACGACACGTTGGCGATCGCCGCCCCGGTGCGCATCCGGGGCACCAGGGCCTCGGTGAACCGCCGGGTGCCGAGGAAGTTGATCCGGACCACCCGCAGCGGATCCTTGATCCCCGATGAGACCCCGGCGACGTTGAACAGCGCGTCGACCGGGTCGCCGACGGCATCGGCGGCCCGATCGATCGACGCCTGATCCGCCAGATCGAGTTCGATGAACTCGCCGAGCCTTTCGGTCGGCGGCTTGATGTCCAGCCCGATCACCTCACCACCGAGGTCGGCGACCTGGCGTGCGACGTGGGCGCCGATGCCCGAGGCGCATCCGGTGACGACCACCCGACGCCCGTCGTAGCGCCACAGTTCGTCAGTTCGGCCCATGGCTTATCTTCGACCGGCCCCGGTCACTGCGCGGTCTTGGCGTCCGCCTCGGGGTTGCGGCTCGTCCACCCTTCTCCCGACTTGAGTTTCGCGGCCGCGGCCTCGATGCCGGCGTTCATCTCGTCCATCGCCAGCGACACCTCGTTGGCGGTGTAGTTCTGGCGACCCGTGGGCAACCCACCGAACGCGTAGCTCTCGTCGAAAACGGGTGCCTGCGACGGCGCCCGGCGCGCTTCGACCTTCTCGATGATCGGCTCGAGTCGCTTGGCCTTCTCCGCGCGGGCCTTCTCGTCGCGCTCGATGAACTCGGGAAGCACCTCCTTGCCCATCAGTTCGATGGACTCCATGGTCTCCTCGTGCCTGCGCGGCGTCAGCAGCAGGATCAGCTCGTCGACACCGCTTTCCTCGTAGCCGCGCAGGAACTTACGCACCGTGTCGGGGCTGCCGATGGGACCGCGATCGGGTCCGTAGACGATGCTGGGATCCTTCTCGATCTCCTCGAGGTGCCGCTTCCACACCCCCGTACGGCCCGGAGTGTGCATGCCGGTCATGTAGTAGTGCATGATCCCGAACGCGAAGAAGCCGCCGCCCTTGCCGAGCCGCTCGACGGCCTGCTCGTCGGTCGGAGCCACCATCATCGACAGGTCGCCGCCGATGGCCAGGATGTTCGGGTTCATCTGCGGGGTCACGGGCGCGCCGTTCTCCTCGAACTCCTTGTAGTAGCCGTTCACGCGCTCGGTCAGCGGCCCGGGCCCGGTGTAGGCGAAACTCAGTGCGCCGAGCCCCTTCTGGGCGGCCATGGCGACCGACGCGGGCCGCGTGCACGCCACCCACACGGGCGGGTGCGGCTTCTGCAGCGGTTTGGGCACGACGTTGCGCGGCGGCATTTCGATGTGCTGGCCCTTGAAGCCGCTGAACGGCTCCTCGGTCATACAGCGGATCGAAACCTCCAGCGCCTCTTCCCACATCGCGCGCTTGTCGGCGGGATCGACACCGAAGCCGCCCAATTCGCCGACCGAGGACGACTCGCCCGTGCCGAACTCCACCCGTCCGTTGGAGATCAGGTCCAGGGTCGACACGCGCTCGGCGACGCGGGCCGGGTGGTTGACCACGGGCGGCAGGTGCATGATGCCGAAGCCCAGGCGGATGTTCTCGGTCCGCTGACTGGCCGCGGACAGGAAGATCTCCGGCGCGGTGGAGTGGCAGTACTCCTCGAGGAAGTGATGCTCGGTCAGCCACACCGTCGAGAAGCCGGCCTTGTCGGCGAGCTCCACCTCGTCGAGACCGTCCTGGAAAAGCTTGTGCTCGTCGTCTTCGCTCCACGGCCGCGGCAGTGGGAACTCGTAGAACAGCGAGATCTTCATTTCGTTACCTTTCGATGTGTATCGAGTGACGAATCGGTACTAGTGCCGGTCTGAACTCCAGACCCGGACAACAGCTCGGCGATGTGCTTGGCCGCGACATAGCCGAAGGTCATGGCGGGTCCGATGGTGGCGCCCGCGCCCGCATAACTGCGGCCCATCACCGCGGCCGACGTGTTGCCGACGGCGTAAAGGCCTTTGACGACACCGTCGTCGGCGCGCAACACCCGGGCGTACTCGTCGGTGCGCAGACCGCCCGAGGTGCCCAGGTCGCCGAGGATGATCTGGAACGCGTAGTAGGGCGGCTTCCCCAGCGGGTGCAGGTTCGGGTTCGGCAGGGTCGGATCCCCGTAATAGTTGTCGTACGCCGAGTCCCCACGGTTGAAGTCGTCGTCGTGGCCGTTGTGCGCCAGTTCGTTGTAGCGCTCGGCGGTCTCACGCAGCTGCGCGGGCGGCACGCCGATCTTGCCCGCGAGCTCCTCGAAACTGTTGCCCGCGTGGACCACACCGGATTCCAGCCACGCCTTGGGCACCTTCCGACCGGTCGGCACGGGCGCGAACGGGACCTTGGGGATCGGCAGATGTCCGGCGACCACGTACCGGTGGAACGAGCGGATGTCGGTGATCAGCCAGCACGGGATGTGGGTGACCCCACTCTTCTGGCCCTCGATCATCGCGTGGGCGAAGTCCATGTACGGGGCGGCCTCGTTGATGAACCGCTTTCCCTCGCCGTTGACCACGAACTGGGACGGCATCATCCGTTCGTTGAGCATGAACTGCAGCCGGCCGTCGGGCCAGCAGATCGCGGGGAACCACCAGGCCTCGTCGAGCAGGTCGGTCGAACCGCCGACCTTCTCCCCCGCGCGGATGGCATCGCCCATCGAGGCCGGATTGCCGAAGCTCCAGTCTTTTTCGAGCACGGGCAGGTGCTGGCGGCGCCACTCCATATCGTGGTCGAAGCCGCCCGCGGCGAGGATCACACCGTGCCGGGCCGCGATCCGCTGCGGGCGCCCGTCACGCTCGACGACCGCGCCGACGACGGTCCCGTCGACGTCGGTGATCAACTCGGTCATCGGTGCGTCGAGCCACAGCGGGATGTTCTGCTCTTTGAGTGCCAGCCGCATGCGCGCGGCCAGCGACTGGCCGATGGCCGCCATCCGGTCGCCGAAGACCCGCGCGCGGAACATCCGCCAGATCAGCTTGACCAGCACGGCTTTGCCTCGCCAGTTCTGCCGGACCTGATAGAACAGTCGAAGGTCCTTGGGCGCGAACCAGATCCCCTTCGGTGCCAGCGCGAGCGGCTGCAGCAGGTTCTGCTCCTCGTCGCCGAGCTTGCGCAGGTCGATAGCGGGCACATTGATGGTGCTGCCCTGGGCGGATCCCCCCGGCAGCTCGGGGTAGTAGTCCGCGTAGCCCGGCTTCCACACGAATTCGAACCACGGGCTGCGCTTTTCGAGGAAATCCATCATCTCCGGCGCGGTGTCGACGTACTGACGCAGCCGCGCCTCGCTGACCAGACCACCGGTGATCCGACGCAGATACTCGACGACGCCGTCGGGATCCGGGACGTATCCCGCCTTGCGCTGCGCCGGGGCGCCGGGCACCCAGATGCCGCCGCCGGACAACGCGGTGGACCCGCCGAAGTGAGACGACTTCTCGACGATCAGCGTGTCGAGACCGAACGCGTCGGCGGCCAGCGCCGCGGTCATCCCGCCTCCGCCGGAGCCGACGACGAGCACGTCGACGGTGTGGTCGAAATTGTCAGACATCCAGAACCGCCGTCCTGATTGCGAACCCTGCGATCAATTCCGGTGCCGCCCGGTAGAACCGCTGCTCGGTGCGGTACGGGCCGTGCGCGGCGAGCGCGGCGAAGGCCGCGATCCACGTGCGGACCTCATGGGCGGAGTGACCGGCTTCCCGCTCGATCCAGTCGTTCGACCAGCCGTCCACTTCGGCCAGTCGGTTGTTGTCGATCATCTCGAGGAACGCCGCGTCCCAGTCGGGGTTCAGCGGCTGCAGCGGGCTCTCGCCGTGAGCGAAGGCCTGCGCGGCGTCCATCACCGCGGTCTGCCGCGCCTGTCGCTGCTCCGGTGTCATCGGCACGCCGTGCACGATCCGATCCATTGCGGCCGGTGGCGCGGTGGCCAGTGTCGGCACCGGCGGATCATGCGACAGCCCACCGGATCCCACCACGAGGACCCGCTTTTCCAGCGTTGCGAGGAAGGCGCCGAGCGCCGCGCCGAGCGCCCGCACCCGGCGCACCGGGCCCAGCGGGGTGGCGACCGAGTTGATGAAGACGGGGATCACCGGCACCGCCGTCGCATCACCGAACAGGTTCTGCAGCGGCTGAACCGTTCCGTGGTCGACGTCCATGCTCGCCGAGATCGCCACGTCGATGCCCGACTCGAGAACCGCTCGCGCGCAGTCGGTTGCGGTGTCCTCCGGCACGTTCAACGGTCCCGAGTGTGAGCCGTAGTCGCCGACGCCCTGCGCGGCGGTCCCGATGCAGAACGGCGGCATCGTCCGGTAGAAGAACCCGTTGTAGTGGTCCGGGGAGAAGATGACGACGAGGTCCGGGTTGTAGTCGGTGACGAACCGGCGTGCGCCGGAGATCGCCGTCTCGATGTCGTCAAGGAGTTCCCGTGACGGTCCCGGAAGGTTCAGTAACGGGCTGTGCGACATGCAGCACAGGGCCAGTGTGCCCATGAGAACCGGAGCCTCCTCCCTGGGTCAGACAGAGGACGTCGAAGAGCGCTTCGCTGACTTCGGCAGTGCGCTGGGCGATGCAGGCGCCGGCGATGCAGCGGTCGGGTCGCAGGAACAGCACCGAGTCGGTGAAGGTGTCGAACCACGCCTTGAGCGCACCGGTCCTGTCCCCGACCACCACGACGTCGTCGTCATCGTGGCCCGGCCAGTGCAGCTGGGTCATCGGGCGCGCCTCGATGAACTCCGCGCCCAACGCCTTCCACCGGTTGAACGCGTCCTCGCCGAGGATCGCGCGCAGGTTGTTGCTCCAGCACAGCACCGCGAAGCCTGGTCCGAGCACGTCGTCGAGCATCACGTTCTGCTCGGCGCGGGTGTCGACGCGCGGCTGGATGAACAGTGTGCCCGTCGGCGACACCGCTTCCGTCGCGCCGGCGCCCGGTGCGGAATGGAACACGGCGCCCTGCTGATAGCGAGGCATCGGTTTGAAACGCATCTCGAGCACGTATCGCTTCAGGGTCGGCACCACGGAGGCGGCGTGAATGACCCTGTCCCGCAACGCCGCAATCTTGCGGTTGGTCGGCGAGATCACGCGCCCGACCATCGTGGACAGGTCGATCATGGCGCGGGCGTGCTTGCGGCGCTCGATGTCGTAGGTGTCCAGCAGGGCGTCTTCGGCCTGGCCCGTCACCACCGCGGCGAGCTTCCAGCCGAGGTTGGCCGCGTCGCGGATGCCGCTGTTGTAGCCCTGCCCCTGCCAGACCGGCATCAGGTGGGCGGCGTCACCGGCCAACAGCAACCGGCCCTTGCGGAACGATCCGGCGATGCGTGAATGATGCGTGTACACCCGGTGCCGGATCATGTCGACCCGCTCGGGATACGGGACCCGTTGCGCCAACATCTTTCTGACGAAGGCCGGATCGTCGGCCTCGGCGTCGGTCTCGTGCGGGTGGATCAGGAACTCGAAGCGGCGGATGCCGTGGGCGATCGAGATCGACACATACGGACGCGCCGGGTCCGCGCCGACCTCGCTGTTCGGATGACCGAGCGGATCGTTGGCGACGTCGACCACCAGCCAACGGGTCGACGACGTGGTGCCGTCGAACGACACGCCCATCAGCCGGCGGGTGGCGCTGCGGCCGCCGTCGCAGCCGACCACATACCGGGCCGTGACCGACGGCTTGCCGTCGGCGAACTGGACCGTGACCGCGTCCTCGGTCTCGACGCAGGACTCCATCCGGCATCCGAACCGGACCTCCACGTGCTCGAATCGGTCCAATCCGCCGAACAATTCGGCGTCGACCATGGGCTGCACGAAACCGTTGCGCTTGGGCCATCCGAACCGGGCGTCCGGCGGCGCCATCTCGGCGAGCAGTCGGCGCTTGGCGTCGAAGAACCGCAGGATCTGGTTCGGCACGGTGTGCGGCAGGATCTTCTCCACCAGCCCGATGGACTGGAAGGTCCGCAACGCCTCGTCGTCGAGACCGACACCACGGGGATAGTCGATGAGCGTGTCACGCTCCTCGACGACCAATGTCCGAACCCGGTGCAGCCCAAGGATGTTGGCCAGTGTCAGGCCGGATGGGCCCGCACCGACGATGACGACGTCGACATCGGTGGACGCCGTCATAACCGCCCCAGGAGAAAGTCCAGGTGCAGGCGATTGAACGTCTTGGGATCCTCGTACTGGGGCCAGTGACCGCAACCGGGCATCACCTCGAAGCGGGCACCGGGGATCATCGAAGCGATGCGTCGCCCCTCGGTGACGTCGGCGGTGGGATCGTCACTTGTCCACACCACCAGGGTCGGCGCGGTGATCGATCCGTACTCGTCGGGCCCGAGGAGGTTGCGGGCGCGGATCTCCGGATCCTGCAGCGCCATGATGTCGCGCATGGCCGACACGAAGCCGGGTTGCCGGTACACCCGCTGCCTGCTGGCGACGATGTCGTCGTAATCCTTTGTCTTGTCGGCCATCAACCATTTGATGCGGGCCTGGACCGTCTCCCACGTCGGATTCTCGGCGGCGGCCATGGACAACGTGATGATCCGCTTCATCACCTCCGGATCGGCCTGCGAGCCGCCCGCGGTGTTGAGCACCAGCCGGTCCACCCGGCCGGGGTGGTCGATCGCGGCGCGGGCGGCGACCCACCCGCCGAGCGACTCGCCGCTGATGTGTGCGCGGTCGGCACCGATGGCGTCGAGAAACGCCATCAGGTGGTCGACGTAATGGCCGACCTCCAACGGGTGTCCGGGCTTGTCGGTGTAGCCGTGGCCGAGCATGTCGATCGACCAGACCGAGAAGTGTTCGGCGTGTGCTTCGAGGTTGCGCACGTACGCCTCGGCGTGCCCGCCGGAGCCGTGAAGGAAGACCAGCGTGGGTTTGTCGGTGTCGCCGGCATGCAGGTAGCGGGTGCGGATTCCGCCGGCGTCGAGGTAGCCCTGCGAGAACGCCACGCCCTGCAGATCGCTCCAGACGCTCTCGAATTCGGCGACCTCCGAACGCCCGTCGGCCGCCGCGGACGCCACCAGCGAATCCGGCTCAGACACGCTTACCCTCTCTTGACCGCGAGAATCGAATTCTCGTATTTTGTAAGCACTCTGCTCATTTATCGCACATCCACGTGCACTATAGTCAGAGCATCACTCTCGCGACAGCTTGCTGTCAAGGGAAGTCGAGGAAGGGACACCATGGCTTCGGAGGGCGGAGCCCGACATCGGGTCGAGCAGGGCGGAGCCCGACATCGGGTCGAGCAGGGCGGAGCCCGGCAGGGGACGGAGCCGATCAGCGCCGTGCCCAACGGGGCTCCCGGCTCGCAGACACTGGCGCGAGGCCTGGCCGCCTTGCAGCTGGTGGCCAGCTCGCGCACCGGGCTCACCGCCCAGCAGGTCGCCGACGACATCGGCGTCCACCGGACCATCGCCTACCGGTTGTTGTCGACGCTGTCCCAGTTCCGGTTGGTGGCCAAGGGCGAGGACGGCCGATACCGCTCCGCGGCCGCGCTGGCGGTGCTCGGGGCGTCATTCGACAACAACGTGCGGCAGCTGAGCATCCCGACCCTGCGCGGGCTGGCCGACGAACTCTCGAGCACGGTGTCGCTTCTCGTCGCCGAGGGCGATCAGCAGGTGGCGATCGCCGTCATCGTGCCGACGAACGTCTTTTATCAACTGTCGTTCCACGAGGGCAGCCGCTATCCGCTGGACCGCGGCGCCGCCGGTATCGCGTTGCTGGCGAGCATGCCGCCGCGCCCCGAGGAGCGGGACCTGGTGCCGCTGACCCGCGAGCAGGGATGGGTGATCACCCATGGCGAGATCGAGCCGAACACCTACGGGCTCGCGGTCCCGGTGCGCCGGCGGCCACCGTCGCCCCCGACATGCATCAACCTCATCTCGCATCGCGAGGACGTCCTGCTGCGCAGTAAAGACGCGGTCATCAGGGCGGCCGACGAGTTGTCCGCGATCCTCAGCTAGAGGGTCACTCCAGCCGGAAGGAGCAGCACGTGACCGATTGGGATCATGACGTCGACGTGGTCGTACTCGGCAGCGGCGGGGCCGGTTTGACCTCGGCGCTGACCGCGGCAACCAACGGCGCTTCGGTGGAGGTGTACGAGAAGGCCGCCACGGTGGGCGGCACGACGGCGGTTGCGGGCGGCATCATCTGGATCCCCGCGCACAACCGGGCGGCCGACGGCGTGCTGACCGTCGAGGACGCGATGGCCTACCTGCGCGCACAGTCGCTCGGATACATGGACGACGACCTCGTCGAGACGTTCGTACGCACCGGGCCGGAGATGCTCGATTTCGTTGAGGCGCACAGTGATCTGCGATTCGAGGTCGCCGAGGGGTTCCCGGACTACAAGCCCGAACTCCCGGGTGGACGCCCCTCGGGCGGGCGCTCGCTCAACGCCAAGCCGTTCGATCTGGGCCGGCTCGGTGAGTGGCGCGACCGCATCACGTCGTTCCCCGCGGATTTCAGCAATGTCGGCATCGACGCCGAGACCCGCGCGCGCATCCACGCCTCGGTCGACGACGAATCCGGCGACTACTGCGTGGCGGGCACGGCGCTGATCGCGGGACTGCTGAAGGGCCTGCTGGATCTCGGCGTGGCACCGCAAACCAACGCGCGCGCGATCGAGCTGCTCGCCGATCCGCTCGGCATCACCGGCGTGCGAATCTCGCAGGACGGCAACGACTTCAACGTGCGAGCCCGGCGAGGTGTGGTTCTGGGGACCGGCGGGTTCGAGTGGGACCGCAAGCTGGTGGAGGCATATCTGCGGGGTCCGATGCGTGGGCCGGTCTCGCCGCCCAACAACACCGGCGACGGCCTGCGCATGGCGATGGCGCACGGCGCCGATCTGGCCAACATGGGCGAGGCGTGGTGGGTGCCGATCGTGCAGCTGCCCGGCGACACCTTCCAGGGCCAGCCGCGCAGCCGCAGTGTGCGGTTGGAACGGACCCGGCCGCGCAGCATCATCGTCAACCGGGCGGGCAAGCGGTTCCTCAACGAGGCCGGCGAATACAACTCGATGGCCGGGCCGTTCCACTACCTCGACCCGAAGCTCGGCTATGCCAACGACCCGGCGTGGATCGTGTTCGACTCGCTGCACCTGAAGAAGTACGGCTTCCTCGGCATCGACCCGGACAGCCCTGCCCCGGACTGGTTTACGCCGTCGAAGGACCTGGCCGAACTCGGCGAGAAGACCGGAATCGACCCCGACGGCCTGGCGGCCACGCTGCGGGCGTGGAACGACAGCGTGTCCGAGGACCGCGACCCGGATTTCGGACGCGGTTCGAGCGCGTACGACGGCTACTGGGGCGACGACAAGGCGCCGACGCCCGCCCGCCGTACCCTCGGCCCGATCGATACGCCGCCGTACTACGCCGTGCCGGTGTCGATCGGCGCGATGGGCACCAAGGGCGGACCCCGAACCGATGTCGACGGAAGGGTGCTGCACGTCAACGGTTCGGTGATTCCTGGCCTATTCGCCGCGGGCAATGCGATGGCCGGCGCGACCGGTAAGGCGTACGGCGGCGCCGGCGGAACGATCGGCCCCGCAATGGTGTTCGGCTACCGCGCGGGTCTCGCGGTCTCTGCGCGGGTGTAGCGAGCGACCTTCTCCCCCGCGATTGGCCTCCCAGTCAGGCGACGGCCATTCCGATGAAGTAGCTGCTCAACAGACACGTGGCGACGAGGACCACCCAGCCGTCGGTGAGGCGGCGCAGCCAGTCGGGGGCGTGGCGCACCTCCATGAATTCCCGGAAGATGATGCGCACCTTGATCAGAGCGATCGCGATCGCGCTGACGGTGACCACCGTGCTGGCCTTCAGCGTGCCGTTCTGGTCGACGGCTTCATCCATCCAGATGTAGACCAACGTCAGCAAGGTCAGGACCGCCCAGGCGATCACGAGTCTCTTGTTCGCGGCGTTGCTCACCCGATCACCTCACCACGTAGAGCATTGCGAAGATCAGCACCCACAGGAAGTCGACCGTGTGCCAGTACGTCGCCCCCGTCTCGACGAGTTCCTGCGAACGCCGCGCCGGGCTACGCAACTGGTAGACGACCACGCCCAGCACGATGAAGCCGATCAACACGTGGATGCAGTGCAGCGACGTGAGGAAGAAATAGTGCTGGAAGAACTCGTCGCTGGTGAACGTGTTCCCCATGCGAATCTCCAGGATCCACTCGATCACCTTGGAGATCACGAACGTCACGCCGAGTCCGGCGGTCACATACGCGAACGTCAGGGCGGATGGGTACGAGCCCTCGCGCGCGGCGCGGACGCATCGGGCGATCGCCCACGAACTCGTCAGCAGGACAATGGTGTTGAACACCCCGATCCGCAGATCCAGGTCCGCCTGGGACTCCAGGAAGAGTTCCGAGTTCTGCGTGCGCAGGGCCAGGTAGACGGAGAAGTATCCGGTGAACAGCATCGCCTCGAACAGCACGAACAACCACATGTCCGGCTGACCGGGCACACGCCGTTGCGGCTTGTCCTCGAGCCTCTTCGACCCGGCGCCAACGAGATCGGTCATCGAAGCGCCTCCACGGATTCGGACGGTTCGGATGCAGCCCTCGGTGGAGCGTCAGGCAGCGGACCCGTGCCGAAGTCCTCCCTCTCGATCATCTTCCGCAGCAGCATGATGAACGCCGCGGTGTAGAGGATGAACACGACCATGTTGATCCACCACGCGATCGCCCCGTTCCACGCGAACGCACCGCGTTGGAAGATCCACGCCGGTGCGACAACGACTTCGGTCAACGCGTTGCACAGTCCCAGATACGCGAACCATTTCGGGAACACGTTGTTCTTGTCGAGCAGGATCGCCACCAACCAGACGACCGAGCCGACCAGGAACACCCCCATCGTCCCGCTGAACGACAGGAACGCGAAATCGTACATCCACACGATCAATTCGGGATCGCGATCGGGTCGCAGCGCGCCGACCGTCATCGCGATCGCCATCACCAGCATCCCGGGCAGGGCCGCGAGCGAATACATGATCAAGTACGAGTACGCGAAGACGCGGCTCACCGACATCCGCCACATCGAGTACGCGAGAAGCGCGTTCATCGGCGCGCACATGCCCGAGATCAGGAACACCACACCGAACCCCGTGAGCAGGCCGAGGTGGCGATCGGCGAACCACTCGACGATCAGCGGGGTGTCCCAGTCGGGGCTCGGCGGCGGCTGCACCCGCGTGACGAGGAAGAACAGCACGCCGTACAGCTGGTAGAAGACCACCATCACCCACCACGCGAACCACAACTCCCGCTTGGGGTGGTAGCGGAAGTTCCAGATCAGTCGGCGCAGCCGTGAATCAGTGGGCGGGTCGGGCGGCGGTGTCGATTCCACTGTTGAGGCGCTCATGCGGCGATCGCGACTTCCGCTCGTTGGCGGCGAATGTTCTGCGCGAGAACGATTCCCATCACCGCGATCCAGACGGCGATCGCGACGTTCTTGACCCAGAACGACAGCACTCCATCCCACGCCACCGGGCCCTCGAACGTCACCGCCCCGAACGCCGCCGGCACCAAGGCCAGGGCGATGAGCAGGTTGAAGTACGCCACCCACGGGCGAAAGACCGGCCGCTCCTGGCGATCCCAGTAAATCGCCAACGCCAGCACGAGGCATTGCGCGATGAGGTAGGGCACCAGCACCGTGAAGGTGACCCACGCGAGATCGTTGAGCAGTTGGGTGAGTTCGGGCGAACGCTCGGGCCGGAAGGACCCCAACAGCCAGAACATGTTCGCGATCAGGAACAGCGTCGGCGGACCGCCCGCGCAGGCGATCAGGCAGTAGGACAGGATCGGCGTGCGGTGCGCCATCTTGCGTACCTGCATCGCCAGCAGGACCACCGTGGGGATCAATCCGACGCCGAACCAGTTGAACAGGATCATGCTGTAGCGGATCCGTGCGGTCTCGTCGCGGTAGAAGCCCGCCACTTCCTCGGCCGACATGGTCGGCGACATCGGGTGCAGGAAACCGGGAAACAGGAAGAACGCGGACACCCAGATGAACACCATCGCGGGCAGCGCCCACAACATGATCAACTCACCATCAGTTCGTCTCATCGTGCGCTCCCAGCTAGTTGCCGATCGGCTACTCGAACGGTAGCCGATCGGCAACCAAGCGGTCAATGCTCGGCTACCCTCGTGGATGTGGCCACGGCGGAGCAGAAATTCAGTGCGATCACCCGCACCGCTGCGCAGACCAGAGTCCTGGACGCGGCCCTCAAATTGATCGCCGAGCACGGTGTCAGCGGCACCTCCCTGCAGATGATCGCGGACGAAATCGGCGTGACCAAGGCCGCCGTGTACCGGCAGTTCAAGACCAAGGAGGAGATCGTCATCGCGATCACCGAGCGGGAGATGGGCCGACTCGAGGACGCGTTGGAAGCCGCCGAGGCGGCCGGGCACGGGCTGAAATCCCGGGAGATCCTGCTCGATCGGATGATCGACCAGGCCATCGAACGTCGCGGCGTCGTCAGCGCGCTGCAGTTCGACCCGGTGATCATCCGGCTGCAGGCCGAACACGAGCCGTTCCAACGATTCATCGAGCGGCTCTACGCGACGCTACTGGGCACGCATGCCGGACCGGAGGCGCGGCTGCACGCCGCCGTGCTGTCGAGCGCGATCAGCGTCGCCGTCATGCACCCGCTCGTATCCGATCTGGACGCAGAAACCCTTCGCGCCCAGCTGATTCGGATGTCACGGCGAATGCTCGACCTACCCGAGCCGGGTCAGGGTTCGTCGCGAACGACGAAGAGGCGCTCGGCGGCGGTGTAGGGGTCGTCGTCGCCGTCAGCGACCGCAGCGGCCAGCCGGTCTAGTTCGGGATGGGTGCGCAGCAGCGTCTGCGCCAGCGACAAAATCTGAGACCTGGCCCGCGCAGCGCGCCGTTCCGGACTGTCGGAACGGTGATGCGCCTCGATCGCGTCGACGAGTTCAGGCAGGCCCTCGCCCTGCGCCGCAACGAGTTTCAGGACGGGCGCCATGGTCTCGGCACGTAGATCGCGCACGGTCTGGTCGGCCCCTTCGCGGTCGGCCTTGTTCACCACCACGATGTCGGCCACTTCCAACAACCCGGCCTTGGCCGCTTGCACGGCGTCGCCGGCGCCGGGATTGAGGATGACGACGGTGGGATCGGCGACGGCCGCGATCTCGATCTCGGACTGTCCGACGCCGACGGTCTCCAACACCACCAACCCGTAGGACAACGCCGCGAGCACCCGGATCGCCGCGGGCACCGCCGCGGCCAGCCCGCCGAGGTGTCCGCGCGCGGCCACGGACCGGATCAGCACGTCGGGGTCGTTGATGTGGGCGGCCATCCGGATCCGGTCGCCGAGCAACGCTCCCCCGCTGTAGGGCGACGACGGGTCAACGGCCAGGACCGCCACCCGCGCGCCGCGTTCCCGGTATGCGCCCACGAGCGCACCCACCGTCGTCGACTTTCCCGCTCCCGGCGGGCCGGTCACGCCGACCACCCGCGGCAGGTCTACCGGCCCGAGCGCTTCGAGAAGCTCGCTGCGCCGCGTGCTTTCGACAACGCTGAGCAATCGGCCGGTCGCACGGGCCGATCCGTTGCGCGCCGCCTCGATGAGCTCGGCGATGCGGTCTGAGCTGGTCATCGACTGGCAGTCTACGGAGCCGGCACCTCGATGACCGTTGCCGATCCCATACCGCCGCCCGCGCACATCGCGGCGACCCCGATCCCGCCGCCGCGCCTGCGCAGTTCGTGGACGAGCGTGACGAGCATGCGGGCGCCGGTGGCGGCCACCGGGTGGCCGAGTGAGCATCCGCTTCCGCTGACGTTGACGCGGTCGGGATCGATGTCGAGCAGTTTGACGGTCGCCACGCACATCGCCGCGAAGGCCTCGTTGATCTCGAACAGGTCGACGTCGGCGAGCGAAATACCCGCGCGCTTGAGGGCTTTCGGGATCGCCTCGACGGGCGCCAGCCCGGTGAAGGCGGGATCGACGCCCACCGATGCCCACGCCTTGATGGTGCCCAGCGAGGGCAGGCCGAGGCGGTCGCTGGCCAGCGTCAGCACGGCGGCCCCGTCGTTGGCGCCGCAGGCGTTTCCGGCGGTGATGGAGAAGCCCTCGATTTCGGGGTGAAGCGGCTTGAGCGCCGCGAGCTTCTCGATGCTGGTGTCGCGGCGCGGATGCTCGTCGGTGTCGAACACCCCGTACGGCGTTCCGATCGGGACGATCTCGTCCTTGAACCGACCCTCGTCGATCGCCTGAATCGCCTTGCGATGTGAGCCGAGTGCCCACTCGTCCATCTCCTCGCGGCTGACGCCCGCGCGCACGGCGGCGTTCCACCCGACGGTGATCGACATGTCCATGTTCGGTGCGTCGGCGCGGTCCGGATGCGTTGGCGGGAACCAGTCGAGCATCGCGGCGTCTTTCGCGCTGCTGGCCCGTCGGGTGAAGCGCGGCGTGGTGGACGCGGAGTTCACGCCGCCCGCGATCACCACTTGGTCCATGCCGGCGCGGATGCTCGCGGCGGCGCTCTGCACCGCGGCCTGGCCGGCGGCGCAATGCCGGTTGTTCGACAGCCCGGGGACCGAGGTGAGGCCCGCGGTGATCGCTGCGTGGCGGGCGATCACGCCGCCGCCGTAGAGGCCCTCGCCGAGGATGACGTCGTCGATCGTCAGCCCGTTGATGTCACCTGCGGCCGCGCCGACCACGTGCTCGGCCAGTTGATAGGCGTCGGTGTCGCGCAACGTGCCCTTCATCGCGGTGCCGATTGGGGTGCGCAGGGCGGAAACGATCGCTGCTTCAGGCATGGGTAACTCCGTCTCGATCGGTAGGAGAATGTTATTCTCTCAAGCCGAGAGTGCCAGTTGCAAGAAGGGGAACCATATGCAAATTGCAGGTAGCTCGGCAATCGTGGTCGGTGGCGCCGGTGGTCTGGGCGAGGCGACGGTCCGGCGTCTGCACGGCGCGGGCGCCAAGGTCGTCGTCGCGGACATGGCCGACGACAAGGGCAAGAAACTGGAGAGCGAACTCGGCGTGCGCTACGTCCGCACCGACGCGACGTCGGAGGAGTCGGTCAACGAGGCGATCGCCGAGGCCGCCGCGCTGGCTCCCCTGCGCATCTCTGTGGACACCCACGGCGGCCCGGCCAGCGGCGGCCGGCTCATCGGCAAGGACGGTTCACCGCTGGCCCTCGACGGCTTCAAGACGACGATCGAGTTCTACCTGACCGCGGTCTTCAACGTGATGCGGCTGGCGGCCGCCGAGATCGCGAAGTCCGAACCGCTCGACGAGGGTGCCCGCGGCGTCATCATCAACACCGCGTCGATCGCCGGTTACGAGGGCCAGATCGGTCAGCTGCCGTACGCCGCGGCCAAGGGCGGCGTGATCGGCATGACGCTGAACGCCGCACGCGACCTCTCGCCGCTCGGCATCCGGGTGGTCACCATCGCGCCCGGCACCATCAACACCCCGGCATATGGACAGGCCGCCGACCAGCTCGAGCAGTACTGGGGCCCGCAGGTGCCGTTCCCCAAGCGGATGGGCCGCTCGACGGAGTACGCGCAGCTGGCGCAGAGCATCGTCGAAAACGACTATCTCAACGGCGAAATCATCCGCCTCGACGGAGCGCTGCGCTTCCCGCCGAAGTAACTCACGTCCTTCCTCGCGCGAGCGTGCGTGTTTGCACACGACACGCCGCGAAAGTTCAGCAGTTTGCGCACCGTCGCGCCGCCGCGACGGTGCGCGTCTGTACCTGGCACGTGCTCGGCACGGGACTACGCTGCCGTGCGTTTCGCGCACCGGTCGGGTCCGGCAGTTTGCGCGCGCTCACCCGCGCCCGAGCGTGCGCATAGCGGTGCGCGCGAGCGGCGTGTCGCGCAGCAGACACGCACGCTCGCGCCAACCCGAGTGCGTCAAACCGGCGGGCGCTACTTCTTCTTGGCGTTGAGTCGCGTGACGATCTCGCGGAAGTCGTCGGTCTTGAACGACTGCTCCTCGGCGGTGTTGGCGTAGTCGAGCACCGCTAGCACCGAACGCTCGAGGTGAATGTTCAACAGCCGCTTGGTGCTTTCGACCGCCTGGCGCGGCAGCTCCATGATCTTCTTCGCGCAGGCGATCGCCTCGCTCAGCGGGTCTTCGACGACGTGGTTCGCCAGCCCCAGTTCGGCGGCGCGCTGCGCCGAGATCCGCGCACCGGTCAGCGCGTATTCCTTGGCGTGCAGCAGGCTCATCTCCAGCGGCCACACCAACGGTCCGCCGTCGGCGGCGACCAGGCCGACCTGGACATGCGGATCGGCCAGGTAGGCATCCTCTTTGATGTAGACGATGTCCGACAAGGCCACCAGGCTGCAGCCCAGACCCATCGCGGGGCCGTTGACGGCCGCCACCACGGGAATCCGGCAGCGGGCCATGCCCAGCACGATCTCGCGGCCGTGCAGGATCGTCTTGGCGCGCAGGTCGGCGTCCTGGCGCAACTCCTCGAGGTAGCCGAAGTCGCCGCCGGCCGAAAAGGCCCGTCCCGCACCGGTGATCACCGCGGCGCGGGCCTCCCGATCCTCGGCCAGCCGCGGCCACAACCAGGCGAGCCCGCAGTGCAGGTCGTCGTTGACCGAGTTCAGCGACTCCGGCCGGTTCAGCGTGATGATGCGCAGCGCACCGTCGGCCTGGACGTCGATCTCCGGTGGTAGGTCGTACAACTCAAACTCCTAATCCGAGAATGCGCGAAGCGATGATGTTCTTCTGAATCTGCGACGTGCCGCCCATCACGCTCTGTGCGCGGCTGTACATGTAGGCGCCGAACAATTCGGGATCGCTCGTACCGACGGTGGCCAGCGCGGCATGCCCGACCGACTGCTCGGTCCACGTCATCAACAGTTTGTCCAGCGAGCCCTGCGGCCCGTGCGTCAACCCGTCGAGTTGTTCGGACAGCCTCCTGCGCACGTGCAGTCGCAGCATCTCGGTCTGCACCCACGCCCAAGCCAGTTCCTCTGGAGCCGAATCTTCCGCCCGAGAGGCGAGCTGGCGCACCAGCTTTCCGTACCGGGCCGAGAAGCCGAGCGTCGACGGCTCCCGCTCGTGGCTGACGACGGTCATCGCCAGCTTCCACCCCTCACCCGGCGCGCCGACCATGTTCTCCGCGGGCACCCGGGCCCCGTCGAACAACACCTGGCCGAACTCCTTGGTGACGCCGCTGATCATCTTCAACGGCCGCTGCTCGATCCCCGGCTGATGCATCGGCACGATGAACGCCGAGATGCCCTTGTGCTTGGGCACATCCTTGTCCGTGCGGGCCAACAGCAGGCACCAGTCGGCCACATCGGAATAACTGGTCCAGATCTTGTGACCGTGGATGACGTAAGTGTCGGGGTCGTCACCGCACTGGGTGGCGGTCGTGGTCAGCGACGCCAGGTCCGAACCGGCGCCGGGCTCGGAGAAGCCCTGGCACCAGCGCTCGGTGCCGTTGATCATGCCGGGCAGGAAGCGTTGGCGAAGCTCCTCGCTGCCGTGGTGGGACAGCCCGACCACCAGGTAGCCCAGGCTCGGCCGTGCCGGCGCACCGGCCTTGGCGATCTCCTCGTCGACGATCACGTCGTAGACCGGCGGCAGATCCTGTCCGCCATACTCTTTCGGCCACGACGTGCCGAAGAACCCGGCCTGGTACAGCGCCTGATGCCACGCGCCCTGGGCGGCCCAGTACTCGTCGCCGGACGTCGGGAACTTGCCCTTCTGCTCGGTCAGCCAACCGCGCAGGCGGTCGCGGAATGCGGCTTCCTCCGGTGAGTCACGAAAGTCCAATGGACAACTCCTCCAACTTCACGGGCCACGTCTCGGTGGCGGTCAGCACCCGGCGCAGATAGACGTGGGCCAAGCACTCCCAGGTGTTGCCGATGCCGCCGTGCACCTGGATCGAGGTCTCACAGACGGTCAAAGCCGCTCGCGCACAGTAGACCTTGGCGACTCGAGCCGCCTCGATGGCCTCGGCGGCCGGAAGTTCGTCGACCGCCCATGCGGCGTGCCGCGACACGCTGATCGAACCCTCGATCAGCGCGAGGCTCTCGGCGAGCAGGTGACCGACCGCCTGGTACGACCCGATGGTCGCACCGTACTGCTCACGCACCTTGGCGTAGTCGACGGCCAGGTCCTGCGCTCCCCTGGCCGACCCGACCAGATCGGCACACGTGACCGTCAGCGCCAGCGCCCGCCACCGGCCGGCGTCCTCCTCCGACAGGTCACCGAGTTCGGCGGGCGACTCGACCACCCCGGCAAGGCTTTTGGTCAGATCGACAGACTCCGGCGACTCGGCGGCAACCGGTTCCCGTCCACTTCGCATCCGGAGGTCGTCGGCGAGCACCGGCCCGAGGAACGGCACGTCGACCAGGCGACGGGCGAACTCCTCGGCCACGATCGCCACCTCGACACCGGAGGCGCCGTCCGAGCGCAGCGTGCGAAAGCCGGTGGCGTCCACCGCTTTTTCCAGCCTGGCGACCCTGGTGGCGTCCTCGAGGTCGGCCACCGACCCGGGACCCAGGTCGTCGGCCAGGCTCGCCGCGGCGGCCCGCAGCTGTTGTTGTTCACTTGTCAGACGGACGTCCACAGACGCTCCTTCAACACTCGACGCAGAACCTTTCCCGACGGCAGCCGCGGGATCTCGGGCACGACGACCACCCGGCTGGGCCGCTTGTACGACGCCAGTCGCTCCCCCACCCACGACGCCAACTCATCTTCTGGCACTGAGGCATTCGTCTTCACGGCGGCGACGATCGCTTCGCCGTTGACCGCGTCGGGCACCCCGAACACCGCGCAGTCGTCGACCGCGGGATGACCGTGCAGCACCGCCTCGACCTCGGCTGGCGCGACCTGAAAGCCGCGCACCTTGATCATCTCCTTCGACCGGTCGGTGATGCGCAGCCAGCCGTCGCCGTCCAGATAACCGACGTCGCCGGTGCGGTACCACCCGTCGTGGAACGCGGCCGCCGTCGCCGACTCCGGCAGGTATCCCGCCATCACCGAATCCGACTGCACCTCGATCTCGCCGGCCTCGCCCGACTCCAGAACCACACCGCTGTCCAGTGACACCACTCGCACGCGCACACCCGGCACGGGACGACCCACGGTGTCGAGGTGTCGACCGTCGATGTCGTTGCACGAGATCACCGGCAACTCACTGGCGCCGTACGCGGTCACCCACTTCACCCCCGTTCGCGCGGTGACCGCCTCGGCGACGCTCTGGGTGACCGGTGTCGCGCACCACATGATGTACCGCAGCGACGACAGATCGTGGGACTCCAGGTCCGGATGGGCGGCCAGCGCCAAAGCGATTGGCGCCACGGCCATCTCGATGGTGAGCCGGTCGCTTTCGATGTGGCGCAACATGGTGTCGATGTCGAAGCGCCGGTGCAGCCGGATCCAGGTTCCCGTATCGAGCGCCATCACGATGTTGAGCAGACCCAGGATGTGTGACGGCGGGGTCATGATCTGCATGCGGTCCGACGACGACAGCTGCAGCGCATCGCGCCAGTGCCGCACCGCGACGGCGAACGCCGCGTGGGTGTGCCGCACCGCCTTCGGCATACCGGTGGTGCCCGAACTGAACACGAACAGCGCGTCGGCCCGGGGATCGGGTGCGGTGACCTCGCGCTGCCCGGGTTCGATCGGATCGTCGAGCGAGAGCATGGGCATGATCTCGGCCAGCAAGGGATGATCGCCGACCGCGTGCGCCGGGCGGGTCAGCGCCAGCGCGTGCTCGATCTCCGCGCGCCTCCACGCCGGGCTGAGCAGAACCGCCGCGGCGCCGACCTGCCATACCGCGCGCAGCGCGACGACGAACTCGGGGCGGTTGGACGACATCAGCGCGACCCGGTCGCCGGCGCTCACGCCGCGGGATTTCAGGGTGGCGGCCATCCCGGCACTCAGCGCATCGAGCTGCGACAGCGTGTATTCACGCTGCTCGAAGGCGAGCGCGATCGCCTCACTCACACCCTGTCCTCACTAGCGTCCACGGGGGTCGGATTTCGCTTTGAGAATAGCGTATCATTTAACGAGAATGATATTCTCGCCCAGTTAGAACCGATATCCCAGGAGAGTTGTTGATGACGGCGGATCCGATGCCTGACCAGCCAGCACAGGGCGGACAGGTGACGATCGTGCTCGACCGCAAGAAGGTATCGGTGACCCGCGTCGCCAACGAGACGCTGCTGGAAAGCGCCAGGCGGGCCGGCTTGTCACCGCCGTTCTCGTGCGAGGCGGGCAACTGCGGCACGTGCATGGGCAAGCTCACCGAGGGGCGCGCCACCATGCGCATCAACGACGCTCTCGACGAGGACGAGGTCGACGAGGGATACATCCTCACCTGCCAAGCGATTCCGGACACCGACACGATCTGCGTGTCCTACGACGACTGAGCCGCGATGTCGCCGTGCTCGTCGACGCGGGGCGCCGGCCGGTACTCCGGCTCATACCCGACGATCTGAATCGGACTGCGCACCAACCGGAAATCACCCGCCCGCACGATCACCTCGGGCGTCTGCTCCAATGCCTCGGGCAGTGTGCGCACCGCGGCGACCGGAATGCCCAAGGGACGCAGCCGCGCCTCCCAACTCGCGGCGGTGTCGGTGGCCAGCGCGGCGGCCACCACCTCCAACACCTCGTCGCGCTTGGCCGCGCGTTCGGCCATCGTCGGAAAGCCCTCGATGCCCGCTTCCGCCGCGAACGCGCGCCAGAACCCGTCGTGGGTGATGAACAGCGCCAGATAGCCGTCGGCCGTCGCAAACAGTTGCGCAGGAACGTAATACGAGTGCGCGCCGAACGGATAGCGCAGCGGGGCCGCGCCGTCGTTGAGATACGCCGAAGCGCGATAGTTCAGCTGCGAGAACATCACGTCGCGCAGGGACACGTCGACCTGCCCGCCGCGGCCGGACACGATCTGCGCCAGCAGGCCGAGCGCCGCGGCCAGCCCGGTCGAGTTGTCGGCCGACGAGTACCCGGGCAAGGTCGGCGGTTCGTCCGGATGTCCGGTCATCGCCGCCACCCCGGTCGCGGCCTGGATGACGTAGTCGAACGCGGGGTCGTCACCGCCCTCGAGGCCGAAGCCCGTCATCGCCACGCAGACGATGCGTTCGTTGAACTGCCGTAGCGAGTCGTACGTCAGGCCGAGCTTCTTGATCGCCGACGGTTTCATGTTCACCAGCAGCGCATGGGAATCCGCGACGAGCTCACCGAGCCGCCGCCTGCCGTCCTCCGACCGCAGGTCGAGGACCACGCTCTTCTTGTTGCGGTTCAGGCTCGCGAAGTAGCTGTCGCCGACCTGACGTGAGATCTCGCCGCCCGGCGGCTCGATCTTGATGACCTCCGCGCCCAGGTCGGCCAGGAGCATGGTGGCGTACGGGCCGGCCAGCATGACCCCGACCTCGATGATCCGGATGCCGGCCAGCGGCGGGCCAGCACTCACCGCACCGCCTTGGCCAGTTCGGCGATCACCTCGCGCGTGCGGTACTTCGACGCGATCAGCTCGTCGCGATTGTCGCCGATCGGCAGCAGCCGGACCGACAGGTCGGTGACCCCCGCATCGGCGAACCGCTGGAAGCGGGCCAGGATCGCGTCCTCGTCGCCCGCCGCACACAGATCGCCGACATCGCGGGCATCGCCCCGGTCCAGCAGCCGCTGGTAGTTCGGCGACGTCTCGGCCTCGGCGAGGATGCGGTTCGCACGCTCCTTGGCCGTCTCGATCTCCGAATTCGCGCAGAGGCACACCGGGATTCCGGCGACGATGCGCGGAGCGGGCCGGCCCGCCTCGGCGGCGGCCTTGTTGATCTTGGGGGCGATGTGCTCGCCGATCGCCTTCTCGTCGGCCATCCACAGCACGGTGCCGTCGGCGCGCTCCCCCGCAATCTGCAGCATCACCGGACCCAGCGCGGCGACCAGCACCGGCAGCGGGCTTTCCGCGCCGAGCACGGTCGGGTTGTGCACCGTGAAGTTGTCGTTCTCGACGTCGACGTCACCCGGACCGGCGAGCGCCGCGTTGAGCACCTCGAGGTAGTCGCGGGTGTAGGCCGCCGGCTTCTCGTAGGGGATGCCGAGCATGTCGCGCACGATCCAGTGGTGCGACGGCCCCACGCCCAGCGCGAGCCGTCCTCCGGCCATCGCGTGCACCGACAGGGCCTGACGCGCGAGCGCGATCGGGTGTTGCGCCTGCAGGGGCACCACGGCGGTGCCGAGCTCGATCTTCGAGGTGTGCGCGGCCATCAGCGCGACCATGGTCAGGCAGTCGAAATCGTTGGGCACCTGCGGCATCCACGCGGTGTCCATCCCCGCGGACTCGGCCCACTCGATATCGGAGACCAGCTTGTTGACCTTGCGCGCCATATCGCCGCGCTCGGCCCCGATCATCACGCCAAGGCGCATGTCAGTTCTTCCTTCGAGAGTTTCAGCGCCGAACGTGCACTCAGGACGAAAAATCGAGCGAAAATTCGCACTGAGCGCACGTTCGCCGAGCGAGTCACTGCCCGCCCACCGTCAGCTTGCGCACCTCGTCCACCAAGGTGTCGAGCGGAGTGCCCGTCGGGAACACCGCGGCCGCACCGGCGGACAGCAGCTTGGGCACATCGCCCTGCGGGATGGTGCCGCCCACGACGACCGCGATGTCGCCGGCGTCGGCCGCCCGCAGGGCCTCCACGGTGCGTGTCGTGAGCGCCACGTGCGCGCCCGAGAGGATCGAAAGCCCCACCAGGGCAACGTCTTCCTGCAGGGCGATCGACACGATGTCCTCGATGCGCTGCCGGATCCCGGTGTAGATCACCTCGAAACCCGCATCGCGCAGCGTCCGCGCGACGATCTTGGCGCCGCGGTCGTGGCCGTCGAGACCGGGCTTGGCCACGAGAACCCGCACCGGGCCGGCTGAAGTGTCGGCCATCAGAACACCACCGGCTGCTGGAACTCGCCCCACACCGACTTGAGCGTCGAAACCATCTCTCCCACAGTGCAGTAGGCGTTGGCGCAGTCGATCAGCTTGTGCATCAGGTTGTCATCGCCTTCCGCCGCACGGGCCAGGGCCGCCAGCGTCTCCTTGACCGCGGTGGCGTCGCGCTCGGCCTTGACCTTCGAGAGCCGCTTGAGTTGCAGATCGCGGCCCTCGGCGTCGAGTTCGTAGGTCGCGATCTCCGGCGGCGGCTCATCGGAGACGAACTTGTTGACGCCCACGACCGGTCGCGCACCCGATTCGATCTCCTGATGGATCTTGAACGCCTCGTCGGCGATCAGGCCTTGCAGGTATCCGTCCTCGATAGCGCGGACCATCCCGCCGTGGGTCTCGAGATCGTGCATGATCTCGACGATCTTCTCCTCCGTCACGTCGGTGAGCGCCTCGACGAAGTACGAACCGCCGAGCGGGTCGGCGACCTTGGTCACGCCGGTCTCGTAGGCGAGGATCTGCTGGGTGCGCAGCGCCAGCGTCGCCGATTCCTCACTCGGCAACGCGAACGGCTCGTCCCACGCTGCGGTGAACATCGACTGCACGCCGCCGAGCACCGCGGCCATCGCCTCGTAGGCGACCCGCACCAGGTTGTTCTGCGCCTGCGGCGCGAACAGCGACGCACCGCCGGCCACACACCCGAACCGGAACATCGACGCCTTATCCGACGTCGCGCCGTAGCGCTCCCGCACGATCGTCGCCCAGCGCCGCCGGCCGGCCCGGTACTTGGCGATCTCCTCGAAGAAGTCGCCGTGGGTGTAGAAGAAGAACGAGATCTGCGGCGCGAACTGATCGATGGTCATGCGGCCGCGTTCGACGACCGTGTCGCAGTAGGTGACGCCGTCGGCGAGGGTGAACGCCATCTCCTGGACCGCGTTGGCCCCGGCATCACGGAAGTGCGCGCCCGCGACGGAGATCGCGTTGAACTTCGGCACCTCCGCCGCGCAGAACTCGATGGTGTCGGCGATCAGGCGCAGCGACGGCTCGGGCGGCCAAATCCAGGTACCGCGCGACGCGTACTCCTTGAGGATGTCGTTCTGGATGGTGCCGGTGAGCTTGGCCCGCGGCACACCCTTCTTCTCCGCCGCCGCGACGTAGAAGGCGAGCAGGATCGCGGCGGTGCCGTTGATGGTGAAGCTGGTGCTGATCTTGTCCAGCGGGATGCCGTCGAAGAGGATCTCCGCATCGGCCAGCGTGTCGACCGCGACACCGACGCGGCCCACCTCCTCGCCGTACTCGGGGTCGTCGGAGTCGTAGCCGCATTGAGTGGGCAGATCGAGCGCCACCGACAGCCCGGTACCGCCCTGGTCCAGCAGGTAGCGGTAGCGCCGGTTGGACTCCTCGGGGGTGCCGAACCCGGAGTACTGGCGGAAGGTCCACGTCTTCCCGCGATAGCCCGTCGCGAAGTTTCCGCGCGTGAACGGATAGGTGCCGGGCGCAGGCGGCTCCGTCACCCTGTCCGCTGGTCCATAGACCGGCTCGAGCGGGAGCCCCGACGGGGTCTGTACTGGCTCGCTCATCACGGATAACGTACTTGCAAAAAATGAGAATGCCAATACCGCACGCCGGAAACGTGCACCGAGTAAGGGGCGTCCGGGAGCGCCGAAACCCCGCGAAGACGCGGTACACAGCGAATATGGCACTTGCGTAAAATGAGAACGCCAATACCGATCGCGTTCCGGTTCCGCTAGCATCGTGGGGCGACTCAGGTCGCAGCCAAAGGAGGTCCATGTCCGCCTTCACTGACCGCACGCTCGTCGTCTCCGGCGGCAGTCGCGGCATCGGTCTCGCGATCGCTCTGGCCGCGGCCAGGCGCGGCGCCAACGTCGTGCTGCTGGCCAAGACGGCCGAACCGCACCCGAAGCTCCCAGGCACCGTGCACACCGCCGTCGCGGAGGTCGAGGCCGCCGGCGGCAAGGGCGTTGCGGTGGTCGGCGACGTCCGCAAGGAAGAGGATGTGCAGCGCGCGGTCGACGCGGCCGTCGAGCATTTCGGCGGCGTGGACATCGTGGTCAACAACGCCAGCGCCATCGCCACCGAGCCCACCGAACAGCTGGCGGCCAAGAAGTTCGACCTGATGATGGACATCAACGTGCGCGGCACGTTCCTGCTCACCAAGGCGGCGCTGCCCTACCTGCGCAAATCCGCCGCGCGCACCGAGGGCGCGGAGGCGGCGGGAGCGCACGTGATCACGCTGGCACCGCCGCTGAACATGAACCCGCACTGGCTGGGCGCCCATCCCTCCTACACGCTGTCGAAGTACGGGATGACGCTGCTCTCCCTCGGGTGGGCCGCCGAATACGCGGACACCGGTATCGGGTTCAGCTGCCTGTGGCCCGAGACCTACATCGCCACCTCGGCCGTCGCCAACGCACCCGGTTTCAAGGAGATGCTCGAGCGGTCCCGTGATCCGCAGATCATGGGTGACGCGGCCGCGTTGATCCTGTCGCGCCCCGCGGCCGACGTGAACGGCAAGTGCTTCATCGATTCGGATCTGCTCGCCGAATCGGGCGTGACGGACCTGTCGCGCTACGGCGGTGGGGACGACCCCATCCTTGATATCTTCGTCGACAAGTCATGAGCATTTCACTGCTGCTCGAGATGGCCTCGAGCAATCCGGACCGCACCGCCGTGGTGTCGGGCGAATTGCGGCTGACCACAGGTGAGTTGAGCGCGCTGGCCGACGGCGGGGCGGGTGTGATCGCCGCGTCCGGTGCGTCCCACGTGGCGTACGTCGGCATGGGCGGCGCGATGCTGCCGCTGCTGTTGTTCTCCTCGGCACGGGCCGGGGTTGCGGTGACGCCGCTGAACTACCGGCTCAGCGCCGACGGCCTTCGCGAGCTCATCGATCGGCTACCCCAGCCGCTCGTCGTCGCCGACGCCGAGTACCGCGAGATGGTCGCGGGCGCGGGCAAGCAGGTGATCGGTTCCGACGAATTCCTTGACGCCGCGCGGACCGCCGAGCCGGCCGCGGAGTTCCCCGACCCCGAGGACGTCGGGGTCGTGCTGTTCACCTCGGGCACGACGTCACGCCCGAAAGCCGTTGAGCTGACGCACAACAACCTCACCAGTTACATCACCGGCACGGTCGAGTTCGATTCCGCCGAACCCGGCGACGCCGCGTTGATCTGCGTCCCGCCGTATCACATCGCGGGCGTCAGCGCCGCGCTGTCCAATCTCTATGCCGGCCGAAAGATGGTGTACCTGCCGCAGTTCGACGCCAAGGAGTGGATCCGGTTGGTGCGCGACGAAGGCGTGACGTCGGCGACGGTCGTGCCGACGATGCTGGACCGCATCGTCACCGCCCTCGAAGCAGAGAACGCGTCGCTGCCGACCCTGCGCAGCCTCGCGTACGGCGGCTCGAAGGTGCCACTTCCATTGGTGCGCAAGGCGCTTTCGCTGTTGCCGGAGGTCGGATTCGTCAACGCTTACGGGTTGACCGAGACCAGCTCAACCATCGCCGTGCTCGGACCCGACGACCATCGCGAGGCGCTCGCCTCCTCGGACGAGGCGATTCTGCGCAGGCTCGGCTCGGTCGGTCAGCCGGTGCCGGGCGTCGAGGTGCAGATCCGCAACGCCGACGGCGCGGTGCTCGGCACGGGCGAGACCGGGGAACTGTTCGTGCGCGGCGATCAGGTGTCGGGCCGCTACGCCGAGATCGGGTCCGTGCTCGACGCCGACGGCTGGTTCCCCACCAAGGACATCGCGATGCTCGACGGGGACGGTTACCTCTTCATCGGCGGGCGCTCGGACGACACGATCATCCGCGGCGGGGAGAACATCGCGCCCGCGGAGATCGAGGAGGTTCTCGTCGAACACGCCGCGGTGCACGACTGCGCGGTGTTCGGCGCCGAAGACCCGCAGTGGGGGCAGATCATCGTCGCCGTGGTCGTGCCGGCTGACGGTGCGACGCCGGACCCCGACGAACTGCGCGAGCACGTCCGGGGGCAGCTACGCGGTTCCCGCACTCCCGACCGGGTCGTGTTCCGCGACGAGTTGCCCACCAGTCCGACCGGCAAGGTGCTGCGGCGTGAGCTGGTCGCCGAGTTCAGCGCCACCAATTAGCAAGGAGCCCAGCATGATCAAGAACGGCACGCGACTGCAGAGCCAGGTGTGCGACACCCAGGTCATCGTCGTGCGCAGCTCGGACAGCCTCGACGATCTGCGTGCGGGCGGTGTCCCGATGGTGCCGCTGGACGCCGAAAAGTCCGCCGACGCCCAGATCGACCCGGAGTTCTCCGGCGGCAACGCGATGGGCAAGCGATACGTCGACGACAACGGCGCCGAGGTGCTGGTCACCAAGGCCGGGGCCGGAACGCTGAGCGTGGGCACCACGCCGCTGTCTCTCAAGGAAGCCAAGCCGCTGCCGGCGAGCGACTGATAGCTTTCACCGGGTGAGGCCGCGCCGCCTGCTCACCCGGTACGTGGCCGGGCTTGCGTCGGCCTACCTGCTGACGGCGGTCGAGGTCATCGTGATCGTCGGCCTGCTTGCCGGGCGCAGCGTGGTCACTTTCGACAACGTGATCACCGCGGCCGCGTTGCTCGCGGTCGGTACCGCCACGGTCGGCGTCAGCGCCGCATACATCGTGCTGCCGGCGCTGCGGTATCTGCGCGCGGGGCGGGAACCCACCCCCGCCGAGCGACAGTCGACGTTGACGATGATGCGCCGCCAGTCCGCGGCCACGGTGGCGCCCTGGGTCCTCACCGCCGCGGTCCTGGTACCTCTGAACCTCGACGCCGGATCGGAAGCGCTGGCGGTGATCGGGTCCGCCATGCTCTTCGGGGCGATCGCCACGGTCTGCACCGGGTTCTTGTTCACGCTGCGGACGCTGCGACCCGTATTGGCCAGCGTGGCACCGGATTCCAGCACACCGCGGTTGACGGCACCCGGCGTCCGCGCCCGGCTGCTGCTGATGTGGACCGTGTGCACTGCGCTGCCGGGCGGGGCGATCGCCGCGCTGTTGGTGATGCGGAACAACGGGTGGCTTCTCGAGGAGACCGCCGCGATCGAGTTGGCGTTGATCGTGCTCGCGTTGGTCGCGGTCGTGCTGGGCCTGCGGTCGCTGATCCTGACCTCCATGTCGATCTCCGACCCCGTCGGCGAAGTCGTTCAGGCGATGGGCGACGTCGAGCGCGGGCGAATCGACCGAACCGTCGAGGTGTACGAGTGGTCCGAGATCGGCCGTCTGCAACGCGGTTTCAACAGCATGGTCGCCGGGCTGCGCGAGCGCGACAGGCTGCGCGACCTGTTCGGCCGCCACGTCGGCGAGGATGTGGTCCGCCGCGCGGTCGAGGAGAACGAGTCGCTGTCGGGCGACGAACGCGATGTCGCGGTGCTGTTCATCGATCTGGTCGGGTCGACCCGGTTGGCGGTCACCCATCAGCCGGCCGAGGTCGCCGAACTCCTCAACGACTTCTTCCGCATCGTCGTCGCGGCCGTCGACCGGACGCACGGGCTGATCAACAAGTTCCAGGGCGATGCGGCGCTGGCCGTGTTCGGCGCTCCCCTTCGCGTCGACGACCCGGCGACGGCCGCGCTGAGCACCGCACGCTCGCTGGTCACCGACCTGCAGCGCCTGCGGCTCGACTTCGGCATCGGCGTATCGGCCGGCCCCGTGTTCGCAGGCAACATCGGCGCGGAGAACCGGTACGAATACACCGTCGTCGGAGACGCGGTCAACGAGGCGGCCCGGCTCGCCGACCGCGCCAAGGAGTTCCGCGCGCGGGCGCTGTGTTCGGGCACCGCTCTCGAACGCGCCGGCGACGCCGAGCGACGGTGCTGGGTGCGGCAGGAGTCGGAGACGCTGCGCGGCCGGTCCGCGCCCACCGAGATGTGGGCGCCGGCCACCGACGCTGGTTAGAGACGCGGACCGTCGGGGAATACAGCGGCATGGCTGTGCGCACCGCGGACTCCCAGGCCATTCGCAAGGCCGTTACCGGCGCGTCGATCGGCAACGCCGTCGAGTGGTTCGACTTCGCCATCTACGGGCTCTTGGCGACCTATATCGCCGAGAAGTTCTTCCCGCCGGGCGACGAGACCGCCGCGCTGCTGAGCACTTTCGCCGTCTTCGCCGCCGCGTTCTTCATGCGGCCGTTGGGCGGCTTCTTCTTCGGCCCACTCGGCGACCGGATCGGCCGACAACGTGTACTCGCGCTGGTGATCCTGCTGATGTCGGCCTCGACACTGGTCATCGGCTTGGTCCCCAGCTACGAATCGATCGGCGTGGCGGCCCCGCTGCTGCTGCTGTTCTTGCGGTGCCTGCAGGGATTCTCGGCAGGCGGCGAGTACGGCAGTGGCGCATGCTTCCTCGCCGAGTACGCCACCGACCGGCATCGCGGGTTCATCGTCTCGTTCCTGGTGTGGTCGGTGGTCGTCGGTTTTCTCCTGGGCGCCTTGACCGTCACCGGACTCGAGACCGTGCTGTCCGAGCCGGCGATGGACTCCTACGGCTGGCGGATCCCCTTCCTGATCGCCGGTGTGCTCGGCGTCGTCGGCCTGTACATCCGGCTGCAGCTGAGCGACACACCGGAGTTCGAGAACCTGCGCGAGCACGGCGAGGTCGCGTCGTCGCCGTTGCGCGAGGCGTTCCGCACGTCGTGGCGACCCATCCTGCAGATCGCCGGCCTGGTAGTCATTCACAACGTGGGCTTCTACATCGTCTTCACCTACCTGCCAACGTATTTCACCGAGACGCTCGACTTCACCAAGGTCGACGCCTTTGTGTCGATCGCCGTCGCCAGCATGGTGGCCATGATTTTGATACCGCCGCTGGGCGCGCTGTCCGACCGGATCGGCCGCAAGCCTCTGCTGTACGCGGGCGGTATCGGGTTCGCGGTCTTCGCCTATCCCCTGTTCCTGCTGCTGAATTCGGGTTCGCTCGCCGCCGCGGTGACCGCCCATGCCGCGCTGGCGGCGCTCGAGTCGGTGTTCGTGTCGGCGTCGTTGGCCGCCGGCGCCGAGTTGTTCGCCACGAGGGTGCGCTCCAGCGGCTACAGCATCGGCTACAACGTGTCGGTCGCCGTATTCGGCGGCACCGCGCCGTATGTCGCGACCTGGTTGGTCGACCGCACGGGCAACCAGATCGCACCTGCCTACTATGTGATCGCCGCGGCAGCCATCAGCGTTGCGACGCTTCTGACCATGCGGGAAACCGCGCGACAGCCGCTGCGCGCCACGGTGCACACATAGCGCACACCACTTCGGCGTTTTCCTTCTTACTCAGCGCAACCGGGTGCACCGCAAACGTGCATGGCACACAATCGGTGCATGTCGACGGTGTCTTCGCGGGTCTCGCCCATGCGCGTGGGGCTGGCCAGCTTCATCGGGACGACGGTCGAGTTCTACGACTTCCTCATCTACGGCACCGCGGCGGCGTTGGTGTTTCCGAAGCTGTTCTTTCCCGCCGTGTCGCCCGCGACTGGACTGCTGTTGTCCTTCGCCACCTTTGGCGTCGGCTTCGTCGCACGCCCCCTCGGCGGTGTGGTGTTCGGCCACTTCGGGGACCGGGTCGGGCGCAAGAAGATGCTCGTGTACTCGCTGCTCGTCATGGGAACCGCGACGGTGCTCATGGGGCTGCTGCCGACCTACGCGCAGATCGGCCTCGCGGCGCCGCTCCTGCTGACGGCGTTACGGCTGGCACAGGGTTTCGCGGTCGGAGGCGAATGGGGCGGTGCGACGCTCATGGCCGTCGAGCACGCGTCGGACCGACGCAAGGGTCTGTACGGGGCGTTCCCTCAGATGGGTGCGCCGGCGGGGACCGCGTGCGCGACGCTGGCGTTCTGGGCAGTGTCGCGGCTCCCGGACGACCAGTTCCTGGCGTGGGGATGGCGCATTCCGTTCGTGGCCAGTGCGGTTCTCATCGTCATCGGGCTGGTGATCCGGCTGTCGGTGTCGGAAAGCCCGGACTTCGCGGCCCTGCGACAGCGCGACCAGGTGGTGCGCATGCCGATCGCGGATGCCTTCCGTAGGCACTGGAAACAGATCCTGTTGGTCGCGGGCGCGTACTTGTCGCAGGGGGTGTTCGCCTACATCTGTGTGGCTTACCTGGTGTCCTACGGCACGACGGTCGCCGGGATCGACCGAACGCAAGCGCTTTTCGGGGTGGCCGTCGCGGCAGTGGTCGCCGTCGCGACCTACCCCATGTTCGGCGCGCTGTCCGACCGTCTGGGCCGCAAACCGGTCTTCCTCGCCGGTGTGATCCTCATGGGCCTGTCGATCGGCCCGGCGTTCGCGATGATCAACACGGGCAGCGCGCTGCTGTTCGGGGCGGCGCTGCTGCTGGTGTTCGGCTTCGCGATGGCGCCGGCCGCCGGCGTCACCGGTTCGTTGTTCAGCCTGGCGTTCGATCCCGACGTGCGCTACAGCGGCGTGTCGATCGGATACACGCTGTCGCAGGTGGTGGGTTCGGCGTTCGCGCCGACCATCGCCACCGCCTTGTACACAGCGACGAAGACCACCAATTCAATCGTCGCCTATCTCGTTGCCGTTTCGGTGATCTCGGCGATATCGGCCTGTTTCCTACCGGGTGCGTGGACGCGGTCGTCGCCGCAGCAGCCGCACGAACTCGACCGTCGAACGGCGGACCGACTCCAGTTCGAGTGACACCAGAAGCGTGTCGACCATCGCGAACGGCAGGGTGGTCGCCACCGCGCCGCGGCCGTATTCGATGTGCCACGAACCGGGATGGATGGTCATGCCCCGCGCCTGCCCCCTCTCCAGGCACGTTCGCTCACCGGGCAGCAGGGTCACCGCCGTGTTGTCGTCGGATTCGAGGTCGTAGGAGTCGATCCGGCCGGCCATCAGGAACTTGTGGATCTGCACCCGCTTGTAGCGACCCGAGAAGCCCTGGGTGCCGGTCGGAGAGCCGAAGATCACGATGTACTCGCGCGGGCTGAAGTACACGAACCGCACCTTGCCGAGGATTCCACCCGCCCTGCTCGCGACCCACCGTCCCGGTGTGCCGTCGATGAGGTCGGGGTACGCGTCGGCGAGCAATTCGATTGCGCGCGAGGTGAGCTCGTCGCCTTCGGCAGGCAGTCCGACCACCTGGCGCGCGACGTCGTGCACCACGTCGGGGTCGATCTTGTATCGCATCAGCCGAACTCGATCGGCAGGCTGGTCGGCCCGCTCATACCGAGCAGCGGCTTCCACGGCGCCGGTCCGGCGACCCGCGGGTTCGGCATGCGTCGCGCGATGATGGTCAACGCCTCGCAGAGCTCACGCCGCGCGAGGTTCGCCCCCAGGCAGTAGTGGGCTCCGCCGCCGAAGGTCAAGATCGGCGGCGGGTCGTTTCGGGTGATGTCGAAGCGGGTCGGATCGTCGTAGACGGCCGGATCCCGGTTGGCGGCATAGGTGTTGACGATGATGAACGATTCGGCGGGGAACGTGTATTCACCGATCGCGACGTCCTCTGAGACGGTGCGCACCGTGCTGCACATCGACGGTGAGTGGCGCATGGTCTCTTCGACCGCCCGCATCGCGAGGCCGGGTTGGTCGCGCAACAGCTCCCATTGGTCGGGGTGCTCGCTCAACACCTGCATGGACGCCGCGAGTTGGCTTCGGGTGGTGTCCGTCCCGGCGATGAGCACGCTGAACGCCAGCATGCGCAACTCGCCCGCGTCGAGTCGGTCGCCGTCGTCCTCGGCCCGGATGAGCTCGGAGAGCAGGTCCTCGGTGAGGTCCTCGCGGCGGTTGACGATCATCTCGTCGATGTAGTCGTCGAATTCGTCCCAGGCCCGCAGGACCACCGCCTCTTCGGCGGCGAGATCGCAGTCGAAGCTGACGATCTTGAAGATGTCCTCGGCCCATCGCGAAAATCGTTGCCAGTCCTGCCTCGGCGCGCCCAGCAGGGCGCAGATAACCGGGATGGGGTATGGCCGCGCGATGTCGTCGACGAACTCGCAACGGCCACGGTCGGCGACACGGTCGATGAGCTCGTTGACGACCGCGTGGATCGTGGGATCCATTCGCGCCGTGGCCCGCGGCGTGAAGGCCTTCGACACCAGTCCACGCAGCCGGCGGTGTTCGTCCCCCTCCATGTTGAGGATGCTGCGGGTCACCCTGTCCCACAGCTCTCCTGAGGTGATGCCGTGCGCGGACAGGTGGATTCCCTGCGGAATCCCGAAGCGCGGGTCGCGCAGGACGGTCCTGGCCAGTTCGTAGGACAGCACCTCGGGCCCGATCGGGCCGAGCGCGATCGGTGCCTGCTGCTGTGCCGCCCGGAACTGCGGGTAGATCTCCTGGGGCGTCGCGGTGATGTCGTAGGACAGCATCGGAAGCCCGGCATCGAAGACGCTGGGTTTCGCGGCTTTGACGCTCATCGCGTGTTCTCCGGGGCGAACCTCAGCGGAAGCTCACGCAGCGAGCAGGTCGCCGACGGCCATGTGATCTCGGGGACGTAACCGGGTGCGAGCTCGAACTCCGGTATGCGCGCGAGCCATTCGCTCACGACCAGCCGCAGCTCCATCCTGGCCAGATGGGCGCCCAGACACCGGTGCGGCCCGCCGCCGAACCCCCAGTGCTTGTGCAGTTTTCCGTCCATCACCAGATCGTCGCCGGAGTGCGGGTCGCTTCCGTCGCGGTTGATCGCGCCGACGCAGAGCCGCACCTGCGATCCGGCGGGCAGGGCCACCCCCGCGACCGTCACCTCTCGGGTGGTCACGCGCCCGAGCACCGGCGCCGCGGGTTCCAGCCGGATCATCTCTTCGACGAATGAGCCGACGTGGTCGGGTTCCTCCCGAAGTCGGCGGCGCAGGTCCGGACGGCGGGCCAGCTCCAGCATCGCGGCACCGATCGAGGCGGTGACGGTGTCGAGGCCGGCGAGGACGAACACGAGCGACATGCCGGTCGCTTCGGCGTCGGTGAGCGCATCCTCGCCGTGAAGGACGTCGGACAGTATGCCCGCCTGCGGCGACTCTCGCTGTGCGCGAACGGCTTCGGTGAGATAGCCGAAGAGCTCGGCCGCCGGCGTCAGGTCCACGCTGTTGGGATCGGTCGCCAAGCTGACGGCGATGATCGCGTCCTTCCACGCGATCAGGCGTTCGCGGTCCTCGAGCGGGAGGCCGAACAGGGTCAGAAACACCTGTGACGGATACGGGATCGCGAGGTCGGCCATCACCTCGCAGTCGGGGCGGTCGGCGATCTCGTCGATGATGTCGATCACCTGCGCCTGCAGTGACGGCAGGAGCGCGCTGAGGGTCTGCGGGCTGAAGTAGGGATGCAGGAGGCGGCGGTACCGGGTGTGCTCGGGCGGATCGAATCCGAGCGGTACCAGCGGCACCGGGCTGATCATGTCGTCATAGTCGGTTCTCGACGAATACGTCTCCGGATCCCTCAGCGCGGCGAGCACGTCGTCGCGGCGGGTGAAGTAGTACCACCCGTCGCCGTAGAGCAGCGGCCCGAGCCCGCGCAGCTTGGCCCAGCCCGCGCCGCGGTCCCGCGCCATCGGCAGGTCCTCGTAGAGGACGTGCGGCAGCCCCAGCGTCTCGGTCATGACACGTTGGTGGCCAGAAACGTCAGTGGGAGCCCGAGGGCCGAAAGGTCGATCTCGTCGAGGTAGGAACCTTCGCCCGAGAACCCTTGGCGGAAGCGCGTCGTCGAGCCGTAGCGCTGGGTGACGGATTCCGCCGCCGAGGCATCCGGCACCCGCAGCACGACGGTGTAGACGCCGTCGCCTTGGCGGTCGAGGAACTCGTTGACGTAGGTCGCGACCGATGCCGTCGAGCCGGGCACCGGGCTGATCAACTCGATTCCGCGGTTCCAGTCCAGATGGACGCGCACCCCGAGTTCGGTGAGTTCGGCCTCTTCGAAGGCGAAGCCGAGGTCGGTGAACATCGCCGCCGTCGTTTCCCGCCGGTCGGGCGCCACCGCGAACACGACGTGGTGTAACGCCGGCGGGGATTGGTCGCCGCTCATCGGCGTACCAGTCCGCGTGGTCGCACCAAGCCGAGGTCCAGGTGGGTCAACCAGCCGGGTGGGCCGTCACACACGTCGGGGATGGCGTTGATGGGGCCCATCGCGGTCCACGTGTAGCCCGGGTGTTCCATCGTGCCGTCGGCCTTCACCAGGCCGTGCATCGTGAGTTCGGTGGGCGGATCGCCCTCGATGACGATGCGGTACCGCGTCCGGCCCCAGTCCCACGGCGGGTCGAGCTGGTCGGGTCCGCCGGTCACATAGATCGCGTGGTACACGATAAGCGGTTCGCCGCCCACCCGGGCGCTCCACGTGTGGTGTTGTGCGGCAACGGTTCCGCGCGGTATCGCTCCCTCGTCGTGCGGGATGTCCTGGGTGGCGACGGCCGCCTCGACCTCTGCGGTCACCTCGTCGATGCTCACACCGAGGCCGTCGGCGACCATGTGCATCGACTGGGCGAAGAAGGGCACACCGAGTCCGAGAATCGTCGGCTCCGACAGGAACTTGTCCCTGTCCTTGCCGAAGCCCATCCAGTCGATGTGATCCATCGGGGCGTCGGTCAGCACGTCGACGACCTCCCACACCTCGATCTTGTCGATCCTGCTGGCGACACGCGCGAGGGTGAGCGGCAGGATGTCGCCCGCGTAGCCGGGGTGGATGCCGCCGGCGTGAAACGAGGTGCCGCCGTCGGCACAGGCGGCCCGGATCTTGTCGCCAAGGTCGCGGAAATCCTCTGTCGGATGGAAGAAGCCACTGGTCGTGACCACGTTCTTGCCCGAACGCAGGAGCCGGCAGACCGTGTCGATGTCCATGATCACGGGCGTGTAGAACACGCAGTCGGCCTCGAGGGCGGTGATCGCCTCCACGTCGTCGGTCGCGATCACCCCGGTCGGCGGTATCCCCGCGATCTCGCCGGCGTCCTTTCCGACCTTGCCCTTGTCGTGCACCAGCACACCGGCGAGCTCGAACACCGGACATTGCGCGAAATGCCGGACCCCCACCCGGCCGACGTCTCCGGTCATCCATTGGATGACCCGGTAGGTCTTCTCGGACATCTGCTCAGACATTGAGGACTCCCCGCGGAAGTAGCAGTGGCAGATCGTTGTACGTCGCGATGCCCGGCGGCGCCGCCACGACGGCCGGGATCGCGGTGATCGCGGGCATCGCGACGATCGACAGCCCCAGCATGATGTAGTCGTCGATGGTTTCGCCGACAAAGCCCTCGGGCGGAAGGAAACTCAGCGTGGTCTTGATCGTCGGTGTGCCGCGGACCTCGACGGTGTAGCCCATGTCCAGTTCCCAATCCGGATCCAGCGTCTGGCCCTTGCGCCACCGGCCGCGGATCTCGATGACCTCCTTGCCGCCGACGATTCCTTTCCAACCGACGTCCACCCCGGCGACGCAACCCTTTTCGATCAGCCAGTCACCGGGCAGGTGAAGGTTCGCGGTGGTCTGGGCGTACGCGACATCGCACCGGACCTCGTCGAGTCGAACGCCGAGTGCGTCGGCGACAAGAAGGACGCCGTCGCGGAAGATGGCCGAACCTTTCTCGGTGATCGACTTCAGGTTCGGATGGTCGATGGGATAGCCGAAGCCCATGGGCTTTTCGGTGTCGGGCGAGTTGTAGATGGTGGTGTCGATCGCCTCCACCACCGATACCTTCTCGACGCTCTCGGACAAGCCGGCGGACACGATGGCGAAGAGTTGGATGAAGCCGGGATTGATCCCGCTGCCAAAGATCGTCGAGCCGCCCTGTTGGCAGGCCTCGACGATGCGGTCACGGTTCTCGCCGAAGAAATGCCCGGTGATGAACTCGGATGTGGAGACGATGTTGACGCCCGCGCGCAGTATCCGGACCATTTCGTCGACGTCGGCGAACATCGGGTTGTAGACGACGCAATCCGGTCTCAACGCCAGCAGGGCGTCGACGTCGTCGGTCGCGGTCACGCCCACCGGGTCGATACCGCACAACTCCCCCACATCGCGACCGACCTTGTCCTTCGACCACGCGTAGCAGCCGACCAGCTCGAGCTCCGGGTTGAGCGCGACCGCCCGCACCGAGCGCTTGCCCACGTTGCCGGTGGTCCACTGGACGATGCGGTACGTCATGCCGCTGAAGTCTCGGCCGGATCGAACACGACGGGAAGCGAACGGAAGCCGCGAGTGATCGAATTGCCGACGAACACCGGAGGTTTGGCCGGATCCAGGGTGACTTCCGGCATCCGGGTCAGCATCTGTTCCAGGCCCACCTGCAGTTCGAGCCGGGCGAGATTCGAGCCCAGGCACCGGTGCACACCGGCGCCGAAGCCCAGATGGCGATTGTCCCGGCGGTCCAGGATGCACCGGTGTGCGTCGACGAACATCTCCTCATCGCGGTTTGCCGAGGCGTAGTTCACGATCACCGACTGGCCGGGGCAAAAGGTGCGCCCACCGAGTTCGACTTCTTTGGCGACGGTGCGCGGGATCCCGTGAATCGAACCGCCGAAGCGGATGAACTCCTCCACCGCGCGCGGCAGGATCTCGGGTTCACGGATCAGCCGCTCTCGTTCGTCCGGGTGCGTGACGAGATAGTGGAAGGCCCACGACATCGCGCTGGCCGTTGTCTCGAGGCCGGCCTGCACCAGCAGCATCGCGTTGGCGACCACGTCGTTGAACGGCAGTCGCTGCCCGTCGATCTCGGCGCCCAGGAGCACGTCGATCATGTCGTCGCGGGGCGGCGCGTCGGTGCGTGCGCTCACGGTGTCGTGGATGTGCTGATACAGCCCGCCCCACGCGGGTCCGCGCTCTTCCTCGGTGGCGCCGTTCAGCGCGGTGTCGGTGAGTTCGATGCACAACGGAACGTCCTCGACCGGCATGCCCAGCAGGTATTTGAAGAACACGATGCCCGGCTGGCGCCACGCGACCTGGGCGAGGTCGCCCCGACCGGTGGTGATGAAATCGTCGATCAGGCGGTCGGTTTCGTCGCGGATCTGGGGCCGTAGAGCCTTCATCCGCGCCGGCGAGAAGTACGGGTTGAGGATCTTGCGGAACTTCTGCTGCCTGGGCGGGTCCAACGTGATCACCAGATCCCCGCCGAAGGCCTCGTTCGCATCCGGCGTGGGATTGCTGGAGAAGTGCTCCCAGTCCTGCAGGACGCGGTAGCACTCGGCGTAGCGCACCGCCACCCATGCGCTGTCCGGCATCGTGGTGAGAAACGGGGTGTCGGTGTGGACGAACGGCGCCTGCCGCCGCATCACGTCGTAGACGTCGTAGAGGAAGTCGGTGTCGTTGAAATCCTCGTGTCGAAGATCCCAGTTCTCCGCGTGATCCTCTGCCGGCTCTCGGCTCACGGAGCCGGATTCCCCTGCGACTGCGCGGCTTGGCGCGCTTCGCGTTCCTCGTGGATGCGGACCAGCTCGCGCCAGCCGATCCTGTTGTACTTCGGCACCGGTTGAATGCCCCACTCGTCCTGAGCGGTGTCCTTGCCCTCCGCACCCTCGGGGGGACCCAGCGGCGGGTACGGCACCTTGCACTCGAGACTGTCATCCGAGTAGCGCACCTTGAGCAGCTCGCTGCAGATCTCGGTGAGGCTCAGGGTCGGATAGCCGTAGTAGACGGCCATGAAGGGCAGCGTGAACGCGCCCTCGATCACCAAGGCGACCAGGCAGACCAGCACCGCCCTCTTGATGTAGAGGTGCATGCGGGCGTAGTAGGGCGTGGTGCCCGGCGGCAGATCGTCGGCCTTGTCTTTTTCGGTGCTCTCGGGTGTGAGCGAAGACGATGTCATGGCTCGGCTCCTAAACCTGTTCAGTCGGTGAAGATTTCGCGGTTGACCGTGTGGAGATACGGGATGGCCAGGAACGGCGTGATGTAGAAGATGTCGTAGAGCCACCAGCCGATGACCGGGAAGACGACCCCGGCGAAACGGACGTCGGCGTACATCGTCATGTTGAACACGTACAGGCACCAGATGAGCACGCCCATCCAGCACGTGATGATCATCCACTGATGACCCCAGCGCTTCATCTGGAGGAACCCGATGGCCGCGGCGCATCGCATCGCGAAGACCGTCAGGATCATGCCGAACACCATCGACTTCTCGCCCGGACCGGCCGCGCCACCCACCCAGAATTCGTTGTAGTGCCAGAAGTATCCGGCGTCGAACATCGCGCCCCAGCCGACCATCAGCACGCGGTTGATCAGCGTGTGGTTGGCAACCAGGTCGAGCGCCCAGCCGAGGCTGTTGAGCATTCCGTCGATCAGTACGAGATAGCCGATCAGCGTGACGATCATCGGCCGCATCGACAGTCCGGCGCGCGCGGCCTGACGTTGTAGCCACACACCGCGCATGAAGATGGGGAAGCCGATCAGCCCGGGCGCCCACATGCCCATCAGCGCGGCGCCGACGATCATCCACTTGTCGGCCCGGCGTTGGGCGAGTCGCGACTCCTCGTGGTGGTCCTCGAGGCTGACGGTCGCGTCGGACGCGGCCGGTGCGCTTGACCTCCGGCTCAACAGCGGCAGGTTCACAGCTCCCACCATCCGCGTGCGAACGACATGTAGAGCTGGATGGCGAACATCGCGAACAGGTAACCGTAGATGACGATCTGCAGGATGATCAGCGCCTTCTTGCGATTCCGCTCTTTCTGATCCATGGTGGCGGTTCCTTCCTAGCCGGAGGTGCTCGATGCGTCGGCAGCCAGGCTGGCCACGGCGACTTCACGCAATCCGTCGGTGATGGCACCGTCGGTAGACAGGGGTGCGAGGATGCAGGCCTCGGCGGCCTCCAATTCGGTTGCGCCCGCGACGATCAACTGCGCGGCGGTCACCAGGACGCGGGTCGACGGCGGTTCGAAGTGGAATGCCTCGTCGGCGGTGCGAATGGCCGAGGCGCACCGCACGAGCCGTGCCGCGGTCGCTGCATCGACACCCGTCTCCGAGCCGATGACTTCCGCTTCGCGCTCGGGCGGCAGGTACTTCATGGGCAGCGTGACGAAACGTTGGCGGAACGACGGTTTGAGTTCCTTGAGCGAACTGCGGTACGCGGGGTTGTACGAGCACACCAGCATGAAGGTGTCGGGCGCCTTGACCACCTCACCCGCGCGGTCGAGGTACAACGCGCGGCGGTGGTCGGTCAGCGAGTGCAGGATCGCCAGCGAGTCGTGGCGCGCCTCCACCACCTCGTCGAGATAGCAGATCGCACCGTCTTTCACCGCCCGCGTCAGCGGCCCGTCGGTCCACACGACGTCACCGCCGGTGACCATGAATCGCCCGACCAGGTCGGAACTGGTCAGGTCGTCGTGGCAGCTGATCGTCACGACCGGTCGTTGCAGCAGCACCCCCATGTGCTCGACGAGGCGGGTCTTGCCGCAGCCGGTCGGCCCGGTAAGCATCACGGGCAGGCGTTGGCGATACGCCTGCTCGAAGAGCTGGATCTCGTTGGCGTTCGCGTAGTAATCGCCACTGACTGTTCGCTCTATCCGCTCGCTGGTATCGCTCATGCGGCCACCAGTTCGCGATGGACGTGGGCAAGCACTCGGGGCAGCTCCTCGACTCGTCGAATGCGTTGTGAGCGCCGGGGTCCGAAGACCTCCGGCAGTGGATCGACACGGGTGGGCCCGACGCCGACGTAGTAGATGCTCACGCCGGCGTCGTTCGCCTCTTCGACGGCGTGCGCGGCGTCGGCCCAGGCGTAACGCCCCTCGTACCCCTCGTCGGAGATCAGGCCGTCCCCGATCACGATGAGCAGGCGCCGTTCGGACGGCTGGGCGAGCAGTCGGCTGGTCAGATGACGCAGCGGCGCACCGAGCCGCGTGTAACCACCGGTGGCCAGTCCGAGCCTGCCGGGCGGGACGAACCTGCGGTCCTCGAAATCCTTGAGGCAGCTGACCTCGACGCGGTGGCGGGTGTTTCCGGTGAACACGAAGATCCCGTGCCGTTCACGGGCCAGTGTCATCGCCCGCGAAAGGGCGTCGGCGCAGGCCAATTCGAGCTTGAAGATCCGGCCGCCGTGCACGCCGAGTGACGAACTGCCGTCGAGCAGGAGCGCCGTGGTGACATCCCGGTTGGTGGGCAGCAGTTCGCGGAAGATGCGAGGCTCGATCGCCTCACCGGTGGCCAGGTCGATGTAGTGGTTGACGTACTGCTCGACGTCCAGGTCGGAGCCGTCTTCCAACCGGTTCTTCATCGTGCGATGGGTGTGCTCCTCGAACCACCTGCGTAGCTCGGCGGATACCGATTCCGGTTGGCGGGTGCGCGACGCGTGCGCCTTCTCGAGCACCGCGACGTGGTCGCGCATGAAACTCTCTGTCCACGCATTCCATTCGGGGTACGGGATGCCGGGCCGATGGTCGGGGGTGATGTCGAGATCGTTGTCCTGGGGCCGGCTCGGCGGCGGGAGGTTGGGGTTGCGGATTCCGCCGTCCCCGCCGACGGGTATGGAATAGGGGCGCGGCAAGCGCTTCTCCGATGTGGTCCAGGGCATCCTGCCGAGCGTGCGGCGCAGCCTGTCCAAAACGCTTTGCGGCGCGGTGTATGCCACCGGGAGCCGGCCGAACAGCGGATCGACGCCGAGCGATTCCGTTGTGCGCGCCAACGCGATCGCCCGATCCAGCATCGCGGTCGCGTCGAGATCCCCGTCGAGGATCTCGACATCGCCGAGCACGCGCCGGAACTCGGGCAGCAGGCCGGGCCAGCGCTCGGACACCCACCCCAGGGCGACACCGGCCTCCACCCTTGTCAGCGCGCGCAGTTCGCGCGTCGACAGTTCGTTCAGGCGGAATCCGAGGATCCTGTCCTTCGACGGCGAGCACTGCAGCGCGATCCCACATGTGAGAGTTCTGCGGGTCCAGCCGCGGTTGATCGGGTAGGGGACGTGCACGAAATCCAGCGCAGCGTTGAGGCCAAAGGCACGATGCTCCCCGGAGACGAGGCGAACGCCCTGGCGGCGTTGCCCGCTCAAGGCCACGGCCGTCACCGCGCAACTGCGCTCGACCGCCATCGCGTGAGAGTCGGAGAGTTCGGCCATCGATTCGAAACCCTCAGAAGGTCCCGATGTTCGAGAACATCCAGTACCAGAACCAGATGATCAGGCCGGTGCCGCCCCACGCGGCGACGTAGCGAAGTATCTCCCAGATCCAGTCCACGTATGCGCCTCCTCGAGCGGATTGACTGTCAGCGGAACTCGTGGCGCCCTACGACCGGTCGGGCCGGCGTCGGATCAGCGATCACGGCGTCGCCCGCGGTCGGCACCTTGTGCCGGCCTTGTCCGCACGCCAACAGCGTGGCCTGAGCGGTCATGGTAAGCCCCTTTGTAGTCCATATGCTGACTCAAGTCAATGAGTCGAGTCAGTCAGAGAAGATTTCGCGATTGACTGTGTGCAGGTACGGGATGGCCAGGAACGGCGTGATGTAGAAGATGTCGTAAAGCCACCAGCCGATGACCGGGAAGATGGTGCCCGCGTACCGCACGTCGGCGTACATCGTCATGTTGAACACGTAAAGGCACCAGATGAGCACGCCCATCCAGCAGGTGACGATCATCCACTGATGCCCCCACCGCTTCATCTGCAAAAAGCCGATCCCGGCGGCGATCCGCATGGTGAAGACGGTCAGGATCATCCCGACCTCCATCGCCTTCTCCCCCGGTCCGGCGGCGCCGCCGAGCCACAGCTCGTTGTAGTGCCAGAAATAGCCGGCGTCGAACATCGCGCCCCAGCCGTTCAACAGGATTCGCGCCAGGATGGTGTGGCTCGCCACGAGATCGAGCGCCCAGCCGACCGTGTTGATGGCCGCGTCGATGATCACCAGATAGCCGATCAACGTCACGATCATCGGGCGCACCGACAGGCCCTCGCGCTGGGCCTTGCGCAGTAGCCATACGCCCCGCAGGAAGAGCGGGAGTCCGAAGATCCCCAGTGCTGCGGTGCCGATCAGCAGGCTTCCGGAGATCAACCACTTGTCCGCCTGGCGTTGGGCCAGCCGGGAGCGCTCCATGTGCTCGTCCAGACCGCTGCCGGTGACGGTTTCTGTGCGCAGAGTCAAGGCACCCTCCTGAGAGTCGGCCTCCTGAGCATTGCAGGATGACTGACCTCAGTCAACAAACTAGCGAGCTTCGATCCCTCGCAAGGTTCGTGCCACGTAGTCGTCGAGCATGGAGCTCTGCGTCGGCCACTCGTGCGTGGTCGTCAACAGCGCATAGAGCCCGAGGAGGAAGAACACGGCGCTGTTCATCGGGTTGACGTCGGGCGCGACCCGACCCGATTTCTGTGCGCGCTCGATCTCCTGCGCGACCCGGACGATGACCGGGTGCTCGTTGCTCTCGTCCGCCGGGCGGTTCTGCGAAAAATGCAGGGCAAGAAAGTCTTTGAACAGAATAGCGCCGAGGCGGCGCTCCAGTCCCAGGACCAGTCGCACGGCCTCTTGAAGAACGGACGTCAGGCTGCGGGCGGAATCGGCGTATCGACCGAGCTGCTTGGCGATCCGCTCTTCCTCCCGCCGCTCCAGCTCGAGCAGCACGTGTTGCTTCGTCGGAAAGTGGAAGAAGAACGTGCCGTGCGCGACCCCCGCGGCGGCGACGATCGCCCCCACGTCGGCCTCGGCCATCCCCGAACGCTTGAACTCGGCAATGGCCGCGCCCATCAATCGCTCACGTGTTTGTAGGCGTTTGGCCTCGCGCGCTGAGGGTTTGTCGACCACTGCCATGACCCGACGATAGCAACACCGACCGGGTATTGACACGTGTGATTGACTGCAGTCAATTTCGGAAGGAGCGCGGATGGCGCTGGAACAATTCAACCTCGACGGGCAGGTGGCCATTGTCACCGGTGCGGGCAAGGGTGTCGGGCAGGGTATCGCGAGGGTCCTCGCGGAGGCGGGCGCCACCGTCGTCGGTACGGCCCGCACCGAATCCGACATCGTCGCAACGATCAAGGGCATCGAGGATTCCGGCGGTAAGGGACTGGCCCTGGTGGCCGATGCGATCAGCCGGCCGGACGGCGAGCGCGTGGTCAACACGACGATGAAAGAGTTCGGGCGCATCGACATCCTCATCAACAATGTGGGTGGTTCGACGTTCGGGTCGTTTCTCGACATCACCGACGAGGACTTCCGGCACACCTTCGACTGGTGTGTCACGTCAGCGTTCATCATGAGTCAACTCGCCGCCCGTCACATGATCGAGGCCGGACACGGCAACATTGTCAACATCTCCTCGGGATCAGCACGTTTCGGGATCCGCGCGCTTACCGCGTACTGCGTCGCGAAGGGTGGGCTCGAAGCGCTCACCCGGGCGATGGCCCAGGAGTTGGCGCCGAAGATCCGCGTCAATGCCATCGCGCTCGGTTCGTTCGCCACCGAGGGACTGCAAAGCGGCCTCGATATGATGCCGGGGGCACTGGACACGATGCTCTCGCTCACGCCGCTGCACAGACTCGGCGACGTCGAGGATCTCGGTCGTCTCTGCGTCTACCTATCGACCAAGGACTGCTACGCGACCAACGCCATCTTCCACGTCGACGGCGGGATCGACTCGAACAACCTGCCGCTGCCCATACCGGATTACTGATAGGAACGGACAACATGCGCAGAGTAGTCCAGTTCTCCACCGGCAATGTGGGTCAGCACGCGCTTCGGGCACTCATCGGTCGTCCCGACATGGAGCTCGTCGGGGTGCACGCCGCCAGTCCGGAGAAGGTCGGCCGCGATGCCGCCGAATTGTGTGGCCTGACCGAGCCCACCGGCGTCATCGCCACCGATGACATCGACGCGCTGATCGCCTTGAAGCCGGATTGCGTCGTCTACACCGCGCTGGGCGAGACGCGCCCGATGGAGGCGCTCGAGCAGATGTCGCGCTTCCTGTCCGCCGGAATCAATGTCGTCGGGACGTCAATGGTGTGGCTGGTGACGCCGCGCCAGGCCGACGACTGGCTGCGGGGGCCGCTGGAAGAAGCCTGCGCAGCGGGCAATTCGTCGCTGTACGTGAACGGGATCGACCCGGGATATTCGGGCGACACCGCGGTGCTGGCGGCGCTGAGCCTGGCGACCCGCGCGGAGTCGGTCACCGTTCGAGAGGTCTTCGACTACGGCAACTACGACGATTACGAGTACACCGGCACCGCAATGGGATTCGGCAGCAAGCCGGGCGACGAGCCGGCGATGGCCTTCCTTCCGGGCGTCGTCACCACGATGTTCGGGGGTCTGGTGCGCAACATCGCCGCCCACCTGTGCATCGAACTCGACGACGTGACCGAGCGTTTCGAGCCGTGGTACACCGACCGGCGCATCGAGTGCAAGATGATGACCGTCGAACCCGGTGGGATGGCGGGTGTTCGCTTCGCGGCCGAGGGATTTCGCGATGGTGCACCCGTCATCACCGTCGAGCACACCACACGGCTCACTCCCGCGGCAGCACCGGACTGGGAGTATCCGCCGGAAGGGCACTCCGGCGTACACAAGGTGATCATCGAGGGCGAGCCGCGCGTCGAGGTCAACACCCTGCTGTCGCACCCGGTGCTCGACGTCACCGAGGCGGGCTGCGTGTCCACCGCCGCCCGCGTCGTCAACGTCATCGACTGGGTGTGCCGCGCTCCCGCGGGCCTGATCTCGATGGAGCAAATCCCGCCGTCGGAGATGGCTCGCGGCCTGATGTGGTGAGGCCCTGAGCCGTCACCCGCACCGCGAATTCTGCACCAGGGTCGCGGATCTCACCCGCGAGCAGCCCTGGCGCAGAAATCGGCGAAGTCTCGATCGGCGAAGTCCCGACCGGGGCCTACGCACGCCGACCGAGCCCTGCGGCACCTACGCCTTAGCCAGCTGCTTCTGCTCGTAGAGACGCGCCCATTCCTTGCGCGGCCGAATCGAGACGTCGACATCGGTCGCCTTGGCGCGCAACGCTCCTGCCGTCGCCTGCTCCTTCGGCGTGAGCTTGAACGGATCCCAGCTGAAGAACCGGCAGGAGTTCTCCCACGTGATCTTGTTGATGTCGGAATCCGACGCGCCGGCCGCGTTGAGTTCGGCGAGCACCTGCTCGGGCGCATCGGGCCAGAAGCAGTCCGAGTGCGGATAGTCGCACTCCCAGGCGATGATGTCGATGCCGATCTCGTGGCGCAGCTTGAGCGACGTCTTGTCGGTGACGTAGCAGGCCAGTGAGTGCTCGCGGAACACGTCGGACGGCAGTTTGTCCCCGAAGTCGCGGCGCAGCCACTTCTGGTTCGTGTAGTGGCGGTCGCTGCGGTCCAGGTAGAACGGGATCCAGCCGATACCGCCTTCGGAGAACGCGAATTTCAGGTCGGGGTAGTTGCGCATCGCCGGCCCCCACAACAGATCCTGCGCGCACATCGCCGACACCTGGGTGGCCAGGATGATCAGGTTGTCGATCGGTGCGTTGGGCGCCATGCTGATCGCGCCGAAACCGGTGCCGATGTGCAGGCACATCACGACGTTCTCCTCGGAGAGGGTGCGGAACACCGGACCCCAGTAGTCCTCGTCGTGATAGCTCGGAAGCCCTTCGAGGTGCGGCAGTTCCGGCATCGTCACCGCACGGCAGCCCTTCGCCGCGACGCGGCGGATCTCGGCGCACATGGCCTCGGGGTTCCACGTCGGCAGGACGGCGATCGGGATGAAGCGGTCCGGGTAGGAGCCCGCCCACTCGTCGATGTGCCAGTCGTTGTAGGCCGACACCATCACCAGCGTCACTTCCTCGCGGTGCATGTTGAGGTGCCGCGCGGAGAAGCCGGTGAACGTGGGGAAGCACATCGACGCGAGGATGCCGTTGCGGTTCATGTCGCGGACGCGCTCGTGCACGTCGTACACGCCGGGACGCATCTCCGCGAACCCGGCGGGGTCGCGGCCCCACTCCTCGGCCGGCCAGGACACCACGGCGTTGAGCCCGCTGACGCCTTGCGGGCGGCCCTGATACATCCACTGGTCGACGCCCTTGTCGTCGGTGACCACGATCGGCGCCTCGTCCTTGTACTTGGCCGGGACATGCCGCAGGAACATGTCGGGCGGTTCCACCACGTGGTCGTCGATGCTCACCAGGATCAGGTCGTCAACGTTCATACCTCAGTAGTACCGTCTAGAACCGTGACCGTCTCTGCGCTATCGGACAGAGGTTTGGCCGAACCGGCCAACCTGGTTGCCGGGTCGACCCGGCGCGTCATCGATCTGCGGCGAGGCGGCCGAGCGCTCGGCGGCAGCTACCTCTACGAAGGCGACGCGCTGATCACCGGCTGGCACTCGCACGACGTGCACCAGATCGAATACGCGCTCGGCGGGGTTGTCGAGGTCGAAACCGACTCTGCGCACTACCTTTTGCCGCCCCAGCAGGCCGCGTGGATCCCGGTCGGGCTCGAACACCAGGCCACCATGAACCCCGACGTCCGTACCGTCGCGGTGATGTTCGATCCGGAGCTGATCCCGCAGGCGGGCGACCGGGCGCGCATCCTCGCGGTCTCACCGCTGATCCGCGAGATGATGATCTACGCGCTGCGCTGGCCGATCGACCGGGCACACGGTGACGAGGTTTCCGACGCCTTCTTCCGGACCCTGGCGAACCTCGTGGCCGAGGCGCTCGACCACGAGGCGCCGTTGAGCCTGCCGAGTTCGGAGCATCCCATCGTCGCCGCCGCGATGGCCTACACCAAGGAGCATCTCGACGGGGTGAGCGCCGACGAGGTGAGCCGGGCGGTTTCGGTATCGGAGCGGACGCTCCGCCGACTGTTTCAGGATTCGGTCGGAATGTCGTGGCGCACATACCTTCTGCACGCCCGGATGCTCAAGGCGATGGCGTTGCTGGCCGCGCCGGGCCAGTCGGTCCAGGAGACCTCGTCGGCCGTCGGCTTCGACAGCCTCAGCTCCTTCACCCGGGCCTTCGCCCAGTTCTGCGGCGAGACGCCGACGAGCTACCGCAAGCGGGTCGGCGGCACGTCGCTCTAGACGTCGGGTTGATCGCGCATCTGGCCGTTGCGGAGGAGTGCGTTCACCGCATCCTCCCAGCGCTGAAGCTGCGCGGGGGCGTCGAACGGCTCCGGGAGGTGGCGCTCGATGTGATCGCGCAGAATCCAGGTCCCGAGGCCCAGTATCAGTGGATTCAGCGCGCCCCATATCGGGTCGAGGTCGGGCCGGGTCAACCCGAGCTCCTGCCGCGCCTTCCACCGCTCGGCACCGATGGCGGCCAACGAGTCGAACACCTGCCGACCGAGTGGGCTGCCGTCGGTCAGCGCGTGAACGGCATACGCGACCACATCGGGTTCGGCGGCGACGAGCGCCGTCACCCGATCGCCGACGTCGGTGATGGTGTCGGCCGGTGGCTCCGGGATGCGCTGCGTGAGAGCGGCATTCATCACGCCGAGCACGTGCTCGTCGACGGCCTTGATCAGGTTCGCCTTGGTGTCGAAGTGGTGCTGCACGAGCCCGAGCGAGACACCGGCCTCCGCGGCGACCGCGCGCAACGACGTCGCAGACGTGCCCCTGACCGCGAAACATTTGAGCGCCGCGTCGCGGATCCGTTCGACACTCGAACGCTGATTGCCGTCGGAGGCGTACCGATCCGCTCGCACCGCCGTCATCGACACCCGCAGGTCCGAGAAATCACCCTCACACAGTAACCAACACCGAAATGACGCCAGCAACGATACACGTGTATTGTCGGCCCCGTCGCGGAGACCGCCTCGACCGAGAGGAGACGCAACATGCCCGTCGACGACCGGCCGTCCGGCCGGACGGCGCGCCCCGTTCCGGTCAGCCCGCTGCAGAACGCCCCGATCGGCGCCTGCACACAGGATCCCGACCGGTGGGCGCTGGGGGCCGATGAGGGCGCCAAGGAGTTGTGCCGGACCTGTCCGCGTCGCTGGCTCTGCGCGCAGGAGGCGTGTCAGACGCCGGGGGCGGTCGGGGTGTGGGCAGGCATCCACATCCCCGATGCGGGCCGGTCGCGCCAGTTCGCGTTGCGGCAACTGCAGTCGCTGGCCGAACGCAACGGGTTCACGGTCCGAAAGGCGGGCTGACCCGCATCTTTTCAACCGCGGGTTTCACCGCGGTTCCCAGGGGGCAACCTCAGCGCAACCGATACCGCGAGCCCCCAGGAGATCTCGATGCGCGAGTCCGCTCTCGCCCCCGCCGACAATCCGACCGCCGAAGCGATCGCTACGACGGGCCTCTTCCTGATCTTCACCGCGATCATCGCGGTCGCGGTCGGCCTCGCGAGCTGGGGCTCCTCCGACGCACCGCTGGCCGCGGCCGCGGGTGTGGTCGCCGTGTTCAGCTTCACCGCCAGCCTGGTCTGTTTCGGCAAGCAGAGCGGGGACGACTGAGCCGCGCGGGCGCACGCCTGCGATGATGGCCAGCTATGGCCCGCTGGTATCCCCTCGTCTCCGCCGACGCTGACTTCCTGGTCTCGGCCCCGCATGTCTTCCGCTACGAGAAGCTCTTCGCGGCAACACCGGAACGGGTGTGGGAGTCGCTGACTTCCGACGAGTCGCTCGCCGCGTGGGGACCGTCGATCAAGGACGTCACGTGGACGTCACCGCGCCCGTTCGGTGTCGGCACGACCCGCGACGTGACCGCCCCCGGCGGCGCCGTCCTGCGTGAGCGCTTCTTCCACTGGGACGAGGGCCATCAGAAGTCGTTCTACGTCTACGAGTCGACGCTACCGCTGTTCAAACGGTTCGCCGAGGATTACATCGTGGAACCGGAGGGCAGGCAGACGCGGTTCACCTGGGTGCTCGCGATCGAGCCGAAGAGGGCGACGAGCCTGCCGGTTGCGATCCTGTCGCCACTGCTGCGCGCCGGCTTCGGGCGCATCCCCAGCGGCGGGCAGAAGTACTTCGCGGGTTGACGCGGAGAAAGTACGTGCGCGAGGGGGGACTCGAACCCCCACGTCCACAGGACAATGGCACCTAAAACCATCGCGTCTTCCATTCCGCCACTCGCGCATGGGCGGTCCAAGGGTAGCGCGGTACCGTTGGAAGGTGTCCACTACACGGCGTAGGAGGCCGGCGCTCATCGCACTGGTGATCGTCGGCGCCGCGGGCTGCCTGGCGCTGGCGTGGTGGCAATGGACCCGCTTCGAGTCGGCCTCGGGCAGTTTCCAGAACCTCGGCTATGCGATGCAGTGGCCGCTGTTCGCCGGATTCGTCGTGTACGCGTACTACAAGTTCGTGCGTTACGAGGAGGCACCGCCCGAGCCCACGAGACGCGACCTCACCGAGATCCCCGAGGATCTGCTCCCGCAAAAGCCCTCAGCGACAACCCGCTTCGACGATGACGTCGACGACGACGACTCCGCACTACGCGAGTACAACGCCTACCTGGCCGAGCTCGCGAAGAAAGACAAGGAACATCCGGCCACATGACCGAACCGTCGATCACCTCCGCCGAAAACATCCGCAAGGCGCTCCTGGGTTACCGGGTGCTGGCCTGGACGACGGGCATCTGGCTCATCGCGCTCTGCTACGAGATGGTGATGAAGTACGTCTACCACGTCGAGGGCCTGAACTGGATCGCGGTGGTCCACGGCTGGGTGTACTTCGTCTACCTGCTGTTCACCGCCAACCTCGCGGTCAAAGTGCGCTGGCCCATCGGCAAGACGATCGGCGTGCTGCTGGCAGGCACCATCCCGCTCGTCGGCATCATCGTCGAGCAGGTTCAGACCAAGGAGATCAAGGACCGCTACGGTCTGTAGCCAACGCCAGATCGGGCTCTGACTCCTCCGGCTGCTCGGTCTTCGGAATCGCCAGCGCGGTCAGCGCCGCGACGACGGCCGCGCCCGCCGCGATCACCAGCGCGACCCGCAGACCGGCCAGCGACGGCACCTGCTGCCCGGCGACCGTCGTGGTCATCACCGTCAGCACCGCACCGATCACCGCGCTGGAGATCGACGTGCCCAGCGACCGCGCCAGTGCGTTGATCCCGTTGGCCGCCGCGGTTTCCGACACCGGCACCGCCGCGTTGATCAACGCGGGCAACGACGAGAACGCGAAACCCACGCCGACGCTGACCATCACGTTGAACACGCACAGCTGCCACGCGCTGTTCATCAGCACCAGACCCGACAGATAGCCGACGGCCACCACCGTCGAGCCGACGAACAGCGTGAACCGCGGACCGCGCACACCGGCGATCCGCGCGGCCACCGGCGACGTCAGCATCATCGCCAGACCGCCGGGCGCCATCCAGAGGCCCGTCTGCAGCATTGACTGGCCGAGTCCGTAGTCCAACCCCGACGGCAACTCGAGGATCTGCGGCGCGATCAACGACATCGCGAACAACGAGAAGCCGACCGCGATCGATGCCAGATTCGTCGTCAGCACCGGACGTTTCAGCGTGGTCCGCAGATCGACGATGGGAGCGGTCGTCCGGAACTGCCACAGCGCGAACAGCGCGAAGATCACCATCGACGCGGCGAACATCGTCACGGTGATCGCGCTCGTCCAGCCCCAGCTCCCGCCCTTGGAGATGCCCAGCAACAGCGTGACGAGCCCGCCGGCCAGACCGATCGCCCCCAGCCCGTCGAAGCGGTCGGCGGAGACCGACGGAAGGCGCGGCACCAACGCGGCGAACGACACCGCCGCGACCACCCCCAGCCCGGCGCCGAACCAGAACAACGCGTGCCAGTCGAAGCGATCGGCGATGATCGCCGACAGCGGAAGTCCCAGCGCACCACCGACACCCAGCGATGCGCTCATCAGACCCATCGCGGTGCCGACCCGATGCGCCGGCACCGACGAACGCATCACGCTGATGCCCAGCGGGATGATCGGCATCCCGAAGCCCTGCAGCCCTCGACCGACGATCACCGGCAGCAGCGCCGTCGTCATCGCCGCGATCAACGATCCCGCGGTGAGCAGCAGCGCGCAGATGATCAGGATGGGCTTCGGCCCGTACATGTCGCCGAGCCTGCCGAACATCGGCGTGGCCACGGCCGCGGTCAGCAGTGTCGCGGTGATCACCCACGACGCGTTGGACGCGCTGGTGTTCAGCAGCGTGGGCAACTCGGGGATCAGCGGGATGACGAGCGTCTGCATCAGCGACACGCTGATGCCCGCGGCGGCCAGCACGGCCACGACGATCGCGGGGTGCCGCGCCCTTCCGACTTCGGGTGGAACGGAGGAGCGGCGCACCCCGGGGATGCTACCGCTTAGTTGAGCTATACAAAATTTGCGTTCAGGACCGCAGGGCCAACTCGCGCAACGCGGGCAGCAGCGCCGTCAGGGCCCGCCCGCGGTGCGACGCCGCATCCTTCTCGGCGGCGTCGAGTTCGGCGGCCGTTCGCGTCGACCCGTCGGGCAGGAACACTGGGTCGTAGCCGAAGCCGCCTTCTCCGCGGGGTTCGCGGACGATGCTGCCCGGCCACTCCCCTCGCACGACGACCTCGCCCCCGCCATGCACCAACGCGCACGCTGACACGAACGCCGCGCCGCGCCGGTCGTCGGGCACATCGGCCAGCTGCGCCAACAGCAGCGACGTGTTTCCGGCGTCGTCGCCATGCCTGCCCGCCCAGCGCGCCGACAGCACACCGGGCATCCGGTTCAACGCGGCGACCTCCAGCCCGGAGTCGTCGGCGACCGCCGCGAGGCCCGTCGCCCGGAACGCGTCGCGCGCCTTGGCCAACGCGTTCTCCTCGAACGTCGCGCCGGTCTCGGGCGCCTCGTCGAACGCGGGCACATCGTCGAGCGAGAGCAGCGTCAACCCCGACACGCCCGCCGCCGCCAACACGCGGCGCAACTCCGCCAGCTTCTTCGGGTTGCGGCTGGCCACCAGCAGCTCGGTCAGCTTCCGAACGCCTTCTTCGTCGGCTCTTTGGATTCCGGCAACACCCCGGGATACGGCAACTCCAACGCCTGGCGCTGGATCTCGAAGATCTGCTCGCACGCGCCCATCGCCGCGTCGAGCATCTTGTCCAGCGTCGAGCGCGGGAACGTCGCGCCCTCGCCGGTGCCCTGGATCTCGACCAGCGTGCCGGTGTCGGTGGCGACGACATTCATGTCGACCTCGGCGCGCGAGTCCTCGCTGTAGGGCAGATCGACGCGGACCCGGCCGTCGACCACACCGACGCTGACGGCGGCGATCGCACAGGACAACGGACGCGGATCGGACAGCTTGCCTGCGGCACCCAGGTACGTGACCGCGTCGGCAAGCGCGACGTAGGCGCCGGTGATCGCGGCGGTCCGCGTGCCCCCGTCGGCCTGCAGCACGTCGCAGTCGATCGCGATGGTGTTCTCGCCCAGCGCCGCGAGGTCGATGCACGCGCGCAACGACCTGCCGACCAGCCGGCTGATCTCCTGGGTGCGCCCGCCGACGCGGCCCTTGACGGACTCGCGATCGGACCGGTCGTGCGTTGCGGCGGGCAGCATCGCGTACTCCGCTGTGAGCCAACCCTTTCCGGAGCCCTTGCGCCAGCGCGGCACCCCTTCGGTGACGCTCGCCGTGCACATGACGCGCGTCTGGCCGAATTCCACCAGCACAGAGCCGGCGGGATGGGTGGTGAAACCGCGGGTGATGCGAACCGGCCTCAGCTCGTCGTCAAGCCGGCCGTCTTCTCGTCGGGACACGAACCAACCCTATCGGTCGGGTCGGACTAGGCCGCGCGCACGACGTCGAAGGTCTCGTTGCTCACCACCGCGTGCACCGGACCGTCGAACTCGGCCTTGGCCTCGCTGATGACGTCCTCGCGCGATGTCCACGGCGGAATGTGGGTCAGCAGGAGCTCGCCGACCGCGGCCTCGGCCGCGGCCCGGCCGGCTTCCGTGCCGGACAGATGCAGCCTCGGCGGCCGATCCGGCGAATGCGTCCACGACGCCTCGCACAAGAACACGTCGGCGCCGCGGGCGAGATCGATCAGGGCGTCGCAGTAGCCGGTGTCGCCGCTGTAGACAAGCGTCGCGCCGTCCTGATCGGTGATGCGCATGCCGTAGGACTCGGTCGGGTGGCAAACGAGCTTCGGCGTCACGGTCAGCGAGCCGATGGTGACCGGCTCGTTGTCGACCCAGTGCCGGATCTCGAAGACATCGGAGAAGTCGTCGACCTCACCGCCTTCGGGAGACGAGGCCGCGCCGAGCCGCGCCCAGGTGTTGGCGGGGCCGTACATGATGCCGCGCTCCTGTGCCGGCGACGGGTGATAGCGCCGCCACACGAACAAGCCCGGCAGATCGAGGCAGTGGTCGGCGTGCAGGTGTGACAACAACACGTGGACGTCGTTGGGATCGGCGTGCCGCTGCAGCGCACCGAGCACTCCACCGCCGAAGTCGAGCACCAACGGCGGGGTATCGGGCGCGGAGACTAGATATCCGGACGCTGGCGAATCAGGCCCGACAACACTGCCGGAGCAACCGAGTACGGTGATTCGCACACTCACTAGCTTGCCATGCCCGATCCGCCTGTGACGAAAACATGGCCGGTTTGAGCGACCGAAATCATCTTGGCGCGCTGACGTGACGTTGAACAGGTCGAACACCGTCGAGCGTCGGCCCGAGGAACCTCGCCGCCAGGGCCGTGAAGGCGTCCGGATCGCCCGTCGCCTCGAACACCCGCCGCACCGGAGGACCGTCGTGCGGGCGCAGCGAATCGAGCTCGGTGAGCACCCTCAGCAAGTCCTTGGCCGTCTCCTCGGCGCTCGACACCAACGTGACGTTCTCGCCCATCGCCAACTGGATCAACCCCGACAGCATCGGATAGTGGGTGCAGCCCAGCACGACCGTGTCGACCTGTGCGCGCTGAAGCGGTTCCAGATAGCCCTCGGCCAAGCCGAGCACCTGACGCCCGCTGGTCACCCCGCGCTCGACGAAGTCGACGAACCGCGGGCAGGCCACGCCGATCACCTCGGTGTCGCGCGCCGCCGCGAACGCGTCCTGGTAGGCGCCGGACGCGATCGTCGCCTCGGTGCCGATGACGCCGATCCGCCCGTTGCGGGTGGTGGCGACGGCGCGGCGCACCGCGGGCAGGATCACCTCGACGACGGGCACCGGGGCGTACCGTTCGCGGGCGTCGCGGAGGCAGGCCGATGACGCCGTGTTGCAGGCGATCACGAGCGCCTTGATCCCGCGCGAGACGAGATCGTCTCCGACCGCGAGCGCATGGGCGCGGACCTGTGGGATGGTCAGCGGCCCGTACGGTCCATTGGCGGTGTCGCCGACGTAGACGATGTTCTCGTCGGGCAGCTGGTCGATGATCGCGCGCGCGACCGTGAGGCCGCCGACGCCCGAGTCGAAGATGCCGACGGGTGCGTCCGCAGACACTGGCGGCGTCACGACGACAGGTACGGGTTCGTGGTCACGCTCCTGCGCTTCTCGCGTGCCTTGCGCTCCGGTCCGGACAACAGATAGGCGGCGATGACGCCTGCGACCGCACCGCTCAAATGGCCCTGCCAGGACACCCCCGGCGTTCCGGGCAGGACGCCGAGCAGGACGCTGCCGTAGACGAGCAGCACGATGACGCCGACGACGATCTCCCACGCCTTGCGGGTGAAGAACCCGAACACGATGAGGAATGCCAGCCAGCCGAAGATCAGCCCCGAAGCCCCGATGTGGTTGACCTCGCAGCGCACCCCCACGTAGGGGCAGTGCATGCCGAGGTTGCCGATCAGCCAGGTGCCCAGCCCGCCGAGGATCCACACGATGGCCGTCGCGAAGATGAAGCGTGACATGCCCGCCAGCGTCATCAGAAAGCCGAGCACCAGCGCGGGGACCGTGTTGGCGACCAGATGGTCCCAGTTCGAGTGCAGCAGCGGAGCGAACAGGATGCCCAGCAGCCCGTCGGTGTCCAGCGGGCGGATGCCGTTGTCGTCGAGCCGGTGGTTCGACAGCGAGTCGAACAGCTCGATGACCCACAGCAGCACGACGAAGCTGAAGACCGTGACGGCGCCGACCACCCACGCGGGCCGCTTCCTGGGTTGCGGCGGTGTGGTTCCCGGATAGCCGGTCATGCCCATAGCTGCCCTTCAAGCGCGTCTTCGGCGTCATCCAGGCTACCGGCGTACGCACCGGTCGACAGATACTTCCAACCCGCATCGGCGACGACGAACGCGATGTCGGCCTGCTCCCCCGCCTTGACCGCCTTGGCGGCCATGCCCAGCGCCGCGTGCAGCACCGCGCCGGTGGAGATACCCGCGAAGATCCCCTCCACCTGAACCAACTCCCGGGTGCGCCGGATCGCGTCGTACGAACCGACGGAATACCGCGTCGTCAGCACGTCGGGGTCGTACAACTCGGGGATGAACCCCTCGTCGATGTTGCGCAGCGCGTAGACGCCCTCGCCGTACCGCGGTTCGGCGGCGACGATCTTCACGTCCGGTTTGCGTTCGCGCAGGAACCGTCCCGTGCCCATCAGGGTGCCGGTGGTCCCGAGGCCCGCGACGAAGTGCGTGATCTCGGGAAGGTCCGCGAGAAGCTCGGGCCCGGTGCCCTCGTAGTGCGACAGCGTATTGGCCTCGTTGCCGTACTGATAAAGCATCACCCACGAAGGGTTCTGCAGCGCAAGCTCTTTCGCGTGCGCGACGGCGGTGTTCGAACCTCCCTCGGCGGGCGAGTAGATGATCCGCGCGCCGTACAGCTCGAGCAGCTGGCGTCGTTCGATCGACGTGTTCTCCGGCATCACACAGATCATCTGGTAGCCCTTGAGCAGCGCCGCCATCGCGAGCGAGATGCCGGTGTTACCGCTCGTCGGTTCCAGGATCGTCGCGCCGGGCTGCAGCAGGCCCTGCCGTTCGGCCTCCTCGATCATCCGCAGCGCCGGGCGGTCCTTGATGGAGCCGGTGGGATTGCGGTCCTCGAGCTTGGCCCACAACCGCACGTGCGGCCCCTCGTCCCAGCGGGGCGAGAGCCGGCGCAGGCCCACCAACGGGGTGTCGCCCAGGGCCTCGAGCAGCGAGTCGTATCGCGCCAAGATCAGCCGCCCGCCACTGCGGGCAGGATCGTCACTGAGTCGCCGTCGGCGATCGTGGTGTCGAGCCCGCCCGAGAACCGCACGTCCTCGTCATTGACGTAGATGTTGACGAAGCGGTTCAGCTTGCCGGGGTTGTCCTTGTCCATCAGGCGCTCGGAGATGCCGGAGTAGTTGGCCTCCAGATCGTTGATCACCGCCGCGAGGGTGTCACCGGACGCGGTGACGCGCTTCTCCCCTCCGGTGTGGGTGCGCAGGATGGTCGGGATGGACACGGAAACAGACATGCAACGGCTCCTTTGAGGCTTCAGGTCTTTCAGTACTGCTCGACGATCTTGACGGGTTCCTCGGTGACGACGCCGTCGACGATGCGGTAGCTCCGCAGTTCGTGTTCCTCCGGGTCGCGGGTCGACACCAGCACGTAATGGGCGTCGGGTTCGGACGCGTACGCGATGTCGGTGCGGCTGGGATACGCATCGGTCGCGGTGTGCGAGTGGTAGATGACGATCGGCGCCTCGTCGGCCGCGTCCATCTCGCGCCACACCTTGAGTTGTTCGCCGGAGTCGAACCGGTAGAACGTCGGCGACCGCTCGGCGTTGGTCATCGCGATGAAGCGCTCGGGACGGTCCGAGCCCTCGGGACCCGCGATCACCCCACAGGCCTCGTCGGGATGGTCGGCACGGGCGTGGGCCACCATGGCGTCGACCAGATCCGCTCGGATCACCAGCACAGCACTACCCCTTTCTGCACGAAACTGTATTCCAGCAGCGAAAGATCGAGTAAACGGCTGCTGGAACGCAGTTTCGCGATTACTCGAACGCTCCGGGCAACAGGTCCCGGTACGCGGGTATTCCGGCGACCGATTCGGCGGCCAGCACACCGACCATCACGGCGCGGGCCAAACAGTCCGCCGCGGCGGCGCCCACCTGCGTGATCAGCGGCACCTCCGGCGACATCGACGCGGGGGTCGTGGGATCGGGCGGCACCTCGACCGCGCCGGTGGCCAGCGCGAATATGGTGTCGCCGTCGAGCGGCGTGTGGCACGGCCGGATGGTGCGGGCCAACCCGTCGTGTGCGGCGACGGCGACCCGCCGGCAGCCCGCCGGACTCAGGACGGCGTCGGTGGCGACCACGGCGATGGTCGTGTTGAGCGGGCTGTACTCCTGGTGCCGAGCGGCGTAGGCCGCGATCTGATCGGCGGGCGGGGGCACCAACCCGAACTCCTCGATCTGGTACGCCAGCCAAGGCAGACCGGTCGAGGTGTCGACGGCCTCGCCCGCGGCGTTCACCACCACGAGGGCCCCGACGGTCGCACCGCAGTCGAGCACCGTCGACGCGGTGCCCACGCCGCCCTTGAGCACACCCACCCGCGCGCCGGTGCCCGCGCCCACCGTGCCGAGCGCCACCTCGGTGCCGGCGGCGGCGGCCGCTGCGTAGCCGAACTCCGCGGTGGGCCTGCACTGCCACCCGCCGACCGGCAGGTCGAACACCACCGCGGCGGGCACGATCGGCACCACGCCGCCGTCGAGGGCGACGCCGCGGCCCTGTTCCTCGAGCCAGCGCATCACCCCGTCGGCGCTCGCCAGTCCGTAGGCGCTGCCTCCGCTCAGCACGACGGCGTCGACGTGCTGGACGGAGTTGATCGGGTCGAGCAGATCCGTTTCGCGGGTGCCCGGCGCCCCGCCCCTGGCGTCGACGCCGCCGACGGTGCCCGGCGGTGTCAGCACGACCGTGGTGCCACTTGCCCAGCCCGAACCGAGCGTCGCGTCGGGGTCGAGTCGATGGTGTTGTCCCACCCGGATGCCCGCCACGTCGGTGATCGAGCTCATCGCGACTTACCCATCAGTCCCAACACCAGATACTCCTGCAGCACGGTCAGCCACTGGTAGACGTCGAGGTGCCCGGCCATCGGATGGTCGGGCGGCAGTTCGTCGGGCCCGTCCGGTGAGATCGCCAGCATGGTGCCCAGCGCCAAGCGCATGTCGTTGACCGCCGCGGCCCAGGCGTGCGCGTCGTCCTCGGTCAACTCGAATTTGCCGCCCTCGGGCGGCATGGTGTCCAGAAGCGTCTGTGCCGCTTGACGTTTCGCGTCGATGATTTCGGGCTCGTGCAGGCTGCGCAATGCGCTGTTGAGGCTCTCGGTCGCATTGGAGCCGGCGGGATGGTCGCTCTGCGGCCGGTAGAAGTCCGGCAACAGCCGTTTCATCGTGTCGTCGTCGGGCGGCGTCGAGTTGCCGGTACGCATACCGGTGATCGCTTCGAGTTCGTCTGCGGGCGCGGATGATTCGCGCTCGTCGAGCATGCCCACCACCGAGGTGGCGAGGCTTCGCAGCAGGGCCGCCTCGTGCGGCGCGATCGCCGAGCGGAAGCGTGCGCCGTCGTCAGTCTCCACCCGCTTCCACTTACGCACGTGTCTGTCAGCGGTCCTGCTGCATGGTCGCCCACAACCCGGCGGCGTGGAGCTTGGACACGTCGATCTCCATCGACTCGCGGCTGCCGGCCGAGACGACCGCCTTGCCCTCGTTGTGCACCTGGAGCATCAATTTGGTCGCATGCGCCTCGGGATAGCCGAACAGCTTCTGGAAGACGTAGGTCACGTAGGTCATCAGGTTCACCGGGTCGTCCCACACGATGGTCACCCAGGGGGTGTCGGCGGCGGCGTCCTCAGTCGAGACGGACTTGACGCCCCGCTCCTCGCGAGTGCCCGGTCGAGCCTCCGCCGGCGTAACCATGTTGTTCAGGATAGCCAACGCATAACCGGCCCTTCGAGCTACTACGGTGACACCTGTGACCGCCGCATCCCCGGCCCTGCTCACCGACAAATATGAGCTGACGATGCTTGCGGCCGCGCTGCGTGACGGCACCGCGCATCGACGCACCACCTTCGAGCTCTTCGCCCGGCGGTTGCCCGAAGGGCGTCGCTACGGCGTCGTGGCAGGCACCGCACGGTTTGTGGATGCTTTGGCGCAGTTCGAATTCGACGACGCGACGCTCTCGACGCTCGCGGACTTCCTCGACGAGAAGACACTGTCGTATCTCGCCGATTACCGCTTCCGCGGCGACGTCGACGGCTACGCCGAGGGCGAGCTCTACTTCCCGGGCTCACCGGTGCTCTCGGTGCACGGAACGTTCGGCGAATGTGTCGTACTCGAAACCCTGGCGTTGTCGATCTTCAACCACGACACCGCGATCGCCTCCGCCGCCGCGCGCATGGTCAGCGCGGCACAGGGACGGCCCCTGATCGAGATGGGCTCGCGGCGCACCCACGAACGGGCCGCCGTCGCCGCCGCACGCGCGGCCTACCTGGCCGGCTTCACCGGATCGTCCAACCTGGCGGCCCAGCGCGACTACGGGGTGCCGGCCCTGGGCACCAGCGCTCACGCGTTCACTCTGCTGCACACCACCCACGACGGACCCGACGAGCGCGCCGCGTTCCGGGCACAGGTCGAGGCGCTCGGTGTGGGCACGACACTGTTGGTGGACACCTACGACATCACCGCCGGGGTGGCGACCGCCGTCGAGGTGGCCGGGCCCGAACTCGGTGCGGTGCGCATCGATTCCGGTGACCTCGGGGTGCTCGCCCGTCAGGTCCGCGCTCAGCTCGACGGCCTCGGCGCCACCAAGACGCAGATCGTCGTGTCGGGCGATCTCGACGAGTTCGCGATCGCCGCGCTGCGCGCCGAACCGGTCGACATCTACGGCGTCGGCACGTCGCTGGTCACGGGTTCCGGCGCACCGACCGCCGGGATGGTCTACAAGCTGGCCGAAGTGGACGGCCTTCCGGTGGAGAAGCGCAGCAGCCACAAACAGTCGCACGGCGGGCGCAAGCAGGCGCTGCGGCTGGCCAAGCCGACCGGCACGATCGTCGAAGAGGTCGTCCACCCCCACGGCCGTACGCCCGCCACCCCCGACGGGCTCACCGCACGACCGCTGACGGTGCCCCTGGTGCAGCACGGCGAACCGGTCGGCGATACGTCGCTCGACGCGGCGCGCGAGCGGGTGCGAGTCGGCCTGACGAGCCTTCCGTGGGATGGGTTGAAGCTCTCCCGCGGCGAGCCGGCGGTGCCGACGCGGCTGATCCCTCCCGGCGCGTAGGAGGTCACCACGTCGGACACGCTGGACATCACTGAACTGCTGGCCACCGCCGTCAGCGGACTCGGCGGCCGCGAACGCCCGGGCCAGATCGAGATGGCCGAGGCCGTCGCCAACGCCTTCGACACCGGCGAGCACCTCGCGGTGCAAGCGGGTACGGGCACCGGGAAATCGCTCGCGTACCTCGTGCCCGCCATCGCGCGCGCCGTCGACGGCGACGAACCCGTCGTCGTGTCCACCGCGACCATCGCGCTGCAACGCCAACTCGTCGACCGCGACCTGCCCCGGCTGGCCGAGTCGCTGGCAGACGCGCTGCCACGCACACCCGAGTTCGCGTTGCTGAAGGGGCGCGGAAATTACCTGTGCCTGAACAAGATTCACAACGGGGCGGCCACCGAGCCCGACGACCGCCCCCAGGAGGAGCTGTTCGAACCGGTGGCGACAAGCGCGCTGGGCCGCGATGTGCAGCGCCTGATCGCCTGGTCGTCGGACACCGAGACCGGCGACCGCGACGAGCTGACCCCGGGCGTCCCGGACCGCTCCTGGTCTCAGGTCAGCGTGTCGGCGCGCGAATGCATCGGCGTGGCACGCTGCCCGTTCGGTACCGACTGTTTCGCGGAGAAGGCACGGGAGAAGGCCGGCCACGCCGACGTCGTCGTCACAAACCACGCGCTGCTGGCCATCGACGCGATCTCCGATGCCGCCGTACTTCCCGAACACCACCTGCTCGTCGTCGACGAGGCGCACGAGCTGGTCGACCGGGTGACGTCGGTGGCCACCGGGGAGTTGTCGGCGACGTCGCTCGGGGTCGCCCACCGCCGGGCCGCGCGGCTGGTCGACCAGGAACTGGCCCAGCGGCTGGAGGCGGCGACGGCGACACTGTCGTCGGCGATCCACGACACCGAGCCGGGCCGCATCGACGTGCTCGACGACGAACTCGCGACGTACCTGACCGCCGTGCGCGATGCCGCGCACCGGGCCCGGTCGGCGATCGACACCGTACCCAGCGACCCGGCAGCGGCGTCCGCGCGGACCGAAGCCGTGACCGCGTTGACCGACATCGGCGACACCGCGTCGCGCGTTCTCGACTCGTTCATACCGGCCATCCCGGATCGCACGGATGTGGTGTGGGTCGAACGCGAGGAGAACCGCGGGTCCGTGCGGACGATGCTGCGGGTCGCCCCGCTTTCGGTGTCAGGTTTGTTGCGCACCAGGCTGTTTGAGAGCGCGACGACTGTGCTCACGTCGGCCACGTTGACCATCGGCGGCACGTTCGACGCGATGGCCTCGGCGTGGGGGCTCTCCGGCGGGGACACCGAGTGGCGGGGCATCGACGTCGGTTCGCCGTTCGAGCATGCCAAGTCCGGGATCCTTTATGTCGCAGCGCATCTACCGCCGCCCGGGCGCGACGGCACGGGATCGGCCGAACAACTCGACGAGATCGCCGGCCTGATCACCGCTGCGGGCGGGCGCACCCTCGGCTTGTTCTCGTCGATGCGCGCGGCCAAGGCCGCCGCCGAGATCATGCGCGACCGTCTCGACACCCCGGTGCTGTGCCAGGGCGAGGACACCACGTCGGCGTTGGTCAAGCGGTTCGCCGACGATCCGGAGACGTCGCTTTTCGGCACGTTGTCGCTGTGGCAGGGCGTCGACGTGCCCGGTCCGTCACTGTCTCTCGTGCTCATCGACCGCATCCCGTTTCCGCGTCCCGACGATCCGCTGCTGACGGCCCGGCAGCGGGCGGTGGCCGCCCGCGGCGGCAACGGTTTCATGGCCGTGGCGGCCAGCCATGCGGCGCTGCTGTTGGCGCAGGGCGCGGGGCGCCTGTTGCGCACCGTTGACGACCGCGGCGTGGTCGCCGTGTTGGATTCGCGGATGGCGACCGCCCGCTACGGCGGATTCCTGCGGGCCTCGCTGCCGCCGTATTGGGCGACGACGGACTCCCACCGGGTGCGTCAGGCACTCGAACGTCTACGCGCCGGCTGATTGTTTCTTATCCTGACAACGGTTCTCCTGAGCGCGCCCCCAGGCCGCCTCGACGCGAAAGGCGGCGTCCATGGATCGACGGCAGCTAGTCGGCGCCGCGGTGGCGGTGGTGCTCGTCGCGACCGGCTGTACCACCACGCTTCGAGGCGAACCCGTTTCGGTGTTCAGCGATCCATTCCGCGTCGCGGGCATGCCGGCCACCGACGGCCCCACCGGTCTACGGCCCGACGCGAGCGACCCCTCGCGCGTGGTGGTCGGCACCGACGGGAGCGAGATCGACGAACTCGGTCGCCAGGCGATCAGCGACATCGAGGAGTTCTGGGAAGGCGCCTACGGCAACGCTTTCGACGGCCGGTTCGAACCGGTCGCTCGTGTTTACTCCTGGGACGCCAACGGATTCGACAGCACGGGGTTCTGCGACACCGACACCTATGGTCTGGTCAACGCCGGATACTGCAACACCGACAACACGATCGGGTGGGACCGGGGCGAGCTGCTGCCCAGCCTTCGACAGGAGTTCGGCGACATGGGTGTGACGATGGTGCTCGCCCACGAATACGGCCACGCGGTGCAGAAGCAGGCAGGCCTGGTCGACGACGACACCCCGACGTTGGTCTCCGAACAGCAGGCCGACTGCCTTGCAGGGGCTTACATGCGATGGGTCGCCGAAGACCACTCGCCGCGGTTCACGCTGTCGACCGGTGACGGCCTCAACAACGTGCTGGCGGCCGTCATCGCATTCCGCGATCCGCTGTTGAGCGAGTACGACCCGGAAGTCGGTGTCGACGAACACGGTTCGGCGTTCGAGCGGGTGTCGGCGTTCCAGTTCGGGTTCACGGACGGGGCGTCGGCCTGCGCGGCCATCGACCTGCGTGAGATCGGTCAGCGTCGGGGCGATCTGCCGGTGCTGCTCGAAGAGGACGAGACGGGCGAATGGGCCGTCTCCGAGGAGTCCGTGCGCGCCGTCGTGGACGCGATGGGCATCCTCTTCGAACCCGCCGACCCACCCAAGCTCAGCTTCGATCCGCCGGAATGCACCGACGCGCGGCCGAGCCCGCCGGTGTCCTACTGCCCCGCGACGAACACGATCGCGGTCGACCTCGACGAGCTCTCGGCGATGGGCGCACAGCCCGACATCGAGAGCCCGGTCAGCCTGGCCAGCGGCGACAACACCGCATATTCGATCCTGGTGTCTCGCTACATGCAGGCGATCCAGAACGAACACGGCGGCGTCGTACTGGACAACGCCGAGGCCGCGCTGCGCACGGCGTGCCTGACCGGAGTGGCCACGACCAAGCTCTCCAAGAGCGTGACGACGCCCGACGGCAACACCGTGGCGCTGACCGCAGGCGACGTCGACGAAGCCGTGTCGGGCATCCTCACCAACGGCCTGGTGGCCAGCGACGTCAACGGTGAGTCGGTGCCGTCGGGCTTCTCACGGATCGACGCCTTCCGCGTCGGTGTCCTCGGCGACACCGACCGCTGCTTCAAGCGCTTCGACTAGGTGACGTTCAGATCTGCTCAAATTTTCTTTGTCACGCCGTACCAGGCCAGCACCGCGTCGGACTGGTCGGTGGAGCGGACCAGGTAGGCGTACGAGCGGATGAACGATTCGCCGACGCAGCCGTCGATCTTCACCCGGAAACCGCTCACCATCACCCACGGGTCGGCTCCGGTGAACTCCTTCTTGGTGACGGGGACGACGTTGACCAGACCGGGCTTGAGACCGACGGTGATGCCACCGCCGAGGTTGGCGCCGAGGGTCGGCAGGACACCGATCTCGATCGGTCCGGCGGCGTCGAGGCCCAGGATGCCGAGCGACGGGCTGATGCCCGCGGTGCCCGTCAACGAGACACCATTCGACGTGCTCATGTCGATGCCGCAACCGATCTCGTAGCCCACCTCGAGGGTGCCCTCCGGCTCTTCACCGTCGCCGGGTCCGGCCAGCTTGCCCTGATACGTGCCGCCGACGACGTACTCGCGGGACGACAGGGCGGTGGTCAGCGGCGGGATCGGCGCCTGCGTCTCGTCCTTGGCCGACAACGTCAGCGTCCACCCGTCCGGGGTGTCGGTCACGGCGGGCGGGGTCGACTCGACGGCGCCGTCGGGCGGCGGCGGAGGGGGCGCACCCTCCGCGGGCGCGTCGGCGACGACCGGCTCGACCTCCGGATCCGCCGAGGCGGATGCGGCACCCAAAGTGGCCAGCACACCCGCGACCGCGACCACGGAGATGCCTCGTCGCACCACATTTCCGACCGTCACTGCCCGCCCTCCATCGTTAGCAATGCTTCGGAACCTACCGCGCCCGATACGAGCCGCGTGGGGATGCTCCCAGAATCGTTTCGATTGGCTGGTCAGGACGGCATCCGCAGCACGTATCCCGCCTCCAGGGCGACCCAGACCGCCCCATCGCCGTCGACCGCCAGCCCGTGCGGTTCGCTGCCGGGCGGAAGGTCGATCGTCACGACGTCACCGTCGCCGCCGACGCGGGCCAGCTGGCTCGATCCCCACAGGGTCACCCACACGCCGTCGCTGGGATCGGCGATGACGGCGTGCGGTTTGCCGGGTAGTTCGATCTCCTGGATCGCATCGCCCATCGGTATTCGGCCGAGCCGTTCGGCGAGGATCTCGGTGAACCACACGGCATCGTCGTGCGTTGCGGTGATGCCGACGGGACCCGATGCGGCCGTGGGGGTTTCGCGTACGGTCAGCTCGCCCGACAGCGTCAGCCGACCGACCGCGCTCGCCTGGTTCATGGTGAACCACAGCGCGCCGTCGGGGCCGGTGACGATCATCGAGGGCGCGCCGCCGACCGGATGGGTCTCGGTCAGTTCACCCTCCACCGAGATCCGTCCGACGACCCCGGACGTCATCGCCGTGAACCACAACGCACCGTCGGGGCCGACCGTGATGCCGTAGGGGTCGCTGCCGTCGGGCAGGTCGACGGCGCTGAGCTCGCCGGTGGTGGTGATGCGGCCGATCCGGTCGTCGTGGCGGGTGAACCACATAGCGCCGTCGGGCCCCGCCGTGATGACCATCGGGCGGGCGCCTGGCGCGACCGGATACCGCTGGACCTCTCCGGTCGTCGTCACCCGTGCGATCGCGTGCGCGCCGGCCAGCGTCACCCACAACGCGCCGTCCGGGCCCGCAGCGATCCCGTACGGACCGCCGTCGATGGCGACCTTGAGCGAGTTCGTCACGCCAGCGCGACGAGGCCGAGCTCGTTGTCGCCCGCCAGCAGCGGATGGTGCGGCAGCACCCGCACGGTGTAGCCCACCGGGCCCGCGACCGGCAACGGTGCGGTCGCGGAGAACACCTCGTTGTCGCCGTCGGCGGTCCCGGTGTGCGCCATCGGCACAGTCACCGGATCGACGAGCTGGTCACTGGCGTCGACGCGCCCCAGCAGGGCTTGTACGGCGACCTCGTCGGGGCGCAGACCGGCCAGGTAAACGGTGGCCTTCAGCGTGAGTTCGGAACCCAGCAGCGGGGTGTCGGGCAGCCCGTAGCTGTCGACGTCGGTGATCTGGATCTTCGGCCACGACTCTTGGGCGCGCAGCCGGTAGTTGGCCAGATCCCTTGCCGCGCCGAAGGGTTCACCATCTCCGCCCGGTTCGACGGTCCGCCGCAGCGACTGTGCCGCGGGCGCGTAGTACTTCTCGGTGTAGTCGCGCACCATCCGCGAGGCCAGCACCTTGGGTCCGAGCACGATCAACGTGTGCCGCACCATCTCGACCCACCGCGCCGGTACGCCGCGCTCGTCGCGTTCGTAGAACTTGGGCGCCACTGACGTCTCGAGCAGGTCGTAGAGGGCGGCCGCCTCGAGGTCGTCGCGCCGGTTCTCGTCGGCGAGACCGTCGGCGGTCGGGATCTCCCAACCGTTCTCGCCGTCGTACCACTCGTCCCACCACCCGTCGCGGATCGACAGGTTCAGCCCGCCGTTGAGCGCGCTCTTCATGCCCGACGTCCCGCACGCCTCCAACGGCCGCAGCGGATTGTTCAGCCACACATCGCATCCCCAGTACAACTGGCGGGCCATCGACATGTCGTAGTCGGGCAGGAACGCGATCCGGTGCCGGACCTCGGGGCGGTCGGCGAACCTGACCACCTGCTGGATGAGCGCCTTGCCGCCGTCGTCGGCGGGATGTGACTTACCCGCGACGATGAGCTGGATCGGGCGTTCGTCGTTGAGCAGCAGCCGTTCCAACCGTTCGGGATCGCGCAGCATCAGCGTCAGGCGCTTGTAGGTCGGAACCCGCCGGGCGAATCCGATCGTCAACACGTTGGGGTCGAACGCCGTTGCGATCCAACCGAGTTCGGCTTCGGCCGCACCGCGCTCCAGATAGGAGCGGCGCAGCCGCGCGCGCACGTCCTCGACGAGCTGCTCACGCAGCTGCGAGCGGATCCACCACAGATGTCCGGTGTCGACCTGCTGCAGCCGGCCCCATACCGCGGGTTCGCGTGCACTGCTGAGGTCCTCGCTGCCGAGCAGCTCGCGGCCGAGTTGCATCCACTGCGGTGCCGCCCAGGTCGGCGCGTGCACACCGTTGGTGATCGACCCGATCGGCACCTCGTTTGGGTCGAACCCCGGCCACAGCTCGTTGAACATGTGCCTGCTGACGTTGCCGTGCAGCAGCGAGACGCCGTTGGCGCGCTGCGCCAGGCGCAGGCCCATGTGGGCCATGTTGAACTTCGTCGGGTCGTCCTCCTCGCCGAACGCGATGATGCGATCGAGCGGAACGCCGGGTAGCAGCCGCGACATCTCACCCGATGGCCCGTCGGTCGACCCGCCGAAGTACCGCCGCACCATCTCCACCGGAAACCGGTCGATGCCCGCGGGCACCGGGGTGTGGGTGGTGAACACCGTCGACGACCGCACCACCGTCAACGCGGTGTCGAAATCGAGCCCCGCGTCGATGAGTTCACGGATGCGCTCGACGCCGAGGAAGCCCGCGTGCCCCTCGTTCATGTGGAACACCTCGGGCGAGGGCCTGCCCTCCAGCTCGATGAAGGCCCGGATCGCCCGGACCCCGCCGATACCGGCGAGGATCTCCTGCTTGATCCGGTGCTCCTGGTCGCCGCCGTAGAGCCGGTCGGTCACACCGCGCAGATCGTGGTTGTTCTCGGGGACGTCGGAATCCAGCAGCAGCAACGGAATTCGGCCGACCTGCGCGATCCACACCCGGGCCCGCAGCTGGTTGTCGTAGCCGGTGTCGCCGGGCATCGCCACCGACACCAGCACCGCCTGGCCGTCCCGGCCGGTGAGCAGCCGCAGGGGCAGACCCTGCGGGTCGATGGCCGGGTAGCTCTCGTGCTGCCAGCCGTCGGCGGTCAGCGACTGCCGGAAGTATCCCGAGCGGTAGAGCAGCCCGACGGCGATCAACGGCAGGCCGAGATCCGACGCCGCCTTGAGATGATCGCCGGCCAGGATGCCGAGGCCGCCCGAGTAGTTCGGGAGGGCCTCGGCGACCCCGAACTCCATCGAGAAGTACGCGATGCCGTTGGGCAGCTGGGCGCCGTGCTCGACCTCCTGCTGGTACCAGAGCGGCCGGTTCAGGTAATCGTCGAGATCGGCGGCCAGCCCGTCGAGGCGACGGAGGAACGCCTCGTCGTCGGCGAGGGCGTCGAGGCGCTGCGGGGTGACCTGACCCAGCAGCCCGACCGGATCGCAGCCGACGCGCTTCCACAGCTCGGGATCGATCGTCTCGAACAGATCCTGCGTCGGCCGATCCCAGGACCAGCGCAGGTTGACCGACAACCGTTCGAGCGCGGTCAGCCGATCGGGCAGATGCGCGCGGACCGTGAACCTTCTCAGCGCTTTCATCGGGCTCTCACGCGAGTAAACATTACTGACAATCCACGCTCACGCAGGCCGCCCGGTCGGACTGCTTCGCCCGCTTCGGGTTGGGCTGCGCACTAACGTGGGTATAGGGCGCGACGAGGCTTATTGAACGTGACTGCGAACGCGACCAAGAAGACACAGCGGCCATGTCGGCGGTGCCGACGGAGCACTCCGGCGGCCGCGCCAGGAGAAGGAGTGGTAGGTGGCCGGTCGAATCGAAATCGATGACGTCGCGCCTGTCGTCTCCGGAGGCCGGTACCCGGCCAAGGCGGTCGTCGGGGAGATCGTCCCGGTCGCGGCCACCGTCTGGCGCGAGGGCCACGACGCGGTCGCCGCCACGCTGGTGGTGCGCTACCACGGCACGGCATATCCCAAGCTCGCCGACGAGCCACCGGGCCTCGCAAAGGCCAACGAAGCGGTGCCGATCGAGACCGTGCTGAGCGGCACGCCGCGCAAGAAGCCGCAGCACCTGCCGATGACGCCCGGGCGCACGCCCGACGTCTTCCATGGTGCGTTCACCCCCGACTGCCCCGGGCTGTGGACGTTCCGCGTGGACGGCTGGGGCGATCCGGTGGCGACCTGGCGCAAGAACGTCACCGCCAAGCTGGACGCGGGCCAGAGCGAAGCGGAATTGTCCAACGATCTGCTGATCGGAGCCCAACTGCTGGAACGGGCGTCGACCGGCGTGCCCCGCCAGCACCGCTATCCGCTGATCGACGCCGCCGCGCGGCTGCGCCAACCCGGGGACCCGTTCACCAGGGCCGGCGCCGCGCTGGCACCCGAGGTCACCAGCCTGCTCGACGAGTATCCGCTGCGCGAGTTGGTCACCCGCGGCGAACGGTACGGCGTCTGGGTGGACCGCCCCGAGGCTCGGTTCAGCGCGTGGTACGAGTTCTTCCCCCGCTCCACCGGCGGCTGGGACGCCAAGGGCAACCCGGTGCACGGCACGTTCGCGACCGCCACCAAGGCGCTGCCCCGCGTCGCCCGGATGGGCTTCGACGTGGTCTACCTGCCGCCGATCCATCCGATCGGCAAGGTGCACCGCAAGGGCCGCAACAACAGCGTCACGGCCGCGCCCAACGACGTCGGCTCGCCGTGGGCGATCGGCAGCGACGAGGGCGGCCACGACGCGATCCACCCCGACCTGGGCACCATCGAGGACTTCGACGAGTTCGTGGCAGCGGCGCGCGATGACGGCATGGAGGTGGCGCTCGACCTCGCGCTGCAGTGCGCTCCCGATCACCCGTGGGCCAAGGAACATCCGGAGTGGTTCACCGTCCTGCCCGACGGCACCATCGCCTACGCGGAGAACCCGCCGAAGAAATACCAGGACATCTACCCGCTGAACTTCGACAACGACCCGGCCGGACTCTACCAAGAGGTGCTGCGGGTGGTCCGTCACTGGATCGCGCACGGCGTCAAGATCTTCCGGGTCGACAACCCCCACACCAAGCCGCCGAACTTCTGGGCGTGGCTCATCGGCGAGGTGAAGAACGAGCACCCCGAGGTGTTGTTCCTGTCGGAGGCGTTCACCCGGCCAGCCCGGTTGTACGGATTGGCCAAACTCGGCTTCACCCAGTCGTATTCGTACTTCACGTGGCGCACCGCGAAGTGGGAGATCACCGAGTTCGGACAGGAGATCGCCGAACACGCCGACTACGCGCGCCCCAACCTGTTCGTCAACACGCCCGACATCCTGCACGAGAGCCTGCAGCACGGCGGGCCGGGGATGTTCGCGATCCGGGCGGTGCTCGCGTCGACGATGAGCTCGGTGTGGGGCGTGTACTCGGGATTCGAACTGTACGAACACCGTCCGGTTCGCGAAGGCAGCGAGGAGTACCTCAACTCCGAGAAATACGAGCTTCGGCCCCGCGACTTCGACGCCGCCCTCGCCGACGGCGAATCGCTGGAACCGTTCATAACCCGGCTCAACGAGATTCGCAGGCTGCACCCCGCGCTGCACCAGTTACGCACCATCAAGTTCCATCACGTCGACAACGACGCGCTGCTGGCCTACAGCAAGTTCGACCCCACCACCGGCGACCAGGTGCTGGTGGTGGTCACGCTCAACCCGTTCGGACCCGAAGAGGCCACGCTGTGGCTCGACATGCCGGCACTCGGAATGGAGCCCTACGACCGGTTCTGGGTTCGCGACGAGATCACCGGTGACGAATACCAGTGGGGACAGGCCAATTACGTGCGCCTCGACCCGGTGCGCGCGGTGGCACACGTCTTGAACATGCCGCAGGTGCCCGCCGACCAACGACTCAATCTGCTGCGTAGGGAGTGACGACATGACGCAGACCCGACAGGCGAGCAGCCCACATCTGCGGCCGCACACCGCCGACCTCAACCGGCTGCTGGCCGGTGAACACCACGATCCGCACTCGGTGCTCGGCGCGCACGAGTACGACGACCACACCGTGATCCGCGCCTACCGGCCGCATGCCGTCGAGGTCAACGCCGTCGTCGGTGGTGAGCGATACGCGTTCCAGCACATCGAATCCGGGCTGTTCGCGGTGGCGCTGCCGTTCACCGGCCTGGCCGACTATCGGCTCGAGGTGCACTACCCCGGCGGTGACGGCGCGACGCACGTGCACACCGTCGCCGACGCGTACCGGTTCCTGCCCACGCTCGGCGAGATGGATCTGCACCTGTTCGCCGAGGGCCGCCACGAGCGGTTGTGGGAGATCCTCGGCGCGCACCCGCGCCGCTACACCACCCCCGACGGCGTCGTCGAGGGCGTCTCGTTCGCGGTGTGGGCGCCGAACGCCAAGGGCGTCAGCCTGATCGGCGAGTTCAACCACTGGGACACCAACGAGGCCCAGCTGCGCGTGCTCGGATCGACGGGCGTGTGGGAGGTGTTCTGGCCGGGCTTCGAGATCGGCGGGCTGTACAAATTCCGCATCCACGGGGCGGACGGTTCGGTGAGCGAGCGCGCCGACCCGATGGCGTTCGCCACCGAGGTGCCACCGAAGACCGCATCGAAGGTGACCAAGAGCGATTACACGTGGGCGGACGACGAGTGGATGACGCGCCGTACCGCGCAGAACCCGGTGTTCGAGCCGATGAGCACGCTCGAGGTGCACCTGATGTCGTGGCGGCCGGGCCTGAACTACCGCGAACTGGCCACCCAGCTCACCGAATACGTCGTCGAAAATGGTTTCACACACGTCGAGTTGATGCCGGTGGCCGAGCATCCGTTCGGCGGCTCGTGGGGTTATCAGGTCACGTCGTATTACGCGCCGACGGCGCGCCTGGGCTCGCCCGATGAGTTCCGCCATCTGGTCGACACGCTGCACCGGGCAGGCATCGGCGTGATCATGGACTGGGTGCCCGCCCACTTCCCGAAGGACGCGTGGGCGCTCGGCCGCTTCGACGGCACGGCGCTCTACGAGCATTCCGATCCCCGTCGCGGCGAGCAGTTGGACTGGGGCACATACGTCTTCGACTTCGGCCGCGCTGAGGTGCGCAACTTCCTGGTGGCCAACGCGCTGTACTGGCTGCAGGAGTTTCACATCGACGGCCTGCGGGTCGACGCGGTCGCCTCGATGCTCTACCTGGACTACTCGCGCCCCGAGGGCGGGTGGACGCCGAACATCTACGGCGGTCGCGAGAACCTCGAGGCCGTGCAGTTCCTGCAGGAGATGAACGCGACCGTGCACAAGGTCGCGCCCGGCATCGTGACCATCGCCGAGGAGTCCACGTCCTGGCCGGGCGTGACCAGGCCGACAAACCTTGGCGGGCTTGGCTTCTCGATGAAGTGGAACATGGGTTGGATGAACGACACGCTGGAGTTCATCAAGCGCGATCCGATTCACCGCAGCTACCACCACCACGAGATCACGTTCTCGATGCTCTACGCGTTCAGCGAGAACTACGTGCTGCCGATCAGCCACGACGAGGTCGTGCACGGCAAGGGCACGCTGTGGGGCCGCATGCCGGGTAACGACCACAACAAGGCGGCCGGGCTGCGCAGCCTGCTGGCCTACCAGTGGGCGCATCCGGGCAAGCAGCTGTTGTTCATGGGCCAGGAGTTCGGCCAGCGCGCCGAGTGGTCCGAGGAGCGCGGCGTCGACTGGTACCAGCTCGACGAGAACAGCTTCTCGACCGGCGTGCAACGCATGGTGCACGACATGAACACGATCTACCGCAGCAGGCGGGCGCTGTGGTCGCAGGACACCCGGCCCGAGGGGTACAGCTGGATCGACGCCAACGATTCGGCCAACAACGTCCTGAGCTTCCTGCGCTACGGCGACGACGGGTCGGTGCTGGCGTGTGTGTTCAACTTCTCCGGCGCCGAGCACAGCCGCTATCGGCTGGGCCTACCGCACGCCGGCACGTGGCGCGAGGTGCTCAACACCGACGCCGACATCTACAACGGGTCGGGCATCGGCAACTACGGCGCCGTCGAGGCGACCGACGAGCCGTGGCACGGCCGCCCGGCGTCGGCGGTCATGGTGCTGCCGCCGCTGTCGGCGCTGTGGTTCGAGTACACGCCCGAGTAGGCGGGTTACCCGGGTCGCCGGGTTGCGCCGAAACCGACGAAATGGCGGGAAAACGCAGCCAGAAACCGCCAATTCGTCGGTTTCAACAACCAGCGAGTCAGTAGAGCGCGTTGGCCAGGTTGCGGCGGCCCGCGATCACCTCGGGATCGGCCGGGTCGAACAGGTCGAACAGCTCGATGAGACGCGTCCGCACCTTGGTGCGCTCGTCGCCGGCGGTCCGCTTGACGAGGTTGATCAGCCGGTCGAAGGCGGCGGTGACGTTCTGCTGCAGGACCTCGACGTCCGCGGCGGCGAACGCCAGCTCGATGTTGTCGGGGGCCGCGTCGGCGGCGGCGACGACGTCGGGCGTCTGCGAGGTGGCGCGCTGCAGGAACGCGATCTGCCGCACGGCGCCCTTGGCCTCGGCGTGGTTGGGATTGGCGTCGAGGATCGCCTGGTACGCGGTGCGCGCGGCGTCGAAGTCCCCGGCGTCGAGATACGAACGCGCCTGGGCCAGTTCGGGGTCGACCTCTTCGGCCTCGCCGGCTTCACCGCTGCCGGGCAGCTTGCCCGCGACGGCGTCCAACAGCGAGTCGACCCAGCGGCGCAACTGTTCGGGCGGCTGCATGCCCTGGAAACTCGCCAGGGGTTGGCCGGCCGCCAGCGCCACGACGGTCGGGATCGCCTGGACACCGAACATCTGCGCGACCCGCGGGACAACGTCGACGTTGACCGTCGCCAGCGACCACTTGCCGCCGTCGGCGGTGGCCAACTGACCGAGGGCGTCACCCAGCTGGACGCTGGCGTCGCTGCGTGGGGACCAGAGCAGCACCACGACGGGAACTTGATTCGACCGGACCAGCACCTCGTTCTCGAGGTTGGCCTCGGTGATCTCCACACCGCCCGCGGGCGCCGACGAACCGCCGTCACCCGTCGAGGGCCGCTGCTTGAGCGCGGACAGATCAACCGCACCGGCCATGGAGGCCGCGATGGAAGGACGTGGACGACTCACGTCGTTCAGTTTGTCACGTCGTTTCGGGCACCGGCTGCCCCGGTTGCAAGACCGACTCGGCGCCCAACCGCCCGGTGCGATCCACCCATATGAGGAAGATCACGCTGGCAAGCGGCACGATGCTCGCGACGATCCCCAGCAGCCAGGTTCCCGTCGCCCACCGGAACGCGATCGCCGCCAGCAGTCCCAGCGCGACGAACGCCACGAAGACGGCGCCGTGCGCGGGCCCGAAAACCTTCACCCCGAGCTCGGTGCGCGGCGATCCGACGTACTTGAAGTACATGCCGATCAGCAGCCCAACCCAGCTCACGGCCTCGAGCAAGGCGACGAAACGGAACCATCCGGCGATGTTGCGCCGGTTGAGCAGGCGAGTCATGGCCGCCATTGTGCCCGAAAGCCGGGCCGATTACTACGTGGCGTCGTAGACCCTCACGGTGCGCGGAGGATCAGCGCGTCGCCCTGACCGCCCGCCCCGCACAGCGCTGCGACGGCGTAGCCGGGCCCTTGCTTCTTCCCGTCGCTTCGCTCGCCCTGGCGCCGGGACAGCTCGAGCGCGGCGTGCAGCGTGATGCGGGCGCCCGACATGCCGATCGGGTGGCCGATGGCGATGGCGCCGCCGTTGACGTTGACCTTGTCGGGATCGACCCCGAGCTCCTTCGTCGAGGCCAGGGCGACGGCGGAGAACGCCTCGTTGATCTCGATGACGTCGAGCTGGTCGACCGAGATACCCTCGCGCGCAATGGCCTTCTTGATCGCGTTGGCCGGCTGCGACTGCAGGGTGGAGTCCGGGCCCGCGACGACACCGTGGGCGCCGATCTCGCAGAGCCACGAAAGCCCCAGCTCCTCGGCCTTGGCCTTGTTCATCACCACCACGGCGCAGGCGCCGTCGGAGATCTGCGACGCCGAACCGGCGGTGATGGTTCCGTCCTTGCGGAACGCCGGCTTCAGACCGGCCAGCGACTCGACGGTGGTGTTGGCGCGGATGCCTTCGTCCTCGGTGAACTCGAGGGGGTCGCCCTTGCGCTGCGGGATCTGCACCGGCACCACCTCGTCGGCGTAGACGCCGTCTTTCCAAGCGGCAGCGGCCTTTTGGTGCGAACGCGCGGCAAACTCGTCCTGCTCGGCGCGGGTGAACTGGTCGACCTCGTTGCGCTGCTCGGTGAGCGCGCCCATCGGCTGGTCGGTGAACACGTCGTGCAGACCGTCGTACGCCATGTGGTCGAGCACGGTGACATCGCCGTACTTGTAACCCGAGCGGCTGTTCATCAGCAGGTGCGGCGCCTGGGTCATCGACTCCTGACCACCGGCCACGACGACGTCGAACTCGCCCGCGCGGATCAACTGGTCGGCCAACGCGATCGCGTCGATACCCGACAGGCACATCTTGTTGATCGTCAGCGAGGGCACATCCCAGCCGATGCCGGCCGCGACCGCCGCCTGCCGGGCCGGCATTTGCCCGGCGCCCGCGGTCAGGACCTGGCCCATGATCACGTACTCGACGGCGGAGGCCTCGACCTTGGCCTTCTCCAACGCCCCCTTGATCGCGATCGCGCCGAGATCGCTGCCGGAGAAGTCCTTCAGCGAGCCCATCAACTTGCCGACGGGAGTGCGCGCTCCGGCGACGATCACCGACGTGGTCATTTACTACCTCCAAAAAGTGGGTATAGCGATGTGTGTTCCATGACACATTCCGCAAACATCTGTCTCAAGGTTACCGTTACGTTATGACCACTGAACACGTAGACGCACGTCCCGCGCTCGCGAGCGCGCTCGTGACGGCGATCGATCACGTGGGGATCGCGGTGCCGGACCTCGACGCGGCGATCAAGTGGTATCACGACCATCTCGGCATGATCGTGCTGCACGAGGAGATCAACGAGGACCAGGGCGTGCGCGAGGCCATGCTCTCGGTGCGCGGCGCCCCGGTCGGCAGCGCGCAGATCCAGTTGATGGCGCCGCTCGACGAGACCTCGACGATCGCCAAGTTCCTCGACAAGCGCGGCCCCGGTCTGCAGCAGCTCGCCTACCGCGTCAGCGACATCGACGCGCTCAGCGAGCGCCTGCGCGCCGACGGCGTGCGGCTGCTCTACGACGCCCCGCGCCGCGGCACCGCGAACTCGCGCATCAACTTCATCCATCCCAAGGACGCCGGCGGAGTTCTCGTCGAGCTCGTCGAACCGGCCTCCGACAAGCACTGACAAGCACTGACAAGCACTAGGACCACCTTCGGGTCGGGCCCCGCGTTGCCCGGTGCGTCCAGCAAGGCGTGTGCCAGTGTCGGCGGTCGTCGACGGCCCCCTCCCCCATATCGACCGGTATCACCACGACATGTGCTGTGCCGGGCCGGATTTCGTGATCACACCCCGGACAGCGGTACGTCTTGGTAGCACGCGCGGCGGGAATCGGGCGCACTTCGTATTCGTAACCGTCCGGACCGATCTCGATGCGGCGGGGCGCGGGCAACGGCGGAGGCGGACGCTCGGAACGCCGGCGCCGGCGCTTGCCGGGCATCAGAACAGCCGGAACTCGTCGCTGTCCATGCCGCGCATCTTGTCGTAGTCCAGCGTGACGCAACGGATGCCGCGGTCGGTGGCCAGCGTGCGAGCCTGCCGTTTGATCTGCTGGGCGGCGAAGATGCCGCTGACCGGGGCGAGCAGGCTGTCACGGTTGAGCAGGTCGAGGTACCGGGTGAGCTGCTCGACGCCGTCGATCTCGCCGCGCCGCTTGATCTCCACCGCGACGGACCCGCCGTTCGGATCACGGCACAACAGGTCAACCGGGCCGATCGCGGTCATGTATTCCCGCCGCACCAGCGTGTAGCCCGCCCCCAACAGCTCGACATGCTCGGCCAGCAACTCCTGCAAATGGGCCTCGACGCCGTCCTTGACCAGACCCGGATCGACCCCGAGTTCGTGGGTCGAGTCGTGTTCGATGTCTTCGACGGTGATCCGCAGCTGTTCGCCGGCCTTGTTCTCCACCACCCACACGGGTGCGTCCCCCGAGGTGTCCTCGGTCAGACGACACGGCGGGCTCATCCAATTCAGGGGTTTGTAGGCACGGTCGTCGGCGTGCACGCTCACCGAACCATCGGCCTTGATCAGCAGCAAGCGCCGCGCCGAGGGCAGGTGTGCGGTCAGGCGTCCGACGTAGTCGACAGTGCACTGGGCGATCACGAGACGCACCCGACCACCTTAGGTGGCCGCGCGGCAATTTAGGCTGAGGGGACGATGACCGCCAACAGGAGCGTCGCACATCGGCTGGGTCGCGTCCTGGAGACGGTGACCCGCCAGAGTGGGCGGTTGACCGACGCTCCGGACTATGGGTCGTGGCTGCTGGGCAAGGAATCCGAGAGCCAGCACCGGCGACGGATCAGAATCCAGATCATCCTGACCACGATCGTGGTCATCGCGAACCTGATCGGAATCGGCGTCGCGGTCCTCGTCGTCACCGTAACGTTCCCGGTGCCCAGCGTCTTCGACCCCGACGTCCGCTGGATCACCGCGATCGTGGCGCCCGCCTACATCCTGACCGCCCTGGTGATCGGAATCATCTGGGCGACGCGGCGGGTGATGAACAACGTGCGGTGGGCCATCGAGGAGCGCACGCCCACCTCGCGGGACCAGCGCAACACGTTCTACGCACCGTGGCGACTGACGCGCGTGCTGCTAGCGCTGTGGGGTGTGGGGACGGCACTGATCACCACCTTGTACGGACTGGTCGACCCGAACTTCATCCCGAAGGTCGCGCTGGGCATCAGCTTCCCCGGCATCGTGGTGTCGGCGAGTTGCTACCTGTTCACCGAGTTCGCGTTGCGGCCGGTGGCCGCCCAGGCGCTCGAGGCGGGCCGCCCGCCGCGCCGGTTCGCGGCCGGGATCATGGGCCGCACGATGTTGGTGTGGGCCTTGGGATCCGGGGTCCCCGTGCTCGGCATCCTGCTCGCGGCCATCATCACCTTGGCGCTGCGCAATGTGACACCGACGCAGTTCACCGTCGCCGTGATCATCCTCGCGCTGTTCGCGCTCGCGTTCGGCTTCGTGCTGATGTGGATTCTGTCGTGGCTGACCGCGACGCCGCTGCGGACCGTGCGCGCGGCGCTCAAGCACGTCGAACGCGGCGACATGGATTGCGATCTGGTCGTTTTCGACGGCACCGAGCTCGGCGAGCTGCAACGCGGGTTCAACTCGATGGTGCAGGGGCTCAAGGAACGGGAACGCCTGCGCGACATCTTCGGCCGCCACGTCGGGCGCGAGGTCGCCGCCGAGGCCGAGAAGCAGCGGCCCAAGCTCGGCGGCGAGGAGCGTCACGTCGCGGTGATCTTCGTCGACATCATCGGTTCGACGAAACTGGTGACGGCCAAGCGCGCCACCGAGGTCGTCGACCTGCTCAACCGATTCTTCGCGGTGGTCGTCGAGGAGGTCGACCGTCATCACGGCTTCGTCAACAAATTCGAGGGCGATGGTGCGCTTGCAGTGTTCGGCGCCCCGGTCCGCCTCGAGAACCCGGAGGATTCGGCGTTGGCCGCCGCCCGGGCGATCGCGCGGCGCATCCACGAGGAGGTGCCCGAATTCGACGCCGGCATCGGGGTGGCCGCCGGTGAGGCGGTGGCGGGCAACGTCGGCGCCCGGGAGCGCTTCGAGTACACCGTCATCGGCGAGCCGGTCAACGAGGCGGCACGGCTGTGCGAACTGGCCAAGGAGACGCCCGGTCACGTTCTCGCCAGCGCCGCCGCGATCTCCGGTGCCGGCGAAACCGAGTGTGCCCATTGGCGATTGGGCGACGAGGTGACGCTGCGCGGACACGACGAGCCGACGCGGTTGGCCCTACCCGCCTGACTCGGCCGGTGCGCCGCGTTCATTCCCCGCGGCACCAAGGGCCTCCTCGAGGGTGCCGAACACCCTGGCGACGGCGCCTTCGGTGTGGCTCGCCTCCACAACGCGGTCGGGGTCGACGACGAACCCTTCTTTGCCCGCGGCCACGAGCGATTCGCGCATGCCCGCGAACATGCGGCGCGCGGCGTCGTCGATGTCATCGACCCGCGACAACTCGAGGATGGCGACCTCGAACTCGTCGCGTTCGCCGTCGACCCGGCGTAGCACCTGCTCGGCACCGGCGAACAGCAGGTCGCCGTGCAGTTCGAAGACCCGCACACCCGGGCGGACGTCGTACGCGTTGCGGATCGTCGAGCGGGATTCGCGGGTGTGCGACAGGAAGTGCAACCCGAGGTTCGCCGACAGACCGCGACACACCGCGACTCCGCGCACGCTATTGCCCTTGGCGTCCAACAGCGGCGAGTAGACCCCGATGCCCAGCTGTCCGGGCAGCACCGCCGCAATACCGCCGCCGACACCGCTTTTGGCGGGCATTCCGACGGCGCTCACCCAATCGCCCGTCGCGTCGTACATCCCGCAGGTGATCATCACGCTCAGCGTGCGTTGCACGACCGCCGCGGAAGCCACCCGCCGCCCCGTCACGGGCTCGACGCCCCCGCGGGCGAGGGTGGCGGCCATGCGGGCGAGGTCGGTGCTCGTCACCTTGATCGAGCACTGCCGGAAGTAGACGTCCAGGATCTCGTCGGGATCGCCGTCGAGCACACCGAAACTCTGCAACATGTAGGCGATCGCGCGGTTGCGGCTGCCGCTCGCCTGCTCGGAGTTGTAGACATCGTGATCGACCGCGAGCTCGCGGCCGGCGAACGTCGAATAGAACTCGTGGATCCTGTCGAACCGATCGTCCGCCGTCGCGCCGGGCACCAGGGAGGCCGCAGCGATCGCGCCCGCGTTAATCATCGGGTTCTTCGGTATCTTCGTGGTCTTGTCGACGCTGATCTCGTTGAACGCCTCACCGGAGGGTTCCACACCGATCTTCGCGTCGACGGCCTCCATGCCGAGGCATTCCAGCGCCAGCGCGTAGGTGAACGGCTTGGAGACCGACTGGATGGTGAATTCGGTTGCTGTGTCGCCGGATTCGTAGACATAGCCATCGGCGATGGACAGCGAGAGTCCGAACCCGCTGGGATCGACGCGGTCCAGCTCCGGAATGTAGTCAGCCAGCTTGCCGTCGTCGTTGTCAGCGTGTTCAGCACGGATCTGGTCCAGCATGCGCTGTACCAGTTCGGCCATGACCGAATCCTAGGACGGCACCCAGTTCCCGTGGAAGCCCGCGGGCACGCGGTGGGGCAGCTTGATGCTTGCGACGTCGTCCAGGCTCTGCGCGTCGAGCAGCGCCAGCTCGCTGCGGTCGGCGGTGCGGTCGTAGACGTAACCCATCAACACGCCGTCGTCCTCGGCGGCGTCGGGAGACGAGGGTTCGAAGACGAACTCCCCGACCACTTTCCCGGCGCCGAACGACCGCGACTGGGTTCGGCCGCCGACGAAGTCGTGCTTGAGCAGCACGTCGCCGGGTTCGCCGTCTCCGATGCCGGGCGCGTACCCGTAGCGATGACGCTTGCCGACGCGGCGTTCGTCGACGCGCGGAAACTCCTGGCCGCGGTCGTCGATACGTGATTCGCGGACCTTGCCGTCGGCCAGATCGACCGTCCAGCGGTCGAGCGTCGGTGGCCCCTCGTCGGGCCCAAGGTGGTTGGTGTCGAACATCTTCGGGTGACGCACGACGTCGAGCACGACGGTGTCGCCCTCGTCGTAGGCGTTCATCGGATGGAACACGTAGCAGGGCTCGACATCGAACCAGCGCACGTCGGCATTGCCGCCCTCGCGGGGCATCACGCCGACCCGCGCGGGATACCGCGGGTTCCAGGAGTACGGGAACCGGCGATCGCTGTTGTCGCCCCGCGGCTGCCGCGCGCTGATCGGATCGGGGATCCGCACCCGTCCGATGACAGCCGACAGCACAAGCCGCGAGATCGACCGAAGTCCACGCGGAACCGTCATCTGAACCGCGGTATCGGCGTCGAACGTCACCGGCAGGTCGTAGAACACGACGTGGTTCTCCGTCAGCGAGAAGTCGTGCATCATGGGGCTGCCCGCGACCTCGATGTCGACCGTGCGTCGTGCGCGCCCGTCGGTGCCGATCACCGAGTACTGCACCGTGTTGCCGCGGTACATGCTGTACGAGACGGCGTGCAGCTCACCGGTATTCGGATCGCGCTTGGGATGCGCCGTGTATCCGCCCGTCAGGGTTCCGTCGAAATCGCATGCCCCGACGGTGTCGAGCTCGTCGGTGAGCTCGATGTTGGTGACGCCCGACTCGATCAGAGCCAGCGTCTTGCCCGCGTGTCCGATCACGTTGGTGTTCGCACCGATGCCCGACAGCGGGAAGTCACCTTTCGGCGGCTCCTCGCCGAGGGCCCTGGCCGTCTGCGGACCGCGGACCCACCGGTTGCGGTACCACTCCGCCCGGCCGTCGCGAATGCGGATGCCGTGGACCATCCCGTCTCCGATGAACCAGTGGTAGAGCTCGGGGTCGATTTCACCGATCGGGTTCGGTCCGTTGCGCAGATAGCGGCCGTCGAGGTGGCCGGGAATCGTCCCGGTGACCTCCAGGTCGGTCAGCGTGAGCTCTTCCTGGATTGGCGCGAAGGCGCCTTCGAGGTAACGGTTTGTCATCGGAAACACCCCTATAACAGCGTTATGATGTGTTCTGTATAACACCGTTATGGCACCATGGCAAGAGTGAGCGGAGCTCGAGAGCAACTCGTCGAGGTCGGCATCCGAATCCTCGAGCGCGATGGCTTGGCCGCGCTCAGCGCGCGCAAGCTCGCCGCAGAAGCCAGCACGTCGACCATGGCGGTGTACACGCACTTCGGCGGCATGTCCGACCTGATCGACGCGATCGCCGGCGAATCGTTCATCCGCTTCACGCGGGCCCTGACCGAGGTGACGCCGACCGAGGACCCCGTCGCCGACTTCTTCGTGATGGGCGGGCACTACCGCGAATTCGCGCTGCAGAACCCGCAGCGGTACCAGATGATGTTCGGCACCGCGGCCGAGTCACTGAACCGCTATCACGCCGACCTCACGGTCACCGGCAGTGCCACCGTCCGCAGCGAGTGGGCGCTGTCGTTCGAAGCGCTGCTCAACGGCGTGCGCCGGATGATCGCGGCCGGCCGCATCCGCGACGACGGTGAGGCTGCCGTCGCGGGGCGGCTGTGGAGCATAAGCCACGGGGCGGTGCTGCTGGAGATCGCCGGGTTCTTCGGGCACGAGGGCCACGGCCTGACGCAGATCCTCGGCCCGCTGATCGTCGACACGCTGGTCGGCATGGGCGATGAGCGGGACCGGACGATGCAATCGCTGAGCGCCGCGCTGACCGCGTTGTCGGAGCCGTGACCCCGGCGCCGTCGGCGAATCGATTACCGCCGCGCCATCCGCTCATCGGCGGCACGCTGTTCGGCGGCCGTCACAACGATCGCGTCCGGTCCCGGAAAGACCGTCGCCACGTGGTCGGTGCCCATCCAACGCACCACGTAGGGTGGCGACCCGTCCGACGAGTGCACCTCGGTGATGAGGCCCCGCTGCTCCGGGCGGTCGACCGTGGTGCCCTTGATCACGAGCCAGTCTCCGACTTGCGCCTTCATTTTTTCGCCTCCTTCCGCTCTACGACGGTCGGCTCGGCCGCTTGATACGGGGGCGTCGAGGCGTTGCCTCGTCAAGCCGACCGCACACTCGAATGGTCCCGCTTTTTCCGCCCGACATCCAGGGCAGGATGCCTTGTCAGACGTCCGTTTCGAGTTGGATCGGCAAGGAATCGGCGGGCGTGGGCCCTGTTCCCCAGGTGAGCGGAACGCGGTAGCCGTCGGCAACGCTCCACCGGAATCGGCGCAACATCTTGTGCATCGCCGTCTTGACGGTCATGTCGGCGAACTGCTGACCGATGCACTTGTGGGCGCCGCCGCCGAAGGGCGCGAACGCGTACCGGTTGACCGCCGCCCGGTTGGCGGAGTCGCTGAACCGTGACGGGTCGAACGTGTCCGGGGCGGGCCACCAGTCGTGCAGCCGCATCGAAGCGTGCACGCTGATCGCGACCTGGCTCTTGCGCGGGATGAAGTGCCCGCAGATCTCGGTGTCGCGGATCGCCTGCCGGAACAGCGTTCCCGCCGGGGCGTACATGCGTAGCACTTCCTTGAACGCGGCGTCCAGCACCGGATAGGCCTCGAGGTCGTCGAGGGTGGGCGAGTCGATCGGATACTCGACCGCCTCTTCGCGAAGACGGTTCTGCCACTTGAGGTTTCGGCCGAGTTCGTAGACGAGCATCGCCAGGGCGATGGCCGTCGTGTCGTGGGCCGCCATCAGCAGGAAGATCATGTGGTTGACGATGTCGGCGTCGGTGAAACGTTGGCCGTCGTCGGACTCGCTTCGGCACAGCATCGAGAAGAGATCCGCGCCATCGCCCCGCCGGCGGTCGGCGATCTGCGCGCCGAAGTAACGCTCCAGGCGTTCCCGTGCCCGCAGTCCGCGCGCCCACGTGCCTCCGGGTACGTCCGCGCGGATGATGGCCTGCCCACCATGCACGGTGTCGTGGAAGTCGCTGATGAGCTGATCGGATTCCGCGCCGAGTTCGGTCCCGACGAACACCTCCGCGGCCTGCTGCAACAGCATCTGCTTGATCGACGGATACATGGGGAACCGTGTGGCCGGTCGCCACGTCGCGAGCGCGCGGTCGATGCCGTCCGCGGTGCGCGCCAGATAGGTGTTGAGCGCCGTACGTGTGAACGCGCGCTGCATGATCCGCCGATGGTCGCGGTGTTCTTCGAAGTCCAGCAGCATGATGCCGCGATGGAAGAACGGGCCGATCACCGGTTGCCATCCCCTGGTGCTCGACAGCGCCTTGTCCCGGTTGACCCACGCCGCCTCGAGCGCTTCGGGTCCCATCAGCGCCACGACGCGGAAACCCACGCCACCGGCCCAGGACACCGGGCCGTATTTCGCATAGCGGCGACGCGCGAATTCCAACGGGTCGGCGAGCGAGGCGAGCACGTGGCCGAGATAGGGCGCACCGTAATTACCCATCACGGGGGCGAGCCCGGAGCCGGGCGGTGGAGTCGCCAGCGGCCGGTCGGGGCTCGGCCACCGGTCCGCGATCGACGCACCGATTCCCTGAAGCCGTTGTCGCGCCTCGACCAGCGAGGTCGGCGGCGCGACGGCGTCCACGAGGTTGATCATCGGCGAGCCCTTCGTCGACTATCTGGTACGTAACCGTGCCAGTTTTGGCGAAGCGTTGTCAACGGTCTCTCCAGCGACGCGTCCGGGTGCGACGATCGACCCATGGCCCCGTCGTCACCGCGCAGCTATGGCGGCGTTTCCGGTGCGGAACGTCGGCAGCAACGGCGGTCGCGGCTACTCGAGGCCGCCCTCGAGGTGATGGGCCGCGACGAGTGGCGCGACGTCACCGTCGAGCGCCTGTGCGCCGCCGCCGGCCTCAACAAGCGCTATTTCTACGAGAGCTTCACTGACGTCGACGCGGTAGCCGACGCGGTGATCGACGAGATCGCCGCGGCGGTGCGAGAGGTGACCGTGAAGGCGGTGGCCGATGCGCAGTCGGACACCCTTGCGCGACAGGCGTTCGTGGCCGTCGGCGCGGTCGTGCACAGTCTGGTCGACGACCCGCGACGGGCCCGGGTCCTCTTGGGCGGCGTGGCGGCGACCCCTGCGATGCGTGCGCATCGGGGGGCGGTGATGCGCAGCCTCATTGGGGTGTTGATCGATCACGCGCGCATCGTGCACGGCGTCGAACTCGCCCACGATCCGATGGCTCTGATCGCACCCGCGTTCGTCGTCGGCGGTACCGCCGATGCGATCCTGGCCTTCGTCGACGGCACCGCTTCGATCACGGTGGACGAGCTGGTATCGCAGCTGACGACGCTGTGGTTGATCACGGGTGATGGTGCCGCCGCCGTCGCGCGGGCTCGGCTCGACGGCGACCGCGACGCGTCGGGTCGGCCGTCGGACGACTGAGTCGCGCTCAGCTGTCGGTGTGCCCCACTTCCGCCGGCAGCGGTGGCGGCAGCGGCTTCGCAGACGTCGTCGGTGTCGATTCCGCTGGGGGCGGCGACATTCCGGGTCCCGACGGGGAAGAGGAGGACGAGGAAGAAGAGGAAGCGCCGTGGAAATCGACCCACGTTTCGTCGCGGATGACCCGCGAGCCCTCGGTGAGTTTCAGCGATTTCGAGCTCACGGTGTAGGTGATGCCGTCGTTGTAGACCGAGTATGTGTCGCCTGATTTGGTGGCCATTCGGATCAGCTTCGCGCCGTCGCGCAGGCGAACCCCGCGGTATTCGTAGCTGCCGCTGGGCGTCTTGCAGATCGCCACCCGCGAGGTCGCGGTGCTGCCGAACACCGTCGCTTCGTTGGGCTGCGCGCAGCGCGCGGTCGAGTCGACGTAGCCGCCGGAATCCGTCGTCGGCGCAGCACTGGCCGACGGCAGGGCGAACACCGCCGCGGCGCAGCACGCAGCCGCGGCACCGACAAGAGACCAGGTCCGATTCGACATCGCTTCCACGACACCAGAACATCGGCCGTCGCGCACCCAAGAACGACTAGCACGCTCGAATCGTTAGCGCGCTGGAACCGGTTCGTTAGCAGGAATTTCCGACGTGACCGCTCAGGCGGGCGTGAACCGCACCGGAAGGGACGACAAGCCGGAGGTGAGGCTGGTCGCCGCCCAGGTCTCCGGGCCGGCTTGCTCGATGTCGGGAAGGCGGGTGAGCAACTCGCGAATCATCACCGAGCCCTCCGCTCGGCCCAGGTGCGAACCGACGCAGAAATGTGGACCGCCGCCGCCGAACGCAATGTGCTCGCCGCGTTTCCGGTCGATGTCGAAGGCTTCGGGGTCCTCGTATACGCGTTCGTCGCGGTTGCCGGAGCCGTAGTACATCACCACGCGCTCCCCCTTGGCGATCGGCTGGCCGGCCAACTCGGTGTCCTTTGTGGCCAGGCGCCGGATGTAGACCACCGGCGAGAGCAGCCGCAGCATCTCCTCGATCGCCCCCGGTAGCAGCGCATCGAGATCGGCCGTCAGGCGCTCGCGCACATCGGGATGATCGAACAACAGCTTCATCCCACCCGAGATGAGGTTGCGCGAGGTGTCCAGGCTGCCGTCAGTGAGAAGGATGAAGTTGCCGATGAACTCGATGTCGGTGATGGGACGGCCGTCGACCTCCATGTTGGCGTAGGCGCTCAACACGTCGTCGGCCGGATTGGCTTTCTTCGCAGCGAACGCCTCGAAGCCCATTCCGGCCATTTCGATGAACGCGGCGTGAAAGGCCTCCTCGCCCACGATGTCTGGAGAGCTGTGCGTGATCATGAACAGCTCGTGCAGGCGGTGGCCGTGTTCAAGCGGTATGCCCAGCAGCGTGGCCGCGGTGTACCCGGCCATCTGGCCCGCGAGCTCGACGACGTCGCACTCGCCGGCCCCGGCCACCTCGTCGACGATCCCGGACGCCAACTCCTGCAGGTTGGGCATCATGTGCTTGACGCGGGCCGGAACCAGCCGTGGCGCGATCACCTTGCGGAAATGCGCGTGCCGCGGCGCATCCATGGACAGAAAGCCGACCTCGATCTCGGCATCCACGATGCCGACCGACGGGGAGGACTGGAACAACTCGGGATGGTGCTCCACGTAGCGGATGTCGGCGTTGCGCGTCACCGCCCAGAAGAAGCCGCCGTCCGGCGCCGGGTGCTTGTAGACGGGCGCATTGGCCCGAAGCCATCGGTACTGCTCGAAGGGGTGACCGTTGCTGAACGACTTCGCCGAGTACAGATCGATGGGGATCTCTGGCGCTACGGCGTCGAGTGTGTCGGTCATCTGCACCCTCCGAGTCGGCGTGCCGCCGGCCTGCGCCGGGCCCTACCCGCGTCCGGCGGCCAATCCGAATACTGTCATATTTGAAGTGTTTGACGCTAGGGTGCTTTTCATGTCCGCGCCGCCATCACCGCACCCGCTGCGCGACCGCTGCGCGATCGTCGGCATCGGCGCCACCGACTTCAGCAGAAAATCAGGACGCACGGAACTGGCACTGGCCGCCCATGCCTGTACCGCCGCGATCGCGGACGCGGGGATGACATCGGCCGATATCGACGGGATCGTGCGCTGTGAACAGGACACCGTGCGCCACAACGACCTCGCCGACGTGCTCGGCTTGCCGACTCTGACCTACTGGGGGTCCACCGGAACCGGCGGTTCGGCCCCGGCCGGAATGGTGGCGCAGGCATGCGCTGCCATCACTGGCGGGCTGGCCCGGTCGGTACTAGTGTTCCGTTCGTTGAACGGGCGCTCGGGCGCGCGCTTCGGTCGCGGGCGCCGACAGAACACGCCGGTCGGTGGCAACGGCTCCTACGACGAATTCTTCCTCCCCTACGGCCTGATGGCCCCCGGCCAGATGTTTGCCCTGATCGCACGTCGGCATATGATCGAATTCGGCACGCAGCCAGAGCATCTCGGCGCGATCGCACTGGCATGCCGCGAGCACGCGAACGCCAATCCCGCCGCCCAGATGCACGGCAAGCCGATGACGCTGGCCGACTATCTCGATTCCCGTCCGGTGACTGATCCGCTGCGGCTCTACGACTACTGCTTGGAAACCGACGGCGCATGCGCCATCGTGGTGACCTCCAGCGATCGCGCGCGTGACACCGCCTCGAGGCCGGTCTCGATCCGCGCCGCGGCCCAGGGCGCCGATGCGTACCAACAACCGGGCCTGGTGTTCCCCGCGCTCATGCGCGAGAGCCTGGTCGCACAACCGTCGAAGCAGACCGCCGAAACCCTCTACGCCAGAGCCGGTTTGGGACCAGTCGACGTCGATGTGGCGCAGTTCTACGACTGCTTCACCATCACCGTGCTGCTCCAATTCGAAGACTACGGTTTCGCCGCCAAGGGCGACGGTGGACCCTTCGCCGCGTCCGGCGCGCTACGAGTCGGCGGCGACCTGCCCATCAACACCGCGGGTGGCAACCTCTCGGAGGGCTACATACACGGCCTCAACCACGTGGTCGAGGGTGTCCGCCAGATCCGCGGGTCTTCGACCAACCAGGTGCCCGGCGCAGAGGTGTGCCTCGTGACATCCGGCTTACCGACGGCCACCGGCGCCTTGATGCTCACCACCGCCCCTTAGGACTCCCCATGACCGATGCGCCCACCCCCGCCGTCGACGACCCCGACACCGGCGGCTACTGGCAGGCGGCGCAGCGCGGGGTGCTCGCCGTTCAGTGGTGTGGGGCTTGCGATTTGCCCGTACATCTTCCCCGGCCCCAGTGTCCGCGCTGCGCGTCGGCCGCGCTGACCTGGCGTGAGGTCGACGGCGGGGCGACGGTGTACTCATGGGCGGTGGTGCATCATCCGGTCCACCGGGCGTTCTCGGTGCCGTACACCGTCGCACTGGTCGCGCTGGCGGCCCACCCGACGGTTCGATTCATCACCCACCTGGACGGTGTTCCGCCCCTACGCGCGGGGCAGGCGATGCGGTTCATCACCCGCCCCGATGCGGCCGGGGTGCGGGTGCCGCAATGGGTGCCGATCTCCGAACGTGCAGAAGGAGACTGACGTGACCAAGGTGCTGCAGGGTGTGCGGGTGCTCGAGGTCGCCCTCTACGGGTTCGTGCCGGCCGCGGCCAGCGCACTGGCCGACTGGGGGGCCGACGTGGTCAAGGTCGAGCACCCCGAGACCGGTGACCCGATCCGCGGTCTGGCGGCCTTCGGGGTCAAGCCCGGCGACGGCGGGGTGACGATGCTGTGGGAGGTGCTCAACCGCGGAAAGCGCTGCGCGGGAATAGACATCGGGCACCCCGACGGATATGAAGCGCTGATGAAGCTCGTCGAGCAGGCCGACGTCTTCCTCACCAACTTCCTCGGCCCGGCGCGTCAGCGGTTGCGCATCGACGCCGAGCACGTCCGGGCCCGCAATCCGCGCATCATCTACGCCAGGGGAACCGGTCACGGCGTCCGCGGACACGACGCCGACCGCGGGGGTTTCGACGGGATCTCCTATTGGGCCCGTACCGGATTGGCGACCGCGGCCATGCCCGCGGACTACGCCTACCCCATCAACCTACCGGGCCCCGCGGTCGGCGACATCCAGGCGGGGCTGAACCTCGCGGGCGGTATCTGCGCCGCGCTGTACCAGCGCGAGCGCACGGGTGAGGGGGCGGTCGTCGACGCCTCGCTGTTGTCGGCGGGGTTGTGGGCCATGCAATCGAGCATCGCGGGCACCTACGTCACCGGACGCGATCAACTGGCCAAGGGCGACCGGCGCCGTCCGGGCAATCCGCTCGCCAACGTGTACCGGACCGCCGACGACCGCTTCGTCTTCCTCGCCATGCTCGAGGCCGACCGGTACTGGCCGGGATTCTGCCGCGCCGTCGGCCGGCCGGAATGGATCGACGATCCGGAGTTCGCGACCGCGTCGTGCCGACGCAAGAACATCGAGCGCTGCGTCGAGATGCTGGACCAGCTTTTCGCCGAGAAGCCGCTTAAACATTGGAAAGCCGTGCTGGACAGCCAGGAAGGCCAGTGGAGCGTCGTGCAGTCGCCCCGCGAGACGCTTGACGACCAGCAGGCCTGGGACAACGGCTTCTTCACGATGGTCGACTACGACAACGGTGCTCGGCTGCCTTTGGTACCGGCGCCGGTTCAGTTCGACGAAGCCTCAACGGATCTGCGTCCCGCACCCGGCCACGGGGAGCACACCGACGACCTCTTGCGGGACTGCGGCTACGACGACGAAACCATCATGAACCTGAAGATCGGCGGCGCCATCACCTGACCGCCCCGGCTCTCAGGCCGAACGCGGGAAGTGGAACAGGTCGCGCGCGTTCATCTCCGCGATCAACGCCACCTCGTCGTCGGGTACGTCGGCCAGAGCCTCGGCTGCTCGTTTGCGGCAGTTCGGCCAGTTGGAATCCGAATGGGGGAAATCACTTTCCAGCATGATGCGGTCGACGCCGATCTTGTGCCGGCTCTCCACCCCGTGATCGTCGTCGATGAAGCATGTCCAGAAGTGCTGATGGAACAGGTCCGAGGGCCGGGCATCGAAGTCGATGTCCTGGTAATAGCGGTGCCGCTCCCACGTGAAGTCGGTTCGTTCCAGCATGTAGGGCACCCAGCCGATGCCCCCTTCCGCCAGTGAGAATTTCAGGTTCGGGAACTGCTGGAGCTTGCCGGACAACAGCAGGTCGACCGTTGTCCACCAGGAGTTCGTGGCGAACACGGCGATCGCGACGGCGAAGGGGGCGGTCTTGCTCTTCATCGTCTTCGGAGCGAACGGCGCCCCGGAGAACGAGAAGCCGGGCACATAGCCGCCGGCGCCGAAGTGGAGCGAGACCGGAAGGTCGGCGTCGGAGCACACCTGCCACAACGGATCCCAGTGATCGGTGTGGAAGGACGGAAGACCGAACACGGATGTGGTGTCGGGGAAGGTGATGGTGCGTGCGCCCTTCGACACCAGGCGTTCGGCCTCGGCCACCGCCGCGTCGATGTCCCAGAACGGCACCATCCCCAGCGGGATGTACCGGTCCGGTGCCGTTGCGCACCATTCGTCGATGTAGAAGTCGTTCCATGCCTGCATGCACAGTTGCGCGAGTTTCTTGTCCTCACCGCGGAAGAAGGTGCTTCCCGCGAATCCGGGGAACGACGGGAAGCACAGCGCGGCGTGGACTCCGTCGACGTCCATGTCCTTGACCCGCATCACGGGGTCGTAGCATCCGGGGATCATGTCCTCGTAGCGCACTGGGTCGACGCCCCACTCCTCACGCGGCTTGCCCGCGACGGCGTTGAGCCCGATGGTGGGAAACCGTTCACCGTTGTAGTGCCACAGCTGGCTGCCGTTGACCTCTTTGATCTGCGGTGCCTCCTCATGCCACCGCGCGGGTAGCCGGTCCAGCCACACCCGGGGGTGTTCGACGAGATGGTCGTCGACCGAGATGATCTGATGCTGTTCCTGCAGCGGCATCGCATCCTCCTGATGCCGGCGTCGACGGGCGGACTCGATTCCCGTCGTAACGGCGACGGCTCAAATATACCCATATTTGGGTTCAGCACAAGGTTTCCGGAGCGCGCGGAGTACGCTGAATGTCCGACTATTCAAACGTCTAATGCGCGAGGCGGTACCCCGGATGACGATCGACGACTGCCGAGCCGACGACGCCCGGCAGGAGATGATAGCCCGGATCCGTCGCGGCAAGCTCTCACTGGGGATCGCCCAGGACATCGTCCGGCGGATCGCCCTGGACCAGCTGTCGCCAGGCAGCCCGCTCCCCACCGAACAGGCGATGGCCAGCGAGTTCGGCGTCGGCCGAGCTTCGATCCGCGAAGCGCTGCGGGTTTTGGAGCTTCAGGGCATCGTCGAGATCCGCCGCGGTAACGGCGGTGGACCGGTCGTCGGCCGCCGCGGGCCACAACGCTTCGGCGAGACGATGACGATGCACCTGCAGCTGGCCCACGCCACCATGCGCGACGTGAACGAATCGATGATCTACCTCGAACCGCTCGCCGCGGAACGGGCGGCCATGCGAGTTCGCGACGGATCGGCCGACCCCGGCATCGTCGCGCAGATGGTCGAGGAGAGTCGCCGCGGTATGGCCCGGGTGACCGAGCAGAACCTGTCCAGCTACGACTACGTCGACTCCGGAAGCCGTTTCCACGTCATCGTCCGCGACATCTGCCCGAACCCCGCGCTCGACCTCCTCACCGAATCGGTCAGCCACATCTTCTCGAGCCGCACCGCCCAAGGCGGCGCCAACCTGTTCAGCGACATGACGCGGACCCGCCTGCACTTCGATCACATCCGCATCGCCGATGCCATCGAGGCCGGCGACTCCGACGCCGCGCGTGAATTGATGCGGGAGCACATGTCCGTTGCGTCGCAGGCGATCTTCGAGGTCGCGCCCGACCTGGCGGACGATCTGGTCGACTGGCAGTGACCGACCGCGTCACACGTTGCAGAATCCGGCGTCGACCGGAAGGCACACGCCGGTGATGTAGCGCCCGCGCTCGGAGACCAGCCATGACACCGTGTCGGCGATGTCTTCGGGCTGAAGGATGTTGACGTCGGGCAGCAGGTTGCGGAGGTTGGCCAGCGGCCGCTCGGCGACGGTGGCGATCCAGTTGGCGAACGCCTCGTTGCGCGTCATGCCGGAGTCGACGCCGGTGGGCAATATGGCGTTGACGCGGATGTTGTGCGGCCCAAGCGTATTTGCGAAGACCCGCATCAATCCCAGGATGCCGGCTTTCGCGGCGGTGTAGCCGTCGAGTCCGCCCCAGCCACCGGTGAACCCCTTGACCGCGGCCGTCGAACTGGTCAGCACCACCGCACCGGGTCGGCCGGCCTCGATGAGCGCGGGGGTGGTCGCCTTCACGGTGTTCCACACCCCGGCAAGCATGATGTCGACCGCGTCTTTGAACGCGCGGGCCTCGTCGACGTCCGAGGGGTAGGCGCATCCGCCGGCGTTGGCGATCACGACGTCCGCACAACTGACGCCGAGTTCCTCGGTTCCCGCCGAAAAGGCTTGCTGGACTTGGCCGAAGTCGCGGACATCGGCGACCTGGGGGCTGGCGCGGCGCCCGGCCTCCTTCACCAGACGGCAGGTTTCCTCGAGCTCTTCCCGTGTGCCCATCGGATAGGGAATGGTGTCGATGTCGGCGCAGATGTCGACCGCGATCACATCGATGCCGTCGGCGGCCAGCCGCACTGCGTGAGCCCTGCCCTGCCCGCGAGCCGCCCCGGTGATCATCGCAACCCGCTGCCCGCCAGTCATCGGCCTCCACCGCAGTAAATGTTCGACTATTTGAGTCAACGTACGGTGGGGCGCTGTTTGACGTCAAGCAAATTCCATTTCCCGACGGCGCTTCCGACGCCTTCGGAACCCGCCGACGACGATGTCGGTTTTCCGCCAGTCTTGTCGGTGGCCGCGTGTAATTGTGAAAGACATGCACGACGATTTCGACCGCTGCTACCGGGCCGTTCAGTCCAAGGACGCCCGGTTCGACGGTTGGTTCGTGACCGCGGTGCTGACCACCGGGATCTACTGTCGGCCGAGCTGCCCGGTGCGGCCGCCCCATGCTCGCAACATGCGGTTTTATCCGACCGCAGCGGCTGCCCAGAAGACGGGCTTCCGCGCGTGCAAGCGGTGCCGACCGGATGCCTCCCCCGGCTCCCCGGAGTGGAACATCCGCGGTGACGTCGTCGCGCGGGCCATGCGCTTGATCGCCGACGGCGTCGTCGATCGCGAGGGTGTCACCGGATTGGCCGCCAAGCTCGGATACACCACGCGTCAGCTCGAGCGGCTGCTGCAGGCGGAGGTCGGGGCCAACCCACTCGCGTTGGCGCGGGCGCAGCGTTCGCAGACGGCACGGGTGCTCATCGAAACGACCGACTTGCCGTTCAGCGACGTCGCGTTCGCATCGGGCTTCTCCAGCATCCGGCAGTTCAACGACACCGTCCGCACGGTGTACGACGTTGCACCCACCGCCCTGCGCCAGCGCGCGCGAGCACGGTTCGGCCAGAGCGACGGTGGCGCCGGTTCCCTCTCCCTGCGGCTGCCGGTCCGCACCCCGTTCGCGTACGAGGGCTTGTTCGGCCACCTCGCGGCCAGCGCGGTACCCGGCGTCGAGGAGGTGCGAGACGGCTCGTACCGTCGCACGTTGCGCCTGCCCAATGGGAGCGGGATCGTCTCCCTGACACCGCAACCCGACCATGTGCAATGCCGCGTCGTACTCGACGACTTCCGAGATCTCGCCACCGCCATCGCCCGCTGCCGGCGTCTGCTCGATCTCGATGCGGATCCCGAGGCGGTCGTCGATGCGCTCGGCGCCGACGCCAACCTGAGCGCTTTGGTCGCCAAGGCTCCGGGGCAGCGCATACCCCGCACCGTCGACGAACAGGAACTGGCGGTGCGAGCGGTGCTCGGCCAGCAGGTGTCGGTGAAGGCGGCGCGCACGCACGCCGGCAGGCTGGCATCTGCCTATGGCCAACCGGTCACGGATGTGAACGGCGGTCTGACACATGTGTTTCCGACCATCGAACATCTCGCCGAGATCGATCCGGCACACTTGGCGTTCCCGAAATCCAGACAACGTTCCTTGACCACGCTGATTCGTGCGCTGGCCGAGGGCGATGTGGTGCTGGATGCGGGTTGCGATTGGGACGGCGCTCGTGCGCAGTTGTTGGCGCTGCCGGGGATCGGTCCGTGGACCGCGGAGATCATCGCCATGCGCGGACTGGGAGACCCCGATGCGTTTCCGGTGACCGACCTGGGCGTGCGACTTGCCGCCGAACAACTGGGTCTGCCCGGCGATGCTCGACCGCTCGCCGAACACAGCGTGCGGTGGAGACCGTGGCGTTCGTACGTGACACAACATCTGTGGACCGCGCTCGACCATGCGGTCAATGACTGGCCGCCGAAGGAGAAGTGATGACTGCCTTACAATTTCGCACAATGGAGAGCCCGGTCGGTCACTTGACGTTGGCTGGCCGCGACGGCCGACTCATGCATCTACGGATGGTCGATCAGACGTATGAGCCGAGCCGGGAGGGCTGGATTGCCGATGACGGTGCGTTTCCGGATGCGGTCGAACAGCTCGAGTCCTACTTCGCCGGGGAGCTCACCGAATTCGATCTCGACCTCGACATGGTGGGCACGGCGTTCCAGAAGAGAGTCTGGGCTGCATTGCTGACGATTCCATACGGACAGACACGATCGTACGGCGAGATCGCCCGCCAGATCGGGGCACCGGGCGCATTTCGGGCCGTCGGTTTGGCCAACGGGCACAACCCGATCGGGATCATCGTGCCCTGTCATCGGGTGATCGGCGCGAATGGGAGCCTGACGGGATACGGCGGCGGTCTCGACAGAAAGCGGACCCTGCTCGACATGGAGAAGAGCCGAGTGTCGCCGGCGCTGACGCTCTTCGAGTGAGAAGCGTCCAAACACACTAGATGCACAAATGCCTGTGGCCCCCAATCGAATTGGGGGCCACAGGGCTTAATTTGTGTTCGGCGGTGTCCTACTTTTCCGCCCGTGTGGGGCAGTATCATTGGCGCTGGCAGGCTTAGCTTCCGGGTTCGGGATGGGTCCGGGCGTTTCCCTGCCGCTA